>JBOEGF010000011.1:0-63221 GCA_050633305.1 Nannocystales bacterium
GTGCTACGGCGAGGACTTACGCCAAGGCCGACACCGCCGCCGCGTGAAACGACTTCATGCGGCAACTTTCTTGAAATCCACCGCCACGATGGGCTCGCACGACGGACGACGAGCACGTGCTGACATCATTGAACGCTTCGCGAATGCCGAAGCGTCCGAGGATGAGCCAGCGTGGTACCCCAGTGGAGATGTCCGAGTTTACGCCCGCAGCACTCGCCAAGGTGCTCCGAAGCGATATCGTCGCTCGCGCGCTCCGCGATCGGTTGAAGGCCTCCTTGGCCGAGGCCAGGCGTTCGATCCAGCGCCTCGGTCTCCCTGGAAGCCGTTGATCCTCAGCCGGCGAGGCTGGCCCGGACCCGCGATTACGGACGACCACCCGCGATCACCAGTCTGGAAGTCGTGTGCTGACAGAGGTGTTGCCGATGCAGACGCGACAGCTAGGCTGGCACGCATGACTTGGTCTCGGATGTCGCTTATTGGACTTGTACTGACAGGGGCGTGCGTGGGAGAGAGCGCGGTCTCGTTCGAGGGCGTGCTCGAGGAGCACCGCACCGAGGTTTCGGGCGATATCCTCGACTGTGGGCATGCCACCGTCGGCAACGAGTGCCGCGAATCGATGAGCGAAGCAGAGGCCTGCATCGTGGACGCGTTCACCCGTTGCACCGCCGCTGAATTGCGGCTTGATGTCACGGGCACAGACGCCGCGTTCGACGTCGCCCTCTTCGTCGACGTCGCCCCTGATGGGACGTGTACGGTCAGCCGTTTCACGGACCACAGCGCCGACGGATTCAAGGGCGACTACGGCGACTACGTCGAACAAGGCTGTGCTGGGTTGGCCGCCGTGGTCCCGGACACCGAGGCCGGGGTCTGCGCAGGTGTGACCGCGACGGAGTGCGCCACGCGTGAGGAGTGGTACGAGTAGCTCGCCGCCTGGGCAGACGGGCGGAGGCCCAAGACCGCAGGACCGCCCACGAGCCTTCCCGGGTGGGCGTCACTCCTCGGTGTCGGCGTGGACCCGGCTCGCGTGGTGACACGGCGCAGTCAGACGTGCCGGGCCGCTCATCGACAGCGAAGCTTGCAGGGACCGTCGGGATGGACTCGTCCGTGGCGGCGAGTTTCCAAGATCTCTCATCCGGCGCGGTCCAACCAGGATCACGACGGCTCGGCTGTCGGAGTGTTCGCTCAACCGGGTCATGCCTCGCGGAACGACAGGCGCGTTTTCAGTCATCTCCGATTCAGAGGCGTTGAACCTCGCGCGGGCGGCCGCGAACTCGCCCTCGAGGGTTCTCCCCGAGTCGGGAAAACCCTGGACAGCCTGGGCGTTCCGAAGATGGCGGCGCTGCGGAGTGCCTGCGTTCGCGGGCAAGGCGGACCTTCTTCGCCATTGTGTATGTTAGGGTTCCTGGGATGTGGAAGGGGCTCGGACTGGGGCGCGGTCTTTCGCAGCTCGCGATCCTGAGGGCTTGAGGCGTTGGCCGGACAAATCAAGAGAATGATTGAGGAGATCGTCGCGAGGCGGGCGGGGGAGAATGAGATCATCATGAAGACCACGCGCACCAAGCTGATCCTCAAAGGGATTGAAATCGGCAGGTGGTCCGAAACGTCGGACGACGACCCCGCGATCCTGGCACGACTCGAACAGATCGCGCTGGAACTCGGGGTTCGGCTTTGAACTCCGATTTTTGGCGCCTGGGAGCAACTACATGACCGTCATGACGATGACCGCGACCGGGAGCGATGTCTCCACGGTCGTCAAGGAACTCAGGGCTCAGATGGGCGAGCTCGCACCCACCACGGTGCTGTACTTCGCGTCCTCCCGATACGACCTGGGGAGCCTGAGCGCAGCAATGCAGGCCGCGTTCGATGGCGCGAAAGTGTTCGGATGCACGACCGCCGGAGAGATCGGCGGAGGCCGGATGCTCGAGGGGTCGGTCGTCGCAATGGCGCTCGACGGCGAGACGGTGCCGAACGTCGCGGTCGAAGTCATCGAAGATGTCGCGAACCGTGACGATGTGCCGAACGCACTCGAGCGCCTCGGAGAGAAGCTGGGCACTGCTGTCGCGTCCCTCGATGTGTCTCGCTACGTTGGAGTGATTCTGATCGACGGCTTGAGCACGGCCGAAGAGCGCGTCTTGGACAGCCTGGGTAACCTCAGCGACATTGCGGTCGTCGGGGCCTCGGCCGGCGACGACATGTTGCTCGAGCGCACCCACGTGTTCGCAGACGGGCAGGCACACGCCGCCGCCGCCGTTCTGGCGATTCTCGAAGTCCCCGCAGGCTTCGAGGTGATCAAGACGCAGAGCTTCCGTACTCTCGACAAGACGTTGGTGGCCACGAAGGTGGATGAGCCGCAACGCACCGTGATCGAGTTCAACGGCAAGCCCGCGATGGAAGCCTACGCGGAGGCTCTGAACACGGATGTCGAAACGGCGGCCACGCTCTTCATGCGGCATCCAATGGGGCTGATGGATGGCGAAGAGCCCTATGTGCGCAGTCCTCAGCAGCAGCTGGGCGGTTCCATGATGTTCTTCTGTCAGATCAAAGAAGGCATGAACCTCGCCCTGTTGGAGTCGACGGATATCGTTGCCGACACCCGTGAGGTGCTGGCATCGCGGGCCACTGCGAACGAAACCGTTGGGCTGGTGAACTTCCACTGCATCCTGCGGACGCTCGAGCTCAAAGAGCGTGGCGATTGCCCCGCCTACGGTGAGCTCTTTACGGACCTGCCCGCGATCGGGTTCAGTACCTACGGCGAAGCGTTCATCGGGCACGTCAACCAGACCTCGACGATGCTGGTGCTACGACGTTGAGTTGAGCGCGCGCGCTGTCCTTTCGACGACGCGCGAGCGGACGAATTCCGCTCAATGAAGAACGGCCCACGCGGCGCGAGCGTTGGATGCACGTCAGCGCTGTCGAGGCGCCCCTGTGGGGGGTGGCCCCACGAACCGCTTGACCCGGGTCACGGTCTCCGGCGGGAACTGGGCGCGGGCATGTGTCAAAATGGTCATCGGGATGAACGCCGCGATCCTACTGTCCGTAGCGTTGGTGTCCGCCGTGCCACAACCCTCCGAGGCCCCTCCTCAGATGGCTCGTGACGCTGAGTTGGAGACCAAGCGGCGTACGGGGCGCATCATGCTTGGCCTCCTGCCCGTCTCGTTCGCAGCGTTTGGAGGCGTTCACACCTTTGGGTACGGCCTGCGTCAGGGTTGGGTCCCTTGTAAGGCGCCCGGCAACGCCAGGGTCAAGGCTACGTTTGAAGCGGTGCTGTGCATCGGGGTTCCGGGCAAGGTCGAGCTCGTCGCTTCGGGCGCTCCTGCGACGCTTGCAGCGATTGCTGCGCACGACCTCGCGGAGGTGCGTCTTCACGAAGGACACAAGCGGTGGCGGCGGCCCGCCACCATCGCAGCGTTGGTGACCGGCTCCGTGCTCATCGCGGGTGGGTTTGGCACCGTCGTGCTGTCGTTGGTCGCCGAAGACCCCGTCTTTCGTTCAGGTTCTGGTTGGGGCTGGCCCTTCTGGACACACGTCGCCGTCGCGCAATCGGGGGCGGTCCTGATGGCTGCCGGGGGCGCGCTCGTGGGCACGGGCACCGCACACCTGCCGGCCGGACGACGGACCATGGTGCGCGTCGGGCCGGGGTGGGGTGGCCGAGGCGTCGTGGTGTCCGGCCGCTTCTGAGCGCCACAGACGGCGGTCGGGGCGGACCTCTCGTGGTTCGCGGCCCAACCAACGAAAAAGGCCCCCAAAGCGGGAGCCCTTTCGTCTTCGCGGTCCGAAGTTCAACCCATGGCTTTGGCCATGGTGCCGCCCAGGTCGGACGGCGTCTCAGCGATGTGCACTCCGGCATCCCGCAGAGCCTCGAGCTTGGCTTCTGCCGTGCCCTTGCCGCCGGAGATGATGGCGCCGGCGTGACCCATGCGCTTCCCCGGAGGGGCGGTGGTGCCAGCGATGAAGCCCGCGACGGGCTTCTTGACGTTCTCCTTGATGAACGCCGCGCCTTCTTCCTCGGCGGTCCCGCCGATCTCGCCGATCATGACGATGCCTTCGGTCTCGGGGTCCTCGTTGAACAGCTTGAGGCAGTCGACGAAGTTGGTGCCGTTGACGGGGTCGCCGCCGATGCCGATGGCCGTGGTCTGGCCCAGGCCGATGGTGGTCAGCTGGTGCACGGCCTCATAGGTGAGGGTGCCCGAACGCGACACGACGCCGATCTTACCTGGCTTGTGAATGTAGCCGGGCATGATGCCGATGCGGCACTGGTTGGGCGTGATGATGCCGGGGCAGTTGGGCCCGATGAGCCGCGAGGTGCGACCCTGCATGTACCGTTTGGCCTTCACCATGTCGTTCACCGGGATGCCCTCGGTGATGCAGATGATCAGCGGAATCTCGGCGTCCGCCGCTTCCATGATCGCGTCGGCCGCGAACGGAGGAGGCACGAAGATGACCGTCGCGTTGGCGCCGGTCTTCTCGACGGCATCGGACACCGTGTTGAACACGGGAACGCGGTCGTCCAGCACCTTGGTGCCGCCCTTACCGGGAGTGACGCCGCCGACGACCGAAGTGCCGTAGTCGAGCGAGAGCCCGGCGTGGAACATCCCGGTCTTGCCAGTGATGCCCTGAACCAGGAGCTTGGTGTTGTTGTCGACGAGAACGCTCATTTCGTCATCTCCACGATTTTTTGGGCGGCGTCGCGAAGCGAGTCGCCGGTGACCACGTCCAGGCCGCTCTCTTGAATCAGCTTTTTGCCTTGCTCGACGTTGGTGCCTTCGAGGCGCACGACGAGAGGCACGGTGAGTCCGACTTCTTTGACGGCCGTGATGACACCTTCAGCGATGACGTCACACTTCATGATGCCGCCGAAGATGTTGACCAGGATGCCCTTGAGGTTGGGATCCGAGGTGATGATCTTGAACGCCGCGGTCACCTTCTCGGCCGTGGCGCCACCACCGACGTCGAGGAAGTTGGCCGGCTCGGCGCCGAAGAACTTCACGATGTCCATGGTGGACATGGCAAGACCGGCGCCGTTGACCATGCAGCCAATGGTGCCGTCGAGGTTGACGTAGCTGAGGTCGTACTTGTTGGCCTCGAGCTCGGCTGCGTCTTCCTCTTCGGGGTCACGCAGCTCTTCGATGGCGGGATGCCGGTACAGGGCGTTGTCGTCGAAGCTACACTTGGCGTCCAGCGCGAGCACCTTGCCGTCACCCGTGATGACGAGCGGGTTGATCTCGAGCATCGCCGAGTCCAGGCGCTCGTAGGCGCCGGCCAGCTTGGTCAGGAACTTGCCCATCTCGCGGGCAAGCTTGCCGTCGAGGCCCAGACCGAACGCGATCTTGCGGGTTTGGAATCCCGTGAGGCCCACGGCGGGGTCGATGGTCTCGCGAAGGATTTTCTCCGGGCTGTGCTCGGCGACTTCCTCGATCTCCATGCCGCCCTCGGTGGACGCCATGATGATGTTGCGACCGGTGGCACGGTCGAGGGTGACGGCAACGTAGAGCTCCGTCTTGATGTCCATGCCCTGCTCGATGAGCACGCGGCCGACTTTCTTGCCCTCTTCTCCGGTCTGAATGGTGACCAGCGTGCTGCCGATCATCTGGCCGGCCATGTCCTTGGCCGTGTCCGCGCCCTTGACGACTTTGACGCCGCCGAGGTCGGGGTGCTCTTTGAAGCGTCCCTTGCCGCGTCCACCTGCGTGGATCTGCGACTTGACGACCACAACCTCGTTGCCGGTCTCTTTGATGATCTCAGCAGCTGCTGCGCCGGCTTCTTCGGCCGTGAACGCGACCTTGGAGGCGGGCACGGGCACGCCTTCGGCCTTCAGCAACGCCTTTGCTTGATACTCGTGAATCTTCATCGGTATCGAATCCTTGTGTGTGTGGAATCGTCGCGCGGCGCCCTAGTAGGGGAGCAGCTTGACGACGTCCTTGACCGCGTTGGCGGAGACTTCGAGCATCCCCTTCTCTTTTTCACCGAGCTTCATTTCGATGACCTTCTCCACGCCGCCCTTGCCAATGATGGCTGGGACACCGATGTAGAGGTCGCTGTAGCCGTATTCACCCTTGAGGAAGGCGGCGGTGGGCAACACGCGCTTCTTGTCGCGGACGATGGACTCGACCATGGCGACAACGGATGCGGACGGTGCGTAGTAGCCGGAGTAGCCGAGCAGGCCGACGATCTCGCCGCCACCCTTGCGGGTGCGCGCAATGATCGAATCGATCTTCTCTTGGGGCATGAGCTCCACGAGAGGAATCCCGGCGACCGAGGTGTGCGAAGGCAGCGGCACCATGGTGTCGCCGTGGCCGCCGAGGACCATGCCGTGGATGTCTTCGACCGAGACGCTGAGCGCTTCGGAGATGAAGTACTTGTAGCGCGCGGTGTCCAGGACGCCGGCCATGCCGATCACGCGGTTTGCCGGGAAACCCGACTCGTGCAGCATCACGTGGCACATGGCGTCGAGGGGGTTCGACACGCAGATGAGGATGGCGTCGGGCGACTTCTCGACGATCGCCTTGGTCACCGAGCTGACGATCTTGCGGTTGGTCTCGACCAACTCGTCGCGGCTGGTGAACTTGCCGGTGGCGGGGTCCTTCTTGCGCGGGACACCGGCGGTGATCACGACGACGTCGGACCCTGCGGTCGCGCCATAGTCGTTGGTGCCGACGAGGTTGGAGTCAAAGCCCATGACGGGCGAGCTTTCGGCAAGGTCGAGCGCTTTCCCTTGCGGGAAGCCCTCTTTGATGTCGACGAGGACGACGTCGCCCAGCTCTTTTTGAACGGCCCAGTGAGCAGCAGTCGCGCCCACGTTGCCAGCTCCGACGATGGTGATCTTATTCCTTCGCGGCATGGATCTTCTCCAGGTTGCGGCGGGTTCTAACACGCCACAGCTGTCCGTGGAGGCCCGATTAGGATCGTTTTGGGGCCTGCCGGCCGTCGTAGCTCACGCCTGAAGTCCGCGCCGAACCGCGCTAGCCCGAGACGGTGAGCAGTCCGAGCCGAATCAGGTACAGCGCGCCGGCAACTCGAAACACACGGCTCAGGGACACGGCGAAGAACGTCGAGAACCGCATGTGCACCGCGCCCGCGGCCCAGGCGGACAGCGAATAGGGCAGGGGGGTGATCGCGGCGATCGCCACCACCCAGATGCCGTAGCGCCGGATCAGCCGCTCCAGCGAGCGACCTCGGCCCCGCATGAATCCCGACACCCAGCGTGTCGTTCGGAGCTGGCGACCGATGAGATACCCCACGCAGCCGCCCGCGACGCTGCCCAGCGTGCCCCAGCCGACGACTTCCCAAAACGGGACTCCGCCCTCGAGGCCGAACCATCCGAACGCATCGTTCGGGATGGGCACTGTGAACGCATCGGGGATCAGGTACCCCAGCGCGATGCCGGGGCCGCCGAGCAGCTCGACGAACGCTTGGCTCAGCTGCTGGAGCGGGTCGCGAAAGTACGCGCCCAAGGCAGCCGCCAGCGCGACCAAGCTGACGATGAACGCGAGCGTCAGCCCCAGGATGCGCCGAGGCGCGATCATCTCCTGGTCGTCGGCCTCGACAGCCTCGGCGGCCGGCGGTGCGTTCGCATCTTCGTGTTCGTCCGCCAACCGACCCTGCGAACAACGATGTAGCGTCGTCCGGCACGACCGTCTACCCCGCAGGCCCGCAGGCTGCTAGGTTCCGCCAGCGTGGCCCGGAAACTCATCGCAGCGTGGGGACTACTCGGCGTCATCGCGCTGTTGTCGCAGGCGATCCTCCGTCTGACCCCGTTCGCCCTGGAGGCGTTGGAGAGCGACCTGTCGATCGGGCAGTGGATCGGTCTGGCCATCTGGGTTGCGTTTATGGCGCACGCCGAGGGGTATCGCGGCTTCCACACCAAGCTCTCCCCCCGCGTCGTGTCGCGGGCCGCATACCTCCTCACCGGCAAGCTCACCCCGTGGCGTGTCCTGTTCGCCCCGTTCTTCTGCACGCGCTTGTTCGGTGCGTCCAAGAAGGGGATGTGGACGAGCAGGATCCTGCTCTCCGGGATCTTCTGCCTGATCGTCATCGTCCGCAATCTCGACATGCCGTTGCGCGGCATCATCGACTGCGGCGTCGTTGTCGGCTTGGGGATCGGCCTCGCGAGCATGGTCTTCTACGCAATCCGTGCCCTCACCGGCCGACCTTCGCCCGCCGACCCCGATCTACCGCCGGACGAAGCAGACGCACCCGACGCGGCTGGGTGAGCTAGCCGGAGCCCTGGCGAAAGCGCGCTGAGGTCCTACTGCTCGACGCAGTAGAAGAACACGAGCGGGGTGAGCGAATCGCATCGGTAGCCCGTGTCGTCGAGGTAGTCTTCGGACAGGCAGGGCTGCCCGAGGTTCGCGTCCAGGTCGGCGGAGTTGCTCGTCCATCCGTTGCAAGTGTTGTCGAGTGCGTTCGTCCAGTCGTCGTTGAGGCCGGTCAAAACGCCGCGAATCTGACAGTTCCCAACGAAGATGAAAGGGTTCTCAAGTGGGAGCAGAGCGCTGTCTCGGACGCCAAGAAGTGGGACGGCGTCCGTCATCCAAACCGGCTCGCCTGCCGCGTTTACATACTGCGTGTAGGGTCTTAGCGGCCAATCGATCTGCGAGTCGGCCTCCAAAGGCGTTCCGTTCGTAGCTTGTCTGATCCCAGGGACAGCGAAGAGGGCGGTGAAGCCCGCCGCGCAGTTCCCGTCAGCGAACCCAACGGGGTTCGGTTGTAGGTTTCCTGTCGTCGTCGTCCCCGAAACCAAGATTTGCTTCTCTTCGATCACGTGCGAGCAGTCCGGTGCACAGGCACCGAGCTGGAAAGCGTTGTCGTCCTCGCCTTCGTCACATCCCTCGTTGGGACCGACGTTCCCATCTCCGCAGACGTTCAAGTTGCAGTCCGGCAGACACGCGCCCGTCAGCGCGTTCTGCTCGACTCCTTCGTCGCACTCCTCTCCTGGGTCGACTGACCCATCGCCGCAGAACGAAGAATCACGTCCCGTAGAGGCGTCGAGGCCCGTCGTGGTCATTGCGCCGTCCGAACTCGCCGCGGTTGTCGCACTTGTTGAGGTTGAAACAACCCGCCCCGTCTCGAGACCTCCGGACGTCGCGGAGTTGGTGCCGGTCGGAACTTCTCCAGTGCTCGATGCGGTGTCCGTGGTTTGCGCGCCGGAGGATGGGGCGTTCGGGCTAAAGCAACTCGCCACGCTCGCACAAATCAGCAGCATCATCGTGTTGGAGGAGTTCATCGAGATTTGCGACGGTAGCAGGACTTGAGCTAGGCGCGGCATGCGGGATTGCCCGGCACGACAGGTTCCATCCGAGACTGATAGCGCCGTGACGCGACCCGGGGTCTTCGGTCTTCGGACCTCCCAGGCCGCGCTCGGCCGCCGGTCGGAGCGGTCTGTTGCTAACGCGCAGGCGTCATGACCGTCCAGGACGCTCCGCCACCGCAGCCCGTCTCAAAGTCGGTGCGGTCAGACGGTGGCGCGTTGACTGCGTCTTCGAGGGTCTCTTCTCCGAAGGCACCGCTGCAGTAGCGAAGCTGGCCGTCTTCATCGAAATCCCAGTCAAGCCGCTCGTAACCCTCAAGTCCGCCCATGGAGAGGCCCGCGATCCATCGCTCGTCATCGTTGACTTCCTCCGTGGCAACGACGATCGCGTCGAAACCAGGGAACGTGTTCGACCAGCTCTCTGCGCTAAGCGTGTGGAACGCTCCGAAGTTATCGTCGTAGTCACCGTAGAGGTCGGCGTACCCGATGGCTTCTCCACCCGATGAGCTGCTGCCGCTCTCAGAGGAGCCAGACGAGCCGCTCTCCGAGCCGGACGAGCCGCTGTCCGAGCCGGTCGAACTCTCGCCGCCGGTGGTGCCCGGATCGGTGGTGGTGGTCCCCGATGCCGTCGTGGTGGTGGCGGGGTTGGTTGTGCTGCCCGGGTCGGTGGTCGTGCCCGAGGTGGCCGCATCGGTATCGGTACCGCCGCCGTCGGAGTCACCGCTGTCACACGCGGGGAAAAAGAGGAGGGCAGCGGTGAGCGCGAGCGGGCGAGCCGCAGATCGTTGGAACATGAGTCGGTCCTTCAGGCTCCGTCCGTCGCGGAGCCGCCGGTTTGTGGTCAGGGGCAGAATCCGGGCTCGTGAGCAGCACGCTCACATACCGTTGCGGGACAGCCGCGGATTCTCACCGCATTCCCTCTTGCGCCGCCGGAATGGCGGACCGCTGACAGGGCCGCGACTACCTGAGCGCTGCTGGGGTGTCAACCACGGGAGATCCCTGGTCGAGCCCGCCGCGCACCCGTTCCGAATCGACACGCCGGCGGTTCGAGCGGTCCCCGCTTCGACGATTTGGAGTGAAACTAACAGTCAAAGTTGACCCCGTGGCGACCGTAGATACCCAATCTGGCGATACAACGGCCCTTCTTGCTCGTTGAATATGATTTTGACGTTGACTTTCAAAATTGATCCGGCACAGTCCGCCCACGCTCCTCTGCAGCGGACGCAACGTCATGAAGCGAACCAAACTCCTCCTTGCCTGCCTGATCCCCGCGGCTGTCCTTCTGGGCGCCTGCGACGACGGGGGCTCTGGGTCCGACGACACCGGTGCCACCGACGGCGCGACCGATTCGGACCCCACGGACGCGACTGACCCGACCGACGCGACCGACCCCACGAATCCAACCGACCCCACCGACCCCACCGATCCCGTGGACACCGACGGAGAGACCGACGGTGAGACGACGGGCGACACGGATGGTGGCGAGCTCGTCGTTCCGGATGTGTACGCGTTCGAGAGCCGATTCGAAGACGGCGCAAGCTCCGTCTCGTATGGCGGCCAGAGCTTCCGTCAGGTGCTCATCGCATCCCTCAAAGCTGAGATGAATGCGATCCAAGCGGACATCGACGCCGGCACCATCTTCGAGGCTGGAGAGGTCTCGGCGCGGCTGAGCTTCTACTACGACTTCGACGGTGACACCTCCAGCGAGGTGCCGCACCTGATCGAGACTACGCCGGCCCCACTGCAAACGGTCTTTGGCGACCTCGGCGGAGGCTCGGACCTGGTCAGCAAGACCGCGGGCAACGACGCTGACCCGCAGCACCAGGACTGGTCCACCGACATGATCGGCTGGGATGCGTCCGACAACCCCGAAGACCTGGTCCGGGACTGGTTCGAGGCCTGCGATGCACTTGCCGTGGCGTACTCGAGCGGCAACATCCCTCTGGACCCTGACGGCGTCCAGATCGCAAGCTGGTTCGTGTCCGCCGAAGGACTGGACTACCAGCAACTGGTGCAGAAGTTCCTGCTCGGCGCGGTCAACTACAGCCAGGGCACCGATGACTATCTGGACGACGCGTCGGACAACGGTCTCAACGCCGACAACACGGTCTCCGACGATGGTGACCCCTACACGGCTCTGGAGCACGCGTGGGATGAGGGCTTCGGCTACTGGGGTGGTGCGCGGAACTACCTCGAGTACACCGACGACGAGATTGCGACGTCCGAGGGCCGGCCCGAGTTTGTCGACGGCTACAACGACGCCGACGCGGACGGCTCGATCAACCTCCAGTCCGAGATTAACTTCGCGGCCTCGGTCAACGCCGGCAAGCGGGACCGCGGCGCCGCAGAGTTGGGCGCGGCGACGGACTACACCGAGCAGACGATGCAGGCGTTCCTGACCGGTCGCGCCATCATCACGCACGCCGACGGAGCGCTGTCCGACGAGGACTTTGCGCTTGTGCAGGAGCAACGCGATCTGGCGGTCGATGGGTGGGAGCGAGCGTTGGCCGCGACGGCCATCCACTACTTCAACGACACCATCAAAGACACGCTCGCCGACGAGTACAGCTTCGCGGATCACACCAAGCACTGGGGCGAGCTCAAAGGGTTCTTGTTGACTCTTCAGTTCAACCCGAGGGCCCAGGTCTCCGACGAGGACCTGCTGACGATCCACGAAATGGTCGGCGTCGCGCCGGTCTTCCCCGCGCAGTCGGGGGTCGCGCAGTACATCGCCGACCTGGTCGCGGCACGGAACATGCTCGCCGAGTCCTACGCGTTCGACGATGCGTTGATCGGCGACGATTTCGGCGAAAACGGCTGGTAGACCGCCTTTTCGAGCCACGGCCCACTTCGCTCGGATGCGGGGTGGGCCGTCCTGCTTGGCGCGCGCGGGCCGAAGCGGGAATCAGGCCGGACCCCAAGTGGGGTTGCTCCGCGCACTGCGCCACAGGTTCTGATAATCATGTTCAACCCGATGACTCGACGAAGCCTTCACCTAACGCTCGCCGCGACTGCGATGGTCGTCTGGGCGTGCGCCGACCCGGGCGGTGAGACGACCGCCGGCTCGAGCACGGGAGCCGCCGACGCGTCCGAAACCGAAGGAGGCACGCCCGCGAGCGAGTCGGGATCCCAGGGCTCCACAGACGGTGCCGGCGTCACAGCCGAGGACGTTCTGATCAGCTTGGCCGACAACGTCTTCGCCCCGACACACGCTGCGTTTTCCGAGGCCGCGGATGCGTTGTCCAGTGCCGCGGCCACCCACGCCCAGGCGGTCGCCGACGGCGGGGATGTGGCGACCAGCCGCGAGGCGGTCGAGGTCGCATTCGGGGACCTGGCGGTGGCGCTCCAGCACGTCGAGCTGTTGCAGCTTGGACCCGCGGCTGGGTCGTCGGGGATCGAGGGCGAGTTCCTTCGCGACGAGCTCTACTCGTGGCCGGCGGTGAACACCTGCCGCATCGACCAAGAACTCGTGGTCGGCGAGTACGGTGCCGCCGACTTCACGGACACCCGCCTGGTGAACGTCTACGGATTTGATGCGCTGGAGTACTTGTTGTTCTCGGGCAGCCCCGACAACACGTGTCCGCCCCAACTTCCGATCAACGGCAGCGGGGAGTGGGATGCGCTCGGTGAGGCGGAGGTCGAGGTTCGACGAGCCGCCTATGCGGCAGGGGTCGCGTCCGCCATGGCCACCGTCGCCGATGACCTGGAGTCGACCTGGGCCGAGGGGGGCGCGTGGCACGGCTACCTCTCCGATCCAAGCTCCGGGCCGCTCGAGTCCACCTCGGCAGCGATGGACGAGGTCCTCCGCGCGATGTTCTACATCGACAAGTCCCTCAAGGACATCAAGCTTGCTCGGCCCGCAGGCATCAAGGATTGCTCGGCCGACGTCTGTCTGGACGAGGTGGAGTCGCTCTGGGCGGGACTGTCCAAGGAGCAGGCGGTGGCCAACCTCGCTGCGTTTCGTCAGCTGATGTGGGCGGGTCCCAGCGCCGATGAGGGCGTTGGATTCGACGACTTGTTGTCCGCGGTCGGAGAGGGGGCGCTCGGCGAGGAGATGCTCGCCGACACAACTGCGGCGATCGACGCACTCGAAGCGGTCGAGGGCACGTTCGTCGATGCGCTGACCGCCGATGCGGCGGCCCTCGACGCTTCTCATGCTGCGGTCGTCGAGCTGACCGACGACCTCAAGGGGGATTTTCCAATCGTCCTGATGCTCAACGTCCCCTCCGAGGCTGCTGGTGACGCGGACTGAACAGCTCGCGGTGCGACTGCTCGAGCTCGGGGCAGCCGTGTTCGAGCACGTGCAAGGGTTGTTCTTCGAGCCCTCGGCGCGGACGTTCTGGCTGGGTGGTCTGCTCAGCGTGTGCATCGTCGCCGTGCTGTGGTGCGTGCGGGGGTCGGTCGGCCTTCGTGCGCGTCAGTTCTGGAACGGGTCCGCGCGGGTCGACTACGGGCTGATCTTCGCCAAGCCCGTGATCGCAACCGTTGTGGGGTTGCCCACGCTGCTGACCACCTTGGGCGTCGCGATGGCGACGATTCGCGCGTTGCAGACGTTGGGTCCCATTGGCGCCCTCTCATCGAGTGTCTCTCCCGTCGTGGTCACGGTCGTCTACACGGCCGTACTGTTCGTGGCGTGGGACTTCAGTCGCTTCGCGCTGCACTGGTTGATGCACCGCTCCACGTTGCTGTGGCAGTTCCACCAGGTGCACCACTCGGCCAGCAGTCTCACCCCATTGACGCTCTACCGCGTCCATCCGGTGGAGAGCCTCCTGTACCGCCTGCGCGGCGTCTTGGTGACCGGCGTCTTGACCGGGCTGTTCTCGTTCTTGTTCGGCCCCCGAACGGTCGAGCTTCAGCTGTGGGGCGTCAACGCCCTGGGGTTCGTGTTCAGTGTAGTGTCCGGCAACCTGCGCCACAGTCACGTGCGGTGGAGCTTCGGACCCACGCTGGAGCGTTGGCTGATCTCCCCCGCGCAACACCAGCTGCACCACGGCTGTGCCGCGGCCGACTGCGGGTCCAACCTCGGCACCTGGCTGGCGCTGTGGGATCGTATGGCCGGCTCGCTACAGACGGCAGGCGAGCGCGACCCGCAGTTCGGGCTGCCGGCCAAGTCTTGTAACCACCGGGCAGACTCGGTGCTCTCGGCCCTCTTTGACCCTGTCTTCGCGTGCGCTCAGCACGTGTTGCGCAGGCCACGAACCCTTGGCGTCGCAGCCCTGCTGCTCGCGGGCGCCACTTTCACCGCGAACTTCGGGTAAGCCATGGATACGACTTCGGTAGGAGCACTCCTTCAACAAGCGGGCTGGACGATGGCCCCTCTGTACGTCTGCTCGGTGCTCGCCCTCGTGGTGGCGTCTCGAAAGTTCCTCGACCTTCGCGCCGCCAACCTCAGGAACGAGTCGTGGGTGCAGCCGGTCCTCAATGCCCTGAGCGAGGGGGCTGCCATGCGCGCCGTCGAGTTGGCGCGCAAGAGCGGGCATCCGGCCGGCCGTGTCGCTGCGACACTGGTCGAAGCGCTCGAGCACAACCCCGCTCAGGCCGAAGCGGAGACGCATCGGGTGGGGATGGAAGAGGCCGCCGCGCTCGAGCGGAACCAGCGTCCTCTCGCACTGATCGCCGAGATCGCACCGCTGCTCGGGCTGTTGGGCACCGTGGTGGGGATGGTCGAGTTGTTCGCCGGGATCTCCGAGCAGCAGGCTTCGGGGAGCATGGTGATGGCCGCGCTCTCGGGCGGTATCTGGAAAGCCCTGCTCACGACGGCGGCGGGTTTGAGCATCGCGGTGCCGACGCTGGCCGCTCATGCGTATGTCTCGAGCCGAATCGACCGTTTCCGGGTGCAGCTGACCTCCATCGTGCAGAGAGTGCGCTACGCCGCGACGCTCGGCACCCAGGACGGGGACTCCTCTTCGTGAACCCCCTGGACTTCACCGCGCACAAGCGCGAGGCGCCCAGGGTCAACCTCTCGGCGCTGATCGATGTGGCGTTCATTCTGGTGATCTTCATCGTGCTGACCGCCACGTACCGCGAGGACCGGGACATGGATGTGTCGCTGCCGCAGACCAGCCGGGTGCCACAGAACGAGGCCGAGGGGCTCCATGTCGTGGTTCGAGCCGACGGCAAGGTTGAAATCGAGGGCGCCGTGTATCCGCGGGAGGCGGTCTACGCGAAGCTCAAGGCGCTGACTTCGGAGCACGAGAGCGTTGTCTTGCTCGCCGATCGGCAAGCCGCCGTCGAGGCGGCCGTCGCCGTCTTGGCGGATGCTCGGGCGGCGGGATTCAAGTCGGCCTCCATCGCGACCACGGAGAAGCGTTCGCCTTGAACCTGAGGCGCCACGCGCTGCCGCTGGTCATCGCGATCGCGGCCCACATCGCCCTCGTGGCGGTCCCCGTGTTCATGGAGGAGGCTCCACCGCCCCCGCCACGGACCGTCGTGCACATCGACTTCACCGAGCCGGAGCCGGAGCCGGAGCCGGAGCCGGAGCCGGAGCCGGAGCCCGAGCCGGAGCCCGAGCCGCCGCCGAAGTCCGAGCCCCCGCCCAAACCGCAGCCCAAACCGCAGCCGACGGCCGACCCGGTGCCGGAGCCCGCGCAGCCAGAACCCGCCGCCGCTCCGATCGCGAAGCCCGAACCGGAGCCGGAGCGGAAGCCCGAGCCCGAACCCGAACCGAAGCCCGCCGCAGCCTCGCCGAAGCCGTCGGGCAAAGGAAAGGCGGACATGCGTGGGTACGCCAAGGGGATCTACGCGACGCTGCACAAAGACAAGCGCTATCCCGCGGCCGCGCGTCGACTCGGGCTCGAGGGCAGCGTGGTGTTGAAGATCAAGATCGATCGGCGCGGCCGTCTCGTCGGCAAACCAACGGTCTACACCTCCTCGGGACACAGGGTGCTCGACGACGATGCGATCGCCAAGGTCGAACGCGCGGCCCCATTCGGCGCACCGCCGAGCGCGTTCGACAAGGACGTCGCCACGTTGAAGATCCCCGTCCACTTCAAGCTCAAAAACAACTGATGCTCACCAAGCTCCGTTTCCTCTCTGCGGCATGCACCCTGGGCATGCTCGCTTGTTCCTCCTCGCCCTCTTCAGCCCCGACGGTGCCGGGCCCGGATGTCGTGACGGCCGATTCTCCGGCGGCGACCGTTCCCGATGACGCCCGTGGCGGTCGTCTGTACGACAAGTGGTTCAAAGAGACGGCCACCGACCTCGACCCGGGCAAAGCAGGCGGCGCCCGGGGCGATGGCACTCTGCTCAACGCTTCCGGCGAGGTTGTGGACCCCTCTGGGCACAGCTATCGACTCAAGAACCTGTTCGGCTGGGACATGCGTGGCGCCGAGGGCATCTATGGCCCTGACTACCAGAACAAGCCCTACGTGCTCTCGAAGAACCTGCTCGAACAGACTCAGAGTGAAGAGGAGCTGCTCGCGTGGCTTCGGGGCGGCGACGAAGAACTCCCCGCGCTCGCCGAGGTCCTCGAAGACGACGCCCTGCGCGACCTCGCGGCGTTCATCGCCAAGACGCAGCGCGGTGAGCTCCCAGGTCCAGAGAAGTTTTTCACGCTGTCCGCCGAAGCGCCGAAGAACTACATCCTCGTCGAGGGCGGGGATGCGGCAGCGGGGAAGCCTGTCTACGCGGACGCATGCGCCGGCTGCCACGGTGAGGACGGCACTTCGATCCCCATCGACGAGACGCTCAGCCTCGGTGCCTTCATGCGGACCAAGGCGTACGAAGGCTGGTTCAAGGTCGTCAATGGCCACCCGGGGAGTGCGATGGGACGCGAGATTGAGTTCTCGTCGGCGGACGAAGCGGCTGCCACGACGCTGAGCATCCTCGCTGCGTTGTGCGACCGCGGGACCTATCCGCCGCTGGACGGCCAGTCCGACGTCGCCGACGGCGACCTGCGTTGCGGCGCCTACCTCCGGTAGTCACGCACCGGGCGGATCCGATACCGTCGGCGCCCATGCCGTCCTCCACCATCCTGCAGGAACCGTGGTCACGCGGTCTCAGCGTGATGGTGCGTCTCGACGAGGTGCTCGTGCGCCGGCGGACGGCGTTTCAAGACCTGCTCATCGGTCGCAACGCCCGCTACGGGCTGTGTCTCTTTCTCGACGACCTCATGCAGTCGGCGCAGTCGGACGAGGCCCTGTACCACGAGCCCTTCGTCCACCCTGCGATGGTCCTGCATCCGGGACCGCAGCGCGTGCTGATCGGTGGCGCAGGGGAGGGGGCGTGTGCCCGTGAGGTCTTGCGGCACCCCAGCGTGCAGCGAGTCGTGGCCGTCGACCTGGACGCGGAGGTCGTGGACGCATGCCGCGAGTTTTTGCCAACGTGGAGTGCAGGTGCATTCGAAGACCCCCGCCTCGAGCTGCGCATCGAGACGGTTCAGTCGACGCTCGCCGCCTCAGCCGACCGGTCGTTCGACGTCATCCTGCTCGACGTGACCGACCCCGTGGTCGCGGGACCTTCGGTCGAGTTGTTCACCGCGCGCTTCTTCGCTGAGGTCGCTCGGGTGCTGGCCGACGACGGGGTCGTGGTGCTGCAGTCCGGGGCGTTCGACCTGGCCGACCCCTCATTGCTCCGCAGCGTGTGCGCGACGTTGGGCACGGCCTTCGAGTGGGTTCGGCCGATGCTGCTTCACGTGCCTTCCTTTCATGGGGGGTGGAGCACGACGATGGCCGCGAAGCGCCTCCCACAAGCAGATGTCTCTGCGGTGGACGCTCGAATCGAAGCCCTCGACGGCCTGCGGATGTACGACGCGACCGTTCACCGCGGGCTGATGCACTTGCCTCGAATCGCTGCACAGGCGCTCGATCGGCCGGGGACGGTGATTACCGGCGAGGGCGATGCGCGACTGATCACGTTCGGGCTCGAGCGCTGATACGGTGCCCGCGGGTGGAAGACACGCCACAACCGGGGGCCTGGGCTGGGCTCGCCTGCACAGCGGCCCTTGGAGGGCTCGTGGGCATCACCGCATGGGTCAACCCTGCGTGGCTCCTGGACGTGTGCACCAAGGAGGGACCCGCTGAGGCAGCGGGCCAGGTGGTCCTGCTGCTGGCGACCCTGGGCTGGGCCTTCGTCCGCACCCGGCAGGGAGCCGGGGCACGATGGGTCGCAGTGGCCTGCGCGGTGGTCTTTGCCGAGGAGTTGGACTGGGGAGCCCAGCTCGGACTGACGGCGGTGGTGGATACCCTGGGTGTCGCAAACCTTCACAACGGGTTGGGCGGCGCCAGCTACCTGCTGTTCGCGGTGCCTTGGGTGTTGTTGTACGGCGCTGCGCTGCGCGGGATGACCACGCCAGCGTGGCTGCCTCCACGCCTCGACGGCGTTGCGTTTGGGCTGGTCGTGCTGACCGCCGGCATCTCTGTGTTGGTGTCCAGCACCTGGGAGCAGGCACTGGATGAGCTTTCCGAGCTGATGCTGTACGGACTGCTGGCGGTGGGTGGGACTCGATCAGCCCGCCTGTAGTTCGAACGCGACCAAGCAGCGGGCGCCTCGGGCCCCCTCGCCGGTGCGGTAGACCGGGCGTAGGTGCGTCTTACGCTGCGCCAGGGCACCGGCGAGCATGGAGACCTCGGCCGAGTCGAGCTTCTGTGCGGGGCAGGTCGAGCCGCCCCAGAAGTAGACGTCGCGGCGGCCATCGGACGTGCGAATTCCGAGGCTACCGTGGAAGGAAGCGTACTTGTCCGAGCCTTGGGTGTTGATGGTCAGGCTGACGATGCGCCCGACTTTGCCGTCCTCGTCGGCCAACGCGGACTGAACGGGCAGCAAGGAGGTGGCGACGAGGGCGGCCACGGCGGCGATGGAAGGCAACGAGCGGAGCATGGGTTTCCCAGGGGACAGCGCAGGCACAGACGAGGTGCCTAGGCACCGGATTCAGTGCATGACGCCGATGTAGCGTGCACCAATCCCGGGCGCGGGTCTCGCGCGAGGGCGGATCGGGGACAGGCGCCGCCTCCGTTTTCTTTGGGCCACGCGAACGCGTTGCTAGCCTTTGCACGGACATGGTTTGCGCGTCGATCCGTACTGTCACGTTTGCACTCGGTCTGGCCCTCGTGGGGACCGGCTGTTCGCATGCGTCGGCACAAACTGGGCCGGCGACCGCCGAGCCGGCCGATCCCTCGGCGGAGCTTCGGCGCGATAACGCTTCGCTCCGCCGCCGGGTGCAGATGTTGGAGGATCGCATGCTCCGGGTCGAACGTGGCGCGATGCCGACCACCGCGTCTGGGGCCCAGGAGCCTCCGCGCGAGGTTCGGGCCTACAAGGTTCAGCCCGAGACCGCCGCTGCCGGGCCGACCGAGCCCGCGCCCGAGGAGACCGACGCTGGATACACACTCGGTGAGGTGCAGCCTCGCGAGTACCAAGATGAGGCGCTGTGGGGCGACCCGTCTGGGCTCGCCGCGGAGGTTGAGCCACAGGGGGAGGGCTCCGCCGCCGCGGGATCGAGCTACAGGCTGGTGGG
This sequence comes from Nannocystales bacterium, assembly GCA_050633305.1. GTDB lineage: Bacteria > Myxococcota_A > Polyangia > Nannocystales > Nannocystaceae > CAJXVA01. Next base: position 19,701 of record JBOEGF010000011.1, read on the forward strand.
CGACGAGCTGGTTCAAATGACCCAGCCGGGGCGGGCCAAAGTCGCGGACAAGCCGATGCGCGGCCGCAAGGGACGCTCTGCCAAGGCCCGCTACACCCATGCGCTCGCGCTGCTCCGGGAGGGCCAGCATGATGAAGCCGCAGAGGCGTTCGCCGACTTTGTCGCCACGTTCCCCAAATCCGACCTCGCCGACAACGCGATGTACTGGAGGGGCGAGGCGTACTACGACCAAGGCCACTACTCGGACGCACTTGCCACGTTCACCGCTGTGATCGAGCTGTACGCTGGCGGCAACAAAGCATCGGACGCCCTCCTCAAGGTGGGTCTTTGCTACGGAAAACTGGGCGACACGGACAACGCCCGCGACGTTCTCAACCGCCTCATTGAGGCCTACCCCGGAGCGTCGGCCAGCGACGTCGCCCGCGTGAAGCTCGCCGAGCTTTCGTCCTGAATCGGAGCGCAGCCATGACCTTCTCGCCTCGCATCATCTTCGTGTTCACGCTCAGTGGGGGCTTGCTGCTCCTGCAACCGACTTCGGCTGCCGCTTGGCAGCCCGCGTCGGGAGAAACTCCCGTGGCTCCGCCAGTGTCCCCAGCGGTCAGGGCTGCCACCGGCGCGCCTTCCCCGGGTGCAGAGTTCACTCCGGACACCTCCGCAGACCCGGGGTCGCGGCGTCGTAGCTCTCAGGGGGCGTCCGAGGGAGGCGCGTTCGGGTCAACGGCCACCACGGTCGCACCGGATGGGAGCCTGATCAACGGCCTGCAGATCTACGACCCCAACCTGGCTCCGAACGAGCCTGGCTACGCCGACGACGCGCCCGACTATCACATCGTCCAGCGTGGCGACACGCTGTGGGACATCTCGGGCTACTACCTCGTCGACCCCTACCTTTGGCCGAAACTCTGGTCGTGGAACGAGCACGTCACCAACGCCCACTGGATTTTCCCCGGTGACCGGATTCGGCTGTACGACCCGCTTCAGGGGCGTCGACGCGACGATGGCCCGACCATCGAATACAAGCGGACCCAGCTCCCACGAGGCCGTGGGGAGGGCACCTATCTGCTCAACCAGGTCGCGTTCGTCGATGCTTCGGACTTCGATACCTCGATGAAGGTCAGCGGCGGTGGCGATGCCAAGGTCATGATGTCCACGTTGGACACCGTGTACATGAGCTACGACAACGGCAACCCGCCGATCCCCGGCGAGCGCCTGGTGGTGTACTCGCCGACCCGCGAGGTTCGTGACCCCGAGGGCAAGAATGTCCTCGGGTACATCGTGCAGCTCATGGGCGAGGTCGAGGTCGACAGCGTGGCTCGTAAGGCGGCCGAAGGAACGATCACCAAAGCGATCAACCCGGTCGAGCGTGGGTACCGGGTTGGCCCCCTGCGTCGGGTCTACCGACGGATCGAGACCAAAGAGGCCACGGCGTCCGCCACTGGCGTCATTGCGGCGACGTTGACGGGCACCGGTCCGACCAACATCAAGATGAAGAAGACGCGGAAGTCCCGGCCATCGGAGACTCTCGCGGGCGATCAGCAGTTCGTGATCGTGAACCTCGGGGCGTCCAGCGGGGTCGAGGTCGGCAACGTGCTTCGGGTCATTCGCAAGGGCGACGAGTATACGCCCAAGCGTGTGTTCAACGTCCCCTACGAGGAAGGCTGGCCGCGTCGCGTGACCGGAGCACTGCTGGTCGTGGAGGTTCAGGAGAACATGTCGCTGGCGGCGGTTGTCTACTCGCGCCGGGAACTCGAGCAAGGCGACCACATCGAGTTGCAGGGGCCCGAGCTTCAACGTGGCGACGTGTCCAAGCCGCGGCAGGCCCGGGAAGCGGAGGGCTCCAAAGGCGCCGCCCGAGCGGACGCCGAGGGGGACGTCAAGGTCGAGGACAACAGCGCTGAGGCGGGGACCGGCTTCAAGTTCGGGAAGTAGGTTTTCCTTCGGGGCTGAGCAGCAGCTTCCGAAGTGCGGCTGCAGCGGGCGGGAGGCGAGACTCGCCCAGGTGAACGAGCGAGAGCTCGCGCTTGACCGGGGTTGCGCGGTGCGGGATTCGAACGAGAAGCCCCTGTGCGAGGTCCCGCGGAACGGCGTGTCGGCTGACCAGGGCGATGCCGATGCCTGCCCGAACGTTGCCTTTGACGGCCGCGATGGAGCCCAACTCCATCACGACGTCTGCCTCCGGGAAGAGGCTGTCGAGCAGGGCCCGGGAGGTGTTGCGTCGGCCGAACGTGACGAACGGGGCCCGGGCCACATCCTGCGGCAGCTCGAAGTCCGGAGCCCGCACCAAGATCAGCTCGTCGGTGTACCAGGGCTCACCGCCCTCCGCCGTCGTCACCGCGATGTCGATGTCTCCCGCGTGCAGGTTCTCGAGCGCCTCATCTGCCGATGTCTCCCGCAGGAGAAACCGGATGCCGGGATGCTCGTCGCGATAGTGCGAGAGGATCGAGGGGAGTAGGTACGTGCACGCGGTCGCGCCTGCCGCCAGGCGAACCTCACCGTCTCGCAGCCCCTCGACCTCGGCCACGGCTCGGGTCCCGGCCTCGACTGCAGCGAGCGCGGCACGAGCGTGGGGGAGCAACGCACCGCCAGCCGCGGTCACCGTCGCGCCGCGGCGGCCACGGTCGAGGATGCGTGCGCCGATGGTGCCTTCGAGTCGCGTGACGGCGGCGGACAAGGCCGGCTGGGTCAGGTGCAGGCGCTGGGCCGCGCGCCGATAGGTCCCGGCCTCCACGATGGCTACGAAGTATCGGAGCTCATCAAACATAAGCAGTGGTTATCGTATTGGAAAAATGATTCGATTGGCGCGGTCCGTGAACAGGGCCCATAACCGGGCCGTGGAGATGGTCACCCTCGATGCGGCTGCGGTCGCGACCGTTCTTGGCGTTCTCGCTGGCGTTTTGACGTCCGCGGCCGGCTTCGGTGGTGGATTGGTGGTGACGCTCGGTCTCTCCTTGTTGCTGGGGCCGGCCGCGGGGCTCGCGATCGGCGCGCCCGCCCTGACGCTGGGCCACACCCATCGGGTTCTGAAGATGCGCGGACAGTGGGATCGGAAGGCGGCCCGGGCGCTTTGCCTGGGCGCAGTTCCGGGCGCGGTGGTCGGAGCGATGACGCTGGTCGCACTCCCCCCTGGCGCGGTGTGGTGGATCCTGCTGTCCGCCACGCTGCTGGGGGTCGCTGAGTTCTCGGGCAAGATTCCCCGGACCTTTGGGCGACGCATGCTCGGCCCGGGCGGCTTCGGTGTGGGCTTCCTGGCCGCGGCGGCGGGGGTAGGGGGCCTGCTCTTGCCTGCGGTCATGCTCGGCGCGGGGCTCTCGGGCGCCGCGTTTGTGGCCACGGCAGCCACTGCGTCCGTGTGCGTGTCGGCCGTGCGTATCGTGATGTATGGAGCCTCAGGCCTCATCGATGCTCAAACCCTGCTGCTCTCCGTCGGGTGCGGGGCCGGGATTCTCATGGGCAACGCAGTTGGCCTGAAGGTTCTGCGCGTGATGACGGCAAAACGCCAGCGGGTCATCGCGGGCATCGTGCTTGCGCTGTGCGTGGCCGCTTCGGCATACGGCACGCTCACCGCTGGATGAGCTGCAACACGCGGCCGTGGTGGTCGACCCTCTGGGCATGCTGGAGTTTTCGACGGTCTCTCCGGGCGCGCTCGGTCTACGCTGGACCCGACCCCTGTACCTCGCGGGCAGGGTCTCGGCGCGGCCCAAGGTGGCCGTCATCGGGAGCCGCGCGTCACGTCGACGGTTCATGGCGTGCGTTCCCGGGGTGATCGAGTCGCTGGCCGACAGCGGCATGGCTCTGGTCTCTGGTGGGGCGGTGGGGATCGATGCGTGCGCGCACAGGGCCGCGATACAGGCGGGCCTACCCCAGATCGCGGTGCTGCCCGGGCCTCCGGACGCGTTGTACCCTGCCGACCACATCCCGCTGTTCTTGGACATCGTGGCGGCGGGTGGGGCGGTCGTGTGTCCGCACCCGCCCGGTGCGGGTCTTCGGCGAGGGATGTTCGCCAGCCGCAACCAGCTCGTGGTGCAGCTCGCCTCCCACGTCGTCGGGGTCGAGGCGAGCGCCCGCTCAGGAACCCAAGGAACGTTGGCGCTGGCGCTTCGCACGGGTGTCCCGGTTTGTGGCGTGGTCGGGACTGCGGGCGTCGCGTGGGCGCTCGAGCGCGGCGCGAAGTCTTTGGGTCCGCCCGATGTCGAGTCCGTTCGCTCCCGGCTGAGCGCGCTGCTGCGTGGCTTCGGGGGCGTCGAGCAATGGCCGGCCCAGCTCCGAGCACTTCAGGCCATCCTCGACCGACAAGCAGCCGCAACGGTCGATGACTTTGATGACCCGCTCGCCGGTGCTGTATCGCTGATCGAAGCCGAGGCTGGAGGCTGGGTGACCGAGGCTGCACCGGGCCGCTACGTGCGGGCTCGTTGAAACGGCGAGCGGCTGTGGGCGATGCCGTTCTCGGGGTTGTCAATTGCCCTGGAGCGTGCGCAGGGCGGCGCGGGCTCGCCCTGCGCGTGGGTGTTCCCCGCGGGCGATCGCATCGAGGACTTCGATCGCCTTTCGAAGCTTCGTGTCTGCCTCCGCCGTGCGAGTGCGCTGCAACGCGAGCTCGCCTTCGGCAAGAAGAAGCAGTCCCGCCTCCAATCCGGCCTCTCCAAAGCTCGCGGTGATCCGCTCCCGAGCTTCATCCAGTTGGATCTCGAGGTTGTCGGGGGGGCGACCGGCTGCGAGATGGCTCATGACCAGGTCGAGCGTCACCATGGCAACCTCGGGATGCGATGCGCCAAGGATCCGTTTGGCCGCCTCCACGGCCACCGTTCCCCGTTCGATCGACATGCCGTACTCGCCACGGGCTCGCGCGAGTCGACCCGCCAATCTTGGCGCATCGATCCAGTAGTGATCGTTCGCGGGAGCGACGGGTTCGAGAATCTCCGTCGCGAACGCGAGACTGGTCTGAGCCGTCTCGAGGTCTCCTCGCGCGAGGTACAGCGGGATGACCTCGAGTTCGGTGGACGCGGCGTCCGGGGAGCGAGGCGTCCCGAGCTTCAGGCTCAAGGCCCGCGCTGCTTCGATATCCTCGGCCGCCGGTTGTAGGGCTCCTTGTGCGAGATGAGCATGCCCGCGGTTCATCCGTATCTCCGGCTCCCAGCGGTGTTCTTTCCCCTCGGTTCGTCGCAGGAGGTCTAGGGCGTCGCTATAGCGCTCGATCGCTTCGCCGTAGTGCCCGGTTGCCGTGAGCGCCAATGCGAGGTTGTTCTGGGCGAGGACGACTCGGCCCGTAAGGTCCTGGGGGGTGGTCTCCAGCGACTCCTCGAACTCGCGCGCAGCGAGGATGTACTCCCCCTGAGCCAGTCGGGCCACGCCTTGCAGATTGTGCAGCCGAGTCCAGAACTTGGGGGTGAAGTTCTCGAGGGCAGCGTGTGCGTCGGCATACGTTTCCATCCGGTCGATGGCCGCCTCGGCGATCTGGAGTTCTTCCAGTGTTGCCTCCGCTCGACCGTCGTCCCAGTGGAGCGCGGCGAGGTCGAGACTTGCATTGATCAAGAGCTCGTCGTTGCGGCTGCGGAGTCCATCCGCCTGGGATTGGCGGAACAGAGAATGCTGGCGTTGCACATCGGGGTCGTGGTGCGCGAGGACGCGAGCGACGATCCCGCGGGGGCTTGGGTCGGCCAGATCGGGCAACTCGGCTTCGAGCTCGTCTGTGAGTCTCGCCGCCTCCTCGCTCAACTTCGCGTTGTAGGCCGCCCACAGCCGTTTTGCGGTCCGCTGTGCCCGATCACCGCGCTTCCGCACCTCGAGGTCGGGGTGTCGCCACGTGGTGAGGTGAGATGATTCGGGTTGAATGCACTGACTCGGATCCTCGAGCATGTCCGCGACAATCCCGCTGGCGGACTCCGGGGTTGCGGCCTGGTGGACCAGGTCGAGCGCATCCTCGAACCGGCCGAGCGTTCGATCGAGGCAGGAGATGCGGGCCTCGCTCAACGGGCGTGAGACCTTTCCGTCGACGCGTCCTCTGCAGACGTTGAACCGCTGCTCGGCCCAGTGCTGGGAGTAGGCGCGCAAGCGCTTGGCGGCGTCCTCGTGAGCCGAGAGGTCGGGTCTCGCCTCCCACAACGCCGCCGCGGCTTCGCCAGCGCCGACACAGGGCCCGGGTTCGCCCTCTTGGAGTCCTGACCACAGCAGCAGCCCGGCCGAGCCGCAGACACTGGCCACGATCGCGAGCCTGCGCCACCCCCGAGGACGACGATGCGTCACTCCCTCGAGCTCGGAGATGAGCGCCTGTAGGGACGGCCAGCGTTCCGAAGGGTCGTCGGCCAATCCGCGCTGTACAGCCGCGGTAACCGCCTTGGGAGCTCCGGGAGCCGTGGCCAACGCCCGACCGAGCGCCACGCAGAACGAGTACTGGTCCGAGGCAGCCGTGACGGGCTCGCGTCGGCGCTGCTCGGGGGACATGAAGAACGGGGTGCCGACCACGCCGTCCGTCACTTCTTCGCCCATGGCGGGGGGCGCATCGTCTCTGGTCTCTTCGGACTGCGGTCGTCGGGCCAACCCGAAGTCGGCAACGAGGACTCGGCCGTCGTCCGACAGCAAGACATTGCCCGGCTTGAAGTCGCGGTGGATCACGCCGGCTTCGTGCACGGCATGCAGGCCTCGAGCCGCGTCCAGGAACACCTCCACAACCCGTTGCCACGTCGGGTCCCCATCCGCCAGCCAAGCGTCGAGGTCTCGGCCCTCGATCAACTCCATCGCGAGGTAGGGTCCGTGCTCACTCGTGCCGGCGCCGAACACCGAGACGACGTTGGGGTGGGTCAGCCGGGCGAGGGTGCGTCCTTCGTGGACGAACCGCTCTTCCGCCCGTCGATCGTTCAGGCGATCGCGACGGAGAACCTTGACCGCGATCCGGCGGTCGAGGCCGGGGTCGTAGGCCGCGAACACCGTGCCCATGCCGCCTCCGCCGACGCGCTCGAGCACCGCGTACGGGCCGACGCTCAGGGTGGGAACCGCCGCGTCGAACAGGTTCGCGCGAACCTTGGCCAGCACCTGTTGACCGCCGAGCGAAAGCTCGTCCTGTGGGTTTTGCACGTCGGCCATTCGGGGCTAGTGTTGGCCGGCGTGAACGACGGCGAGCTGATCGAGGCTTGGCGAGGCGGAGACGGCGAGGCGGGAGAGGCTCTGCTCGGCCGCCACTTTGCTGCGCTGTACCGCTTCTTCGGCAACAAGGTTCAGCATGGTGTCGAGGACCTTATCCAAGACACCATGCTCGCGCTCGTTCGCAAGCGCGATGCCTTCCGCGGGGACGGGAGCTTTCGGTCCTACCTGTTCGCCGTGGCGCGCAATGTCCTGTACCGACGACTGCGTGACCGACGCAGGCGACCGGATCCCACGCCCCTCGAACAGGAGCCGATCATGGCGCTTGCCGAGTCGCCCAGCGAGGTCGTGGGCCGGAATCAGGCCGAAACGCTGTTACTGCGGGCGCTGCGCAGGATTCCCCTGGAGCAACAGGTCCTCGTCGAACTTCATTATTGGGAGGAAATGACGACCGCAGAACTCGCGGTGGCCATGGAGGTTCCGGTCGGCACGGTCAAGAGCCGGCTTCGGGCTGCTCGGAAACGACTCGAGAAGGTGATGGCCGAACTCGAGTCCGACCCGGCGTTGTTGCGCAGCACGCTCGACGACCTCGAGCGGTGGGCTGCATCGGTCCGCGACGCCTTCGTCGTGCCGCGCTGATCTCGATTCCACTCATCGGGCCTTTGCCGCCTGCACGCCCAGTCGAGGGCGTCGGCAACGCGCGAGAGGCACGATTCTGTCCTTTGAGGTCATGCTCGGGAACTTCGCGCTGGTTCGACCGCTGTGCCTCTCAGTCAGAACCTGACCGTGCGGTGCGATGTGCAGACATTCCACGCGCTCGCGTTTCATCTTGGCGCTCGCCGGAACAGCACTCCGACCCGACAAGAGACCCAGGGAGAACCGCCTGTGCCCGAGTTTCCGCTTGATCTGTCCGCCGAGGTCCTTCGCGGGATGTTTGAGAACCTCTCCGAGGCCGTCGTCGTCGCCAACGCGGACCACCAGATCGCCTACATCAACCCCGCGGGCGAAGCCCTGTTCGGGTTCGACAGTGCGGAACTCGTCGGTGAGCCGATGACGACGCTCCAGCCCCAACGCGCGACTGGAACCCCTGGCCAAGTCGTTCGTTCGGGCCTGATCCCGAATCGGCGCCGGGATGGGGCGGACTTCCTGGGCGAGACGATCACAAACGAACTCGGATCGTCGGGTGGCGCGGTCGAGGGGTACATCGTGGACCCCTCGGGGCAGTTGGTCCCGGGCACCAACTTCTCCCGACCCGAGGCCACGCGCCCGTTTTCGACCGCCGACCTGTCGCTCACCACCTTGATCGCTGACTGGGCCGGTCACGCGATCTCGGCAGAGCGTGCCCGGGAGGAGCTCGAGAATCGGGCGCAGAGAGGTTCGCGGCCTGCCTGTGGACGCGCAGGGGAACCACCCGGTGGTGATGTGCGGCGCCGGCCCGCTGACGTTGGGGGCGAGTCTCGGCGTCGCCGTCCTCCGTTCCGGCGAATCTGTCGACCAGCTGATCGCACGCGCCGACTCTGCGATGTACGAGGCGAAGGACCGCGGTCGCGGTCACGTTCGCCTCGCGTCTTGGCCGGACCGCGCGGTCGTTAGAACGTGCCGGACAGGGCGATGCCCGTCAGGCGCGGGCCGACGGCGGGCGCAAAGGCGACGTTGCGGCGCTTCTTGGCGCGGACCGTGTTCGCGACCAGCAGCGCAACTCCGCCGACGACCAGGACACCGCCCGCGATGATCGCGACGTCGGCTCCCAGGGCGAACGACTTGGCCTTGTCGGTATCGTCGCGCTCGGCGTCGGAGCACAGCAACCCGGCCTCGGCAGCGACGCAGCCGGATTCGACCGAATCCTTGTGGCCGTTCGAGGTCACACCCAACCCGATACCGACCGCGACACCGGTGACGCCCAGACCCAGCGCGACACCGCCGGCGATGTCGAGCGGCATGGAACGTCCGGCGGCGGTGTCGTCGTCGGTGGCATCCGTGGAGATCGCAGGCGCGCCGTCGTCAGACGACGTGTCGTCCGTTTCTTGGTCGCTGGCATCCCCCTCGCGCTCCGCGGTTTCGAGCCGAATCTCAAATCCCCGCAGCTTCGCGGCGACGGCCTCGCGGTCGTGGTCGGGCGCTTCCGCGGCGTACTTGTTGAGCGTATCGACCGCTTCTTGCAGGCGGTCCAAACGGTCGTAACAGACCGCGAGGTTGTAGAGGTAGTTTGCGTCGTCGGTGCGCTCGTACAGGTCGATGAACAGCTTGGAAGCCGATTCAAACGCGCCGGCCTGATATGCGGCATTCGCCTGTGCGTCGAGTTCGACCAAGGATTGGTCCGGCGAACCTGCCGAAGGCTGCGTCGCAGCCATCGAAGTCGCACTTCCACTCACGACGGGAATGCTGAGGGCGAGCGCGAGGAGACGAGAGTAGCAATTCGTGGTCATTAGAAGCGTTGTGGCGTCTGCGAGTCGGATGCGCGGTTGCACGGGTCCACCGCGTCGAGGGGAGACTACTCGGTCGTGTGAATCAGCCCATCGTCGATGAGACGGGCGCGAGGCTTGCTCGTCGGCGCAGCCTGGGGTTTTGGATCTGCCTTCTTGGGTTCCGGCTTGGTCTCGGCGACCGCCGGCTCCGGGCTCTCCGCCTGCGCCGTGCCCTGGTTGCGAGTCCGAGAGCGCGACCGTCGGCCCCGCCTGCGAGGCTCGACTACGGCTGCGGCTTCGGACTTCGCGTCGGCGTTCTCGTCTTGCGAGTTGCCGGCGGACGAGCATCCTTCGGGGGTCTCGATGTCGGCCGCCAAGACTAGGGCGAGCAAGGACTCGTTCGACGTCTCCAGCTCGTCCTTTGCCGCGCGCAGAGTCGGGCAGGGCGAGTCGGCGCTCGCGGCCGAGATGATGGCCGCAGCCGCATCGACCTGCGCCTCCGGAAGCGCCTTGAGGGCAGGATTGTCCGCGCCAAGAGTCTCTCGCACGAGTGCGAGGTTTGCACTGACCTCTTCCTGCTCCGCCGGGTCTACGACGGCCGCTACGGAGTCTGGATCCTCGGATGGTGTGCCCGGGAGGGCGACGGCCGCTTCGGCCGCCGGAGCTGCGCCCACACCCGCGGGTCGAGTCTCGGCCGATTCGTCGCCCGTGGACATCTGCCATCCAACGAACAAGAGGCCGAGCGACACAACGACGCCGCCGAGGAGAAGGGGGAGCTTGGAGCGGCGCTCGGCTGGCTCGGGTTCCTCGAACTCGACGGGCTCGGAGACGACTGGGCGGACATCGCTGCTCGGCTCTTCGGGGGAGAGCGGAAGCGCCTGCACACCACTGGGCTCGCTCGAGCGGAGCAACACGATGCGGCGGACCAAGAGTTCGACCAGCGCATCGACACGCGTCTTGTCCAGCTCCATGACGACGAGCTCGTCATTGGGGTACCGGCTCTGGAAACGCTGGCGGAACCCGAGCGCATCGGAGGGGGCGTATCCCTTGCTGCAGAAGAGCACGCAGGCGTCTCGCTCGAGGCCGTCGAGCGAGTCCAGGATGCCCTCTGCATCCCGGTCGACCCCGGGCAGGACTTCGACTGCGATTCGTTCCTCGCGAGCGCGGTGCACCACGCTCACAAGTTCCAGGTCGTCATCCTCTGCGCAGAGGAAGACGACGTCCGCTACCCACTCGTCGGGAGACGTTGTTCCGTCTTCGCCAGAGACCAATCGAAGTGAATTTTGAGTAGACAAGGTCCCCTACAGCTACTTAGCCCGAGTGGCGTTTGATCGGAAGCAAAAAAACCGGCCGTCTGGCTCCGACTGCTGGCGGGAAATGTACGCTAAAGTGTGTCCTGACGCCGCGAAACGGCCCTAGGCGCGGAGCTACGTGCGTTCTGTTCAGATGATCGGTGTGCGGTCGCGACGCGATTTAGTCGAGTGTCGGGGGTCGAACAGAGAGCACGGAAACGTTGGTCCGCCGCGGGTGAGCGGGTTCGAACATGTCGCTCCGTTCGAGCATGTTTCGAACATGTCCCCTGGTGAATTGTGCGGTCAGCTGCACTGTGGCGACCGCGCAGTTTGGCCTACGAAGAGAATGGAAACCCGTGCTAGCCTGCGGGCCGGAGATCCCGAAAACGCATGCGCTTCCAGGCGACGACCTTTGCTCTACTACTTTCCCTTTCCGCCGGATGCAGCCTCGGCCTGCCCGAACAGCAACCCTGTGAGTCCGACGCACAATGTGTCGACGCATTTGGGGTCGGTGCCTCCTGTCAGGCCGACGGATTCTGCGAAGCCTCCGGCGAGGTTGTGGACGGGGTGGGAACCTTGGTGGATGGCGTGAGCGCCTCGACCATCCGCACCGTTGGCATTGCAACCCAGACCGGAACGGCAGGACCTATCGGGGTCGCCTATACGGTGGGGATTCAGGCCGCACTCGCAGCCACCACACTCGAGGAAACCGGCGGTTACGAACTACAACACTTCGCTCGGGATGATGGGTACGTGCCAGACACGTCCGTCTCACTGATCGCCGAAGTGACCGACAATGGGGACGAGCGTAGTGACCCCTATCCGGATGGTGGTGCGGACGCGATCGATGGTCGAGAAGCGTTTGCGGTTGTCGGGTCGGTCGGGTCGCCCACCTCCGCCGCAATGCTCGAAACAATCAACGCAGTCCAGATCCCGTTTATCGGGACATACTCGGGAGCGTCTCACCTCTACAACGCTACGCCCGACCGCGTGGTGTGGCAGTTCCGGCCCGAATATGAGGACGAGTCGTATCGGCTCACGCAATACCTCGTTTCGGTTCGCGACCCCGGACGTGTTCCTGCAAAGAATGTCTTTGTGCTTTCGCAGAGTCCGGTGATGGGGACGCCCTGCGATCAATGTGAGGGCGAGAACCAGGGGACGGGCGGTCAGGCGGCAGCGGCCGCTGCCGACGACCAGACGGTCATGGATGCGTACGGGTTCTCGGGATACCGAGGCGTTCGGCGTGCTCTGCAGGAACTCGGCGTCTCTCAAGTCGACATCCCCGTGGCGACGTACCGCGCCAACTCGACCGACCTTGGTGTTGCGGTCACATACTTCAGTCAGTGGATTACGGGGATCGCCGAAGGAGCGCACGCCCCCGAACTCGATGCCGACGGGAATGTGCAGATCGGTGTTGTCATGATCCCGGTCGGAGCCTCCGGCGCGGAGTTTGTCCAGCGTGTGCTCGACCAAGTTGAGCAGTTGCAGCAGGGGCAGAGGCCCAGCGCCCTCACCGACGAGGAGTGGGACAGCGTCGATGCGGATTGGAAAGAGTCGCTTAGGACGGCGGACCTGGTGTTCACTTCGATTTCCCCGGCGGGAGATGGGATTGCGAACACGCTGGGAACAAGCAACGCCGAGCGGCTCTGCGGCACCTTCCCGATCATCATCTCTCAGGTCGTTCCGTTCCCGCTGGGGAACAGTTCGGCGGCAATCGAGTTCCGCGAAGATCTGACAGCGTTCGACCCCGCGGCACAGCCCGGGTTCGCAGCGTTCGAAGGTTGGGCGGTCGGTAAGATCTGGGCCGAGATCGTACGCCGTGCCTCGGTGGGCGGAGACATGACCGCGGACGGCATCGTGAACGTGCTGGAGACCAACTTCGACTCCGTCGACCTCGGGGTCGGGGCAATCATCAGCTACAGCCAGAATGACCACCTCGGCTCGGAGCAGATCTTCGCGACGCGGCTCGACTCGGCCTGCGGACACGAGGACTTCTCCCTCGACGTCGGCGGTTGACGTCGAGCCCATCGGCCGCGCTCGGACGATGCGTCTGAGCCCGGTCGACCGGGCTCCGTCACGATGTGGGCGCGGGGGATGGACGGAACACCACCGCCCATGCCCGCCCGCTCTCAACCCTCGAGTTGGGCCAAGAACTGGTCGACGTCCGGGTCGTCCGGACCCTCGTGCTTGGCCTTCCGGGCCCACAGGACTGCGCGCTGTCGGTCTCCACGGTGCAGTGCGATCTGAGCCTGTCGCAGGAAGGCCTGCGGGCGGCTCACCGGGCAAGGCCCCTCGATCATCGTGATCGTGCGCAGCGCTCGAACGGCGGTGTCCCACTCCTCGAGGACCTCCGCGAGGTCGGCCAACTCGGCTGCGATGTCGCCGTTTTGCTTGTCGGAGGCAAACGCTTGCAGCAGAAGCTCGAGTTGCTTCGCCGTGTCGCCCTGGCTCCCGGAGATTCGCGCCAGGCGTTGGTACACGAGCGCAGGGTCAGGACCCCGCTGACTCGGGAGTGCAGCCGCAGCGCCTTCGAGGATCGCGGCCGCTTCGTCGAGGGAGCCATGCGCCATATGAGCGTCGGCCAGCCTCACAGATGCGGCGGTGTCCCCGGGGGCGAGTTCCAGGACTTGTGCAAGAACCGCGGTGGCACCTTCCGCGTCTCCATCGGCGAGCAGAAGCTCGGCGACGTGTCGAAGCAGGGGCAGTCGGACCTCCGGGTCGTCGGTCTCGTCGGCCTCCTGGACCAGGATCTTGGCCAGCTCCTTGTGCGCGCCCGACTGCTCGTAGATGTCGCGCAGAAGGTCGCGAATGGCTCGGTTGTCCGGTTGTTTGCGCCGCGCGTGCTCCAAGCCCGGTCGTGCCTCCCCCGGAACCCCCTGTTGGGCGCAGGCGTCGGCGAGCCGCAGGGCGGCGTCGACCTGTGCGCTTCCGGTCTCCACGGCGACGAGGCGGGCGTTGAGCTTCGCCGCACCCGCCCAGTCCTCACGGCCCGCGACGAGGTCGCGGAGCATCCGTAGGGCTTCGGCGTCTTTGCGGTTGCGGTCGACCCAGTCGCTCAGGGTCTCCTCGGCGCGTTCAGGGTCGCCATGGGCGGTGGCGAGCGCACCGATCCGCAGCGTGGTGTTCCGCTCGAGGTCCGGGTCGTCGTCGCCGGCCGCAGTGACGCGTTGCATGTCCAACGCGTCGATGAGGGCCGGACCCAGGTTCTCGGGGTCACCGGGGTAGGCCTGTTCGAGATCATTGACCGTTCCAGAGAGGTCGCCGAGCTGCCGTCGCAGGTCCGCGCGAGTGGTCAGCAGCTGGTGGCGCAGGTCGGCCTCGAGGTCGTCGCGTTCGAGGAGCTCGGAGACCAGCGCTTGGGCTTCCTGGGTTTGACCCGATGCGGCGAGGTTCCCCGCCAGGTCCATGGTCAGGGCAGGGTCGCCGGGATTGGCTTCCCGAGCCCGGGCAAGCAAGGCGCTGCCCGATTCCGCGTCCATCAGCAGCTCTCGATGGATCGACGCCGCGCGCCGAAACAGGCTCGCCTGCGTCGCAGCGTCGGTCTCGGCCTCGGCGGTGGCCACGATCAGGTCGGCCAGGCCGCGGTAGTCCCCCGCGCTTTCATAGGCTTCCTCGAGCGCGGCCCGGAGGTCGTCGCGTCCCGGGGCCAAGGCAAACCCTTGCGAGAGGGCGTCGGTCCGGCCCTGTGCGTCGTCATTGGCCTCCGCGATGCGGGCCAACTCCAGAGCGGTCTCGGCTGCCTCGTCGCCTTGCTGGGTCGCGAGCAGCTGCTGCAGCACGGCGGTGCGGGCACCGACGTTTTCGCTGTCCCCGGCCAGGGTCTGGGCCACATCGCGTAGAAGCGACGCGTCGGTGGGAGCCCATTCGAGGGCGGAGCGGAGTGTCTCGACCGATTCCTCCGCCGATCCGTGTTCGCGCTGGTAGTTGGCAAGCGTCCGCGCGGCGGCCACGACAGGGTCGGGGCTGCCCGCTCCTTGGGCGCTCAACAGGCGCTCGCGCAGCAGGTCCATCACGTCCTCGTGCCGATCCGACTGGGTGTAGGCCTGCATCAGCAACGCTCCCGCGTCGTCGTGAGTGGGGTCTTCGACCAAGAGGTTGCGAAGCGCATCGATCGCGTCGTCGAGCCGGTCCGCTGCGAGCAGGGTTTGTGCGAGCTCGAGCCGCAGAGCCATGCGCTCTTCGGTCACGGTGATCGAGTCGACGGTGTCCTCGACGAGCCGGGAGAGCCGGTCGAGGTCTCCGAGTTCGCGATACAGGGCTGCCAGAGGACGCCAAACGTCCGCAGCGGTGGCATCGCGGTGGTGGAGAGCTTCGTAGATCTGAACGGCGAAGCTCAGGTCGCCGCTCTCGCGTCCCATCGTGGCGATCGACTCGGCGAGGGGCTGAAGTTCGGAGCGCTCAGCGTCCGCCTCGATGGCCTCGCAAAGCCACTTCGTCGCGCCGGCGACGTCGGAAGCCGCTTGGCGTGCATTCGCAAGACCAAGCAGGGCCCAGGTTGCCCGGCCCACGCCTTCGAGCGTCCCCGCCGCGACGTCCACGGCGCGCAGCATCAGTTCTTCGCAGCGTGCGTGGTCTCCGAGCCGCTCGGCGAGTTCCACCGCCTCTTTAACGGCTTCGGGCTCGGTGTGGCCCACGGCGGCAGCGCGTTCGAGAGCGTCGAGCAGGGTGGTGTCGTCCCCGGTGCTCCGGGCAACCCGCTCGTACAGCGCGACGAGTTCGCGAGGGGTGTCTTCGGATGCGGTCGCGCGGGCGAGGATTCGGCACGCCCGCTCGGGGCGTGGGGTCATTTGCAGCGCATCTTCGAGCGCTCGCTGGCCGTCGCTGATGTCCCCTGCGGCTAGGTGGACTTCGGCCATGCGGTACAACGCGTCCGCGCGGGTCTCTGTCGCGTCCTCGCCAAGCTCGGCCAGCTTCTCCAGGTAGACCATCTGGGTGGCGGTGTCGCCCTGGGCGCTTGCAATACGGGCCGCGGCGCGCCAGACGTCCACCTCGCGAACACCGAGCTCTTCAGCTCGTTGCAGAAGCTCCGAAGCCTTCGCGGCGTCGCCACGGTCGACCTGACACGCCTCGGCGAGTCGCAGAAGCAACTCGCAGCGGACGTAGGCATCGGTGGTGCGCCGTGCCTTGTCCAGGAGATGCTCGACGACGCCGACGTAGGCCTCGGCATCTCCAGTCTCGACCGCGAGGGCTCGGGCTTTCTCGTGGTTGTCGGGGTTGCCTGGGGCGGCTCGCAGGGCCTGGAGTCTGGACTCGAGGGCTGCCTGCGAGTCTCCGAGGTGCTCTGCCTGCAGGTCCGCGAGTTCACCGAGGACTGCCGCGCGAGCCCGTGGGGTGTCGGCGGCGCTCAGGCGGGCCTGGATGACGCGTCCGAGGAGCGTGTGCTCCCCCTGGTCCCGAAGGCGCGCCGCAAGGTGTGGCCCTTCGGAGGGGCGCTCGGCCAGCGCTTCCATGGCCGACTCGATGAGTTCCTGTGCTTGGTCCTCGTCGCCTCGGTCTCGGGCGATCCGACTGAGCTCGTGCAGGACACCGGCGGCTCCGATGCGCCCATCTCCGGCTGTGCGAGGTCCGACGTCCTCGTCGGGCGTTCGACGGCGCGCCTGAAGCAGGAGGCTTCGGTACGCCCGCTCGGCCCGGTCGTGTTGGCCTGTGTCGCGGGCGGATTCGGCGAGCGTTTGCAGGATCGCCGGGTTGTTGGCGTCCATGCCCGAGGCGAGCTCCAGCTGATCGGTTGCGGTCGAGGTGTCTCCCTGAGCCTGGGCGACGCGAGCGAGTTCGAGGTGCGCGGCGGCTCGCTGAGGAGAGCGCCGACGGCCGAACGCGGAGACCAACGTCTCGAGCATGGTGCGGGCCACGTCGAGCTTTCCTGCCGCACGCAGGCTGGCCGCGAGGCGGGCTTGCAAGTCGCGGTCGTCGGGGTGCTGCGTATGGGCCCGCTCCAGGATGGACACCGCCTCCGCGGGGGTTCCCAACCGGTCGTGGTAGAGGTCCGACGCCTCGCGGGCATAGGCGAGGAGCATGTCGGCGTCTGCCACATGCTCGGACGCGACACTCAGCGCCCGAGCCAGCGGCTCCCACTTCTCGCGCTCGCGGTACAGCTTGATCAGGAGCTTTCGGACCTCGGCGTGGTCCGGCGCTTGGTCGAACGCAGACTGTAGGGTGCGCGACGCTTCTGCCTCGGCGCCCGCGGCGATCTCGGCTCGGGCCAGACGCAGCATGACCGCGACGAGGCCGGCCTCGTCGGTATGCTCGATTCGGCTTCGGAGTACCGCAGCCGCCTCGGCGGGACGCTCCCGCTGGAGGTGGAGTCGCGCGAGTTGGTCCAGGGCCTCCACCGTGGGCGAGAGCTCGACGACGTGCCCCAGGGCTTCGATCGCTCGTTCGGCGTCGGAGAACGAAGTCTGCACCAGCGCGGCGAGGTCGTTCCACAGCTTGGCAGCCTGCTCGGGCTGCTCCAGTCCCTCGAGCGTGCGGGCTTGGGATTCGAGGACTTGGGCCAGCGACTCCGCCTGGCCTCGCTGCATCAGCACGTCCGTGAGGGCAGCGATGGTCTCGGGGTGCCCCGGCGTCTCCGCGAGGTTCTCTTGCAGGCTTTGTTCGCGGCCGCTCTTGGCTTCGACATCGCCGACCAGCCTCGAGAGCAAGAGCCGGAGTTCGAGCTTTCGAGCCGGCTCTGTCGTGAGATCGAGTTCTCGCTGCCGCAGCTGGAGCAGCGCGAGGGTTCGGCCTTGCACTTCGCACAGCTCCGCAAGCTCCCGAACCAAGCCCAGCTCCTCTCGGGTGTCGAGCACCCGGAACAGCAGCTCGATCGCCTGTTCGTGGTCCTCGCGCTCGCGACACAACCGTGCCGCGCGCAGGCGCAGGTCTGCGACCGCGTCGGAGGACAGCGGCATTTGTGTGGCCGCGACCAAGACTTTGATCGCGTCCTCATCGCGTCCGGCGGATGCATCCAATGCGACCAGGGCCTCGAGTGCCCAGGTCAGGACCCCCTCGGGGTCGCGCTCGCCCAGGACAGGCTCGGCCGCCGCAAGCAGCCGTGCGGCTTTGCGATACAGACGGGAGAACAGACGACGGCGGAAGTCGGGGTTCGACTCCGCCGCGAGCGCAATCTCGGCCGCTTCCGAGAGTGGGTCGAGGTCGCGGTCGGAGAGCGCGTCGATCTCGAGGAGGGTGCCGCACAACGGGGGCTCATCGCCCTGCGAGGCCTCGGGGACCCGTCGCTGCAGGTCGGCCAGGAACTCGAGGGTCGGGCGGTGCCCCGCGGCGAAGCCCAGCGCGTTGCGAGCGGAGGTCTCCGCGGCGGAGAGGTCGTCGCGGTTGTCGAGATGCCATCGGCCGACTTGTGCGTACAGATCGCGAGCCACGGCCGTGGGCAATCCCGAGACGTCGGCGAGCGCTTCGTCGAGGGCGGACAGCAGCGGGGTCCATCCGTCGGTCACGTCCGCCGCTTGGGCGAGTGCGACCAAGACATCTTCGTCGAGCAACTCGCGGGCCCGGCAGATGTCCATCGCCGCTTTGGCTGCGGCGGCCCAGTTCCCCGCCCGGGCGCTGGCTTCGATCAGCGCCCGTTGGATCGGGAGGTCGTCCGGCTGCCGTTCCGCGGCGCGGCCCAGAGCGTCGACGGCTCCGCTGGCGTCGGTGAGGTGGTTTTGCCGGACCGCGGCCTCGCGTCGGAAGAGTGCGGCGGCGCGCGCGTTGGAATGGGCCATGCTGCCGGCTTCCTCCAGGGCCGTCGCAGCGCGATTCCAGTCCTCGCTGAGCTCGGCCAACCGCATGACTTCGGCCTCGAGGGCGACAGCGTCGGGGTCGGCGGTGAGGGCTCGGCCGAGAGCGTCGAGGGCCGCCCGTGCGTCACCGGACTGCTGCTCGTGGAGGCGGGCGGCCTCACGCAGAACATCGACGGCTGCGAACCGGTCCCGTGCTTCGCTGACGCGAGTGTCGACAAGCCCGAGCAGGGGTTCCCATTGCTCGGTCTCTCGGAACGCGGAGGCGAGGGACTCGGCGGCTGTTCCCGCGACATCGGGCTCGCCGAGTAGGGCCTTTTGTCCGTTCAACGCGGTGGCATCGTGTGGCTCGACCGAGAGCGCCTGCGCGTAGAACTGGGCGGCGTCAGCGGGCAGACTCAGGTGGAGACGGTGCAGCTCTCCGAGTCGAGACAGCAGCTTCGCGGCGCCGAGCCGGCGTGTGGCCGCAGCGTCGTCGAGGATCTCGGAGAGCTCCTCGAAGCGCATGGCGGTGGCCATCAGGCCATCGAGCGCGCCGACGGTCTCCGCTTCATCACCGAACTCTTCACGGACCTGTAGCCAGGTGTCGATGGAGGTGCCGATATTGTCGAGCTGGGTCTCCTGAACCCGTGCGAGCCGGATCAGGTCGGCGCGGCGTTGCTGGTGGACGGACGTGGAGGTGGCGCGCTGCGCCAATGCGTCGCACAGGGGCTCCCAGCGCTGTCGCTTTTCGAGCAAGCCAATCGTGGCGTCGAGGGCCTCGGCGTCAGCGGTGTCGGCCTGTCGGCGGGCGTCGTACGCAGCAAGGGCCCGGTCGGGTTGGTTGAGCTCATCGGCGAGACGGCCGACTTCGCCCAGCACTGCGCGGCGGACCACGGGAGCGGTCTCGAGCGTCGCCAGACGCTCGAGCACATCGATGCGTGCGGCGGTGTCCCCGGACGCGGCGAGGAGCTCGTTGAGCTGGTGTGCGGCACTCAATGCGAGCGTTGGGTCGGCGTCCTCCAGCTTGGCGACCTCGCTGAACAGCGTGATCGCTCGAGGGGCGTCGTCACAGCGCGACTTGGCGATCGAGGCCGCCTCGATGAACAGCGCCGAGCCCTGGGTTGGCTCGGCCTTCGCCGCTGCGCCCACGAGCGCATCGATGTGGGCTGGGTGGAGCTCCGAGCGAAGCGCGAGTTCGCGGAGCTGTCGACGCGCGTCGGCGTCGGAGGGTTCTTCGGCGAGGAGTTGGGCGTAGTGCTCCAACGCATCGGCATCGCGACCGAGGATCGCGAGTCGGGAGCCAGCCTCACGGCGCAGCGTGATGCGTTCGGGTCCGGTCGCAAAGCTCAACGCAATGAGCAACGCCTCGACCAGATCTTCGGGGCGGCTGGCGACTTTGTAGTTTGTACGTAGCAGCGCCAGTGCTTCGAGCCGGGCGGTGCCGGAGAAGTCTTCTCCGCGCAACAGCTTCTCGAGCTCGGCGCAGGCGTCGGGATGACCGGGTGATTCCTCCACCAGGGTGCGAAGCTCGTCGAGCGCCGGTCCGGCAGCTTCGAGGTGGCTCAAGGAGATCTGAGCGATGCGTAGCCGGGCCTTGCGGGCCTCGGGGGCGGGGAGCTCGGGCAGTCGGTTCTGCCATAGCTCCACCAAGTCCTCCCATCGATTCTGCCGCTCGAGGAGTCGTTCGATGTTGAGGGCGAGCTTGAGGTTGCTGGGGTCGAGCTCGAGCTGAAGCTGAAGGTAGTCGACCGCACGACCCGGGCGCTTGGCGAAGTCCTTGGCCGTGTGTGCCGCGTCATGCAGCAGGCGTGCGCGGGCCTTGGGCTCGCGGGTGTGCTGCAGAGCGTGGTCGTACTGGTCGAGGAGGTCGTCCCAGCGCTCGGCGTTGGTGAGGACGACGAGCAGGCGCTCGAAGGCCCAGTCTGCGGTGGGGTCCTTGTCGAGGATGGCACGCAGGACGCCCAACATCTCGTCCGGGCTGTCTCCGAACCACTCGTCGTGGAAGCGGGCCGCACGTTCGGCAAGCGTCTTCCAGATGTCGTGGGGGAGGTCCGCACCGAGCACCTCGCGGTACGCCGCCCCCACCTCGTCGGGTCGGTCCAGACTGTCGGCCAGGGACTCTAGGTGGTCCCACGCCTCCAGGTTTTGAGGCGTCGCCTCGACCGCCTCCAGGGCGGCAGCAAAGGACTGCCCCATTGGGGCGTCCGTGGACGTTCTTGTTTCGTTCTCCCCTCGAACTCCAGCCACGTCTTCGCGTCCTCTCCTCTCGGTGTCATGAGAGGACGCGAACTATATCAGCGGGCCGCTCCCGGTAGGGACGCGTGAGCGGGGCATCACCCGCTGACGCTGGTCATCCATGCGGCGATGTGCCCCGCGACGGAGTCGAGGACCTCCTCAAAGGTTCGGCCACTGCGCTTGAGGACCGCCAGCGAGTGGTCTCCACCGTCGACGATGTGCAGCGTGGCGAGGTCTGACAGCCCGTCCAGCACCGGTTGCAGCAGGTCGAGCGTCGCCAACCGATCACGTGTTCCCTGTACAAACATCATCGGTACGGAGACGTCGGACAAGTGGGTCGCGCGTTTGTCGGACGGTTTTCCGGCCGGATGCAACGGGAAGCCGAGAAACACCAGGCCTTGCACGCCCGGGAGGTCGGCCTCCGCCATCGCGCGGGAGGTCATGCGACCGCCCATCGACTTTCCGCCCGCGAACACGGGCAGGCCTCGGGCGCGGCGAACCGCTTCGGCCGCGGCTTCGCTCAGCGTGGCTCGCAAGACCTTCTCGCCGTCGGGAGGTCGCCGGGACTCCGCCTGCATGTACGGGAACATGAACCGCAACGTGGCCACGCCGTGGCTCGCCAGCGCCGCGGCCATGGCCACCATGAAGGAGTGCTCCATGCCCGCGCCGGCGCCGTGGGCCAACACGTAGACCGCCTTTGCGCCTCGTGGACGCTGCCACAGGGCATCGACCGGCGGTCGGTCGGGGTGGCCGGGGAACGTCAGAGCCTGAGGCGCCGAGGACATCCGGGTCACGTTTGCAGCAAACGGGCGAGCGCGTCGAGGGCAGCGGGGAGGTCGGGTCGCTCTCGGAGCACCGCCGCGAACGGGTCCTCGCCCAGCCGCTGCATCCGGTCGCGAGCGTTGCGGATGGTGTAGTCGGTCGGGTCCAGTCCTGGGCCGAGTTCGTGCCACTGCAGTGGCATCGACACCGTGGCGCCGGGGCGTGGACGGACGCACAGTGGGGAGACGAGGAGTCGGCCGTGACCGTTTTGCAGGGCGTCGATGTAGACGCGGCCCCGACGGGCGCGGAGCGAGCGCTGCACGGTTGCGATCTCGGGGAGCGCGGCGACGGTGACTTGGGCGAGCAGCCTGGCCAGGAGCCGACACTGCTCGTAGGTACACTGCCGGCCCAGCGGCACGAGAACGTGCAGGCCTGTGGCGCCGCTGGTCTTGAGCACATGCGGCAGCCCCAGTTGCTCGCACAGTCCACGCAGGTACTCCGCGATCCGGATGACGTCGGAGAACGAGGCGTCTTTCGGATCGAGGTCGAGGATCGCCCAGTCGGGGTGCTGCAGGGCGGCGAGTCGCGAACCCCACACATGCAGGGGGATGGTGCCGAGGTTCGCGACGTACAGCAGCGCGTCCAAGTCGTCGCACACGAAGTAGTGAATCTCCCGTTGGGCGTGTTCGCTCCACATCATCCGGGTTCGGATCCAGTCCGGAACGTGGGCGGGGGCGTTCTTCTGGAAGAACGACTTGCCATCGATGCCGTCGGGGTAGCGGGTCAAGACCAGCGGTCGGTCCCGCAGGTAGGGCAGCAGCCACGGTGCGATGTCGCGATAGAATTCGAACAGGTCACGCTTGGTGTACCCCTGCTGTGGCCAGAACACCTTGTCGGGGTTGGTGAGGGCGACGTTGCGAGGCTCGTTGGGCAGCGCGCCTGCAGGAGCGGGTGGGGCTTCGGGTTCGAGTTCCGCGGAGGGCTCGCCGCCAGGGACGGTGCACGCTCGTGGCTGCTTGTGCTCGCGGATCCGGACGAACACCGGGTGCCGCAGGTTGCCGCCCTCGGTCACGTGTTTGTAGCGGACCTCCACCACCAGCAGGGGCGCGACCCAGATTGCGTTCTTGGGAAGGTCGTCTCCGACCAACGCTGGGACATCGCAGGTGTGTTCGGCCAAGGCGGCCGTGAGCGTCTTCAGTGTGGCGTCGTCGAAGCCGGTGCCGACACGTCCGAACGAGCGCAGCGTCTCGCCGTCGTACGCGGCCAAGACGAGCGCTCCCAGTCCCACTCGGCCTCCGGAGGGCGGCGTAAACCCGGCGACGACGAAGTCGTGCGTCGCGACGACGCGCACCTTCAACCAGTCCTCGTGACGGCCGGCTCGGTACGGCGCGGCGGCTCGCTTGGCGACGATGCCTTCGACGCCCAACCGGCGGACATGGTCCATGAGGGCCTGCCCTTGCGTCTCGATGTGCTCGGTGTAGCGGACCACGCCCGCTGGGGGCAGAAGACGTCGCAGCAGGGCCTTGCGCTCGAGCAGCGGCAGAGCGCGGACGTCGTAGTCGTCGAAGGCGAGCAGGTCGAACGCATACAGCGTGACCGGGTGCTCCCGCGTGGCGGTCTCGACATCCAAGCCTCGCCGCAACAGTCCGCGCTTCTGCAGGCGGCTGAAGTTGGGCCGCGCATCGTCGTCCAGCACGACGACCTCTCCATCGAGAACGAATCGTCCAAAGGGCAGGGCTTCGAGGGCCCTGCGAATCTCGGGAAACGCGGCCGTGGCTTCCTTTCCGCTGCGGTAGCGCAGCACCACGCCGTCGTCCCCCTTGCCGCACACGAGGCGGTACCCGTCGTATTTCAGCTCGTACACCCAGGCGGGGTCATCGAAGGCCTCGTCCCGGGGCGTGGCCAACATCGGCGGGACGGTGCGCGGGTCGACCGTGTTGCGAGGGGTCTGGCCCACGATCGCCTCTCGAATCTCGCGTGCGCGGTCCTGCCCACCTGCGAGCTCTTCCACGGTGAGTCCGGAGAGGATGGAGCGCGGGTCGAATTCGGAGGCCCCCGGACACGCGGCATCGTCGAGTTTCTTGATCAGCAGCCAGGCGTCCTCGCCGTGACCTTTGCCCTTGGTCTTCACCAGCGTCCAGACGCCGCGGAGTTTGTGACCTCGCAGCTCGAAGAGCAGCTTGTCTCCGGTGGGGTCTTCGAGCGGCGTCCAGGTGCCACGGTCCCAGACGATCATGGCGCCGGCGCCGTAGTTCCCCTCGGGGATGACGCCCTCGAAGTGGATGTAGTCCAAGGGGTGGTCCTCGGTCCGGACGGCGAGGCGTTTGACGGTGGGGTCGAGAGATGGGCCGCGAGGCACCGCCCAGGATCGCAGCACTGCGCCGAACTGCAGCCGGACATCCCAGTGCAAGCGGCGAGCGGCATGTTGCTGGACCACGAAATGGCGAGGGCCCTGTGGGTTTTGGCGGGCGGATGCGGCGCTCTCGCCGTCGAAGGGCTCCCCCGTCCGGTCCGCGCTACGCTTTGCGCGGTACTTGTCGAGTTCCTCGTGGGTGCTCTCGTCGCTGTCGGACTTTTCGCTCACCGGCGTTCCGTTCGATACTATGGCCTTCATGGCTGCCCGTGCCATTTCGTCCGCGACCGTGGCCTTTGGGCTCGTCTCTATCCCTGTGAAGCTGTTTCCTTCGGTCTCTCCGTCGGATGCGATCCGCTTCAACACCCTGCACGCAGCGTGTGGGACCCGGGTCAAGCAACAGTTCTTCTGCCCCAAAGACGAAGAGGTCGTGCCCAGGAGCGACACGATCAAAGGATACGAGTTCGCAAAAGGCCAGTACGTCACCTTCAACGCAGAGGAACTCAAGGCGGTGGAGGAGCAGTCGACCGGAGGCATCGACATCACCGAATTCGTCCCGATTGAGAACGTCGACCCGCTGTATTACGCGAAGTCGTACTACCTCAACCCCGACGAGGCGGCTGCGCGTGCGTACCACCTGCTCGCGAGCGCGCTGCGCAAGACCGGGCTCGTTGCGCTGGCCAAGTACGCCGCTCGGGGGAAGCAATATCTGGTCCTTTTGCGGCCCATCCCCGAGGGCATCATTCTCCAGCAGCTGCACTACCCCGGCGAGGTTCGTTCCTTGGCGGATGTGGGCATTCCCGAAGCCGAGGTCGACGAGGGCGAGCTCGAACTCGCGATGCGCTTGATCGAGCAGAGCGCCCACCAGACCTTCAATCCCGAGAAATACACCGACGACGTTCGGGCGCGGGTCGAGGCTCTGATCGCGCGGAAGGTCGAGGGCGAAGACATCACGCAAGAGCCGACCGCAAGCCCGAAGTCGCAGGTGATCGACCTGATGTCCGCGCTCAAGGAGAGCCTGCGCATCGATGCCGGTGCGGAACGCAAAGGACCGGTGTCCGCCGCCGAGCCGACCCGCGAAGACGAAGCGGCCGATGGCTCCTGAGCCCCCAGGCGTCCGTCTTTTCAGTACCGCAGAGGTTGCGAAGCTCGGTGGTGTGTCCACCTCGACCGTCCGCCGGTGGGTCGCACACGGCCTGCTTCGCCCCGGTCGTGGACCGCGGGGACACCGGTTCTCCTGGGCTGATCTCAGCCGCGTGCGGGGGTGGTCCTCCTTGTCGAGCGTTCCGGTCACCCGGGTCGCTCGGGCTTTATCCCAGCATGCCGACCCCGGCGTCGTTCGCATCCGCGCATGCGGGCGC
This sequence comes from Nannocystales bacterium, assembly GCA_050633305.1. Lineage (GTDB taxonomy): Bacteria > Myxococcota_A > Polyangia > Nannocystales > Nannocystaceae > CAJXVA01. The sequence continues at coordinate 44,886 of JBOEGF010000011.1, forward strand.
TCTCTCGCGGTCTCCGATTCCCGAGGTGCGTTTGAGGCCGACACAGGGCAATCCCTGTTACCGCTCGATGAGCCGGCCGGCTCAGTCCGTCCGCTTCTGCCGACACAGAGTTTTCGTACAGCACTGAACGCCGCGCGTGATCGCGGTGACGTTGAACAGGCCCTGTCCATCGTGGAACGGCATCTGCTGGTGCAGACCGAAGACTCTGCTGCTTGGTCGGAGTGTGCGGCGCTGCACCATCTTCGCGGAGCGCTGGACCGTGCGAGGCATGCGTACGAACGGGCGGTTGAAACGTCCCTGGGCGAGGAACGGGCCCGGGCGTTGTTCAACCTTGGCGTTGTGCTCGAGGATGCGGACCGCGACGAACCCGCGAGTCGTGCCTATGACGATGCGTTGGCCCTCGCCCCTCGTTTTGCCGACGCGCACTACAACGCGTCACGAGTTTGGGAAAGGCTCGGTGACCGCTGGCGCGCGCTGCGACACCTCCACGCGTATCGACGTCTGCAGCGTTGAGATTCCCGAGTGGCCCGGGAACGGACACTCGAACCTGATGCGCTTTCGTACGCGGTTGCCTATGATCCTCAGGCAGCGCTCTGGGCTGCATCTTTGTCATGCGAACTTTGCTTGTTGAAGACGATGCCGTTCAGCGAGCTCGCCTCGCCGACGCGCTCGTCGAACTAGGACTCGAAGTCTCGAGCTATGAGCGAGCGGAGCGTGGCCTGATGGAGCACGCGCGTCAGCCGTTCGACCTGTTGGTCGTCGACTGGGTGTTGCCCGAGATGGACGGTCTGCAGCTGTGCCGCAAGGTTCGCTCGCTGCCCGGGGGCGACCGCCCCTACATTCTCGTGGTCACCGGCCGCGACCGACCCGACGACCTCTCGGCAGTACTCGATGCTGGGGCCGACGACTACGTGGCGAAACCGGTTCACATGGCGTTGTTCAAGACGCGGCTTCGCATTGCGCAACGCCGGTTGGCAAGCGACGCGCGACACCGGGCTGCACGTGAAGCACTTGCGCGCTCAGAGGCGGACTTCGGGCGGGTGATCGAACGCTCCCCATTGGGTGTGATCGCTGAGCATGACGGCGTGATCGTCTACGCCAACGCGGCGGCAGGCCGGACGTTCGGGACCAGCCCCCAGGCGCTGTGCGGCACCGCAACCGTCGACCTCGCGCAGCCGGAGTACCGGCACGTGGTCTCGCGTCGCTCCAAACGATTCTTCCGCACCCAGGTCCCGCCGCCGCCCATGGAGATGGACCTGCGGCGGGTCGACGGTGGGGTTGTCGTCGTGCGGTGTATCCCCGCCACGTCGGCGGTCTACAACGGTCGGCGGGCGCTGTTCACGATGCTGCAGGACATCACGCAGCAGCGACAGCTGCAGGCGAGCTTGCAGCAGGCTGACCGTCTCGCGTCCGTTGGCTCGATGGCGGCTGGCGTCGCACACGAGATCAACAACCCGCTGGCCTACGTGATTACCAACCTCGAGCTGCTCCAAGAGGCGCTCGACGGAAGCGGCGAGGGGCCCCCGACTCCGGAGCTTGACGCCCGAATCGGCACGATCCTCGGCGACGCTCTTGACGGGAGTGAACGAGTTCGTCGAATCGTTGGAGACCTCAAACGGTTCTCGCGGACGGCGGACGACGAGCCCGACGAAGCTGTCGATGTGCATGCGGTACTCGACGTCGCGGTCGACATCTCACGAAATGAGATCAAGCACCGGGCGTGTCTGGTCCGGTCATTCGACGAGGTCCCGGCGGTACGCGGCAACGAAGGCCGACTGACCCAGGTCTTCGTCAACCTGCTCGTCAACGCTGCACACGCCATTCCCGACGAGGACGACGTCAAGAACCGTATCGAGCTCCGGACGGAACTCGGCGAGGAGGGCTTCGTCGAAATCTCGGTGACCGATACCGGGTGTGGAATCCCAAGCGAGATCGTAGACCGGATCTTCGATCCGTTCTTCACCACCAAACCCCAGGGGATGGGCACTGGCCTGGGCTTGTCGATCTGCCACGGCATCGTCACGCGGCTGGGTGGGGCGCTTCGGGTCGAGAGCCGCGTGGGTCAGGGGACGACGGTCACGGTTTCGCTGCGCGCCGATCCCGACGCCGCGTCGGCCGTCGGGGCGGCTCAAGTCACCGACACGGCCAGGGACAGCTCGGGCATGCGCATTCTCGTCGTCGACGACGAGCCGCTGGTCTGCGAGGGCATCAAGCGGGCGTTGAAGAACCACGATGTGACCGTGACGAGTTCTGGTGGCGACGCCGTGCGATTGTGTGCAGCGGGCGAGTTCGACCTGGTGCTCTGCGACGTCATGATGCCCGACGTCTCGGGGATGGACGTCTTCAGCCAGGTTCGACGCTCTCGGCCGGAAATCGCGAGTCGCTTCGTGTTCATGACCGGCGGTGCGTTTACCCCCAGCGCTCGCGCGTTCCTCGAATCCGTCGAGAACGAGCAAATCTATAAGCCGTTCTCGCTCCGGGACCTCCGCAGCTTGGTGGCTCGCCGTAGCGACGCAGAGCCGCTCGCGTTGGTGCGGTGACGACCGCTGAGGGCGCGCCGGCAAGCGCTTCGTGCAACCCCGCCTAGGTGGCCGGTTGCACGAGCGCGTTCGAGGGGCATGATGGGTGGCCTTGAGTCTTCCTCCGACCCCGCCTGAGCAGTCCTCGCCCGGGCTGCGCGGCTACCTCTCCGTGTTCCGCTACAGCCGGCGCGCGGTGGAGCTGGTGTGGTCGACCTCGCGAGGCCTGACCGGGGTGCTGGTGGTGTTGACCTTCCTGGGCGGGCTGTTGCCTGCGGGCATCGCCTACGTGGGGAAGGTGATCGTCGACGCGGTGGTCGAGGGCATCGCGCTGCGGGAGGCCACCGGCGTGGTCGAACTCGGTCCCGCGTTCGAGGCGGTCCTGGCCGAGCTTGGGCTGGTCGCGGCAATGGCGGCGGTTCAGCGCGGGCTCTCGGTCTGCGAGTCGCTGCTCCGGGCGATGCTTGGTCACCGGGTCAACGTCATGATCCTCCGCAAGGCGTTGACCCTCGACCTGTCCCACTTCGAGGACTCTGAGTTCTACGACAAGCTCACCCGCGCCCGCCGACAAGCGTCGTCCCGGCCGTTGTCCCTGGTCCGCCGCACGTTCGGACTGGGACAGCAGGCCATCGCGCTGACGAGCTTTGCGGGGCTCCTGTGGCAGTTCTCGCCGTGGGCGGTCGCGGTGCTGGTGGGCGCCGGCCTGCCCGCGTTCATCGCTGAGGCCAAGTTCTCGGGCGACGCGTTTCGCCTGTTTCGCTGGCGTTCGCCCCAGTCCCGTCAGCAGACTTATCTCGAGACCGTGCTCGCCCGGGAGGACTACGTCAAAGAGGTGAAGCTGTTCGGTCTTGGTCCGATGCTGCTCGAGCGCTACGAGCGGATCTTCGAGACGCTGTTTGGAGAGGACCGCGCGCTGACCGTCCGCCGCGGCGTGTGGGGGTTCGGGCTCGGGCTCCTCAGCACGCTCGCCTTCTACGGCGCCTACGGTTGGATCGCCCAAACCGCGGTCCTCGGTGCGATCACGCTGGGGCAGATGACGATGTACCTGCTGCTGTTCAAACAAGGGCAGTCGGCCGTGGCGGCCGCGCTCAAGTCGATCGGTGGCATGTACGAGGACAACCTCTACCTCTCGAACCTGTACGAATATCTCGAACAAGACGTCGCAGAGCGGGGGGAGGGCAGTCCAGAGGGGACCACACCAGGGGATGGGATCCGCCTCGAAGGGGTCAGCTTCCGCTACCCGGGCGCCGAAGCTCTCGCGCTCGAAGACGTGAACCTCCACGTCAAGCCGGGGGAGGCCCTGGCGTTGGTTGGGGAGAACGGGTCGGGCAAGACCACGCTGATCAAGCTGCTCACCCGGCTGTATGAGCCGCAGGAGGGACGGGTCTGCGTGGATGGGCTCGACGTTCGGGAGTGGAACGAGACGGCGCTGCGGGCCCGGGTTGGCGTCATCTTTCAGGACTTCGCGCGCTACCAGATGCTGCTGGGCGAGAACGTGGGGGCCGGGGACGTGGAACACTTTGTGGATGAGACGCGGTGGAAGGATGCCGCTGCCAAGGGCATGGCGGACAGCTTCATCGACGCGTTACCCGGCGGGTATCAGACCCAGCTCGGTCGTTGGTTCAAAGGGGGGCGCGAGCTGTCGGGCGGCCAGTGGCAGAAGGTCGCGCTGTCGAGGGCATTCATGCGACAGGATGCCGACATCCTCGTGCTCGATGAGCCCACCGCGGCGATGGATGCCGAGGCCGAGGCGACGGTGTTCGAGCACGTGAGGGCGGCGGCCGGTGAGCGGATCACCATCCTGATCTCGCACCGCTTCTCGACCGTTCGCATGGCCGATAGGATCGTTGTTCTCGATCAGGGCCGGGTCATCGAGCAGGGCTCTCACGAGTCCCTGATGGCCGAAGAGGGCCGCTACGCGCGCCTGTTTTCACTTCAGGCCGCCGGCTATCGCTGAGCGCGCCAACTCGATCAGCGTCTCGGCGCGCCCCCCCGGCAGCAGGCTGTGTCGATGGAACCCATAGACGGGCACGGGCTGGACCAGCTTCGTCCGAACCAGCTCCAGCTCGCCTCGATTCACAGCCGGGCGGGCGAGCGCTTCGGGGAGGACCACGAGCGCGCCCATCCGAAGGGCCAGCTTGGCGGCCAAGTGAGGCTGGGGGACCACCGCGATGACGGTCCGTGGGGCGGCCCCCGGCCAGCCATCACACGTCGTCCCGTCGTTCCTTTGCCCCCACAAGACGAACGGGTGCCCGGCGGTGGGCTTTCGCCGGGATGCAAGCGCTGCGTGTCCCACCGGCGCGTAGACGCCCGAGACCACGTCGCCCAAGTGCACCCGTGACAGGTTGGGGGCCGCCGTCGGGGCGCTGGTCAACGCGACATCGAGTTGCCCCTGTAGGAGCGCTGCGACGAAGCCCGTGTCGTCGGTCGCGCGGACGTTGGGCACCAGGTCCGGCGCATGATCGCGAAGGTTCGCGAGTGCACGCGCCAGGACGATGTCCGTCACACCGTTGGTGCTCGCGATGTGGAGCGGGCCTGCCAACGTCTGCGTGTCCATCAGGGACATTCCGTCGTGGACGCGGCGCATGGCATCGCGAACCGCGACGAGCAAACGCTCGCCGGCCTCGTTGAGCACGATTCTTCGGCCTTGGCGTTCGAAGAGCGTGCGCCCCAAGTCCGTCTCCAGGAGACGAATCGTTCGTGAGAGCGCGCTTGCGCTCACGTTCAGCTCGGTGCTGGCGGTCGGAAGGTGCTGGGTCTCGGCGACGGCGCGAAAGGCCGGAAGCCAGCTCCACACGCTGGCAACACGTCGAAGGCGTTCCACGCGGCTCAGCCCTCGGGCGGGCAGATCACGTTGCCCAGGGCGTACCCGGTCATGTCCGAGTAGGTGTAGGGGCTGTTTAGGCCAGTGTACGAACCCACGTCGAGACCGGTGGCGGGGTCGACCTTCCAGGCCCATTCATTGACCACCCAGATGTAGCCATCCACGTCGGCGCTGACGCCTTTCGCTTCGCCGCCGCCCTGCGCGATGAAGGTGGGTCCCCGTTCCAGCGTCTCGATGTTGACCGAGACGGCACCCATGCTGGTCGCGATCCACATGAAGTTGTTCGGGCCCTCGGCGAGGCCCCCGAGGCTGATGAAGCCTCCGACGGTGTCCCATGTCTCCGTTTCGGGGTCGAAGCGAGCCACGCCCGAGCCCAAGGTGCTGGAGATCCACACGTTGCCGAAGTGGTCGAGCGTGATGCCGTACGAGGCCACGCCCGCGGGGAGATCCCACGTCGTGTACTCGAGCGTGTCGATGGCGACCCGGCCGAGCTTGGGCCCGAGCGTAACGGTGCCCATGTGCACAAAGAAGAGGTTCCCCGCGGCATCCACGGCTCCTCCGTAGGCGCCGAGTTGCCCGCCGCCGAAGTCCTCTTGGGGCACGATGATCTCGTCCTCGACGAGCCCGCTGTCCCCGTCGAGCAATGACACTCGAACCCCGCCAGCGCCACCGATGCCCGGCGCAAGCCCGGGGTTCTCCGAGGAGACGGTCCAAACCTTCTGCTCGACCGAGTCGCAGGTGCCAGGTGTCACTGCACCGCCGATCCAGGCCACAGGCCGCTGATTGGTCGTGGCGAACTCGGTGTGCCACGCAACGCACTCCTCGACGCCCCACGGAAGGACGTCCCCGGGCCCGCTGGAGGTCTGAATGCCCGGCGTCCCGTTGGTGTCCAGACAGTCGCCCTCTTCGGCGAAGATCTTGGTCAACCCTCCGTGCCGGTTGGCGACCGCGACGTCTCCGGCGAGGTTGACGGATGTCCGCGATGGGTTGCCGTTGCCGTCGGGCCGCGTGATGTACCGGCCTTCTTCTTCGAGCGTCCGGACGTTGATCTTGGAGACCGTCCCCTGGTCGGCGTTGGCGATCCAGATGTAGGCCAGCTCGCAGCCGCAGGGGCCGAGGCCGCCCTCGGGCGCCCCGACGTCGAGCTTGATGTCGCCGCCGCTGGAGTCGTCGGCCGCGCTGCTGGAGCTGCTGGTCGAGATCGCGCCGGTCGAAGCGGAGGTTGGCGCGGTGTCCTCTCCGGTACTGGCTGCGCCGGTCGAGTTGGCCTGACCCCCCGAAGCGCTGTCGTTCGCAAAGGCATCCGAGCCGCTGGAGCCGCCACAGGCGAGTCCCAGCGCAAGCGCCACTGCGGCGCACATCTTCGTGGTCTCACGCATCATTGAATCCAATCCCCACCACATCCTACCAGTGGTCCGACCACCGACAGTGGCACCAGGAACGTGAGGTTGGGCTCTGCTACGCTGATGTCGATGGGGGACGTGCTGAACCTGAATCGGGCCCGGAAGCGCAAGAAGCGCGATGACGAACGGGCCCGAGGGGATGCCAACGCCGTGAAGTTCGGCCGTTCCAAGGCCGACCGGGAGGGCCAGAAGGCCCAAAACGCACTCGACGAGGCGAAGCTCGACGGCGTGCGCCGGATTCGCGCCGAAGAATCCGACGACGACGAATCGAGCCCTTGAGCGCGTTGGCCCGAGCGGCGCGGCCTGGCACACTCGGCATTGCCGCGTGAGCTCCTCCGACTCCGAACCCGGGCAGATGACGACGATGCCCTTGGCTGCGTCCGAGGGCGACCTTGGGCCCCGGCTCTTGATCCTCTTGCAAGGCGACGTGCGCGCCGTGTCGCTTCCGACCTCCGGCAGCCTCAAGGTTGGCCGTGCCGAGGACGCGGACATTCGCATCGACACCGACTCGATTTCCCGTCGGCACGCGGTGCTCCACCTGGGTGAGAGCCTGGAGGTCGAGGACGTCGGAAGCAGCAACGGAACCAAGGTCGGCGGGCAAAAGGTCGAGCGCGGTGTTCGTGTGGCCGTGGTCGCGGGCGACCTGATCGAGTTCGGTGGGGTGAGCGTTGTTGTCCAAGGTGCGCTCGAGTCCACCGGGGGCGCGCGCAAGCGCTCGGCGATGCACCGTCTGGCGGATGTCGCCGAGCGCGTGGCTCGCAGCGAGATCAGTGTGCTGCTCACCGGAGAGACCGGCGTGGGCAAGGAGGTCTTTGCGCGACGGATCCACGAACTCTCACCACGCTCGGGGCCGTTTGTTGCGCTGAACTGCGGTGCGCTTTCGCAGCAACTCCTCGAGAGCGAGCTGTTCGGTCACGAGGCGGGGTCCTTTACAGGTGCGAAGCAAACCAAGCCCGGGTTGCTCGAGACCGGGGAGGGCGGCACCGTGTTCCTCGACGAGGTCGGGGAGATGCCCTTGGAGGCCCAGGTTCGGCTGCTGCGCGTGCTGGAAGAGCGACGTGTGCTGAGGGTGGGTGGGCTACAGCCACGCCCGATCGACGTCCGCTTCGTTTCGGCCACCAACCGCGACCTTCAGCAAGAGGTCGCGGCGGGCCGCTTCCGCGAGGACCTCTACTATCGCCTCAACGGCATCACGCTCGCCATTCCGCCCCTGCGCGAGCGGCTCGGTGAGATTCCAAAGCTCGCCAGCACGTTCATCGAGGAGGCGGCGGCCCGCTCCGGTGTCCCCGCGCCCTCGCTGAGTTCAGCGGCGCTGTCGCGGCTGGAGGCACATCCGTGGCCAGGCAACATTCGCGAACTCCGCAACGTGGTCGAGCGCGCGGTGGTCTTGTGCGGCGACGGGGCGATCGAGACCGAGCACCTGTTCCCCGCCGACCTGGTCGGTGGCCTCTCTGGGGACGAGGGAGCCGCGCCGCAAGACGAGCGAGGCCGGATCATGTCGGCGCTTCAGGAATGTGCGGGCAACCAGACCCGCGCCGCCAAGTTGCTGGGCATCTCCCGCAAGACGCTCGGGGTCAAGATGGACAAGCTGGGTATCGCTCGACCTCAAAAGGGCCGCGCGAAGGAATGACCGGGGCTCACCTCGAGACTCGGGCCATGATCAAGGGTCGCGTGGGTCGCGTCTGCTGCGTCGCGAGTCTTGCGATGCTCTCTCTGGGCTGCGGTCTGTTCGGAAGGTCGGGTGCCGGCGGTGGCACAGCCGAGCGTGGCACGCTGGATCTGACCCGGTGGGCCTTGACGAAGATCGATGTCGACCTGGTCAACGCCCCGACGACCTTGTGTCCCGGTCAGCGCGTCCAGCTGTCGATCGTCGCCGAAGCCAAGCATCGCAAGCGGGACAAGGTGCGACTCGTCCAGACCTACGAGGGCAACCGCCCAGGGCTCGCACGTCGGACCAAGCTCGGCTTCGACAGCTTCGTGCTGCAGTCCGGGCAAGGACGGTTCGACGCACACGGTTGGTACACGCCGAGCGAAGATCCCTTCGTTTCCGTCCACGGGTTCACGCTCGAGGTGGAGCACACGCCCAACCCCAAGCTCGCCACGACGCTCAACTTCAAGCCCGCCTATGACTGCGTTCGTCAGGGTGGGGGGAGCGGGCCCTCCGGGTCACCGGGTCGCAGTGGATCCGCGGGTGCCTCGGGAGATCGGGGCAAGTACGGTGGCTCGTCCGAAGACGGCGGAGCCGGCGGGGCCGGGGGCTCGGGGAGCAACGGCGGCGAGGGGACGGCAGGCGCTGCGGGCCCGCGGGTGTCGGCTTGGGCAACCGTCGTTCGAACGCCGCACCATGAGCACCTCGTGTTGCTCGAGTACGAGGGCGACATGACGGGGCGAGCGATGTTCGACTCGCACACCTCGTTCGTCTTGGCCGCAGCGGGAGGACCTGGAGGCCGTGGAGGCGCTGGAGGGTCGGGCGGGCCAGGCGGTTCCGGTGGTGGCGGGTCGTTGGGCGGTGGCGGCGGTGCTGGCGGTCCCGGCGGGACAGGTGGCATGGGTGGACCTGGCGGCGCTGGCGGTCACATCGATCTCGTCATCGACGAGCGGTTTCCCGAGCTCGCCCAAGTGATCCGGCTCGACGTGTCTGGAGGCAACGGTGGCTCCGGCGGCGCGGTGGGCGACGGCGGTCAGGGGGGATCGGGGGGGCATTCCTCGGCGGAGGACACCGACGACGGCCCAGACGGCTCCGAGGGCGCAGATGGCACCCGTGGATCGCAGGGACGCGATGGAGCACCCGGTGTGGCCAACGTGCGGGTTGGCGGGGTCGATGAGCGCTTCTCGGCACTTCCAGAGGGCGTCACTCGCCTCTAGGACGGCCGGAGGCCGGACGGGACCGAGGAAATCTCCTTTTTTTCGCAGGGGGGGTGGAATCGAAGTTCGGCGAGCGTCGTTTAGGAGGCACGAGCCAGTGAGGAGTTCGCTCCGTACTGTCAGCAACGACAGGCTCGCTCGTTCACCCCCTAGAACCCGAAGCACCGCCCATGTCCCTCAAAGCCCATATCGCCGTAGGAACCCTTCTGGGGGTGCTCTTGGGTGTGGGTGCGGTCGCGGTTATCTCCCGGGCGACGCCGACCGCTTCATCGCAGGCCGAGGCATCGGAGCCAGGCCGGGCTGAAAACCCTGAGTCGAGCGTCTCTCCAGCCGCTTTGCGGGGTGATGTCTTGCGCGAAGGCTTCAGTCGCCCGATGCGCCCGGGCGCTACGCGCCGTTCGCTTCAAAGCTGATCGCGGCCCGCGAGGGCGCGGTTGAGGCGGACGTGTCCCAGACCCGGCCGGACTGGCCTCGCGTCGCGACGACGCTACGTTGATCTCATGCGAGGTGCGGGCACGCTCGGGCGGCGTCGCGGCGGGCGTTCGCGTCCGCTCGGCGGAGGCTTTCGCCTGGGCGTCGGCGAACCCGCGGCAGCCTGCGATGCGTACGACGATGAGCAGGACCACTCGCGCTGCGCGGACTGCAAGGGGACGGGCTGGTACGTGGGGTTCACCGAACGCCGGTACTGCCCGACGTGCGATGGCAGCGGCTTCCTCTAGAACCGGAGCGGGTCGTCGCGGTCGGTCAGTCCGTCTGCCGGTCCAGCCCCAGCGCATCCAGAGTGAGCCGGGTGACGGTGCGGTGGGACAGGTCGGTCAGCGCGGGGAGAATCTTGGTATCGGCGGCGCTGCGGCGCTGCTCAGCCTCGTGTCGCCAGTCGGTCAGGGCGTAGGCGAGCACCCCTTGGCCCTCTTCGCGCAAGGTCACCTCATGGTGGCTGAGGCGTTCGATTAAGAGGTCCAGGTCGCGCGAGGCCCCAACGGTTCGTTGCGCACGCTTGAGGAGTCGACCGGCGCCGGGCCCGTGTTGCATTGCCGGCTTCACCCACCCGTGGGCGTAGCGCAGCCTCTTTGCGAGGATCCGGACCTCGTGGACCGCCTCGCGGTCTTCGAGGGTCGTCGGGACGGGTGTTTGCTTGAATGCGCTGGCCGACACCGTGCCGAGCACGGTCGCGATGTCCGCCCGGATGTCGGGCGTGCCCGTGAGGCGCTCGACGACGCGGCGCCTTGCGTCTGCAATGTCGCGTTGGAAGGCGCCGACGTCGGTGTCGCGCAACGCTCGAGCCGCACGCTTGCGGGTCCTACCCAGGCGCTTTCCCAGCCGTGCTGCGATCTGCTCGGCGGCGGCGCGGCGCAGCGGGTCGGCTTGCTGCGTCGCGCCGCTCAACTCGGTGAGGACGACATCGAGGTCGCGAAGGGGGCCAAGAGCGCCGGTGATCTCTTTGAGCTGCTTCTCGAGTCTGCGCTGCAGCTTCTTTCCCTGCCACGGTCCGAACAGCGCCACGAAGCTTCGCAACCGCCGCGATCCCACCCGCATCAGGCGAACGGCCTGTGGATCGTGGGCGGCGGGGCTCAACCCATCGGCGAGCATCGCGGCGACTTGGGTCTCGACGCCCGTCGAGACGTGACGAGCGAGGGCCCATCCGAGATCCTCGGGTGCGACGGTCTTGCGCTTGACCGGCTTGACCGGCTTGACCGGCTTGGCCGGCGACACCTGCAGCTCGGAGCGCGGACTTGGGGCGGCAGGGAGCGCCGGGCGCAGCGTCTCAGCGATCCTTCCCGCGCCCACGGTGACCCGGTCGAGCATGTCGATCGCGACCCGCCGGGCCAATGCGCGAGTCGTGGGAGGGGTCACTCGACGGACCCAAGTTCGCAGACGGTTCGCCATGCGTGGGTCGCGAGCGTACCCCACCACGGACGTTGCCCGGCTTCGGCCTCCCGGTTTATACAGAGGGCATGCGCAGCTCGTCGCTCTTGCTGGCCTTTGGGTGCGTGCTCGGTGCGTGTGCAACCGTTCCGCAGAACCGTCGGGAGGCTCTGGCCGACCCGACGATGGCGGTCGTCGACGACCCCCTGGAGGCCCGGGCAAGCCGAAAGCTGCACTCCTCTCGCGAGGGCGCGGCCGGTGGCGATGCGCAGGCGGCAGGCGGTGGTTGTGCCTGTGGCAACTGAACTCGGCATCTTCGGTCTGGCTCTCGCGCTGGTGTGGGCCCCGGCCCCGCAGCCAACCGCCACGCCTCCCTCGAATCCGCCGGCGTCCGAAGATGCTGCCGCCGTGGATGCTGCGATCCTCGGGGAGAGCGAGGAGGCGCCGAAGCGGGCCACCGTCGAGCAGGTCCGAGCCAAGCTCACCTTCTACGACCAGTACGGCCGGGGGTATCAGTCCAAGGCGGGTCCGCCAGAGGGTCCGGGATCGGAGCGACTCCAGGTTGTGCAGCCCGCTGCATCCCTGACGATTCGGCAGCGCAACCAGGCGATCTCGCACACGCTGACCACCGTCTTCGACGTTGTCTCGGCCGCGTCTCCGGATGCGCTGGACGCCGTGTCCCAGGCCTCTCGCTACAACGAGGCCGGCACGCTCGACGTCACCACGGCCATCGACACCAGCGATCGCGACACGCTCTCGTTCCGCTACGGCGTGCATGTCGAGGAGCACTGGCGGACAGGCTTCGGCGGGATCGGCTACTCCGGGTCGTTCAACGAGGAGAACACGGTCGTTTCGACGTCGGTCAACGTCATCGTGGACTACTTCGACGACCTGCATCCACGCGGGTGGAACGATGAGCAGACCTACCGCTTCTCCCTCAACGACAATCTTTCGCTCGTTCAGGTGCTCTCGCCGACGACCATCGCCATGCTGTCGTACGGCATCACGTTCCAGCAGGGCACGCTCGAGAACGGCTGGAACTCGATCTACATCGCGGACGCGCCAACCTATGGATGCTTCGACTCGCCGGACCAGCGGGCGGAGTACGACTGCGAGAACCGTCGCCGGGAGAACCTCCCTCGAAAACGAATCCGGCACGCCGTTGCCGCGCAGTTGGCCCAGCACCTGCCGCGCTCTCGGACCACGCTCAAGGCCCGGTATCGCCACTACCGGGATGACTTCAAGCTGCGCGCCCACACCCTCGACACCTGGGTCTACCAATGGATGGGGCGACGTGTGTATCTGCGCGCCGGGTATCGGTTCCATCGGCAGCAAGGGAACGACTTCTGGCGCCGCTCGGTGCTGCAGTCCACGCCGACCGACTCCTTCTTCACCGCGGACTCGGACCTCGCGCGCTTCGATGCGCATGAGCCAAGCATCAAAGGGGTGGTCTATTTGCGGCCCCCGGAAGCCGCGTCGGGCGGCGCCTCGTCCTTCGACCTCGGTTTCTCGCGGTACATCCGGACCAACGACCTTCACGCCAATGTGTTTTCGCTCGGCTATGCGCAGACTTTCTAGGGCCCTTCCGTTCTCCTTGCTTGTGCTCGGGTGTGCTCCGCAGAGCGCTGCGCTCGCACCACAACCGCATCCCGGGCACGGTGCCGATCCGGTGGCCGCGGTACCGCTCCCCTCGCTCGCCCCAGTCGTACCGCTCAACCAAGGCGAACCCAGTCTTCAAGCGACGGTGGAGGGCAAGGTCGCGATCATCGACCTGTGGGCGACGTGGTGCGAGCCCTGCCGCGAGTCGATGCCCAAGGTTGCTCGGCTCGCCCAAGCCTATGCCGACTCCGACCTCGTCGTCGCGGGCATCCACGTCGGGCCTTCCGCCGAAGGGGCTGTTCGCTTTGCCGCGGAGGCGGGCATCGAGTACCCGATGCACATCGACCCCGACTTCACGTTTACCGACGCGGTTGGGTCGCGCTCAGTTCCACTGCTGTTGGTCGTGGACCGCGACGGGAAGGTTGTGCATCGCACCCATGAACTCGACCACGAGACACTCGAACTCGTCCGTGGGCTGATGGAGGGCTGACGAACGGACTGCTGACGAGCTGTTCGCCGCCGTGCGGGGGCGAGCGTCGGACGTCCACGGGATGTCCGACGCTGACGGCCGTGAAACTGCGCTTACACCAAGCATTGTGACGTCGCGGGGGAGGTTCGGCCTGGACTCTGAAACACGCCCAACCTCCGACTCGGCGCACGACCGGACGGCGCGCCGGGGCTCGTGCAACGGCCCGCGTGTTAGAAGCAGGGCATGACGCGTTCGTCCAAAGGGATCTTTCCGCGTTGGGTGGTGGTGTTGTTCGTGGCGGCCCTCGTCGGGCTGCTGATGTGGGCGCTGCGGGGCGTCCTCACCCCCGTCTTCTTCGCCTTTCTCATCGCGTACATGCTCGACCCGGTCGTCGACAGGTTCGAGGCTCGCAAGATCCCACGAAGTGTGGGCATCGCGGTCCTCCTCACTGGTGTCCTGGGTGCGTTGGGGTTGTTCCTGCTGCTGGCCGTTCCCAGCATCGTGCGCGATGCGGCGGACTTCATGCGTGACCTGCCCGGACAGATTTCGGCGTTGGAGGCTCGTGTTCAGCCGTGGCTCTCTCAGTACGGGGTCGAGCTCCCCACATCGCTGAGCGAGGCGGTGGGGACCCTGACCGCCGCGGGTTCGGACTCGCCGGGGAGTTCCTCCGACCAGTTGGCCAAGGCGGCCGAGCCAGTCATGGCGGTTCTTCGCTGGCTGTGGGGCGGTACGGCGACGCTGCTCGGGGCGGCCGCGTCGTTGCTCATTGTCCCGGTCTTCGCCGCGTACCTGCTGCACGACTTCGACCGCATGACGGCCGGGATCGCCGGGTTGATTCCCCCGAAGTGGCGGCCGTTCATCGTCGACATTGCCAAGGAGGTCGATACCGTGCTCGGTGAGTTCATTCGAGGTCAGCTGATCGTCATGCTGATCCTCGCCTTCGCCTACTCGGTCGCATACGGCCTCCTCGGCGTCCGACTCGCAATCCTCATCGGCGTCGTTGCGGGCATGCTGTCGTTCATCCCGTACGTCGGCGGCGCGGTCGCGCTGGGCCTCGCGGTGGTCATGTGTCTGATCGACTGGAGTGGTTGGGGACAGCTGCTTGGGGTCGTCGGCGCGTACGCGGTGATCCAGGTGCTGGAGGGGTTCGTCATCACACCCAAGGTCGTCGGCGACAAAGTGGGCCTTTCGGCGATCTGGGTGCTGTTCGCGCTGATGGTCGGCGGCGAGTTGTTCGGCTTCCTCGGGGTGTTGCTCGCGTTGCCGGCGGCGGCGGTCGTGAAGATCTTCGTGGTGCGTGGACTCGCCTGGTATCGGGAGTCGGAGTTCTTTGTCGATGGGCCCGAGCCTCCGAGCACCGGTGCTCTGTCCGCGTTTATCGGGGCTGAAGGCCTCCCGGACGACGAGGAGATGGCGGCGCTGAAGGCGGCGGCACGCACGCACCCGCCGACCGATGAATGAACGTGTGTAAGGTCCTGCAAGGGGACCCGTTGGGCTATTCGTGGAGAACAACGCGAGCATGGAAGCCCTGGACCGCAGCACGCACCGTCTCTTCTTGCATGACGGCGGTCGCACGCTCTGCATCCCGGTCGACGAGATCGAATGGGTTGCCGCAGCGGGGAACTACATTGAGATCCACACCGGGCGGAAGACCCACCTGGTGCGGCACACGGTCAAGGCGATGGAGGCCAAGCTGAACCCGGACAAGTTCCTCCGGGTCCGCCCCTCGGCCATCGTGGCCGTCTCCGAGGTCGATGCGCTGGAAGGTCGCGCCGGCGGCGACTACTTGGTCAAGCTCCGCAACGGGACGCAGATCCCCTCCAGCCGGAGCTACCGCGATCGCATCGAGCAGGTCTTCGGCAAGCCCTCTCGTCGTCGTCGCACCGACGCGTAGAGAGGGGCCAGAACGCAAAAACGCCCCGGCGGGCAAGCCCGCGGGGCGCATGTTGTCGTCCGTGGTGCGGACTACTTCTTGCCCTTGGCCGCGGCGGGAAGGGAGATTTTCCCCTTCTCGATCTTCGCGTTGGGCTTGAACTCCACCATCGTACCCACGATCTCGGTCGCGGCCATCTGCATCGTGGACTTGGTCGAGACCTTGAACCCGTCGAACTCCTTGTAGTCCTGTGCGAGCGCCTTGGTGGGGAACTTGCCCATGGGCGAGTCCTGCACGAAGCTCTGCTCGAGAAGGAGCTTGGACTCCTCGTCGAAGGTCATCACGGTCTCGTCGCCGTCGGTGGTCGTCAGGACCACGTCGATGGCGGGCTTGCCGTCGACCAAGCGGCGAGCCTTGGTCTCCGCTTTCGCGAAGTGGTCCTTCCAGGTGGCGGTGATGACAAGCTCGTTGGCACGCATCTGCTGCTCGGCTTCCTTGCCCTCGATCTTGCGCAGGCCGTTGATCGGGTCTTCCGACCACAGGTCCTCTCCGACCTTCCAGATCCGGGTCATCCCCATGCCGGGCATGCTGGCTTCGGAGTAGTAGTCCCCGTTGCTCCACCACAGCTTGTTGTTGATCTTGATGCCTTGGCCGACGACCTCCATGTCGTCTTCCCGGTAGAAGCTCTTGATCGTGTCGATCTTGGCCTTGCCGCCGACGGCGTCCACGTTGCTCGCGAACATGATCTCCGCGGTCGGCAGGTCCGTCTGTGCGACCTGAGGCTCCGCGTCCTGGCCCGCCGTTTCGGGGGCATCCGCCACCGGGGCGTCGACGTCTGCGGCTTCGGGGGCGGCCGCCGGGGCTGCCGGAGTCGCGTCGTCGGGACTGGCCGCCGGGGGGGGCTCGCAGCCCGCTGCGCCCGCGAACAGGGGCAGGGCGATCAGAAGGGACAGGGTGCTCTTGCGAATGGAGGTGGAGCGCATGATCGGGTTCATCCTTGGGTGGCTTGGCTGAGGGTCGCCACGGCTGCGTCGAAGACGGGGTCTTTCCCGGCTGCGAAGTCGGCGGCCGTCTCGGGCACGACGGTGTCGGGCTTGACGCCGTTGCCTTCGACACTGACGCCCTTGGGGCTTTGGTAGTCGGCGACGACGTATTGAAGCATCGCGCCGCCGGGGAGTTCCTCGATGAACGAGGGGAGCGCCAAGCCGGGGGTTCGGGTTGCGCCATAGACCTTGACACGTCCGATGTCCTGCATCGACTGGGCGAAGATCTCCGAGGTACTGGCGGAGAGCTCATCGACGAGGACGATGACCTCGCCGGTGAAGGCGTCTGCGCTGCCGGTCACGTTGAAGTTCTGCTCGGTGTCCCGCATGTGCATCACGCCGAGGCTCTGGTCCTCGGTCAGCATCTGGCGGGCGAGGGGAACGACCATCATGCCGACACCGCCGGGGTTGCCCCGGACATCGATGATCAACGAGGTCATGCCCTTGGCGCGCAGATCCTCGAGCCCCGCTTCGATCTTGGGCATCAGCGGCACCAGCCAGATGTTGAAGCTGATGTAGCCGGTCTTGGTGCCCTCCAGCATCCGCAGGTCGAGCGTGGTTGGCTGCGTCAGGTTGCCGAAGGTGGTGGTCTCGAGTTCGGGCTCCTGGCAGGCCACGGTCGTGGTCTGCTCCTCGCCTCCTTCAGCGGGGACGAAGCGGACCTTCTTCGACGCGCCTGCCGGACAGGTGAGCCAGCGACCGACGAGCTGCCGGACCGCGAGGGCTTCGGCGATTTCGTTGTCGCTGTGTTCAGCCGCCGACTCGAGGGCTTCGGCGATGGTGGCATCGTCGACGGCGACCAGCGAGGCGCCCAGAGGCAGACCGCTGTCCAGGCCGTGCCGCTTGGCATTGACGACGACCGCCTTGCCTTCGATCAATCGGACCGACGCGGGAATGAGCGCGTCTCCGGCCACGGTGCCCGAACGGGTTTCCCCGCGAGTCTTGGCACCCGGTGGGACGATGGCGAGGTGGCTTTGCTCGAGCTCGCCGAGCATGCCGTTGATGAGGGCGTAGGCCTTGGACTCGTCGCTCGCCTTCGCGACCCGGTCGCCGTACCAGGACCGAATCGCAACCCAGTCATTGCAGCCCAGCGTGGGGTCGTAGTGCTTGGCGAGCAGCGTGCTCCAAGCCGACTCGAACGTGGCGGTGTAGTCGCTCGCGGGCAGGGGGGGGAGCGATGCGGGATCGAGGCCCGACCAATCTCGGCACTCGCCGCTCTTGAAGTTGGGCTTGGCAGCGTCATCGCTGGCGCTTGCGGTCGCGTCCGTGCCCCCAGGAGGCTGCGTGGCGCCGTCCTTGGTGCAGGCGCCGGCCAGGAGGGCGGTGGCGAACAGGCAGGTCAAAGCTTGGCGAGGCATGGTGCAGCCTCGGCTTGTAGCAGGAGGCTGCATCGGCCGCGAATGCGGAATCTCCCGCTGCGGCGCAACCAAGCCGCGAAACACGTATCCTCGGGCGCATGATCGAGCGTACGGTCCTGATCCGTCTCAAGCCCGAGATCCGGTCGGAAGCCTCGACCGTAGCCACCCATACCCAAGAGGTCCTCGGCGAAGCCGTGGGCGTCCTGAGCGTGCATACCGCGGTTGCCGCCGATGCGCGGACGCAACAGGTCTGGGACGTGATGCTCTCGCTTCGGTTTGAGAGCCTCGACGCGGTCGAACGCTATCGAGCGGACCCTCGGCACCGCAAGTACCTCGAGGTCTACCTACGCCCGTTGTTGGAGAGCATTCGCGCGTTCAACTGGGAACGGACGGAGGGCTCGCCGCACCGGGCATCGGACGACGAGTCTCAGAATCGTTCGTCGACCGCGACGTAGGCCATCGCGATCAGCATGGCGCAACACAGGAGCGCCAGCGCGATGGTGGTGGGGGTGAGCAG
>JBOEGF010000011.1:63311-315092 GCA_050633305.1 Nannocystales bacterium
GCCGGGCCGTGCATCGTGCGCCACCGCGGCATGCAGTGCTCGGACGACGGATGCGGCCTCTTCCTTGGCGCCAGTTCGCCACAGCGCAGTGGCCCAACCAAGGGCGGCTGCGACCTGCACGGTCGGGTCCGAGGCCTGCGCGATCTGGACCGCGCGGGAGAACGCGGCGGCGGCTTCGTCGTCCCGGTTCTCGTCGAGGCACGCCGTACCCAGGTAGGTGAGGGCGACCAGGACCGACGCATGCTCGGGCCCATGCGCGAGCACCAGTCGGGCGACCGCGCGACGGGACAGGGCAATCGCCTCGGCGGCGTGACCGCTGCGCAGCGCGACGTCTGCCGCGACGCTCAGCGCCTCCCCGCGAGCGGCATCGCCAGCCTGCTCCGAGGTCGTCGCCTCCAGCGCTTCAGTGGCCGCGGCGCGGGCTTCATCCAGCCGATCCGCATCCAGGAGGATCGCGACGAGTCGCATGCGAACCTGATTGCGGGAGAGCGGATCGAGTTCGCCCGTGAGCGTGTCTTGGAGCCGCTGCGCAGCCGTCTGCGCGTCGCCACGAGCCTGCGCAACGGCGGCGCGGCCAAGCGCAATCCGCAGCTCCAAGGCTCCTCCATCGTGGGACTGCGACCAGGTGACGGCTCGCTCGAAGGTGTCGGCCGCGTCGCCGATGCTCCCCGCTTGCAGGTACGCCTCCCCGAGGCCGACGAGGGTGGGTCCTCGTTCCGCTTCGGGTTGGCGTTCGATCGCCATGCGCAGCCACGCCGTGGCCTTGTGGGGGGCCCCGTGCTCGCGCATCGCAGTGGCGATGGCGTCCAAGGTTGCCAGGGATTCTGGATGCCGGGCTCCGAGCGCGTCGTCGGCAAGCTCCAGTCCTCGCGCGGCGAGCCGCTCTGCGGCGTCGAGCTTGCCGACGGATGCCGCGGCGGCCGCAGAGTCGCGTAGGCCGGGTACGAGTGCCGGGTGGGTGCTTCCCAAACTCGTTTCGAGCAACGCCAGCGCTGGCTCATGCATGGCGAGGGCTGCTTCCGGTTGCCCGTGCAGAGCGAGCATCCGTGCCTGCGCGGCGAGGAGGCCATGCTGTCGGCGTGCGGTCGTGGGCAGCCGGCGAGCGTAGGCCGAGCCAAGCATCCACCACCGCTGTGCCGCGACCAGGCCCTCGTCGGGCGGGGTGCTGGCGGTGAGCTTCACCGCGACCTCGTAGGCGAGCACGGAGTCGTCGACCGCGATTGCGTCCGACAGGGCGCGTTGCCACGTCGCGTAGGCCTCCTGGGGGGCTTGGGCGTGGCCGCGAATCCATCGGGTGTGGGCGCGGAGCGGGTCGTCGTCGCCGAGCTCGAGCGACTCCACCAGCCCCGCGGCGGCGGCGTCTTGACCGAGGTCCAACAACGCCCGCGCTCGTACGAGCGTGGCCGCCACCGCTTCATCGCGCGGGGATGCTGTGGCCGGCGGAGTCCCGCAGTCCTCGGTGGGCGGGAGTGTGAGCGCGGCCGAATACGCCATCGGTTGGGCCGCGGGCTCGAGGTTGGCCAGCGCGGTTGCCAAAGCGCGAGCGCGCTCGCCCTGCTGTTCCAAGCAACGAAGTGCGGGTTCTGGAACCTCCCGGCCACAGGCCTCGGTTCGGGCTGCTGACCACCGCTGTGCCCACGCATCCAGGTCCCGCTGCACGACGCCCCGAGCCCCCGCCGCTGGTCGCCCCCATGCCTCGAGCCACGTGGGGTCTTCCTGCCAGGGCAGCGTCGATGGGGGAGGGCACTGCGCCTGGGTACCGGCGCGTGGTTGTGGTGTGCGCGTGAACGCGTACACGCTCAACGCACCCGCGCACAGCAACGCCACGCCGGCGAGCCAGGTTGTGGCCCGGAGGGGCGACTGGGCGGCGTCGGACACCGCGGGACCGTAGCACTGTGGACACACCCCGGGCCGGAACCGCGCCCAACGCGCGGGCGTCGGGACTCAAGTTCGGGCCGCACCGCTCGATGGTGGAACGGTCCGGAGTTCAGCCCCGCCCATGACTCACAAGATCGCCCTCTCCCTCGCTCTGTTCGCCTCTTTCGGAATGACGGCCTGCACCGTCGATTCGCCCCCCCCGCCGGAGGAGTTCAACTACAGCTTCC
This sequence comes from Nannocystales bacterium, assembly GCA_050633305.1. Classification (GTDB taxonomy): domain Bacteria; phylum Myxococcota_A; class Polyangia; order Nannocystales; family Nannocystaceae; genus CAJXVA01. The sequence continues at coordinate 65,417 of JBOEGF010000011.1, forward strand.
TCGACGAGCTGCCGGGTGCGCCAACGGACGGTCGAGCTCTTGCGGCGCCGGGGGGGGTCCTGGACTCGCAGATCTCCATTGAGTTCCGGGACAGTCTGCACGGGACTGACGACGTGCCTGAGCGAATCGCGGCAGTTCCTCTGACGATCGATGGGGTGCGGATCGGTGTCGAAGACGCCGAGGGCAACATGAGCTGGCGGGTGCTGGGGTCGAAGCCGGTCGATGTCGACCTGATGACGCTTGCCGATGGTGAGAGCGAACGGATCTCGTTCGGTCCTGCGCCGGAAGGTCACTATTCGGCCATCGCGTTTAAGATCTCAAGCGCTCAGATCGTGAAGGACTCAGGTGCTAGCCAAGAGCTGGGTCTGCCCGGGTCTGTGACGGTCATCGAGGAGGACTTCGCCCTCGAAGCTTCTCAAGACCACGCGTTTCTCGTCCAGTTCGGCGGCCTCCGTGGAATTGAGAATGGTGGGGATGGCTGGGCGACCGACCCGAATCTGTCGTTCATACGGGTCGACGACTAGGGCCTGGCCCACAGCCTGGCCCCACAATGAGGAAAGCGGCTCTCCCGGGACTGGGAGGCCGCTTTTCTCGTTGTGGGCGCAGCAGGATTCGAACCTGCGACTTCCACCGTGTGAAGGTGGCGCTCTAACCAGCTGAGCTATGCGCCCTGAGCAGGGGCCGGGATATAGCCTGCTCGGGGGCGGGTTGCAACGGCACATTGCAATCGGCGACCCTCTCGCCCGCAAACGAGGCGACATGAAACGAGAAATCATCAAGACCCCCAACGCTCCCGCTGCGATCGGACCCTACAGCCAGGCCGTGGCTGTCTCCGGAGGGCGAACGCTCTACTGCTCGGGGCAGATCCCGCTTGATGCCGCCTCGGGCGAGCTTGTGGGAGGAGACGACGTGGAGGCGCAGACCCGCGTGGTCCTGGACAACCTGGGTGCCGTCCTGGAAGCGGGCGGCATGAGCTTCGAGCACGTAGTCAAGGCGGGAATCTTCCTGGCTGACATGGCCGACTTCGCGGCCGTGAACGCGCTGTATGCGGAGCGGTTTGGTGCGGCACCGCCCGCGCGTGCCACGGTTCAGGTCGCTGGGCTTCCCAAGGGCGTGAAGATCGAGATCGACGCGATCGCGGTCGGCGAGTAGGGCATGCTTGCGTCGTGAGCGAGCGAGCCTCCCGGCGCCGCGGACTCGCGGCGCTCGTCGTGCTGTTCCTGCTCGGCGGCTTGGTGGCGCTCGCGTGGCGCTCGGACGATCCCCTGCCTGAGGGGGAGCCCGCACCCGCGCTGCCAGGATCCAGGGGATCCATCAGTGCGGAGCCCGTTTTCACGCAGGTGCAGGGACGGGTGCTGTTCGAAGGCACGCTTCCCGAGGACACCCCTTGGGGAGACCCAGAGCTGACCCCGGCGACCGAGTGCCGGGTCCGCGTGTGGCAGCAAAACGTCGAGGTGGCGGAGTCGTCGAGCTGTGGGCCCCAGGGGCGCTACGTGGCGTCCTTGGGAGAGCGCATCACGGGCCGCGTCAGCGTGGAGATTGAAGCGCCCGGTCGGCTTCGTGCGGTCATCACGGTCGATCTCCCCGAGAGTGGCCCCGGGGTGCTGCCGGACGTTGCGCTGGGCATGGCTCAGCGTGTTCGCGGTTCGGTGGTGAATCTGCGCGGCGATCCGATGCCGGGCGTGGTGGTCGAGGCTCGGCCGATCCCGGATCTTGGGGAGGCCGAGCCTTGGCGACGCGTCACGGGGGAGGGCGGTTCGTTCGACTTCGACACGCTCCCTCCGGGCCCCGTCGCACTGCGGGCTTCGCCTCCAGGGCACGCGCCAACCGTCGTGGAAGCCATCGCCCCCCAGGACGAGGTGTTGCTGCGGTTGGGTGGGCTCTACGACGTGAAGGGCCGGGTGCTTGCTGCGGGGACGGATGCGGATGTCGGCACCGCGACCATTCGGCTCGAGGGAAGTGGCGTGTGGCCGGCTCGGGTGGTCGAGGTCGAGCCGGACGGGTCGTTCGTCGTCCCCGCGGTCCCCGACGGGGTGTATTCGGTCGAGGCGATCGTTGCCGACGAGCCGGGAGAACCGGCGTTTGCCTCGTTGCCGCTGGAGGGCGTCGAGCCCGACCTGGAGGTGACCCTGGCATTGCTCCCAGCGCAGTGGGTGCCCGTTGAGGTGGAAGACCCCGACGGAGCAGCGGTGGCGGATGCTCGGGTGACGTTGATGAACGCACAGGTCGGCATGCTCGGTCGCAGCGCCTCGACGGGGGAGGACGGACGCGCATGGCTCGGCCCCGTGGTTCCCGGTCCCTACATTGCGCGGGCTGATGCGGATGCCTGGTTGGCGTCCGCACCCGAAGCGCTGCAGGTCGACGATGCTGCCGTGGACCCGGTGGTCTTGCGTTTGGCACGACCGGGCCGCTTGGTGGTGACGGTGCTCGACCCTGCCGGAGACCCGGTGAAAGGGGCGCAGGTCGCTTTGCGCACGGATGCGGTCTACTCCGTCGGGGAGGCCCAAACCCGAGCCGCCACGTTCGCCCGCACAGCCCAAGCCGCCGGGACGCTCGGGGTTGTCCCCGGGCCGGTTCCGCCCGTTCCGCTGGGTGATGGCAGCGGTGCGACGGCTTGGCGCCGTTCCGCGCGTGGCGGGGCTGTTGCGTTCGAGGGACTCGTTCCCGGGTCGTACACGGTCACCGCCTCTCACTCGGGGTTCGCGGCGAGTGCGGAGCGGACCCTGACCGTGCCTGCGGGGGAGAGCGTCGCGATCACGCTGATGTTACGCGCCGGTCAGCCTCTGACCGGGCGGGTTCGCGACAGCAACGACCGGCCGATCGAGGGAGCGCAGGTGCGGGTGGGGGACGTGCTGTTGGCACGGACCGACGACCGTGGTGTGTACGATGCGGGGCCCCACGCGGGGTCGGTCCGGGTCGAGGTTCGGGCGACCGGGTTCGCCGCTCAGACAGAGAACGTCCGGATCCGAAAGGAACCCGTCGATGTGGAATGGGTGCTCGAAGAGGCGGACTCTGTCCTTATCGGTCAGGTCTCTGGCGGAAACGACAGGCCGGTTGCGGGCGTCCGTGTGAGTGTCCATCCGCGTGGCGGCGTGTCTCAGACCACGTGGACGGAGGCTGATGGCGCCTTCCGTTTTGAAGGCCTTCCGCGGGGGCGAGTCGAGGTGCGTGCCGAGCACGAGGATTACGTACCCTGGTCCGGACCGCTTCGGGTCGAGGGCGATACACCGTTGGACATCACGCTCGTCGAAGGATGGAGTACGACGATCGTCGTGCGCTGGAGCGGGTCCCTGGAGCCTGTCGTCGCGGCGCGCGTCCGCGGTGGAGGGGCTGACGCGGTGACCGATGCGCGTGGCGACGCGGTGCTCACGGGGCTCGCCCGGGACTCGGTGCGTCTCGAAATCTCCGGCGCGGGCGCGCCTCGAGTGCGCAGAGCGATCAAGCGAGGTCCGGCGGCTGGGCGGGACGTGTTCGTCGAGCTGGTCCTCGGCGGGCGGCTTCAAGGGCGGGTGACAGACTACCGTGGCGATCCGGTCCGGGGGGCCGATGTCGAGGTCCGACGCCTCGGCGAAGATGACGCCGTGGCCACCACGCGATCCGGTCGGCGGGGGAGCTACGTTTTCGAAGGGCTCGCCGAGGGGGACGTCGAGGTTCAGGCGTGGCCTCCGAGCGCGCGTGAAGACGACCTGGACACCGAGGTGCTCCGCAGTGACGTTCGAGCAGGACACGTGACGGACGACGTCGTGTTCAAGCTCCCTCGGCGGTAACCTGGTCTTCGCTGCGACGTTGACACGTCACCGGCGGGCCGCATACCGTCAGGCCGCGTCCGCGTACCCAGGCAGACGACCAGGAAAAGACCGATGCGTACCCTCCTCGTGACCACCGCCCTGACGCTTTGTGTTCCCGCTTGCACCTCCTCCGACACCAAGTCTGAGACCGCGTCTCCCAAGACCCAGGAGACCGGGGCCAAGGCAGGGGAGCCCGACGCGACCGCGGCAGCCGACTCCGCAGCCGGCCCGGCGGGAGGTGGTGAGAAGAAGGTCAAAGTGGTCGAGGGTGCCGCACCTGCAGACGACGATCGCTACGAGCTGAAAATCGAGACACCAGCGGCCCAATCTGGGCAGGAGAGCAAGGTCACTGTCCGCGTGGTGCCCAAGAAGCCGTGGCACATGAACCTCGACTTCCCGACCTCGCTGAAGGTGGACGGCCCGGAGGGCGTTGCCTTGGCGAATGCGGACCTCAAGAAGGGCGATGCGCAGCTCGATGAGAACGCCTGCCAGTTCGACGTCGCGTTCACGCCAAGCGCTGCCGGGGAGCAGACGTTCACCGGAAAGTTCAAGTTTGCGGTCTGCCAAGACGAGGCCTGCTCCCCGGTGACCGAAGACATCGAGTTCAAGGTCGCGGTCAAGTAGGGCGCGCGCTACCCGGACCGGGTACACTCGGGCCAACGTGGTAGACACCGACGCTGCGCACCAGCGGCTTGATCACCTTGCCGGGGCGATCGCCGACGAGTTTGAAACCACCCGCCGACTGCTCAGTTTCGATGAGTGGTTCGAGCTGGTCTGCAGCGAGCCGACCGTGCATGCTCGCAACGCCGCACAGTACGTCCGGGATGCGTTCCTGCATTTCGGGCGTCGCGACGTGCGGACGCCGAGCGGGCAGATTTCGCGATGGCGTTTGTTCGACACCGAGTTTGACGGTTGGCATCGACTCGTCGGGCAAGAAGAAGCGCAGAACGAGCTGTACGAAGCCGTCGAAGGATTCGTCCGGCTCGGGCGCACGAACAAGATGCTGTTGCTGCACGGCCCCAACGGCAGTGCCAAGAGCACGTTGCTCGAGGCATTGCAGCGGGCGCTCGAGGTGTACTCGCGGACGGACAAAGGGGCGCTGTATCGGTTCAGCTGGGTGTTCCCCAATCGCCGCGAGCTCTCCGGAGGCATCGGGTTTGGAGACACCGAGGGGCTTCGAGACGCGCTCGGCGAGGAGACGTTCGCCAAGCTGGGGAGCGATGAGATCGACTCGCGGATGGCGGATGAGCAAAAGGACCACCCCCTTTGCCTCATCCCGCTCCCCCACCGTCGCAAAGCGCTGGAGGACATCTGCAGCGCGCACCCCGACTTCGTGATCAGCGACGCCATCCTCTACGGCGAGCTGTCGCATCGCAACCGCAAAATCTTCGACGCGCTCCTGACTGGCTACAAGGGCGACCTTCGCAAGGTCCTGCAGCACGTGCAGGTGGAGCGCTTCTTCGCCAGCCGCCAATACCGGGCGGCCTTGGTGACGGTTGAGCCCAAACAGACGGTCGACGGACGCAGCTTCCCGGTCACTGGGGATTCGGCGTTTGGCACGCTGCCACCGGCGGTCGGTGGGCAGGCGTTGTATGCGGTTCAGGGGGACTTGGTCGACGCCAACCGGGGGGTCTTGAACTTCTCCGACCTGCTCAAGCGCCCCTACGAGCACTACAAGTATCTGCTCACGGCAACGGAGTCGGGTTCGGTCGCGTTGGATCACCTGGTGCTGAACCTCGACATGATGTTCACCGGGAGCGCCAACGACCTCGACCTGCTCGAGTTCCGAGCGCTCCGCTCTGGCGAGTACCAGAGCTTCCGCGCCCGCCTCGAGCTCATCCGCGTCCCGTTCCTGCTCGACTTCCGCGTCGAACGGAAGATCTACCAGGAGCAGGTCGGAGACATCCTGCGGGGTGTGCATGTCGCCCCTCACGTCACACGCTTGCTCGCGCTATGGGGGGTCATGACGCGTCTACGGGCGCCGGAGCCCTCGAAGTACACCTCGAAGATCGGGGATGCGCTGGGTCGGCTCACACCGATTCAGAAGGCCGACCTGTATGCCTACGGCCGTGTGCCGAGAGGTTTGAGCGCCGAGGAGGCGCGGGAGATGCTGGCTGCGGTCCCCGCAATGTACGAGGAGCGTTTTCCGCACGCGGTTGTGCGGTCCGAGGGCAGCGACCACATCCTCGGCGACTACGAGGGTGGCTTTGGCGCCAGCGTTCGGGACCTCAAGGCGGTGCTGCTCGCCGCGGCTTCCGAGCCCGGCGTCACGCACATCACAGTCCCGAAGCTGTTCGAGGAGCTTCGCAGCTACCTCTCCGATTCGGTCAACTACCGCTGGATGCTGCTGGAACCGCAGGGCAACTTCCACAAGCTCGACGGCGACCCTTCGTCGATCACGGGTGCATGCTGGGAGCGATGGCTGGACCTCTCCGACTGGGAAGTCCGGGAGGCGCTCGGGTTGGTGGACGAGGACCGCTACATGGAGCTGTTCCGCAAGTATGTGGTGCACGTCTCCCATGCGCTCAAGAAGGAGCGTCTGTTCGATGAGGTCACCGGCGAGCTGACCGACCCGGACGAGCGCTTCATGAAGCAGCTCGAGAAGACGATGGCCCCGGACGCGAAAGAGAGCTTTCGTCCCGATGTGCTCTCGAGGATCGGGGCCTGGGCGTTGTCGCATCCGGACGAAGATCCGGCGTACGACGAGATCTTCCCCGACTACTTCTCGCAGATGCGCGACGACTACTACAAGAAGCAGAAGGAGGTCGTGGGCAAGAGCATCACGCGGATCCTCGAGCTTCTGGCCGTCGACGGAGAGCGGCTCAACACCGAAGAGGTCAGCTTGAGCAAGACCGAGGAGCAGAATGCCGCGCATGCACTCGAGGTCCTGCTCGGTGAGCACGACGGAGAGACTCGCCGCGACCGACACACCCGTGAGACCTTGCGCGAGACGTTGGTCTACCTCGCGAAGAACCGGTACTGACCCACGAAGAACGCCGGAGATGCCCCGCGGCACTCCGGCGTTGTGGTCTTTGCCTACCGGCTAGATCCCGCGGGCCATCCTGTACTGCGCGGTCAGGTCCGGATCGTTCGCGATCTCGTACATGAGGTCGTCGAGCTTGTCCCGGTCGAGGTTGGCCGCGGCGAGCAGGTTGTCGGCATCGTCCGGCGCCTCGGAGATCTTCGCCGCGACGTGTGCCGCCTTGGCGACTCGGGGATCATAGCCTTCGAGGGCTTCGTCGGGGCCATCATCCGCGGCGGGGGTCGCTTCGGCGGAGGGGTCCGGCGCGGTGCCGTCCTTTTTGGCTTCCGGGTCGGGGGCGTCGCCTTTCTTGGCTTCGGGGGGGACCGCGTCGTCCGCCTTGGCGTCGGCCGCTTGTGGGCCCGACTTGGCCTCAGCAGCCTTGTCGTCCTTCTTCGCGGTCTTGGTCGTTTCTTTCGCTCCGTCATCGCACCCGGCAACGCCGAGAGAGAGTCCGAGCACAAACATCGAGGTGAGCAAGCGTTGCATCGTCATGGCGTCCTTCACTTCTTGCCTTTGGGACCTTTGCCTCGGGGACCCTTGCCTTTGGGTCCTTTGCCTCGGGGACCTTTGCCCTTGGGTCCTTTGCCCTTGGGACCCTTGCCTTCTTTGCGGTCGGCTCGGGCGTCTTTGCGGTCCTCGCGGGCCTCCTTACGGTCTTCCTTGCGATCCTCGCGCGCCTCCTTTCGGTCCTCTCGCGCGCCCTTGCGGTCCGCCTTCGCTTCGCCATGGGCGTCGCGATGACCCTCCCGGGCGTCATCACGGGTGTCTTTGGCATCGCGCTTGGCGTCCGCAGCGTCTTCTAGCGCGCCTTTGGCTGCGTCGAGCGCAGCCTTGGCGGCGGCTTTCTCTTCGTCGGTTTTGGCCTTGGCCAGCGCTGCCTTGGCTTTCGCGAGGTCGCCCTTCGCCTTTGCGACGTCTCCCGCGGCGTCCGCGAAGCCCTTGTTCGCATCGACGAGTTCCGCGCGCGCGGCCATCAGATCCTCGCGGGACTCGCGAAGGTCCTCGTCGAACTTCTTGTGCCGCTTCTGGTACTTGAACTTGGCCTTCTTGCCCTTGGCGCGAAGCTTGGTCCGCTTGGCATGGAGCCGCGCGCGGTGAGCTTTGTGTTTGGCCTTGTGTGCTGCGAGCTTTGCCTTGAGCACCTCGCGCTCGGCATCGTCGAGTTCCTTGGCTTTGGCGCGCTTGCCAGCCATCTCGGAGATCTCGGCCGGGGTCTTCCCCGCGGCGAGCTGGCGGCGAACCCAGGCGTTGAAGTGCGCGCGCTTGCCTCGCTTGGCTTTGCTCGCTTTCGCCTCGGCGTCGAACAGCTCCGCGGCCTCGCCCGCACTCAGTCCAGCCTCGGACGCCGCGTCGAGTGCGTCTTCGACTTCGTCCTCCGTAACACCTGCCTCGCGGGCTTCGTGAGCGGCGAGGGGAAGGTCCAGAACCCCGAGGATGTCGTCCTCGAGGGCTTCCTCTTCGGTCGGCTCGTCCGGCTCAGGTGCGGCGGCGGCCTCCGGAGCCTCCGCGGCCACGGCTGGCCCGGTGAACGATAGCGCCGCGAGGAGGAGTCCCCCCACGGGCCACGGGAGTTTGCATCGAAGCATGCGCCGAGCATTTCACGCCCGTTGCGCAGGCAACAAGAGCGTTCACGGTCCATTTGCAACCGACGCGTCGGCGGGGCGCAAGGGACGTCCGCTGGCGTACCGCGAGAGCATGAGGGCCACCTCGTTTTGCACGTCTCGGGCGGAGGACGTTGCGCCGCCGGGTAGGTCGTTGAACAACAAGCTGAACACGATCGGCTTTCGCCCACGTGCCCCTACATAGCCGGAGAGCGCGGATATGCCATCGAGCGTGCCGGTCTTGACCCGAACCCAGCCGGTCGCGTCCGAGTTTTGAAGACGCGAGCGTGTCGTTCCATCGACGCCCATGACCGCCAACGATGCCAAGAAGTCTGCGCGGTATCGGAAGTCTCCAACCATGGCTGTCAACAAGGACGTGACCTGGGAGGGGCTCACGCGGTTGGTGTCGTACAGGCCGGAGCCGTTGGTGAGGCGTGCGCCGTCGAGGTTGACGCCCAGGGAGGTGAGGGCTTCGCGCTCTCGGGCGGATGCTGCGGCGAAAGAGGCGGGCGTGTCTGTCGGGGACAGAGTCTTGAGGATCTGCTCCGCCATGAAGTTGTTCGAAAACTTGTTGACCGAGCGAATCTGGGCGCTGAGCGGAGCCGAGAAGTGAGTCGCCAGCGAGCGGGCTTTCTTGGGGGTCGACCCAACCTTCACTTTCCTGCGGCCGACCTTGATCCCTTGCTTCTTGAGGACGTGCAGGAGGACCTCCCCCGCGTTTCGGCTCGGGTCCGCGATGGGATACCGATAACGGCCGGAGGACGCGTCTTCCCCGATCGTGCCGCGGATCTCGATCTTCATCCCTGAACCGGCGCTTTCGACGTCTGCGAATAGCTTGCGTCCGCGGCCGGGGACCGTCGTGGCGGTGTTCGTCAGCGCGATGCCGCCGACCGCTGGATCCAGTCCCACAAGCGCGGCGTCGCCGGCCTTGGCACCTGGAGACGCGCGGACGAGGAACGTGTTGAAGTTGACCGATGTCGCGCTGCTCGGCGCGCGGTACGAGGCCAGTTCATCTTTTTGATCGAAACCGGGAGGGAGTTCGTCGCGGTCGAACCGACTGCTATCCACCACGATGCCGCCCGTGATTCGTCGGATACCCCGCGCGTGAAGCTCGGATGCGAGGGCCGCGAGGTCTTCGGTGACGAGGTTGGGGTCACCGCTGCCCACCAGGTAGATGTCGCCCTTGACGACCGAGCCGGACAACGCACCATCGTTTCGCAGGATCCGCGTGGCGTATCGGTGCTCGGGCCCCAGGACGACGAGGGCGGCAGCGGTGGTCAGGAGCTTGACGTTGCTGGCGGGGTTGAGCGGCTGCTCCGGCCCTCGTTCGTACAGAACATTGCCGGTCTCGAGGTCGACCACGTGGATGCCGACGGTGGCGTCGGCCAAGATCGGGGCTTCGAGCAACAGGTCGATCTGCCCTTTTAGCGTCGGCGCAGCGGTGCTGCGCGCGTCAGCAGTGGCCGCGACTGCGGGTTCGGCGGCACTGGCGAAGGGGGACGGCGGGACAAGGCTGGCCAGGGCGGCGGCCAGGGGGACTGCGAGGCGGAGGGCTCGGACGCGCACGGTAAACGGGGGGTGGGGCCTCATCGCAGCCGCACCCACGTGCACCGTAGCCGAGGTCACGCGGCCTTGCATCCCGCAATGGTCCGCATCATTTGGTCGGTTCGCGTCGTGACGGTAGCCTGTAGGGGGTTCTGAACATGGCTTTTTCGCGGCGCGCCTTCGTATTGTCTTCTCTTGTCACGCTTGCAGGTTGTCCGAACGGAGAGTCGAGCTCAGGCAATGCTCCTCCGGGAAACGAGGGGGGTCAGCCGACTGCGAGCGCGACACTCTCGGGAACGGGCACCGGGACCGCGACGGAGGGCGGCACCGACAGTCCCACGAGTACGGGGAGCACCAACGCGGGCGGCACCACGGGAGCGCCGACCACCAACTGTGGTGACCTGCTGTGCAGCGACAACGGGAGTTGCGAAATCGATGACTCGGGCAACGCCTACTGCCTGTGTGATGGCGGCTACGTCCTGGATGACGCAGGCCTGACGTGCGTCGTCGATGAGAGCTGTATTCAGGTCTCGTTCCTCGAAGACGGGTGCCGTCAGAAGGTCTCGGCCGAACCGGCGGTCGCGCTGTTCTTCGCACTCGACTTCTGCGCGGGGACGGCCGTGACCCCGGAGAAACGTGAGGAACTCGGACTCTCCTTCGTCGTCAGCGAGAACGAGATCGACATCGCCTCGAACGTGGAGTCCGACGCGACCATCCTCGATACATCCGTCGAGAGCTACGTGACTCTGGTCGTCGACGTCTCCAACTCGTTGACCGAGAGCGAGGACCTCCCGGCGCTGGTGACCGAGTTGCGGACGCTCGTCAGCTCGCTGGAGTCAACACCAGGTGAGCCCGAGGTCTACGTCTCGGTGTTCGTGTTCGGCTTTCGTGTCGCGGAGTACGTGCCATTCACCCGCGATCTTCAGTCGGTCGATGCTGCGCTCGCTGCCCTGGCGAGCGACCCTGCGCCGATCGTGGAACTGGCCAGCGGCGGACAGAGCACCGCGCTGTTCAACGCGACCGCAGAGGGGATTCGCGAGACCACGCGGATCCGAGAGCTTCGGGACGCAGTCACGTGGGGCGGGGTTTTGACGACGGGCACCGTCGTGGTGGTGACCGATGGTCTCGATACCTCGAACGGAGACCTCGACACCACGCAGATCCAGGACACGACCAACCAAGTGATCTCCATTGGCGTCAGCACGGACATCAACGATGACGAGCTGCGGGCGATCGGCCGCGACGGCTCGTTCCTAGCGCCGACGCCGGCGGATTGGACGACCGCGTTTGCCTCGATTGCGGAGCGTGTGGACGAGTACCCGGACCGGTCCTACCTGCTCGCGTACTGTTCGTCGGCCAGCGAAGGCTCCCCTGATGTTCGCGTGTCGGTCACCGGCCCCGGGCTCACCGATGTCACGGCGGCGGAATGCAGCTTCAACGCCGAGCTCTTTAGCTCCCAAGGGTTCGCCTGCAACACCGAGTTTTTCACGGGAGAGTGCAACGCATCGGAATGCGGGGGCTTGACGGGTTGTGGGTCGTGTGCGGATTCGGAGTGCTGCAACGGGACCTCCTGCACGGATCCTGTATCGGCCACGCCCCCGGTGTCGTGTCAGGATCAGCCGCACGTCTGTGAGGCTGAGAACCTGGTCTGTGTGGAGGGGGATGATCTTTGGCCCTGCGTGACCCCGCCTGGAACGGCCGTGTCCTGCGACGAGTCGACGCCGTGTCCGGTGGGAATGCCCCACTGCGGGAGCAACCCTGCCTACGATCCCGACGAGCCGGGTGATCCCGATCCCGAGTTCATTTGTTTTTCCCGGTTGCCGGAAGGCTCGCCGTGCGAGGAGCCTGGTGAGTGCCAATCGCTGAACTGCTACTACCCCAACCCCGACAACCCGTTCGAGGGCCGTCGCTGCCTCCCCGAGGCGTATCTCGGGGACCACTGCGCGGACGCGGACGCGGTGTGTGAGGCGGGTGGGTACTGCCAGGGCAGCACCTGCCAACCCAAGCGGCGGGAGCTTGCGAGCTGTAACTCGGGCGCACAGTGTCGGCAAGGAGTCTGCGCTGACTTCGATGTGGGTGGCAGCTTCTGCGCAGGACCGGACGCCTGCTACTGGGCTTGGGAAGACAAGGTTCCGAACTGACCCAACCTCGAAGACCTCGAGGTCATCGCCCGCGGCCGCCGGGCGTGGCGTGAGCGCGCGGGAGGGAGGGTCGAGCGCGGGGTCAGTACGTCCCGCGGAGAGCGTCGATGCCCGGATACGCGCCCGGGAGCCCTGCGGGCCGGGTCCGGATTTCGGCAGAGGGTCCGAGCTCGGCCTCGCCTTCGACTTCACCGTCACCGTCACCGCTGTCCTCCACCGTGGGGCATGCCGCGCCGTCGAGGCGGGCCAACGCGGCGGCCATCGAAGCCTCCTGCGGATCGCCGAGTTGGTGACCGAGGTCATCGGGGCTGTCGCAGTCTGTCGCGAACCCGTCGAAGTAGTCGCCTTCGTCGCGTGCGTTGAGCAGCCGGAACGTGATCGGGTTGGCTGCTTTGTCGCAGAAGGTGAACTGGGCAGACCCGACCGGTTTCCCGGCTGTCGGACTCCCCACCACGCTCACCGGAGCCCAAGGGCGGACCGCGTTGATGACAAGCTCGCTCGCCGACGCAGTCGACCCAGTGGTGATGAACACGACGTGATCCAGCGCGGGGAGGCTGGAGGATTGTCGCTCGATGTGACGGGTGCTGTTGGCCTCCGCCAGCGACGGCGTGTAGTCGGTTCGGTACGAGATCTCTCCGGAAGCCTGGGCCCCCACGAGGAGGTCGACGAGGTGTCGCGCTGCGGAGATCCGGCCGCCGCCGTTGTAGCGCATGTCGACCACGACATTGCGGACCCCCGCCGCCTCGAATCGCGCGAACGCGTCGGAGAGCTCATCGATGGAGGGCTCCACGAAGGTCGTGAAAAACAAGTAACCGACCGGGGTGCCCTCGTGGTCGATGACGTCTGCCAGTGGCACTGTGACCAGCGGATACCAGTCCTTGGTCAGTGAGACGGACCTCGGTTCGGTGTCGGTGTCGGTGCTGGCGTGGGTGGCCACCTCGAGTTGGACGTCGATCCCGGGCTCGTTGGGTCCAAGCGCGTCGGTCCAGCCGTCGGATTCGTCGAGCTCGATGTTGGTGAACCCACCCGCGCCGACGAGTTCGTCGCCGCGCTTGAGCCCTGCGAGGCCGGCCGGCGAGAGGGGGTCGACGAACCCGAGCAAGACTCGGTTGTCCTCGGTCCGCCGAGTCCGGAACCCGATCCCGATGACCATGCCCTCTTCGAACAGCGCATCCGAGGTTGCCAGGTCGGACACTCGGCTCCAACGGTCGAGCTCGCTGTAGCGGACCTCGGTGACCAGCGCACTGGGAGACTCGAATGCGGCGGGGTCCACGTCGTCTGGGACGTGTTCGTTCCACAGGTAGGCTTCCTGCATCAGCAGGTACATGAACGCGTTCTGCTCGGGGAGCGTGCAGTCTCGCGGGCCGCCGAAGTCCAGCGGATCCTCCTCTGCACAGCCCGCGCACAGCCCCAAGGCGAGGGCTACGACTGCCACCCGCCGACTCCACCATCCAGCAACATTCACCAAAGCAGACCTGACGCTAGCATGTGGATTGCGGTTCGCGCAGGGCGAGGTACCGATTGTCGCAGTCGGGAGGACGGCGCCGCAGGTCGGCGGTACTCTTGCGGTCTGTGGTGAGTGCGTCCTGGGTCGCATGGGCGGCGTGGCTCTGGCTGGGCATCGAGACGGCCGACCCTTCGTTGGAGGTCGTCCGCGACGTGGAATTCCGCGCAGCAGACGCCCGGCGGATGCATGTCGTGGCGCCGCGGCTGCGAGGTATCCCGGTTCGAGGCATGACGCGTTCGGTGCCGGCCGATGCTGCGGGGCGGTGGCTCGTTGCGCCCTCGATGCCCGCGCTGGACCACCCGCAAGTCGATCCCGAGGAGGCCACGATTCAACCTGGCGCGCTTCCGGAACTCGTCGCGAGCGCTCTGGGCCGAACTGGACCGCTCTCGTTCGAGTCACCCGCGACCTTGGTGTACCTCCTGCGGCTCGGGGCCCCGGTCCTCGCGTGGGAGGTTCAACTACCGCTGACGATGCGTCCTGAGCCATCCCGCCGGACGGTCTGGCTCAGCGCCATGACGGGGCGCCTGCTCGAGGAGCGCGAACAGGTCCAGAGTGCGCGAGCACGGGTGTTTGGGGAGAACCCATCCACAACGCCGGAAGTGCGTGACGTCGAGCTACCCCGCATGGGCGTGGCACCGCCGGGGAACGCTCTGGTCTCGCCCACGATCTCCGCATTCAACTGCGCAGCGCAGGCCCCACAGGACACCCTTCCGTGGGTGCAGGAGGGCGAGTGCCACCCCGTCCATCGTGCATTGGCGGACGAGGACGGCAACTTCTACGTGCCGACGCCCAACGTGATCGTCGAGGATGACAACGTACAACCCGACGACGCCTACGCGGAGCTGAGCATGTACTACCACGGGGCGCGGTTTCTCGATGCGCTTCGCGATCGGGGGGTGCCGACGTTTTCGTGCCCGCAAGCCAGCATGGTGGCCAATGTTCGGAGCTTCGCGGCCGAGGACGAGTCGGAGGCATACGAGCCGCTGGACAACGCGTTCTATACGAACCAGTGCGACCTCGAAAAAGGCGTGACGATGATGTTCGGGCAGGGCGGGCAGGTCGACTTTGCCTACGATGGCGACGTCGTCTATCACGAACTCGGACACGGCGTGGTCGCCCTGTTGACGCCTGAAGGGCTGGGGGGACGGCGGCTCCGCGACGATGGGTCGCTGGTGGATTCCGGTGCGATCAACGAGGCCATCGCCGACTACATGACCTACATGATGACGGACGACCCGCGGGTGGGGGAGTACGTCGGCCGGTTCTGGGCGAGCAACACTCGCGCGGAGATCCGCACCGGAGAGAACACCAAGCGCTGTCCGGACGACACGGTTGGCCAGGTTCACAACGACGGCGAACCCTTTGCCGCTGCGCTGTGGTCGACGCGGTCTCGTGTTGGCCCGGCCATCGACGCCTTGGTGTTGAGGATGCTGCCGCTGCTCGCCAACGATGCGACGCTCGAGGAGGGCGCCGCGGCGCTGCTGACCGTCGCCACGCAGATGCAGGACGAGGGCGCGTTGGAGGCCGGCGACGTCGAACACCTCGAGCGTGCCCTCGCGACCCGTGGTCTGCTGGATTGCCCCCGGGTGATCGTCGGCGCGGAGACGCTGCAGGAGGGGCGCTCCATCTACCTGCGGCGTGCGAACGTGACGGTGCAGCCGTTCCTTCCGGGGCCGATGCAGTTGCGGGCGGAGGTGCCGCAGGGGGCAAGTGCACTCGAGGTGCACTTCGGCCTCCGAGGGGACGAGCAGCCGGAAGACACGGTCGTGCTGCTGGTGAAGCGCGGGGAAGAGCGTGTGCACTTCACCTACGAGCTCATCGCAGTGGACGATCCGGGCGACTCGACCGGGGAGTCGGGACGGATCCGCGAGGTGACCCGCACCGATGGCGACTGGGATCTCGAACTCGACCCCGTGGCGCAGACCGACGGGGGCTTCTCCGCAATGATCACCCCGGTGCACGAGGGAGAAGTGGTGCACATTGCTCTGGCCGCGCGGGGTCCGTCCGACCTGGTCGCGACGTCGGTCACGGTCTCGCCCGTGGGGGTGCCGGCCTCGTCCGATGAGACCGGCGGGGATATGGACACTGACGCACCAGCCCCGCCCCCGGATGGGTCTGTGTCTGCCGACGCTACTTCTGCCGGCGGATGCGGTTGCCACAGTGGCCCCGATTCGGCGATCCTCCTCGGGTGGTGGATCCTGCCGCTGATGCTCCGCCGCCGCCGGGGGCGGGCGTAACTACGGCGCCGCAGCCCCGTGATGCGCTGAGGCTGTTGCTGCGATTGCTGCACGCAGTGTTCGTCCTGGCACTCGTCGCGTTCGTCGTGCTTCCCAACATCCCCTCGGAGGACTTTCCGCTGTCCGGCACGATGGCCAAGTGGGCCAAGAAAGTGTCATTCAAGCAGGGGTGGCAGATGTACGCGCCCAACCCAACCCGCGCACAGATGTACATGAACCTGACCGCTGTCTATGACGATGGGTCCGAGCGACGTCTCGAGGAGACGGTTCAGGAGAAGCAGGCCTGGGACACGCACTTCATGTGGGACAAGACCCGCGTCGACATCTGGCGTCAATACGCGAACTTCAACGTCAAACATCGCAACAACAACCGGGTTTGGTACCTCAAGGGCGTGTGCGTTCGGGAGGCGCGCAACGGACCCATCCCCAAACGCATCATCATGCACATGGTGCGGCGTCGTTTCACCGCGCCCCACAAGGTTGCGCAAGGCCGCCCAGCACTCGGCAAGCCAAAGCGAACGTTCATCACCGTCCAGTACTGCCAGCATCCGGTCGTCAAGCGGATCATCGAAGCGGATTCGCTCCGCAAGAGCACGGAGGACTGAGCGATGGAGAGTCTCCGAGGGCTGATTCACCGACTGGACCGCATCGTAGGCCGGCTCGCCCTGGACGGTGAGGACCCGACCGCGCTGGGGCTGGTTCGCATCTTGTTGGTCACCGTGCTGACCGCCAGCCTGCTCACGCACGTCGGTGCGGTCTCTGAGTACTTCTCGACCGACTCGGTGTTGTTCGGAGAATGGGCCCGGGAGGCTTTTGGAAACCGACTGTCGCTCTTCTTCTGGGTGGAGGACCCGTGGGCCGTCCGGGGGATCTTCGCCCTCGGCGTCGTCGCCCACCTGCTGTGGCTGGTCGGTCGCTTCACCCGGGTCGCCGCAGTGGTGGCTTGGGTGGTGTGGGTGAGCATGTTTGGCCGCAACCCACTGTTGTACTCACTCGCGGACCAGCTACAGATGGTCCTGTGCACGTTGTTGATGGTGACGCCCAGTGGCAACGGGCTCTCGCTCGACGCTCGGGTGCGAGGCCCCAAACCCGTACCGGTGTGGTGTCGTCGTGTGCTGCAGCTCCAGATGGCCGTCATGTACACGGCGACAGGCCTCCTCAAGGACGGCAACACCTGGCACGACGACGGCACCGCGCTGTACTACTCGCTGTCCAACCCCTACAACCGCCACTTCGACATCGCGCCCACGCTCGCCGCATTGCAGCCGTGGGTCCTCAAGCCGATGACGTGGGGGGTCTTGCTGTGGGAGCTGGCCTTTGCCCCGTTTCTCGGCATGCACTGGCTGCGAGGCCTCCTGGGCCGACCGCGGCGCTTTCCGGACCTGCGCTGGGTGTTCCTGACCTTCGGCGTGGCGATGCACATCGGCATCCAGTCGATGCTGTACGTGGCGTGGTTTAGCCCGTTGTGTATCGCCGTGTACTCGGCATTTTTTCGCCCCGATGAAGTGAAATCCATCGGGGCGAAGTTGGGCCGGATCCTCAATCGGATCCGGCGACGGGATTGAGCTGAGCCTGTGCGGCTACGCGCCGCCAGAGCCGAGAATCTCCACGTTGTCGATGTACCAGCCCGCGCGCTCGTTGCCGCCGTCGCTGCCGATGACGAAGCGGATGTGGAGGTTGGGTCCGGCGTACTCGGTGACGTCGAAGATCGACTCGACCCACATGCCTTCGTTCTCGTTGTCGTTTCCGGAGAACGCGGGGTTGCCGTCGACCGGTGGGAACGATGCGTTGACGTTCGGGAGGTAGACCACGCCCCCCTCGAGCGGTTCGATCGTCACCCAGCCGTCGACCAGTTGGTCGGGATCACCCGTGGTCACCTGGACAATGCCACCATCGTTGTTGGAGATGCTGCCCTCGAACTGGAACCAGTGCCGGATGGTCATGGTGACGGTCTGGTCACCACAGTTGGACAGGTCGAGGTTGTCCGAGCGCACGTATCCGCTCTCGTTCGACGAGTAGTTTCCGTTGAGGTTCGTCCCCCACACGCCGGTCTTGGCCGAGCCGGGGCCGTCGGCGAACGCGCCCGGCGTGCCGCACTCCCACGACTGGACCTCTGCCGCACCTGTCGTGCGCAGGGTGTCCCAGCTGCAGCCATCCTCGCCTTCGAAGTCGAACTGGTACCCGCACTCGGTGCATGCGGTCGTGTCGACCTGGCAGGTGTCCATACAAGATAGCTTGCCGGCCGTACCTTTACCCAGCTTTGCGCACGTGGTCTCGATGGGCATATCGAGCTCGCAGACCTCGTTGCCGTTGAGCTCACCGTCGCCGCAGTAGACACACTGGCTGGTGTCGTAGCGACAGCTCGCCATGTTGCAGCCGAGCGGACCGCCGGTCAGGATACCGGGAACGAGTGGATCCTCGGTGCTCTCACACGAGATGCCGCCGAGTTCGGCCTCGGTGCACTCTCCATCGTCGCCGCAGTCGCAGTCCTCGTCGCCCTCGATCTCACCGTTGCCGCACTGGGCACCGTCGCTGAAGCCGCCCGAGGAGCTGTCGGATCCCGTGCTGGTGGACTCCGTTGCGTCGGTGGTGCTGGTGGTGGTGCTGGTGGTGCTGGACCCGCTCGCAGACGTGCTCGACGCTGTGGTGGGACCATCAGCGGATTCTGTCGAGGTCGAGGAACTCCCCGCACCTGTGGTGAAGACCGTGGGGTCCTCGACGTCTGTGGTACACGCGCCCACCACAAAGGTCGCGCCCAAGAGGCATGCCAAGCCGCGAGAATCCATGGCTCGGTTATAGCGGATTTCCGACCCCGCGCCCCGCGGGGTCGGGAACGGTGCGTGCGGGAATTCACGGCGCATGGCCAGGTTAGCGCCCTTGTGTGTGGGGGTAGCATGGCGCGATGCGAGCCGAGGATAGGCGGCGTCGGGGGTTGATCTGGGCCGCAGCCGCGGTGTTGGTCGGGGTCCACGTGTGGTCTCCCAGCCGAGGGGGAATCGTGGCTGGCGTGCTGCCGTGGGATCTCGCGTTCCACCTCGGCTGGATGCTTGCGGCGGGCTTGTTGGTGGAGGCGCTCACCCGGACTGCGTGGCGAGACGTGGACGGTGACCGGCGTGGGTGAGGGCGCGGTGATCGCCACGGTGGTGGTGCTCTACTTTGCGGTCGTCGGGGGGATTGCGTATGCCGCCTCGAACCGCGGGTCCGCCGACGCGGAGGACTACTTCCTCGGGGGTCGGAGCGCCAAGACGCTCGTGTTGTTCATGGCGTTGCTCGGAACCAACGTCACGCCGTTCGTGCTGATGGGGATCCCGGGCCTCGCCTACCACCATGGTGTGGGCGTGTTCGGGCTCAATGCTGCGATCGTAGCCCTTGGAATCCCCCTGACGTTTTGGGCGATCGGGTACCCGGCGTGGCGGGCCGCGAGAGCGCTCAAGGCGGTCACGCCCGCCGAACTCTACGCGAGACGTCTTCGGAGTCCGGCGCTGGGGGTTGTCCTGTTCGTCGCGTTCGTTGTGTACACGTTGCCGTATCTGGTCGCGTCGGTCACCGGGGTCGGCGTCGCGGTGTCCGTACTCACCGGCAACGCGGTGACGCTGGAGGCCGCCGCGCTCGGACTGCTCGCGGTCACGCTGCTGTACACAGCGCTGGGTGGGATGCGAGCGACCATGTGGACGAACGTGTTTCAGGGGATTGTCTTCGTCGGTTTCGTGTTGGTGGCGTTCGTCGGCGTCGCACAGCACCTCGGCGGCTTCGAAGCCATCGCGTCTCGGGTTGCGACCGAGGCCCCGTCGTTGCTCAGCCGCGGCGACCGCCCACTGTTCGCGACCGGTGCGTGGGCGTCGTGGGGGATCGCGATCTCGCTGACCGTCATCGCCTTCCCCCATATGCTGGTTCGCATCTTCGCGGCCTCGGATGTCTCGGCGCTGCGCAACACGTGTCGCCTCTATCCCGCCGCGCTCGTGTTGTTGTGGTTGCCCGTCGTGCTCTTGGGGGTGTGGGGAGCGGTGGCGATCCCCGGGTTGCAGGGTCGGGAGTCGGACGGCATCTTCGTGCTGCTGGTCCAAGATGCGTTTGGGCCGTGGCTGGAGGGGCTGTGTCTCGCGGGCGTCCTCGCAGCTGTGATGTCGACGGTCGATGCCCAGTTCCTGACGTTGTCCTCGATGCTGGCCCGCGACGTGGTGCTGAGGCTGCGGCCGGGTCTCTCGGCGGCGTCCCAGGTTCGGGCGGGTCGGGCGTTCGTCGTTGCGGTCGCAGTGCTCACCGCGGCGTTGGTCATCAGCCGACCCGCGTCCATTTTCTCGATCGCGTCGCTGTCGTTCTCGGGATACGTGATGTTGGTTCCAACCCTGTACTTGGGGCTGCGCGGCCGCTCCTTCACCGCCATCGGTGCCATCACCTCAATCCTGCTCGGCAACGCTGTTCTGTTGCTGGTTTGGGCTCAACCGGCGCCCTGGCTGGGGATCCTCCCGGTCGGTTGGGGGTTGGCGGCGGCGCTCTTCGGAGCATGGTTGGGGAGCCGGTGGGGGACGCCGTCGCCGGACGGTCCGGTCGAGGTCTGAGTCTGGTGTCGTCTGCGGCCTGCTACGATTGCAGGGTCCATGGCCAAGTCGCTCGAGTACAACGCCACCATCACGCAGCGCATCGACCTCGAGCCCACGCTCTCGGTGTTCCGCGTACGACCCGATGAGCCGTTTTCGAGCGATGGTGAGCCCTGGTTCGTGCCCGGGCAGTACCTTACCTTGGGCAAGAACCGACCCGCGGGCGTCGAGGGCGACACCCGGCCAGCCTCCGTTCGCCGCCCGATGTCGATCGCCTCCGCCCCCCATGACACCGAAGATGCGGAGTTCTACATCCGACGGGTCAGTACTCCCGAGTCTGATCTGCCGCTCACGCACGAGCTGTGGACGCTCGCCGAAGGAGAGCGAATGTTCTGTCGCCCCACGCCGGCGGGGAAGTTCACGCTCGAGGACACCTGCGGGGCCGACGATCCTCGGCTCAAGGTGACCGTGGCGGCGGGCACGGGGTTGGCTCCGTTTATCTCGATGGCGCGAGCCAAGGTCCGCCAGGACCCCAACGCCGACCTCAGCGACTTCGCGATGGTGCACGGTGCGAGTTACCCGACCGGGCTTGGCTACCGAGGCGAGATCGACGGGCTCGTTGCCAAGCACGGCCTTCGGTACATTCCGACTGTGTCCCGGCCCCAAGAGGCGCCCGACTGGACGGGCGCGACGGGGCGCGCCGAAGCGCAGTTTGTGGGGGACAAGATCGCGAAGACCGAGGAGTCGCTCGGATTGGAGCCGGGGGAGCTCACCCCGAAGCGAGCCGTTGTGCTGATCTGCGGACTGCAGGGGACGATCGGCGTGACGCTGGAGGCGCTGATCGAGCGCGGCTTCGTTCCCGACCACCGGCGGCTGCGTCGGGCTCTTGAAGTGCCAGACGACGCACCGGCGTCGGTGTTTTGGGAGCAGTACGACTCCACGCCGGTCCTCGATACGAAGGACGAGGCACTGATGGAGCGGCTGCGCGCCGCTCTGCACGCCGCGTTGTCGTCGGGCTAGCCGCAGAGCGCTTTCTCCGACGAAGGCCGGGCTAGCCTCGGCTTCGTTCGTCGCCGAGCACGCCCTCGAGTGCATCATCAAAGTTGTCGGGGGCGGCCGGTGCTTCGTCGACTTCGACGGAGTCTTCGACCTCGACGGTGTCCTCGACTTCAACGGTGTCTTCGACCTCGACGGTGTTTTCGGCTGCGGGTGGGTCTTCGCTTTCAACGACGGCCTCGACCGCCGCGTCTGGCTGCGGGTTGGCGGTGCTTTCGCCGGTCCAACCCATCAGACGGGGTAGGGCGCCGACCGGCGGGGCACCGTGAGCGAGGGCCTCTGCGTGGAACTGTGACGCCGAGAAACTCCCCCGCGCTTCTGCATCCGCGCGCAGCTTCTTCCACGCGGTCGCGCCCGCGAAGTAGGTTGAGAGTTGGGTCGAGGTGAGTTGCACCCGGGTCCACTTTCCGATCGCTTCGCCCTCTTGTTGGAACGAGCGGCGGATCATCAGGTCGAGCGCGTCTTCTCGGGTCATCGCGCCGGCGTGCACGCCATGATCGAGGATCGCGTTGGTGACCGTGCGCAGGTAGAATTTTTGCGCGTGCAGTGCGATGGCCTTGGCGCGTAGGTCCGGGGTTACAAGCACGGTCCACAACCCCTTGGAGATCGCGGCGGGGCGATCAGCTTCGGGGGAAGGACCGATTCCATCGTAGCCCGCGTCCACCATGACTTGCTCGGTGTAGACGGCCCAGCCTTCGACGAACGCGCCGTTTTGCAGGATGCGGCGGGTCTTCGAGGGCTCGCGCTTCCCGTAGTAGAGCTGCACGAAGTGGCCCGGAATCGCCTCGTGAATCGAGAGGACTTCGAGCATGAAGTTGTTGTACTCGCGCAAGAACGACTCGGTGACCGCGGGCTCCCAGGTCTTGGGCAGCGGCTGCACCAGGTAGAAGCTGGGCAGCCCGCTCTGCTGTGGTTCGAGGGCTCCGGGAGCGGCCAATCCCGCGATGAAGACGCCTTGTTGGTGCGGCGGTGTCCAGATCACCTCCAGGACTTCGGTCGAGTCGAGGGGAACGATGTCATTGCTGGAGACGAATCCGCTGAGTCGCTCGAGGTTGGCCTCGGCGGCGTCGCGGAGTGAGGTCGGCTGGACGTGCCACTGCGACAGCGCTTCGAGCACAGCCCGAGTCAGCGCGGCATCTGGATCCCCGGTCGCGCGCCGCACGATCCGTCGCACGGTCCGTCGTCCGAGCAGAGGCTCGGCGAGTTCGTTGGCGAGTGCGGACATCCGCTTGCGTACGCGTCCGTGTTCGATGACCGCATCTCGGCGAAGGGTTCCCGCGTCCACATCGGTGTCGAGGGTGAGCTTGAGCTTGCGGTCGAAGTTCTCAGGCCCCAGGCGCCACGAGCCTGCGGCCGTGGGGAGGACGGCGGTGCGTAGATGCTGTTGGAGGTCGCGGAGCGCCATCACAGCGGGGGCCGAAGCTGCGCCGACCTGTTGGCGTGCCGCCTCGGGTGCCTGCGCGAGTCGTTCGAGCGCGGTCGCTCGGACCAGCTGGACCAGCCCATCGATCTGATCGATCGCGACCTGCGTTTGCGGGAGCATGCAGGCCGCGGCGTCGAGGTTGAGTTTCGCCTGTTCGACGAAGCCCGGAAGCGCGGCGAGGCGAGCGGCCACCGATGCGGCGCGTTGATCGACGGGGGCAAAGTCGCGGGAGATGAGGTCGTCGATGCCTGCGCCGATCAGAGAGACGTACCAGTACGGGTTGGTGCGCCACGGCTGCTCGACCTCCATGACGAAGCTCTCGAGTTCGAGTGCGTTCGCGAGAATTTCGGCGTCGACCTCTTCGTCGACGTTCGCCAACACCACCGTGCCCAGAGCTGAACGCGCGGTTTCGATGCGTGTGCGTTCAGCTTCGAGCCCCGCTTCGGAGAGGTCGGGCCACTGACCATCGAAGTCGTGCACACCCATCGCAGAGGCCGCGACAGGGTGCGCCGCGAAGTACGCCGCGAAGATGGGGTCCGTCGTTTCCGCGAACGTGGGCGGCTTGGGCTTGGGCTTCGCTGCGGGCGGAGGGGGCGGCGGAGGGGGTTTGCAGCCCACCAGGGGGACGGCCAGGCCGAGGGCGAGAAGCAGCCGGGGGAGTCGCAGTCGCATGTTCATGGCAAGCGCGCTCGCGTCCGTGATGGGCAAAAAAATGCTCGATCACGAGTGCGGCGGGCCGTGTTTTAGCATGCGACCGAAGCGCAGGGGGCCCCGGCTTGGCCGGGTTTTCGGTCCTACGGGCCGAACGAACTACCCTCAAGCTGAGTGCCGAAACCGCCCGACCGCATCCACATCGACGCCGAAGGCTCGATGAGCACCGACGACGACGTTCGCCGGCGGCTGCGCGACCTCGCGGGCTCGTACCGCCTGTTCGCCGATGCCCCCGGGTTGGTTGTGCTCCGGCGCCAGTTGCCTGGGGAGGACGTCGCGGCGAGTGGCGAGGACGACGCGGCGCAAGACGAGGACGACTTCGATCTCGACCTCGAAATCGGGCTGGAGCTCGAAGGCGGCCAACTCGATGCGGGGGCTCGGGTGGTTCTCGCGGGCGAGATCATCACCCGGATGACCTTGTTCCAGATCATCGAGATCATCGCGGAACGAGGATTCCATGGGGACCTGGTGGTGCTCTCCGCGGGAGGCCAAACGCTGCAGCTGCGCTTGTCGCACGGTGCTCTGGAGGATGCTCGGTCGGACCATGACGAGGACCGGCTTGGACAGGTTCTCGTCCGGGCCGGATACCTCTCCGATGCCCAGCTCACCGAGCTGCTGTGGGAGGTCACCGAGCAGCGCCGACTCGGCGATGTCTGCCTCGAGCGAGGGCTGCTGGACCGCGAAGCGTTGTTCGAGTGTCTGCGGCAGCAAACCGAAGGAATCTTCTATCGAGCGTTGCTCGTTGAGCACGGAAGCTTCGTGTTCACCACGCCCGACCCGGCGGCGCCATCGGCTGCGCTGAGCCTTCACCTTCCGGTACGCCCGCTGTTGATGCATGGCATCCAGCGGCTCGACGAGATGGAGCTGTACCGCGACGTCATCCCCAGTGGTGACGTCATGCTTCAACCGCGCGCGGGCGCGGATTTGTCATCGTTGGACACCGACGCGAAACGGGTCTTCGCGATGCTCGATGGCGAGACGCCCCTGGATGCGATCGCGACGGCGGCCGACCTCGGCGAGTATGAGGTGACCCGGATCGCATACAACCTCGTGAAGTCCCGCCGCGCCACGGTGGGAAGTCGAACGGGGGTGGACGAGGATGTCCTCGACGCGCTCGTCGATGCATTCGCGGCGATCCTCGAAGACATCTTCACGACGATCGGCCGCCATGGCGATCAGGACGCCGCGCTGGCGATGCTCGGTGCCTGGGTCCAAGGCTGCGGCTACGATTCGGTCTTCGGTGAGACCGTGGTGTCCAGCGGCTTGATCGACAAGGAACATGTCCGGGGGTGGGTTGCCTCGGCTCGCGAAGGAAACCCGCTGGCTTCGTTCCACCAGGTCGCGCACGAGCTGGTCTCGTTCGCCATGTTCTGCGCAGGGACGGCGTTACCGCGGGAGCAAGAGTTGGCGCTCTCTCGCGACGTGAACCAGCGCCTCACGTCCATCCCGTCCCCGTAGCGAGCGCCTTGCGGTCGGTTCCGCTACAGGCGGTTGTCGAGCGGGACGCCGAAGACGTAGTCGGAGACCGCGGCGGAGCCTGCACCGTGGCAGTCTTTGCAGAATCCGACGGGACCGGAGTCGCCAACCGCACCCTCTTCGTCGACACGGAGCCAGTACCAGTCGTTGCCGCTGGGGTCGTATCCCTCGGGGCCCTTGTACATCGCGAAGAATCCGGCGGACTCCCCATTGGCGTCGAGGTTTTCCTTCACGATCAGCGCGCCTTCGGGGAAGGTGACTTCGCTCGGATCGTCGGGATCGATGGTCAGGTACAGGTCGAGGACGTCGTCGGCGACGTAGAACGTCACGGTGTCGGCGAGTCCGTGCTGGGACCCGAGGGGAACGTCGCTGACCTGCGTGAGGCTGGCGAAGTCGGCGGCCATGGCCTGCACTGCGGCTTCGTCGATCTCGGCAGGGCCGTCGGTCTCCGTGCCCGACTCGGGGCCGTCTTCCATGCCGTCGTCACACGCGGGGCAGACCAGGCTGAGCAGGAGGCAGCAAGAAGCAAACGTTGGGCGTCGGAGGTTGAGCATGGCTTATCGGGAGTCTCGAGGGGATGTGGTGCTCGACGGTGTGAACACGCCGTACTCGACCAGCGACCGATCGGCAGCCTCGATGTCGTCCTGCGTGAGCGCCCCGAACATGGGGGGGAGCTCGCAGATGCCCTGTCGGCGGGCAAGTGCGGCGAGACCCACTGCGGTGGGAAGAAAGTGATGCAGTGAGGCATCGCGCGCGTGACGGTAGACGAACACCACTTGGGGGTGCGCTTCGGGGAGGGGTGCCGCTGGGTCTTCGGTGAGTGCACCGAAGTAGTCGGAGACGGGGTGGGTGTACTGCCGCACGAAGACTCTCCCCTCGTATGCGTCCGGCTCAGATTCGTTACCCGAAAAAGCGCGCTGCCGGATGTAGCAGAGGTCGGCGAGCTCTTCGAAGACCGGGTGGAGTGCATCTCCCGACTCGCGGAGTCCCCGAAGGTAGTCGCTGAAGTTCGCGCCGAACCGGTTGGGGTCCCAGTGATCGGCGGGGTGGGCGTCGCGATACGCCCGGACGAGCTCGGGCCAGCGCCCAGGGAACTCCCGAATAAACAGCGCGCGTACGACCGGGAACACGTCCGCGAGGATGTTGAAGTGATTGCGTTCGACCAGCGTGCTGTAGAACCCAAGGTTCTCCGCGCCGCTGGGGGAGGGACCGAGCGTGTCGATCACCGCCTGTGCGGGCGTACGCCCCTCGAGCATCGGGGCGATCGTCTCGAAGAATCGATCGAGGCTCATGCTGCATCGCTCCCGGTCGAGGCATCGGCACCGAGGACCTCGACGTAGACTTCGCGGACCGCATCGGCTTCGTCCAGGACGCGGTCGAGTTCGGGGATCTCGGTGTCCCACTCGAGCAGGACGGGAACGGGGCCGGTGGAGCGGAGCGCCTCTCGGAGGACTGAGAACACACCGGGGACCACCGGGTGCCCGTGGTTGTCGATGAGTCGGCCTTCCTCCTCAACGTGTCCCGCAACGTGCATCTGCAAGGTGCGGTGCAGCGGAAGGGCTCGGAGCCACTCCTGCGGGTCTCCGCCGTGGTTGGTCGCGTTGACGAAGACGTTGTTGACGTCGAGCAGGAGCCCGCAGTCGGCCTCCTGGGTCACTGCGGTGACGAACTCGCCGTGGGTCATCTCGCTCCCGGGCATCACTGCGTAGAAGCTGATGTTCTCGACACCGACCGGTCGCTCGAGACGGTCGGAAAGCTCGCGGATCCGCTTGGCGCAGTGTCGGACGGCTTCGTCCGTGAACGGCAGCGGGAGCAGGTCGTGATAGGCGACGCCGTTGATCGCGGCGTAACAAAGGTGGTCGGTGTAGTAGGGCGCGTCGAGCTCATCGAGGAGCTGTTTGAGGCCGGCAACGTACTCGCTGTTGAAGGGGGCACGGCCACCGAGCGACATCGATACGCCGTGGGCGATGATGGGCCACCGCTGTGCGCATTGGCGAAGGACTCGCCCCGCGGGGCCGTCGTTGCCGACGAAATTCTCGGGGACGATCTCCAGCCAGTCGATGCGGCGGTCCGTCTCGAAGATGCTCTTGTAGTGCGGCGGGCGCAGTCCGATTCCGACGCCACGTGGTTTTGAAGGAGCCCGGTTGTTCATGGGAAGGGGTGCGCGACAACGAGGAAAGCCCGGGCCCGCATACGCAGGTCCGGGCCAGGATTCCGTCCGCGACCGAAGTCGCGAGGTTCGAAATCAGCCGGAGGTCGAGGAGGAGCCACCGGAGGAGGAGCCGGAGGAACCGGAGGAGCCGGAGGAACCGGACGAGCCGGACGAACCGGACGAGCCAGCATCGGTGGTCGAGGCGGAGTCGGTACCAGCGGTGGTCGTGGTGGTGGTGCTGGTCGTGGTGGTCGTGCTGGTCGTGGTCGATCCGGCGGTCGGGCAGCCAGCGGTGGAGGTGGCGGTGGTGGTCGCCGCCGAATCGGTGCCAGCGCCGGTGTCGTCGCCGTCATCGCTGTCGCAGGCGGGGACGAGTGCAAGTCCGGCGGACAGAGCGACGGCTTCGAGGATGTTGGTCAAGTTCTTGTTCATTTGAAATGGCCTTTCAAATCGAGGTGCCCGAGGGGGCCGGACAACCTCGCCCGCATATACACCACAGCGGTCGACACGGACGCGGTCAATCCTGGTGAGGATTAGCACAATTGTCAAAAAAACGTTCGACCTGCTTCCGAGCGGCCGGTTCCATTCGTTCAAAGAGCCACATAGCCTGCGTACAGCGCTGTTTTGCACGTGTTGGGTCGGTTTCCCAGGCGCGGTCCCAGCGCCACCGGGCGCGGGGCGTCACGTCATCTTGGCAAGCGCGGTCCCAGCCGGGTGCCACTTTTGCATCGATGATCGTCTCCCCGCAGACGATGTCGACGAGGGGATCCACCAAGGTGCGGTCGTGGGCGCCGTATTGCTCCATGGGCGATTCGTCCTCGAACAGCGTGTAAGGCGTGAAGAATCCGCTGCCGTCGGTCCCGCGGTTGACCAACCCGAACTCGCCTCGCCGCGTGTTCTCGCGCCGGCCGGGGTCATGGCAGGGAAGGCAGGCGTTCTTCTGGCGGAACGCCTGGGTCTGGGCGTCGCGTGCGGCGGGCTCCCACGAATCAAAGGGTTCCGAGGTGCCGATGCGCTTGGCGATGTAGTCGGTCGCGGCGGCCTGCGCCTCGGCGTTGTTCGAAGGCCACTGCGCGCCGAACAAGGACGCGGTGGGCCTCGGCGCCGAAGGCCGAAACACATGGAAACGCGGCCCGTTCGGGGTCAGGGTGGTGCCGCGGATGTCGGCGACGAAGCGCTGGTCTCCGGTTCCGCCAACCTCTACCCGGTCGGCACGCGTCCCGGCCGGAAACACGAGCACACTGCGGCCATCGATCGTGGTGGTGGTGATCGAGCCCTCGCCGAGCTTCAGCCACACCGTGACTTGGTCCAGCGAAGGGTCGCCGGTAGGGATGTGTACGGGCGGGACGAGAGCGGTGAACCCCTCGCGTTCGTGAAACGTGAGCGCGGACTCCATCCGGATCGCCCGGGCGCCGTGCTCGAGCGTCGGCAGGCTGTCGGAGCGGCAGCCGGCGAGCAGCAAAGCACACAGGGCGAGGCGATTCATGCGGCCGGACCTTAACAAACCTTGGCGTTTGCCCCCCGGCAAGCCTTGCGTGGCCTCGTTTCGCTCAGCCCGCTCAGACTCCGTCCGCATCCGCGCAGACGCCGACGTTGGCGTTGGTCCCAGGGGGCGGAGTTCCCTTCTCGTACCAAGGAAAACAAACCAGCGCGTCTGGGCAGTCCGGGGCCGTCATGTCACAAAAAGGTGTGCAGCAGGCCGCGGAGTCGCAGGCCGCGGAAAGGTCGCCAGCAACGCAGGCGGTTCCAGGCTCACATCCATTGACGAACTCACAGGACTCGAACAGGCCTCCGCCTGTGCCCGAACCATCCACCGTACACAAGAATCTGTTGTCGAAGGGATAGCAGCCCTCACCGTCCCCGCACTCGTCCATCAACGGATCGCACGTCGGAAGGCACAACGACAGGACCCCGCCGCCGTTCATGATGCAGACGCGCGTGGGATCCTCGCAGCTCGGGGCTCCGGGCGAGCCGACGCAGTGCGGGGTGCAGACTCCGAAACCGGTCTCATCATCGACGTCCCAGCACATTGAGCCGAGCTCACACGAGTCGACTCCTGAGGTCACGGTGGCCTCCACCGTACAGGGCTCCCCGGCTGCGTCGGGGTCGTCGACGATCGCTGTACACCGCGTCGCGTTCCAGCTGTTGCCTCCGTCGTTCGCCCACGGGGTGCATTTCTCGCCCGGTGGACAGTCCTGCTCGAAGAGGTCGCAGTCATCGATCGGGCCACCGCTCCCGTGGCAGCCGATGAACCCGCAGCCATTCGTGCTCGAGCCTTCCGTGTCACCGAACCCGCCGGTCGTGGGGTCGTACGGGTCGGTCGAGGTTTGCGGCGGGTCCGGGTTCGTCGGGGAGGTGGGGTTGGGTGGGACCGATGACGTGGCCGGTCCGGTGGAGCCGCCGGAGGGTGGGTCGCCTCCGGTTGAGCCGTCGCCATCCGCAGGCGTCGCGACCGCAGGACCGCAGGCGGACATGGCTCCTAGGGACAGGATAGTGAGGCGGCGGGACAAGGAAAACATGGGTTGTAGGAGGCCCGAAGGAGCTGCGCCGAGTCTGTCTCAGCATCATGAATAATATACCAAAGCTGACCTGCGCGTGGTGAATGTTAGTTTTGTCTTGGGTTGCGCGACTGAGCCGAGGCCGAAGACGGCCCTGTGGCCCGTCTTCACCCGTAGAGTTTCTTGGCGTACGTCGGTCCGTAGGAGCGCTCGAGTTCCTCAAGCGTCCGGTCCCGAGCTTCGATGGCTTGCGCGGTCTGTGCACGAGACGGCACGGCGTCCGTGTCCATGTGCTCGCCTCCCAGCTCGACCTCCAGGGCGAGCGCCGGCCGATGCCCTGCGACTTGCATCGTGTCCCGCTACGGAGCTTCGCGGACGATGCGGGCGCGTCCGTTGACCCGCAGTGTGTCGTTCCGGCCCGGGATCAGAAACAGCAGGCCGACCCCGGGGTTGCTCAGCACGTTGAGCAGGCTGTCCGCCCATCGATTCCCAGGGCGCTCTGGGATCGCGAGGTTGTCGGACTGAGCACCTTCACGCACCGGCTGGATCGCCCTTGGGGGAGACATCGCGTCGGCCTGCGGAGTCGGATGTGGCAACGAGCACGAACCGTCTTGAACGTACGTGCTGCGGTCCATACTTCGGGATTAACACGGGGAGCCATGGTGTTCATGGCGCCGGTTGGGTGCCGCACAGACCGAGGTCCTCGTGGCCCGGCGTTGCCTGGCCATCGGCGAAGTAGGGCAGGCAGGTCGTTGGCTCAGGGCACATCGGTGCTGAGAGGTCGCAGTAGGGCGTGCAGCAGAGAGAAGCCTCCGGCGCGCAGGCTCCGACCGTACTCCCCTCGGCACAAACCAAACCTGGGTTGCACGCGTTGAGGAACTCGCAGGTCTCGAACGCCGCGCCCGCGTTTCCAGACGCGTCGGGAAGACAGCCGAACGCGGTGCCGATTCTCCCGCAGCTCTGCCCGTCCCCACAGGAACCCACGTCAAGAGGGTCACAGCCAAGCCGACACAGTGCCATGAGCCCATTGCTGCTCACGGTGCAGAGCCGGGCTGGGTCCTCACACGAAAGGTCGTCCGGGGTTCCGACGCAGTAGGGAATGCACACGCCTTCGTCGGCTTGGGTGTCGGCGACCCTGCAGATCGAGCCGAGGTCACAAGAGTCGATGCCCGAGACACCGCTGCCCTTGACCGTGCAGGGCTCACCAACCCCGTCCGGCTGAGGGTCGATCGGGAAGCACTTGGAGGCGTTCCACTGCGAGCTTCCGTCGTTTGCCCATGCGTTGCACTTCTCGCCGCGAGGGCAGTCTTGTTCGGTGATCGAGCACTCCTCGGGCTCGTGCGGGCCACCGTCGGGGTCACAGATGAAGCCGCCGCAGCCGCTCGGGTTGCCGTTGGTCTCGTCGGCACTCGTACCGAGGGCGCCGCCGGTACTGTTGCTGCTTGTCGGGTCCTCGCCGGACGAAGCGTCGGCGGAGGGGAGGATGCCGGTTGTCGTCGAGCTCGTGGGGCTCGACTCGCCGGAGGATGCATCATCGCCAAACTCGGTAATCGAGAAACACCCTGGCAGGCTCACGGCGAGGCCGAGGAGGAGCGACGTTCTCTTGTCGACGGAGCCGCTTCTCGTACTCATGAGCCTTCCTCTTCCAGTCCGCAGGAGCCGAGCGTTTCCAGCCCTTTCGGTGCCGCGCCCGAGGATGAGCAGGGCCCCAACTCGGGGTGGGTTTGGTTGTCCCTGCATGCTCCCAGGATAGCGATAGAATTGATGTTTTGGTAGTTATGGTTGCTTTCTTTGAGCGTCACGGGCGCCGTCGAACAGCTCAACGTGGACGGCCGCAGCATCCCTGGTGGGGCTCTGGGGGCTCGCAGAGCGGACGTGCGACCGGGTCTCACGTTTGCGAAGGGAGCCGAGCTTCGACCGCGGCATCCACCAACTCGCGTAACCGGTCAAGGAGCCGATCGTCGAGCTGTTCCTTCGTCAGCTCGTTTCCTGCCGTCTTCCGAAGTCGAAGCAGCGCGCTCGCTTGTCGCGACTCGAGCTCGATCAACAGCTCTTTGCTTTCGGTCTCCAACTCTTTCATCCGACGGTGGTGTGCCGCCTGAGCTTCCGTTGCTTCGAGTTGTGCCGCGGTTGTGCGTTTCGTGATCGCCAAGATGCCCTTCGCATCAAGGATGTTGTTCTTGTCGAGCTGCTCGATGGGCGTCTGCTCGAACCTGTCGATCGCAAGTGTATCGAGGGTGTAGCCGCCGAGCTCTTCGCCGATCTGCTCGCGCACCGCGAGGGTGAGCTCATCGCGTCGCTCGTGGTGCTCGGCAAAGGTCTTGCGCGTCGCGATGGACTCGAGCGCCTGGGAGAACTTGGCTGCGAACAGTCCTTCGAGGGTTCTTTGTTGCGTGGCTCGCTCTGCTCCCACCGACTGTGCGACCCGCAGGACGTCCTCCAAGGTCTTGTTCACCCGCAAGCTGAACGTCGCACGAAGGTTGGCCCGGATCCCGTCTTTGCAGATCAGGCCTTGGGATCCAGTGCGCTCGATGACCAAGCTCGCGGCGCTGATATCCATGACTTCGGACTTGTGAATGACCGGGACCGCCAAGCCTCCCGTGAAGAACACCGAGACCTCCGCCATCTTGTTGACGATCAGCGCCTGGCCGCTGGGAACCTTGATGTACATCCGACCGTAGAGCGCACCGACTCCGAGTGCGAGCGCCAGGATCGTGGCCATGGTCACGAGGAGGGGGATCAATGTCTCAAGCACCATGCGCTGCCCACTATCGCAGGCGGGCCCGGACCTCGGCCACGTCGGCGTGTCCGTAGGGACATGGGGCTCGTTCGTTGGCACGGGTTCTGCCGACCTGGTCCGGGCGATGCGGCCGGGTCATGGAAGGCACAGGGCGAGGACGCCGCCAGTCGCGACGTGACAGCGTCTGTCCGGGTCTTCGCACGTGAGTGTGTGATGCGGCCCGGCGCAATAGGACACGCAGGTTCCCTCGAGCGTGCGTCCGTCGACGAACCAGCAGATCGATCCGAGGTCGCAGGAATCGACACCCGAGATGCCACTGCCCTCGACACTGCATCGCGCGTCGACGTCGTCCGGATCCTCCACGACGGGAAAGCACTTCGCTGCGTTCCAGGCCGAGCCGCCGTCATCCGCCCACGCATTGCATTTCTCGCCCCGCGGACAGTCTTGCTCGAGCGTCGAGCACTCGATGCCAGGGCCCCCACCGTCGGGCGCGACGATGAACCCCGGCCCATCGGGGTCATCGGCAGTGCTGGAGTCGCCAGATACCGCCGCTTCACGTGAGGTGCTGGCGTCAGTGGTCGAAAGGGGGGCGGTGGTATCGCCGGAGGTCCCTTGCAGTGCGGTCGTCGCGGTGACCTCTGGATTTGTCTCATCGCCGGAGGTTCCCACGACGGGTACCGGGGCCCCGGAACATGCGGCAAGGAGCAGGGGGGCGACGATTCGCCTCACCGCGGATCCTGTCCGCAAACCCCGACATCCTCATACCCCGGAGGGACCATGCCCTCGGGGAAGGCCGAGATGCACTGTGTCCCCTCAAGGCAGGTGGGGTCTTTGAGATCGCAAAACGGTGTGCAACAGGTCTCGGCCCCCTCGTCGCAGAGGCCGACGACAGCAGCGTCGGTGCAGGCCAGTCCTGGGTCGCAGGCGTTCGGGAAGGTGCAGGTCTCGAACGCCGCACCGGCGTCCTGTGAATCGTCTGGTGCACACTCTAGCGTGTCGTCGAGCAGGTAGCAGCCCTCGCCATCGACGCAGTTTTGAAGCAGCGGATCGCAGGTGGAAAGGCATAGAAAGACCAGGTTGCCTGCGGCGCAGGTCAGTCCGTCCTCGCAGACCGGGGCATTCTCGGAACCGGTACAGAATGAGACGCACGTGCCTTCGAGGGTGCGGGAGTCGACATCCCAACAGATCGAACCGAGTGCACAGGAATCGAGTCCGGATACGGGGGAGCTCTCGACCGTGCACGGAGCTCCGGGGATGTCGGGAGCCCGGTCGACCGGGACGCAGCGGGTGGCGTTCCACATGCTGCCGCCGTCATTTGCCCAGATGTTGCACTTCTCGCCCGGAGGACATGCTTGCTCGAACACAGAGCATTCAATGTCCACGCCACCGTCGGGGTCGATGAGAAATGTGTTGCCGGTGGGCTCGTCCGTTGAACTCGACGCGGCCCCTGTCGATGTGGTCGAGGTCAACTCGACTCCAGAGGTTTGCGTGGTGCCCGGAAGCTGTCCTGTCCCCGGTTGTGCACTCGTCGTACTGCTGCTGCCAGGGTTCGCGTCGCTGGTGGCTTCGCTACTCTGAGAGTCAACGAGCGAGCTGCAGCCACCGAGGAAACAGCCGATGAAGAGCGCGAGCGGCCGTCGGTGATCGGAGACGCGGGTTCTCGAGCGGACGTCCAATAGCCTCATATCAACACAGAATATTCGATATGATCGAAATAATCATTAGTTTTGTCTGTTTTAGTGGAAGCTGCGGACTGTTGTCCCCTGGCTCTCGAACTTCAGATCCGGGTCCCACAGCTGCTCGGCGACCAAGTGCACGACCCCGTCCTGCGACTGCACACGTCCGGTCACGCCGAGCAGCACCGCGGTCTTGGCCAGCACCGCGTGGGCCTCGAAGACCTGCTTCCACACCACGACGTTGACGGTGCCGGTTTCGTCCTCGAGCGTATAGAACGTGACGCCGGCGGCAGACCCGGGGCGTTGACGGCAGATAACCATGCCGACGTACTGGGTTTTGCGGCCACCACGAAGCGCATTGACCCCATCGGCGGTGGGCAAGCGACGCCGCCGTAGCTGGGGACGAATGCATTCGATCGGGTGTCCACGCACGCTGTGCATGCTGGTGCGGTAGTCCCAAAGAATGGCCTCGCTTCGGCTGAGTTGGGCGAACAAGGGTCCGTTGTCGCTCTCCTCGTCTTGGTGAGGAACGGTCTCACCGGGCAAGCCCAAGGTGTCGCCCAGCTTGGCAACCAAGCCGCGCAGGGACCAGATCGCATCGCGTCGCTCGATGCCCAGGGAGCTGAATGCGCCGGACTCGGCCAACGTGTGCAGAGGTTTTTGGCCCAACCGTGTACGTCGGACAAAGTCTTCGGCTCCGACGAACGGACCTTGTTCGAGCGCAGCCTCGACTTTGGCCCGCTGCCGCTCGCCAAAACCCTGCACGTACCGAAAGCCCATGCGGACCGCGAGGTCACCTTCGCCCCCGTCTTGGACCTGTCGCTCGAGGGTGCAGTCCCATTGGCTGGCCATCACGTCGACCGGGAGCACGGTGACGCCATGATGTTTGGCGTCTTCGACGATGCTGCCAGGGCTGTAGAAACCCATCGGTTGGGCGTTGAGCAGGCCACACGAGAACGCCGCATGATGATGGCACCGCAGCCAGCAGGTGACATAGGCGATGAGTGCAAACGAAGCAGCGTGGCTCTCGGGAAAGCCGTACTCCCCGAACCCGCGGATCTGCGAGTAGACCCGCTCGGCGAACTCTTGTGGGATGCCATTGGCGATCATGCGACTGATGAGTCGTTCGCGGTGCTGCTCGATGCGACCGCTACTCCGCCATGCCGCCATGTCGCGCCGCAATTGGTCCGCTTCACCGGGGGTGTAGTCGGCGACGAGTACGGCCAGCTTCATGACTTGCTCTTGAAAGATCGGGATGCCCAACGTTTTGCCCAGCGCCTCCTTGAGGGCAGGGTGGGGGAACTCGACCTTCTCTTTGCCGGTACGCCGCCGTAGGTAGGGGTGCACCATGTCGCCTTGAATCGGCCCGGGCCGAACGATGGCGACCTCGATGACCAGATCGTAGAAGGTGCGTGGTTGCAGCCGCGGAAGCATGGCCATCTGGGCGCGGCTTTCGATCTGAAACGTGCCCAGCGTGTCGCCGCGAGAGATCATGGCGTAGGTGACCGGGTCCTCGGCAGGCACGGTGGCCATGTCGAGGTCGAGCCCCTCGTGCTCGCGCAGTAGATCGAAGCAGCCGCGGATCATCGACAGCGCACCCAGGCCCAACAGGTCGACCTTGAACAGGCCCAGGTCTTCGACGTCGTACTTGTCCCACTGGATGACGGTGCGGTCTTCCATGGTCGCGGGCTCGATCGGCACCAGTGTGTCGACTGGCGCATGTCCGAGTAGGAAACCTCCAGGGTGGATCGACAGGTGCCGCGGAAAATCGGCGAGCTCGCGACAGCGCTGCAGGAGGTGCACGTGTTGTGGCGCGGCGGGATCGAGGCCGGCGTGTTCGAGCAGGTCGGCACCGAAGCCGGTGTCGTAGTGCGTGAGCATCTTGGCGACCCTATCGAGCGCGGTCTGTGGAATCCCCAGTGCTTTGCCGACGTCCCTCACGGCCGAGCGAGCCCGGTAGCGAATGAAGTTGGCGACCATCGCAGCGTGGCGCCGTCCGTAGCGCTCGTAGACCCACTGAATGACCTCTTCGCGACGCTGGTGCTCAATGTCGAGGTCGATGTCGGGGGGCTCGGCGCGCTCGAGGCTGAGGAAGCGCTCGAACAGCAGCCCCATACGCACCGGGTCGATGGCAGTAATGCCCAGGCAGTAGCAGACCGCGCTGTTGGCCGCGCTGCCGCGTCCTTGGCAGAGGATCCTCTGCTGACGGCAGAACTGGACAATCTCCCACATCGTCAGGAAGTAGCCGCCGTAGTCGAGCTGATCGATGAGCCCCAGCTCCTTGTCGAGTTGGGC
The DNA here is from genome assembly GCA_050633305.1 of Nannocystales bacterium. Lineage (GTDB taxonomy): Bacteria > Myxococcota_A > Polyangia > Nannocystales > Nannocystaceae > CAJXVA01. The sequence continues at coordinate 101,826 of JBOEGF010000011.1, forward strand.
CCTCACGTCCTGAGGGATTGCACCGTGGTAGCGGACCTTCGCGCCCTCGTAGGTCTTCTCGCGCAGCCACTGTGCGGCGCTCATGCCTGCGGGCATCCACTCCGCCGGGTAGACGTAGCGGATCTGGCTCAGCGAGAAGTCGCAGCGTTGCGCGACTTCAAGGGTGCGATGCAGCGCGGGCAGATCGTCGGAGAACAAGTCCTCCATCTGCGCGAGGGTCTTGAGGTCGTGCTCGGCGTTGCCGCGGATCAGATCGCCGGCGGTGGCGAGCGTGCGTCCGTGACGAATGCACGAGAGCACGTCCTGCAGCGGCCGCCTCGAGACGCTGTGATACAGGACCTCGACAGATGCCACCCGTGGCACAGCCAAACGGGATGCAGCTCGCCGCAGGGTGTCCTCGTCCCCCAGCTCGCTGCTGTGGCGATGCCGAGCGCACAAGGCGTAGAGCCTGTCGCCGAAGGCCTCGTACAGGGGTTCGAGAAGATCCCCGTGGGGACAGAGCACCAGAAGGTCCTCGGGGGCGCACAGAAGCTCATCGAGGTGCGTGATCGAGGTGCCTTTCTCGCAGCGAGCTCGACCGGCCGACACCAAGGTGCAGGCGTTGGCATATCCGCGTTGGCTCGTCGGGAGGACCACGACCGACTGCGCGATCTCGGGCGCATCGCCCACGCTCAGCTGGGTGCCGAGAATGAGTCGTTGCCCCAGCTCCTTGGCCTTCATGTGGGCCCGGACACCGCCGTAGAAACCGTCTCGATCGGTCAGGGCGAGCGCTGGGAGTCCCAAGGTGTGTGCCTGCTCGACCAGCTCAGCCGGGTGCGAGCCACCCTCGAGAAACGAGTAGTTGCTCTTCACCCAAAGGGGTACATACGCGTCCATCGTTGGGCCCTCGCAGGAGGGCTGAACATTGTATCAGTTGCGCTGGGTTCTGGGCAGGGGGTCTGCACGTCTTGTCAGGGCGTGATCGGTGGGCCATCCTTCCTGGGATGCGTTTGTCCACCACGGCATGGTTTGCAGCCGGTTGCGGGCTTGCGCTCCTCTTTTTGGCGGCCGGGTTGGCAGTGGGGGCGGTGGGCAGCGATCCGGTGTTGGACGGGATACGGAGCTACGTCTCGTCGCCATCGTCCGAGCAGGCGAGCCTGCACTCGATGACGCCTGCAAGCGATCCTGCCTCAGAGCACACGGTCATGCCGCCCGTGCCAGGCCCGTGGTCGGACATCTCTGCACAGCGGCCTCCCGAGCTACGGGAGAGCCCTCCGGTGGCGCCACCGCTTTCGTTTCGGAGTGCCGACGACGTCGAATGGAAGCCCGGCGAAGCCCGGCTTCCGCCGGTCGAAGCCGCGGAACACTGGAATCCCGACGACGCACGCATTCCCGTTGGCGCAGCTGTCGTTGCCACACGCGCATATTGGAATCCCAACAGCGCCGTTCTTCCACGACCAAGCCAAGTCACCGCGGCAACGTGGAACCCCGACGACGCACGCCTGCCTTCGAGTTAGTCGACCCGGCTCTCAACAGGGATCTCAACAGGGCTCTCGACCGGTGACACCGTGGGCAGCGGGCTAGGGACGCCCCTAGTCCATCGCGGTGGAGTCTTCGTGAGTCCGTAGGGGGCTCGCAAGGTCGCGCTTGTAGAGTCGTCGTTCGCCGGCGACCGAGTAACCGAGCTTGCCGAAGAACGCGTGCCCGGTCTTGCGATGACGGGCGAATGCCGTCGCGACGTCATCGATGCCTCGACGCAGCGCCCAGTTGTGGAGGCGCTCGAGCAGCGCGCGGCCGGCTCCTGCTTCGCGGTGGGCCGAGGTCACGACCAGCACGTGCACATCGACCCGTGGAGGGCTTTGCAAACTGATGGCGGTCGAGGCGTGCAGTATGCCGACGGAACCGTGAGGGCGCTCTTGGGCGAGCAGGACGACATGGTCGGTCGTTCCAAGAACGCGCTCCAATCGACGACGCACAAGAGCCTCGTCACCGTCATGACCCAGTTGCAGGAGCATGCGGCAGATGTCGGGAGTGTCTTCGAGCTGAGCTTCGCGGACCTGGACCGGCATGAAGAGGGCGATGGTACGCGAAACCGCTTGGGGCGTCAGTCGACGAAGCCGTGAAGCATCCATCGGCGACGCGGGCGGTCGTAGAAAATCCACAACGTCTCGCCGGTGGAAGTGTGCGCGAAGTAGTAATCGCGCTCGACCGTACGGACCCACCAGCCTCCACTGACCCGATACGGGCCATCGAGTGAAGCGACTGTACCCCGGCGTCCAAGCCATGCTTCTGGTTCGTGTCGGGGCCTTGGGGGCAAGGGTCGTGGACGCGGCAGCACGCGTCGGCACAAGGGCAGGGCCTCACTTGGGGCGGTGACCGACGGAAAACCGATCTGTTGAACGGGCTCCCACGCATAGCTGGCCTCGGGGAGGTGGGCTGACTTTAGCGTGGCGCGGGTAACAGACTCGGGGCCATAGGCGGCGCGGAGACGGGCCACGGCTCGGTTGGCCGCGTCGAGATCTCGCTGGCTCTGGGTGCGAAACAACGCCAGTTGCTCGGTGGTGGCGTCGACACCCTCGAGCCGAAGTCGAACCTCTTCGATCGGGGCCGGCAACGTGACCGATTCGAGTCGCAACCGTACGAGCTCGAGCAGGGACACAACGTCGAGCGTGGGTCCGGCAGGTTCGATGTATTGGTCACAGGTACCGGCGTGGTCGAGTTTGAGCTCGAGATGCAGCATCGAGAGCGCTTGGTGCCGCGTGGCGAGCTGCTTCATGAGCCCATGCAGTTTGCCTTTGAGTCCAAACAGCAGCCGCATGTGATCGCCATCGGGAGGCTCGAGCTGTAGCTCGCCTTCGACGGGGTCTTCGAGTGGGCGAGGCTGCATGGGCGCCCAGCGATCCGAGGCCAACGCGTGTAGCTTCGTCGCTTCGGAGCCAAACCGCGTCGGAAGCTCGGCGGCGGGGAGCCGCAAGAACGCGCCGAGGGTACGGATGCCCAAGACCATGAGGTGGTCTCGGAGCTTGGGGGATATGCCCAGTGCGGACAGGGGGACCTTGGCCGCACGTCGGGACTCGATGTGTGCGGAGGGCTGCACCTGCATGCGTCGAGGGCCTGCTGTTCGAGCGAGTGCGTAGGTGCGATAGCGGTGAAACCCAACGACGACGGAGGCGACCCAACCAGCGGCACGCAGGGCTTCGGCCAGGGCGTTGCCCCACTGATCGATGCTGCCGTACAGGGGCACCATGCCGCCGGGGTCGACCCAGAACACGCCGGGCTCTTGCGTGGACGGCTCGACGCGTGGCGAGAAGTTGCACAGCGTCAGATGCAGCTTGGCGACCGCTTCGTCGATCTCGTGCGGTTCGACCACCGCCGCACGCAGCTCGGTGCTCAGCGAGCGCGCTGCAGCGAACGTCATGCCGGGCAAGATGCGGTGTCGTCTCGCGTGCGCGTTGGCCCAGAGGATGACGCCTTGAGGTCGGTCGTCACGCACCACAACGCAGGGGTACGGCTGCCACTGAGGCCGTTGCTCGAGCAACAACTGCAGCGGCAATGCCGGCACGTCGACGCATGCGATCCGGGAAACGGACACCCATGGATCGGTATACTGTTCGTACTTTCAGGTTCAAGAGATCTCTCAGAAAGGGTCTCTTAGGCCGGATCTGAGCACCATGGCGCTCTGCGGGGTTACCGCGGAAGGCACGCGGTCGCTGGGTGCGTCACACTTGGGGCGCGTGAACGCCCCCGCGCCACGCCGTCCGCGAGGACGGTACCGCTTCTTGCCGCCTCCGCGGTGGGCGGCGCAGTTCCATGCCTGGGTCGGTCGTCGGGTTGCGGTCAACCCGATGGTGTTCTCGATGATCAAGTTGGTCGTCGTCACGCCGCTGTTGATCGCGGCTCTGAGTCCGATGGATGCCGTGCCGAGTACCCGCTTCGTGGTGCTCGGACTTCTGGTCGCATTTCTGTTGCTGGACTACCTCGATGCTGCGGTCGCGCGCCATGGTGCGCTGGAGTCCAAGGCGGCGCGGATCCTCGACCGCGTCACAGACTATCCACTGCTGATCGCGGTGGCCTACTTCGCGGTGCCGTTGGTCGATGAGCGATTGTTGGTCGCCAAGGTCGCTCTCGACTTCGCGTTGCTGGGGCTCTACGTGATGGGGCGCGGCCGGACCGACAACCGCCTGCGAGCCGGCATCAGCTATGCCGCTCTCATTGCGCTGTTGTTCGCGGTGCAGGGCTGGGGCGGTCGGGTGCTCAACTCGCAGGCGATCGAGTACCTGCTGTGGGCCAACATCGCGTACCTGGCCACGACCGCCGCGTTCTACCTGGGCCTGCTGCAAAAGCGCTTCGTCGCCGATGCTCTTTCGGGCGCAAACCTCCTGTGCGGCATCTTCAGCATCATCTTCGCCTCTCGCGGACGTTTTGAGATCAGTCTCATGTTCGTGTTGCTGGGCACCGCGTTTGACGGATTCGATGGTGCGGCCGCACGGCGCTGGGGTGGGACCAGCATCGGGGTCTACTCCGATGATGTCGCCGACGGGGTCAACTACGGCATCGCGCCTGGCTTCGCGCTGTACTACGTGCTCGGCGAGGGGGTGTCGGGGCTGTTCGTTGGCATCTTCTACGCGGTCTTCGTGATCGCGCGGCTGGTGTTCTTCACGCTGAACAAGGCCGACAGTGATCCCAACTACTTCGCGGGGGTGCCCTCGCCCGTCGGAGGTATCGTCGCGATGGCCTCGATCGTGTTGTTCGAGCACGAGCCGGGTGCGCTGGGGTTGATGATCGGCATCGCGTGCGCGCAGATGGTGTCGTTCTCGACCCACTACCGCCACTTGGGCCGGGCGATCGCCAAGCACCGCAAGGCGTTGGTGGGCGCGCCGCTGTACCTGGTGGTGTTGCTCATGGGGTTGAAGCTCGGTGGTCCGCGAGGCGCGGCTGCCGTGATCTTGGCGGGCAACCTCGCCTACGGATTCCTGCCCATGGTGCTCGCGTTTGCCCGAGTGCTCTCGATTCGTCGGTCGGCCCGGCTCGGCCTTCCGGAGTCTGCGACCGACGAAATCGAAGCGGGCGTAGACGACGGTGAGGAGCCTCCTGCGGAGGATGAGGCGGAAGCGCAGCCCAGCGGCAAGTCTTCGCTGGCGCCCGTGGCCGCGGCCGATGCATCCTCCTGAGTCATGAGCAAGAGCTCCTCTCCCGGTCGCCGCGCCCTCGACAATACGGGCGGCAAGGCCACCGCGCATGGTGATGACGGCGAGGGGGCGCGCCTGGCTTCGATTCTCGATGGCGCTCAAGCCCGAGATGTCGATTGGCTCACGCACGGGTTTCACAGCTATCCCGCACGTATGCACCCCGCCGTGGCGCGTGGTGTTCTCGCCGCCTACGCGACGCCTGGCGACCGCGTCCTTGATCCGTTCTGCGGCAGCGGCACGGTCTTGGTCGAGAGCCTCATCGCGGGCATGCGTAGCCGCGGCGTGGATCTCAACCCGATCGCGGTCCGGCTCAGTGGGGTGAAGTGCCAGGTCCGCGACGCGAAGTCGCGCGGCGCTTTCGCCAAGATGCTCGACGAGGTGGTTGAAGTCTCCAAGGAGCGGGTTCGGCGTAAGGCACCCGCGATGGCACCGCTGAGCCCCCAGGAGCGGAAGCACTACGAGGTGCACGTGCTCAAGGAACTCGCCGGTCTGCACGACATCATCAGTGCGATCGATGCGGGGCCCGACAAGACCGCGCTCCAAATGCTGTTGACCGCGATCGTCGTCAAGTTCTCCAAGCAGCGCGCCGATACGGCCGACGACGAAAACACCACACCTCGTCGCATCGGTCGCTTCATTCCCAGCGAGTTTTACGGCCGCAAGGGTGCCGAGCTCGTCGAGCGTTGGGCGAGTCTCGAGGAAGCGTGCGTGGCTCGGAAGGACCCCTGGCACCGTCCCAAGGTGGTGGAAGCCGATGCTTCACGCATCAGCGGTGCTCTGCCGCCGCGTTGGGCTGCGCATCTGGTGCTCACCTCGCCACCGTACGGCGGCACGTACGACTATGTGAACCACCATGCGCGCCGCTACCCGTGGCTCGGTGTGTCGACCAAGTCATTCTCCGCGGGCGAACTCGGTGCCCGCCGCAACTACGGAAGTGGAGGCAAGGCCCAAGCGTGGGATGACGAGGTGTCGAAGATGCTCGGGAGCATGGAGGGGGCCCTCGAAGACCAGGGGCAGATCGTCCTGCTGATGGGCGATGGTGAGATCGCAGGCAAACGAGTCGACGTCGTGCCGCAGCTGCAGACGTTGTGTTCTCCGCTCGGGCTGCGTGTCGTCGCGTGGGCTTCGCAGAGTCGCACCGATTGGAAAGGTGGCACGCCTCGCGGCGAGCATCTGATCCTCATCCGGCGCGGCGAATCACGTCAGTGGTAGGCACTCGATGAGATCGCTGCCCGGCGTTCCCCAGTCGTTGGCGACGGAGGTCGATGGGAGAACTGTGTTCGACCAGCACCAGTCGTCGCTGTCGGTGTGGTCGGTTCCGGTCCAGAACTCGGCTCGTAGTGCTCGCGAGCGTCCGCTCTCGTCGTTGGGCAAGAAGCTCGCGCTGACGTCGATGACCGTGTTCCCGGAGAACACAGCGACCCGCTCGAAGGTACCGTTGCTCAACTGAACTGAGTTGGAGTAGCGGGCGAGCGGGTCGGGGCTTTCGTTGTACGGCCAGAGCTCTGCTCGAGCGATGGCGCCGACTTCCCCGGCCGGAAGGATCGCGCTCATGGTGACGAACGTGCCGGGCGTGCCCGCGTCGTAGTCGTCCCGGTCACCGATGCCCAGGTTCAACAGATCGATGTCGAACTCGGTCGTGTTGTAGAGCTCGAACCATTCGCAGTTGTCACCCATGCAGTTCGGGTTTGCCATCACCTCGGTGATGATGAGGTCTCCCGGCTCCAGCTCATCGACCGACAGCGTGTCGTCGCCCGTGCTCGAGGATCCTCCGGTGTCGGTATCCGGGTCGGTGTCCGTCCCGGTCTCGGTTCCCGTGTCCCCAGTGTCTGCTGTGGGGTCGGTTTCACCGACTGTGGTGTCCAGGGTCGTATCCAGAGTCGTGGGTGAGGTCGAGTCCGTGGCTGTGGCGCTGATTCCAGTGGTGGTGTTCGTCGTGCTCTGGGAGGCGGTGATCCCTGAACCCGTGCCGGAGTCTGCTCCGTCGGTCGTTCCGCCGGTTGTCGTCGTGTCGTCGTCGTCGCCGCTGCCGCCGTCGATGAAACAGCCGGTCGGAAGCACAAGTGCGAGGGTGGCGGCGAGCGTGCAGTTGGAACGAAACATGGCCACGGTTTGAGAGCTAGACGGCCCCCTTGGGGCGAAGTTGCAGCCCAATCGGGCGCAGGTTGTCGTCGCGTGTGTTTAGGGTCTCATGAAACGATAAGCATCGATGAGTGATGCAGTACGGCCCCCCGAAGTCACGGCTGAGGCGTTCATGGCCGCGGTTTCCCAGCTGGACGACGCCTACAGCAATTCGCTCTCGGTCGAGACCGTGGCGTGGGGCGAGATCCGGCTGCGCATGCGGTTCACTCCAGAATTTCTGCGCCCCGGCGGCACGATCTCAGGACCAGTGATGTTTGCCCTGTGCGATGCCGCGCTGTGGGGGGCGGTCTGGGCCGCGACGGGGGCGGCCCTGATGGCCGTGACCACGGACATGACGCTGCACTTTCTCCGCCGTCCCGGTCCCAAGGATCTGATCGCGCAAGGACGGGTGCTCAAGGTCGGGCGCCGTTTCTCCTATGGGGAGGTCACGCTCTACAGCGATGGGGACCCCAAGCCGGTCTGCCATGCGACCGGCAGCTATGCGCCGGTCGTGAATCCCGCAGAATGACGCAAAGACGCCGGCGCCGCTGGGGGGCGGTGCCGGTGGTGAGTCCAAGGCAAGTGCTTGGCGTGCTTCGTCAAAGGCGTCGAGTCGAACCGCCTACGCGCTCTCGCCAGCGTCGTCGTCTTGAGCGTCGTCGTCTTCAGCGTCGCCCTCCTCTTCCTCGTCTTCGTCGTCCTCCTCGTCTTCGTCGTCCTCCTCGTCTTCGTCGTCCTCCTCGTCTTCGTCGTCTTCGTCGTCTTCGTCGTCCTCCTCGTCTTCGTCGTCCTCCTCGTCGTCATCCACCCCGTTGTCGTCGACGTCGTCCATGTCATCTTCGTCTTCGGAGTCTTCGATGCCGTCGTTGTCGTCATCGTCATCGACGTCGTCGTTGATGCCGTCGTTGTCGTCATCGGGATCTTCGGAATCCTCGATGCCATCTCCGTCGCGATCGACGAACTCCGAGGTGTCTGGGTCAGTCTGCTGGTCACAGGCGATCGGACCAAGGGCGAGGGCAGCGGCGAGGGGAGCAATGGTTCGAAGTTTCATGTCGAGTCTCTATCCACTCGTCACCGCAGCATTCGCTCCGTTACACGCTCTTTCAAGCGCACGTGTCGCCCCTCGAGCACGCCGTCTTTCCGGTCCCGCTCGGATCATCCAACCGGTTTGTAGGGGTCGCAGATGGCCCCTTCGATCGACGAGTTGATCGCTTCGGAGAGGTCGAGCGTTCCGCTCAAGACCTGGTCGATGTCGAACCGGGCACCGTCGGTTGCTTCGGGGATCGCCGGTTGGCCGCCGTAGGGCGCACTCCACCCGGGCGCGACGTCTTCGCAGTTGCAGCTCCCGCCGATGTCCGCGGTGAACGAGAACACGCGGATCTGCTGGTCTTGCAGCGCCTGGACCGTCTGCGGGTAGTCGTGTTGAACGGTGATGCCATCGACGACGTTCGGCGCTTCGGAGAAGGTGTCGTCGGTCGTGTGAATGATGATCCGCGAGGTGGTATCTGCGGGTCGCCAGGCATACCCGGCGGCCGCGACGTGTAGGGCGTCGAGGCTGTTCTCCGGCCAGCTTCCGTTGCTCCCGCTGCCCGAGACTTGGCTGTTGCTCGAGGTGAAGTCACTCCACTCTTGGAAGTCTGCCTGGAGCGCGGCCGCGTCAGCGTAGGGCTGGCCCTTGCCGAGCAGGGCGAAGTCGTCGACGAACACGACGAGTCCGTAGTGTGGAGGGCTTGGGAGCTCGAGCGCGGCGATGGCTTGGTCGACGGCCAGCATCTGGTCCGCGAGTGCATCGAGGAACGGGCCCATGGTGGTGGACACATCCATGACGAAGACAACATCAATGTCTTGCTCGCATACCGCCGGGCCGGCGGAATCGGGATCGACGGTGGTCGTGGGCGGGGCTCCAACATCGAGGATGAGACCGCCTCCAGTCGATCCTGACTCGGTTGTCTCGTCGTCCCCGGGCTCGGTGTCGGTGTCGCCGCTCGTTGTGGCGCTGAGTGTCGTGGGGAGTGAGCCCGAGGTCTGCTCGTCTTCGCGGACTTCGGAAGAGCACGCCATCAGTAAACCCGTGGCGGCCACCCAACACTGTCGTCTACACATCACCACCCGTGAAGTGAGCCAGGAGTGGCACTCCGGGTCAAAATAATTCGTCAGGCGTCAGCGCATGCCCCAGGGGCCCCGTCTAGCCTCCCGCTCGACGTGCATGGTGGCGCCGGACTTGTTCTTGAGCAGGGCATGCTCCAGGGCGAAGGCCCCTGCGCCTCTTCGAGCGTCAGCACTGGACTCGCGGGTGCGGCGGACCTCGATTCGGGCGCCGATCAGGGTGCCCAAAGAGTCGTCCACGGCAGCTTTTTCGGTCAACAGGACGACGTGGCTGTTGTGCTGTCGGGCGAGTCCGAGCAGCCGCCCTTGCCACGCTTCACGACCCGAGGGGGGAGCACCCTGGGTGAAGTCGAGGACGACGATGCCAAACGCTCCGCTGCGCAGGAGCAGCTCGGCGGCTTTGCACAAAGCGTGTGGCTGAGCGCGAGTGGGGTGGGGCCCACCAGGAAGGGGCACATGGATGACGAGCAGGGCACTCAGGTCGATGCCGCAGGCGGCGAGGTCGGGGGGGTAGAGGGCACCTCCGCGGGGTTGGATCCACGCGGCCGTTTCGCCAGCCTGCTGCGCATCTCGTAGGACCCGGACCGCGGCGGAGGTTCGTGCGGTGGCGAGAGGTCCGTTGGGGTCGCCTGAGAGTTCGAGCAAGCGCCCTGGACCCACAGCACCGTAGAGGGTCTGGGGGTCGTCACGCTGCGGAGGCGCTTCGGCTTGGGAGGACGCACGGGCGACATGCGGCAGGCGAAGCAGCGCAGCGTTCACATGGACATGGTACTGCCTGCGTGTTCAGTGTCAATCGTTCGTTTGGATTCACTCGCCTCGTTCCGCCAGCACCGAAACCAGCACGGCATGAATCGCCTTGTCCTCGAGTCCCCGCAGGGTGCCCAGGACGCTCGCGGTCCAATCTTGCAGGCCGAGCGCGGCGATGCCCGCAGGCGTGAGCGGCACCTCGGTTTCTTTGCGGTACACCGCGCGCAGCAGCGTCCGCAGTCGCGGTGTTGGCACCTCGCGCAGTCCCACTCCTCGAAGGGCTTGTCCAGACGTCATGCGCCGGCATGATGGCGACTTTCGGAGCCGACTGCTAGACCAGCCCTACTTCGCTCCCGGCACCCCGCGCCATGACCGTTTTGCCTCGATTGTTCTCGCACCGCGCCGCGCCTTTCCCCGATGTGGGGACGCGCTTTGCACGTGCGTTCTTCTGTGCGGCCTGTGTGTTGGGAGCCTCCGCGTTCGCGGGCGGTTGCGACAAGACCGAGTCGACCCAACTGGACGAGAAGATTGCGCCCCATGTGCGCGCCGCTGAGGTCCGTCTGATCGAGCCCAGGCCGCGCTCGCGCCACCTTGCACCGTTGCAGGCCCATCGCCGGGCTCGTCTGTCGCCCCGAACCGGCGGTCAGGTGCTGGTCCTCAACGCCGACGAAGAGCAGAAGGTCAAAGAGGGCACGACGCTTGTTCGTTTTGCCGCCCAGGATTCCAAAGGCGGTCTGATGTCGGCCAAGGCGTCCATCTCCCAGGTTCAAGAGAGCCTCTCGGACACCAAGCGTGAACTCGAAGACGCCCGTGACCTGGTGTCGAAAGGCGCCGGGACCACGCGCGAGGTGGAGCGCCTCGAGAGCCAGATCACCACGCTCAAAGCTCAGCTCAGCAACGCCAAGGGCTCGTTGGTCCAAGCCAAGGACCGGGTGGGGGCGGCCACGCTCGTCGCCCCATTCTCCGGCACGATCACGGTGGTCGACACCGAAGTCGGAGAGTTCATGGCTCCGGGCGCTGTGGCGATCGTCTTGGCCGAACTCGACCCCATCGCGGTCGAGGTTCCACTCACACAGGCCGAAGTCGAGACCTACGATCGCGAGGGGGGCTTGTCCTTCGAGGTGCAGGCGCGCGGCAAGGCGGTCGAGGCTGAGCTCGAATACATCTCGAGCGAATCGACCGACGGCTCGACCTTCACCGCCAGGCTCAAGCTCGCCAACCCCGACGAGACGCTACGCAGCGGTGAGCTGGTGGATGTCGAGGTGTTCGGCGCCGCCCGAGCCAAGGTCACGGCTGTGCCGTTCACCGCGGTTCGGTGGGCAGCCGAGCAGGCCTACGTTCTCCAGGTTGCCGACGATGGGGCGCTGACCCGCATCGATGTTGTGCTGGTCGACGAGTCTGAAGACGACGTCATCATCGAAGGCGAGCTTCAGGCGGGGATTCGGGTGGTCGAGACCGGGCCCACCGCGTTGCGGGACGGGGACACCGTCAAGGTCGTAGCGGCGCCGGGCGAGACCCTGGCAGCAGGATGACGCCCCGTGTTCGATCGCATCATCAAGCTCTCGATCGGTAACCCGGTCTTCGTCAACCTCGCGTTCCTTCTCGTCGTCGCGGCAGGAACCATCGCGGCGTTCAACCTGCCGCGCGAGGAGTTCCCCGAGATTTCACTCGACCGCGTCATCGCGACCGTCGTCTACCCCGGCGCGACCGCCGAAGACGTCGAGGAGCTGATCACCAAGCCTATCGAGGACGAACTCGACGACGTCAGCGACGTCGACAAGATCGAGTCCACCTCGCAAGAAGGTGTCTCCAGCGTCGTCATCACCTTCCTCGAAGGCACCGACCTGGTGACCGCGCGCTCCGAAGTCGAAAAGGCGGTTGCGGCTGTCGATTCGTTTCCCGAGGACGCCGAGAACCCGGTGGTCAAGGAACTCGAGCTCGAGATCCCGGTGGTGTCGGTTGCGCTGACCGGAGACCTCAGCGCGACACGGCTCGTGGAGGACATCTCCGAGGCGTTCCGCGATGTGGATGGTGTGGCCGCCGTCAACCTCAGCGGTGCTTCCGAGCCTCGCATCTTCGTCGACCTCGACGAGCGTCAGCTTCGTGCGTTGCGGCTGCAACCCGCAGCGGTCGCCGCCGCGATTCGCAGCGCACAGGCAAACGTCCCCGCAGGATCGGTCGAGCTTTCCGGCCAGGACCTCTTCGTCAAGACCGAGAAAAATCTCGAGTCCGCCGCCGACGTCGCTCGTATTCCGCTCGCCCCCGGTTCGCGCTTGCGCATCGGGGACGTCGCCGACGTGAAGGCGGTGCCCGAACCCAGCGACACCGAGCTGTGGGTCGATGGTCTCCCCGCAATCAAGCTGACGATCAGTCGCGAGAAGACGGCCGACCCGCTGGGCATCCGTGATGACATCGCGCAGAAGGTCGAGGCTCTGCAGCCCACGCTGCCTCCCGGCATGCAGCTGTACGTCTCCGACAACTTCACCAACACGATCGACGATCGTCTCGATGTCGTCGCCGTAAACGCCCTAGGAGGGGCGGTGCTGGTCATCCTCGTGCTCTTGGTGATGTCCGGTTTCCGTCAGGCCGTTCTCGCGGTGTGGGGCATGCCGATCTCATTCTTGATGGCCACGTTCCTGATGGACCAAACGGGGCTGAGCATCAACGTCGTCTCGACGTTCGGCTTGCTCATCGCGATCGGGATCATCGTCGACGACGCCATCGTGGTGATCGAGAACGTCCAGCGCCACATGGAGATGGGCAAGGAGCGGGTCCGTGCCGTCTACGACGGGACCAAGGAAGTCTTGCTGCCGGTGACGGTCGCGGTCACGACCACCTGCTTGGCGTTTTTCCCTCTGACGATGGTCAGCGGCACGATGGGACGGATCATGAAGATCCTGCCCTTGGTGGTGATCTTCTGCCTCGTCGGCTCGCTGTTCGAAGCCATCTTCATCTTGCCGGGCCACCTCGCGGAGTTTGGCAAGGCGGGCAAAGAAGGCCGAACCGCGAGGCTTTCGGCCCGCATGCAGGCTGTCTATCGGGTCCCGTTGCGATGGTGCGTGCGCCACCCGTGGGTCACGTTGTTCCTGGTCGTCCTTGGGTTTGTGGGCACGCTCGGTTTGGCGGCCAACATGCCGTTTCAGGTCAACGCCCCCGCCAAGCCCTTCGACATCGGGGTGAGCTACGAGATCATGCCGGGCAAATCCCAGGCTCAAACCCGGGCTCAAGGGGACGCGATCGACACGATCATTCGCGAGCACATGGGGGAGGCGGTCAAGTCCTCGACCGTGCGCACGGGGAGCTACATCGACGAAGCCAGCGGGCGTAGTTTTGCGGGGGCAAACCTCGGCAAGGTCCGAGCCGAGTTTGCGCTCGATGACGCGGCGCTCGCCGCATACCCAGCGATGGTGCGCGAGCTGAGGCTCTACCTCGCGACGAATCCAGAGCTGGGGTCATTTCGGATCACCGAGAAACAAGCTGGCCCCCCTGCGGGTGCGGCTGTGACCGCCAACGTACGAGGGCGGGACCTCACCAAGGTCAACGCGGCCGTGGCTGCGGTCAAGAGCGAGCTCGACGACATGGATGGCGTGTTCGACATCCGGGACGACTACGGCTCGGGCAAGGAGACGCTCTCCGTCGAGGTCGACGCCGATCGTGCGTCGCGCTACGGGCTGACCGAGCGAGACGTTGGCAACGCTGTCCGCTCCACGGTGGATGGCATCACCGCCCTCGAGGTCTCCATCGACGAAGAGCAGGTCGACATCGTCGTGCGCTATTCCGGGGGCCAAGCCCGAGGCAAGGAGCGCCTTGCCGACACCGTGATCGCCACACCCAGTGGTGGGGTTGTCCGGCTGGATCAGCTCGCGAAGATCAACCGCACCCGCGAGGCTGGGTTGATCCGGCGCGAGGATGGACAGCGCACCGTGGCCGTTCTCGCCGACATCGACACCGAAGTGACGGCACCGCTCAAGGCCGCAGGAGAACTCGAGCAACGTTGGAAAGACAAGCTCGCGTCATCATTCCCCGGTGTTTCACTGTCGTTTGGCGGCGAGGCCGACGAGTTGCTCAAGAGCCTCGAAGATCTCCCGGGCCTCTTTGGCCTGGCGCTCATCCTGATCTACGGGGTGCTCGCGTTGCAATTTCGCTCCTACCTCCAGCCGCTGATCATCATCTCGGCAGTCCCGTTTGGGCTCATGGGCGCGATTTTGGGCCTCGCGAGCATGGGGTACGACCTCACGATCTTCGCCATGTTCGGAATGGTGGCTCTCACAGGCATCGTGGTGAACGACTCGCTGGTGATGATCGACTTCATCAACACGCGGCGTCGCGAGGGTCTGGACATCGCGGAGGCGGCCGTGGATGGGGCACTCAACCGCCTCAGGCCTATCATTTCGACCACGCTGACGACCTGCCTTGGCCTTCTGCCGATGGCGATCGGGTTTGGCGGCCGGGACAACGTCCTCGCACCGATGGCGGTCTCGATCGCGGGTGGATTGTTCGTTGCGACCATTCTCGTCCTGTTGGTCGTCCCCGCGCTGTTCGTGATCATCGAACGCATTCGCGGCGACCGAAGTGGGCACATCGATGTGGATGCAGCGCTGGCGGCGGACATCCAACCGACCGACGAGCCGAGCGAAGACGCGCACTGTCCCGGCTCGAATTGACGGCGTGTCGTCGGGGAGACCCCCTGGTACTCTTTGAACAGTGGTCAACCTGACCCAGACCGATGTTTCGGTCGAGCGCAGCGTCATCGCGAAGCCGACGCTGCATCTCGAGCGCGGTGCATCGGTCGGTCGGTACGTCATCCTCGATGTTGTCGGGGAGGGCGGGATGGGGATCGTCTACGCGGCGTACGACCCCGAGCTCGACCGCAAGCTCGCGCTGAAACTTCTGCGCACCGCGTCCACCGAGCGCCGGGCGGAGCGCCGCCGATTGCGCCTGATTCGCGAGGCTCAGGCGATGGCTCGGCTGTCGCACGCGCACGTCATCACAGTCCACGACGTGGGCACCATCGACGACCAGGTGTTCGTCGCGATGGAGTTCATCGAAGGCTGCTCGCTGGCCGAATGGATTCGGATGGACCACGGGTGGCGGCCGATCGTCGACACCTTCGTCCAGGCGGGCGAGGGGCTTGCCGCCGCGCATGCCGCCGGGCTTGTGCACCGGGACTTCAAGCCGGACAACGTCATGCTCACCGCGGAGTACCGCGCGGTCGTGACGGACTTCGGGCTCGCCAGGGCGGCCGGCCGGCGTGACCCGTCGGAGAGCCGAGATGCCGAGGGGCTTGGCAACCCGTCGCGCGCGTCGCTGAGCACCACGGTCACGGCCGCGGGCGCCATCATGGGGACGCCCGCGTACATGTCCCCGGAGCAGCACGAAGGTCGGGATGTGGATGCGCGCAGCGACCAGTTCGCGTTCGCCGTCGCTCTGTACGAGGCGTTGTTTGGCGTCCGACCCTTCCCTGGTGATGATGTCGCTTCGTTGGCCTACAACGTCGGGGCCGGCAACATTCGCCCCGCGCCGTCTCGAACCAGTGTTCCGGGTTGGGTTCGCCAAGTCCTGCTCAAAGCCCTGTCGGTCAGCCCGTCCGAACGCTATCCGTCGATGGTCGAGATGCTCGAGGCCCTGCGCCGTGAGGGGTCCGGAAGACGAGCCTGGCCTTGGGCCACGATCGGGGTGGTCGGAATGGTTGTGGCCGGTGGGGCCGCCGGGTTCCTGCTCGAAGACGGAGATGACCCATGTCGCGGGGGTGCCTCGCAGCTCGAAGCGGTGTTGGGCCCCGACGCGCGCGAGCCTGTACAGGCGGTGTTCATCAACTCTCCACTCCCGTTTGCTGGCCACGGGTGGGCGGCGGTCGACGACACCCTCAGCGCATACGCCCAGACCTGGCTCGACGCACACAGCGAGGTCTGCCGTGCGCCCGACACCGCACCTGCGGCGCTGTCAGCCAGTCGCGCTGCCTGTCTGGAGCGTCGGCTGGGCGACGTGGATGCGGTGCTCACCGTGCTTGCCCAAGGTGACCCGCGCGCGCTTCAGCGTGGTCTTGAAGCCGTGAGCGAGTTGCCGTCTCCGGAGCGGTGCCTGACCGCACCCGCCGCATCCGAGTCGTCCGCGGCTGCAGTCTCTTTGTACGGCGACCTGGCTCGCGTTGCCGCGTTGCAACGGGCTGGTTTGGCGGACGAAGGTCTACAGGCCGCTCGAGAGTTGGCCGAACGAGCATCGCTCACCGACGATCTCGGGCTTCAAGCCGAGGCGCGAGTGCGGCTGGCTTCGCTTCAACACAAGGCCTCCCGGCTCGAGCTGGCCGAGTTCAATTTCAAGGAAGCCCTTGGGCTAGCGTTGCAGTCGAGTAACGACCCGTTTGCTGCCGACGCAGCGGTGGCGCTTGTCGGCATCATCGGTGCCGATCCTCAGCGTACGCGTGAGGCCGAGGGGTGGGCAGGCGTCGCGGCGGCGCTTCAGGAGCGTGCGGGCGCTTCGGTGACCGAGCGCGCTGCACTCCTCGTTGCGCGGGCGCAGCTCCTGGAAGTCTCCGGGCGCTTGGATGCCGCTCGCCGTCCGCTGCAAGAAGCCGCAGACCTCCTCGAGGAAGCCTTTGGGCAGGACGATGCCCGTGTCGCGGCCGCCTGGGCATCGCTGGGTCACAGGGCGCTGCGGGCACGCGATCCTGCCGCCGCGGGCCCTCTGTTCGAGCGTGCGCTGGCGGTGGTCGAGGGCGCACTCGGACCTGAGCACCCTCGAACCGCGACGCTCATGCACGCTCTGGGAGAGGTCGCGTTGCTGGAGGGGAATCTCGAGCAGGCCGCCGAGGGCTTGCAGGCGGCGTTGCAGGTGCGCGTGAAGGTCGGGGACCCCACACCACGTGCAGAGACGATGCTGTTACAGGCGTTTGTCGATATGGCCCGTGGCGACCTCGACGGTGCCGAGGAGACGCTCGATACGGTGAGCGGCCTCGACGGATTGTCGTACGCGCTCAAGGGACGAGCCTCGGTTGAGCTCGCTCGTCTGGCACTCCGCCGCGGCAACCCCCAGCACGCCGTTCGAGCTGCCCGGTCGAGTCGGACCTCCCTCGGCGGTCCCCAGACGCAGGATGAACGCTGGGGACTCGATGCGGTCATCGCAGCCGCCGTGCTTCGTCAAGGACGGCTCGATGAAGCGGAAACGCTGATCAACAAGACCATCGCGGCGCTTGAACGGCGGGAGGGCGACGCCGTCGCAGCGCTCGCCGAGCCGCTGACTGTTCGAGGCGAGTTGCTGCTGGAGCGAGCGCTTCCGGCTCGCGCGTTGGGAGACCTCGAGCGTGCCCTCGCGCTGCGGACGGCGCTCGACGCCTACGGCACCGCGCGTACGGAGTTCGCGTTGGCCCAGGCGCTTGTGGCCGTCGACCCCGAGTCCAGTCGCGCGACGGAGCTGGCCCGACAAGCGCTCGCACGACTCTCGGTCCGGGAGCCGCTGCACGCCGACGTGCATCAGTGGCTCGACGGAAGCCCGTCCCACTAGCCAGGCAAAGCTGCCCACGCTTCTCGTGCCCATTCCTGTCGCCTCTGTGGCGGCTCGAGCGATCAGCCGCCAGGTGGAGACCGTCGCCCCTCGCACGGCCGGGGTTGGCCGCACGAAGTGTTGTTTCCGTTTTTCTTGCGCTTCAGCTGCGCCTCGCCGGCTTGTGGTTCCGTCTGGTACCCGATGGAACGAAAGCATCTCGGTAGCCTGCTCCTGTGCGCCGCGCTGGCAGGCGCGTGCGGGCCAGAAGTCGGCCTTCTCGCCCATTCCGCGGCGGGGACTGGCGATACGGGGGGAGCGGCTTCCGGCGAAGGCGGCTGGACTTCCGGGACGACGGGGAGCCCGGATCCGTCGGCTGACGATGACTCCGCAGGATCCGGCACGCACAGTGATAGCGGGTCGACAACCGGTGACGAAGGCAAGCAGACCGACGGCGCGCAGGACTGCGCGGGCGTCCCCAATGGCCAGGCTCGGGAGGACAGCTGCGGGATCTGTAACGACGATCCGACTGACGATTGCGTGCAAGACTGCGCGGGCGAGTGGGGCGGACGTGCGTCCCTCGATGCATGCGGTACGTGTGACGCCGACCCCACGAACGACGACCTGGTGGTTCTTGTCGACCCTGGGCTCGAGTCTGCGATTCGGTTGGAAGCGGGGCTGCCCGAGGGGGACATCCGGTTTGCAGATGTCGAGGGGATCAGCCACCTGGACGCGGGAGGCTTCGGAGTTGGATCACTGGAGGGGCTGGGTTGCCTCGTCAACCTCGAGCACCTCGACCTCCGCTCGAACTGGATTGTGGACCTCGAACCGCTCGCATCTCTGCCGAATCTCAGGTCCATAGACCTGGCGAGGAACGACATTGTTGATGTCTCCCCGCTGAGTGAACTGGGCGAGTTGTTGGAGTTGGACCTCTCTTCCAACGTCATTGCGGAGACATCGGCGCTCGGCGGGCTGGATGGGTTGCAGGAGCTGAATCTCTCCAGCAATCAGATTCTCGATGCGGGTCCCATCGGCTCGATCTCCAGTCTCACGGCCTTGGATCTGAGCAGCAACAGCATCACAGACGTGGTGCCCGTCGCATCTCTCCCCAATCTCCTCAGTCTCGATCTCTCCTACAACAGTGTTGGGGCCAGTCTGGTCGAGCTGGCCCCGCTGGCTCCGCATCTCAACGTTCTTGTTCTTCGCGGAACGGATACCGGCGATGTGTCGCCGCTGAGCGGGTTTTCGAATCTCGTGGTGCTGAACCTTGTGGGGAACGAGGTCGTCGATGCGGCACCGCTAGCATCGCTGGGGAGCCTTGAAGTGCTGGTGTTGTTCGACAACGACGTTAGCGACATTGCCCCCATTGGGGCTCTGGTGGGGTTGCTCGAACTCGATATTGGCTCGAACGGGGTTGTCGACATCGCCCCGCTGGCCCCGCTGGCGAACTTGCAAGAGCTGCACGCAGAGTTCAACAGCATCGTGGACATTAGCGTCCTGAACTCGATGACCTCCCTGGAGTTCGCGTGGCTGGGGAACAACGCAATCACGGGGGAATTTCCACCGCTCAATGCACTCGAAAACCTCGAGGGGTTGATCGTATTCGAGAACAGCATTGTCGACGTGAGCGCATTCGCGGCTCTGGAAGGACTGCAGGTGGGGTTGAACCTTGACGGCAACCACATCGTCGACATCACCCCACTGGGGGCACTCGAGAACATCGGCCATCTCGCTCTACGGTCGAACGACATCACCGACATCACCGCGCTCGTGCCTCTGACGGACGCATTCTCGTTCTACCTCGAGGGCAACCCTCTGGATTGCGCTGGGCAGGCTGCGAACGTGGCCGCGATCGAAGCGAACGGCACGTCGGTCTCCTGGGATTGTCGGTGAGCACGGCACCGCTGCGCGCCTGACCGACGACTCGTTGGGTCGCCAAGAGGGCCGTGAGGCCCTGGATGTTTCCCCGGCGACGAGCCCTACGGAGACGAGTCCGTGGGAGCTCCGGGGGTCCGGGCGTTGGCTTTGAGGCCACGGGCGACGATGTACTGCTCGTAGCTGCCCGAGCGGGTGTTCTTGGGGTGCACAGGCTTGCATTCGGAGAACACCGCCCGGACGTCGGCGAGCAGCTTCTTGAAGCCGCCGCCCGTGAACACCTTGGCGCAGAAGTGCCCTCCGGGACGAAGCACCGTGGTGGCGTACGTCAGGGCCCGACGGGTGAGCTCTTCGCTGCGGAACATGTCCGTCGTTTTGTCGCCGGTTGTCTTGGGCGCCATGTCGCTGAGCAACACGTCGAAGTCGCCGAACTTGGCGGTGACCTCGGCGGGTTCGATCTCGAACACGTCGCCGACGAACGCTTTTGCGAACGGTGGAAGGTCGAGCTCGACCTCGGCTTTGTCGAGCCCGAGGACAAAGCCCTCTTCGCCGACGCGGCCCGCGGCGTACTGCATCCAAGAACCCGGCCAGCAGCCCAGGTCGATGACGCGGCGGCCGGGCTGGAGGAGCTTGAACCGTTTGTCGATCTCCTCGAGCTTGAAGACCGCCCGTGAAGCGTAGCCTTGGTCCTTGGCGCGTTTGTACGCGTCGTCGTGGCGAGAACCTCTGTCTCCGAGTTTTCCTCTACGGCCCATGGTGTTGCTCCGAAATCGAAAGCGCCGCCACCCCGACGAGGCGGAGGAGGCGGCGCGAAGGAACGCGGTATTCCGGTCCTACTTCTTGCCCTTGGCGGCTTTGTGGGCGGCGCGGGCGGCTTGCTTGTGCGAGCGGCGAATGCTGACGTAGCAGCCGTTGGCGCCGGGGACGGGACCGCGGACGAGGACGAGGCCTTCGTCGGCCATCACGCGTGCGACATGCACGTTCTGCAGGGTCTTGGTCTCCGAACCCATCTGGCCCGGCATCTTCTTGCCCGGGACAACGCGTCCGGGGGTGAGACGACAACCGATCGAGCCACCGTGACGGAAGTACTCGTGGGTACCGTGCGTCGCGGGCTTGCCCTCGAAGTTGTACTTCTTCATGACGCCCTGGAAGCCCTTACCCTTGCTGGTACCGGTCACGTCGACGCGGTCACCATCGGCGAAGATGTCCATGGGGATCTCGGAGCCCACGGCGTGCTTCTCGAGCACGTCGGTTCCGACGCGGAACTCTTTGACGAACTTCTTGGGCTCGACGGCGGCCTGTTTGAACCGACCGAGGTCGGGCTTGGTCAGGCGCGAAGCCTTCTGGTCGTCGAATGCGAGTTGGATCGCGGTGTAGCCGTCGCGCTCTTCGGTGCGGTGGGCGAGGACAGTGTTGCCCTTGACCGAGAGGACGGTGACGGGGACGCGGGTTCCGTCGTCGAGGAAGAGCTGGGTCATTCCCAGCTTCTTGGCGAGCATGCCAGGTTGAACGTTCACGAGAATCTCTTTGCTTTCGGTTGCCCTGGATCCGGGAGGCTTGATTGCCGCCGGGACGGGACTTGCACGACCCTTTGTGGCCTGTGCCGGGGTCGCGAGGGGCGGAACTATGGGGTACGGGCTGACTGTGGGTCAAGACGCGGTCCCGCCCCGCAGCCGGGGGAACTCACGCACCTGCGCGATGTGCGACTGTGTCGGCCGGAGGGGGCATCGAGAGTAGCGCACGGGTGTTTTGCGCCGCTTGCGTCGCCAGGGCAGCCGGCGTGATCCCGCGGACCTCCGCAAGACGCGCACAGGTGAACGCGACGTAGGCGGGGATGTTTTCGCGGCCCCGTAGGGGCTCCGGAGCGAGGTAGGGGGCGTCGGTCTCGACGAGGATGCGGTCCTCGGGGGTCAGCGCCGCGGCTTCGCGGATCTCGCTGCACTTCTTGAACGTCGAGATTCCCGAGAACGAGATGTGGAAGCCGAGGTCGAGCCAGGCTCGCGCCGCATCCGGACCGGCGGTGAAGCAGTGGACCATCCCTGGCATGTCGGCACGGGGTCCGGCTTCGGCGACGATCGCGAGCGCCTCCTCGTGGGCGTCTCGAATGTGGAGCACGAGCGGCATGTCGAGCTCGCGTGCGAGTTCGACGTGCTCGGAGAAGCTGCGCCGTTGATCCTCTCGCGGCGAGAGGTCGTAGTGATAGTCGAGCCCTGTCTCTCCGATGGCGAGCACGCTGGGGTTCTTGGCGTGCTCGCGGAGCCGGCCCAGCAGCGCCGCGTCGGTGTGTTTGGCCTCGTGCGGGTGGACGCCGATCGCCGCGAAGACTTGCTCATGCGCATCGGCGAGTTCGACCGCACGGTCGATCGACTCGGGTGAGCATCCAACATGGACGTACTGCACAACGCCGGCCGCCGTTCCCGCATCGAAGCAGGCCTGCAGGTCGGCGGACATCGGTGCGTAGTCGAGGTGACAATGCGCGTCGATCAGCCCGGGCAGGGTCGGGGGGATCTTGGGGGTGCCCATCGCGGGGAGGGTAGCGGCTGTCGAGGCGTGAGGCCACGGTACGGGGTTCGAGCAGCGTCACAGCGCAGTGCACTCGCCGACCGCTGGGTTGCCCATGTATCCCAGGGGCGGTCCGCACTCGAGTGTGGGGGAGCCGCAGTCGAGGTCGTCGAGGCACAACGGCAGGCAGCACGGGCCTGGGCCGCCGCAGTCCACTTCGCTGGTGACGCAGCTCAGTCCCGCAGCGCACTCGACCGCTTCGTCACAGGCCTCGCCGAGACTCAGAGGCGTCGGTCCGGCCGCACCGTGTGGCTTGCAGACAAAGTCGGCCCCGGGATGCGATCTCCGCCTGGGACGTCGATCGCGGATGCGACGACCTCCGCCTGCTCTTGCGGGCTGAGGACTACGACGTTCGAACAGGACAGCCCGACGAACACCAAACTCCACGACACCCAACACAACCGCATGACCCGTAGCGTGCCACGAGCCCTTGGGGAGAACAAACCGCTGCGAGCCGCGGACTGGCGGGAATGTGCCTCCTAGAGACACCAGTCGGTGCCCGGCATGCCAGCGACGAGCGACCCGCAGCCGTTGAGGCACAGAACTTGAGCGGACACCTGATCCGTGCAGAGCTCGACTAGATTCTGGCCTTGGCACAGGGTCGGGGGCTGGCCGTCAGCGCAATCGGGCTCTTCGTCGAGTCGGCAAACGCACGGTTGTCCGTCCGCGAGTCGACTCGCGACCGCGGTTGCGAAAAGGCCTCCCACGGCATCGGCGGCGAGCTCGACGAAGGTGTCACCACAGACGCTGCCCTCGTAGTTGGGGATCTCGGATTGCGTCTCGCACCACTCGTCGCACGTCTGCAGGTATGCGGCGACATCGTCGGAGTCGAACGACGTCGAGCGGACGAGTTCCAGGCCATCGTCGGATTGGAAGCAGTCTTTGGCGCTGTCCGGCTGCTCGTTGATGGCATAGGCGCACGCGCAGTCCGCATTCGTCTCTGGAACCAGCTGGCCGCAGACACCGTCGTTGCGCTGGCCACCCACTTGCGCTTCGCAAACAACATCGCAATCGGTCTCGGTTCGAAACCCGTTGCGGCAGATCAGGGCGGTCTCGAAGTCGGCGCCACAAGTCGTCGGGTCCGTGTCCTGGCACGCATCCCAGCCCTCCTCCTGTGGGATCCCGCAGACCTGGTCCGGGGTGGGAGAGCCGTTGTCCTCCAGCACGCCGGGTCCGCACGCTTGTCCTTCTCCACACTCGAGGTCGTTTTCACACTCGAGGCCGACAGTGACCGCGTCGTCGAAACACCCCGAGACCGCGAGGCCGAACAGCAGAGAACACAGCGTGATGCGTCGCATTAGAATCGTCCTCCCAGCACCAAGCCAGAGCCGGTGGGCGCGAGCGCAACGCTGCGGCCGGCGTCCTTGCGCTTCTTGAGCCCCAGTGCCAGCACAACCGCGCCCGCGGTGAGCAAGACACCGCCCGCGACCGCGCCTCCGATCGCCAGGGCGTTCGCAGAGCGTCCATCTTCCAGGGCGCTGATCCGGCGGACCCCGGTCGAGGTGCCGTCTTCGATGTCTCCTTCCAGACTCTGGCCCCACAACGCGCCGCCCAGTCCCAAGCCGGCACCGACAACCCCCAGGCCCAACACTCCGCCGCCGACGCCGATCAGGATTCTGGCCGTGCGCTGCGCATCGGGGTCGTCGGGGCCTGTGGGGGCAGGCGTGGGCTCGGGCGCGGGCTCTCGTGGCTGTTGCACGGGGGCAGCGGCCGCGGCCTCCGCCTCCGTCTTGTGCCGCGCGAGCTCGGTTTCGATCTCATCGAGCAGGGCGCGGCCCTTCGCGTCTTCCTGCGCCCCCTCTTCGGCGAAGTCGTTGAAGTACCGGGTCAGCAACACCTTGGCCGTTTTCAGGTGCACCACGTCGCCATCGAGTTCGTACATCCGCTTTTGCGTGATTCCGACGTTGTAAACGATGGCGGAGCGAATCCCGGCGGTCTGCGGCCCATCGGGCAGGGCCACGTACGCAGCACTAAACTTCTCGAGAGCGGTCGGGTAGTCCGCGAGATCGTAGGCCGCCGACCCCTCGTTGTGGAGCACGCGGGCCTTCTCCAACGCAGGATCGAGCGGGGCGTCCGCTTCGCCTTCGACGTTCGAATCGGAGGAGGGAGGGGCCGCGAGTGCAGGGGGGGCAATCGTCAGCCCGAGGACGCTGAGGGTTCCAACTAGGCGGCAGCAGCAGGCTCGCACCCACTCATCATCGCACGGAGTCCTCCGGCAGACGACCGGTCAGTGGCTCAGGGTCTGCAGGTTGGTCTCCGCGTCCCGCACGGCTTCCCGCACCGCGGCGCTGGGGTGCCACCCGAGCCTGCGAAGCAGGGCCCGACCCGCGTTGTCCTCACCGCCGAGGATCCGTGCGAGGGCGTAGGCCGCTCGGACCCGGGTCACGCCGCGGGTGAGCAGTCCTCGTGCGAGTTCCTCGACCGCCTCGGTGGCGGACTCGGAGGCGTGTGGGCCCAGGACCGCCAACGCTTCGAGCGCGCGATCCCGCTGGTGCCGGACGGGCAGCGCTGCGACCAAGCGGGGGGCAGCACCGGGTCGCCGGGCACCCGCGAGGACCATCGCAGCCTCGAAACCGAGGGTGTCCGGGCCTTCCTCTTCGTCGTTGAGGACGTCTTCGAGCGCACGGACGGACACGTCGTGAATGGTGTCGAGCCGCGACAGGGCATCGACGAGACTCTCGCGGACCTCAGGGTGGTCTTCGGTGCGCAGGGCCTTGGCGATCGCCGCCTCGGAGGGTTGGCCGTCCACGTCGATCAACGCCAGCGCGACCTGAAATCGGACGTCGGGGAAGGGGCTGCTGAACCATCCTTCCAGCCTCCGAATGACGCGTCGGTGGCAATCTCGGGCGCGAGTCGAGTCGTGGCCGCTTGCGGCCACGCCGACGTATCCGGTGGTGATGACCGCACACTCGCGGCGAAAGCTCTGCTCGTCGTCGGTCCCTTCGAGTTCGACCCATGGCGCGATGGCATCCAACACCTCGGGCTCGCCGAGCATCCCCAGTCCAATGGCAGCCAACGCGGCGAGCGGGATGTCTTCGCTCTGACGCAGTGCGTCGAAGAGGGCCGTGGCCACGGCGTCCGCATCGGGGTGGCCGGCGGTCGCCAGCCAGCGCGGGCCGGGCTTGCCGATCTCCACAAGAAAGGCGGGCGCCATCGACCGAAGCGCCTTGTGGCGCGCTTCGGGGCGCTTGGCGTCGGCGTCTCGAAGCGCGGCGGCGAAGCTGAGTTCGGGGGCTTGCATGGGCTGGAGCGAGGGCGGGCTATGCCATGGAGAGCAGGGTCTGCTCGAGGGAGAGCCGCACGTTGGGGTTGCGCCCGAGGCGTTCGAGCAGCGCTTGCACGTGGTCGAGTTGTCGCAGCACGGCGCGTGCCCCCTTGGGTCCGGTGGGGACGCCGGGCAGGCCATTACGCCCGCGCAGGCGCTCCCTCAGATGCAGCAGCCACAGGTCGCACAACCTGCGCAGCGTCGCCCGTTCACGCGCAGGTCGGCCTGTCTTGGCCGGACCGACAGCCTCACTCCACGCTTGCCACAACGGGCTCTTGTCCCCGCCGAAGATCGCGGCCGGTCCAGCTTGTGCGGCCCCGACGACTTGTCCGAGCAGGGCGAGCGCCGCGTCGAGTGTGGGGTCGAGCGCGAGGCGAACGGCCAGCCCGGCGCTGCCGCCTGCCAAGCCGACCGCGAGCTCGATGCGCGCCGGAGTGGGGGGGTCCTCGCCTTGTTCCTGCAACCCCGAGACTTGGGCCGAAACGATCGCCGCGACATCGGCATCCTCGAGCCTGCCGAGACGGACGGTCAGGCAACGCGAGAGGATCGTGGGCAGCAGGACGTCGAGGCCGGTGACGATCATGACGAAGTGCACGCCCGGCCGCGGCTCTTCGAGGGTCTTGAGCATCGCGTTGAAGCCCGCCTCGCCGATCGCGTCCGCGGGATCGAACACGACGATGTGGTGATCCCCCTCGAACGGCGCCATCTCGAGGCGGTTGGCGAGCGCGCGAGCCTGTTCGATCTTCACGCGGCCGCCGGGCTCATCGGGTGCGAGCCACTCCACGCCCGCGTGGGTGCCCGCGGCGATCCTTCGGCACGCCGTGCACGCACCGCATCCGACTGCGGGCGCCTCCTTGCAGTGGAGGGCAGCGGCAAGGCCCTTGGCGAGGGTGGCTTTGCCGACGCCTGCGGGCCCGACGAAGATCAGCCCGTGATGGAGCTGGTCGCGAGCAATGGCGCGGGAGAGCCGGGCTTGGGCCTGCGCGTGCCCCCGCACACCGGGAAACTGGCTTGTCATGGGAATCGGTGCGCGGAGAGTACGGTTGCTGAGTCGTGCAGCCAACCCTCGCGTACTGCCGTGAGGCTGCTACCATCCTCCCCGCGGGAACGCCGCCCCGAGAAAGACTCTGCGCCCGATGAGCGACAACAAACCTGGCATCTTCAGCCGCATTCGCAACTCGATCTCGAGCAGTCTCAACGATGCTGTCGAGTCGGTGTCCGACCCTGGCACCGAGATCGCACTGATGCTCGATGATCTGGCGGCGCAGATTCAGACGTCCGAGCAGGACCTCAAGCAGGCGATGGTCGACCGCAAGGTGATGCAACGCAAAGCCCAAGAGGCGACGGCGGATGCGACCAAGTGGGAGAAGAAGGCCGAGCAAGCCCTGAAGCTCGGCGACGAGTCGCTGGCTCGCGAGGCGTTGCGCCGCAAGGCGGACTACGACCTCAAGGTCAAGGACCTCAGTTCGGGGGCGAACGAGCAGGCCGTGCTGGTCGACTCGATGACCCAGAACCTCAAGGAGGCGAAGGCGCGGCTGAAGTCGCTCAACCTGCGCCGCGGTTCGCTGATGGCCCAGGCTCGTGCCGCCAAGAAGGGCGTGTCCTCCGGGCAGATCGCCGATGGTGGAGGCCTGGACAAGCTCAGCGCCATCGAGGACCGGATCGCCGAGCTCGAGGCCTTCAACGAGGTCTCTCAGGAACTCGGCGGGAATACGGCCGAAGAAGCCGCGATCGAAGCGAAGCTGGCCGACCTCGAGGGGGACTCCGAGGTCGATGATGCCCTTGCCGCGCTCAAGGCGAAGATGAGCGGCGCGCAGAAGAGTCTGCCCAAGGCCGACGATTGACCCAGCATCTGGCCGGGCCGAGGGGCGGGCGACTCCGCGCTCACACGCCTCGCTCTCAGGCGTCCGGGTTCTTGGTGTTCATCGCCCTGGTGCTTGGCATCTCGTTCCCGTACTTCGAGAAGACTCGCAACGCCAACGAACTGCCGCGAATCCTGCAGGCGATGGCCCACGTCGACACCGACGTCTGGGCCATCGATGGGCCGGGCGGGCGGCGGATCCCACCGGGCCCGGACGTCTCCCGCTCGCATGTCGACGGACGCATCTATCCAAACAAGCCGCCGGGGACCACGATGGTGCTCACCGCCGCCTACCGGGTCGCACGGCTCGTTCACGGCGATGAACTCACACTGCGTCTGTTGACGTGGTGGGCCCGGTTGCTCTCCGGTTGGCTGCCCACGGTTCTGTTGGCGTGGTTCCTCATGAGGCGACTCGCGGGGCAGTTCTCGCGCGCTCCGGCGGTCGCTGCAGTGGCGGTCTACGCCCTCGCGACGCCTGCAGCTTCGTACGCCCACCTGGCCTACGGACATCAGCTCGCCGCGGCACTGTTGTGCGTCGGGGTGGTGCTGTGCATCGATGCGGCCCGCGCGGGTCCGGCAATCTCCGTTCGAAGGCGGTGGCTCAGCGCGGTCGGAGGCGGGGCGCTTGCGGGTGCGGCCGTCACCGTCGAGTACGGGGCTGTCTTCGCAGGCATCCCCCTGGGCCTGTTCCTGCTTTGGAACGGGCGGCAGCCGGGCAAGCTCCCGTTCACACTGGGCTCCTTGTTCGGCGCGTTGCTGCCGATCGCCTGGCTCGGCATCTACCACCGCACCGTCTATGGCGCGGTGCTCTCCACCGGCTACCACCACGTCACCAATCCCGACTTTGCCGAAAAACACGGCCAGGGGTTCCTCGGTCTCTCGTTCCCCACGGTCGAGGGCTTCACAACCCACGTGTTGGATCCCGGCGGCGGATTGCTGTGGTGGGCTCCGCTGTTCCCGCTGGCGATCTACGGATTGGCCAAAGCGTGCTCCCACCCTGATGACCCCGTGCGCTCGTTCGCCCGGGTCGCGCTGGCCACGGTGGTGCTCTACCTCGTCATCGTCAGCGGCCTGAGCTTCACAGGCGGATGGCGAGTCGGGCCGCGCTACCTGGTGGCAGTGCTCCCGATGCTCGCGTGGGGATGGGCGGAGGCGCTCGGTCAGATCCGCAACCGGCCGCTGTGGATCGCTGCGGTGTTTTCCGTGCTCGTCTACGCGCTCATCGCCAACGCTCTCGCCGCGAACCTTTGGCCCCATCTGGACCTCACCAACGTTCATCATCCTCTCAGCGAGGTGTTGTTTCCCCTGTGGAACGAGAACGTCGAGCCGTACGGTTTGCTCCGCTCGGGCTTCAACCTCGATACCGCGCACGCGGTGATCGTGGTGTCGGTGGTCGGCGGTCTCCTCGCGGTCGGACGGGTGGTCGAACCCACGCCCAAGACGCTCGCGGGACTGGGCCTCGGGCTCTTCCTGGGGGTGGTGGCTGTCGCCTCTGTCACGCGGTGGGAACCCCATCCGAAGGCGCGGCGGAACCTTGCCTACATCCTGCGCAGCTGGGAACCTGAGGTCCAACCGCACCTTCGGCGGCCCGGAAAGGCACTCCCGCCGTTGGCGAGCGGGGTCGTCGATCGTGGGCCTCGGCACAAACCGCAGATGGTGCCGCCGCGGTGACCTGGTTTGCGCCAGCGCCACCGAGCGAATCTTCTTCCGCGACCTGACGTCCAACCGTAAAGTGAGCTGTGGTCGCGCCTCGGCGATCGCGGCGCTGTCGCGCGAAACGCTTCCCCTCGACCGATCAGGCTGTCCATCGATGATTCTCGAGTCTCTTCTTCTGCTTGGAATGTCCACCGTCTCCGTCGCTTCTGCAGCCCAGGGGGAGGATGTCGATGTTGCCTTCGACGACGATGAATTCGACCTCGCCGCTGCCGACGCGCTGAGCTGTGTCGACGACTCGATGCTGATCGAGGCGGTCGACGAAGGGCCCGCAAAGAAGAAACCGTCGTCGGCCTCGGCCGCGCTCCGTGCCGCGCAGGCCAAGAAGCAGTCCACGAAAAAGGCCCTCGCGGCTAAGAAGGTCCGGCCGAGGAAAATCGCGGACGAGAAGCGGCGCAAGAAGGCGAAGAAGGACAAGAAACGGAAGAACGCGAAGCGTCGGAAGATCAGTCGGAAGATCCCGCCACGGGCATTCACCTCGAAGAACAACCAGCGCAAGCTCGCGAGTCGAGAGAAGAAGGCTCCCAAGGCGGTCAAAGAGAAGATCGCGCTGCAGCGTGCGCTGATCAAAAAGAAGAAGAAGCACTACCGCGTCGCCTACACCAAGGCCTTGGAGCTCTCGACTACGGAACTCACCGGGCTCAAGCCCCTGAAGAACGAGCGCGAGGTCAAGCGCAAGCAGAACAAGAAGGCCAAGGCGAAGATGGCGGCGCTCGGTGTCCGAGGGGCGCCGAACATGATGCAGCACATGGTCCGCTCGCAGGTGATCGTCGAGCCCGACGGCGCCCAGGGGAGCAAGAACACGGACCGGGTCGATGATCCGTTCGAGACACCGGTCGGAGATGCGTCGTGCTCTCCGTCGATGACGGCATGGAGCTGGAAAGAATATGTCGAGGAGCCACGCTCGCAGGGGGCGTGTGGCAGCTGTTGGGCATTCGCCACACTCACCGTGTTCGAAGCGGCGGAACGCATCGTCAACAACATCGGCCTCGATTTCTCCGAGCAACACATCGTCGACTGCGCTCGTGCCAAGGGCTTCTCCGGGAGCGAGGTCGACGCAGGAACATGCATGGGCGGCTACATGCACATGGTGTTCGACTACCTCGAAGAGAAGGGCGCCGCACTCGAGGATGAGGTTCCATATCAAGCCAAGGAGCTGACCTGCGACCCCGACAAGGCCACCAAGCACAAGGTGGCGGCTTGGGGATTCGTCGACCAGTACTCGAAGGTTCCCAGCACCGCCAAGCTCAAGGAGTCGCTGTGCAAGTACGGCCCCTCTGCGGTCGCTGTTCACGTGAACGAGTCGTTCAAGATGTACGCCGGCGGGGTGTACGACGACAACGTCGATGCGCAGGTCAACCACGCGGTCGTCATCGTCGGCTGGGATGACCTTCGCGGTGCGTGGCTGCTGCGCAACTCGTGGGGAACCTGGTGGGGCGAGGACGGCTACATGTGGATCAAATACGGCGCCAACAACGTCGGATCACAGGCGGTCTGGGCGACCGTCGAGCCCAACGAGACGGTCACCGCCAAGGTTCGCAAGCGTCGCAAGCTCAACCTCAAGAACAAGACCGGTGGTCCACTGAAGGTCTCGGTGCAGTACCGAAGCGGCGGGAAGTGGGCTCCAGCGTACGGTGCCAAGAAAACGTCCCTCACCTATACCGTCGCGGACGGTGCCGAGGCCCACGTCGGGGTGGATGGTGAGGAGATCCGGGCCGATCGCGTTCGAGTGTGGGCGAAGTCGACCGACGGAAAGACCACCTTCTCCGAGTTCAAGAAGAAGGACCTCAAGCTCGTCCCCGAGGGGAGCTACGAGGACAAGACGGTGCAGACGTTTGCCTACACGTTCAACGAGGACGATGCGGACGCGGCGGGCGGCAAGCCAAAGACAAAGACCAAGGCCAAGCGTTCCAAGAACGAGCTGTTCTCCGACGGCTACGCAGCGATCGACGGGGGCAAGCACAAGCGAGGGCGCAACATGCTCTCGAAGTACCTCGAGCGCTACCCCGGGGACGACCGCGTCGCCGAGGTGATGTACTGGATCGGCTACAGCCACTACCAAGAAGGCTCGTTCTACGAGGCGCTCAGCGAGTGGTACGACGTCGTGGTCGACCACCCAGACCACGACTTTGTTGCCTACGCGCTGTACTACTCAGGGCTGGCGTACGTGGAGCGCGACGAGTGCGACCTGGCGCAGACCTGCTTCGACCTGGTGGCCCACGGGGGCTATCCCTCGGCGACCGAGGAGTGGATCTCGGCCGCGCAGAGCCAGATCGACGATCTGGCGAAGAACAGCAAGAAATACTGCGGCTAGCGGCGGCGGCTGGTCCAGGCCAGCGGTAGCAGCCACAACAAGCCCGCCCAAGAGGCTGTGCCGCCCGCGGTGCAGCCTCTCTTGTTTCCGGCGGACGCCGGGGGGTCGTCCCCAGCGCCTGCCTTGGGCGGCTCCCCTCCGGCGGTGGGCTCCGCCATCACCGTGGCAGAGGGGCCCTCGCCGGGCTTGCACGCCAAGCACGCGCCGCATGTGACCTCCGGTGGGCTGCCCTTGGAGTAGTCCTGTTCGCAGCACTCATCGGGCTGGCACGTACCGTCGATGTCCCGGTACGAGAGGCCGCCCGCATCTTTCATGGGCTCCTTGAGGACACACGCCTCTCCCTCGCTGGAGGTCTTGCAGGCCTCCACTGCCGGGTTCCCTTCCGACGCGGAGGCGAGGGCGGGGAGCAGGCAAGCGATCAGTGCGGCGGAGGGGAGGAGGCGTTGCACAGCGGTACCTTCGCACGAGGCCGGCCCCCCATGAAAGCCGGAGCGGCCCGAACGCGCTGAGGGGACTCAAGGTTTTCGGGGCCGCGACGATGCCTCGGTGTCATGAAACACTCCGCCCGGGTCCTCGCCTGCCGGTCGGCTCCCCTCGCCACCGCGTATTGTGCCCAGCTTCGCGAGGCTTTCACCGAGGTGGGCCAAGCGTTGCGCCATGGGGACGCGGTCTGGGCGCTCGAACGGTTCGAGACCGCGTTGGAGCCGATGCACAAGCTTCTCGTGTTCGCCGCGGTCGCGGCCGACATGTTGCGGGATGCCCAGCACCCGTTGCGTTCGGACCTGGTGAGCTTTTCGGACGGCATGGAGCGCGCGCTCGACCTCGTGGAAGCTGCGATGGTCTCGGGGGAGTTCGCCGGTGTGGTCTCCCTTCTAGAGACTCGGGTCGTTCCGATGCTCGACACCTGTACGAGCTTGGGACCTCGGTTGACGGTCGCACTGCAGCCGCGACTCATCGCGGTCTGAGCCCATCTCATGACCCGCCCCGGGACGATCCGAGTTTTGCGGGAACGAGCGAATCTCCGCGCTTTCGTACATGGCGCCTGATCCGGAGCTTCCTGCTCGGATGACGTACATCCGCCACGATCGGGTCGATTGACCTGCTCGGGCTCCGCCCCCGCGCGGCCGCATTGAACTACACTCGTAGGGTGAGCAGGGGGCTGGCCATCGCAGCTCTTGCGCTCCTGACGGGGTGCGCGAGGGACAACCCGCGCTACGGCGTCGCGGATGCCGGTTCGGGGTCGTCGTCGAACTCGGCGAGCAGTGGGACCGGGTCCACCACGCGGGGCGGTGCGAGTGCGGGAGGATCCTCGGGGGACGTCGATGGAACGACCGGACTGGGGAGTTCAGGGTCTTCGGGCTGGAGCACATCGACGACGGGGTTGTCGAGTTCGAGCTCCGGGCTGGTCGAGCCCGCTTGTCCGTCCGACGTGGGGGCCAACGTGCTCGCGCACTACGGCTTCGAGGATCCTGGGAACCTGTGGGTCGATGGCGTTGGGGGACACCACGGCGAATTGGTGTCCGGGGTCGCTCAATCGGTGGCGGGACCTCGGGGCTGCGGTGATGCGCTTGGCGTGGGGGTGGAGATGGCAGGTCGAGTCCCTGACGCGCCCGTCTTCGACTTGTCCGAAGGGTCCGTCGACTTTTGGATTCGCGCCACCGACACGGACGATACGGTGCCGATCCTGTCTCGTGACGCGCAGGGGGCAGCGAGCGAGCACCTGACGATCTTCTTATCGAGCGTCACCTCTTCGGGTGGAGACCCCAGCGGTCGGCACGTGGTCGTCCGGCATCAGAGTGAGGAGACCGCGGCGGCTGTCTGTTCCGAGGACCCGCTGCCCGGTGGGGAATGGGTGCACGTCGCCTACAACTTCGGGCCTCCGCGCATGGAACTCTTCATCGACGGGGTCTTGCAAGAATCCGACGATGTGCCCTCCGTGCCGGGCGGGGGCATTCCTGCGTGCGATGGGCGAACCAACGATCCCGAGCTGATGGGGAACCCGCCGCCCTTTGTCGGGGGGCTGGAGTCCGAACTCCCGTGGTTCATCGCCGGAGCTGCGCAGAACCAGGGAAAGGCGAACCAGGCACCTTCGGCATTCATGGCCGGCGGCGCACTGGACGAGGTTCGCATCAGTGCGGTGCGCCGCGATTTTGGAGCCTTTCGCTAAGGCAGCGCAGCCTCGGCCAATTTGGCCACGGTCTCCGCGCCACGGACAGCGGCTGACGGCCGCGAGCGAGTGTGTCGCTGCACGTCGATGCGGACGGGCTCATCGTCGCCGAGGAGTTCAGGGCTCTGCATGGCGTGACCGCTCGATTCAAAGAGGTCACAAAATGGCCTCTTGGTGAATAGCTTGCTCGGACCATGAAAAACACGAACCACGGTCTCCGCGACATCTTGCTCCTCGTCACGATGCTGGCGGGCGGATGCTCCGGAGCGGCCTCGGACCGCACAGCGACCCGCAGCGTAGACAACGAATCGCCGGAGGCACCCCGGCATCGAGTACCGAGCGATCTCGTCGAGGCTCCGCTTCGCAACGAGGTTCGCGCCACACTCGAAACCTCGATCCATGATGCGTGGCGGGTGCTCTCCGACCACGGGGCACTTCCGAGCTATGCCGCAGGCATTCAAGACGTCACCGTCGCCGACGGGTGTTCAGACGAAGACGGAGGCGGCATGGGTTGTCAGCGAACCTGCCTGTTCAAGGAAGGGCCTCCCGTGACGGAGGAGGTCGTCTTCATCGAGGAGCCGTACGTCCTCGCCATGCGAGGTGTCGGCGAAAACTCCTATCAGCTCACGAACGATCTCACGCTGGTCACGCTCGCGGACCTCGGCAACGGGAAGACCGAGGTCCTATTCAGGATGTACTTTGACCATCCTGAACCATCGACGATGGCCGCGGCAACCGAGCAGGGTTTTCGTGGGATGGGGGACGGACTCGTGCGCCGCTTCGGAGGGCGTGTTCATCCATAGGTTCTGTCGTGACTGTCGTGTGTTGCCAGAGGCCGGACCTTGAAGCAGGACGACGCTTGTCGTCCCACAGGCCCGACGCGACCCGTCTCGGCGTCGGCGCAGTCCGAGCAACAGCGGCAGCGACCATGCGCACCGCGCGGCGTGGGGACGCTCGTCCCCCGCTTTGCACCCGAGATGCCGTGGATGGGGAGCGCCCGCGACATCTCGGGCGCAGCCGGAGCGACCGCGGGCGGCGGCGCAGCCACGCGATTCTTCGACGGCGTCGCCTGGCGCGGAGTCGCGGGGTTGGCCCCGTACGCGACCCCCCCAGCTCTTCGAGCAGCGCGCTCGCGCCCCTAAACATCGCCCAACAGCCGCAGCACGCAGCGGATATCTACGACCATGTCGCGCGAAGCGGCGTGAGCCGATCGTCCACCTGTAGGCGATGCGCCGCTTCGCGGGCGGGGTGCTCCACGTGAACCCGGATCGCGTTCACTTCGACCTCGAGCACTACCCGACACGACGTCGGCGGAGGATGCCCACCGCGCGGTCGAACGTGAGGCCCAGCGAGATCCCCAGACCCAGGACGCCGAACAACAACGCCGGAGGTGCGTTGCCGTCGGGCACCTCCTTGGACGCCTCGTCCACGCTGGGCGCACTCACCTGCACGTGCACCTCGAGGTCCGTGACGCCCACGGCCGCCCGCGAGAGTTGCGTCGCGGAATTCGTGAGGGGGTCGGGGGCGATGCCTGTTCGGGACCGAATCACGATCGCGGCGCTATGCGCTGCGCCGGCTTGATCGGTCGCGACCGTGACGCGCGCGCGCTCCACCCCGTGCAAGGTCTCGAGGGCCACGCGAATCTCTTCGGCGAGGGCGACCTCGTTGCGGGCCTTCTCGCCAGCACGTGTCGGCAGCAACGCTGCGTCGGCGTACAACGCCGCCTTGTCGGAGGCTCGTGGCGTGGGTTGTGGCCGTCGCGTGGGTTCGTCCCCGCAGCCGCCCGCGGCAAAGGCTGCCACCACGACGAGCGCGGAGACCAGCGGGCTACGAGGGAGCAGACGCACGGGGGGAGCATCGGCTGAGTCGCTCGGCGCAGCCAAAAAAAGTGCAGCGGGTCGGGGTCTCATGAGCGCTTCGATGCACGCTACGGCGGCCGCGGAAACGGTGGATCTCGGAGTTGTTTGCCCAGATCCCGGAGGATGCGGGCGTGGTGGCGACAGATCGTGCTTCGACTCTTGCCGACGCGCTCCCCGTACTCGCCCATGCTCAGACCCTCGTCGTAGATCGCTTGGACGAGGCCGCGGTCGGCGTCGGTCAGCGAGGCCATCGCTTCGCGAAGGTGCTCGCGAAGCTCCTTGAAGGAGACGGCGTCCTCGGCCGAGGTCGCCGTCTGAGCGACGGTATCCGGATCGGCCGGTGTCGCCTTCGAGGCCAGCACCGCGGTGGTGGTGCGGGCGACGAGGTCCGCTGCGGCTTGGACTCGGTCGGCGAGGGTCCGGGTGTCGGCGCCGCCGCGACGGGCCTGGTTCTTCTGCGCGTCCTCGAGAAGCGCTTGGGTGGCCTCCAGGACCTTGAGCGCCCGCGAACGTCTGCGGATGGCCGGAGCGGCCCGCCTTGCGACATCGATCATCGCACCACGGATCCGATGGTGCGCAAATCCTGAGAACGGGACGCCCGAGGCGGGGTCGTAGCGCTGCGCGGCCTCCACCAGCCCTTCGTACCCGGCGCTGCGAAGCTCTTCGAGGGAGGCGTGCGACACCTGCTTGGCGAGCACGTGCGCGAGCATCTCGACCCTTTCAAGCGCTGATTCAGCGCGGCGGCGTTGGGCCTCGGTGAGCGGCTTGAGTGTTTCGTCCACCGGGTCAGCCCGTGGCGGTGCTCGCGGCGAGTTGGCGTTGCGCATCGCGGATGTGCTTGCGCAGGGCCCACTTCTGCTCATCGCTGAGGTTCTGAAACTGGATCCCCATGTCGCGATTCGATGCGCGCACCACGATTCCGCTGAGGGGGAGGTTTGCGGCCTTGCGGGGGAAGGACAGCACCAGCGCGACCTCCGTCCCCGGGGCTTCCCAGCCTCGACCCGCAAACCGGCAGCCGCCCATGCTCAGGTCGGCCATTGGCACACACAGCGCAACCTCATGGCCGATGACATCCGCCGTGGCGGGGATCGGGAACCTGGGGTGCAGTCGAGCGTCGGCGCTCACGGGGGGATCATAACGGACCTGGCGACACGTGAGCATTCAACGAGTGTCCAGGTGTCGGTGCCTAGGGGCGTCGCTGACGGGTCGTCAGCGTTGGTGCTGCTGGATTGTCAAAATGACAATCCGGTTTTCAGGCGTTGGCGGTAACCCTTTGGATCCTTCGGGATTTTGCGTACCCTCCCGCCGGCCGGGGCATTGCATTGATGCTCCGGTAGCACTCCGCCATGAATCGTCTTCGCTCGATGCTGTTCGCCTGTGGACTCGGGCTCGTCGCTGTTTCAGCGCCGGGCTGCAAAGACGCGCCGACGATTCCGGGGACGGAGATCCCGGATACGGACGAGAATCGCGAGATTCTTCGTGTGCTCGAGCGGTACCGGACCGCGTTTGTACGTCGCGATGCGGCCGGCGTCCTCGCCACCGCCCACCCGACGTACTACGACACGGCCGGCACCGACGACCCGGGGGACGACGTCGAGTACGAACTGCTCGGTCCCATCCTCCGAGAGCGCCTCGCTCAGGTCGAGTCGATCCGCTTCACGGTCGACTACTTGGAGATCAACGTCGTGGACGACCGTGCCGTGGTCAAGGCGTGGATCGATGCCAGCTTCCGCCTGTCGCCGATCGTCGACGGCGACAGCGGGATGACCCGTGTCGAGAGTCAGCACGCTCGCAAGCAGGACCACGCGATGTTCGAGCTGCTGCGCGACGGGTCCAGTTGGCGAATCACTCGCGGGCTGTAGCCCCAGCTCGGGCGGTCGCTCCCCAGCCGGGTTCGGGTCAGGGCCGGTACGCGCGGAAAAACGCGATTCGGCCGCGCCAATCCTCGTAGCGCAGTCGGTGCCCGTTCCCGATGCCCGACTCGGCTTCGAGCGCATCCAGCAGCGTGGACGCTTGGTCGTACGCCTTGCCTTGCACGAGTGCGCTCATCAGCTCGTACCGCGCCGCCCGGCGAAACTCGTCGCTTGGAAGCTCCGAGGCTCGCTCCAGTGCGCTCTCGAGAAACGGTACCGCGGCGGCGGCTTGCTGGACGTTGAGCAATTGCCGCGCGACGAGGTAGCTGCCAAGGGCTTCGTGACCGCGCAGACCCCGGATTCGATGCGCACCAGCGAGCCGTCCGAGGCTCTGCGTAAACGTGTCCCCTTCGATGTCGAACAGCGCGAGGTAGTCGGTGAGGACGTCGGCCAGCGCGGGGTCGAGTGTGGCCTCGCGCTTGAGCTGAAGCATTCGGGTGTGCTCCTCGTCGTCGGGCAGCGCAAGTCCGGCGTCGTAGGACTCCCGGGCGGCGTCGAGGTCGGCGGCGAACATGTGCACGTCGCCGCGTAGCTCGTGCATCCGGCTGCGCACACTGACGGTCAGCTTGGGCATCTGCTCCAGCGTTCGCAGGGCTTGGAGGGCGGCCTGAGGATCCCGACGGTCCATGTGTCCCCGCGCGAGTCCCAGGCGGTGGATGGGTTGAAGGGGTTCGAGGGCGCACAGCTCCTCGTGGAGTTCCACGGCGTCGTCGAACTCGGCGCGTCCGGTGGCTCGGCCCAGCTCGCTACGGACTTCGGCGACCGTGTGGGCACAGGGCCTTTCGAACAGGCTGCCCCGCTTGAAGCGCTGGGCCTGGGCTTCGACGTCCTCGGGCCGGATTCCATTGCGCTGCTCGAGGAATTCGATCCATTCGGCCTCGAGCGTCTCGAGCGAGGTGCCGTAGGCGGCTTGGGCATCGCCGGCGGTGCCATAGAAGGTGCCCATTTTCTCGAAACCGCGGGTGTCGATCAGCCACAGTACGAACGAGCCGGCGGTCATGTACGCGACCCGGGAACTGTGACTGAGAAAGCCCGGACCCATGATCGATGCGAGCTTGGGCCGGCGGTCGAGTGCGCCGAGGACTTCGACTTGGTCGTGCAGATCGAGTCGGTCCGAGGGGCGTGGGGCGAGTCCGGTCGCAAAGCCCTCGATGAGCCCGATGTTGAGCCGAAACCCGTCGCGAGAGACCCCGAAGATGTCGTCGCCCACGGTGTTCCCGAAGATGTGGGCGAGCTCGTGGTGCAGGACAGGGTGGGGGAACTCGCGGTGGTCGAGGTAGATCTGCCCTCGCCATGGCGCCGCGACTTGCACGGTCCCAGCACCCATCGCGGCCCGCTTCTGGTTGCGGTCGCGGAAGTTGAAGCTGTGGACCTTGCCGGCAGGCTCCAGACCCCCCATCCGCTTTTTCAGGCGGTCGTAGGCGTACTCGTGCTCGGCGGCGATGAGTTCGATCGTCCGGTCGTCGGGCGTGCGCGGAGCGTAGTCGATGATGAAGTGTTCGGTCTCGACGCGTTGCGGCAGGACCTCTCGGAGGCTCTCCTCGTCGGCCGTGAACCCCAGCGAGGCTCCGTTCCAACCGATGAGCATCGCCGTGACGGTCGAGACGACGGCAACCACGGCCAGAACGCCGCGCCGACCTTCGCCCAGGCCTTGGAGAGGGTGTGGCCGACGCCGAAGGGAGGCATCGCACACCAGCCCCAGGAGCATGGCCGCCGCTGCGCCGGCCAGCAGCGTGTAGCCGCGGTAGCGCAGGTAGCGATCGCCCACGGCGACGCTTTCGTCGTAGACGGAGCCCGAGAAGTAGCCGAAGAACGGATCGTAGGCGTAGACGACCGGGTCGCCGTACAGCCGGCGCAACCCCACGACGATGCACAATCCCATCGGGAGGAAGGCGAGCCACAGCGCTCGGCCGCGACGGTTGGTCAGGGTCGATGCGGCGACGCCACAGACCGCGCCGAGCAGCGAGGAGAGGGCCGGCCCCATGCCGTAGAACACCAGTCCACCCAACGGGTCACAGCCGCGTTGCCAGAGACCTCCAAGCAGGGTCATGGCGATCGCGATCCCGTGAAGTGAGGTCAGCTCGCGCAGCACGGTGGAGCCGAGCGACCACCATGACGCCGAGGGGGTGCCCGCGACGCGTCGCATGGCATCTACCCCGACCGCCATCCCCAACAAGGAGAACAGCGGTGAGAGCACGAAGGCGTGTTCGTAGCCGAGGGATCCGACCAGGGGCAGGGTGCTCAGCGCGGCGACGAGGACGAGGACGATGAGGCGTCGCCGCCACAGGGGACGCGCGAGCGCAGCGAGGGCAGGGCGCACGGCACAGAGCATAGCGCGGGTCGAACGGGTCGCGGTCGCGGTAGCATGCGGCGCGATGACCTACCGCGCCCACTTCCGATGCGTGTCCGGTTGCCCTGGCCAGTGGCCGCTCACCGACGTGATCTACCGCTGCCCCTCGTGCGGGGGCTTGCTCGAGGTGGAGCACGACTTGAGCGCCCTG
Source organism: Nannocystales bacterium (assembly GCA_050633305.1). Lineage (GTDB taxonomy): Bacteria > Myxococcota_A > Polyangia > Nannocystales > Nannocystaceae > CAJXVA01. Next base: position 141,477 of record JBOEGF010000011.1, read on the forward strand.
CGGGCCCGGTCGCCGGCTGGCTGGATGAAGGTGTTCTCTGACCGATACCTCCGCACCCAGTGGCCGTACGGCAGCGGGGTGTGGGGAAAGAAGGAACTGGTGCAGCCACATGTGGATGACGAGAACGTGGTCTCGCTGTTCGAGGGCGGCACGAACCTATTTTGGGCCGAGCGGTACGGTGCGCAGCTTGGCCTGAAGGACCTGTGGATCAAGCAGTGCGGGACCAGTCACACCGGGTCGTTCAAGGACCTGGGCATGACCGTGCTGGTCTCGAGCGTCAAACAGATGATCGCCGAGGGAAAGCCGGTCCGTGCGGTGGCGTGCGCGTCCACGGGGGACACCTCGGCCGCCTTGGCTGCCTACGGCGCGGCCGCGGGGATCCCCGTCGTCGTGTTGCTGCCACGCTCCAAGATCAGCGCAGCGCAGCTGGTGCAGCCGATGGCCAACGGCGCGTTGGTCTGCAGTCTCGATACCGACTTCGATGGGTGCATGAAGGTCGTTCAAGCACTGACGAAGGATCCCAGCATCTACCTGGCGAACTCGATGAACAGTCTGCGCATCGAGGGGCAGAAGACCATCTCCTTCGAGATGGTGCAGCAGTTCGACTGGGAAGTGCCGGACTGGGTGTTGGTGCCAGGGGGCAACCTGGGCAACGTGAGCGCGATCGCCAAGGGGTTCCTCGAGATGCAGGCGCTGGGTCTGGTCTCCAAGCTGCCGCGACTGGTGTGCTGTCAGGCGGAGCAGGCCAATCCCCTGTACATCGCGGCCCAGCGGGCGCAAGCGGCCGGCCGAGCGCTGAGCGAGGATGACTTTGAGGCGGTCACGGCGGGCAAGACGCTGGCCTCGGCGATCCAGATCGGGAACCCGGTGAGCTTGCCCAAGGCGGTGCGGGCGCTGGCAGCGATGAACGGTGTCGTGGAGCAAGCGTCCGAAGCCGAGTTGTCGGAGGCGACGGCGCGCGCTGATCGGACCGGGATGTTCAACTGCCCGCACACCGGGGTGGCGCTGGCGTGCCTGGAGAAGCTCGTCGCGCGTGGTTCCATCGAGCGCGATGACCGGGTCATCGTGGTCTCGACCGCGCATGGTCTGAAGTTCTCCGAGTTCAAGACCCGCTACCACGAGGACGGGTTGGGCTTTCGCTCCGCACAGCCGAACCGCCCGCATGAGATGAGCGCAGATCCTGCGACCGTCGTGGGTGAGCTGCATCGCCTGCTCGATCTCGCAAGCTCGCCAAGTGGCGGTGCGCGACACTGACGCGGCGTCAGGGGCCGCCCCTGGTTCCCCGGTCAGCTGTGTGGTATCTGCGAATTGATGGTTTCGGGCGTGTTCCTCTCATCGTTGATGCTCTTTGCTGGCGAGCCCGCAGACACCCTGTCGGCCAACACGCTGTTTGGCGAGGAGGTCCGGCAGGTTGCGCCACTGACCGAGCTGGAGCTGCAGCAGCGGGCGGTCGACTTCCAAAACCTGCTCGACGAGAAGGGCTTGGTCCAGATTGGTGACCAGGTCCGGCCAGGCACCGAAGAGGACGGCTTCACACAAAACCCCAATCCCACATTCGACTGGACGACGCCGCCGCACCGCAACACGATCTTCCTCAACTTTTTCGGCGCGTCGATGTCCCCGGGCACAAATGCAGCGCTCAACGAATCGAACTGCCTTGGCGCCCCGACGGAGTGGCCCGGGTTCGGCGGGACCGAGGCACAGGCACTCGCGCTCATCGAGGTGTTCGAGCGGCTCATGGAGCCCTACGGAATCCGTATCGCCTACGACGAGGTGCCGCCGCCGGAGCTGCCCTACGCGATGGTCATGATGGGTGGGACGCCGGGTATGCTTGGGCTGGGCAACGGCGTGCTGGGCGTGTCGTGCAGCAGTGACTGCGGCGACATGTGGTGGCGGGACGCGACATTCGCGTTCACCGGCGCCATCAATCCGAACAATGCCTCCACGCTGGGCACCACTGCGCTCCATGAGGCAGCCCATGCCTTCGGCCTCGCGCACATTGGCGATCCAACGAAGGTCATGAACCCCTTCGTGGGGAGCTCCAACGTGACCTGGGCCCCCGATTGCGTCCCCTACGACGACGCGACCGGCGGCATCAACTGCCAGGCAACCCACGATGAGTTCTGCCCCGGTGGCTCGCAGAACACCAACGCCGAGCTTCTTGCCTACTTCGGTACGAACAGCCCCGACATGGAGCCGCCCACCGTCACCATCACTTCGCCCGAGGATGGCATCGAGTTGCCGGCTGGAAGCAGCGTCGCGATCGAGGTCGACGTCGAGGACAACCACGAAGGCGTCGGCTGGAAGCTCATCCTCGTCGAGGCGGAGCAGGAGTCGGTCGCGTTCGCATTCGAGCGCCGTTGGGACCTCAGCAACCTCCCCGTGGGCACCTATACGGCACGGGTCGAGGCCATCGATCACGACCGGAACGTGGGGTTCGACGAGGTCACGATTCACGTCGGCGTGGAAGCACCGGAGACGACCGGGGGGGAGAGCAGCTCTGGCGGTGGCTCCGACTCGGACTCCGACAGTGGCACCTCGGGTGGCGAGTCGGACTCCGAGGATTCGGACAGCAGCACGCCCAGTGGCAGCGACACCGATGGCCAAGCGACCCAGGACGACAGCGGCGACGGGGGGTGCAGCACGGCACCCAAGGGCGGGACCTTCGGCGTGGGCGCGCTGATGATGCTGGGCTTCGGTCTCGTCCGACGCCGAGGGTAGCTCGCACCGCGGCTCACACTCTGCACGCGAAGAAGCCCCGCCGAGATGAGCGGGGCTTTTTCGTGGTTGCTCGAACGTCGGGACGCCTGAGGAGTCTCTCGGATGACCTTGTTTGCCAGAGGGGGGCCCGAGCCGCGAGGGCGCCTGGGCAGGGCTCAGCCCCAGCCGCGAAGACGGTTCTCTTCCTTGCGGTAGTACGCCAGGCCCTGTTTCACGGCCTCGATGCCCTCGGCCGCGCCGCGGATCTCGTCGACGACCACCGCCTTCTCCTCGAGCACCTTGTAGTCCTCGAAGAAGCGCTTGATCTCGATATAGGTGTGCTTGGGCACCTGGGTGATGTCGGTGATGTCGGCAAACGCAGGGTCGTCTTTCGGGACGGCGATCACTTTGTCGTCCGGCTCCCCCTCATCGGCCATATGCATGACTCCGATCGCGCGGACGTTCATGATCGACAGCGGGTGGACTGGCTCGTACCCCAGGACGAGAACATCCAAGGGGTCCTTGTCATCGCAGTACGACCGCGGGATGAACCCGTAGTTGGCGGGGTAGTGGACCGAGCTGTACAGGACCCGGTCGACGCGGAGGAGCCCCGACGGCTTGTCGAGCTCGTACTTGACCTTGGATCCGCGCGGGATCTCGATCACCGCGGTGAACCCCTCGTGGACCGTGTCGGGGTTGTTCGGGATGTCGTGCCACGGATGGACCATGGCGGGGACTATACGGCGCTCGCGGGACGAGACCAGTGCTGGACTCATGTCCCGAGGTAGTTGCGTGTTCGCTGCCTGAGGTTGTCCGGGACGTGGGAGGAAAACTCCAGCCGCAGCCTGGGTCCGTCTCGGTGAGCCCAAATCCGCGCGCGAGGCGGGAGCTCCATTTGGGCCACAAAGTCGCGAGCATCCGAGTCGGACTTTCCCGGGACGGATCCGGTCAGTTGCACGTCGCCGTTGGCCTCGACGAGCAACACAAACACGGCGCCCGAAGAGGCTCCGGGACCAAAGCGCCAAAAAAGAAACGCCGCGAGCGCTAGAGCGCTCGCGGCAAGGATCAGCAGCGGCATGGGCCGCGCTCAGCCGCGCTTGTCCATGGGGACGTAGTCGCGGGCGCCATGTCCCGTGTAGATTTGCCGCGGGCGGGCGATCTTCTGCTCTTTGTCGTCGAGCATCTCGCTCCACTGTGCAAGCCAGCCGCTGGCACGTGGGATGGCGAACAGCACGGGGAACATCTCGGTGGGGAAGCCCATCGCTTGGTAGATGAGGCCCGAGTAGAAGTCGACGTTGGGGTAGAGCTTCCGCTTGACGAAGTACTCGTCGTTGAGCGCGATCTTCTCGAGCTCGAGGGCCATGTCCAGACGCGGGTTGCGACCGGTGACCTCGAAGACCTGATCGGCGAGCTTCTTGATGACGCGCGCGCGCGGGTCGTAGTTCTTGTAGACGCGGTGCCCGAAGCCCATCAGGCGACGCTCACCCTTCTTCACACCTTCGATGAAGGACGGGATGTTCTCCATCGAGCCGATTCCGTCGAGCATCCGCAAGACGGCCTCGTTCGCGCCACCGTGAAGCGGCCCGTACAGGGCTGCTGATGCGGCTGCGAGGGACACGTAAGGATCGGCCTCGGAGCTGCCCACAGCACGTGCCGCGCTGGCGGAGCAGTTCTGCTCGTGGTCGGCGTGCAAGATGAACAGCACGTCGAGGGCCCGCTCGAGGATCGGGTTTGGCTTGTAGTTCGGCTCGGCAAGCTGGAACAGCATGCTGAGGAAGTTGCCGCAGTAGGACATATCGTTGTCCGGGTAGACGTACGGCCGTCCGAGCGAGTGTCGGTACGCCCATGCGGCCATCGTGGGCAGCTTGGCGATGATCTTGACGATGTGCTCGTTGCGGATCTCGGGGTTCCGGACCGCTTTGCTCCCCGTGTAGAACGTCGAGAGCGTTCCCAAGAACGCGACCAGACGGCCCATGGGGTGAGCGTCGTAGCGGTAGCCTTCCATGCACGTTTTGAGGAACTCGTGCACGTACGTGTGCGTGGTGACCTCGTTGGTCCACGCAGCGGACTCCGTCTTGTTGGGGAGCTCTCCATTGAGGAGCAGATAGGCGACCTCGAGGTAGGTCGACTGCTCGGCAAGCTGCTCGATGGGGTATCCGCGATAGCGCAGGATCCCTTTGTCTCCATCGATGTAGGTGATCGCCGACCGGCAGGATGCCGTGTTCTTGTACGCGGGGTCGTAGACCATCAGGCCAAAGTCCTCCTCAGAGGATTTCATCTGACGAAAGTCCATGGCTCGAACGGTGCCGTCGTTGATCGGCAGTTCGAAGTTGTTCCCCGTGCGGTTGTCGGTGATCGAGAGTGTATCGGCGGCCATCAGGAGCTCTTCGCGAAAGTGGCGGAACCATACAGCCGCGGCCCGTCCTTGCCAATACGGCCGTGCGGGCTCTTTCGGGTCAAATCTCGGGGGAGAAGAGCTGCCACACTTCGGTTGCAGCGCCGTCTTGATCTTCGCCGCCTGCGATGACGGTGACGCCCGTTGCAAGGGTGGCCGCACCGCCGCCGGTGGCCCGCTGTGGACTCCCCGAGGGCTCCTCGCGTTCGAGCGTGCCCCGGTCGAAACGGAACAATCGCCCTTCGCCTTGCGCGTACACCGCGGACGAATCCTCCAGCCAGAGGATGTCCCGCATCGGAATCGGGAGCAGGTCTGGGAGCCGGCTCACGGTGAGTTCTGCGTCCGCCGTGTCGACGATCGCACCCTGCTGCGTCGTGTCGCCATCGAGGGATCCTCCGGCGCAGAGTGTGCGCGTCTCGTCCAGCGCGACGCATTGTGCGCCTGTCCACGCCTCGCCACTTGGTTCGGCCGTTTGGCCAGAAGTGACCGATAGCACCATCGGAAGCGACGGATCGTCCCCGCCGAACACGATGAGGCTCGCCTCACCTGCGCCGGGGCGGCCGAAGAGCGTCCCACCGCGTCGGGGTGCATCGAGCTCCAGACTCAGCTCGGTGATCGTCGGCGCTGTGCTCTCCTCCGGGGCGACCCCGACTTGCAGCACTGATGTTTGCTCTCCACCGCCGGCGACGTACGCGAGTGCGGTCTCGGCGTCGAACCAGGCCGCGCCACCGGGGCGAGGCGGCATGTCTTGCGGGGACACGGTCACCCATGCATCGGTCCCGTAGACGTAGCGGGTCGCGGCGACCTGCTCCGCGTAGGAAATCCGGGTCACGCTGCCAGTCCCGTCGCCGACGAACACCCCGTCATCGGAAGCGGGGGTGGGCTCGGGGAAGGGGGCGACGGGGACCAATGCGTAGGTGTAGGCGTCGAGAAACACTGCACTTCCGTCCGAGCCTAGGGCGATTGCACCACGGCCGGGGGAGTCGGTGATCAGCGTGCTCGCGTCTGGGAGTGCGAAGTCTCGATCGAGCGTTGCGAGGGTGCCCGGGTAGCCCAGGAACACCACCACACCCGCCCCTGCGGCCCCAGCGAAGGTGAACGGAGGCGTCCTTCCATAGGCAACCAGCGCCTCGCCCCGGGCGAAGAACACCGAGAGGCTGCGAGACGTGCCATCCGGTGGGAGCTCGAACTCGACGGCCGCGTCGGATCCCTCGACGATGAACTGCTCCGTGAACCCATCGGGTGTCAGGGAAACCGTGATGTTGTCGACGTCGCTCAGGGGAGCGTCATCTCGTGGGCGTTCAAACGAAATCGCCACTTCTGAGGTGATGTCGCCACACGCCGTGGGGGCGACTGCGAGCCACAGGAGCCACCGAGCGTCCATAGGGCCGGTGTACCACGCGGAAACATGTTGCGACGGCGGCGATCCCGAAGTAAGCCAGCGTGATGCTGGCGAGACGTTGGGGAGTTTGCGCGCTGTTGTCCGTCTTGGCGGTTGGGTGTGTTGAAGAGGCACAGCCGCAGCAGCTCATCGATGAGGAGCAGCCCGGTGAGGGGGTCGCGTTCGACGAGGACAACCCGTACGCGGATGTCGAGGGCAAAGCCGACTCGCCGTTGACCTACGAGGTCCCCACGGACCTTCCGGAGCTCGAACGCCCCGAGATCATCGTGTCGCTGGAGCGCAAGACCGTACACCTCTTCGATCGGGCCACGGGCTTCTCTGCTGTCTACCCCACCGGACCCGGTGCGCTGACCTCTTCCGGTCGCAGCATGACGCCCACCGGCTTCTTCGCCACATGGCGTGATGTCGAGGACTACTGGTACTTCATCCCGCGTCGCTACGCGCCGGACTATTTCGGTGGGTTCCCGTTCCTGCGTCTGACCATCGAGAACTCGCGAGGGCAGCACACGTACGGCTTCCACGGCCCGATCTCCTACTCGTGCCCCGGCGGTGCGAGCAGCTGCGATCTCGAGGACCGGCAGTGGTTCCTCAAGCGAGACTTCGTCTCTCACGGCTGCATGCGGATGGAGTCGGACGACATCGTCGACATGTTCTACTCGATCGTCGACCACCCTTCGGTCCCGGTCACGGTGATCGCAGAGACCGAGCTTGACGCGGCGGGCCAGGTCGTCGACCTCGACACCGATGTGAAACTGTGGGATGTCGGCGCTTCGATCGCGTACGGCGAGTGCGGCAGCCGATCCGATCCGTATGAGGTCGACGGTCGCTGGACGAGCAGCGCCTGCGGCTGAGCCGGCTCCCCCCGGCGCCGCTGCTCCGCGCGGTGATCCTCTAGCCGATGATCATCGTTTCGCCGCGCCCGGTGTAGTTCGGGTCATCGAAGCGACCGGGGCTCCAGTGGGTGAGCACCGGGTGGTCTTTGCCGTGCACGAGGTTGCGGGCGACGATCTCCCCGATCACGGGGGCCATCATGAAGCCATGGCCCGTGAATCCGCAGATCTGGATCAGGTTGGGGAATGCGGGGGTGCGGCCGAGGATGGCGTCTCCGTCGGGTGAGACGTCGTAGGGCCCGGACCACTGCCGCAAGACCTTGAGCGAACGCGCGATCGGCATGGCACGACAAAGCGCGCGGGAGAGTCGGCCCAAGAACAGCATGGAGCTGCCGAGGTTGATCTCGGTGGGGTCCGCATCTTCGCCTTCGCTGGGCATGCTGACGCCCGCCACGATCTCGCCCCGCGTGCTCTGCGAGAAGTACAGGCCACAGTCCAGGTCGACGACAAGGGGGTCGAGGAACGGCTTGAGCGGCTCGCTCGACATGATTTCGTGGCGGTGGGGGTGGTTGGGTAGATGCACACCAAGCGACACGTTGAGCCCCACGCTCCACGCTCCGGTCGCGTTGATCACCGTGTCGGCTTCGATCGATTCCCCGGTGGAGAGGTGGAGCGTGAACCCATCGCGACCGCCCGGATCGGGTTCGATGCGCTCGACCGAGGTGTGGGTGCGAACCACCGCCCCGCGTTTGACTGCCTGCGCTGCGTAGCCCCAGACAAAGGCCCACGGAAACACGACCGCGTCGTCGGGGTTGTACGTCGCGACCCGAACGTCGGTGACGTCGAGTTGAGGGACGCGGTCTCGGGCGGCTTCGGGGCTGAGTAGGCGGGTGGGCGCGCCCACGTGGTGGTGGAGCTCGGCGTTGCGTTCGAGCTGGGCTTCGGCCGCAGGCGTGCGGGCGAGAAAGAGGTAGCCGCCTTGGCGGAACCAGGTGTTGATGCCGAGCTCTTGGGCGAGGCCGCGACAGATGTCGATGCTACGCATCATCAGCTCGACGTTTTGCCGGTCCGCCCACTGCATGCGCACGCCGCCGCCGTTGCGGCCCGACGCGCCGCTGACGAGGTAGCTCCGCTCGATCACGACCACCTTCAGACGCCCCTTGGATTGGCGCATCAGTTGGTACGCGGTCGAGAGACCCATGACCCCACCGCCGACGATCACGATGTCGGCGCGCTGCGGAAGCACGGCGTCGGCCGCCCCCATCTCGTAGGTTGGGCTCACGGTGTCTCCCCGCTCTCGCTCGAGGCTTCCGGTACGGCAGCCAGGGCTCCAAAGGTCACGGCCTCGGCGGGAGGACGCGCGGTGAATGGTCGCACGGTGTCGGCTTGCGCAAGCCCGCGAGAGACGAGCAGGCTGACGAGGGTGCACATGCACTCCTTGCCCTGGCATGGCCCCGTGCCCAGCCCCGTGTAGCGTTTGATCTCCTCGACGGTGGACAGCCCGCGGTCGAGGGCGTCCTCGATCTCGTGGGTCGTGACGTCTTCACATCGGCACACGAATACGCGGTGACTCATTGCCCGGCTCCTTCTCGATGACACAGCGCTTGTGCGACGACCTGTCCGTCGTGCGCGGATCGGCCTGCCGCAACGCCTGCGACCTCGCCGGCGGCCCAGAGCGTCCACGGCTTTCCTCCTGGGATGCGGCCTCCGGGGTGTTCGCGCTGCACCTCGAATCCTGCGCCGTTCCAGCGCACCTCGGCACCGGCCTGCCGCGCAAGTTCGCTGGCCGGCGCAGGTCGTGGCGCGAGGACGACCAAAGATGTGTCGATGCGGGTGCCGTTGGTGAGCCGGACGTGTTCGACCGCGTCTGAGCCCTCGATGCGTTCGACAGTCTCGGGGAGGACATGGCGGGCGCGGAGTCCTTGGGCAACACGAGCGCCGGGATCGTCGGGGCCGATGACGACCACATCGCTCGGCACAGTGAAGTGTTGCCGCGAGATCGCGGCTACCAACCCGCGTGCGGACACGACGCCCGGAGTGTCATTGCCGTCGATGAGAAGCATGGGGTCCCGAGCGCCTGTGGCGATGACCAGGTGCCGAGGGCGGAGTGTCACGATGCGGTCGGTCGCGCGCGGCTCGACCGCGGCAGCACAGATCAAGCCTTCGTCGGGGTAGATGCCGAACACCCCCGCTTCGAGGTCGTCGATATGCGTCGCGCCTCCGGGCATGCGCTCGAGCGTGATGCAGCGAAGCCCGTGGCGCCGAATCTCCTGGCTGGCGGCGCGTCCGGTTTGACCGCGGCCGATGACGACGACGTCCGGCTCTTCGTGCCGGAACACGGCGCCGCGGTCGTCCACGCGGTCGGGCAGGGTCCCCAGACCGGCAAGGTTGCGCGCGACCTCCTTCATGATCTCATTGAGGGCTCGCGGCCTCACCATGAGGTGGTGGTGGTCCATGCCCTTGGCAAAGAACTTGTCGGCGAGAGCGGAAGGGTCGGGGCCTCGTCCGACCAGGCGGTTTTGCGAGACGACCTTCTGTCCATCGTGGACAGGTGTGAGGCAAATGCGAATGTTGGGCTCTCCGTCGACACGAGCCAAACAGGTGCCGCAGTCCCCGCTGAGACAATACGGGCCGCGGTGTCGCCTGAACTTGAGGCTTCGGGTGGTGGCGAGTTCCCCCGCGGCGAGGAGAGCCTCGGCGACGCTTTCTCCGGGGGCGCAGGGGAGCGAGCGGCCGTCGTAGTCGAGGGTCCACGGAGGATCGCCGTGCCGCTGGAGAATGCCTGATGCCACGTCTCCTACGTAGCGCTACTCAGGCCTGAGCCACAACCCCACGGGGCCCGAAGATGGCCGTGCCCACGCGGACGAGGGTGGCGCCCTCCTCGATGGCGACACGAAAGTCTGCCGACATGCCCATGGACAGTGCACGCAGTTGCACACCCGGGCGGGCGGTCTTGGCATGCTGGTCCCGAAGCGCACGCAGGGCCGCAAAGTGAGAGCGCGTGGCTTCGGGAGTCCCTTGGGGCGGAATCAGCATGAGTCCGCGGCATCGCACATGGTCGAAATCGGCGAACCGATCGAGCAGGTCGGGGAGGGCTTGGGGGGTGATGCCGGCCTTTTGCGCTTCGTCGGCGACGTTGACTTGGACGAGGACATTCTGCGCGACGCCGCGGGCTTCGAGTTTCTCGAGCACCTTGGGCCGGTCCGCGGTGTGGATCAGGTGCGACCCTGCGACGAGCTTGACCTTGTTGGATTGCAAGGGTCCGATGAAGTGCCAACGGGGCGCTGGGGCGTCCCGCACGGCGTCGGCCTTTTCGTGCAACTCTTGGGCGTAGTTCTCGCCGAAGTCGAGCAGTCCCGCGGCCCGGGCCTCGACAATGGAGGACAAGGGCTGACGCTTGCTGACGCCGATCAGGGTGACCGCTTGGCCCTCCCCGCTGCGCGCCGCGGCATCGGACACGGCCTGTTGGATGTGGGCGAGCCGTTGGGCGATGCTCTGCATCATCGCGCGCGTTCCTGCAGTCGCGTCAGCACTTGTGCCACGGGGAGACCAACGACGTTCGTGTACGAGCCTTCGAGGCGGGTGACCCAACCGGCGGCTTCGGCTTGGATGCCGTACCCGCCGGCCTTGTCCCGCCAGGCATCTGTGCCGACGTAGGCATCGAGCTCGGAGGCGGTGAGCGCTCGAAACCAGACCCGGGTGGTCTCGGCGTGGACTTCGAAGTCACGGGGTCCTGTTGCCAATCCCCAGGCGGTCGTGACTTGGTGCCCGTTCGGACCGGCGATCGACCGCAACATCTCCAAGCACGCCTGCGGGTCGGTCGGCTTGCCCAGCGGCGCACAGGTCTCCTCCTCCCACACGACCGTGTCGGCGGCCAACAGCGGATGACCGCCCGTGTCTTCGAGTTGTTCAAGCGCGGCCTTGAGCTTCGCCTCGGCGATGCGTCGTGCGTAGGGGAGTGCGGCTTCGCCGAGCATGGGAGCCTCGTCGCACGCTACGGGTCGCACCTGCACGGACACGCCTGCATCCCGCAGCAGCGCGGCACGGCGCGGGGAAGCCGATGCGAGTACGATCGAGGGCAGGGCGGGCACGGCGGCATGGTCACAGCAACCGAACGCACGGGCAAGCGGGCCTCGAGGCCTGGGCGAGGTAGAATCCAACTCGTGAAGATGTCCTCCGTGCGTCCGAGCGTCGTGGCGGCCTACGCCGCCGTCACCGCCTCCATTCCTCTGATGGTGGTGTCGGTCTCCTTGTTGCAGCCGATCGAGCGGGTTGAGCCCGTCGACGTGGAGGCGGTGGGTGGTGCGCACGGCGCTGGCCCTTCCGATGCCGAAGCCGTCCGCGCCTTGGCGGGCATGTGGTGGTGGAAAGCGCTCCCCGGACTCGACGGATCAGACGTCGGCTTCTACTACTTCCACGGCGACGGCAAGGGTCTGTATCGCTACGGCAAGGTCGGTGCCGTGAACACGCACAGTTTCGACTACGACGTCGTCGGGGACACGCTCGTGCTCGAGTTTCGCAAAAGCGGTGTTCGCCACGAGTTGCCCTTTGCGGTGGAATCCGAGGGAGCCATCGACTGGCTGACGTTGGACTACGATCCGGAGACTCAGACCAAGGGGGCGCGCTATTTTCGGGACCAGCCCGGGCCGATCGAGCCGCATGTCGAGGCGACGCCCGAGCCCGGGCAACCACCCGCAGGACACATGTGGATCGACCTCGAGCGATATGCAACGGGCGGCATCGGGTTCCACATGTATCAGTTCAGACCGGCGGGCATGGACGGCCGCGGGGTGGGCTGGTTCCATCGCGGAGACTTCGACGACTGGACCACCGAGGCGTTCACCTTCCGGATCGCGGGGGAGAAGATGTCGATGCACTTCACCTTGGCCGACCGGACCGAGGTGACGGACTTTTCGGTGGACACCGGAGAGCCCCGAACCTTGAGGTTCGAGGCTGATCCCCGTGACTTCTGGCATCCCCACGCCTATCTCGACATGGGGGCTTCGTTCGGCGTCGTGCCGGAGGCTGCCTGGGCCATGGGTGTGCCCTACAACCGGACCGAGTAGACCACGCCCATCGCGGGCGACCCAAAGGCGTCGAAGCTTGCGGTGCTGAGCGCGGCGGCGACACAGCGGCCCAAACTGTTGGCGTGCGGCGCCTGTGGGACGGCTGAGCGCACCTTGCCGGAGCCTGCGATGGAGAGCTTGACCTTGACGGTTGTCCCCGCTGCCGCGGCGTGCATGTCCCGACACTGCTTGGCCTCGGACTTGGGGCCCGTCAGCGCCTTGCGGATCTGCGAGGACGAGAGCTTCGTGGGCAACGAGACCGTCGGCGTGCTGGGCTTGGCCTTGGGTTTGGCTGCGCCGCGTCCACACGAGGCGGGGTCGACGATGCACTGGACGCTCAGGGCGTCCTGGCTTTGGGTCTTGGACTCGGGCTTGGCTACGGACTTCGGGGCTGCGGCGGGTTTGCTCGCTTTCGTCTTCGCTTTGTTCGCCGCTGCTCGCTTGGTCTTGGTCCGCTTTGACTTGCTGCGGGCCTTGGGGGCGGGCTTCGCCACCGGCTCAGGCTCAGGCTCAGCCGTCGGCATCGCAGCCGCAGCCGTATCCGCTTCGGCGACGTGGGGGATCAACGCACCGTGGGCGTGCAGCCCGTGTGCGACCTGGTCGTCGTCATGGTCGAGGACGGCGGCGGCCATGGTGGGGCGAGGCGCTGGGTCCTGGGTGGCTTGGGTTCCGTGCGGCATGCCCAGGGCGACCATGGTGGTCAGCGCGACGACGGCACCGCCGAGCAAACCGAGGGTTGCGACCGCCCAACGCGGCGTCGAAGGCGGCGGAGGCGGCATCGGGTCGGGGCCCGAGACCAGTCGCGACGTCGTCAGATCGTCGGCCACACTCCTGGGCCCGGCGAGGCGCAACTCGTCCAGATCGATCACGCCGGAGCTGTCGGCTGCCTGCGCAACGGCGGGGGCGCGGGTGGCCTCGAGGGCACGCAGCGAGTCCAACGAGAATGCGTGGGAGTCTTCGCGAGTCGAGGGCGTACGGGGACGGGGAGGGGTGACGTCGTGCTTGGTGATCATCGGACTTCGGCTTCCTGCGCGGCGTCACGTGGCCTCGTCCGTCGAGGGTCTGCAAGGACGTCGCGCTGTAGATTCGACGGCCTCGGCGTCAGAGTATTGGCGATATGTACGGAATGTTTACGGTTTTACGGGGTTCCCCTCAGGGCTCCACCGCGTGCTCGAAGGGGTTGACCCCCTCTGCGGGTGGATCCACCCGAGGCAGGCTGCCCCGTGGGGCCCCGGTGCTACCATCGCTGCATGCGCTTGAACCGTCCGGCGCGGCGCGCCGATGCCGGGACCTTGCCCTCGAAGTGGATCTCGCGGCGCGCCTTCATTGCCCTTCTGAGTGTGCCGGGAGTGATGGCCTGCAGTGTGGACCCCTCGGCGACGAGTCCGCTCTCCTTCACGGCTCACTGCGGCGACGAGCAGGGCGATCAGACCTGCGCCGCGTTGGGCGTCGGCAAACCGTTCTGCGACTTGTGTCGCCCTGCATCGGCGGATCAAGGCTGTGCTGTGGCGCCCCCCACGGTGCCGGCGTGCAGCGTCGGTGGCGGGCTCGCGACGACCACGTTCACGACGGACGGCAGCGGGTCAACCGGGGAGGGCTCAACCACGCTGGACACGCTCGAGACCCTCGGGACCTCGGAAAGCACCGACGCGGTCGACGACAGCGGCACGACAGCGGCCACCACGGGCGGTCCCATGTTGCCGTGCGACACGCCCGACGGCACGTTCGACACCGACTGCTCCCGTGCCGACAGCACGCGGCCGTACTGTTCCGCGCAGACCTGCGTGTCGTGCGTCACCGCGGGCGGGGCCGACTTTTGTGGCGGCGGCGATCCGCTAGCCCCGGCGTGCAACGAGGCCACGGGCCAGTGTGGCGCGTGTGGAGATGTCGAGACGTTCGTGTGCGGTCAGGAACTCCCGATCTGCAACCCCACGGGAGCTTGTGTGCCCTGCGTGGCCCACGACGAGTGCACCACTGGCGCCTGCCACCTCGACCCGGCCGACGCGTTGGCGGGAGAGTGTTTCCTCGAGGACGAGCTCATCCACGTGGATGCCAACGCGGTCTGCCCTGGAGATGGATCCGAAGCGACGCCCAACTGTTCGCTCGCGGACGCACTCGCCTCTTTGGTCGAGGATGACACCCGGGTCCTGCGGGTTGCGCCGGGTGTGTACGACGAGGGGGCGAGCTTGCTGGTGGATGCCACGATCGCGATCGTGGGCGACGGCGGGGTTCCGTCGCTCGAAGGCGATGGAGCCGGGGCTGCAGGGTTCACCGTGATGGACGGGCGTGTCTACACGGTGGGTATTCGGGTCTCCAACAACGTCGCCGGCGAGGGGATCCTCTGCAGTGATGCCGCCTTGTGGATGCAGGGGTCCGAGGTCGGCGACAACGCAGACTACGGAATCTTCACCACCGGTCCGTGCGAGATGCGGCTGGACGGGTCCTCGGTCTTCAACAATGTTGGCGGTGGTGTCCGGGTACTGGGCGGGACGCTCACACTCGACAACGCCGCGATCGGAAGCAACGGCGATGGGACCCGCGGCCCAGGGGTCAACGCGCAGTTCGCCACGGTCGACATCCTGTACTCGACGCTGGCCGGGAACGATGGCTCGGGGCCGGACAGCCTGCAGTGCTTCGAGACCGAAGGGGTGGTCCGCAACTCGATCCTGGTGGGGGCTTCGGGATCCTCGGCGGCGCTGGACTGTTTCCCGCTTCAGTTTACGACCAACGCAATCGACACGGCAGGATTCGCTGGCGACGGTGGTGTGCATGTCGACGAGTCGTACAACCCGTTGTGGTTCAACGACGCGGACGACGGCGACTTTCGTCTGGGCGCGCCTCCGTTGACCCCGTTCGGCGGCATCGCGTTGTGGCTCGAAGGCGACCCACCCCTGGATGCTGACGGAACGGAGCGTCCGCTGGATGGAGCGTTCGGATACGCGGGCGCCGACGAGCCGGACTGAGCTGATGACGGTGCGGTTCGTCTACGACGTCGTCTGCCCGTTCGCCTACTTGGCGTTCCGCCAGCTGGACCGGGTTCGGGCGCACACCGAGCTCAAGCTGCAGCCTATCCTGCTCGGAGGGTTGCTTCGCCACGTGGGGGCTCCCGCGGACCCCAACACGGCCATGGCTCCCGCACGTGCGGCAGCGAACGCGCGCGACATCGCGTTGTGGGCAGACTTCGGGGACGTCTCGCTGAATCCTCCGTGCAGCCACCCCCGCCGCACGCTCGACGCGATGCGGTTGCTCTGCGCGGCGCCTGCCGAGGAACGGGAGGCATGGACGGGCACGCTCTTCGAAGCCTACTGGGAGCAGGGCGAGGACCTCGCGGACCGCGAGGTCCTCAGGCGCGTGATGGCGCCCCACGAACTCGACATCGACGCCGTCATCGAGGCGGGCCGTGACCCCCTGCGGGCTTCGACCCAGGCTGCATTTGAGGCCGGTGCGTTCGGGGTCCCGACGTTCTTGGGAGGGCCGCGTGTGTTGTGGGGACAGGACCGGATCGGTCTGTTGCTACGGGACCTCGGAGACAACGTGGCGCCGGATGCTTGGTCGTCTCCGCCGTCCCGAGCGCCACGCAGGGTGATCGGGCTTCGCTTCATCCACGACGTTGCAAGCCCGTTCAGCTACCTCGCGTCCACCCAGATCGAGCGCGTCGCGGCGGAGGCCGGACTCGAGGTCGAGTGGTCTCCGATTCTTCTCGGCGCGCTGTTTCGGACGATCGGCACGCCCGAGGTGCCGCTGCACGCCATGAACGAGACCCGGCAGGCGTACGCGACTCGAGACATGCACGACTGGGCGGACGCCTGGGGCGTGCCGCTGCGCTTCCCCACGCATTTCCCGCTTCGATCGGTTCTTCCGCTGCGTGCGAGCTTGGTCGAGCCGCGCTGTGTGCACGCGCTGTATCGGGCGGCCTGGGCCGAAGACCGACGCATCGACACGCCCGAAGCGTTGGCTCCGGTGCTCTGCGATGCAGGCTTCGATGCCGAGGCGATCCTGACCCGCAGCGGGACCCAGGAGACCAAGGCGGCGCTGCGCGAGCACACCGACCGCGCGCTCAGCGAGGGGATCTGCGGCGTACCCAGCTTCGTGCTGACCTACGACGATGGCACCACCCTTCGGCTGTGGGGCCAAGATCGGCTCGTGATGGTCCGTGCGGCCCTGGAGGGCTGGATGCCCGATCGCGCCGCTGCACTTTGACGCCGGCCTCAGTTTTGGCGAGGGTTGCCCGTGGCCGACGAGGTTGAGCTGGCTGGCACCGTCGAGCGCGTCGTCTACCACGACCCCCGCTCGCGCTACACAGTGCTGCGTCTACTCGCGCCGGGCCACGAAACGCTGGTGACCGCGGTTGGGAAGATGGTCAGCGTCGAGACCGGTGCCGAGCTGACGCTTCGCGGTCGGTGGGACTCCCATCCTCAGCATGGCCGACAGTTCGCGATCGTCGGCATGAAGGTCGCCGTTCCCACGACCAAGCTCGGCATCGAACGCCGGTTGATGCGCTACCCAGGGGTCAAGGCGGTCATGGCTTCGCGCATCGTCGCGAAGTTTGGCCTCGATACGCTCACCATCCTCGAGCAACAGCCACGGCGCCTCATGGAGGTCGAGGGCATCGGCCAACGGACGGTGGAGAAGATCGCTCAGCATCACGCGACGCACAGCGGTCCGATGGCGCAACTCGAGGCGCAACTGCTCGAACTCGATCTCCCGGTTCATCTCGCAAACTCGATCTTCGAACGCTACGGGGACGACGGGGTCAACGTGCTCCGCAAGCATCCGTATCGCTTGGCGCGAGAGGTCCGTGGCATCGGCTTCTCCACCGCAGACCGGGTTGCGCGGGCACTGGGCATCGAGCCCGACAGTGCCGAACGCCTCGACGCAGGCATTGTGCATGTCCTCGAACAGGCCGAGATGGACGGGCATTGCGCGTTGCCGATCGAGTCGTTGGTCGAGCAGGCGACACGCAACCTTGGCGCGCCGGAGGCTGCGGTGCGCGACGCCGGCGAGCGCTTGGTGGTCAGCGGGGACGTGGTGCTCGAGCATGGCAACGACAATGCGCCGTTGGCATTTCCGGTGCGCATGCTCGAAGCCGAGAACGATGTCGCCGCGGGCCTTGCGACGCTGGCGCGAGGAAAGGCCGAGCCGTGGAGTGTTCCCGAGTTGCCCGGGCATCTCAGCGCGGGGCAACGCGCAGCCGTCGAAGCGCTGGCCGAGCATGGTGTGATGGTGCTGACCGGGGGGCCGGGCACCGGAAAGAGCACGGTCGTGGCGCAGATCCTCGAGCTGGCCGACCACAATGGTGTGGCCGTGTTGCTCGCGGCTCCGACCGGGCGGGCGGCCAAGCGCCTCGAGCAAACCACGGGTCACTCCGCAAGCACGCTGCATCGCCTACTCGAGTTTCAACCGGAGACCGGAGCGTTTGCCCATGGCCCCGCCGATCCGCTGCCGCCGGGCCTGCTGGTCGTTGACGAGAGTTCGATGATCGACGTCGCGCTGGCGGCCGCGTTGCTGGGGTCGCTGACCGATGCCCACCGTCTCCTGCTCGTGGGTGATGCCGACCAGCTCCCCTCCGTCGGCGCGGGCAATGTCTTGCGCGACGTGATGGCCGTGGCCGAGGACCCCGAGACCCCGATCGCGTTGGTTCGGCTCACCGAGGTCTTTCGCCAGGACGAAGGCAGCAGCATCATCGGCAACGCCCACCGTGTCCTGCATGGGCAGGAACTTGATCCGGACGTCTCCGGGGAGCAGGGCGAGTTCTTCGTCGTTGCCTGTCGCACCGCCCAACGAGTCCACGACTTGGCGGTGCGCATGGCTACGGACCGGATCCCCGCCGCATACGGCATTGAAGGCCGCACCGACGTGCAGGTTCTGGTTCCGATGCACAAGGGCATCGCGGGGACGGAGAACCTCAACCGGAGCCTTCAGGCCCACTTCACCAGCGGACAGCGTGAGTGGGCGGTCGGAGGCAAAAACACGCCGCGGCGGATCTTTCGAAGAACCGATCGGGTGATGCAGACCCGCAACGACTACGAGAAAGCCGTGTTCAACGGCGACATCGGAGAGGTGGTCGATGTGGATGCCGAGGCCGCAACGCTCACCGTCGACTTCGATGGCAAGAGGGTGAAATACGAGGGGCGCGAGGTTTCGGCGTTGCAGCTGGCCTACGCACTGTCGATTCACAAGAGCCAGGGCAGCGAGTTCGATGCCGTGATCGTGTGCCTGCTCCCCGAGCACCACGTCATGCTGCGCCGAAACCTGCTCTACACCGCGATCACACGCGCCAAGAAGCTGTGCGTCATCGTAGGGGACACACGGGCGATCGAGCGTGCCATCGGTCAGGCATCGGACAACCTGCGGCACACGGGCCTCGCACGCCGGCTGGCGGAGACGCTGAAGCTCGGCGGACTCGGGCTGGTGCCGGAGTTGATGGAGGACGCGGGGCCCCACCCAGAGCCGCCGTTCAAGCTCCATGCGGTTGCAGAACCAGACGACGAGTCCGAGCGCTGAGCGGCTCAGCTCGCGCGGGTTCCACCGCGCTAGCGACCCATCAGCACCGCGAGCGTGCGGCGCACGAGGCCATCGAGGTCCTCGGGGGGCGGATCGCTGTCGTGTGCCTTGGCGAGCGCGTTGTCCACGACCTTCGGCTTCCAGCCCAGGTTGACCAAGACGGCGCGGGCTTCGTCATCGAGGGCTTCGGCGGGTGCGTCCACCGACAGCTCCGGCTCCTCGCTGTCCTCGATGCCCAGCGCGGCTGCCAGTGGTTCGACCTTCTCACGCAGGTCCAAGATGATGCGTTCCGCCGTCCGTTTCCCGACCCCGGGGATGCGTTGAAGCGTCGCTTGCTCGCCTTGCCCGATCGCCTCGAGCAGCTCCAGCAGTGGGAATCCGCCGAGCACGGCGACGGCGTTCTTCGGGCCAACCTGCGGGACCGAGGTGAGCAGCTGAAACATGCGCCGCTCTTCGGGCAACATGAAGCCGTACAGGGCGAGCGCGTCCTCGCGGACATGCGTGTGGACCCACAACGCGCACTCTTCGTCTTCGCCCGGCACGTCGGCAAACGTCTGCCAGGAGACGATGAGCTGATAGCCGACGCCGCCCACGTCGAGCACGACGGTGCCCGTGAGCGCGTCGCGTACGAGCACGATTCCGCGAAGATGTCCGATCATGACAGGGTCCGAGTCTGCGAGCTGGCATCCACGCCTGCGGCCCGAGCCGGTGCACTGTGCCCGTGACAGAGCGCGATGGCTAGGGCATCGGCCGCGTCCGTCGAGGGGGTGTTGCGCAGGCGAAAGAGCATCTGCACCCGCGTTTGAACCTGGGCTTTGGTCGCTCGGCCGTGACCCACGACCTGCTGCTTGATCGTGGAGGGCGCGTACTCAAACGTGGGAAGACCGTGCTGCGCGGTCAGCAGCATGATCGCCCCCCGAGCTTGGCCCAGCTTGAGCGCGCTCGCGGCGTTCTTGCCGTAGTAGGCCTTCTCCAAAGCCACCGCGGTCGGTTTGAGCTCGTCGATGATCTCCGTGAGCCCCGCTGCGATCTCGGCGATTCGCACCGGGACCTCGAGCGTCTTGCAGGGTCGCAGGACACCGCATTCGAGGTACTCGAACGCTCCGCCGCGGTCCGGATGGGTCTCGATGACGCCGTACCCGACACACAGGGTGCCAGGGTCGATGCCGAGAATCCGCTGCGGTCCGACGCCCATCCGTTCCTCTGGGGTACCACAGGCCCCCAACGCACCGGAAATCCGGCTCAGCGTCGTGCTGCGTGGGTCGCCTCGAGCAGATCCCCGACGGTCATCGTTCGAGGGAGCCCCTGCTGGGCAACGGCGTTCCACAGGGGTCCGAGGGCGTCGTCGGGGTCCGATGCTTCGAGTGCTTCTTGGAGCGCGAGGACGGCTGCACGGCGACGCCCTTCGTCGAGGGCGAGCCGAAGCGCGCTCGCGACGGGGCTGTCGGTGGGCGGGGGCTCGGGCAGGCGAAACACCAACCCCGATGCATCGTTGGAGGCGGGGGCTCCACCGGATCCCACATCGGTGTGGGTGGCGGCGGCGGCGGGCTCGGAGACGCTGGGTGCGGGAGGACGGACGTCCGTTGGGACGGCACGGCCGACCCGCTCGACGACGACCGGGGGGGCTTCCTTGTGCCAACGGCGTCGCGCGCCAGGGTCGAAGCGTTCGCGCTCGGGGGCGCGTGGCTGGACTTGGACCTGGCCGGAGGCGACGCGCTGTTCCATCGCCTGGCCGCGCTGCAGGATCTCCTCGCCGTGGCCCTTGGGAAGGACGGTCACGACCGTGTCCTCCTTGATGATCGCGTAGAGCGTCTCCCCGAACTCCACAACGGGGATCAGGGTTTGCGGCTCGCCGAGCATCGCGTCCAGCGTCCGGACAGCACGGCCACCGTCCTCGGCCTCACCCAGCGCGACATCCAGCCGGTCGCGCAGTGCCTCGTCGTCCTCTTCGGCCCGAGTGGGCACCAACTCGCGGAGCCGCTGCACGGCGCGGTGCGTGATGCTGTAGCGTCGATGGCCGACGAACGGAGGGCGCATGAAGCCGCGTGTAGCCCACCGGGGTCGCGCTGGCTACCCCCAAGAATGCCGGGCCGCTCACGTCCGATCGCATGCGCACAACCTCCCACGCTGAGGTGCTGCTACGCTCTCCCTCGTGCGGGCAGGATC
Organism: Nannocystales bacterium; assembly: GCA_050633305.1. GTDB lineage: Bacteria > Myxococcota_A > Polyangia > Nannocystales > Nannocystaceae > CAJXVA01. Next base: position 162,540 of record JBOEGF010000011.1, read on the forward strand.
GCGCTTTCGACGCTACTTCATGGGGCTCGCATTCGCGACGCTGGGGCTCGCTGCGTCCTCCGCCCATGCCGCCGGAGTCCGCGGTGCAGGGGCGGCGAAGGCGTCGGAATGGAAACAGGCCCCAAGCTCCACCCGGCTTCGGTCGAGAGCGATTCGGCGCGCCCGGCTGGCCGCCCTGCAAACCGCGATCGACGGGCTCGAGGGCCGCGTCGACAAGGATGCCAAGAAGGCGGTTCAGCGCGACGGAACGCGGTGGACCGGCGCCTACCGAATCGTCTCCGAACAGGTGGATCCGGACGGCATTCGGGTCGAACTCGAGGTCGAGATCGATGTCGCGCGGTTGGCCAAGTTCGTCGCACCGTCGCTGCCGCCCTCGCCGGCGAAAGTCCGCTTCCATCTCGGAGAGCTCTCCGCGGGCCGCGGATGCACGGTGGAGACCGAGCAGGTCGGTGTGGACCTCGAGCGGCTTGGCGTGGCACGAGCAAAGGTCGGGACATCGGAGCCGGTCGTCGTCGCCCTCGAGTGTGCGCCGCTGGGCCCCGTGCCGAACACGTTGTTGCAGGCGGTGCGCGTCCGCCTGGAAGCGAAGGTCGCCGGCCGTGTGCTGCTGAAGTCGGACGAGGCCGCGTTTGGTGTCGACGAGCAGAGTGCTCGCGAACGCGGCGCAGGGGCTGTCGCGGAGGCGCTCGCTGCCGAACTCACGGGTGACCCCGGTGGCGTCGTGGTTCGTGTCGAGTCTCCTCATCCGGCCTCTCGGGTGCGGCGTCTGCAGCGAGCATTGACGGATCGAGTGTCCGGGGTACGGAAAGCGAAGCTCGTGGGGATCGACCTCGACGGCTCAGTGCGCATCGAGTTGGTGGGGAAAGCCGCCGCGCAGGACATCGCCCGAGGGTTGCAGGCATTGAACCTTCCGGACTTCGAGGTCACGGTTGTCGGTGTTCATGACCCCCGTGCGCTCACGGTTCGCCTTCGCTAGTGTCACGCTCCCTTCGGCCGCGGGGTGCGGGCACGATTCGTAAGCGGCATTGAGCCGGGCCGCGTTTTAGACCACCATCGTCCTCGCCTCATGTCGTCCGCGGTGTCCATGGTTTCCCGAGTCGCACTTGCGTGCATCATGCTGCTCGGCGCGTGCCGTCCCGCCCCCGGTGCCGGCGCACCGTTGGCGATCGAAGTGCCCGACGCGGACACGGACGCGGACGTCTACGTGGACGGCAACTACATCGGCCAGGTCGGTTCGCTGACTGCCGCCGGAGCCGACCCTCTCGTGCTCGCGCCAGGTGTGCACCGGCTCGAGGTTCGCAAGCCGGGGCGGTTTCCCGTCCAGCGGACAATTCGTGTCGAGGGCGGAGAGGGGGCCGAGCCGGTGGTCGTGCAGGCCGAGTTGCTCGAAGACCCGTCCTGAGTCTCACCAGCGGAACTCGTAGCCGAGGTCGCTGCGGATCTGCAGCGCTGCGTCCGGGACCGCATACCCTTGGAAGGGGTGGGGGTCGTTCTGCATGCAGCCCGAGTCCTTGGTGCCGCCCCCCATTCCAGCTGCAGTGGGGCCGGTGCGCAACGCGAACGCGTGCTGCCGACGCTCACCGAACGTCGCCCGCAGGACAAAGCGCGCTCCGAGGAACAGCCCGCCTCGGGTGCTGACGACTCCGGAGGCTCGCACGGGACACGTGGCAGGGCTCGGGCCGTTGTGGACAAGGGTCTGACCACCCAGGCCTGCCGTCGCACTGAGGCCGAGCTCGAGTTGCTTGGCCGCTTGGAGTGCGCGGGTCCATTCCCCCAGCAGGAGGAACTGCATGGAAGAGATCCGGTGACCGCGGTTCGCCGTGGTCGGCGTGGTGGCCCATGCGAACTCGGCCCCCAGCAGGAACTCGCGTCGTTGGCCGATGTATCCGCCGGCGCGAAGCGAGGGGCCGAGCGCGGGCAAGGAATCGATGCCGGCTGTCGACGACATGGCCCCGGGGGCGATGGCGTCCAGTGAGAAGCCGAAACCGAACATCCCATGCGGGAATCCGGGGCGCATCGGCGAGACCGCGGGAGGCGGTCGAGCGGGGGGCTCGGGTGCGGGCTCAGGTCCGGTGACTGGAGTCGGGGCGGCGTCGGGTTCGGGTTCCGGCGAAACCTCCGCGTCCGACTCCCGCAGCTCCAACGTCGCACGGCCAGGATCTCCGCCGTCGATACGCCACTCGTCGATCAGGTTGGGTCGACCTCGAAGGTCTTGGATCGTCGCCGCGACGGCGTACCGATCGGCGGCGCCAGGGGCCGCATCGAGGTAGGCGTTGTACGCCGTGACCGCAGCGGCACGGTGCGTCTCGTAGGTGTCGGGGTCTTCGTCCGCGGCGAGCAGCAGACGGTGATGACACACGGCGATGTTGTAGTGGAGGCCGGAGGTGGGCCGCAGCCTCAGGGCATCCTCAAACGACACGATCGCTTCGTCGTACCGTTCGGCCTGCGCATGTTCCCGCCCCTGGGCGAACGCGACCCTCGCCTGCGCGCGAGCGTCCTTCTCCTCGGGCGCCGCCGCATCCGGACTGGGGGGTTCCGCCGGTGCTGTCGCAAGCGCGGCAGCCAACAGTGCAACGAGCACGAGGTCGAACTCTACTACTGCGTGGGAGCAGGTGGGAGACTCAGGCCGGCGGGGTCGCAGGCACGGGCCCCGGAGGCGGCGGCAGCGAGTCGGCGCCTGGAGCCCCCGCGTCTTCGGCGGGGTTGGACGGCGCGGCGGCTGGTGTTGGCGGCGGGGTGGGGTCTGCGGGCGCGGCTTTGACGATCGCCCCCATGCCATCTCGAGCGCGCGCGGTGACACCGGTCTTGGTCAGACGCGCATCGCGGTTGCGCTCGAGCGCGCTACGACGCTCCAGATAGATCTGGACGAGGCGGCGCGCGGCGTAGTGCGCCTTGATCCGCCACTTGGGTTCGTTGGCCAGCAACACCGCGAACGCGATCTCGGGGCGGTCGGCGGGTGCGAAGCCAATGAACCAGTTGTAGTTGAGGTAGGGTGCCCGCTTGCCAGTGAGGCTTCCGGTCTTTCCGGCCACCACCACGTCGGCGATGTAGGGCTTGCCCTGCGGATCGACGAAGCTCTTGCGAGCGGTGCCCGACGTTGTGGTCGAGCGCATCATCTCTCCAAGGGCGAGGGCCGTCTCGGCCGAGATGGCCCGGGTCGGTTTCGGCCGGGCAGGGGAGAGGTCGCTGCCGTCGGGCCCGAGGACCTGGTCGATGACGTGCGGGGGCTGGTACACGCCTCCGCGGGCGAAGATGCTCACCATCGTCGCGGCGTGAATCGGCGAGAGGTCGACGTTCCAGAAGCCTGCCGCGACCTTGGCTCGCTCCATGGGGTCGGCGGGGATGTGCGCCGGGCTCCGCTCGACCGTGTATTCGAACGGGATCTGCGTTTCGAACAGCAGCGAGTGCGCGACGTCGACGAGGTCCTGCTGACCTAGGTGCTTATGGGCCAGCTTGGCGATGACCAAGTTGTAGCTGTGCGCCACGGCTGAGGAGAGCGTCTCGCACCGCGTATCCCGGGCGGGATTGTCGGTGAGCATGTCGTCCTCGATTCCGTGCAGGCCTCCGGAGAAGCAGGCTCGGGTGCTCGGCGTGACCGTGCCTGACTCGAGCAGCCCCGCAGTGGTCACGAGCTTAAAGGTGGAGGCGGCCGGTGCCCACGCGCTGGCGACGATTTCGACGGGGTCGACCTCGGTGTCCATGCTGGAGTGGCCGGCGAGGACCAGGACCGAGTTGTCCCGAATGTCGAGCATGACCGCGCCGGCGTAGGGCACCTCGCGGTTCTCGAAGATCGTCAGCGCGGACTCCTGCAGGACAGGGTCGAGCGTCAGCATGATCCGGTGGCCGTCGTTGAGCTCCTGGACGAAGCGGCTCTTCTTCGGATCTGCGACTGCGCTCGCCGCGTCCGCCGCGGGCGCAGCCGGAGTGTCGGTCTCGGGCTTGGCCGCCTGCGGATCGGAGATCGTCACCAGGGCGGTGGCGCTCAGGTCGAGGCGATCTGCCCAGGGCAGCACCAACGATGTCTCTTCATCGGGGGTGACATCGGGGAGAACCGTCGCCGACTTCCGCACACCGTCGTACCCCTCGGGCGCGCTCTGTTGCTGGACGTAGAAGGCGATGGCACCAAGTGTCCCCAGAAAGAACAGCGCGCCTACGCCGCTGAGACCCTTTCGTGGCGTTCCCATGGCAGCCAGAGCGCAGCCTATAGCAGCGCGGGGATGGGCACGTCAAAAAGATCGCGATCAGCGCGAGACAGAGGTGGCGGTGTACGGGAGCTGCACACAAGTACACCGTGCCCCATACGGTGCAGATGCGGGGGTCTTTCCCTGGGGCAGTTTCCTGCTACGATGACACTTCGTTCGCGGACTGCGGACGTTCGCGGTCATGCGCGACGAAACCATCGTCACCGTCATCCACAAAGTGGAGGACACCGGGCTCCATCGCCACAAGAAGGACGCGTGCATCGTGGTCATCTACGGTGCGGAGCTTGGTCGTAAGTACAACATCGAGAACCGGGAGATGACCATCGGCCGGGGAACGACGGCTGATATCTGCGTTTCGCAGGATTCCGTGTCGCGTACGCACGCTACGGTGATGATCGACGACGCCGGGGTAAAGATTCGCGACAACGAGTCGACGAACGGCACCTACGTCAACGACCACAAGATTCACGAGGCCTACTTGAAGGACGGCGACCTCATCAAGGTCGGCCGCAGCATCTTCAAGTTCCTCACCGGCGACAACATCGAGAGCTCGTATCACGAGGAGATCTACCGGCTGTCGACCGTCGACGGCCTCACGCAGATCTTCAACAAGCGCTACTTCGTCGAGACGCTCGAGCGCGAGCTCAGCCGGGCCCGTCGTTACGACCGTCCGCTCGCGCTGATGATGTTCGACATCGACCACTTCAAGCGCTGCAACGACACCTTCGGGCATCGCGCCGGGGACCACGTCCTGCGACACATGGCCGACATCGTCCGGCAGCGGGCGCGCAAGGTCGACGTTGTCGCCCGGTATGGCGGAGAAGAGTTCGCGGTGATCCTGCCGGAGATCGATGAACTCGGCGCCGCCCACTTCGCAGAGACCGTCCGAGCAATGGTCGAGCAAGAGGAGTTCACCTTCGAAGGTCGGCGGATCCCGTTGACGATCTCGATCGGTGTCGCCGAGCTTGCGACCGAGGTTGCCAACGCTGACGACCTGATCAAGCGCGCGGATGCCCGGCTGTACCTCGCGAAGCAGGGCGGCCGAAACCGCGTAGTCTGGACCGACGACCCGAATCTCTCGGTTGCGGTTCGGTAGGTTGTCGGCCTCCCCCGCGGCCTCCGCTGGCCCCTCCGTGGCCCGTCCACAGGACGACGCGTTGCAGGGCCCGGTTGGCTCGACTTCGCCGTGGTGATACCCAGTTGAGGTCGTGTCCGCGCCTACCCGCATCGAGGTGATGCCTGCCGCGCTCGCCGACCAGATCGCGGCGGGGGAGGTGGTCGAACGGCCTGCTTCGATCGTCAAGGAGCTGGTCGAGAACGCCATCGATGCGGGCGCGACCCGGGTCGAGGTCGAGCTGACGCGCGGCGGGGCTGAGCGCATCGTCGTGCTCGACGACGGCGGAGGGATGCATCCCAAAGACCTTCCGCTGTCCATCACACGACACGCCACGTCGAAGGTTCGCCAAGCCTCCGACCTGGTCGAGATTCGAACCCTGGGGTTTCGGGGGGAGGCGCTGGCCTCGATCGCCGCGGTGGCTGACGTCACGATGGAATCCCGCCGGACCGGGGACTCCGCGGGCACCCGCATGCGCTCCCGTCCTGGGCTCGACCCGGAGCTCTGCCCGGTCGGGCGCCCGGTTGGCACGCGGGTCGAGGTGGCCTCGTTGTTCGTCAACGTACCCGCGCGGCGAAAATTCCTGCGCTCGGAAGCGACCGAGGTCGGCCATTGCACGGACACGATGGTGCGGTTGGGCATCTCGCATCCCAGCGTGCATCTCCGTTTGAAACACGGCGCCCGGACGCTGCTCGAGCTCCCCGCAGCCGAGTTGGCCGAGCGAATCGCCGCCGTGCTGGCGCGTCGCGTCCGGGCCCCGATCACGCGGGTGCAGGGGGTACACGACGGTGTCGAGGTCGAGGCGTTCCTCTCTCCGCCCACCGCGTCGGTGAAGGGTCGTGGCCAGTCGTTTGTGGTCGTTCGCCGTCGTGTCGTTCGGGAGCGTGCGCTCTCCGGCGCGATCTCGGCGGCCTATGGTGACCTCTTGCCTGCAGGTCACGGACCGGTCGCGTGTTTGCGGGTGGACCCTCCGGCGGGGGAGGTGGACGTCAACGTGCATCCCCAGAAAGCCGAGGTCCGCTTCTCCAACCCACAGGCGGTGTACGCCGCGGCCCGGCAAGTGTTGACCTCGGCGGCCGCACGATGGGACACACCGCCCGCCGAGCCCCCGGCGCAGACACGGTTCGCCGCAGGGGCCCGTGCCGCGCTCGATCGCTCCGCGCGTACGGAATCCTCGACAGGTGCCGCGCCTCGCTTTTCCGCGGGAGCTGCTTCGGGGTCCACCTACCGCCTTCGCACCGCGGCAACACAGACCAACTACGACGGGCACCGTGCCGACGCGCGTGCGGCCGCGGGGCGACTTCGGGAGCGTTTGGCCGACGCGCGCCGTCCGGAGCCAATGTCGTCGCAGCGGGAGTTCCCGGTTCCCGCTGCCGTCCCAGAGCCGAGGACCTCCGATTCCAGCGAAGGTCCTGCATTGTCCCTCTTGACCTGCCTGCCGGGCCCCGTCGCGATGCTGCGGTGGGGGGACACCGTGGTCTCGGTCGACCTCAGGAGGTTGCGCAGTCACCTCGTCTACGAACGTTTGGTTGCTGAACTCGGGGGCGGAGGGGTCGGCGCACAGGGCCTGCTCGCCCCGGTGGTCGTCCGTCGAAGCGCACGGGATGTTGAGCTGTGTTTGTCTCGCGCGACGGCTCTGCAAGAACTTGGCGTGGTGCTCGAGGCCTTCGGTGAGGACGCCCTGTTGGTTCGGGCTGTGCCCGCTCAGCTTCGAGACTGTGTCGACGAACCGGACATCGATGACCTCGTCGACAAGATGGTCGCGTGGCTGCGGGTCGAGTCTCCGAGCGACGATACGCAGCAGACGGGGACGCACGGGATCGCGGCGGTCCTTTCTCAGGCGCAGGGGGCTGACCCCGCGCCACGACTGGCCCGGCGCTGGGTTCGAGAACTCATCGAGCAAGATCGGGACCTGGACAAGGTGCCCGGTATCCGATGTTTCGAGGCTGGGGACCTGACGTGAACGAGCCGCTTCCACGGGTGCTCTGCGTCGTGGGGCCAACGGGGTCAGGAAAAGCGGCGCTCGGTATGGACGTTGCCGAGCGCGTAGGGCTGCCGATCGTGGTCTGCGATTCGGTCAAGGTCTACCGCCGGCTCGACATCGGGTCGGCGAAGCCGTCCGCCGAAGCTCAGGCGCGGGTGCACCACGCGATGATCGACCTGGTCGATCCGGACGGCACCTTCACCGCGCGCGAGTTCGCGACGCAGGCCTGGTCCCACCTCGGGGATCGCGGGTTGCTTGTCGGCGGGACCGGGTTCTACCTTCGGGCTGCGTTGTGGCGTGCGACCGGGGAGGGGGAGGCGGGCACCCCGACCCTGGAGGGCGCACGGCGGGAGAGTTTCGAGTCCGGCTGGGCCGAAGCCGAGCGCGGTGATCCGGGGGCGACACATCGCGCCTTGGCTGTGGCCGACGCGGCGACGGCAGAGACGATCCACCCGAACAACTGGGTGCGGGTCGTCCGCGCCCTGGGTCTTTGCCACGCGGCCGGAGGCCCGATCTCCGCGCTGCGGGCCGCCGATCCCCCGCGCCCCCGCGCACGGATGCTGTTTGTGTGGCTCGATCCCGGCGACGCCCTGCGTGAGATGCAGGTGCGCAGAGTCGATCACATGCTTGCCCGCGGCTGGCTGGCCGAGGTGGAGAGCCTTGTCGCCGACGGATATGATGAGCATCACAAGGCGATGCGCTCGTTGGGCTACAAACAGCTCGTGGACGTCGTGAAGGGCCGCACCGGCCTTGCGGCGGCACGCGAGGACATCCTCAAGGCCACGTGGCAATACGCGCGACGACAGCGAACGTATTTTCGCCATCAACTTCCGGCCGCGGATGTCGTACACATCCCGGAGTCGGGTTCCATGCCCTGGGACAAGGTCCAAGCCTTTCTCGCGCAGGGCTAAGCGCACCGACGGAAGAACACGCCGATGTCGACCAAGGTACTCGAGTTCGAACGCCCCATCGTGGAGCTCGAAGGGAAGATCAAGGAGCTCAAGCACCTCAGCGGCGGAAGCCGAGAGATGGCGCAAGAGATCGAGCGCCTCGAAGAGAAGGCTCGCGAGCTTCAGAAAGAACGCTTCGCTTCGCTTACGCCGTGGGAGCAGGTCCAGCTCGCCAAGCACCCCGATCGTCCATACACGCTCGATTACATCGGCGAGATGACGACCGACTTCATGGAGCTTCGTGGGGACCGTGCGTTCGCGGACGACCCGGCGATCGTGGGTGGCTTGTGCCGCTTTGGCGAGCGTACGGTGATGATCATCGGCCATCAGAAGGGCCGGAACACCAAGGAAAACCTGTTCCGCAACTTCGGCATGGCGCGGCCCGAGGGTTACCGCAAAGCCCAGCGTCTGATGAGACTGGCCGAGCAGTTCGGGCATCCCATCCTGTGTTTCATCGACACCGCCGGGGCGTACCCGGGCTTGGGTGCCGAGGAGCGCGGCCAGTCCGAAGCGATCTCGTCCAGCCTCGAGCTTCTCTCGCGCCTCAAGGTGCCCACCATCTCGGTGGTTATCGGTGAAGGCGGTTCGGGCGGCGCGCTGGCGATCGGACTCACGGACCGGATCCTGATGCTCGAGCACGCGGTCTACTCGGTCATCTCTCCTCGAGGGTGCGCCAGCATTCTGTGGAAGGACCCCGAAGCCGAGCAGACCGCCGCTGCGCAGCTGAAGATGACCAGCCACGACCTTCGCCAGCTCGGCATCTGCGACGAGATCATTCCCGAGGCCGTGGGGGGCGCCCACCGTGGACTCACCACGACCGCCTCCGCCCTCTCGGAGACCCTGCACAAGCATCTTTCCGAGTTGTGCGCTCTGGGTCCCGACGCGCTGGTGCAGCAGCGCTACGAGAAGTACCGGCTCATCGGACACCTCGAAAACGACACGGACGTGACCGGACCTGCGGGACCGGGCGGTTCGCACCGCTAGTCGCGTCTCGCTCGGATGTTCGACGAGTTTCTGCTGCTGACGACGGCGCTGGTGGGCATGGCCCTGCTGCGCTCGTCTCGACGATCCGAGGACAGCCCCCGAGGCTACGTCTGGGTTCTTGCGGCGATCCTCGGGGTGACGCTGCTCGGCGTGGCCGAGGATTCTCGGTTTGTCGGCATCGTGTCGATGGGCCTGACGGTGCTCGTTGTCGTGCTGCCGTGGATCCTCGAGGCCGCCGCACGGCTCTTCTTCGGTCGGGGCATGTTGCGGTTCGCCGTGGCGGCCGCCGGCGCTCGCGCGGTGCTGATGCTCGGCGCCGGACTTGGCCGCCAACAGCCGATCTTGCGGGGGCTTGCGGTGCTCGAGCGCGAAGGCGTCGATGCGGCGGTCGGCTACTTCCGGGGACTCGCACACGAGACGGAAGACGGTGGCGAGCTGGCGCTGATCAACGAGCAGATCGTCTCGATGCTGCTGTACGGACAGCGATGGGACGAAGGGATCCGGCACTACGAGTCCCGGTTCCACCCGCGCTACGCCGCGCTACGCCCGGCCCTGGTGCTGGGCCTGATGCGGGCGTACGGCGAGGTCGGGGCTTTGGAGCGCGCGGCCGCACTGCTGCAGGCGCTCGAAGACGGCCCGGTGGGCAACGATCCGCGCTCGCTCGGGCTGGTCTCGCAGGCCCGTCTCACCTTCTTGGTCTACGCGGGGGCCGAGGGGACGGTTGTCGATGCGTTGGGCAGCACCGCTCGCCGTCAGCTTGGGCTCTCGGCGGCCAGCGGCGCGCTGTTTCGGGGTCTCGTCGCTCGGCAAGCAGGCGATGCGGGTCGGGCCCGCAGTGAGCTCGAGCAGGTCGAGGACCTGGCAGGCCGCCGTGATGACCGTGTCGTGGAGTCTGCCCGGCGCGCGATGGGGGAACTGGGTGCTCCACCCGCGCTGCTGGAGCCGGTGAGCATCGCGGATGAGTTGGTGCCGTACGTCGAGGCGGTGGCCGCACGCCTCAAGGCGTTCGTTCGGCTCGCGCCGTCGGTCAAGCGCTCCGGGACTCTGATCGCCACACCCGCTCTCTTGGTGGTCCTGGGCGTCGGCTACTTCGCGATGCGTTGGCTCGATGCCGGCGGCCTCGCCCTTCTACAGATCGGCGCGTCCACGCCCGACATGATCCGCGGCGCGGGGTGGTGGCGGATCTGGACCGGGAGCTGGGTGCACGGCGACCCGCTTGGGCTGCTGCTCGACCTGTACACGATCTGGTTCGCCGCACCCTTGGTCGAGCGGATGTCCGGAACCGGGAGGGTGGTGATCATCGCGCTGCTGGGTTCGGCGGTCGGCGTGTTTGTCAGCGCGAGCCTGGGCCCGCAACTCGGTATGGTGCTTGGCGGCGGAGGCCCTGCCGCCACAGCTCTGCTTGGCGCCGCGGTGGCGTTGCTGTTCAAACCCGGGGATGGCGGTGTTCGGCAGGCCGCACGGCGCCGAATGATGGTCCCGCTGGTGATGGTCGCAATCGTGCAAGCCGTGTCTGCGATCCCCGGTTTCCTCGCGGTCGAAGCGTCGTGGCATGGCCTTGCGGCCGCGGTGGTCGTGGGCGCGCTGCTCGCATTCCTCCCCAGCCGCGTCGCGATGCGGTGGGTCGAGCTGGGGACCGCACTCTTGTTGGTCGCCGGATGCTCGTTCGCGTTGGTTCGCGCGGCGCGACAGGAGCCCTTGTCCTTGGTGTCGGACGCCCCGTGGACGGCCTTCGAATCCGGCCCCGCAACGATCTCGACCCCGCGTACGTTTGAGTTCATCGACGAGCGGCAGGACGTCGCCGGGCTGCCGCTGCCGCTGCAGATCGGTGTGTTGGATGGGCTCGCGCTCCGGGCCGGGGATCTCGCTCAAGTGGCGGTGGTCGTGCCGGATCATGACGCGGAGCTGACGGTCCCCGGATTGCTCTTGCTCGACCCCAGCCTCGACGCGGAGCTGACGCTGGTTCCGCGGGAGCTGCCCGAGGCATTCGTCGAAATGGGCGTGGAGGCCGACGCCTACGCGGTGCGCCGCAATGGAGCGGAGCTGGGGATCACGCTAGAGCGCCGCCTGGGTCCAGCCCCGGATGACCCCTGCGTGGTGCTCTTTGCCGCTCCTGGGGCCCTCGAGCGCCAGGCTTCCATCTACGCCCGGATCCTCACCGAGGCTAGATTGTCCCAGCCCTGAGCAGTTTGGCTGAGGCTGGCTATACTTCCAGCCGGCGTGTCGCGGCGTAGACGCAGCAACCCCGTCGGCCCTGTGGTGGGGGCGATTGTGGGTTCCTTCCTGGCTCACCTGGTGTTGTGGCCGGTCGGCGAACGCATCGTGAAGCTCGGCCGCGACCGGGCGCTCCCGGAGCGCGAGAACACGGTCATGGAGGTCACGCTCAGCCCGGCGCCGACGCCGGCGGACGACGACGAGGTGAGCAACGGAAAGACGGTGCGGCTGGATGCCGTCGCGGACGAACGGCCTCCGAAGGATGCGACCCGCGTCTCGGAGTTCGACAACAGCACGGACCGCGAGACCGTGGCGCCCAGGCGCCGGCGGTCCCGAGCCACGATTCCGCAGGGGACTCCGAAGCCCAACGATGACCACAACGCGGGTCCGAAGGCGATGAGCCCGGACGCCCCGGCGCCGCGGGGGACCGCACTTCCACTAGGCGGGGCTCGGTCGGCCGGGTCGGACGGCGCGCGTTCGGGTAGCAGCGATGACGCTTCGACGCCGACACCCCCGGCTCCGACCTTTGCGCCCAGTCCTCGCTCGCTCAAGGGCTTGCCCAGGTCTCGGTCGCGAGAGCGGGGCGCACCCGGCTCGACCGAGAAAATCGACGATGTGGAGGAGGGAGATGCGTCGGTCCTCAACGCGCAGCGGTGGAAATACGCTTCGTTCTTCAACCGCATGCGGGACGGCATCGACTCCCACTGGGACCCCGCGGCACGGCGACGGGAGCGAGACCCTGACGGTCGTATCAGCGGAACCAAGACCCGTATCACCCGGGTGATGATGATCCTCAACCCCGACGGCAGTCTGCACAAGGTCAAGACACTCAAGAGCAGCAATGTCGACTACCTCGACGAGGAGGCGATCCAGGCGATTCGGCAGGCAGCGCCGTTCCCCAATCCACCTCTGGGCATGCTCGACCCTGAAGATGGCAAACTTCACTTGCCCGTTGGCTTCATCGTCGAGATGGGCAAAGCCCGCATCTTCCGGATCAAGCGCTAGCTAGCGGCCGTCCGTTCCACGACGCTAGGTTGCCGTGGTCTGGGCGGCCGTTTCAACGGTGGCCTTGAGGTCGCGCATGAACGTGTCGAAGTCGGGCCGGAAGTCCGGGAGCTTCTTCGCGATCATGCCCATCATCGACCCCGTCATCACCTCCGCCATGGTGACATCGGTGGAGCCGTCGGGCAGGGCCGTGAGGGTGAAGGTGCGGACGCCCTTGAACATCGCGTTGCCGTCCTGCCACACCAAGCGGGTGGGAGCTTCGAAGGTGCTCACCTCGAGGTTGAAGGTACGCTTGGGGTCGAGCTTGACCTTCAGCTTGATCTCCTCGCCCGGCGCGATGGTCCCTTCGAGAGAGGTCACTGTGGAGTTCCAGCTCGGGTACGCGGGCCCGTCGGTCAGTACGGCCCAGACCGCGGCCGGGGGTGCATCGATGTGAACCCCGACCCGCGTCTCCCGGTAGCGCTTTCCGTCGAGCTGGCTCGAGGCCTCACCGACAGCGATCGGCGCGGCGGATTCTGCCGGCGCAGTCGACGCGCATCCGAGCAGATTGACGAAGAGGGCGCCGAAGGAGAGCCGGTTGGTCATGGCTTGCAGTCAACCACCATTGCTTCCAACGCACTAGATAGTAATAATGGATGTCTCTTTTGCCGAACCAGCAAGAGTCCACTGCGTGCTCGAGGGCAAGGTGAGGACGTCCCGGTGGCCATCGCAGACATCGATCTCAACGACCTGGCGGTCTTCACCGAAGTCGTCCGACGCCGGAGCTTCTCCGCGGCCGGCCGTGCGTTGGGCTTGCCGCCCTCGGCCGTCAGTCGACGGGTCGCGCGGTTGGAGGACCAACTCGGGTATGTGCTGTTGCATCGAACGACGCGCTCGGTAGGGCTGACCCCGGCGGGTCGGATCTACTTCGAGCGGACCGCTCGCATTCTGCACGACGTCGAGGACGCCGCACGGGCGGTGAGCGAGTTCCGCTCCACCCCGGCGGGTCTCCTCCGCGTGACTGCACCGCCCGATGACGGCGGCGTGGTGTGGGCGATGCTGACCGGGTTCGTCCGAGACCACCCCGATGTGGACTTGGAGGTCATCCACACCCTCGACCGGGTGGACCTGGTCTCCGAGGGGATCGACGTCGCGCTTCGGGGTGGGCAACCTCCAGACTCTACGGTGCTGTGCGCCCGAAAACTTGTCGACTCCAGGCTGCTGCTCGTGGCGAGTCCGGACTACCTGTCTGCAAAAGGCACCCCCTCGATTCCTGAGGACCTCGCGGAGCACGACTGTGTCGCGATGGACAACTGGGTCCCCAATGCCATTTCCGCACTCCAAGGCCCCAACGGCCCCGTGAAGGTTGAGTTTCGGAACCGGGTTCGCACCAACCGACAGGAGACCGCCCGCAAGGCAGCCATCGACGGCTTTGGTGTCGCGCCAGTCGTCGAGATGACCTGTTGGCGAGAACTCGAATCGGGTGCGCTGGTCGAGGTCTTGCCCGGAGCGCTCCCGGGGCCCTCGCCGATGTATGCGGTCTATCCCTCGGCGCGTGGCACGAGTGCGGCGGTGTTGGCACTGGTCGATCACCTGGTGGCCGTGGTGCCGACCCTGCTGCCCTCACCGTGACATCACCAGCCGGCCGGATGTTTGGGCGGCGGCATTCGACCCCATCATGGTCGTCTTTCTTGCGCCCTTGAGGTGATCATTGTGGCGGCGGCGAACACTACCGCTGCGCGAGCTCACAATGCAGATCACACTTGCTGGTACATGGCGCCCTGCGGCGGCGGCGGTCCTGATGATGTCGATCGGTTGCGGCGACGACACGGCCTCCGCGTCCGCGTCCGCATCATCGACCACCACGGAAACAGAGGGAGGCGAGGATGCTTCGTCCTCGTCCGGGTCGAGCACGGACGCGCTGCCACCGGAGACCGCAGGTCCCAGCCCCGGGTCGGAGTCCGGCGAGGGCACGAGCACTGGAGGAGAGCCGCCGGACCCCGTTCCATTGGAGGGGCCTTCTGCCTCGTTGGGCTACGCGGCGAGCTGTCAGGTGAACGCCGACGGCGCGCTGTCTTGCTGGGGCGATGGGCGCTGCGGGTTGTTTGGCGACGGCACCCATCACACCCGGGGGCCCGAGGTCCTCGGCGACTCGACGGGTTGGAACTCGGTGAGCCTGGGCTTGGCGCACGGATGCGGCATCGAGGACGAGGGCTCGCTTTGGTGCTGGGGGGACGGATTGTCCGGGCGGGTTGGGGACGGTGGTGCCGACCAGTTCCCGTTCGGGCTGAACTGTCGCCTGCATCGGGTCGAGGTGGAGCCGCTCGGCGGGTGGGCGCAGGTCTCCAGCGGAGAAGACCACACCTGCGCGGTCCGTCAGGACGGGACGCTGTGGTGTTGGGGAAGCAACGAGGTGGGGCAGATCGGTGACGGCGCGGTGGGGGGAGCCTACAACCGGCTGCGACCGGTGCAGGTCGGACCGGACGACGATTGGTTGGAAGTCCACGCTGGGTCCGCGCACTCGTGCGGTCGGCGGCGCGACGAGACGGTGTGGTGTTGGGGGCGAGGGGTTGCGCTCGGCGACGGCGGAGGGCCGAGTTTCTCGAGTCTGCCCGTGATGGTCGCGGGGCCGACAGCGTGGCAAGCGCTGCCGCGCGGGCTCTCAGAGCACACGTGTGCCATCGACACCGAGGGAGGCGTCTGGTGCTGGGGTGAAGGGGGGTCGGGTTCGCTGGGTCCCGGTGCGGAGTTCGACAGTCGCGAACCGGTCGCGGTCGAGCTTCCCGAGCCTGCCATGGAAGTCGCGGTTGGGTTCCGCCTCTCGTGTGCGGTCCTCGACAGCGGCGCGGTGTGGTGTTGGGGCGACAATGGCCATGGGGAGCTGGGCCTTCCTCTCGATGTCGAGAACTCGAGCATTCCCGTTGAGCCACATCCAGGGATCATCGCCCAAGATGTCCGCATCGGTGTCGGGACGGTCTGCATCACCGACGAGGAACTCCAAGCGATGTGCTGGGGCCAGAATCGCTACGGAGAGGTCGGTGACCACACTTCGGGAGCCGACAACGCGCTACGCATCGAGCCGGCGGTTGTTGGTGAGTCCGCGGTGGAAGACTCGGTCGATGATTGGCGTCTGCTCGACGTCGGGACGGCCCACGGGTGCGGCATTCGGCAGGACGAGTCCCTGTGGTGTTGGGGGTCCCGCCGTTTCGGCCGACTGGGCAACGCCGATGAGACTCAGGACTGTTCGGCCGTGAATCCCTCGGACTGCCACGTGACCACGCCGGTCGCCGTGTCGGGCGGGCACCAGTGGTCGTCGGTGGCCGTGGGGGGGTCCCACACGTGCGGGCTGGATGATGCGGCGGCACTGTGGTGTTGGGGGCGCGCGAGCTCGGGCGGTGTCGCGGACAGCGACGCCACGCAGCCCACTGCGGTGCTCGCGGGCGCGACGTGGGTGTCGGTCGCGGCGGGCGACTCGTACTCGTGTGGTGTGCAGGCTGAGGGCTCGTTGTGGTGCTGGGGCAACTCCAGCTTTGGTGAACTCGGACAGGGCGCACAGGGGGTGGACGGGTTTCAGAGTGTTCCGACACAGGTCGGCACACAGACCGACTGGTTGCAGGTCGTCGCCGGGTCGAACCACGCATGTGGCCTTCGGGCTGAGGGCTCGTTGTGGTGCTGGGGCTTGAACAACGCGGGGCAGATCGGTAACGGTGAGCAGACCGCTGGACTCCCCAGTGGAGAGCAGGGGGTGGTGGATCCGTACGAGGTCGCGGGGTCGTGGACGGCCGTGGACGCGGGATCGAGCCACACCTGTGCCGTCGACGACGCCGGTGCGCTGTGGTGTTGGGGTGGCAACAGCTCCGGAGCGTCGGGTCAGGATCCAGAAGGAGCCACTGCGATCTTGACTCCGACGCAGCTCGGGGCTGAGACCGACTGGCTGTCGGTTGGACTCGGCCGAGAAGGGTCCTGTGGGCTCAAGACGGACGGGCGGTTGTTCTGTTGGGGCTCGCGCGAGAACGGAGTCGTTGGGGACGGAGTCATCGCTCCAGATGCCGCGAGCGCGACCCCGGTCCTGGTCGGGGCGGACGACGACTCATGGATCTCGATCGAGTCCAGTGGCTTCACGGTTTGCGGGACTCGCAGTGACGGAAGTGGATGGTGTTGGGGCGAGAACTTCTACGGTCAGCAAGGCAACGACACGGTGTTCGACTCCGGGCTGCCTCGGAGGGTTGTGCAATGAAAACGAAACTGATTCTGGGAGCAGTGCTGTTGGTTGTCGGCTGTCCGAGCGACGGCGGGGGCGGTGTGGCCGACACCGATTCGAGCACCGGGCCTGGCGCCACGGACACCAACGCTTCGTCGGGGAAGGGGCCGACGTCGGGTCAGGAACCCACCACGACGGGGACGTCCGGGGGCCCGGACGGGAGCACCACAGCGCAAGAGACTGGGGAGGACGGCTGGCCAGAGCCCCAGCCGCCGCTCCCGTGTCCGGAGGAGTACCGATGCCGGGAGGACCAGGACCTCGACGCTGCACCGCTGGAGTGTGACAACGCGCCCGACCACACGAACCCGGACCAAGGGGACATGGACTTCGACAGCATCGGGGATGTCGCCGACCTCTGTCCGACGGTGCAGGGGATCAACAACACCGCGGACAGCGACCGTGACGGGGTGGGGAACGCGTGCGACCGCTGTCCGTTGAGCGCAGGGAGCTATCTTGCGACCGGGCTTGGTGGGCTGAGTGATGCGTTCGCGTTTCGCTCGATGCCCGACCAAGGCGACGCGGACGGCGATGGCATCGGGGACGCGTGTGACAACTGCGTGCAAACGCCCAATTGCCTAGGCTACGGAGAGGGGCTCGAGCACGAACTCGGAGTGCAACTCGACATCGAGGACCCTCAGTGTCAGGCAGATGCGGACGGGGACTTCATTGGCGATGCGTGTGAAGGTCTGACGTTGCCGGGTGCTGCGGGGCCTGTGGGCATGGGGCCGGGCGACGACTTCGATCAAGATGGCATCGCCAACGCGCAGGACGCATGCGTGCGCTTGCCCGTGGCGCAGCCGGGCGGCCGCCACGTGGATTCGGACTCCGACGGGGTGGGGGACCGATGTGACAACTGCCCGTTCACGAGCAACTCCGGCCAGGCCGACACCGACGGCGACGCGGTTGGAGATGCATGTGAAGCGGGCGCCTGCGCCGAACGGGCCAACCCGCGGCCTTTCGGATTCTTCGACGCGTCGGTCGGCGGGTGGTGTTGCACGTCGTCCTACGAGGGGCAGGAGCTGCTCGACCCCGACGGCAATCCTCTGCAACCCGGAGACTTGCCACCGCTGGGCGCAGGCGTGCTCGAACTCCCTGCGGGGTGCGACGGTGAAGCGCAGCGGGTCACGTTGGACGACGTGGGCTCCGACGAGGCGTTGTGGGACTACCTGTGCCGCTTGCCGCAGTGGGACCAGGACTTCGACGGGGTGCCCGACGCGTGCGACATGTGCCGTTGGGCGTTTGACCCCACCAACGCTCCCTATGTCGATGCAAACGGCATGACCTGGCCGACCGACGGCGCCTTTTGCAACGGCGAGTACCGCTGCGAGGACGAGTGAGCGAGCACGAATGAACAAAGGCGGCGAGTCCGAGGACGCGCCGCCTTTGTTGTGTCGCCGAAACGCTGAACTCAGCTAGGCTCTTTGGGCTCGGGCAGCCCCGCCATGATCGCGGTGAACTCGGGATGGTTCGGTGCGGCCTGCAGTGCCGCCTGACAGACCTGACGCGCCTCGTCGAACATGTTGGCGTCGCGCATGGTCGAGGCGAGCGAGATGACGGGCTCGATGTCGCGGGGGTTGATTGCGACGACCGCTCGCAGGTGCTCGACGGCCTCTTTGGGCCGACCTTGCTTGCGCAGGATGGCAGCGATGAGGTTGCGAATCTCGCCGTCGTTGGGACGCAGCTTGACCGCGTTCATGAGGTGACCCAGCGCTGCGGTGTCGCCTTCGGCTTCCCGGACCGCCAGAGCGAGCATCAGGTGGGGCTGCCAGAACTTCTCGTCGGCCGCGATGACCTCCCGAAGGAACTTGGCGGCCTCGGAGGACTGCCCTGCGTCGCCGGAGCGGACCTGCTCCATGGCCGTGTCGTAGCGGTCCTCGAAGTCGTCCATCGTGGTCTGCAGCAGACCACGACGAGCGAACGCGTCGTCGTCGAGCGAGCGGCGAGGCAGCTCGAGGATCTTCTGGAGGTACTCTTTTGCCTTTTCGGGGGCGTCGTCGTTGTCCTCGTCGTCGAGGTGCATCGAAGCGACGTAGCGCAGCACCGTCGCGCTTCCCGAGAACTTCTCGGCGGCTTCTTGGAGCAGTTTGGTGGCGTCCTCGAGACCTTCGTCCTCGTGTAGGTCGAGCAGCATGTCGAGCGTGCTCTTGCCGATGCCGTCGAGGGTCACGGCGGTGCGGAGCAGCTGCATCGCCTCGTCGCGATCCTCGGAGGATTGGTCGTCTGCGCCGCTGCTGCGGTCCCACAGCACGTTGGCGAGGTCGCCGTATGCGGTGGGGACCTTGCCTTCTTCGATCGAACGTCGGAGGAAGGGCTCAGCCTCGTCGAACTTGTCGTTCTCGATCAGCAGCGAGCCGATGCGCGCCATGACCAGCGGGCTTTCGTTGCCCTTCTCTGCGGCAAACTCAGCGACCTTGAGCGCGTTGTCGTTGTCACCTGCGGCACGCAGGGTGTCGATGAACTGCGTGGTGATCTGCTCGTCGGTGGGATCGAGGTTGAACGCCTGGTTGAAGTGCTGGACCGACGATGCCGCGTCGCCGAGGCGTCGGAACAGGGTCGCGAGGTGGTGCCACGCTTGCTTGTCTTCCTTGCGCTTCTGCGCGGCGACCGAGAGCGCCTGCAGCGACAAAGGAATCGCGCTCTTGTCGATGGGGTTGTTGACCAGGATGTCGGTCATCATGTGCAGCCCTTGCATGGCGTTGTCCATGCCGGGGTCGCGGTTGATGGCGTCGACGAACGGCGTGAGCAGCTGGTCGGGCGTCGTCGGAATGCAGCGGCCTTGAAGGGCGCTGAGGTTGCCCAAGCCGACCAGGAACGACATCAGGGCGGCCTGATTGTCGGTGCCGAACGCAGACTTGGTGTCGGTCTCTTCGACCTCGGTGTCGAAGTGCCCGCCCAGCTCCTTGAGGACGCCGAGCATGCGCTCGGGGAGCTGCTCGGCTTCGGAGCCCCAGCTCCACTTGCCCAGCTCCTTGAAGCCGGACTCGCCCTCGCGCTCGACCAAGCGGGAGGTCAGGGCGATGTTCTGCTCGTCGACCCGGATGTCGGTGACGAGGCCGAACTTCGCGTTGGGAAAGCGGTTGATGCCTTCGAGCGCGCGCTCGTCGGTCCACGGCTCCCGGAACACCATGAGCGCGGGGACTTCTCGGCCGCCTTGGTCGGCCATCGCAGTGAACACGGGAGCGGCCGCTTGCACACCACGGGTGGCGAGCTCTTGGGCCCACCAACGCTGCACGCCCATGGCGAGCGGAGCACCCTTGCCCTCGTTCGTGCAAGCGAACGGGAGGATCACGAGCTTGATGTCGGCGGCAGCTTCCGCGACCGCTTCCGGATCGTCTTCGCCCTCGTTGAACATCACGTCGTCCGGACCCTCTTGCTCGGTGCCCTGCGTGTCGTCTTCGCTTGCCATAAGGCGGGAACCTAACAGCCTGCCGGAGCGCCCGCCAAGCACTGTGGCCCCGGCCCTGGTACGGTCTTTGTGCCATGTCCCACGTGCCTGTGGCAGCGATCAGCGCTGCGTCCGCAATCGCCGCGATCCTGGGCGGCTGCGTCGAGCCCAGCGTCGACGTGGTGGCGGCCTGGGTCGAGTCCGTCGATGACGGTTCCGGCCGGGATATCCAGATCTACGACCGGGGCCGGCGCTACGCGATCCGGTTGGAGCCGGAGGTCAGCGGCTCAGAACTGGAGCACTTCGGCATGGCGGTCGATGCCCGGGGCCGAGGGGTCGCGCTGGCGGGCAAGCGCCAGACCGCATTTGTGGGCCTGGTCGACACGCGGCAACCGGTGCTGTCGAACCAGGTTCTCGGCGGCGCGCCGCTGAGTCCGCTGTTCGGCTTCACGCGGAGCGGGGACGCGTTGCTCCGGGCGCCCGACGGCACGACGGCCTCGCGCTACTCCTTCATGCCAACCTCATCCCCGGGGGCGGGGGTGCAAACGCTGCTCGAGCCCCCGGATGCGTTGGTGACCGGCGCCTTCGAGCTGATCTCCGCATCCGATGCGCCCGTCCTGTATTGGATCGAACACCAAGGCGTGCCGTCTCGGGCCTCGGGGCGGGTCACGGCGTTCGGATACCCCAGCGACGTGGAGCCGGGCGGGTTGGAGCTCTCGGAGATCACCGAACTGGGGTCGGGGCAGATCTACGCCGGCCCTCCCGATCTGGTGTCCGACCTGCAAGCCCCGGACACGTGGTGTCCCCACCGGACTTGTGTCTCGCCCGACGGACGAGGGATCATCGCGCCGGCGCCGGGCCGCTGCAGGTTCTGGACATGGGCTTGGGCGGACGAGCCCGGTCCCAGCGGGGAAATCGCGCCGCGGGAGGTGGTGATTCAAGAAGGGTGTCCTGAAGACCCCCGGACGCTTCCCTCGCTGTTCGCGGCGCTCGACGTGGATCTGGCGGTGCTCGACGATGGCGACCGGGTCTACCTGGCGGACCTGTCCGCCAAGACCATGCGCTCGGCACCGAAGCTTTGGGACAACCCTGGCTCGATCCGGCTGACGGCAGGGGGGCGGTCCATCGTCTTGGTCTCGGACGACTCCCGTGTTGTTCGGGTCGGTGCCGACGGCCCGCGGATTATCTCGGGGGACGCGCTCCCCTGCGCCGGACCGCCGTCCAATGCTCGGATCAGCCCCAATGGCCTGTGGGTCGCCCGGGTCTGCTTGGGCGATGGGACGTTCGCCTCGAGCTCGGAAGCGTTGATCATGCGGATCTCGCCGCTGGGCGTCGAGACGTTCGTGTCGGTGCCGATGGACGTCATCGGGATCGATGACGGTGGCAACATCTTGATGTACAGCCGCTCCGACAACGGCGAGCCGCGGGGGCTGTTCGTTCTCGAAGACGACGGCGGGGTCACCCGGATCGATGCGCTCGAACCCGAGCCCGACCTCGTGTCGGGCGTGGACGGCAATGAGATCTACTTCAGCGCCGCGGTCGTGCGGCCCTGAGCGTCAGATGTCGGCGTTGAGCATCAGCGTGAGCGTCCCTGTGCCCTCGTTGGGGACGTCGGTCGGAGCGTCGAGGGGGAGCGACACCGCGTCCCCCGCGTCGGGCAGCAGCACCCCTGCGCTGAGGTTGCGGTTGCGGTCGAGCACCGCGTTGGCGCTGTATTGGCCAGCGTGAATCTGCTCGACGACCAGGGTGACCTCCGTCGACCCGGCGGGCGCTTCGGCGAGCATGGTGCGGCTGGGCACGCAGTTGGCGATCGGGTTGAGTCCGCAGGCGGTGTCGCTGAGGACGAGCCAGACATCGGCCGGCTCTTCGAGCGGCACGCTCCACTGGGCCTCAACCTCGAGTTGAGGCATCGGGGGGAAGGGGGCGTCGGTGGGTTCGGGGAGGGGCGTGGGAAAGTCTCCGCCGACGGTCCTAGGCTCCAAGCGGTTTGCGACCCATTCAATGTGTCGCATACCCATGACGTCGACATCGAGCCGGAGTCGGTCCGCCGTCTCGAATGCGAATCGGGCGTCGATGTAGCCGCAACCCGCTGAGATCGAACAAAACCGCCACGTGTCCCCCGTGCGCTCCTCCAGGACCGCTTTCGAGTCCCGGAGAATGCCGAGGAACTCGCCGCCGTTGCGGAAGACGAGCTCCGATTGACCGTCGTGCTCCTCGAGTTGGAACGCAAACCGCAGCGAGTTGTCCGCATCCAGGTCCACGCGTGAGAACAGCACGCTGTCGCTGGCGGCTCGCACGTCCATGTTCATCGTGGGAAAGCTCCCCGCCGAGGTCCAGGATGTGACCGGAGCCACCCACAGGCCGACGATCGCCTCGAAGAAGGCGGCCGAATCGACGTCGGCGCCACCGCTGCCGTCGCCCGCCGTGGTCTCGTCCGAGCTGCTGCTCGGGACGGTGCTTGCCGTGCTGTCTTCGTCTACGGATTGGGTCTCCGTGCTGCCGGACCCAGTCGCGCCAGGTCCGGTCGAACCCGCGGCGTCCTCTCCCGAGGTTCCGCAGGCGGTCAACATCAGGAGAACTCCCGCGAGGCTCAGGGGTGTCTTCAAGCTAAGCATGGTCCGTCAGTCGCTCTAGGATTCGATCCGGATGCACCGCCCACGCGGCCGTGTGATCGTCGCTACGGCTTCGCGAGCGCGGTGATGCGGTCCATCATTCGGTGGACCTCGGCTTCGGTGTTGTAGAAGTGGGGGCCCAGGCGCAGCCCACACCCGGGGCGCCAGTCGTGCTTGTAGCGCTCCTCGATGAGCTGTTCGGAGACCTGCTCCGAGTTGGAGAACTCGACCGCGACGAATCCGGTCCGCACCCGGCTGTCGGTCGGCGAGTGAATCTGAAGCCCGGCGCCTTGGGCTCGGTCGATGATGATCTGGCACAACGCCAGGTTGTGGGCGCGAATGTTCTCGACGCCGACCTCCAAGAGGGTTTGGTAGGCGGCGTGCGCCACGTAGTACGCGGGCATCGATGGGGTGCCGCCCATGAAGTGCCAGGGCCCCTGCGCGTATCGGATCGGCGCTGGCTCGAAGGAGAACGGAGCGGCGTGACCCATCCAGCCCGTGAGGCGGGGCTGAAGTTGTTCCGCGAGGCCAGGGCGCGTCCATAGAAACGCGGTTCCGGGACCGCCGCAGAGCCACTTGTGACTCCCACCCACGACCAGGTCTACGCCCAGCTCGACCACATCGAACGGCAGGACACCGGCGGTCTGGTAGACGTCGAGCATCACGAGCGCGCCGACCTCGTGGGCCCTGGCGCAGATCGCCTTGACGTCCTGCAGAGCTCCCGAGACGTACACCGCGTGGCTGATCGAGACGACAGCCGTCGTCTCGTCGATCGCCTCGAGCATGCGCTCGGTGCTGATCGTCATCCCGTCGTCGCTGGGAACCAGGTCGAGCTGGGCTCCGAGGTCGCGGTAACGGTCCCAGACGTAGATCACGTTGGGGAACATCAACGACTCGATCACCACCTTATTGCGAGGCCCGGACCAGTCGAAACAGCTCGCGATTGCGGCCTGAAAGAAGGCGACGTTTTGGTTGAGTGTGGTGTGGCCGGGCGTCCCGCCGAAGAACTTGGCGACGGTGTCGCCGACCTCGGTCACCAGGTCGGTCCAGCCGTGCCACGCCTCGACGCCTTGCTCCTCCCAGGTGTCGGCATATCGGGTCAGCGCTCCGCGGGCCGCCGTTGGCATGGCGCCCATCGAGTTGCTGTTCATGTACGTGCTGGTCGCGAGGATCGGGTAGTCGTCGCGGAAGCGGGCCAGCGCGGGATCAATCTTCGGGGGAGGGTTCGAGTTCACGGGGGGCACCATCGTCGTCGGTGGGGGAAGGCTCGGGGGCGGGGGGCTCGGGGGTCCGGTAGGGGTCGAAGCGGGACACGCTGACGCGGCGGGTGTTGAAGCGCTCGAGCTCCGCTTCGGTGAACGCATCCTGCGGATCGCTGAACTCACGCTGGACGAACTGCGTAATGATCTGCCTGGCCTCGTCGCCAGCTTTGCGTCGCAGCCGATCCACCGTGAGCACGGCGTCGGCCGGAATGCCAGCCGTGTCGGTGCTCAGCCGGTCCTCGCAGGCGTCCCAGTGCTCGAACAGGATTTCGCGTCGCCGTTCGAGCGAGACCGACTCGTCCTTGGCCACCGCGAGGAGGTCAGCAGGAAGCTCGCGCAGACGCTTCTGAATCTGGCCCCGATTCCAGGCGATCGCGAGGTCGGTGCGGAACGCCTCGGTCTCT
This sequence comes from Nannocystales bacterium, assembly GCA_050633305.1. Lineage (GTDB taxonomy): Bacteria > Myxococcota_A > Polyangia > Nannocystales > Nannocystaceae > CAJXVA01. Next base: position 186,896 of record JBOEGF010000011.1, read on the forward strand.
CGGAGCGCGCTCATCTTCGCCCCGGTCAGCAGGTCGTGGCCAGAGGCCCGGATGAGCCACTCCAGCGGACCCTGCATGCCGAACCCAGCGGGCCTGGAGGCGAAGCTGGATGCGCCGGGCCGTTTCCCGATCTTTCCGTTCTGCGAGTCCGCGGACGAAGGGCGTCGCCAACGATCTGCGAAGTAGGTCCGCCCATCCGGAGCGACGGTCATCGTGAAGCGACGTTCCGAGTCGACGTAGCGATAGCTTCCGTCGGGGAGCCGCTCGAGTCCGAGGTCCGCCGGGCGAGCTCGGACCGTGGCGGTGGGCTGTTCCTGCAGCACTGGGGCGGGGGGCGGCCCGCCCGAGGGCGCGCCACCGGGAGGCGGTGGCGCGGTGATGCGTTCTTCAGGCGGCCGGCGCGTCTCGGACGGCGGGGCCCACCCAAGTGCGACCGTGAGCAGCAGCGAGACGAGCATCGGCATCAGCATGCCGCAGCTCGGTCGCCCGGTACCGTGCGGCCCCGCACAGCTGGTGGCGGGGAACAGGGCCGGCGTGCCGCTCTCAGCCGTCGGCGGTCAGCTTGGTGTAGGCCTCCACGTCCATCAGCCCTTCAAACGCGGCTGGGTCCGAGGGCTTGATCTTGAGCATCCAGCCGCCTTCGTACGGCGCCTCGTTGACGCTCTCGGGGGCGTCTTCGAGCGCGGCGTTGATCTCGACGACCTCGCCGTCGACCGGTGCGTACAGCTCGGAGACCGCCTTGACGGAATCCACGTCCCCAAAGGTCTCACCGACGGTCAGTGCGGTGCCTGCTTCGGGCAGCGTCACCATCGTGATGTCGCCGAGCTGCTCGACAGCGTGGGACGTGATGCCCACGACCAGGAGGTCGCCCTCTTTGCGGGCCCACTCGTGCTCTTTGGTGTAGCGGAGGTCTGCAGGAAACTCGCTCATGTTGGTGCTCGTTTGAATCGGAGTTGCTGGAGGAGCAGGGGCTTGGACGCACCCCTGGTTTTGACGGGCGCCGGGCAGCCTCGCTGCCGCAGCGGTTGGGATCGAAGGGTGATCCCACGAGAGGGCTAGCTTCGTTTGTAGAAGGGTCCCTTGACCTGCTCGGCTTCGAGGATGCGGCCGCGTTGCGAGAGTCGCAGCGCGCCGCCGGGGGATGCCATTGTCTTGGGCACGTACGCCAGACCGATCGCACCCCCGACCGTGGGCGCGACGCCGCCCGAGGTCACGCGGCCGACGACGGAATCGTCTTCGCCCAGGACGTCTGCGCCGGCGCGGACGATCCCGCGGGAGGTCACCTTGAAGCCGACGAGCTTTCGGGACACGCCCTGCGCCTTGACGGCACGGAGCGCCTCTTGGCCGATGAACGGGTGGGGCTTGTCGAGTTTGACGACCCAGCCCAGACCCGCTTCGTAGGGGTTGGTGGTGGTGTCGATGTCGTTGCCGTACAGCGAGAGCCGGGCTTCCAAACGAAGGGTGTCCCGCGCTCCCAGCCCGATCGGCTTCGCGCCTGCGGTCGTCAGCGTGTTCCAAACGGGGACGGCGGCGTCGGCGGGCACGAACAACTCGAATCCGTCCTCTCCGGTGTAGCCGGTCCGGGCCGCGAGGACCCGAACGCCCGCGACGTTGCCCTCACCCATCCCGAAGGAGGGAACCTCAGCAAGGGCGGCGCCGCCAAGCTCGGCCGCCATGGCGACGGCACCGGGCCCTTGAACCGCCAGCAGCGCGAACTCGCCCGACCGGTCGGTCATCGTGCAGTCGCCCTCGAACGAGGCGAGGCCGGCCTCGAAGTGGGCGATGTCCTGGGCGATGTTCGCGGCGTTGATGACGATGCGATACGTCTGCTCGGCCAGTTGGTAGACGATGCAGTCGTCGACGATGCCGCCGTCTTCCTGGCAGGTGACCGTGTACTGGGCCTTGCCCGGGACGAGCTTGCTGACGTCGTGGGTGACGAGCTTGGCGACTGCAGCCTGGGCGTCGGCCCCGACGAAGTCGACCTCGCCCATGTGGGAGACGTCGAAGATCCCGACGCCGGTGCGCACGGCCTCGTGCTCGGCGAGGATGCCCTCGTATTGGATAGGCATATCCCAGCCGCCGAAGGCGGTCATCTTCGCGCCAAGGGCGACGTGGGCGGCGTGCAGGGGCGTGGTCTGAAGGGTCATCGCGGCGCCTGCACTATCGAGCACCCGGCCCGGGCAGCGCAAGCGGTGGCAGGGGCCTTTGTCGGGGGGCGGCGGGCTTGCTAGATCACCCGGAGTGACTTTGTCTTTCGCCGCTCTCGCCTCGCGTCGCGTGCGCTGTCTTCTCGTCGCGGCCGCCTTGATGGGCGGTTGTCGGGGGAGGGGCACCGACGAACCCGAGGTCGAGCAAACGCAGCTGCAGGCGCAAGCCACGATCCGAAAGGCGATCCGTTCGTCACCGGAAGGGTTCATCTTCTTGCCTTCGAAGCGGGCGCAGCGGGTGTACGAGTTGCCGCGCCTCAACGAAATCGCGCAGAGCATGCGACAGCCGGCCGCCGCGTGTTTCCTCGAGCAAGCGGTGCAGACGATGCGCACGGCCCCCGAGGCGGACCTCGGCTTCGCGGAGATTCCCGACGGCCAGGCGAAACTCCGGATGCGAGTCGCGGCGGATGGAAAGGTTCTGCGGGTCGAAACGCTCGAGACCGGCTTCTCCACGGAGGCTGTGCCCGAGTGTGTGGCCGATGAGCTTCAGCGCCGCCGGTTTCCTTCGAACGAGACCGGGACAGCGCACTACATCGACGTGGTGTACTGGGTGAGCCTGGGGCCGCAGCCGACCACGAACGGGCATGGCGAGCGCGTCCGTCGTGAGCAGGTGGAAGCGGGCGTGCGTGCCAAGAAGTGCTTGCAAGGCCGCGTCGGCGAAGGCTCTTACGCGGTGGCCGGTCTGAACCTCGTCGCCTCCAACGGGGCAACGGTCGCCAACCGAGTCGAACAAGAGGGCTTGCCCGACGACGTGCGCCAGTGTGTCGCCACGGCGTTTCGCGCCCTGCGTCTGCTCGCCGACGAGTCCACGTTCATTCGACCCGTGGTCGTCGGTACCCGGTTCGCCGTTGGGTCGGATGGCGGCGTCAAGGTGGACGACGAGGAGTGGCTGCGGTTGCTGGAACTCGAGGAACGGGCGCGTCGCGACTCGCTCCGCGCCGAGCAGGAGGCGGTCTCGCCCGTCGATACGCTTCCTCGCACGGCCCCTCCTCCCGAGCCTGGACGTCCGTCGCAGGGGGAGGCGGATGCCGAGCCGCAACCGCAGGCGCCCAAAGCCGACCCCGGTCAAGGAGGGCTTCGCCTGCGGATGGGCCCTCGCGAGGGTGGGACCTTGTAGCGGAGCCAAGCGGGGACCGCACCTGTCTGCGGGTGATCCTCGCGGCCGCCGTGCTTCACTCCCGCGGGGGATCCGTGGACGCGTCGCTCGATGGATCCGGTGATGGGCCCGGGTCGACGACCGGGCCGGCGCCGGATTCCTCGGCCGGGCTGAGGTCGCTCTCGAGCTCGACGGGGCCGTCGGGGATCGCTGCGACCTGCGACATCTCGATCGATTGAGAGATCGATGCGTGGGGGTCGATGTTCGCGATGAGGGAGGCTGCCTCGGTGTTCTCGAGGACCTCTTCGTGGTGCTTGTCTTCGGATGGGATCAGCAAGCTGACCGCCATCGACCCCGCGATCAGCCCCGCGACGATCCCAAGCGAGATGCCCACCGGGATGTGGAGCGGCGCGAGCAAGCCGAACAGACCCTCCGCCAGGATCATCTTGGCGCCGATGTACGACAGGACGAGGCCGAGCCCGTATTTGAGGTACGCGAACTTGTCGAGGATGCTCTGCAGTAGGAAGAACATCGCGCGCAGACCCAGGATCGCGCAGACGTTGCTCGTGAAGACGATGAACGGGTCTCGGCTGATGCCGAACACCGCCGGAATCGAGTCGAGCGCGAAGACGACGTCCGAGGTCTCGATCATCAACAGGACGATGAACAGTGGGGTGAACCGCAAGCCTCGCTTGGTGCGGATCGCGAACTTGTCGCCGTGGTAGCGGCGGGTCAGCGGCAGCACCCTCTTGGCCAGTCGGTAGGCGATGTTGCCCGAGGGTTCCGGGTCGTCGTCGTCGGTGAACAGCAGGCGAATCCCCGTGAACAGGAGGAAGCCGCCGAAGATGTACAGCGACCACGAGAACATCTCGATCAGGCTGATGCCGACGAGAATGAACACGCCTCGAAGGACGAGAGCACCGACGATGCCCGCGAACAACACGCGGTGCATCACCTCCGGCTTCACATCCATGTAGCGGAAGATGACGATGAAGACGAAGAGGTTGTCGACCGAGAGCGACTTCTCGATGAGGTAGGCGGAGAGGAACTCCAACCCCGCCTGCTCGCCGAGCGTCAGGTAGACATAGAGGTTGAAGCTCAGGCTCAGGAGGATCCAGACGATCGTCCAGCCCAGCGCCTCCTTGACCGAGACCGCCTTGGCCTCGCGGTGAAAGACACCGAGGTCGATCGCGAGCAGCAAGAGCACGCCCGCCAAGAACCCGCCCCAGAGCATGGGCGAGCCGACGGTGCCCAGGCTCAGCAGCGAGCTTGCTCCGCCCCCTCCAAGTCCTCCGCCCCCTCCAAGGGTGTCGACGAGCGCGTTCAAACGACCGCGGTTTCCCAGTCGACGCCCTTAGGCGTCGAGGCGCTCGAACTTGGTGTCTTTGAGCTTGATGACAAGCTTGCGTGGCTTGGCGTCGTCTTGGAAGTCGAGGTCCACGAGGGTGCCGGTGAACTCGACGTATGTGCCCTTGGGGTAGCCGTCCCCGATCTTCTCGTTGGACAGGAGGTTGTACTCGATCGTGATCTCGTACAGGACGGGGTCATCGACGGTGACCGACGCGTCGTACTTGCCCATCTCGTGATCGGCGATGTTCTCGCCGAGTTCGGAGACGACTTGGAACCGGCCCTGGCCCTTGTAGGAACCCGGCTTGGACTTCAGCGCGTCGATGTGGGCGGCGCGCTCTCCGCTACCCATCGAGTTGAACGCGTCGAGGTTCTTGGCCCCGAAGGTGAGTTCGTCGCCCTTCACGTCGAAGCGCTCGGGAGGCTTCTGCCAAGACGGCTCGTCGTCACCGGACTTGTCGCACCCCAGCGGACCCACTGCCACGCTCAAGACGAGAAGTGCGGCAAGGGATTGTCCCACAGCGCGCATGAGCCGAAACCTATCACTTCGAGACACTTTGTCCATCGCGACTGCGGAGCCTCCAACGTCGCGGCGAACTATGCAATCGGCGGGCCCAAATACCTGCCCGGCGGCGATTCAACCGGTCGAACACGCGGGGCGACGGTGAAGCGATGCGTGCAGTCGGGACGCTGGGGGCCGGCAGCGGCAGCGCGGTCACAGGGGCGAGGCGGCGTCGCAAAGGGCATCGGCGCCGAGGGTGGCGGCGAGCTCGTCTCGTGCCGTCTCGGCGAGCGAGGCGGCGTCGGCTGGGGCTTCGAACGTGATCCGCACGTGGTAGTCGATCGAGCCATCTTCGGCGCGAGCCCAGCGCGGGTACGAGCCGATCTCGAGCGGCCCCTGCGGTGCACCAAACTTCGCGAGCAGCGCGTCCAGGTGGGGTGCGAGCTTGCTCTCATCGAGCGTGGTGTGGAGCAAGGCGAGGTGCCAGCCCTCGCCGCGCGGGAGCTCTCCATCGGTTGCTTCGAGCTGTTCGAGCTTCGAGCGAAACAGGCTCGGAACCCCCGGTAAGATGTAGATCCTGGACGCGGTGGGGTCGGTCGGGCGGTCGAGATCGAGGCGCAGGACCGGCCATCCGCGGCTGCCTCGCAGCACGGTTCCGTCGGGGACGTCCGCCATCGAGAGCGCGGCGTCCGTCAGGTTGTCCCCGTAGTGTTTGCGCAACGAGGCGGCCATTTCGGGGTGTTGTTGCAGCGAGCGGCCCGTGGCGGCCGCGATCGAGGCCATCGTGATGTCGTCGTGCGTGGGACCCACACCCCCCGATGTGAAGACGAGGTCTGCGCGCGTGCACAGACGCACCAGCGCATCGCCGATCGCGGCCTCGTGGTCGCCGACCATGGCCATCTCGACGAACGCGATTCCTAGCCTACGCAGCGTCTTGGCGAGGTGGTGCCCGTTTTCGTCGCGGATCTTCCCGCTGAGCAGCTCATCCCCGATGAGGAGAAGGCCAGCGGTCGGTGGGGCGGGGGTGGGCATCGCGCACGGACGATAGCAGGCGCAAGCACTCTTGACCCCGCCCAGAGGCAGGCGTATCTGGGGTTCATGTCGGAGCGCGACCGCGTGGAGGCAGTGTTGGCCCTGGCCGACGGTCGGATCTTTCGTGGCGTGGGGTTTGGCGCAAGCGCCACCGCGCTCGGCGAGGTGGTGTTCAACACCTCGATGACCGGCTATCAGGAGATCATCACCGATCCCTCCTACGCGGGTCAGCTCGTTTGCCTGACGGCGCCGGAGATCGGCAACGTGGGCTGCAACCCCGAAGATGTCGAGTCGCAGGCGCCGGGTGCTGAGTCGTTGATCGTGCGCTCGTTGTCGCCGGTCGTCTCCAACTGGCGGGCCCGTCAGTCGCTGCCGGAGTTTCTCGCAGCCCGTGCGCTCCCGGGAATCGCGGAGGTCGACACCCGCGCCCTGACGCGCCACCTTCGTGACGCGGGCGCGATGATGGGCGCAGTCAGTACCGAGGGGATCGCCCCGGAGCGGCTGGTGCAGATGGCCAAGGATGCGCCGCCGATGCAAGGGCAAGCGCTCGCGCACCAGGTGAGCACCAACGCCCGATACACCTGGAACGACGGGACGCTTCGTTGGCCTGAGGACGCGCCGACGCCGGAGGTCGGGCAGCGCGTCGTCGCGTACGACTTCGGGATCAAGCACAACATCCTGCGGTGTCTGCGAGACGAGGGCATCGAGGTCTCGGTTGTTCCCAGCAACACCCCGGCCGCGGAGGTTCTGGCGATGAAGCCGGCTGGAATCTTCCTGAGCAACGGCCCCGGCGACCCCGCCGCGCTCCCCGACGTGGTCGAGAACCTCAGAACCTTGCTTGCGGGATCCGGACAGACGCCGGTCTTCGGCATCTGCCTGGGTTACCAGTTGCTGTGCCTGGCCTCCGGGGGCGAGACCTACAAGCTCAAGTTCGGCCACCACGGCGGCAACCACCCGGTGCGCGACGCGTCGGATCACTCCGTAGCGATCACCGCCCAGAACCACGGGTTTGCCGCCTCCGCCGAGTCGTTGGGCAGCGGCGCCGAGCTTGCTGCGCTCAACCTGTTCGACAAGACCGCCGCGGGGCTGCGAATGTCCGAACGACCGGTCTGGGGGGTCCAGTACCACCCCGAGGCGTCGCCGGGGCCCCACGATGCCAAGCCGTTGTTCGCCACGTTCGCCAAGCAGGTCCGGGCCTTCCACGAGCAGTCGGTGTGACTCGACCCCCCGGCGACCCGCCCTCGGGCGAGCCCGAGCTGGCTCTCACGCCCGCGAGGCTCGAGGAGTTGCTGGACGAAGCCGCGGCGCGAGTGTTCGGCGGCCCTGCTGGACCAGAGCGGTTGGCTCCGCTGCTCGCGCGTTGGGGTGAGGAGGTCGGGACGATTCGCGAGGACGACCAGGACCGGGAACTCCTGCAAGCGATGCGCACGGACTGGGCGTTGTGTGATGCCCCCGCGGTCGGGGAGAGGCCATGGCTGGCCATCCTGCTCGAGGGCGGATTGGGGCCGGTACCCGATCGGTGGCGGGTCCTGTCGCGCAGCCACATCGGGCTCTTCGAAGTGTTCCCGGGGAAGGTGAGTTGGTTGCGGGATCTCCGGGGCGGCTTGTGTGTGCCGGTTCTCGATCCGCTTCCTCTGGTCCCCGAAGCCTCGGGCCCGGCGGCGGTCTGGGAGGCCCGGGTCGTTCTGGCTGGCGGGACGGCAACGTTGGCGAGGGGGCCGTTGGGTTACCCGTTTGAGCTGCTGCCGACCTTCGTCAAGCTGAGCCAGGCTCGGTTCGGCGCACCTGAGCCGAAACTTCGTTGGGCCGCGTTGCGGCGCGGCTGGCTCCAGTTCTCCCGTGCGCGCCGGGCGGACGCTCGCAATCTATTTCGGCTCTAAGGCCCTCTGCGGTCCCCATGAAGACTCCAACTCGCGGTTTCCCTGCAACGCGCGGACTCTCGTCCCGTCCACCCGTTTGGCTGCGGCTCTTCGCGGCATCACTCTCGTCACAGAAGCATCCCGCATGACTCTCAATTCCCGAATCCTCGTGGGCCTCGCGGCCCTTAGCCTCACCGTGTCCGCGTGCGACTCGGCGGAGAAGAACTCCGGCGCCAAAAATGAAGCCGGGAAGAAAGCCGACGACAAAGGCGCCAAGAAGGACACGAAGGCGGAGCCCAAGAAGCCCGAGGAAAAGGCCGAAGCGAAGGTCGACGCCAAGGCGGACGCAAAGAAAGACGACGCCCAGCCCGCAGCAAAACCGGCGGAGGCCAAGGTCGAGGAAAAACCGGTCGAGGCGGCGAAGCCCGCCGCCGCGCTGCCCGAGGCAGGCGAGGCGGGTCCGGCCTACTTCGCGATCGACGACAAGGGCGTGTTCATGCTCGACGGCGGGACCTTCACCAAGGTCAAAAAGGGCCCGACCAAGCTCGTCAAGCAGATGTCGATCGGTGGTGATGGCAAACCGTACATGCTCACGTACGACGGCATCATGGTCCTCGACGGGGCGGCGGCGAAGGTTGTTGCCAAGACCTCCTATAAGAAGACCGGGAGCGTCGACGCGTTCACCGTCACCCCTGAGGGCGAGATCTGGACCGCAGGTTACAAGGGCGTGGGGCACCTCGTCGGAAAGAAATGGACCGTTGAGGACAAGAAGGTCCTCGGCGACGACGTCACGCTGCTGCAAGGCGTGGCGGTCGACAAGGACGGTCGGGTCTGGGTCGCCTCCTCGAACAAGCTTCACTTCAAGGAGAAGGACGCCGCGGAGTGGAAGGACGCCGACCTGAGCAAGGCGACCGAGCGCAAGCCGTTCTTCGACGGCATCGCGGTCGATCCGTCCGGTGGCCTGATGGCCTCGGCCAGCAGCGCGGTGTTGAAGATCGACGGCCCGACGGCGATCTCCTCGGTCGAGCTCCCCAGTGGTGTGATCTCATCGTTCGGCCTGCTCAGCTACGCATCCAACGGCATCGGCGCGATCAAGACGGGCGTGAAGACCATCGCACGCCTCGAGCCCGGCGGTGGCAACACCAGCTACGACCGAGGGGACGACTTCCAAGGGACCCGGGTGGTCGCGCTGAGCGCTGACGGCCAAGGGCGTCTGTGGGTGGGGTCGGACATCGGCATCAGCGTTGTCGGACCCGGCGACGAGCGGGCGACCTGGCTGATGGGCTCCGTCCCGGAGATCGCGGGCAAGGTCAAAGGCATCCTTGTCGTCGGTGCTGGCCCGGAGTTGCCCGAGGTGGGAGACCAAAAGAAGGCCTCCGAAGTCACGGGAATCATCCTCCTGGACGGCGACCCGCTGGCGGACGCGGCGATCGAGATCTGCCCTGAGCCCAGCTCGTTGATCAAGACCTCGCCATGCGAGGACAGCCCGATCCGCTTCGCGGGCAAGACCGATGCTGCCGGCAAGTTCAGCTTCGCCGACGTCCCGCTGGGCGCCTACGGCGTTGGGGTCAAGGCCGGGGAGAAGTGGAAGATCACCTTCTCGGGTGAGTACGGCGCAAAGATGAAAGAGGGCAAGCCCTTCGACATCGGCAAACTGAAGTTCAAGAAGTAGGCCCGTTCCGCACGGGAGCGCGCCCTGTTCGACATGGGTCGGGCAGGGCGTTGTCGCGTCCCCAGCTGGCTATGGTTGCAACACCGGCGCCGCCTGAGGGTCTTGCTGCGCCGCTTGAGTCTCCTCGACCGGCGCCCGGGTCCGCGGGGGCACACTGCGAAGGGCTGTCGCGCGATGAAGCGGCTGCCCGAGCAGCATCATCGGGTCTACGGCCACGTCGTCGATCTTCATCGTCAGGTGAAGGTGAGGGGCCGCGGAGCGACCCGTGTTGCCGACCAAGCCGAGTGCGGCGCCGCGGTCCACGGACGCACCGGGCCAGACCAAGACGTCGGACAAGTGGCCGTACAGCGACGTGATGCCGAGACCGTGGTCGACGATCACCATGGTCCCCAGCGCGGGATCGATGCCCACAAACCTGACCTCCCCACGCGCGACGGAGAGCACGAGGTCACCGACGTTGCCGCGAAAGTCGGTGCCCTTGTGCATTCTCGTGCCAGCCCCGGCGACCGGGTCGAGACGCCATCCGAACGAGGACGTGACATGGACCGACTCCACCGGCCAGCCCAGGTCGTCGCCGTTGCGCAGTGCGGACAGTCCCTCCGCAGCCCAAGGATCCGAGGGGGGCGGGGGAAGCTCGGCCTCCGGGTCGGGCTCCGGTTTGGAGGGTCCTACGTCGGGCGACGCGGCGCTCGAAGGGCCATCGAGGTCAGGATCGCCTCCACAGCTCAGCACGCACAGCCACACGAGGTGGCGTGGCGCGGTCCGGCGGTGGTGCGGGCGGGGAGGCACGTTGGCCGCAGGGTACAAAAAACCGGGCCTCGCTGGAGCGCGGGCCCGGTTCCGGATGCAGACCGCCTGATTAGGCAGGGATTCCGCAGTAGCCGACATCTTCGAGGCCCGGAGGTGGCTCGTCGAGGGCCTGGATGCAGCTCTCTTCTGGCTCCGGACAGCCGGTGTCGCCCTCGCTCATGTCGCAGAAGGGAGAACAACAAGCCGTCTCGGCGGCGCAGCCCGCGGTCCCGCCGCGGCAGACCAGGCCAGGGTTGCAGCTTTGGATCGTGCTGCACGGGTCGCCGTCGGCCCCCTGTCCGTCAGGGGCACCTGGGATGGCACATACAAAGTTGTTGAACGCGGCGTAGCATCCTTGGTCGTCGGGGCATGCGGGAGCGAGGGGATCGCAAGTGACCTCGCAGATGGGGAGCGCGCCGTCGTTGAACGCGAAGCATTCTCCGCCGAACTCGCACGGCTGATTGATCTCGCAGTACTCCAAGCAGCGTCCCTCGCCCGTGTTGCCGCTGACATCGGTCATGCAGAAGAGGCCGGCCGCGCAGGTGTCGTTGTCGGTCATTCGCTCGCAGGACTCGCCCCATTGAGCGTCGCCGATCACCTCGACGCACCGGGTGGCGTCGACGGTATTCCCGCCTTCGGTGGCGACGTAGGAGGTGCACTTCTGTCCGCGAGGGCAGTCTTGGGCTGCGGGGTCACACTGGCCGACGATTCCGCCGTCTGGCGGGCTAATGAACCCGCCGTCGTCCCCGCCATCACTCCCGTCGTCGCCTGCGTCGCCCGCGTCATCGCCACCATCGTCGCCGTCGCCGGGCCCCGACATGGACGCGTCGCCGCCACCGGGTCCGCCGCCGTCGCCATCGCCGCCGGAGGTGAGGAGGCCGCCGTCATCGGCGGATCCGCTGGACGCGCCACCGCCATCACCTCCGCCGTCGGGGTCGGAGTCGCTGTCGCAAGCACCGAGACTGAGACACAACGCTGTGACGGAGAACGCGCGGCCGGCGATCCGGCCAAGCACCAAGAAAGAACGATCGAGCTTCGACATTGAGGCAGTCCACCTCGCGGGGTTACCGCGACTGTCCTGAGCATTACATTGGCAGAGGCTCACATTCCATAAGAAAATACCGATGCTGCTCTTCGGGCGGCCGGCCGGCGATCTCGACCGTCGTCAGCGTGGACGGTCCGTGCGAACCTCGCCTCGCTCCATGACTGAGACACCAAGCTCTGTGACCGTCTTGGGGGCAGGCAGCTGGGGGACCGCGCTCGCGATCCACTGCGCCCGCCGCGGATTCCCGACCCAGTTGTGGACGCGTCGCACCGATCATTTCGACGCGATGCAGTCGGAGCGTCGCAACGGCCGCTACCTGTCGGACTTTCCGTTCCCCGAGGGCCTGACCGCCACCGACAACCTCGAGACGGCCCTGACATCGAGTCCGGGGATGGTCATCTGCGCGGTGCCCAGCCACGGGATGCGGGCGATGATGAAGCGGGTACGCGAGGTCTTCGACCGGAATCCGGGCGTCGCGGCGCCGATGTACCTCATCGCGGCCAAGGGCATCGAGGTCGAGAGCCTCGACAACATGCACGCCGTGCTGGAGCAGGAGCTACCCCCGAGCCACCGCCCCAACATTGCAGCGCTGGGCGGTCCCAGCTTCGCCGCTGAAGTCGCGGGGGAGAAACCGACCATGGTCGTCGTCGGGGCCGAGCACGAAACCACCGGCACGGCGATCCAAACGATGCTGTCCGGGTCGAACATGCGCGCGTACTTCACCGAGGATGTCCTCGGGGTCGAGATGGGTGGCACGTTCAAGAATGTGATCGCGCTGGCGGCGGGCATCGGCGACGGGGCGGGCCTTGGGCTCAATGCTCGGGCGGGCTTGATCACTCGGGGGCTGGCGGAGATCACCCGCCTGTCGGTTCAGCTTGGGGCGAATCCCGCGACGATCTCGGGACTCGCGGGCATGGGTGATCTGGTGCTCACCTGCACGGGCGGTCTGTCCCGAAACCGCCGCGTGGGCGTCGCACTTGGCGAGGGCAAGAAGCTCGAGCAGATCCTCGAAGAGATGGGGATGGTGGCTGAAGGCATCAAGAACACGCTTTCGGCGCACAAGTTGGCCCAGCGTGAGGGCGTGGAGATGCCGCTCGTGCAGACGATGCACGCCATCCTCTACGACGGGCTTTCCGTCCCCGCGGCGGTCGACGCCCTGATGGGCCGCCGCCTGAAGGCGGAGCGCGACTAAATTCCGAGCGTTTCTCGCACTTGGTTTTGCCGAATCGATTCCGTTAGTCTAGGCGCGACGTTGAGCAACATTGAGCCCACGCCATTTGGCGACAAGTACGTGCTCGTCGAGCACATCGCCACCGGCGGGATGGCGGAGATTTATCGGTCCCAGTACACGGGCATCGAGGGCTTCGCGAAGGAGCTCGTCGTCAAGACATTGCGCGAAGAGTTCGCCGCCCGGCGGGACGTCGTGCAGATGTTCCTCGACGAGGCACGCGTCGCTGCCACCCTGACCCACAACAACGTCGTGCACACGTACGACCTCGGCGAGATCGCTGGCGAGTACTTCATCGCGATGGAGCTCCTCAAGGGCGAGGAGCTGGTCAACGTGATGCGGCGTTCGTTCCAGCAGAAGCGCCCGCTTCCCGTGGAGCTCGCCGTCGGCATCATCATGCAGTCGTGCGAGGGGTTGCACTACGTGCACTCGCGGACAGATGAGGGAGGCAACCCCCTCGGGCTGGTGCACCGTGACATCAACCCGACCAACATCCACGTCGGGTACGACGGCGTCTGCAAGATCCTCGACTTCGGTATCGCTGCGACTCGAGCGTCGGCGGTCGCCAAGAAGGGCGAGGTCGCAGGCAAGCTTTCTTACATGGCCCCGGAGCAACTGCGCGGCGAGGTCATCGACGCCCGCGCAGACGTGTTCCCGTTGGGTGTCGTCATGTACGAGCTCTGCCTGGGCCGCAGGTTGTTTCGCGGTCAGCGAGACGACGTGATGCGGCGGGTGTTGGAAGGCGACGTTCCTCCGCCGACCTTCGTCAACCCGTCGTTCCCGCCCACGCTCGAGGCCGTCATCATGCGGGCCCTCGAAGTGGACCCCGCAGATCGCTACCAAAACTGCGATCACATGTTCCGCGACCTCGAGGCGTTCCTTCAGGAGGAAGGCCTCAACTCCAGCCCGCGTAAGCTCAGCGGGGTGATGGTCGACCTCTTCGGAGAGGGAGCGCCTGCCGTCGTCGACTACGACGACATGTACGACGACCTCGACGGAGACGCGCTCGACTTCGATCACTTCGAGACGGTTTCGTCGGATGACGACGCTCCGGATTGGGCGCGTGAACTCGAGGTGAAGTCACCGGCCGAGTCCTCGCCGAAGCGCCGCAGAGCTCGGCAGCTCACCATCGGCAACCTCGAGGCGTTGGTCGGGCAGGGCAAGTTCGATGAGTCGGGGGCTCACCCGGTCGTCCCACCCGCGTCGGACCGTGACGGTGCCGGGCCGGCCCCGAGGAGAGGCAACAAACCTCCGACGGGCCCGCGCGCCGCGACGAAAGGCTCGGGCATGCACCGGGCGATTCCGGCCGATGCGGCGGCCGAGACCGGGCGGCCCAAACGTCGACCTCCCTCGGGCGGGCGAGCACGGTTGCGCAGTGGTCCGGCATCGGGTCCCAACCCGATGCTCACCACCGGTCCGCTCACCCCCGTCTCTGACAACACCACCGGCTTCGGCCAGAGCGTCGTCCGCAGCAAAGGCGGCGGTGTGGCCTGGGCCTGGATCGTCGGTGTGATCGTCTTCGGCGGGTTTGCCTACCTCGCCTATACTCTCTTCACGGCAAAGTAGCTGCCGAACTCTCGCGCCATCATGCTCAACGGAACCGCACAGCTCGAAGCCTGGAAGAAGATCGCGGCCTTCGAGGTGTTCGGCGACTACGCCCCGGCCGACGGCTCGCGGTTGATGATCAAGGTCGGGGTGCAGTCGTCCACGCTCGAGCGTGTCCTCGAGGAGCGCGCCGACGGGACCGAGCTCCTCGACCCCACGTTCGCGCAATGGATGGTTCGTGCTGGACTGGGCTTGTCACAGTCGGGTCAGGTCAGCTTCGTCTACGCGACCCCGGTCGAGGCGGTGTGCCTGGTCCGTCCCGACGTCGTGCAAGGCGCGGGCGCCGTGCTCCCGATTCAGTCACGCCTGCTCGCAAGCTTCACCGCCCGCTTGTCTCTGCTTGCAGGGTCCGAAGTTCCCGCGGTTGCCCAACTCTTCGAGTTCCCCGACGTCACGGTCGTCCGTCGCGCGATGTGTCGGCTGGTCGAGGACGTCGAGGAGAGCACGCCCCTGCGGAGTTCGCTCTGGCTTGGCGCGCAGCTCCGTGGGCGTGGCCAGCCGTTCCACCCCTCGATGCTCGAGACCCTGGAAGAGCAAACCTCGCTGCTGCAGAGCAACGGGATCGACATGGATGCACTCCCGGCTTGGTGGTGGCGTGGCATCGCGGCGGCGGTTCGTCCGGACGGCGCGGTCGACATCTACGACGACCTGCCCGCTGGGGACGCCGTCGGTGAGCTCGTCCCCGCCTGACTCGGTGGGCCCGGTCCCGGCAAGGCCCCAGCCAGGCCCGACGCCCGATGTCCCGCCGGACGCGTTCGGTCTGTACGTACACGTTCCGTTCTGCGCACGAGCGTGCCCGTACTGCGATTTCGATTTTCGGGTCGATGCGCGCCCCGATGGCGGCGCGCTCCTCGCTGCGCTCGAGCGCGAGACCCAGAGCCGAGACGATGCGCGACTCGGTGAGGCTCCGTATTCGATCTACGTTGGGGGCGGCACGCCCAGCGTCTTGAGTGCCGAACACCTCGGTGCGCTCTTGGGGTGGGTCTCGAACACATGGTCGGCTGAGGACTGTGTGGAGTGGACGGTGGAGTTCAACCCCGAGCACGTCGACGCGGCCCGCCTGGAGTCGTTACAGCGCGCCGGGGTCGGACGCATCTCGCTCGGTGTACAGAGCTTCGACCCGGTTGGACTCCGTCAGCTGGGTCGCGCCCATGACCCGGACCAGGCGTGTGAGGCCATCGAGGCCGCGCAGCGCCGGGGACTCGCGGTCTCGGTCGACCTGATCGTGGGCTGGCCAGGCCAAAGCATGGATGGGCTGCGCGGCGAGCTGCAGCGGGTGCTCTCGCTGGGGGCGGAGCACGTGTCTGTCTATGCGCTGACCATCGAGCCGGGTACGCCGTGGGAGCGCTTGGCCGAGCGAGGCGTGCGCCGGCTGCCTCAGCTCGACGACGCCGCGGACGCACTGGAGTGTTGCGCCACCGTGCTCGGGAATGCAGGGTTCACGCACTACGAGGTCGCCAGCTACGCTCGAGGAGGCGTATTCGCGGTCCACAACAGCGGCTATTGGCTCGGACGCGACTACGTCGGCGTTGGACCGTCCGCCGCGTCGGCCCAGCATCGGCACGACGGCGTGGCGCGACGCTCCAACGCTCGCGGCGGTGATTGGTGGGCGGGCGAACCGGCGAGCATCGAGCAGTTGGAGTCCGAGAATGCTGCGAGGGAGGCGCTGTGGTTGTCACTGCGGTTGTTGGAGGGCGTGGAGATCGACGCGTTTCTGCGCCGGGTTCACCGCGATCGTGCGTGGCTCGAGGCCCGGACCGCACGCGCCCGGGCCCGCGGCAACGTCACCCTCGAAGGAACTCGAATGCGGGTCGCACCCGGGCGCTGGATGCACCACGACGACATCGCCGCCGACGTCCTTTCGATGTGAGATCCCCACCAAGGCGGGGTTCTTGGCCCTGGAAGCCGCGCTCGTGGCCGCTGGGCTTGCTATCCTACGCGAGATGGACCGGGTGCCGTCGCTCACGACTCGGCAGCAGCGATTGCTGTACGCGGTATGCCGCGACTACATCCTCACCGGGGAGCCGGCCTCGTCGGGCCGACTCGTCAAGACCCACGGCCTGCCTTGGTCCTCTGCCACGGTGCGTCAGGAGTTCGCGGTGCTCGAGCGGGATGGGTTGCTCGAGCGGTCCCACCACAGCTCGGGCCGTTTGCCGACCCGCACGGGTCTGGAGCGATACGTGGGCTCGCTCGGCCAGGGCGCCCAACTCTCTCCTCACTTGGCGACCGTGGTCGACCGTGGGCTGGCCGCAGCCGGACACTCCGTCGGAGACGAGGTTCGAGCCGCGTCCGCCGTGCTCAGCGAGGTCGCGGGCTGCGTCGCCGTTTCGTTCGTCGGGGCCTCTCGGGGGGGACGTATCGATACCGTCGACATCGCCCCGCTGGTGTTGCCGCGCGCGCTGGTGGTGCTTGGCTTCGGCGACGGCTCGACCGCGATGCGAACGGTCCGGTTTGAGGCGCTCGACGACGACCCCGCGATCGCCGATCGTCAGCTCCGAACCCTCCAGGGCCGACTTCGCGAGCTCTGTGCGCGGCGAACCCTCGATGAGGCGCTCGCTCAGCTTCGGGCCCTGCAGCAGGCCCAACAGGCTCGGATTGACGATGCGCTGGCCGAAGCACTCCGGGTTGGGCTGATCGTGTGTGCGGGTGCGGCCTTGGACCCGCTGTGGCTGCAGGTCGCGGGGCAGCGGACGCTCGCGGGCGCAGACGCGGTGACCCCGGCCGGCCTGGGCGACGTGCTGGGACTGCTCGAAGACTACGAGCGGCTGGCGGAGGTCTTGTGTCAGCTCGTTCCTGACGGACAGACGCGCAGCAGTCGGGCCCGGGTCCGGGTGGGCGTTCCGTTGGGCCGTCCCATGTCCCCGGCGCAGTCGGTTCGACTCACCGTGGTGGGGTGTCGCCTGCCCGTTCGGGGAGAGGCGGTCGCAGAACAGCCGCCGGGGCATCGCGCGACCGGCATGGTGGCGTTGCTGGGTTCCGACCGTATGGATTACGCCCGCGCAATTCCTCTGGTAGAGTACGCGGCGCGATCGCTGGCTGCGCACGGTGATTCGACTGGGAAGTCCGGCTCGAAACAAGCGCCCTGAAGCCCCTGCAATTGCGACGCTTTCCCGGCAGTGCGTAAGCCTCATGCGACCATGCCACGGCCCAGCACGCCGACCCCGATCGACCAGATGACGATCGACGAGACTACGATGACCCAAGGCAATGACGAGAACAGCCCCGGCGAGGACGCCCTCACCGCGGAGATCGACAAGACCATGGCCGAAGCCGAAGCTGCTGTGAAGGATATGGAGACCGACGACGGTGTGATTGAAATCGACGGTGACCTTGGTGGAGACGCCGACGGTCAGACCAGCGATGGCGATGGCGATGGCGATGGCGATGGTGGTACCGACGCCGAGCTTGTCGAGTTGCGCGAGCGTGTCGAGACCCTGCGGGGCGAGCTGAGCGGGACCAAAGACAAGTGGATGCGGGCGCTCGCCGACCTCGAGAACCACAAGAAGCGCACAAAGAAGGAGATGGACGACGCCGCACTGCGGACCGCAAAGAGTCTGCTCCCGGCGTTTTTGCCTGTCTTGGACAACCTGGAGCGCGCGCTCGAAGTCGCAGAGCCTACGGCGGCCAATGCCTCGGATGAGAACGCGGAGAACGTCCGGAACCTCGTCCAGGGGATCAAAATGGTGCGGCAGGAGTTCCTGGGCGCGCTGGTCCGCAACGGAATCGAACCCATCGATAGCATCGGCACCGCATTCGATCCCGCAGTTCACGACGCGCTTCAACAATTCGACAGCCCAGACTTCCCACCCGGCGTGGTGATTCGGGAGTTCGAGAAGGGCTACATGCTCAAGGGGCGCCTGCTGCGACCCGCGCGCGTGATCGTTGCTGGTGCAGGTTCCACCGGCGTTCCAACCGAAGACAAAGCACAGGCCGACGCGGCCGAGGACTGATCTTCGATGGGGCAGGGGCGAATCATCGGCATCGACTTGGGCACGACGAACTCGTGCGTCGCAATCATGGGCGGCGACGAGGTTCAGATCATCGCCAACGCCGAGGGCAGCCGAACGACGCCCAGCGTCGTGGCGTTCACCGAGGAGGGGGAACGTCTCGTCGGTCAGATCGCGAAGCGGCAGGCCATCACCAACCCCACGAACACCGTCTACGCGGCCAAGCGGTTGATCGGGCTCAAGCTCGAGGACCCGCGGATCGCGGACCTGCGGAAGCTGCTGCCGTACGCCTTGGCCGCGGCCGACAACGGCGACGCCTGGATCGAGATCTGGGATCGCAAGTACTCGCCGTCCGAGATCGGTGCGGCGGTGCTCGCCAAGATGAAAGAGTCGGCCGAGGCGTTCTTGGGAGAGACCATCTCCCGAGCGATCGTCACAGTTCCGGCGTACTTCAACGACAACCAGCGGCAGGCCACCAAGGACGCGGGCAAGATCGCCGGCTTGGAGGTCGAGCGGATCATCAACGAGCCGACCGCAGCCACCTTGGCGTACGGCCTGCACGAGAAGAGCGACAACAAGACCGTCGCCGTCTACGACCTCGGTGGTGGCACGTTTGACATTTCGCTCCTGGAGTTGCGCGGGGGTGTCTTCGAGGTCCTCGCCACCGCCGGCGATACGCTGCTGGGCGGGGAGGACTTCGACAACAGCATCGTGAACTGGTGCGCGACGGAGTTCCTCGCGGAGCAGGAGTTCGACCTTCGAACCGAGAAACTCGCCGCGCAGCGCCTCAAGGAGGCTGCCGAGAAAGCCAAGCAGGAACTCTCGTGGTCGGTCGAGACCGAGATCAACCTGCCGTTCATCGCGGCCCGGGCGGGCCAGCCGTTGCACTTCTCGCGCACGCTCAGCCGTCGCAAGTTGGAGGAGTTGACCAAGGACCTCATCGACCGCACGCTCGCACCGTGTCGCCAAGTGCTGGCGGATGCCGAGCTCGAGGTCGGAGATGTCGATGAGGTTCTGCTCGTCGGAGGTCAGACCCGGATGCCGCTGGTCCAAGACCGGGTCCAAGAGTTCTTCGGCCGTGAGCCGAGCAAGGGCGTCAACCCGGACGAGGTCGTTGCTGCGGGCGCAGCCATCCAGGGCGCCGTGCTCGAGGGCACCGTCGAAGATGTCCTCCTGCTGGACGTCGTCCCGTTGCACATCGGTGTCGAGACCCAGGGCGGCGTGTTCGAGCCGCTCATCCTGCGGAACACCACCATCCCGACCAAGAAGACCCAGGTCTTCAGTACGACCGTGGACAACCAGCCCGTGGTCAACGTGCACGTGGCCCAGGGCCTTCGCGACATGGTCGAAGACAACCAGAGCTTGGCCCGTTTCCAGCTCACGGATATCCCGCCCGCACCACGGGGCGTGCCGCAGATCCAGGTGACGTTCGACATCGACGCCGACGGCATTTTGAGTGTGTCGGCGAAGGACCTTGGGACCCAACGGGAGTCGACTTGCCAGGTCACGCCGACGTCGGGACTCAGCGAAGATCAGATCGACGCATTGGCAGACGAGGCCGAGTCCCGAAAGGGCGAGGACGCGGCCAAGAAAGACGTCGCGGAGATCCGAAACCGAGCCGAGACGCTGGTCTACACCTGCAAACGCTCGTTGGAAGCCTACGGAAACCTGCTCAGTGACGTGGACCGAGCCGATGTCGCCTCGGATACCAAACGCCTCGAAGCGTTGCTCGCGGGTTCGGCGAGCGCCGACGCTCTTCGCGAGGCCCTCTCTGCCCTCGAAAACTCATCGCACCAGATCTACGAGGCGATGATGGCCCAGTCCGAACAGGACGGCTGAGCGTCGTTCGGTGCAGGAAACCCGAGTCGACGTGTCGGCCTCTAAATGGAGGGCGGACCCAGGGCTGGACCGCAGACCGGAACAGGAACAAGGACGGGGATGGCTGTAGATCACTACGCGGTGCTCGGCGTCGAGCGGGGTGCGGACTCGGAGGCGATCAAGAAGGCCTACCGTCGGCTGACGCTGCAGTTTCACCCCGACCGCCATCCCGACGATGCCCACGCCCAAGAGCGATTCCGGCAGATCAACCAAGCCTACGACGTGTTGGGCGACCCCCGGAAACGGACCCGCTACGACACGCAGGCCCGTCTGAGCAGCGGCCTCGACTTGGCCGGCGTGCAACCGGGTCAGAGCCCTCGCGATCTACTGCAGAACGTCTTCGGGGACGTGTTCCGGAGTCGCCGACGCGGGCGGCGGCGCGGGCGAGACCTCCGCTACACCCTGACCATCTCGCTCGAGGACGCGGTGCGCGGCGGCCCACACGAGATCGCATTCGATGCCCTGGGGCCGTGTGAGACGTGCTCGGGGACCGGCACGCGACCGGGCGGGGCGCCACCGACGACGTGTGACGTCTGCGGAGGGAAGGGGGAGGTCAAGGGCGACGGCCTGTTTGCGCCGTGGACTCGATGTGGACGGTGCGACGGCGCGGGCATGCTGCAAACCGACGCCTGCAAGACCTGTCGAGGCTCAGGCAAGTCTCGGGCGTCGCGGGCATTCACCGTGACACTTCCTCCCGGAGTCGACAGTGGCGCGCAGAAACTCCTCGAGGGTCAGGGCGAGCCTGGTCGGTTCGAAGGCGCAGCGGGTGATCTCAAGGTCACCATTCACGTTCGCCCCGACGCATTCTTGGAACGGCGTGGGACCGAGCTGCGCTGCGAGTTGTTCGTGAGTCTCACCGAAGCCGCCCTCGGAGCCCGGGTCGAGGTTCCGACCGTCGATGGGGCCGTGGAGGTCGACATCCCGGCCGGGATTCGCAGCGGAACTAAGCTACGGCTGCGGGGGAAAGGGATCCCTGCCAAGCAGGGCCGAGGGGATCAGCTGGTGCTTGTCACCGTCGAGACGCCCACCGCCGCCGATCCGAACGTTGCCGCGACGCTCCGCGAGCTGGAAGAACGCAGCGCGCTGGCATCTGCCTTGCCCAAGCGGTCCGAACAGCGCGCCGCGTTTGCGGAGCGCAAGAAGCCATAACCGCTCGGCTCCAGTCTTGCGTTCGAAAGACGCCGGACTGCGCTATGGTTGGCTGCAGCAGACGGGCATGGTCTTCATCGACATCAAGCACCGCGAGGTGACGCTGAAGCTGGTCTACTACGGGCCGGCGCTCAGCGGGAAGACGACCAACCTCCAGCAGCTCCATCGTCTGATGGGCCAACAGACCGCCAGCGAGCTTTTGACGCTCAACACGCGGGACGACAGAACGCTGTTCTTTGACCTGCTTCCACTGCGCTTCAGCACCCGGGGAGGCCTCGACATCAAGCTCAAGCTGTTCACGGTCCCCGGGCAGGTCATGCATGCCGCGACCCGGCGCATCGTGTTGCAGGGGGCCGATGGCGTTGCGTTTATCGCCGATTCGCAGGTCTCTCAGACTCGCAACAACAACGAGAGCTTCGCCGACCTGCGGCGCAACTTGTCGGAGAACGGCATCGGCGAGGATGACGTCGCGCTGGTGATTCAGTTCAACAAGCGCGACCTTCCGGGGATCCGCTCCGATGATGAGGTTCGGAAGATCGCCTCAAAGGGCAAGGAGCCGGTCTACAAGGGCACTGCCATCGAGGGGCTGGGTGTCGCCGACACGTTCTTGGGCCTCGCGGACCTGACGTGGTCCAAGCTCGAGAGTCGTTATGCGCTCAAGGAAAAGTTCGGTGTGGACCGGTCCGACTTCATGGCCCACGTCCGCTCGATGCTCGACGCAGGGTCGCAGGCCGGCCGGTTGCCCATCGACCCACCCGATCGCGCCGATCGCGAAGGGGCCGTATGAGCGCAACCGAGCTGCCATTGGGGATCTCCGATCGGGTCCCCCCGCTGTCGGACCTGATCCGATGGGATGATCTGCAGCGGGTGCTGACGCCGTTCCTCACCGGGACCGTGGCCGGCATCGCGTTGTTCGCCCGCGACGGAACGCTCTTCGCGGGCGCGCATGCGGAAGAAGGTGCGATGGCCTCGTGGGAGCAGCTCCCGCCGGAGGCCGCAGCATCCATGCAGCGAGGCGGCTCCTCGGCGTTCGGCATCGCCACCAACATCTTTGACGTCCGGGCCGTGTACGCGGGGACGGAGCGCGTCGGGGTCCTCGTCGTCGCGCGCGCGGCCGAGCCGACCGATGTTCGGGATGCGTCGGTGGCCGACGCGTTGGTGGGGGTTGTCGCCATGCTTCTCCAGGCTGGGTATGCCACGTGGGTCACCTCCGAGATGCATCTGGCCTCGGCGGAGTCTGCCCACACCGCGATGACGCAGCGTGCGAGCGAGTTGGAGCGGGCCGTCGCGCACCTTCGCGAACTCGACAAGCTCAAGAGCAACTTCCTCGCAACCGTCTCCCACGAGCTTCGCACTCCGCTCACGTCGGTGATCGGCTTCTCCGAGATGCTGATCGAGGGCTTGGCCGGCCCGCTGAACGAGGAGCAGGCGGACTACGTCAAGACGATCCTCGACCGGGGCGAGGAGCTGCTGACGCTGATCTCCCATGTCTTGGAGATGTCGCAGCTCGAGGTCGGGACTCTCCGGCTCGATCTCGAGTCGCAGCCGCTTTCGAAGATCCTCGCACGTGCCGTAGAGACGCTGCGGCCCGCTGCGGACGCATCGTCGGTTCACATCGACGTACAGCTCCCCGCGGAGGGAGCGTTGCCCTCGGTCCTCGTGGACGCCGAAAAGACGCAGCGGGTCCTGCAGAACCTGATCGGGAACGCGATCAAGTTCAGCAAGCCCGGAGGCGTCATCACCGTTGCGGCCGCTCCTGCACCCATTCGCAAGCCCTTCCAAGAGGAGACCCTGTTCGGCGAGGAGGCCGAAGATGCGGTTCGCCTCACGGTGACCGACCAGGGGATCGGGATCTCGACCGACGAGCTCCCGAAGATCTTCGAGGCCTTCTATCAGGTTGATGCGAGCCCGACGCGCGAGCATGGCGGCGCGGGGCTGGGTTTGTCGATCGTCAAGAATCTCGTCTCAGCCCATGGCGGTGATGTTTGGGTGGAGAGCGAGCTGGGCGTGGGGACCTCGATCCACTTCACGGTTCCCATCGGGACCCATCCGCAGGGGTGATCGCTCCGTGATCGCTTCCGTAGGCGGGATCGAACGCGACGATTCCTTCGAAATTGCCCCGTCGAACCGGGGCTACGAGACGTTTGCGGCCTTGTGCGAAGTGACTGTCATCGTGCATCTTGCCTGCGCAGAGGTCTGCCGATGAAGGTCACCGAACAACTCCGCGAACTTGAGGGCGTTGCCGAAACGCTCGGGGTCCGCGTTAGCTACGAGCCGATGACCGGCATCGTCAGCGGTGCTGGTGGCATGTGTCGAGTGAAGGGCGAGTATCGGGTCATCATCGACCGGCGTCTTCGGACCTCCGAGCGGATCACGCTCCTTGCCGACGCCCTGCGTCGTTTCGACACGGCATCGATCGAGATGCCCGCGGTCGTCCGTCGGGCTCTAGCCGGTGGGGCGACGGACAGCGCTGCTGACGAAGAGACCGACAACACCGTCCGTCGGTCCGCCTAACCAGGGGGCAACGGCCCATGGTCCCTGAGCGGGCCTGAACGCCATCGCATGCCGGGCCTCGTCCAGCGCCTCGCACCCGGTCGTACCCGGGCGGGACAAGATGGGCGGATACGCTCGCCGCTCGCGAGCGCCGCGAAGCCGCCGGGTCACGCGCTAGCCGCCGAGTGACGCGCTAGCCGCGGGGATCGAGGAGCGCCGCGAGCGTCGGGTCGTTGGCGAGCGCCGCGGCGACTTCGGCCTGAATGCTCTCCACGAGGGCGGGGGCGGCGCCTTCCGGGAGTTGCGCGGCGACGACGCGGTCGACAAGCATCGACTGCGCCTCGGCGGGCGAGAGCGATCCCGACGCCAATCCGGCTGAGATCTCATCGATGCCGAGTGCAGACCCAGGTGCGTCGACGGCTGTTGCGGCCGCGATCTCGCCCGCGGAGCCGACCGACTCGGTCTCACCGACAGCCGCGGCGGCCTCGGTCGCATCGGCTGCGCCGGCCGGTGCATTGCGCTCGATCGCCCCTATACCCAGTTCAAGCTCGTCGTCGCCAGGGGTCATACGCGTTCTCCACGATCTTATCATCGACCACCGACGTCAATCGTTGCACGGCTGTCGCACGTAGTCCTGATCGAGCGGGTGGGCGGAGCGGCCGCACGCCGGTGTCGGTCAAGTCTGCGAAACGGACGTCGCTGTGGTTATAATGCCGACCCAGAGCAGGACACGTGTTTGTGCGCGTTCTCCGCTCGATCTTGCCACCATCCCTCTGGAGTGACGCGCGTTGAAACTGCCCTGCAAGTACGGACCCTATCTGCTGCTCGAGCGGGTCAGCGTGGGCGGAATGGCCGAGGTCTACAAGGCCAAGGAGTATGGGGTCGATGGCTTCGAGCGGACGGTCGCGGTCAAACGCATCCTCCCGCACGTCGCCGAAGATGACGAGTTCATCGCGATGTTCAAGGACGAGGCGAAGATCGCCGTCCAGCTCGCTCACGGGAACATCGCGCAGATCTACAACCTGGGGAACGAGAACGAGTCGTTCTACATCGCCCTCGAGTACATCGCGGGTCGTGACCTCCGCGCCATCTTCCAGAAGGGCCAGCAGGCGGGCAAGCCGATGCCTGTGCCGCAGGTCTGCTACGTGATCATGAAGATCTGCGAGGGTCTGGATTACGCGCACAACAAGAAGGACAAGTATCAGCGGCCGCTGAGCATCATTCACCGCGACGTCTCACCGCCCAACATCCTCGTCTCGTACGAGGGCGAGGTGAAGCTGATCGACTTCGGGGTGGCCAAGGCCGCAGGACGTGCGTCCCGTACCCAGGCGGGCATCCTCAAGGGCAAGTTCGGCTACATGTCGCCCGAGCAGGTCCGCGGCATGCCGCTCGACCGGCGCAGCGATGTGTTCTCCGTCGGCGTGGTCTTGTTCGAGACTCTGACCGGCACGCGTCTGTTCCAGGCTGAGACCGACTTCGCGACGCTCGAGAAGGTGCGCGCCGTCGATGTCCCGCGACCGACCTCGCTCAACCCGGAGATCCCCAAGCCGCTCGAGAACATCATGTACAAGGCGCTCGCGCGCGAGCCGGAGACTCGGTACCAGTCTTCGATCGAGCTGCACGACGAGCTGCAGGCGTTCATGTTCGCCCAGGGCATGTTCTACAGCCGCAAGGACCTGGCCGGATGGATGCGGGTCCAGTACGCCCGGGAGATCGAACTCGAAAAAGAGAAGGACAAGGCTCAGGCCTCTCTACGTCCGGAAATGTTCGAGGTCCCCACGGGAGAGTCCGCGGAGTCCGGGACGCCCGGACCGCGTCGTCAACGGAAGACGATGATGATGCCCGGGGGCAGTAAGCCGCCTCCGCCACCTCCCAGTGGAGGTCGCAAGCCACCTCCGCCACCGCCTCACGGTGCGCGCCCTCGGACCGGCGGAGCGGCGGCGACAAAGCCTCCGCGCGGACCGTCGCCTCCGACCGCGGCGCACCAATCGGTTCCCATCGGTCCCCCGCTGCCCAACAAGAAGGTCAAGCGGAAGACGATGGCGCAGGTGGCCAACCGTGCCAGCCTGCCGCCACCTCCGGGGGCACGTCGCAAGGACGAAGCGCTCACGATCCCCATCGATGGGGGCATGCAGCGTCCTCCTGCGGCACCGGCCTCGCGCCCCAAGCCCAAGGCGTCCGCCACGTCGAGCTACGCGTCTGTCGAAGCTTCAGACGGTGACTTCGATTGGGACGACGACGAGCTGGAGACCCGGCTCTTTGAAGACGAAGCGGACCTGGCCGGCGCACTCGGAGCCGGTGCTGCGGGAGCCGCCGCCGCGGGCGGGGCTAACCGCGTGTCGACGCCCGGTGAGAATCGAGACGAGCCGGTTGTAGGAGGCGCCATTGCAGCCGTGCCCGCGGCTGCGGACGACGATCCTGCGCAGCCCCGACCGTCGGTGACGGTCGTGCCACCCCCGGCTGCGGCGCTCACGATGCCGGCGCCGATGGCCGCGCCAGTGCAGGCCGCCGCGCAGCCGCAGGTTCCCGCGCCCCAAGCACCCGCCGCACCTCTCATGCCCCCGCAGGCCGCCGCCAGCATGCCAGCGGCGCCGGTCATGCATCCGGGGATGGCCCAGCGTCCCGAGATTGTTCCCGCGACGGTCGACTACGACGAGCGCCCGGCGAACAAAGGCAACACCGGTGCCATCATCGGCATCCTCGTCGCGGTCATCGTCCTGCTGATCGCAGGGTTCGGCGCATACCTCGTCCTCAACCGGGACGACGTCACCGAGGTCGCCGCGAGCAGTGCCTCGGGTGGCGGCGCGCAGGCGCCGAGCAGGGGCGCCGACGGTCCCCCTCCGACGGCCGACGGCGGTGGTGTGACACTTGCCGTGACTCCACCGGACGCCAAAGTGTTCGTGGACAACAAGCCTCAGGAGGGGGAGTCACCGTTCATCGTCCAAGGAATCGGCGTCGGCAAGCACAAGCTCCTCGTCAAGAAAGACGGCTTCATGCCGCTGGAGAAGGAGTTCGTCCTCTCGGAGTCCTCGCTGATGATGCAGTTCGCGTTGCAGCATCGCGACGTGACCTTGGTGCTCGAGACCGACCCCAAAGGAGCGGCCGTCAACCTGCTGACCGACGGCAAGGCGACCGCGATGGGAGCGGGGGGTAGCGAGTACAAGCTCACGCGGGTCCCGGGCTCGAAGTACGAGGTCGAAGCCGTGCTCGCCGGCTACAAGAGCCGCCGCCAAGAGCTCTCGTTCGGGGGGTCCGACACCGAGAAAGTCTCGATCACGCTCTCGAGAGATGCGTCGATCGCCGACGCAGGCCGACCGGCGACACCCGCCCCGACACCGGCGACGACACCTCCCGCGACGGCACCGTCGTCCAAGCCGAAGCCGCCGCGAAAAACCAAGCCCCGGCCAGCCCGGCCCGCGTCCAAACCGGCGCCCAAGAAGAGTCAGGCCAAGACATCGCTGTTGCGGATCGGGACGCTCTCGGGGGTCGCGCCCGCCAAGGTGTTCGTCGACGGCTCACCCAAGGGCAGCACGCCGCTGAGCAAGGTGATGGTGACCCCCGGACGCCACAAGGTGGTCTTCCAGTGGCCCAACGGGAAGCGTGTGACGAAGTTCGTCGAGGTCGCAGACGGCGGATCCGCGATCGTGCGCGGCGGCTAGGCCCACGCCAGCCCTGCGCCCACGGGCGACCTCCCGCGGAGCCGCTGACCATCTCAGGTGGTCGGCCTACTCGCTGGAGGCGGGCACGTGCTTATGGCTCGCCGCAGCATCGCGGACCAGCGTGAAGACGGTGTCGGGAAGATAGTCGGCCTGCGCGACCTGCTCGGCCGCGAACTCCTCGCGGATTCGCTCGACGGTCTCGACCGATGCCCCGGCGCCGATGTCTCGGAGCTTCTTTCGGAGCATTCGCCGATAGTCGGCGTCCTCGGCTTGGGCGAGCTCGGCCTCGAGGAACTGGCGGGCGAGGGCGGACTCGGCGTGGTCGGAGACCAGGGTGGCGGCGTACTGTCGGACCAGCGGGTCGGCACCGAACGCGGCAGCGCGGCGGATGAGCCGAATCCCCTCCGCCCGAGCCGTGGCCCGCTCCTCGTCGCTGTAGCCAGGCGTGGAAGAAACCTGGTGGGTCAGCAGCATGCCGAGGCCGTACAAGAGCTTGTGGTCCTCCGGGAACTCGACCAAGCCCGCTCGGTAGATCTCGATGCTGATATCGACGCCTTCCCGGGCGATGGTCGTGGAGCCGCCGTAGATCGCCGTCACCCCGCCCCAGTGGTAGACGCGGGGGAACCGGGGGGCGAGCCCCGCGATTGCGTTTGCATACCGGTGTACGGCCGGGACGCTGGTGTTTCCCAAGGACGCACCGGAGAATACGAGGGCCCGGACCCACAGCAGGTCGGCCAAGGCCTCTCGGTAGCCCAAGCTCATCGGCCGTAGATGGGTGGCCTCGGGGACGTACAGCACGTCCGCGTCGTCCGGCATCCGCGACCGCTGCGATGCAACCGGCCTGCGAATCTGAGTCGCGGTCGTCCCGGCTGCCAGAGCGAAGGCCACGATGAGTGCCCTCGATGCGCGTCGTCCAAGCGCCACGTCGCCTACGATAGTCGTGGATGAACCAAACGAAAAGGGCGACTGGAGTTCCAGTCGCCCTTCGTTCTCGCACAGCTCGCTCCCCGGCGGAGCGCCTCTGCGACTCACGCTGTGTGCTGACTACTCGACGGCCTACTCGACGGCTTACTCGACCTCTTGGTCGATGTAGAGACCCGCAGCACCGTTGACGCCGTTTTGGTCGGCGGCACCGGAGCGCTCGTAGGTCGAGAAGGTGGTGTCGGCGTCCAGGTCGGCGAAGGCCTGGGCAGTGAACTGACAAGCGCCGAAGCCCGTCTCTTCGTTGGAGGCGATGAAGTTGTAGTGGAAGTAGTGGCCCTGCTCCTGCTGGAAGTTCAGGCCGTTCCACACGTTGTTGTCACCCCACAGGTCGATCTCGTAGAAACCCGCGCCCGCGCCACTCTGGGCCGGGACACAACGACCGCCAGGTCCCGTGTTGCAGTCGAGGGTGAGGTCCGGGGTGATTCCCGCTTCGCCGCCGCCGGGGGCGTCGGTCGGGTGGGGGCAACGGTGCGGCGCCTGGTCCTGGATCAGACCGCCATCGCCGATGAGTGCGGTGCGGCCGCGCTCGACGTGCTCCTCGTTGAAGTACGAAGACGTTGCATCGAACATCTTGGCCAGCTGAACGCGGGCTTCCGAAGTCTTCGAGCGACGCATGTACTTCGTCAGTGCTGGAATCGCGATGGCGGCGAGGATGCCGAGGATTGCCACGACGATCATCAGCTCGATGAGAGTGAAGCCGCGCGCCTTCTTGAGTCGTTGAATGTCCAGATGCATTGTCTTGTTCCCCTGTGTCCGTTCGTTTGGTGCGGCTGCGTCGCCGCGGCAAGTGGTAGGTCCTCGCCGGTCATGGCTGGCCGAGGCCAGCCTGCTCGGTCCTACTCGTTCTCCATGTAGGTCTGGGTGTCGTCGGTCCCGTAGTTGACGTCTGACGTGTAGTGGGCCGACGTGAAGGCCCAGTAGGTCGTGTCCTGGTCGAAGTCGCAGAGCGCGTAGGTGTAGAACCAGTCGCGCGCGTAGAAATTCGCCTCAGGGAAGATTTGGTTCGACAGCGTGCCGTCGGGGGGCTCGTCTGCGTTCTCGGGGACCATCGAGTCGGTGCCGTGTCCCGAAATGGTCGCGTAGCCGCACAGGCTGTGTCCGCCTTCGGGCATGAATCGCAGGGCATCGAAGCCGTGCAGGTTGCTGCCTCCGCGGAAGAACTCGCCGTCGGCGGCCGTGGCGGCCGTGTAGCCATCTGCCTCGATGTCCCAAGGGATCACGCCGTCGGCGGTCGAGACATCGGTGCCCAGCGGATAGGTGCAGCCGGGACCTTCGCAGTCCGTCGAGCTGGCGTAGTGGCCCGCGACCGCCAGGAAGTTTTTCTGCCGTAGCGTGATCTGCGAGACGTTGGAGAGGACCTCGGTCTTCTTGGCGTTGCGAACCTGTCGGGTGTACGCGCCGACGGCTACCGCGGCGAGAACTCCGAGGATGGTCACCACGGTCATCAGCTCGATCAGCGTGAATCCCCGGTTGAAAGCGCGGGGCGAGCCCCCGGCAGCGGAGAACGCTGAGTTGCGCGTGATGAGCACTCGTCGCATCGACCCGCAACAAGAGCACACGCCGTGCCAACTCTGCGCGCACCCGATATCGGGCGGGTTCAGCTGCGAGTGACGCTGCGCGTCATCGGGCGGGGTGCCGCGATTTGTCACCGGGACGCGGCGCGTCAGCGAAGCTCACGAACCGTCCTCAGAGTCGTCCCGACCCCGGGACACCTCGATGCCGAGCTTCTCCAGTCGGTACCGCAGTGAGCGGAAGCTGATCGACAGCAGCTTCGCCGCCTCTTTTCGAACCCCGCGGGTCTTTCCAAGCGCCTCTTTGATCAGTCGGCGCTCGACGTCCGCGATCGCAGCGTCGAGGTCGAGACCCTCATCGGTCAGCTCGGGCCCCGCGATCGCGATCGCCGCGGTTGTTCGGCGACGCATCGGAGGGAGATTGACCGCGGTCAACACGTCGCTGGTCTCGAGCGCGATGGCGCGTTCTACGAGGTTCTCCAGCTCTCGAACGTTGCCCGGGTAGGGGTAGCGTAGGAACCAGTCGAGCGCGGAGGGGGTCACGCTTTTTAGATCGCGCCCCATCTCTTGCCGGATCCGCTGAAAAAAACGCTCGACGAGCAGAGGGATGTCCTCGGGGCGATGCCGTAGCGCTGGCAACACGACGCGCACGACGTCGAGGCGGAAGTAGAGATCTTGCCGGAACTCCCCCGCCTCGATCGCGTTCTCGAGGTCGCGGTTCGTCGCCGAGACCACACGGCAGTCGACTTCGACCTCACGGTCCCCGCCCACCGGCCGAACCCGGCGCTCCTGGAGGACCCGCAGCAGCTTGACCTGCATGGTCGTGGGGAGCTCGCCAACCTCGTCGAGAAACAGCGTGCCTCCGCTTGCGGCAGAGAAGACACCCTCTCGGTTCGCGTTGGCTCCGGTGAACGCACCTTTGACGTGGCCGAACAACTCGGACTCCATCAGGCTCTCCGGGATCGCGCCGCAGTTCACCGCGATGAACGGGCCCGCTGCACGGTCGGAGAGGTTGTGCAGCGCGCGAGCGACCAGCTCCTTCCCGGTGCCCGACTCGCCGCGAACGAGGACGTTCGTACGCGTAGGGGCGACTTTGCGGATCAGCTCAAATACCTTGAGCATGTCCTCGGAGCGGCCCACCATGCGATCGAGGCTCTGGACCCCGCGGAGCTCTTCGCGAAGCCGCTCGTTCTCGGTGGCCAGCGAGCGGCGCTCCAGTGCCCGCGACACGACGACCTGGATCTGATCGACCTTGAAGGGCTTGGTCAGATAGTCGTAGGCACCCAGTTTCATCGCCTCGATCGCGGTGTCCGTAGTCGCAAATGCCGTGATCATGATGACCATGGGCGCGTCTGGGAGCGCGCAGACGTGCCGGAGCACCTCCATGCCGCCCACGCCCGGCATCGTCAGGTCGGTGATGACGAGGTCAAAAGGGCGATCTGAGGTGAGCCGCACGGCCTCGGCGCCAGAAGCGACGGCTGTGCAGTGGTGCCCCGCACGTCCAAGGCAGATCGAAAGGAACTCGCGCATGCCCTGTTCGTCGTCGACGATCAGGATGCGAGCGGCCACGGACGGCATGCGTTCGTAAATACCACGGGCTCAACCCGAGGCCTCGACGCCGACCTTGCGCAACTCCACCAAGACGTGGGCGCCGAAGACACCAAGCATCCGACGGTCGCGGCCGAACCACTCGAAGCGTTCGAGCAGGGACCCAAGCAAGGGGACCGCCAGGAGGCTGGGCGCATGCGCAGCGATGCGGGTGCCGTGCAAGCGAGCCAAGTGCAGCGACCGCGGCAGCATCCTCTTGAAGCGGCCGAGCGTGTCCAGGCGCGTGATGCCCCGGTCGGAGTCCAACACCATCGGGCCACCTTCGACGACCGTCACCGGGTTTCGCAGGCCGTGATACAGGCCCCAGAGGCTGCGGGGGTTGTCGAACTGGATGAGGGCCGTGCCGTCGTCCCGAAGAACGCGGGCGGTCTCTGCAAGAAGAGAGCGGGCGGCGGAAACCGATGTCTCGTCGTCGCGGCCCAGGTGGGGAAGCGTGCGCACGCAGTACACGAGGTCGAACTGACCCTGCGGGACGGCCAGGTGAACGTCCGCGCCGCGGCCCAAATCGGACGCGTCTACCACCGACAGCGAAGCTGCTCGATCCTCCACCCACTCGGCGAGCTGTCGGTTCCCGCGGCCGAGGTCGAGGACGCGCTGACCGGGTGCATGGGCCAGCACGACGTCCGCGGTCATCCGATCAACGAGATCGGTCAAGCGATCGCGACGCGGTTCCTGTCCGCGCGGCACGGGGTCCGCAGCCATGATCTGAAGCGATCGCGAGGGCGCGTTCGTTGACCGCTTCACAGACGACATGGTACGCCTGTCGCCGAACTAGGGAGCTCTATGCCGACAAAGATCCTCGCGATCGACGACAGCAAAACCATGCGACTGGCCGTGAAGATCACGTTTGCGGCCGAAGATGCAGACGTAACCTCGGTGAGTAAGGGGTCCGACGCGGTCGCCCGAGCCAAGCAGCTCTCTCCCGATGTCATCCTCGTGGACACCGCCCTTGGGGATGGTGAGCCGAGCGGATACGACGTGTGTCAGTCTCTCAAGTCGGACCCTGCGACCCAGGGAACGCCCGTGCTCTTGATGGTGTCCAACCAGTCTGGCGTCGACCAGGCCCGGTTCGATGCGGTCGGCGCGGATGGTTTCATCAACAAGCCTTTCGACACGCAGGACCTGATCGACAAGGTTGGCGCTGCGTCTGGCGGGGCGTCCAAGCCTGCCGCCGCGGCTGCTCCTGTGGCCAAGCCCGCGCCGAAACCCGCACCCAAAGCCGCGCCTGCCCCTGTGGCGGCACGGCCTCCGGCTCGCGCGGCTGCGCCACCGAAGCCAGCGGTTCCGAAGCCCGCGGTTCGTCCTCCGGCTGCTGCCGCGCCCCGCCCAGCGGTGCCAAAGCCCGCCGTGCCGAAGCCCGCAGCTCGACCGGCGGCCCGTCCTGCACCAGCTCCTGCCCCGGCCGCGGCTCGTCCGGCCGCGGCTTCGGCCGGGCCGATCCCGATCGCGGTCCCGATTCCGTTCACCGCAGCGGACAGCCCGACGCCTGGAATGGCCGCACGCCTCGCGAAGGCTGCCGGGGACGCCGGGATCGACCCGAAAGTCGCTGAGGCGATCGCCGGGCTGAGCCGCGAAGTGATCGAATCCGTGGTCTGGGAGGTCGTTCCGCACCTCGCCGAAGAGATCATCAAGAAGCAGGCACAGAGCGCCTGACCTCGAAGTCCGTTCCCGGTCCGCGCGCCGCCCGGCCTCATCGGGTCGGGCGTCCGTTGGCCACACAACGCTTGCAAGGTCCGTTTCGGGTTTCCCGGAGCGGACCTTTGCAATTCCCGCGCGTCGCATTGCAGCGAGGCGGACGCCCGCTCGGCTCCCCGACGAGACACGCGTATGCTCCGGGCGAATGGGGGAGCTCGCACGCGTCGACCTCGACTTGCTGCCGCAGGAACCGCGATACCGCCCGCTCACCAAGCGCGCCTGGTATGGCCGCCGGCTCCCCGTGTCGCTGGGCCTCGGAGCGCTCGCCGGGGTGGCGAGCGTCGCCGTTCATCCCGTCGCGATGTGGGCGACGCTGATCGGTGTGTTCGGCTACTCGATCGCGCGCCGCCGCAGCGCCGCCAACATCGCTCGGCTGAACACCGACGGGCTCGCGATGCTCATGGCAGGCGAACTCGTGCCCGCGGCAGAGGCGTTCGAGCTGCTGTGCGAAGAATCCCGGGCGTCACCGAGCTTGCACTCGCTGACGGTTTGCAATCGCGCGGCGGTCTTTCTGGAAGCCGGAGAGCCCGAGCGCGCGGCGGGTCTGCTCTCCGCGGCGTTGCATGCCGGGTGGATCGGAACGCAGGGGGCCTTGTCCGCGTACTACCCGTTGGTCGCGGGCCGGCTCGCGATGGCCGAAGCTCTCAGCGGTCGACTCGATCAGGCCCAAGCGTGGCGAGCCCGAGCCCACGCCGGGACCTCGGCGGCCAAGCACGGCATGCATCTCCTGACGGACGTCGTCGTCGAAGCGAGGGCGGGCAACGACGAGACGGTGGTCTCGCTGGTGGCTGAGGGGTGGGACCGAGCCGAGAACCTTCACTCCGCCCGGCAGCTGCGGCAGGTTCGTCTGCTCGAGGCGTTTGCGTTGGAGCGGTTGGCCGCCGTCGAGTACCGCGGGGTCTCTCGGGAGACCGACGCCATCCGTGCGGTGGAAGCGGCGCGAACATCGACGCCGGGGCAGTTCGTGGGGCTGACGCGGCCGTGGGACGCGCTCGCCGGGTTTGCCGAACGCCACAGCCTTCGCTGACTCGGTCCTGTGGGGCGAGTGTTTCAGCCGCGAGCGTGAAGAGGCTCATCCGCGATCCCGATGGGTGTGTGGCAAGGTCCCCGCGATGGTTCGTGCGTCGCTTGCTCTCGTCATTCTCTCGCTGGTCCCAGCCTGTAAGACTCAGCCTCCCGAGGACCCGAGCACGACCACCTCATCCGGGCAGGCCCCAACCGTCAAGCCCGAGGTGGCCTCCGAGGTCTTGGCCAACATGGACCCCGGAACCAACCCTTGCGATGACTTCTATCGCTACGCATGCGGCGGATGGATCGATGCCACCGAGCTGCCGGCCGACCAACCTCGTTACGGTCGTTTTCAATCCCTCCAGGAGCGCAATCAAAACGCGCTACGGACGATTCTCGAGGGCGATGAAGGCAAGTTGGGCACCTTCTACGACGCGTGCATGGACGAGGCCGCGGTCGAGGCAGCCGGCTTGGAGGGGCTCGCGCCGACGATGGCGGTCATCTCCAAAATGAAGCTCGGCGAGCTCCCGTCGGTGGTTGGAAAGATGCGCAAGCTCGGCGTGCCGGCGCTGCTGAGCTTCGATGTCGGCCCGGACCTCAAGGACCCCTCGGCAAACATCGGCCACCTGTCCCAAGGAGGCCTGGGACTCCCCGACCGTGACTTCTACGTGAAGGACGACGCCCAGTCCGTCGCGCTTCGTGAGGCGTATCAGGCCCACGTGGCGACCATGCTTGCTGCGGCGGGAATGAAGGGGGATGCGGCCAAACGTGTGCTCGAGTTTGAGACCGCGCTCGCGCAGGCAACCAAGCCCCGAGACCAGATGCGGGACCCCGCCAAACAGTACAACCGAATCTCGCGGGAGCAGCTCTCGGCACTCACGCCCGGGTTCGATTGGGCGCCGTTCTTCACGGAGCTTGGGCTCGCCGACGCAGACGCGCTCAACGTCTACCCGCCGGAGTTCTTCACCGCGATGGCCTCGGCTGTGAAGTCCGGCGGCGTCAAGACGGTGAAGGCGTACTTGACCTGGCACGTCGTGCACCGCTTTGCTGCCGAGCTCCCCAAGGCGTTCGCGGATGCGGATTTCGAGTTCTACCGCAAGACTCTACGGGGCCAGCTCGAGCCTTCTCCACGCTGGAAGGGCTGTGTGGCGGCCAGCGATCGGGCGTTGCGCGACGAACTCGGACAACGATACGTGGCCGAGAACTTCGCTGGAGATAGCAAGAGCGTCGCGATCGAGATGATCACGGGTATCGAGGCCGCTTTCGAGGCCGGGCTCCCAGGTTTGTCCTGGATGGATGATGAAACCCGGGGGCGTGCGGTCGAGAAGATGACCGCCATCGTCAACAAGATCGGGTATCCGCAGGACTGGCGGAACTACGACGAGCTCGACATCGGAGCGGGCCACCTGGTCAACGTCGTGCAGGCGGCACAGTTCGACGCTGCTCGCCAGCTCGCCGAGTACGGGAAGCCGGTCAACAAGCTCGAGTGGCACATGAGCCCGCCGACGGTGAACGCGTACTACAACCCTCCGTACAACGAGATGGTGTTCCCCGCCGGCATCCTCCAACAGCCGTTCTTCTCGGCCGACTACCCGATGACGATGAACTTCGGTGGCATCGGGATGGTCATGGGACACGAGTTGACCCACGGGTTCGACGACCAGGGCCGCAAGTTCGACGGGCACGGTTCGTTGACCGAATGGTGGAACCCCGGCGCGGTCAACAAGTTCGAAGAGCGCACCCAGTGCGTCGATGAACTCTACAGCGGGTACGAGGTGCTTCCGGGCGTCACGCTCAACGGTCAACTGACCATGGGGGAGAACATCGCGGACTTTGGCGGCATCAAGCAGGCTCACCGGGCGTACCTGGCGTGGGCAGAGGCCAACGGGGAAGACCCCCACGCCACGGCGATCGAGGGCCTGACCGCGGAGCAACTCATGTTCGTCTCGTTCGGCCAGATCTGGTGCAGCAAGTCGACGCCCGAGGTGGACAAGGTACGCGCGATGACCGACCCGCACTCGCACCCGCGCTACCGCATCAACGGACCGCTCTCGAACCTTCCGGGCTTCTGGGATGCGTTCGCGTGTGAAGAGGGCGCGGCGATGCACCCCCCGGCGGACCAGGTCTGCGAAGTCTGGTAGCCGCTCGACGACCTCGCATGAAAAAGGCGCCCACGGCTTTGGCCGGGGCGCCTTTGTTGCGTCCGATGGGCGCAGTGGGCTCAGCCGCCTGAACCGTCGTCGTCGCCGACCGTCGGAGCACTGGGTCCACCGCGGTCTCCCACGATGGTCTGCACTTCGAGGTTCGGGTCTGCCGCAATCGCCTCCTCGGAGAAGAGAATGTCGCGCCAACTCTTCTCGGAGAAGAGGAGGGTTTGGTCGGTGTGGTGTGGGCTGGCCGGGTCTTCGGACTGCCCGTAGGTCAGGAACGCCTGCGCGTGCGGCCCCTCGTCGGTGAACTCCAGCGCCATGATGAAGCTGGTGCCGTAGTTGACCACGTACCCCTCGGTGGTCAGGGCGGTGTCGGCATTGATGACCTCGCCGCGCTCCAGCGGTGGTGCCATCGTCGTCTTGAGCACCCGGTACTGGATCAGGTTGGTCGTACCCTCGCGCCGTCCGCCACCGTGAATCGGGATTGCAGTGCCGCCCCGGCGGGTGAACTGGGCCTCACGAAGTGTGCTGCTGGGGGTGAGTCCGGCTTGGGCGAGCCGGTCGATGGAGCCCGCCAGGGCCTCGAGGATGCGGTCATCGGCCGGGTCCTGTGGGGCGTCTGAGAGGGTGTTGGGGGTGGCGATGGGATCGGCCGGGTCGAAGTCGTTGGCCCACACATCGCGGCCTTCTT
This sequence comes from Nannocystales bacterium, assembly GCA_050633305.1. Classification (GTDB taxonomy): domain Bacteria; phylum Myxococcota_A; class Polyangia; order Nannocystales; family Nannocystaceae; genus CAJXVA01. The sequence continues at coordinate 224,051 of JBOEGF010000011.1, forward strand.
TGAGAACGTCGAGGGTTGAGAAATCTCCGACGAACTCGCGCCAGACCAAGGCGCCAGGTGCATCGAGGTCCAGCCTCAGGTTCCAGCCCTTGAGCGCTGCGCAGGCGCTGGAGAGGTCTGCTTCGGCGTACATCGGGTTGGCCTCACACCGTTCGACGACCGCGTCACGTAGAAGCTCTGCGGTCATGCCCCGGTTGCTCAGTACCGCGGCCTGAAGTTCCTCGAAGGTGAACAGTCCGTCGGCTCCCGAAGCGCCGTTTTCGGACATCTCGGTGAGGAGGGTCGCGTTCATTCGGGTGCGCGGCGTCCGGGCGGTGCCCTCGCGGCCGTGCATGGGCGAGTAGCCCGTCAGCGGCGCATCTGGGTTGGTCAGCCAGTGGGAGTCGTTCGCGTTGAAGATGAAGTCGGGACGCTCGATCTGCGGGACCGCGGAAAACGGCACGAGGCCGGGGTCGCGGGCGCCTTCCGCCACGACCCACTCGTTCGCGGATGTGGTCCCGTCGAGCGCGACGGCACCGATCGTCTTCACGCCGTTGATCGCGAATGCGAGCAATGGGTCGGTGCCGGCGGCAGCGGGATCCTCCCACGCTTCGATCGCGGCTTCGCTCAGGTTCGGGGTTGGTGTCGTGTCGGCGTACCACGCCACGCCCTCCGCGCTGGCGGACATCGTGTTGACCCACGGGATCCCCTGGTTGTCCGCGTGCGCCTTCTTGAAGGCATCCAGGCTGTCGGCCAGGTTCATGTCGTGAAACTGGGAGATCAACGTGGAGTTGAGCTCGTTGGCGTCGCGGAAGGTCAGGGTCGAATCAGCGGTCCAGCCGCCCAGGTCGCCGATCGACAGGATCGGCCCCCACTTGCTCGACCACATCGTGCGACTGCGCTGGACCGTCTGTCCGTTCTCGAGAACATCGATGGTGATGTCCGCCGAGGTCATGTCCATCATTTCCCCGTCGTATTCGTACCGGGTCGGGTCGCTCGGATCGAGCTTGAGCGCGTACATTGTGAACCGCTGCCCGGCGGAGACCGTGTGTGTCCAACCCATGGCTTCGTTGAACCCGATCAGCACGCCCGCGACACCCATGAGCGACGCGCCGTAGACGTTCATCTCCCCGGGGACGGTCAGGTGGCTCTCGTAGAGCTTGAGTTCGCCCTCCCACGGGAAGTGCGGGTTTGCGAAGAGCATGCCGTTGCCATTCGCGCTCCGGTCCGCGCCGATTCCCCAGCCGTTCGAGCCGATGCCCAAGTCGTCGAAGTTGGGGAGCGGAGCATCCGAGGGGGCGAGGCCCGCACCGGGAGGTTGCGCGCGTGCGATGAAGCTGTGCAGTTGTCGCGATCCGGCCAGCGTCGCGATCTCGACGTAGTGCGACATCAGGTCTTCGGGGGAGATCGAGCGAAGCCAGGGCTCACCGCCGCAAGGCATCGTGTCCCCGGACTCGGCGAGGTAGGCGTTGTAGCCGTCGACGTACCCTTGGACGAGGCCGCGAATGTTCTCGGGCTGCCGCTCCCACGCGGTCTGCCCCTTCTCGACGAACTGCAGGGACCGGTGGGTGAAGTCGCTGTCGACGTTGGCGTCGTCCTCACCGGGTCCGAAGAATGCCGCTCGCTCGCCGCGAAGCTTGAGCACCTGGTCGGCGAGGATGCAGCCGTTGAGCGAAGCGAACGCGTAGCCTTGCCCGAACGCTGCGCTGGGAATGTCGTCGGCGAGAATGTGGGGCACGCCGTACGAGGTCCAGCGGATCTCGGCGTTGTAGTCGTGGGCGGGTTCGGAGTCCTTGTCTGACTCGCTGCAGGCCGTCAGGCCGACGCCCGCGAGCAGCACCAAACCAAGCGTTCGCGCGTTCATGCTGACACGGTATGCCGCGCCGGATTGAGGGGTCAATCGCCTGCGCTGGAGACAACCTGGTCCACAAGGGGCGCTCGCTCACTCGGTCGAGTTGAGCTCGATCTCGCCGGTCATGTCGACAACCTGCGTGCCGCCCGGGATACCGCCGCTCGCACCGCCTACGGTCTCTGTGGGCACGGCAAGGGCGGAGCGGGCCTTGGCGAGGTCGGAGCGGGCACCCCGGACTTGGCCCGCGAGCGCCTGGGTGAAGCTCCGGAGCAATTTCACGGCCAGCGGGAGCTCCTTTCGCAGGATCTGCTCGAACTCACGGCGGCTGATTCGCAGCGCCTTGCCGGTCTCAGTCACCAGCGCGGAGGCGTCGTGTGTGGTGTCGTCGATCAGGCCCATCTCGCCGAGGTGATCGCCGGGGCCGAGCTCGGCGACGGTGACGCCGCCCGAGACGAGTTTCACGGCGCCGCGGAGGATCACGTACATGTTCCGGCTGACGTCGGCTTCCTCGAACAGCATCTCTCCGGCACTCAGGGAGCGCAGGTTGGCCAGGTTCATGATGCGGACGAGCTGCTGGTAGCTCAGGTCTTGAAACAGCGGAACTTGCTTGAGCGTGTCGAGGGTGAAGTTGATCTCGGCCGCCCGCTCATGTTCCGCGTCGTCGCCGACGGTCTGCACCACCACGGCGGTGATGTTGTCTTTGCCACCGCGGGTGTTGGCCGTCTCGATCAGCTGACCGGGAATCTCCTGAACCTCGGGAAGCCCGATAGCGTTGGAGATGTCGTTCTCGTGCAGGTACTCGTACAACCCGTCGCTGCACAGGAGGAACGAGTCGCCGGCCATGATGTCGAAGTCGAGTGTGTCGACTTCGACCGACTCGTACACGCCGACCGCTCGGGTCATGGCGTTCTTCATCTTCGCGTAGGGGCTCGACTCGAAATCTTCCTCGCTGATCTTGCCCATGCGGATCAGCTCGTTGCGGAGACTGTGATCCTCGGTGAGCTGGTACACGACGCCGCCGCGAAGCAGGTAGATTCGCGAGTCTCCGACGTAGGCGATGAAGCCGCGAGAGCCGACGACGAACAGCACCACGATGGTGGTCCCCATGCCCCGTTTCTCCGGTTCGACGGCCGCCTTCTGGAAGACCGCTTGGCAGGCCCGGTGGACCGCGTACTCGAGCAGCGTGCAGACCTCGACATGGGATCGGGGGTCGCTGTCGTCGTAGTTCTCGAGGATGTCGCGCTCGCCAGCGACGACCTCGCGGACGGTGTGGACCGCCATCGCGCTAGCGATCTCGCCCGACGCGTGGCCGCCCATGCCATCGGCCACGACAAACAGGCGCAGGTCCTTGTCGATGAGGTAGTTGTCCTCGTTTTCGGCCCGCTTGCGACCAACGTCCGTCCCCGCCCAGTACTGGATGTCCATCGCAGCTCGTTTGTCCCTCAGGCCGGAGCGAAGGACAAGGGCTACATGCCGCGAGTTCCTCGACACGGGCCCACGGCTTCTGCCGTTGCTGCGCCTTCGCTCAGCCCGCGCTGGCGGTGTGCGCTAGAGGTCGTCGATTGCAGGGGTGAGGAGGGGGGCCAGGGGCCGGCGCGAGGCATCGAGCCTGTCCAACGACTTGCCGAGGCCTTCGAGATCGCCGCGGGTCACCGGGACACCATCGAGCCACCCGCCATCGGGCAGCGCCTCTTCGTGTTCCACGGGATCGAGGTCACAGGGGGGGTCGGGCGTGGTGCTGTCGAGCGCAGCCAGAAGCGGGTCTGTCGCGGGATCTGAGAACCGCGTCGCGGGGTCGCGCGAGAGGTACTGAAGGTACGCGGGCATCAGCCCGAGCGCCTCAGCCTTGCAGATCCGCTGCCGGAGCCCGTGCTCGAGCCCGAGTCCGCGAGCGACCACATAAACGGACACCTCGGCAGGGTGGGCGCGTCGGTGGGCGAGGACGGGCGGCAGCAGGGTGAACAACGCAGGGTCGTCTTCCCCGCGAACCAGCAGCGTGAACACGTGGCGCAGGCCAGGTCCTCCAAGGGCGGCGCTGCGGACATCGGGGCGCAACAGTCGAGGGCTCGAAGCTTTGGCGGGCGGGACTCCCGGAGCGGGCCGCTCGGCGGCGGTTCGGGCTCTGGAGCGACGTCGAGCCAACACCGGCCGCAGGCGGTCAAGCAGTCCGCTGTCCTCGAACGTGAGGTCGTCGACGACGAACACCGGGAGCCGAAAAACCGCGGTCCCGCGAGCGGCCATGCGGGCCGCAACGTCGCGGCGCGTCGCATCCATCTGAGCATCGTGGCAGCGTCGGTTCGCCAGTTGGTCGAGCGTTCCACCGTCGATGCCGAGCTCTTGAGCCAGTTGCGCGCGCCCATGGGCGGTGCCCAGACGGACGTAGACACGGTCGACACCATCCCGTCGAACCGCCCTCAGCGCACCCATCATGTGTCCCGCGCTGGACATCGCAGCGATCCAGATCCGAACCCGGTCCGCCCGCGGGTCGAGCCGCACCCCCAAGTGGGTCCAATGCAGCGTCACCCCGACGTCCTCCGGGCGTTCTCCCACCAAGCGCCGCAGTTCGAGGACCGTGCCCAGGGCTGCGCTGGAGGTGGGGTCGACGTGCGCACGGAGCTGGGTCGGCGCCGCGGCGTGGCCCAGGCGAACCGACGCATCGGCGCATCCTTCGGCGGTGGGGGGGGCCCACAGTGCGAGTGCGAGGAGGGAAGCGAGCACGAGCTGCACCGCCAGTGTACCCTGCGACGCGATGGTGCCAACGGGGCAAACCGTGGTGGCGGCGTTGTTGGCTTTGGGCCTCGCCCGCGGACCTTCCGAGAGTCCGGCGCCGGGCCCCGCACAGACCGCAGCCGACTCGGCGGGCTCCCCCGACGCGGCGGCGGAGCCCGAACCTTCGAGCCTCGGCGAGGCTGAGATGCCCGCGGAGTCGGACGTTCCCGCAGAGCCGGATGCGCCCGCGGAGTCGGATGCTCCCGACGAGCCCGCGGCCCCAAGCACGGAAAAGATGCCCGCAGCATCGGCCTCCGAGGCACCCGCGGCCGATCCGCTCGAGGAGCCCGACGTGGAGGGTTCTGAGGATGACGACGCGTGGGACGAGGATGACGACGCTTGGGACGGGGAGGACGAGGCGTGGGACGACGACTACGATCCTCTCCGTGACTCCCCGGAAGCCGTCGCCTCGCAGCGTCGCATTGCGGGCGGTGCAGTCGTGGTCGGCCTGGGGGCGATGGTCTCGTTGGGTGGGCTCGCGATGGCCGTGTCCGACCCGTGTGCCCGTCCAGCGGGCAACAGTTGCTCGCCGGCGTCACGGAACCGGGCCGCGCTCACGATGGCGTTGCCGGGGCTCGCGACCGTCGCGGTCGGAGGGGTGATGCTCGCGTTGGGGATCCGCCAGCGACGGGCGCTCCGCGTAGACGCGAATCTCAACGCCTCCGGAGCTGGCGTGACGTTCCGCGGTCGATTCTGACCCGCACAGACTCAGCGCCTTCGACGAGTTCGACGCTCTCGTAGGTGCAGTCCGAGCGCGGTCGCTGCCAACGCGAGCGTCGCCCCGCCGAGTCCAGCGGCTGTGAACGCGAGCGGAGGTCCGATTCGGTCGCGTCGCAAGAGGGCCGCTGCAGCGACGGTCCCCGCGGTCCCGGCTCCAAACGCAACGGTGGTCGCCAGGACTCCGGTCAAAGCGGGGTTCGGGGCGGGAAGCGGGGCAGGGCGGTCGACGGCCCGCAGCTCGACGTGGCGAAGCTCCCCGCCCTGAAGCTCGAGGTCGACGACCTGGGCGTCGACCTCGATTCGAAGTGGGCCTGGAGAGCGCACGAAGACGACGCCCGGCTTTGCTGCGGATCCATCGATCCGAACCACCTGTCCCTCGGTGGCATGGATCTGAAGTCGCGCAACTGCGGGGGAGATTCGGGCGAGTTGGAACTCGATCTCCGTCAGCCGCTCGGGGTCGTCGGTTTCGTCGCGGAGGCGCGAGAAGGTGTGCCACGCGTCGATGTCCTGTCCGGCACGGGCTTGGGCGAGACCGAGGTTGTACGCCGTGTAGGGGTGCGGGAGCAGTTCCTGTGCGCGTGCGAACTGCTCGACCGCCTGAGAAAAGTCTTGTTCGGCGAACGCACGCTCCCCGGCCGCGAAGGCTTCGGCGGCCTCGTCCCGGGTGGGGTCCGGCTCTTGGAGGGAGCGCCAAACCTGGGGCGAAGGGACGGCTGCACTGGCAGGGAGTGTCGCCATGAACACCGCCAGACAGACCGCGGTGTGGAAGGGGCGCGTGACGACACCCAGGGCGAGGCCCGAACGGATGCTTCTCATGGGTTTTCGTACGGATTGGGCTTGAGCCCATCGGGATCCGGGCGCCGCCGGCCCCGTTTCGCCGCTCGCGGTGCCCGAGGTGCGGGCTCCGGCTCCGGCGGCTCGACGACGGCGGTCGGAGTCGTGGGCGTCGGCGCGGGCTCCGAGCGGGGCGGCTCGCGGGTCTGCAGCGGTTCCGCCTCGCTGGCGGGGGCCTGGTCCTCGGACATCGAGCGGGCGCCCCCGGGTTGGGGAGCGACGCGGGCGGAGGTCGATGGGCTCGCGACAAGCGTCCAGAGTCCCAAGCCGACGACCGCGGCCAGTCCGACGGCGGCGGCCATCCACACTGCCGCTCGCGTTGGCCGGGCCGGGGGGCGCGCGACAGGAGGATGCTCCGAGGTCAGGATGCGGGGGAGGGGCTCTGCACTCTCGACCGTCCCGAGGGTTGCGTAGGCATCCTCGACGATCGTCGCGAGCACGCCGCGCTGGGTCGTGGTGTCATGGCCGGCTGCAGACAGCTCTTGGGCAATCGCGTCCGCCAAGCCAGCGGCGGTGCCAATTCGCTCGCTTGCCGCCGGACGCAGGCATGCGAGCACGATGTCGGTGATCCACTGCGGCGCCGCGTGGGCCTGCAACATCTCGCGGATCGGCCCGGGATCGCAGGCATCGAGCTTGGTCATCGTCGGTGCGCTGTGCGTATCGCCAAACGGAAGCTCCCCGGTGACGAGCTCGAACAGGAGCGTGCCCATCGAGAAGATGTCGCTGCGTCCGTCGAGTTCTTCGAGGCGAGCCTGCTCCGGGCTCATGTACGGCAGCTTTCCCGCGAGCACGCCGACCTGGGTCAGCCCGGTGGTGCGGTCGGGTCGCGCCAATCCGAGGTCGATGAGGATCGCCCTGCCGCCTCGGGCGAGCATGACGTTGTGCGGAGAGATGTCGCGGTGGACCATCCCCAGCGGAACCCCTTCGGCGTCCGTGGCCTCGTGCACGGCGTCCAGGCCCCGCGCGACCATTTCCACGATTGCGGCGGCCTGCGGTGGAGAGAACGGACGGGAGCGGTGCAGCGCCAGTTGTCGAAGGTTGACCCCATCGATGAGCTCGAGCGCCATGAAGGCGTAGCCCTGGTCCTCGCCTGCGTCGACGGTTCGCACCACGTTGGGGTGCCGAACCCGTGAGGCGAGTTGAGCTTCTTGCAGGAACCGGGCGGTGAACCCTTCCTCTTGAACGAGATGCGGATGGATGACCTTGAGGGCGAACTCACGGCTGAACCCCGCAGGCGCGTCGGCCAGCCTCGCGAGGTACACCGACGCCATTCCGCCCGCGGCGATCCGTCCGAGGATCGTGTAGCGGCCCAGGGTCGAGACCGGGTTGGGCGGAGGAGTTGGCATCGAGGGGCAGACCAGTGCTGGTGGAGGTCGGATCCAGCCGCGTTGTAGGATGCGACGCCTCGCACCCTGGCTCGCCGTGAGAATAACAAGCAATCGTCCCGACGCCGACAACAGGTTGTTCTCCGCTCTTGCACGTGGGCTCGCCGGGCTGGGCGCGAGGGTGGAACGGTCGTCCGAGGACAACCTGGTGTGCCGTATCGGACCACGCAGAGTCATTCCGGAGCCATTGCCTACATATCCGACCGATGCGCCGGCCCCCGGGGTTGTGGTCCGGGTCGAGGGTCTTCCGAACCTGCTTCACGAGGTCGGCCACTTGATGCTGGCGCGGGTGCTCGACGATGATCACGGCATCGACTACCAGGCGATCCCCTTCGATCTCGACACCGATGCCGGTCGGGCCGTGCTCTTTGAGGAGTTGGCGTGTTGCACGCTGAGTTGTGGGTACCCGCGAGCGCTGACGGACCCCGCGGCATGGGCCTGGGCGGACGGATGGTTTGCGGAGCAGGTCGAGATTCAGCCGGTGTTCTATGGGCTAGAGGACACGCCGCGCCGTTTTTGGGACCGTGTCGCCGACGTGTACGGGGCGCATTCGCAGCAGTGTGAAGCGATGGTTGCGCGGGCGTTCACGCAGACCGAATCATTGCTGCGTTGGGCCGGGGCCCCGGCGGGTGTCGCCGCGCCGGCCCAGCGTCTATCCTTCGGCACCCTGCTGCGTCGAGCGCGGCCTGCTGAGGCATGAACGCCCCCGTATCCACCCTTCCATGGTTCAAGCGCCTCGCGCTGTGGGCCGAGGACAACCTGTGGCTGATCGTCATCGTGCTCGCGGCGCTCGCGGTGCGGCTGCACTGGAACCTCGAGGTGCACCCCGCCGGCGAGTACATCTACTCCGACATGCGCGGGTACACCCGTCGTGCGGACTCGATGTTCCAAACCCTCTGGGGGGTGCGGGAGTACGACGCGTTCTACCCGTACGGAACCCACGTGATGCTGTGGTTCCTGCAGTGGGTCGCAGGGCGCACGGCCGAGACCAAACCCGATGAGCTGCCGCGGATCTATGCGTTCGTCGCCGGGGTTTATGCGGTCTATGGCGCCGCACTCGCTGGCTATGGGTATGCGCTTGCGCGGCGCGTTTCGAAGTTCAAGGTCATCCCGCCGATCGTCGGGCTGTTGCTCGTTTTCTACTACCCGCTGATCTCGCTGGGCGGCTACTTCCTCTCGGAGGTTCCGTTCTCGCTGTGCCTGACCGCGGCGAGCTTCCACCTGGTCCGCATGCTCGCAACCGGTGCGAAGCGCGACGCGTGGGCAATGGGGATCTGGGTGGCGCTGGGGCTGACGCTGCGCCCCCAGATTCTGCTCAGCGTGGCGTTTATCGGCGTCTACTGGCTGGTTCTGCGCAAGCGCATGCCGAAGGCGACGATCGGGTTGTGGGCACAGGCGCTGGTCCCGATTCTGCTCATCCTCGCCTTCTCCGGGTGGCGGCTCCACTACCACACGGGCCGCTACGGCATCATCTCGGAGAACGGTAAGTTCAACCAGGTGTTCGGCCGTTGCCACAACTCGAAGATCACGGCCTACCCGGACACCGCCAAGCGACGACGCACCAGCTTTGGGCCTCCGCCGCTGATCCAGCTCGCCAAGCGGGCGCAGCGGGCTCCTGGCGTCTGGCCGCAGCTCGATCCCGTCCGCGAGACGCACATCGAATACAAAGGCTACATCGGGGATGACGACATCCTGCAGACCTTCATCGATGGGTGCGTTGCGGAGACGACGTGGACCAAGCAGGTCGAATACAGCGCGGTCAACGTGATCATGCAGTGGCGCTACAACGTCATGTGGCCGGACTCCGGCAAGCGGCCATGGCAACCGTACGCGCGAAAATGGGGCACGTTCATCACCAACGTACTGGCGGTACCAGCGCTGCTGGCGCTGCTCGGCGCGTTTCTCCCGCGGCGCAACCTCGCCCTGGGCGTGATCTCGTTGCACCTGTGGGCGCTGACGATGATCGGCATCTTCTATATCGGTGGGATGCGGTTTCGGGCGCCGTATGACCCGATCATCATCGTGATGGCCGCCGAGGCGTACGCGGTCGCCATCATGTTGCTGGTCCGGCTCGTGCGTCGGCTCAAGGGCCAAACTGGAGCCGGCGAAACCTCGGGGCCCGCGCCGGGGTCGGAGTCCTGACCGTGCGTTTGTCTCGTTCTCCTTGGGCCCTCGTGGCGGCGCTTCTCCCGCCGTTTCTGGGCGTGATGGCGTTTGGCCTGGTGTTCGGCTTGGTAGGTGCGCCGGTGGCGCATGCTCAGCCGAGCGTCGCCTCTGCGCCCCCCCTGACCACCGAGCTTCTGTCGATCGCGGGAGACTCCATGGGCCAGCTCTTGTGCCTCGATGGCCGTTTGGAAGGCGGGTTCGACAACCTCGGCTGGGGGCTCGATTGGGGCGACGCCCACGCGTCGGCTGGGTCGTCCGCCCCGCGCGGACTCCCCGTGCTCGGCCTGGGCTTGCTGGGGCTCGCCGCGGTGGTGGTCTTGGCGCTCGGTCGGATGCGCCTCGCCAACGAGCACAAGCGGCTGGACGTCGCGCAAAAGCTCATCGAGCAGGGCATGGAGCCCCCCGCGAGTTTATTGGCCAACCCAGCTCGCAACGATCTGCGTAAGGGAATCGTGCTCTTGTTTGCGGGCGGAGGATTGTTGGCGGCCGGTTTGCTCACCGCCGATCGAGGGATGGCGGCGGGCGCCCTGGTGCCGGAGTTCATCGGGGCCGGATACCTCGTGAGCTTCTGGCTGGCAGCCCGGGTCAAACGAGGTGAAGCGTGAGCGTCGCAGGAGTGCTGACGCGCCCCGTCGTCGGAGGGCTCGCAACCGAGGGAGCCTCGCTCGACGCCGCGGATGAATCCGCTTTGGTCTCTCTGGCGTGCGAAGGCGACAAGGCGGCGTTTGCCGAGCTCGTCCGTCGTAACCAGGGGCGGGTGCGCGGGCTTTTGATGCGCCTTGCCAAGGATCGCGTCTTGGCGGACGATCTGGCTCAAGAGGTGTTCTTGCGGGCGTACCGCGGACTGGTCGGGTTTCAGCAGCGCTCCGCGTTCGGGACCTGGCTGTACCGCATCGCGTACAACGTCTACCTCAACAATCGGACCCGTGTGCGCCGGTTCTGCGAGTTGCCCGAAGACTATGTGGCGGCCGCAATCGCACCGGAGAACGCGATGAGTGCTCCGCGGTCCGACCTTCGTCGCGACCTGTCCGCAGCCATCGAGACGCTGCCCGAGCGCTACCGGGCGGTCGTGGTGCTCTACTATCTCGAAGAGGTGAGCTACCCCGAGATCGCGGATATCCTGAGCGTGCCGCTGGGGACCGTGAAGACGCACCTGCACCGCGCCAAGAAACTGCTGCGGGAGCGAATGAGCGCTCGATGAATCTGGGCCCGAGAACCGGTGGAGAGGGGGGAGGCGGACGTTTGGATTCGCTCCTGTCTGAGTTCGAGACCGACGGTCGTTCCGACCTCGGCCCGGATCTTGGCCCAGACCTGGAAGAGTCTCGCTCGGCCCATCACGCGCGAACGCCGGCTCGGCCCGCGGCGGATGTGTTCTTCACCGCGCGGGTGCTGGACGCTCTGCCGGAGCCGCTGCGGTGGACCGGGGCATCGCCGGTCATGCGGGCGGTCACGCTGTTGGCATTTCACATCGCGGCAGGTGTGGTCGGGGTGATCGTCTATCGGTGGGCCTCGCCGCGGCTGCTCGACACTGCAGCGTCTCGGGCCGCAGAGGCCGCCTCACCGTGGGCCTCCAGCCTCTCGCTTTCCTCCGTCGGGACGGATCCGGCCGCTCCTGCGGCAGCTGTGGTCACGGTGGTGGGACTCGTCGCGTTCTGGGCCACGAGGTCGCATACTCGCGCCACGTGACCGCCACCGTTCCCACTGAGTCGGCTCGTCATCCCGCGTTCGACGGCGTCCCGTCAGCGCTCTGGAACGACTGGCGCTGGCAGATGCGCTCGCGCGTCACGAGCTTGGGCGCGCTCTCCGACCTCATCGAGCTCACCGATGAAGAGCGCGAGGGGATCTCGGGGCGCGCAGGGGCGTTCGGGTTCGCGATCACGCCGTACTACCTCTCGCTCATCGGAGACCCAGGCTGTCCCGTCCGCGCGCAGGCTGTCCCGCACGCGGATGAGCTCCGGACGACGCCGTGGGACCTCACCGACCCGCTCGCCGAGGATGCCCATGCGGTCACGCCGATCCTGACCCACCGCTACCCGGACCGGGGTCTGCTGTACGTCACCCACAACTGTCCGGTCTACTGCCGCCACTGCACCCGCCAGCGCAAGGTCGGCGATGTCGCCAGCGCACCGTCTCGCGAGATGTTCGAGGCGTCGTATGCCTACTTGGAGCGCACGCCCGAGGTGAAGGANNGTGCTCATCTCCGGCGGCGACCCGCTGAGCCTCAGCGACAGGAAGCTGGCTGAGATCTGCGCTCGGCTGCGTTCGATCCCCTCGATCGAGGTCCTACGTCTGTGCACCCGCAACCCGGTGACGTTGCCCCACCGCATCACCGACGCGCTGCTCGAGACTCTGCGCCCACACCACCCGATCTACGTCCATACCCACTTCAACCACCCCGCAGAGTGCACCCCCGAAGCCGGGGCCGCGCTCGATCGGCTCGCGGATGCCGGCTTCAATGTTGGCAACCAGATGGTGTTGCTGCGCGGGATCAACGACGACGCCGAGACGGTCGAGGTCCTCAATCGGTGGCTCGTGCGCCATCGATGCCGGCCGTACTACATGCTCCAGTGTGATCCCGTCGGCGGCACCGCGCACATGCGGACCCCGGTCGATACTGGCGTGGAGATCCTCGACGCGATGCGCGGCCGGGTCAGTGGGCTTGCGATCCCCCAACTGGTGGTGGATCTGCCCGGTGGAGGGGGCAAAGTGACCCTCACACCCGAGCGGCTCGTTCGTCGTGACGGCAACAAGCGCGTCTACCGCGACATGCGCGGGCGAGAGTTCACGTACGTAGATGAACCTCTGTGATTCCGGTCATTTGCTGAGCCCAGAAGACCTGGTTGCATAGGGCTCGGATGGGTTCGTCTAACCGAGACGACCGCCTCCGGGCGAATCTCCCCCTGAACTCGAGCGACTCATGACTTCTTCGACTCTCCCCCGTCGGTTCGCCGCCCTGTGTCTCACCGCGTTGGTGGCTACGCCCGCCGTCGCTGCTGCACAGGAGCCGGCCCCGGCCGACGCAAGCATCGATTTCCTCGTCCTTCGCGAGAACGCGACGGGCTCGGCGAGTGCCGCTCAGGGGTACATCGACGACCTCGTGGCTGCGATCGCCCGCACGGTCGGTTGGGACGCAGCCTCGGGCAAGTACGTGACACGTCGGAGCACTGCCGAGAAGTACGTCGCCGAGCACAAGCCACACTTCGGCATCATCTCGCTGTCCGCCTACCTCGCGCTCAAGGCGAAGTACGAGCTGTCGGTGCTCGGCAAGGCCGACATTCAAAGCGGCGGCGGACACCAGTTCTTCGTGGTGTCCAAAAACCAGGTCTCGTTGGCAGGGTGCAAGGCGAAGAGCCTGGGCACCAACCACAGCGACACGACCTTCATCGACAAGGTGGTCTCCGGTGATGACTTCGATCTCTCCGACTTCGAGGTCGAGGACACTCGCCGGCCGGTGAAGACGCTCAAGTCTGTGATCTCCGGCGACGTCGAGTGCGCGTTGATCGACGACGCTCAGCTCATGGAGCTGCAGCATCTCGACGGTGGACTCGAGATCCACCCGGTGTGGTCGTCGGCATCGCTTCCTCCCATGGTTGTCGTTGCGTTCCCCGGGGCAGACGCCAAAGCACGCAAGGGTCTGACGACCGCGCTCGGCAGCGTCTGCTCGGGTGAGGGCAAGGCCGCCTGCGAAGCCACATCGATCCAGCTCGAGACCGCAGGCGACGGCGCGCTGGCCGAGTACGAGAAAGCCTACGGCAGCTGAGTCTGCCTCGCCTTCGAGTTGCAAAGATCCTGCCTGCGCGATGGGGGCGGGGTTCTTTGATCTGTCGATGCGGTGGCCGCACTCTCGGCGTTTTGGCAGACTCCGGTCGTGGTCTCTCGCCCGCTTCTCGTTCTGACGCTCGGCGTCTGTGCGCTCACGGCCTGCGCGCCCGCTTCTGGGACCGTGGTGCCCACAGCAGGGGCGACGTCGGAGCCCGCGCAGCCCGTGGACGCACGCGCGATTCTCGTCTCCTTGGAGAACGACATCGAAGCGGGGACGGCGACCGAGGCTGACCGCGAGCGGGCGTACGAAACCGTGGTGGCATCCGCGGATGACGGGTCGGCCGACTACGCGTTTGCTCGGGCCGCGCTGGCCGGGCGTCTTGCGGAGCTTCGTGGCGTGGGGGCCGGCAAGCTGGTCACCGAAGCGGAGTCGTTCGCCCGGTTGGCCTTGGAGCGGGACCCCGACTTCGACGAGGGAGCTGCCACGCGCATGCTCGGCACGCTGTACGTGATGGCGCCGGGACGATTGGTCGAGCACGGGGATGCCGAAGATGGTCTGAGCCTGCTGGAGGACCTCGTCGAAGCGCGGCCGGAAGACCCGCGCAACCATTTGCGGGTGGCCGAGGCCTACATCGCCCTCGACGACCCGGAGCCTGCGGCGGCGTTCCTGTGTTTTGCGCACGCGCGTCGGGCTGACCTGCGGCGAGATGATCAGCGACTCCTCGATACGCTCAGCGAGTCGCTCGGCGGGAAAGCTGGGCTCGCATGCGGGTGAAGTGCGTCTTGCTCGGGCTCATCGTGGTGGCTGGTTGCCATCATCGATTGCCCAGGTTGAGCGCGCAGGGCAAACACGCCGAGGTGGTCGAGCGGGTCGAGCACGCTCGCTTCCGCCCGAAGAAGAAGGCGGCACGGGCGTACGCCGCGTCTCTTCACGCGATGGGGCGCTCGACGCAGGCGCTGGATGCCCTGCTGCTCGACTATCGGCGCGGCGGCGAGGTTGCATCGCTGGTGGCCCTTGCCGACCTCGAGCGTACGCTCGGCTGGCGAGGGCTGGCTGCGCACCACTACGCTCGCGCGCTCACCCACGATCGCAACGTGCTGAACGGAAGAGGGGAGGTTTGTGGCCTGTTCCGCGAGCGTGCCCGCGCGTACCTGCACGCCCACGAAGGGGAGGCTGCGGACCTCGACATGCGCCGCGTTTTGGCGCTGTGCGGATCGGAAGAGCCAGGCGACGCGGAGCTTGCGGCGTCCGCCGACACGGCCGCGCAGCTTCTGGTCGACGCGCGCATCGAGAGCGGCTCCTGTCCGCCGCCTTGCACCGCTGCCGAGCGACATGAAGCCCTCGCGCCTGCCCTCAAGGCGGCCCGTGCTTCGTCGCCGAGGGCGGTGGCAGAGCTGGCCGCGACCCTGGGCCGGGAGCTCCCCGCCGAGGTGGTCGTGGAACTGCTGGAGGCGGAGGCCCGGGGGGCGCTCGGCGTCGCGCTGCTCCAGGACGACACGGTGCGGGACTGGGTTGGGGCGAAGTCGTGGTCTGACCTCGCGCCCACGGTGATGTCGGCGCCGGGTCCTCTCGCGGCCTACGCCCAGTTGCGTCTGTCGAGCGTGGTCGGCGACATGCCGCAGGCGGAAGGCCGCTCGGGCACCCGAGAGCGGGATCGCTGGGCCGAGCAGGCGTTGCGCGTCCCCGACGTCGCGGGTTGGCGTATCTACGCGGCCCAAGGGGACATCGCGACGGCGGAGCTCACCTTCGCATCGCGTTGGAGACCGGCGTCGGTGACCGCACTGCCCGCGGATGGTGACGCGCCTCGCGTGGAGCACTGGTCGCAGCGTCTCGCGATCGGGGAGGGAACCCTCGAGGTTGCCCTCATCGCTGCGCGGCTCCGCGCTGCGGCCGGCAAACACGACCTCGCATTGCGGCTGACGCATCAGGCCCTCGAGCAGGGGAAGGGCGTCTCGAATGCGGATCGCTTGGCTCGGGACCTCGCCGTCGAGGCCATCGGCTGGGGGCGCCCTTGGCATGCGCTTGCGGTTCTCGACACCGGCGCGGTCGAGGAGCCCGCGTCACTTCGGGCGGCCGCGGCGACCTCCATCGTTTTGGGCCGAGCAATGTGCGACGGGTCCTGTCGAGAGGATGAGGACCTCGGGGTCGTCACGCGCGTGATGGGCGAGGCGTGGGTGGACACGAGCCGCAACGCGCTGCTCGGTTGGTCGTTGGCTCGCCGCACCCGGCCTGCGCCCACTGGGGGCTGCCCGACGGTGGCCGAGCTGACCGAGCCGGACGCCGTGGGGCCGCTCGCGGATGCGATTCGTGCCGCGCAGGACGAGTTGCGAGGACCCGGGGTCGGTGAAACCTTGTCTGCGGCGATCGCATCCGACCTGCGCAGCTGGTGCGCCGCCTCGATCGTCCTGCCCGCGATGGTGACGGGCGAGCATCGGCTCCCCGCGGAGCGACTCTCGGATGCGCTGTCCCATGTCCCCGAGATGAATGCGTCGGCGGATCTGGTGACGCACGCAAAGCTCGCGCTGGTGGCCGGACAGTCTGCCCGTGCTGTGCTGTTGGCCGTTGCTGCCGCTGGTCAGGCCGCTGTGCCCCGCGAGGTCTGGCTCGAGATGGCGGAGTTCTCTGCGCTCGCCGCAGACCGCGAACTGGAGCTTCGGTCGCTTCGAGAGGCGCTGCTCGTGACGCCTGGCCTTCACGACCCAATCCTTCGGCGCCGGATGTTGCTGGTCGCGTTGCGCGATGTGGATGTCTCCTGGGGGCAGGACCTCGTTGGCGGGAAAGGGGCCACCGCAGGCCATGTTGCGGACTACTTGGACCCTCTGCCGCGTCCGCAGCGATGGCGCGAGGAGCAGGCATTGCTTCGCGCCGTCGAAGCTGAGGGGTTCGTGGGCTCGCTCGAGCCCGAGGCGCGTGAGCTGCTGATCGTCGCGCTGGGTGGGGAGGCTGCGCTCTCGCTGCGGCATCCGCGGGCGCTCGCTCGATTGCGAGGGGAGACGGCTGCACCTCCCGTGGGTCCGTTGGACGACGCTGGCATGGCGGACGCGGCCGCCGCGGGCCGACTGCTCCAGATCCCCGCCCCCGCGGGGACGCTCGCTGACCCCCGCTCGTTCGAACGGACCCGGATGGCGCTTGCGACCTCGGCTCGGGACTGGTCCGTTCGGCGCAAGATGGCGATCTCGTTGTTGGTGCTCGGCAGTGCGCAAGCCCGACGTGTGGGGTGGAGCCAGCTGGCTCAGATGGCCGGCGAGTCCAAGACCGCGCAGCTCGATGCTCTTCGCGATCTTGTCGTCCAGCGCCCCGCGGGGCTTGTCCCGATGTGGGGGCGCTGGGCACCTGTCACCCCACGGGCGGTCCTCGAGGGCCAGGACAACTTGGTGCGGGTCGTTCTGGGTCTCGATCTGGAACCGTCGCTCGTGGCACCGTAGTCGGGTGCCGGAGGCTACGCGCAAACCGTCCAGCAGCAGGGCTCGCGCCATCGTTGCGGCGGCCGTTCTTCTGTCCCTGGTGTTGTCGATGTTCGGCGCCGCCGCTGCCCTCGAGGCCGCGGGTGCGGAGCGTGCCCGCAGAGTCGTGCAGCAACTCGTCCGGCTGGCGGCCTTGGACTCCGAGGAAGGTGCGGACCCGCGGACGAAGCTCCCGGTTCGGGTGAATCAGGAGGGGGGGCCGCTGTGGGTCACCCCTGTGGTGGAGGCAGCCGTCGCCGAGCAGCCGTCGTTGATCCTCGCCGACGACGGCGTAGGGATCGTGCGTATGGAGGTCATCTCGGACGACACCCACCTCGCGTTGCGCGGGGGGCTGTATCGCCAGGGCTGGAACCTGCGTAGCGAGCACCCGCTTCAGGTACGGGTTCAGCCCTGGGTCCCGATGCTGTCGCTGGCGTTGGGCTTGATTGTGATGACGCTCTCGCGCCGCATGGGCGTCGGGTTCGCGGTGGCGGGGGTCGTGGCTCAGTCCCTCGATGCTGCTGTGGGCTGGCCGGCGGAGTTCCTCGCCATTCCCTGGCAAGCTCAAGTGCGCGACGGCCCGGTGGGGAGCCTGGTCATCGACCTCGCGCTGGGGCTTCCCGATGCTGCCGTTGCTGTCGGCGCGGGAGTGGTCACGCTTTGCACGGTGCTTGTGGCGTTCGACCATCGGCGGTCCACGGGCAAAGGCGGCGCAATGATGGCGGCGAGTCTCTTGGGGGTGCTTGGCATCGTCATTTGGACGGAGGCGGCCGCGCGCTGCGGCTTGGGCCCCTGGATCGGCACGGCAGCAGGCGCAGCATCGATCCTGGCGATGGCCCTGGCGTGGGGCCAACAGGGGCGTACCCTGCGTCGGACATGAGACCAACGCTCGTCACCGCGCTGCTCGCCCAGTGCGTCGTGGGCTGGATTGCCGGCTGCGTCGTGGGCTGCGGAGACGACGTCGATGACGCGCCGGCGGTGACGACCGTCGAGCCTGCGCCGGTGCTTCCGGACGCGCCGGTCGCCTCCGTGGCGGGGACCGACCTCTGGCTGGACCTGCTGTCCCAACGTCCAAGCGCGACGGTCTCGCGGTTCGGCGCGCTGGAGATCGACCTTGGCACGAAGACCGCGACCAAGCACGTCTCGCTGGGCTCTCGGACCGCCTGGCGGCTGGGAGAGTCGGTGGGGGAGAAGGTTGCGGGCGTCGTGGTCGGGCGCAGCGCTTCGCTTGAGTTTCCCCTCGACGGTCTGCTCAGCCCCGCAGCCAACCCCAGCGTGGAGGAGGTCCCTGGATTGGCGATGTCGATCGAGGTCAAGCCGCTGGTGGCCAAACAGAGCATGACGGTCTTGCTCAACGAGCGGCCGCTGGCGAACCTCGTGCTGGAAGACAAGTGGGCGAGGCGGACGTTCTCTTTGCCTCCCGAATCGATTCATCCGGGCGAGAACCGGGTGCGGCTGTTCTTCCGCAAGGTCGACGACGAGCAGGGGGATGTCGCTGCTGCGGTCTCCCGGGTCGTTGTGGGGACCCAGGAGCGCATCAAGTCTCCGCCTCCGCAGGCGCAACGCGGGGATGCGATCAGAGTCAGCGCGCCGAAGGGAGCGGCTGCCGACCCGTTGAGCGTACGCGGCTCTCGGGATGCGGGAGGTGTGGTGCTGGCCGAAGGGACCGGCTTGGCCTACTACTTCGTGCCACCGCCACGCGCTCGCTTGGCGCTGCACGTCGAAGGGCAGGGCGCGGTGTCGGTGTCGGTCAGCTCGGACGCTGACCACGAAGCCGGAAAGGCTCCGACCAAGCTCATCGACGAGCCGCTTCGAGGGTCCGGGCAGGACATCCGCGCCGACCTCTCGGGGTGGGGTGGCACGCCGGTCCGGATGGAGATCGCGGTCCGGGGCGCAGGCGCGTCTGCCACTCTCTCCAAGGCCCGTATCGACGTGCAGCGGTCGATTCCCGTCGACCGTCGTGCTCGTTCGCCGCGCGACTTGTTCATCGTGACGGTCGAGGGCATGCGTCAGGATGCCCTCAAGGTGGGTCGGCGGCCCTCGCTGCCCAACCTCGACGCGTTTGTGTCCGACGCGCTGGTGTTCGAGCGGGCCTACGCTCCGTCGCCCGCTGCGGTTCCGGCCCATGCGGCGTGGTTGACGTCTGTGGCCCCGCCTCGTCACCTGACGGTGCGCGGGACGTTCGTCGCCGACAACCAAGTTCTGCTGCCCGAGGCACTCGAGCGCGGGGGCTACGTCCGCGTGCAATCCACCGCGAACGCGGACGTCAACGCGGCGCGGGGGTTGCGGCAGGGCATCGATGCATACGGCGTCCTCTCCGATGTTGTTGACGCGCCGCGGGCCACTGCTGTGGTGGCCGACGCCATGGAGCGCCTGCAGGGGAAGGCCGGGCGCTGGTACATGCACGCCAACGTGAACGACCCGCAGGCGCCCTACGATCCGCCCAGGGAGCTGGTTCGGGATGTCACGCCCCCGCCCGGCGCACCGTTGGCCCACCTCACGCACATCTGGGTCGGGCGCGTTCGGCTCGGCAAGACTGAACCCGTCGCGGCCGACCTCGCGTACATGCGGCGGCTGTACCGTGGCGAGATTCAGGTCATCGACCAAGCCGTGGGGGAGCTCATCGGCTGGCTCGAGCGTGAGCGCCGCTTGGACGATGCCATCGTCGTTCTACTGGGCGTCCATGGCGAGGAGTTTTACGAACATGGCGGCGCGGGACACTCTCGGAGCCTTTTCGAGGAGAGCTTGGCGGTTCCTCTGGCCATTCGGGCGCCCTCCCTGCTCGCGGCCGGTCGTGTCGACACGCCCGTGGATCTGCTGGACTTGTCCCCGACACTGCTGGACCTGCAAGGGATCGAGAGCCCGGACCGCTGGCAGGGTCGCTCCCTGTTGCCGATCATCGACGACCCGCAGCCGCCCCCTCAAGCGGTCAACGCCTACCTTGGGGACGGCTCCCGGGCGATGGTTGTTGGCCAGCACAAGCTGGTCCTGGGCCCGGGCCGCAACGAGGACTACACGGACTTGGCCGCAGATCCGGCAGAGGACCCCGAATCTCCGTCCATGCCGGGGATTGGGCTCAGGATCGTGCGGACTGCGCTGGCCTGGGAGCTGTTGACGGACGTGGCGTGGCGACGCGCCCGCTGGGGAACCGGAGCCAACCTCACGGCCACGTTTGCGCGCGATTGGGGGATGTAGTATTTCGGCTCGCCATGGCCGACGCCACCGCTTTGCTGGACCAGATCCCCAAGTTGCTCAAAGCCCGCGATGCCGCCGCGTTGGTCGAACATCGCGACCACGACGACAAGAAGGTTCGCAAGGCAGTCCGCAAAGCGCTGCACACCCTGCGCTCCAAGGGCGTCGAGATCCCCGAGGTCGGCCAATCGTGGAGCACGGGCAGCGCGATCAAGGAGATGCGTGGCGACCTCGAGCCCACCGCTCACGTCGATACCCGCAGCACCCCCGGCGCCCTGCGCTTTCTTCTGAGCCTGCCCAACGAGACCGAGGGCGCACGCCTGTTCTCCGGCGCGCTCACCCCCGACGACCGGGTCGCCGAGTTCAACGCCTACCAGCAGACCGACGGTCAGCGCACGCGACTGCTTCGCGACTGGGCCCGTGAGACCGAGTCCCGCGCGGTCTCGGTCGAGTGGATCAAGGGCCGCGTCCGTTGGGCTCGTGAGCAGACGATCGCCTCGGGTTACCCCGTGCCGCGAGCGCTCGATCAGGCGCTCTCCTTGCTGGGCGAGACCCCCTCGGAACGCCCCGCGTCCACGTTCCTCGCCGACCAACTGTCCAACGAGGCCAACGTGGCCGACGACGCGGCGGACGCGACGATGATCGCCATGGGCATCCCCAACTGGCCCCCGATGATCAGTCTCGACTCCATGCTGGAGAAAGCGGCGGAGATCCATGGCGACAAGCCGCAGCCCGAGAAAGAGGAGGACCGCTTGGCTCTTCTCGCACAGTCGGTTCAAGGCGACGACGAGGCCCGCAAGGGACTTTCGGGCACCCTCGCCAACGCGCTGGACGACATGGCCGTGCACGCTTGGCTCGAAGGGGAGAACGACCAGGCCCAAGCGGCCTACGGTTGGGCCCACGCTCTGCGCAGCTCCGATGCCCCCGAAGGCCTCAGCTTCGCGCCGCGCCTTCTGGGCTACCAGGTCGCCAGCCTGCTACGGGCCATGGGAGGCCCCGAGGCGGTCGCCCGAGCCCAGGCCCAAGCCGCCGCGTCCGGACAGGCCTGAGCGCTGCAGAGCGAGCACCTGACCCGCTCAAGTGCTGCTCGATGAAAGCCCCGGCGCTTCGGCGACGGGGGCTTTTTTGCGGACGATGGCGGACGTCGCGAAGTCTTCGCGGCACCGCTCAGCCCCGGAGCACGCGCTCACGGGTCTGCAGGTGGTCGTCGCTGAGCATCCAGGCCATCAGGTCTCGGGCCAGCTTCGAGCGTCCGACACGCTGCTTGAGGGCGCCTCCCACGACACCATCGAGCAGGCAGGCGGCGGAGAGAACCGGGCCGGGGCTCCCCATCAGCACTGCCGCGACGCGGAGGTCGGTGGCGGTCGTTGCCCGAGCCGTCACGCCCGCATCGAACGCATGGCTCGCCAATGCCTGGCAGGCGCCTTCAACCGCTTTGCGCTGCCGGCGAGGCAGTGTGTTGCGAAGGCTGCCGACGACGGCGCGAAGTCGCTGCGGGTCGGGTTCGGCCGTCGTCGGGTTGAACACGTCGACGACCTCGAAGCACGCGGTGACCAACAGATCCAAGTTGGGTGGTGACAACGAGCGTGAGCGGCTCGCGAGGAGCAGGTTGCGGGACGCCGCGATTGCGATCAGCCCGTGCCATGCGACCGACTCCCCCTGAAGCCAAAGGTTGGCCCCCAGGCGAACAGTGCAAAGCGGGTCTTGGATGAGCAGCGCGGAGTTGTGGGTGCGCGAGCCGACCAGTCGCGGGGGACGCAGTCCCAAGGCGTCGCCGAGCTGCCGCGCCCAGACCTGGAGGCCCGCCGTGTCGATGCCGGTCGGGAGGGGGTCGGACTTGTCGGGATCGATGTCGGGGAACTCGCGCGGAAGCCGGGCGACGACAGGGTCGAGGGCTTGCAGGAGGGCGTGGAGGGCCGGCGGTTCGCCCTCGGCCAGCAGGGCACGGCGGCGGGCCGCATCGTTGAGCACGCTCTGCAGGGTCGGAATGTCCGCCAGCGTCGGCGTCGGGAGCTGGGACTCCGTCGCGGGATCGAGACACAGCATCAAGTCGCGGGCAACGCGGGACAGGGTCTCGTTGCGCGGCGCGGCGACCTTGCCCAGGAGGTTGAGGTCTCGCAGGGAGATGGCACCGCGGCCGATGTTCGCGGCGAGCGCGGAGCGGACCGGGGCGAGGTAGGTCGCAACACGATCGGTGTCTCCAACCTTCGAGAGCTGATCGATCAGGAGCGTGATCGTGTCCCGGTTGCCTGGAGACAGGGCGGCTGCACGTTCGACCGCCGACAGTGCGGCCCGGTCTCCGCCCGGCGTGCCTGCGACGAGCTTGGCCTTGCGGAGATAGAGGTCGTGCAGACGCTGACGGTCGCGTTCGCGGCCGATGATCCGATCGATGAGGGCAGCGGCCTCGCCCGGCTTCTTGGCGCGCTCGAGCAGATCGACCATCAGGCCCACCGCTCGTGGGTCGTCGGGGCGGGCTTGCAACACCACGTTCCCGTGGTGGAGCGCGCGGGGGAGCGTTTCGGGCTTTGCGCTGAGGAAGTTGGCCAACCCCATGCGCAGGTCCACGGCGGACGGCTCGCCCGGCTCGAACAGGTCGAGAAGCTTTTCGGTGGCGTTGGCCGCCCGAGGATCATCGCCCATCTTGCGATAGGTGTTCACCAGACCGCGAAGCGCACGTCGTCCTGTGGGCTTGGCCGACGAGGCGGCGTTGAAGTACGACGCAGCCTCGGCCGTGTTCGTCGCGTTCTCGCCCAAGAACAGGCCGACTTCGTAGCGCAGGTCGGCCTCGGCGATCCCTGCAAACGCCTGACGGAGGAGATCGAGGACCGGCGCGGCGTCTCCGGGGTGATTGGCCAGCGTACGCGCGAGCCCGATCGCGTCCCGGTTTTGGGGATCCCGTTCGAACAGCTCGGCGAGCCGAGCCAGGGCGTTCTTCCGCGCGCCTTCGTCCCCGCGACCCGCCTTGACGACGGCATCCCGCGCGTCGGCGACGAGCACGTGAATCGAGGTCCGGGTCTGCGTCGCCGCGGAGGCTCGACGCTTCTCGCTGGAGGTCCGTTGCAGACCAAGCTCCGCCGGGGCGAGGTTGGGCAAGGCACTCTTGGCGGCGAGGTAGGCCCGACGTGCCTGGCTCCACGCGCCCACGCGCTCGAGCAGCTCGGCGCTCTCGACGTAGAAAATCGCCCGCTCTGCGTCCGACTGGGCCCGGACAGCCCGCGCACTGACGGCGTCTTTGATCGCAAACGGGGAGGCTGGCTCGCTGAGAAGCCGCTCCAGGTGACGGACCGCGTAGGGGTTGCCGGGGTCGACCTGAAGCGCGGAGAGGATGGCCTCGCCGGCGAGTCCGCGGTCTTCCACTTCGGATGCGGAGAGGAGCAGCTCCGCCGCCTCGACGAGCAGCGTCGCCTGCAGGTGGGTGTCTTTCGTGTCTTTGGACGCACGCAGGTGCAGCGCGGGCAGGGATGTTCGGTCCCCCACCATGCGCAGCAACCCCTGCAGCTCGTGGCGAACGATCGGATCGTCGGGCAATTCGGACAGGGCGTCCTCGTAGGCCTTTCGGGCGCCCGCAGTGTCTCCACTCGAGGCCCTCAGGCGGGCGAGGTGGACGAGGTGGGTCGCACGAGCTCCATCCGCGTTGGCCGTGATGGCGCGCTCGAGCAGCCGCCCGACGTTGCCGGAGTCGTGATACGTGACCAACAGGCGACGCGACCGCTCGTAGGCGAGTCCGTGGTCGGGCTGCTGGTTGAGCGCGGCGCGATAGTGCTGGAGTGCCGCGTTCTCGAGCGCCGAAGGAGGCCCGCGTTTTCCGGTGCCCTTCTGCTGGCGCGCGCTGGCCTCGGCGAGAAGCCCGAGGCGGTAGTGATAGTCGGCGCACAGGGCCGTGCTGGCGGGCGGTTCAACCGAGCGCAGCAGGTCGTAGGCCTTGTTGATCTGCCCGGTCGCCGTGAGCATCTGAAGCAGGAGCTCACGGGCGGGAACCAGGTCGGGGTGGGTCTCGTAGGCCTTGCGCAGCGACTCGATCGCGCGCTGGGCATCGCCGAGTTCCTCGAAGCAGACGCGCCCGGCCTTCAAGGAGAGCACGGCGGGGTCGGTGACGGTGTCCAGCTCGGGGTCGAGCAGTCGCACCAGGTCGTCGAGGTCGCCGTTGTCTCGGTAGAGCCGGCTGAGGGCTCGTAGGGCGGGCGTATAGCCGGGCGTCATCGCCAGTGCGCGCTCGTAGCACTCTCGGGCCGCGGTGCGTTGCTTGAGCTGGAGCTCCTGCACCTCACCGAGCTCCACGAGCAGGGCCGTCCGAGCGACGTCGTCGTCGATGCGTTCGACGAGCATCTGTAGGGCGGTGATCAGAACCGTGGGGCGGCGCGCCTTCCGGCACAGCGTCGCCAGCTGGTACAGCGTCAGCAGGTCCTCGGGGTCGAGGGATGCGACCTCTTGGAGCGCGGAGATGGCGAGGTCGATGTCGCTGAGCTCTTGCTCCGCGAGGGAGGCGACGCGACGCAGCGCCGCAAGTCGCTCCGGCTCATCGGTGCTCTCTCGAGCCTGCCGGCGTAGGGCCTCGACCGCCTGCGGCCACCGCCGCATCTTCTCGTAAACCCGGCCGAGCGCTCGCAGACAGTTCGGGTTGTCCGGGTCTTCGGCCACCGCGAGCTCGTAGACCTCGGCCGCCCGCGGGAGGTCCCGGCGCAGGGACTCATGGACCTCCCCGAGTCGCAGCAGGATCGCGGCGCGCCCAGGACCGGCGGATTGGGCTCGGGCCCACTCTTGGAGGTGGGTGACGAGCGAGGCGGGGTTTTGCCGGTACTCCAGCACCTCTGCCATCGCCTGCTGCACCCATCGGTGCTCAGGAAGCCGCGCGAGGCAGAACGCCAGCCCAGCTTCAAGCTTCTCCGCGACGCTGCCCAGATGGGCGAGTTCCTCTTCTGAAACGGAAACGTCCTTGCCGGCGTGCGGCTTGGGCCAGTCGGGGTTTTGGGCCTTGAGCGTCTCGAGATGGACGCGGGCGAGTCGTTCCTGAACGAGGGCTTGCTCGCGCGGGTCGTCCAGCGCTGCGGCGAGCTTCGGCAGGACGTTCTCGTGGTCCAGCGAGTTCTGCTCGTCGGCCCCCCACGCCTGCTGCTCGACGTACAGCGCGACTTCAGCCAGCGGTGCGAGGACCTCGGCAGCGTCCTTGGCCTGATCGGCAGACTCGGTGAGCTCGATGATGAGGTCGTCGACGGGGGCGTTGGTCTCCGCCCGAGCCAAGAACGCCAAGTGGCGGGCGACGCTGGATGAGACGGGGTCCGAGGTGATCGAGGCGAGCTGGTGGTACAGCTCTCCGAGATTGGTCGCATCGCCAGCGGCCGCGGCCACGCGAGCGAGCTGACGCAGCGCCGTGTCTTGATTCGGATCCGCGGCGAGGGCTTGCTCGAGCAGGGGCCGCTGTTCGTCGGCATCGGCCGCGAGCGACGCGAGATCGAGCAGAATACTCGCCCGGTGCGGCCCGGAACCGGATTGCTCGGCGACCGCGCTCAGATACGTTCGCGCCTTGGCCGTCTCGTTCAGATGCAGGGCCCGCTCGGCCGCGAGCTGAAGCGCGACCGGGTGGGTGGGGACGAGCTCGAGAGCCGCTTCGTACGCCTGAAGAGCTTTCGCGTGGGCGGAGGTTCGCTCCTCGCAAAGCTGTCCGAACTCGACCCAAGCGGCCGCACGGACTCGTGGAGGCGTGCCGGTGTCCTTGCCCTGCGACTCGAGCTCGGCCAGTTCTCGTGCCAGCGAGCTGTGGTGTCGGGACGGATCTCCGCCGTCGTCGTCATCGTCGAGGAGGCTGGTGGCGAGGTCGGACTCGGCCCGCCGCAGCAGCAACTCGCCTTCCTCGCGGCGTCCGAGTCGCTCGAGGAGGAGGCGGCCCGCCTCGAACAACATCGCGGAGCGAAGCTCCGGGTTCTTGACGTGCTGACTCTCGGCGGCAAGCTCTTCGGCCAGGTCTTGCCACGACTCGGCGGCGCCCAACGGCGCCGAGGTCGAAAGCAGGCTGGAGTGCAGGCCCGAGGTCATCTTCCACAGCCGGGAAGGGTCTTCGTCGAGGCTGGGAGGCGGCGCCGTGCCGTCGAGCTCTTCGACCAGATGGGTGAGGTCGAGGACGTCGCCCTCCGAGGAGCGGCCGCGCCTGCGGGTCGTCTGGCGGAGGTCGGTCACGATGCGTCTCCGAGGTGGTAGCCCAGCGCGCGCCGGAGGGTGAGGTGGTCGTCAGAGACCAAGTAGCTGATCAGCGCGCGGACGCGGACCAGAGGTCCCTCCGCCAACCCGATGGCGAGGGCAGGGCGAGGGTCGCCGGCGCTCGCAGCACCTGCGCGGTCTTGGCCCGCTGTGAAGCCGGCCCGGAGCCGGGATGGGTAGAACCGGTCTCCGTTGCTGGCGAAAGCCCGGGCAAAGTCGACCAGGTCTTCGAGGGACTCCTCGTCCGGGAGGTTCGAGGCAAGGACCTCGGCGAGCGCCGGGTCGAAGGCGTCCTTGAACCGATCGATGGCCAGGAGGTGGTCCACGTTCTGTCCCGTCGCGTGGCACAGCGCCAGCACGAGCGTGAGGAGTTGCTCGTCGGTGGTGTGCTGGTGGACCGCGTCTCCCCCCGTCGCGAGCCGAAACAGGGCTCGCCCCAGTGTGTCTCGTACGTTGGGGTCGGCCGGGTTGGCGGCGACACGACGTCCCACCATCAGGCACGGGGCGGGCTCGAGTGAGGTTTGCACTCCGCCATCGACCGTGTCGTCGAAGAAGACCAGCGGCGTTGGCAGGCCGAGTGCGCGGGCGATCGATTGGGCGACCATGACCACCGCGTTGTTTGCGGGGAGGGCGTCGGAGGGGCGCCGGGGTCGAGCCGCGGGGTTGAAGGGGAGCTTGCCGAAGTAGTAGGCGCCTTCGCGCAGCAGGTCGAGCGCGCCGGACTGATCGAGGTCCGCCGCAATGGCTTCGAGCGGGCGGCCCTCTTGTGCAGAGGGCAGGGGCCATCGTTCCGCCTGGAAGTCGTCGGGGCGTGTCCCAGGTTCGAGGCCGTCGGGGCTGAGCGCCTCGAGCACGCACGCGGTCAGGTAGACCCCGCTCGCGTCGTCGACCGCCGAGAAAAGACGACGCAGGCCCTCGAGCGGAGCGCTGTCGAGCGCATCGGGGTTTCCGGCGCGCAGCCAGGATCGATGGTGCGCGATGCCTGCGAGCAGGACGGCGTTGCCTTCGTCGGGTCGTTCGAGCGACCCGAGCAAGTCGCGAAGTTCCTCGATCACCGCGGTGTCGGTGGGCGAGAGCTGCAGCAGGTCTCGCAGGAGTTCGACCGCGCGCTGAGGTTGGTCGAGCGGGCCACGATGAAGCCGCGCGAGCGCGTGCAGGGCCTTGGAGCGGGCGCGGCCGTTGGTCGCTTCGACGAGGAGCTCGAGGGCCTCTGCGTGGGCTTCGGGCAGGTCCGAACTCGCGGCCATGCGAACTGCGGCTCCGAGCGCGTGAGCGGAGTGGAACCCGCCCCGGCCGGCCTCCACGAAGTGTCGAACGGCATCGGGCAACTCGCCGGTTCGCTCATACGCTTCACCGGCGTAGTAGTGCAGGGCGGCCCGGCGTTCGGGCGAGGGTTCATGCTCGAGCGAGCCCTCCAGGGCTTCGACCACGGATGGCCAGTCGCCGGCCTGGGCGTGGGCCTGGGCGAGATCCGCGAGCAGTCCGGCATCGGCTTCGACACCGGGCAGGGACGCTTCGAGGAGTGCGATCGTGGCTTGTGGGCCGTCGACCTCGGCGCTGAGCTGCCCGATCTCACGTAGGGTCCTCGCGTCGAGTTCTCCGCGCTCCTTGAGGGCCTCCACGCACAGCGGCAGGACCTTGGACAGCGACGGCGCGCCGTCGAGCCCGTGGGATTTTCGGGTTCGGATCAAGCCGCGCAACGCCCGAGTCGAGTGGGCGTCGGACTCGGCGGCTGCGCTGAACAGTCCCCACGCCCGCGGGTTGGGGGTCCCGTTCTTCACCCCGTGCAGGGCCAGGGTTCCCGCGCGGCACAGGCATGCCGCCGCATGTTTGGGCTCGACCGCGCGACGGGCAAGCTCTTCGAGGGCTTCGGTCGCGGCCGTCAGGGCTTCATCGTTGCCGATGCGCTCCAAAAGCCGCGCGCGCGCGTGGAGGGCTGGCGAGTACTCGGCGTTGGCTTCCAGGGCGCGGTCGACCAGCCCGAGGGCGGCAGCGAGGTCGAGACGACGCTCGTGCAACTCGGCGGCCATGTTGAGGAGTGCGGCTCTTGCCGGACCCTCCGCGGCTTCGGCCCGCGTCATCAGATCATCGAGATCCCGTCCCTCGGCGAGCTCGCGTTTGCGGGAGGCGATCCGCTTGCGCCCGCGCTGTGCGAGGACCTCGCCTGGGTTGTCGTCGAGGACCCGCGCGTAGGCTTGGTCCGCCTCATCGAGGTTGCCGGCGGCCTCTTCGGCTCGAGCGGCTCGGTAGCGGAGCGCCAACTCGACCGCGGCGGCGCTGGAGCCTGCAGTCTCGTGGCTGCCCTCGTTTTCATTGTGGGCAGCGGCGACCTTGGCCGCAGCCGCGAGCGCACCGGCTTGCCGCGACGGACGGGCGGCCTTCTGACTCGCCCGTGCCAAGCGCAGCTGCGCGAGGATGTCGGTTGGATCGGTGTCCACCAGCGGCCCGAGATACTGCAGGGCGACGATGGGGCTGGGTGCGATGTCGGCGAGCTGGAGGGCCATCGCGCGGCGGTTGGAGGTCCCGCGCTCGTCGTTGAGCCCCGCTTCGGCGAAGGCCTGGAGTTCGGCGAGCCGGCCTCCCTCTTCGTACATTCGCAGCAATTGTGCCCGAGCGACGCCCAGCTGCGGCCACAGTTCCAGCGCCCGAACGAGGTCGCGAATCGCTCGCGGTGTGTCGCCGTTTCTGGCGCGAATCCGAGCCGCACGGTGCAGCAACAGCGCGCGGGTCCGAGGACCGCCGACGGCACCGATGTGCTGCTCAAGCAGGCTCAGCTGTAGCTCGTGAAGACCCAGACGCGTCGCAATTCGCTCGGCCGCATGCAAGGCCGGGAGGTGCCGGGGCCATCGGCGGAGCAGGGCTTGCAGCTCTTCGAGCGCATCCTGGTCGCGTCCGAGCCGACTCGAAAGGAGATTGGCCACCTCGAGCTGCAAACCGACCTGGCGCGTCCGGTCGTTGGCATACAGCAACTCCTTTCGCATCAAGTCGACGAGGCTGTCCCAGTCCTCGGTCTCGCGCAGCAGACGGCCGAGTGCTTCGAGACTCGGCAAGTGGTCATCGACCGCTTCGAGTGCGCCCTCGAACAAGCTTCGCGCCCGAGTGGTGTCCCCTTCAGATAGGGCGAGCTCTCCTGCCCTGTGCATGAGCTTGGCCCGCCGGGCCGGGGACTCGGTTTGGCCGATCTCCCGCTCGGTGACGGCGAGCAGTGCGTCGGTTCGGCCTGCGCGGGCCAAGAGTCGCGCAAGCAGCTGCATCGAGGGCTGCTTCTCCCGCTCCTCGAGGTTGGCCTGGAGGTGTGCGATCGCCTCGGATGGATCCGAGTCCGCGGAGTGGAGTTGGCCCAGTGCCGAGCGTAGGAACGCGCGCCGCGAGGGGGTCTGCGACTGTTGCAGCTCCTCTGCGTAGTAGCGCTTGAGCCCGTCCGTGTCTCCGAGGTGGTGCAGGACGCGCTCCAACCGGTCTCGGGGCGGACGGAAGGAGGGCGCGACGGTTGTGGCTTCTCGGTATGCCTTCCGAGCACCCTCAAACTCGCCGAGCTGCTCTTCCATGAGCTGCCCACTGCGCAGGTGGCATTGGGCGAGCTCTTCTCGGGTCAGACCCGTCTCTCCGGCGGCGGAGATCTCCAGGTTGACGAACTCGAGCTGCTGCGACCACAGCTGGCCGGCATTGAGGTAACGGCCCGTGTCTTCGAGTGTTGGCGGGTGCCCGGGACTCAGCCGAAGCGCGCGGCGCATCGCGGCGAGACCTTCTTGGGGACGCTCGAGGCGATACAAGGCGAGCTTGCCTAGGCGGTAAAAAAGCTCGGCTCGAGCCGCGGGGTCGTTCTCGTCCCCGATCGCACGCAGCTGGCCGATGCACGCCTCGGCGGCGACCTCATAGCGACTGGTGGCCATCGCCAGCTCCTCGAGGTTCCGCCACAACGAGAAGTTGTGCGGAGCGGCTCGGGCTGCGCTGCGCAACAACTCCAAGGCCGCGCTGCGTTCTCGTTGCTCGCGCAGGACGACAGAGGCGCGCGCGAGGGGCAGGGCACGGTGCGATTCTTCGCGCCCCTCCGCCTCGGCCTCCAGGGCGTGCAGCATCAAGGCCGCGTCCCCAGTCGCCTCCGCGATTCGGAACAAGTCCGTCGCCAAGACCGCGTGTGCTGGAAGTTGCTCGAGGGCATGCAGGAGCATGTCGCCGGCCAGCGCATGGTCTCCCTTGTGGCGTGCCTCGATGAGCGAGAGCTCGTGCAGCAAGCCCGCCACCGTCTTCTCGTCCTGGACGACCTCGAGCTGAGCTTCGAGGTTCTCGGCGAGCCAGAAGACGTCTCCGCGCCCGAGAAGGACCCGCTCGACCGAACGCAGGACGGCAAGATCGCGTGGGGTCGCTTTGAGAGCCGCCTGGTAACACTGCTGGGCGGCGCCGAGGTCGTGGAAGTGGGTCTCGACCAGTTGGCCGCGTTCGCGGTACAGCGCAGCGGCCTCTCGCGGGTGCCGCGTCGCGCGGATCTCTTGGTCGAGGTACATCACGGCCGAGCGGACGTCCCCGCGGTCGAGGTAGATGCGGTACAGAAGCCGCATCGCCGGCCGCAGATCCGGCACCATCTCGAGCGCATGCGCGAGTTGCCGGATGGCTTCGTCTCCCTCCCCCGAGAGCAACTGCCATCTCGCACAGGTCGTCGCCAATGCGGCGCGGAGCTGGGCCTGCGTCTTGGGCGTTCGTGACAACGCTTGCAGGACCTCAGCGAGAGGCATGGCTGGCCCGCCTTGCATTCCGGGGGAGTCTACACGACGACGGCATCACAATGTCGCCTCGATACGCTCCTTGAGAACCGTGGGAGGTAGACGCACCTGCACGGATCATCGATCCGGATCCCACGTGGGATCTCGGTATCGGCAGACCAGGCTGCGGTGTGCCGAGGCGGGCTGGGGAAGCCGTCGGGTCCGGCCGCTTCAGTCAGCCCGACGGGCCTCGGCGGCCATCGTCGCCAGGTAGTCCGACACGCCGAGTTCGACCGGGGACCGGCCCTCGGATGCGTGCTTCGTGGCCAAGAACTCGTGCATGAGCTTCAGGGTCTCGAAGCGGCAGGTCAGGCTCACCAGCTGGTTCTCCGGGACTTGCGGGAGCTCGGAGAGGCGCTCGGTGAGCCACAGCGTGTCGTGGTCCGCTCCGGCAACCTCCGGCGGCTCGGGCAGGGGGCGCAGGCGGAACGCAGGATCGAACTGCTCCGCGTCTGCGAGCCGAGGGTCGTCGAGCTCGAGACTCTTGCCGGCGATCGCCTCCATCGCCTGATCGACCGGAGAGAAGTAGATGAACTGGTACTTCATCAACATGCGAAGTCGGCGGGGATCGGTTCCGTCGCCGATCCACGTCCCACCGATCAGCCGACGGACGAGTTCTCCGTAGTAGACCCCGGCCGACGACGAGAGCAGCGACAAAATCGGAGCACGATCCTCTTGGGCGGCGGTGCTCAAGTGATGGTCGACGAACGCGAGTGCCGTTTCGGTGTCATCCAACTCGACCGAAAGCGCGCGGCGAATCTGCTCGCGGTACAGCTCCACGAGGCCGTCCACGAGCGTCTGCGCGGTGGCGACGGGGGACGCTTTTGCGCGTGGGGCGCGGCCCGGGATGCTGGGCGCGACAGAGGAGGGCGTGCTGTCGCCCGAGCCTGGCTCGTGACTCATCGGCGAACCTTGCCACGTCCTCCAGCGCGACGCTATCGTGCCTGGACCCGGCATCGTTGAATGGATGCGACCTGGCCCGACTCCGCCGCGTTTGCCTGTCACTGCGGCACCATGTTCTCGGTGATGTATTGGCGCTGGGTGGACGCGGCCGCGCGTCCAGACCTCGACACGCGGGTGCAGCAAGACGGTCCTTTTGAAGGGACCTGCCCCGACTGCGGCGCCGAGGCTCGCTGTGCCGGCACCTGGCTGCGGATCGATGCACGGGTGCGTGAAGCCTCACTTCAGGTCGGCGAGGCTCAGCGGGGGAGCTTGCTAGGCCTCCTACGTGATCATCTGCGGGCGGTCGAGTCTCGCTCGCACGCGGTCCGGCCTTGGATGCTGCAGCCCACGCCCGTCTTCTACGACCTGCCGGAGTCTGCAGCCCTCACCTCGCGCGCGGCGGTTGCTGTCGTGCCTGCCCGCTCGGGGGAGCTGATTGTCGAGGTCCCTCCCGCCGCTCGGGCGGCCCCGCCCGAACCAGCTGCCCAGAGCATGCCCCCCGGCGTTCCGCAGATCATCGGATCCGACACGCGGACCCCAGGCACGTTCCGGCCTCCCGTGCTCGGCGCCTACGTTGGGGATCTCTCGGTGGAGGGAGACGTTGTGGTTGCGACGGCGATGGTCGACGCTTCGGAGCGGGACAAATGGGACAAGGCGCACCTTCAGTCGCGTCCGGTCCTCTTGCGCGAGCACGGGTATCCGTTGCTCGGCGTGCGCACCGTCGCGTCGTTTCTGGGCCAGAAGGCGGTGCTCGATGCCGTGCTGGACCCGGCCGAGCCGCAGGCGGCTGAGGTGTTCCGCCGGCTTTCGCAGCGCTTCTCTTTTCAGCTTCGTGTCCGTCCTTCGTCCGGAGATCCCGTGGAGCGCGAGGCGACCGCGGAAGCGCTCGAGCCCAACGCGGCGTTGTGTTTGGAGTCAGCGCGCACGTTGATCGCGAGCGAGCAGCTGGCGCCGCAGCGCTACCACGAGGCCCGCGCTGCCCTGGCGCTGCTCGACGTCAACGTTCGGCTCGCCCCGCCGCCCGAGACCATTACCGCGGGAGCCTACCAACACGTCATCGGAGCCGCGGAGGCGAGCGCTGCGTTGGACCATCTGGACCGCGTATCCACAAAGCCATCGTTGGCTCGTCTGTTGGAGGTGGAGGGCATGCCGATGACCGAGTACGACGCGCTGCGGCGGCGTGTGCTGGAAGGATCGCTCGACCACGGTTTGGTCGCGCCGCGTCGGTTTTGGCGTCGCGTCGTCGCGTCGGGCTTGGTGCCGGACTTGGAGACCTACGCCCAGAAACTCTGCGATGCGCGTGCACGATTCGAAGGCGAGGAAGGGGATCTCGAGCCCGATGCTGCGCGCGCCGGATGGGAGGCGATCGGAGAATTATGCAGCCGAAAGGACCTGCCGTTTCCGCCGACACTCCGGGCCGCGCTTGGCCTGTCGGAGACCGAGGCCCCGCCGTCCCCGAGCGAGTCCGATAGCGATCCTTCCCCAGCCTCACTGCCGCCACCACCGCCGTCGGGCGTCGAACCTGCACTTCACGATCCGGCGCAGCGGTTGAAGATCGCGGCCGAGGTGCTGCAAGGGAAGCGCGCTGGAGACCTCGAGGACGTGTTCGCGGCCCTCGACGAGTTCGACAACGACGAACTCCTGGCCTTGCTCCCCGATCTCAACGACATGGGCCCACAGGTGGTCCCACATCTGTTGGACTGGCTGTCCAGTCCCCGACGTGAGCTGCGGCAGGCTGCGGCAATCCTCCTGGGCCTCGCGCAGGACCCCACGGCGTTGGAACCGCTGGCTGAACGACTGGTCATCGAGGACAGCACGATGTGGGCGGATCTGGCTCGCGCGTTGGGCTCGTTCGGCCCCACGGCGCTGCGCAGGCTGTGTCAGGTGCTCCGACACGAAGGGGGCGCGCCTCACGAGCAACGGACGGTGGAGCGGGTGGCCCGTGCCTTGGCCGAAGTGGCGCTGTCCGACGGGCATGTGGGACCCGGAGACCCTTCGCCCGGCACCGACGCGGTTGCGGCGTTGGCGGATGCCGGAGATCCGCGAGTCCGTGCCTCGGCACGACATGCGCTTGCTACACTCCAGGCAGTGAGCGACTCCTCGGCAGCGGTCCGCGGTGAGGCACCCTTGCCGGAGAACACTCAGGTTCGCGGTTTTTCGCGACGGGCCTACGAGGCAATCATGGTGCCCGAGGTCGAGGTTGAAGCAGAGGCTTGATGCGATACGGAATCTTCAGCGACACCCACGCCAACCTTGGTGCCCTCGAGGCCGTTCTGCGGGAGTTCGACCGCGAGAACGTCGACGAGTTGGTCTGCATCGGTGACACCGTCGGCTACGGCCCGCAGCCCGAAGAGTGCTGCGAAAAGATCCGGAAGCTGACGCGGCACACCATCTTGGGCAACCACGACGCCGCGGTCTCAGGCCGGATGGATTACAGCTACTACTACGATGCCGCCCGAGAGGCCCTCGACCTGCACTCGTCGCTGGTGTCGAGCGAGAGCATGGCGTGGCTCAAGAGCCTGCCGTACTCGGCCCAGGACGCCGGAACGCACTTCTGCCACGGCTCCCCGCTAGACCTCGAGCAGTTCGAGTACATCTTCACGGTCGATCAGGCGAGCACCTGCATCCCGATCTGGGATGACCTGGGTCAGATTACCTTCATCGGACACTCTCACCTGTGCAAGGCGTACGCGCTGGGCCGGGAGCGCGTGTACGAAGTCATCACCAAGGACTTCGAGGTCCACCCGGAGTTCCGGTACATCGTCTCGGTGGGCTCCGTGGGCCAACCCCGTGATCACGACCCGCGGGCGAGCTACACCATCTACGACACCGACCGAGGTCTGTTCGAGTTCAAGCGGGTCGAGTACGACATCGCTGCGACGGCGCAGCAGATCTTCGACCAGACGCGCCTGTCCGACAGCTTCGGCGCGCGCCTGTTCGCCGGCGTCTAGCTCCGAGCCCAACTCAAGTTCGACTCGGCCTCGACCCGGGCTCGACCTTGGCCGCGCGGAGGTGGTCCCTCAGCGTCGGTCGACGAGTTCGAGGTCGCCCCGGAGCGCACCGATCATACGGTGCCTGTCGATGACTCGATGTCGCGCCAACCGGCGGACCTGATGGTTGAGGTCTTGGCGCCACGTGTCATCCACGGCCCCGCTGACGAAACGCTCGCTGTAGGTCCGGGGTGCAGGAGCCAACATCGCGAGATGGGTCGCCTGCAGGGCAGTGAGGTCCGCGGCACTGCGGTTGAAGTAGTACTGCGCGGCATCCTCGACACCATGGACGCCAGGGGCCAACTCGATGATGTTGAGATAGACCTCGAGCAACCGTCGCTTCTCGACGGTCGCGTCGATGCGTGTGGCGACGAACGCTTCCTGTAGCTTTCGAGCGGCGGTTCGGTCCAGGCCCAAGAACAGGTTGCGGGCGGCTTGTTGGGTGATGGTGCTTGCGCCGCGTTCGACTTCGCCCCGTGCGAGATTGTGCCAGATCGCGTTGGCCACCTGGCCGAGGTCGAGGCCGTCGTGATGGAAGTATCGGCTGTCTTCCAAGGTCACGAATGCACCCGCGACGACGGGGATGTCTTCGATGGAGACCGTGTGCGGTGCTCCGTCGGCGATCAAGACCTGCCGGGGGGTCCCGTGGGCATCGACGAATCGGTGGCGGTAGGGCCCGCGCAGCCCGGCGACATCGAGCGCGGAGGGGTCGGCCGTCACGGCGCATTGCTCTCGGAAGGGGAAGTCGACCTCGAGCGTTCCGGGGGCTGCTGGCTCGGCGAGTGGGTCTCGCTCGAGCACCTCGGCCCGGGCGCGGGCAGCCTCGAAGTCGACCGAAACCTCGACGACTCCTGCGAGCGACCCATCGACCTTGGTCCCGCGCATCGCGTCCGCAAACCCCGTTGGCAGGGCATCGAACAATCGCTGGCAGGGGCCCTCGGGGAGTTCGAGTCGGAGCGCAGCCCGGTCGGGTCGCCGGGAGGCGTTGGCGCCCAGGATCAAGCCTGCATGTCCGAGGGTGAGAGCGGCGTCGAAGTGCTCAGGGCTCTGGGCCGTGATGTCGCCGTCGAGCCAAAGTGAGCTCAACGTGACCGCTTCGGCCGAGAGCTTGGGGTGCTCGAGGGTCACCGCTTCGACGGTGACGCCCTGTGCATGCATCGACACTCCGCCGGAGCGTGCCGGCTCGACCTCGATCCGACCGCTCAGAGAAGCGGCGCGCGCATCGAGGGTCAGCTCGTCGCGAACCTGCAATCCAACGCGGCCGAGTCCATGCAGGGCGAATCGCTCCGCCTCGACCGCGAGTGTGCGGGTCTGGGGCCACGCAGCCAGTTGAATCCACCCCCCACCTTCGTGGGAGAGTTCCGTGCGCACGTGCTGTGGATCGAGCTCTCCACGCAGGCGAAGCGGAGGGCCGTCTGCGATGCTGACCGTGCCCGCGACGCGCCACGATCGCAGCGAGTCCCGTGGCGTCGCCCGCAGTCGCCCGACGGAATGCACCGAGCCGCGCGCGTGCTGCACGGTCAGGCCGACCGATGCGTGCGGGATCCCGTTCGGACCGATCGTGAGGGCAGGGGAGTCGAGCAGCGCGGTGACGCCCGCTTCGGTCAGCGCGGTGACTCCCTTGGCTTGCACTCGGATCGTCAGGCCGTGCGTGTTGATGCTCGGAGTCTCGGCGCCGCCGGCTGGGGACGAGACGTCCCCCGCGGCCGGTGTGGCATCTGGGGCGGTCGCTGTTCGGGCCAGCTCGAGCGTGTCGAGATGGACGTCGATCCCGTCCCAAGCGGGTCGAACCTCAGCGCGGCCCGCTCGCACCGAGACCCCGCGACGCTGGACATGTAGCCCTTCGAGGCGGAGGCCACCGGCGTCGAGAGATAGACTCTCCAGCGCACCGCACGCCGCTGTTCCATCGGCACACCGGGTCAGCCCGGACTCGATGGTCTCGTCCAGCGATGTCTCGAGCAGCCACGGGCCGGGTGCTGCGAGCAAGGCCGCAGCCGCGATGATCGGGCGGAGTGCGCTCATGAGAATTACTGAAGGAAGGCGGGCGCGGAGGTCTGGCAGCGGGCGAGCCGAGGAAGGACACGCTCGACGAGATGGCTGACCAGCTCGGGGTAGCTGATGCCCGCGGCTCGCGCGACGCGAGAGACCACGCCGTCACGGTGGAGGGGGGGCAGGGGCTCCACCTCCAAGATCGCCTCGTTGTAGCGATCGCCGACCATCAGGTCGACGCGGGTGATGCCCTCGCTGAGCCCCAGGGCCGACACCGCCCGGCGGGCCAGATTGTGCAGCCCGTCGATCTGACCGCGGGACATCTGCGGAGGGCAGACGTAGTTCGCGTCGAAGTCTTCTTTTCCCCCAAGGACGCCGGGAATTGGCCGGCGGTGAACTTCCATCGCTCCCAAGACCCGGTCGCCCATCACGACGACCTGGACCTCGGTTCCGCTGAGGGCTCGCTCGAGCACGACCTCATCGTCGATATCGAGGGCGCGGCCAACGGCGTCGCTGACGTGCTCCGGGTCCATCAGGTGGGCGACACCCAGTCCCAACCCGCCGCGGCGTGGCTTGACCACGCAGGGCCAGCCGAGCAGTTCCAGGGCTTTGTCGGACGCTTTGTGGTTGGGGCCCAGCGCCAGTGAAGCTGGGGTCGGGAGGTTGTGGTAGGCCAGAACCTGCCGGGATCGGATCTTGTCGAATGCGAGCGAGACCGCCGCGCTCGGAGGTCCGGCGTAGGGCAGGCCCCGCATCGCCAGGAGGGACTGCACATCTCCTCGCCCGCCCGCTCGGCCGTGCAACGCCAACAGGCATGCGTCGACGTCGGACTGGCGCAGGGCGAGGTCGAGGTCGTCGTCGACCGCGATCGGGCACGCTGCGTACCCCAGTTCCCTTAGTGCAGTGGCCAGATCTGTACCACTGCGCAGATCCATCAGTCCTTCGATTGTCTCGTCAACAGGCTGCCCACCCGAGAGATCCGCCGTGGTGGGGGCAAGACGGGCGGAGGGAGCAGAAACC
The DNA here is from genome assembly GCA_050633305.1 of Nannocystales bacterium. Taxonomy (GTDB): domain Bacteria; phylum Myxococcota_A; class Polyangia; order Nannocystales; family Nannocystaceae; genus CAJXVA01. Next base: position 262,047 of record JBOEGF010000011.1, read on the forward strand.
AGGACCCCAAAGGTGAGCGGACGCATCGCCTTTCGCGGCTAGCAGGCCTTGCCAAGACCAAGCAAATTTTCGGATATTCGGGCGGCTGCGTTTTGCGGGGCTGCCAAGCCTCTCTAGACGCGCCGATCGTCGCGCCCCAACACGCCTGTGCGGAACAACTCCGCGGGCAACTCGGCTGGTTTTCCCGGGGGCGCGGCATGGACATCTCCGATTTCTCTTACACAGACGAGTCCGCACCCCATGACCTTCCTCGAGGCTGCGATCGAAATCCTGCGCAACGTTGACGGCTCCCTGCACTTCTCTGAAGTCGCGCGGCAAGCCGTCGAGCAGAACCTTCTCTCTCACGTGGGCCGCGACCCAGAGGCTGCGATGCGCAGCTGCCTGAACTCCGCGGTTCGCAAAGGCCGCAACGGCGAAGAGCCGATCATCATGCGGGAGAAGCCGGCCCACTACACCATTCGGCCCGGCGCCACGCTTCCAGAACCCGCCCCTCGACCTGAGGTCGCGGAAGCTAAAAAATCCAGCGATTCCAAAGAAAAGGAAGACGCACCCAAAGCGACTTCGAGCCGCCGCAAGGCCACCAAGAAGACCTCTCGACGGACCAAGAAGGTCATCGCTGAGGAAGCGCCTGCCGCACCCGAAGAGGCGCCGCCCGCCGAGGCTGCGGAGCCGAGCTTGGAGTTCGAAGCACCCACGGATGCTGGGCTCGACGGCGTGACCGACGTTGCCCTGGTGATGGCCAACGCGGTCTCCCGCTTGGTCGAAGAGCGCCCCGAGCTCCGGGACCAGCTCGACACGATGCAGGACTCCGACTCCGATTCGGAGGAGCCGGCTGAGGATCCGGGGCACGGGCCTCGTGGTGCCCACCGGGTTCGCGAAGCGTCGGAGGAACGCGGCGGTCGTCGTCGTCGTCGGCGGCGTCGTCGGGGCAAGCGCGTGGAATGGGCTGGCGGTGGCGGGGCACGCCCGGCGCAGTCGTCCACCGACACCTTGCTCGACCAGGTGGCCAAGGTGTTGGGCGACGCCGGGTCTCGCTCGCTTCACGTGCGACAGATCTCCGAGACGCTCGCCAACCAGAACGTTCTGGGCGGTGAGATCTCGGAGATCGAGCGGGCGGTCACCGCAGCGCTTCTGCTCGACGTTCGCCTTCGCGGGCGCGGGTCGCGCTTTTCCGCCCGTGGGGATGCGCGGTACCAGCTCCAGGGGACGCGTTTGCCCGAGACTGTCGCGAAAGCGGAAGTCGCGCTTCGGGAAGGCGCCCGTTCGCTGGAGAAGGAGACCGGAACCCAGCTTCTTGCATGGTTGCAGTCACTTGGGGCGCGAGCCCTCGAGTCTTTGGTGAGGGTTTATCTCGAGCGGGAAGGCTACACGCTGCTCTCTTCGCTGCCCCCCAGTCGCGGGGTCGGCAAGTTGGTGATCGAAGACGGAGAAGGCGACGAGGAAGGACGGCTGCTCTGTGTGGTCATCCCTCGAAAGACCAACATCGACGTCAAGAGCTGGGAGGGCGAGTCCGACCGCAACGGTTGCCACGGGCACCTGTTCTTCGTGATGGGTGAGTCCTCGGAAGAACTCGATGGGCGAACGATCGGTGCCAACGACATGGCAGCTTGGATGACCCGGAATCGCATCGGCGTACAGACGATGACGCTGGAAGTTCCGGTCCTCGACGCGACCTTCATCGAGTCGGTCGCCGGACTGGACACCTGATGCCGACCCCGCTCCGAGCATGCTGGCTCGGGCCGATGTCGTTCGACGCGGCACTCGCGCTTCAAATGGAGGCGCGAGAGGCCGTGGTGGCGGAGCGGGAGTCACCGATCCTCTACCTTGTTGAGCACCCCGCGGTGTTGACCGTCGGCCGACGAGGGTCGTCCGACGACATCCTGTGGACCGACGCTGAACTCGAGGCCCACGGGGTCGCGGTGTTCGAGACGCCGCGCGGCGGCGAGGTCACGCTCCACGCGCCGGGGCAGCTCGTAGCCTATCCCATCGTGCCGATCGGCCGGCAGATCCGGGCGCACCTCCACAACCTGGCCGACACGTCGCTCGCCCTGCTCGCCGAGCTCGGGGTTGAAGGCGCCGAGTTCCGCATGGACCACCCTGGAATCTGGATCGGCGAGGCCAAGCTGGGCTCGCTCGGGGTTCATATTTCACGGGGTGTTACCGTGCAAGGCCTCTCGCTCAACCTGTCCGTGGACCCGAAGTTGTTCGGGGCGCTGGTCTCCTGTGGAATGCAGGGGCTCAAGATGCGCAGTGTCGATGAGCTCGTGGAGGCGGTTCCCTCGGTGGAGAATGCGGCGCGACGATGGGCCAGCCTGTGGGCTGCGCAGACCGGCGCGGCGCTGGAATGGGTCCCCGCTCCGAGCGTCTGAGCGGGAACGTGCTTGCGGCGCGCCCGACCCCGCGCCTTCCTGCTAAACTCCAGATCCGTTGGCTGGAGGAGTTCGGCACGAAGTCCGCGCGTTCGCGGTCGCGCTGCTTGCCACTGGGTGGTTGGGCGGCTGCGGCGGTTCTTCGGAGTCCGGCGCGGCCTCGGCGGCCTATTCGGTTTCGCTGTCCGAGCTGCGAACCCGGGCGGCGGGTGGGCGGAGCGACCGGGCGTGGCAGCGACAAACGGTCGAGGACGCGCTCGAAGGCGCCACCATGTTTCGCGTGGACGACGGAGCTGGGTCGATCGCGGCGCATGCCGAAATCACCGAACGACGCGACGCCGAGGGGATCGTCCTTCGGCTACAGCTGAGCATGGAGGTTCCGCCAGACCTTGGCGCCGTTGTTGAAGAGCTGGGCGCGACGGTCGAGGTGTCGCGGGCCCAAGGCGATTCCGCGATCCGCGAAGACCTCCCGCTGGCCGCCGAACGGGCGGCCGCTGTGCTCGACGCGAAGGTCGAACTCGCGCGTACCCCGCAAAGTGCAGCCCAGTTTCTGCGCGACCCCGATGCTGAGATTGCGCTTGTTGCGCTCGATTGGGTCGAAGCCCAGCGCGACCTCGCAGCGGCATCGGCAGTCGCCGACATGCTTCACCATCCCGACGACCGCGTGATGCTCAGGGCGGTCGAGGTCTTGGGACAGATTGGAGCCGCGGCCGAAGTTCCGGCGCTTATCGCGGCTGCCCGGCTCAACGATCGCGCCCACACGGGGAGACTGTACGAGGCTCTGGCCGTCCTCGGTGGCCCGGACGCGGAGGGGTTTCTTTCGTTCGCCGCTCGCAACGAGGACGACCCCGCGCTGGCCCAACTTGCGGAGCGTGCCCTCGACGTGGCACAGCACAGCGTGCCGCGGGTCGAAGCGCCTCCGGTCACGGCCCGACGCGGTCATCGCTGAGCTCTGCCCATGTCGTTTCTGCTCCTCGTCGTGCTCGCGCCTGCCGCTGCCCCGCCGCCTGCTCCCGCGGCGGAGACGGACTCGCGGGCCATGCTCGCGCCGGGCGAGGTCTCTGCGCCTGCACCCCATGCTGCCGAGACGAACGTGAGTCCGGCGGCGACGGTTTCGGCGGGGGGCGAAGCGGCGACCGCCGAGAAGGTCGAGGAGGCGCCACGCGTCCCGTCTGTGGAGAAGGAGGCGCCTCTACCCGATGCTCCTGTCGGCGTGGCCGCCTCTGAACTCGAGACCCATGCGTGGCGCGGGCAGGGGTTCTTTCAGATCCACATTGCGGCCATGGTTCCGGTCGCTGGAGCACGCCCCGCGCGGGGTACGATCGCGTCCGCCGGTGGGGGGGTGCAGCTCGGTTGGCGCGCGCGGCCGGTTCTCGCCGCCGGGGTCGGACTGACGACCTTCCTGCACGACACTGGGGAGAGCCTCGCTGTCGACAGCACGGGCGAGACCGTCGAGGTCCAGGACTTCGGTCGACTGAGCCTGTTCGATCCGTTTGTGCGGTTCTTCGTTCCCAGGCGCGGGCGGGTGGAACCCCGGTTTGATGTTGGTGTTCTGCTCGGAGCCTACCGGGCGCCGTTCTCCGAGTCGCCCGACTTCGCGGCCGGCGCTCGGCTCGGTGCTGGCATCGACGTGTGGGTCGGACCCGCATTCTCCCTCGACTTCGGCGTCGATCCCCGGATCCTCGTCATCGACGGCGCTGCGGGAGTCACGCTGCAGGCCGGCATGGGCGCGACCGTCCACTGGTAGCCTTTCTGCGCTCGCTGCGCGCCGTTCGACGCTCCGAGGCGCGCCAACGCGCATGACGGGGCCTCGGTCCGGCTCGGAGCCTTTGAAGGAACCTTTCCTCCACGAGTGGCAACATTATGGGCGTTGCGCCAACCGGAGAGACATCGACTCGAACTCGTCGTTGAGAGCGCCAACGATGTTGCCGCTCCGGCGGGGTACGCGCTGCTCGACTCGCTCGGTGGTGGTTCGGAAGGTGGAGCGTGGCGAGCGCGAGACGTCTCCGACGGGACGCGGGTCGTTGCAAAACCCGTCGATGCGGAGGCGGAGCGATCGGTTCGCCGCGCGTTCGAAACCCTCCGACGAGCGGCCTCACCACATCTCCCGGTCCCACGCGCGCTCGCGACCGCAAGCGATGGCACGGTCTGGTTGATCAGCGAGTGGGTCCCCGGCGACGCGTTGTCCCCCGGCCCCGGTCCTCTCGTCAGCGCCCTGCAAGACGTCGCAGCCGTGGCGCGAGCGCTGAACGCACTTCACGAGTTGGGCACGCATCATGGAGATGTCGCCCCGGCGAACGTGGTGGTCGACGGGGAACGTTGCACGCTCATCGACTTGGCGCAGCTCGGGCGAATGGGCACCGGGACGCCAGGGTTCCTCGCTCCCGAAGTGCTCGCCGGCGGCGGCGGACCGGCGGCAGACCGATTCAGTCTGGGCGCGTTGTTGGTTTGGCGACTGGTCGGGGAGGTTCCGTGGGCTCGGCCTGAGGCGTTGCTCGCCGTTCGTGGTCGGGCGGACGTGGTCCGGCGGCTCGGGGAGCTCGGACTCTCCGAGCTCCCCGCGGCAGTCCACGCGTTGATCGTGCGTCTGCTCTTGCCCGAGCCTCAGGCTCGACCAGCGTCGACCCGGGAGGTGGCCCGACAGCTCGCCGACATCATCTCGGCTCCAGACGATGTCGTCGCAGGCGGTTTGCGGTGGTGGCCACCTTTGCGGTGGCCCTACGTTGGCGTCGCGATCGAACCCGCAGCTCGTGCGCTGAGCGAGGGGACCGCACGCCTGGTCGTCGTCGCGGGTCCTACGGGCGCGGGCCGTGACCGGGTGGTCGAGGAGCTGACCCTACGGGTCCAGGCGCTTGGCACCGCCGCGCTCCGGCACGACGCGGAGACTTGGGCGCGCGGACAGGGCTCCACGGTGGGATCCTGGCTCGAGGCCTGGGTCGGAGACCCCTGCGACACGGTCGCGGGCCTGATGATGGACCCGCTGCGTGAGTCGGACGTGACGCGGGTCCGTGCAGCGAGTGGACTCGCGACAGGACGGATCATCGTTCCTGCAACGTCCGAGGCGGGACAGGGCCTGGAGGGCACCGAGGGGGTCACGGTGCTGTGGCCGCGTCCGGTTTCTGAAGCCGAAGCACGGACCTTGGTCTCGGCGGGCGTCGAAGGGGACGCCGCGGAGGTCGAGGCGGTTGCCGCCCTGCTGCGAGATGCGACCGGCGGTTGGCCCGCGGCGATCGTTCGCACTGCAGCGGCATGCGCAAGACTCGGTGCAGGGGTCGGGGACGTTCGCCGGATTGCGGGGTCGAGCCACGAGCCCAGCGACGAGATGGAAGCCAGCACCGCGTTGTCGATCCTGCACGCGGCTTGGACCGAGCCCGACCTGTCTCTACCCGACACTCTGGCCCCGAACGGGCGGCCGCACGCGGTCGCATGTTCGGTTGCCCGGGCCTCGCTCGGGCCCGTACGCGTCAAGGCCGAGGCGCGGGCTTGCGAGGGACACACGCTCGCCTGGGCGACCGATGCTCACGACGACGTGGCCCTGGAGGGGCAGCTCCGGCACGCCGCGCCTGGGTTGGCCGAAGTTGCGCGAGCGGTGCGGTCGATCGAGCGGCGCGACACACCGCCCTCGATCCTCGCCCTTGCGGCGTCGCGCCGACTTGCCGAGGGGGACGCAGCGTCAGCAGAGCTGCTCGCGCAGCGCGGGGGGACGCACGGCGCATGCGTGTTTGCTCGCGCCCGCGCACTTCAGCGACTGGGGCGACTTGACGAGGCGTGGGCGCTGCTCGAACCCACCTCCGAGGACACCGAAGACCTCCGCTGGGCCAAGCAGGGGTTGCGCTGGCGGGTGGCCGTGGATCGGGGCGAAGCAGCATCGGCGCAACACGAAGCGGAGACGCTCGGTCTGGATGCAGTCTCCCTCGAGGGCTCTGGCGCACTCGGCGTTGCCACGGCGTTGCTGTGGGCCGCGTACGCCTGCGCTCTGACGGGGGATGTCGCGACTGCGGGTGTTCGTCTGGAGCGCGCGGCCACGTGGGCGCGCGCGCAGCCGGGGACCGAAGCGTCGGCTCTGGCGGCTCGGGTACTCCAGCTTCAAGGAAACCTTGCGCACGGGAGCGGAATGTTGGACGCGGCCGCCGGCGCATTCTCGCGGGCAGCCGATGCGTTTGAGCGTGCAGGGGAGCCGGTCGGGAGCCTGACCCTCAAGGGCACGTCGTGTGCACTCGCGATCTTGACGCTCGATGTTCAGGCGGGCATCGAACAGGGGCGTGCGGCCTTGCGGGGACTGCTTGCGCACGGTCAGACAAGCGCTCTGGTGGAGGCCGCGCTCAACTTGGTGCAGTTGCTGACCCGCGTGGGCGCGGCCGACGAAGCTCGTGCGATTGGGGCGGCCGTCGAGGCGGCGGTTGGGAAGGAGGGCGTGCCTCTCGTCCTGGCGCGACGAGCCCGTCTGCGGGCCGAAGTCGCTGCTGCACAGATGGGTCTCCGGCCTTCGTCGGCGCAAGCGCAACGCGTTGCGGCAGCCCTCGGAGGTGCCGCCGCCGAACTCGAGCGTGCGGACCGCCCGGACGAGGCGCGGGATGCTTGGTTGCGGGCCAGTGTGCTGCTGGCGGCCTCCGGGCGCCCCGATGCAGCCACGAGGGTGCTCGATCGAGCACTCGCGCTCCGCTCGGACGACGACGCTGCCGGGCAGGCTCAGGCGGGGGCGAGCGCGGTTCTCGTTGCAGGGCGCGCCGCGGACCCCAGCTTGCTTGAACTCGGTCTCACGCTCATGCATCGCGCCGGGACCGTCTCGAGTTTTCGATCCGCGCAGCGATTCGATGTCGCCATCTTGTTCGACCGGGCGTTGCTGGTCGCGCTTCGAATGCGGCACCAACCGTCTTCTTTCCGGCACGCCGTGGCGCGCCGGCTGTCTTCAACCGTGGAACTCGTCATGCAAAAGACCCGTCCCAGCGACCGTCCTTCCGTCCGCTCTTCTCTGCTCACCGAGGGGGGCGACGCTCAAGCGCTCCGCGAGCTGCTCGAGGACCTTGAACCTGCCGAGAGCACGGCGCCACCGGTCGCGTCCGAGTCGCCGGCGGTGCCCGGCGACGATCGGTACGCGCGGCTGTTGAGGATGTACCGACGATTTGCCCGAGAGGAGCGGCTCGAGCCACTTCTGGAGCAGGTGGTCGACGCTGTGATGGAGTTGACGGATGCCGAGCGTGGGGCTGTTGTGGTGCGAAGGGCAGGGCAAGAGGACCTGTCCGTCACGCGTGAACTGAGCGAAGGCTCGGAGGGTGCGTCGTACTCCCGCTCCGTGATCGCTCGGGTCCTGGACTCGGGCGAGCCGGTCCTCAGTGTGGACGCCGCCGCCGACGAGCGCTTCGACGACTCTCGCAGCATCAGCCACCTCAACCTGCGGTCGGTGCTCGCGGTTCCGCTCCGATTCCGCGGGGAACTCTTGGGAGCCGCCTATGTCGACCATCGCCTACGCCGGGGGAACTTCGGCGAGGACGACCTCGCACACATGGAGGCGTTTTCGGACCTTGCGGCGCTCGCAGTCGCCCACGCAGCCGCGCTGGCGGATCTCGAGGAGAAAACCGAGGCGCTGACCCTGTCCTCCGAGCAGCTGGGTGCGCTGTTGGAGCAGCGTGAGGCCGAGGTCCTGGCGCTTCGAGAGGACGCCCGAAGACAGAGTCCGCCGTCCGACGGGTACCGCGGGATCATCGGCAGCGCCCCGCGGATGCAGGATGTCTTTCGGTTGATCGAGCGGGTGGCCGATGCGGACGTGCCGGTCGTCGTGTACGGCGAGAGCGGGACCGGCAAGGAGTTGGTCGCACGGGCGCTGCACGATGCTGGCGGTCGCGCCACGGGACCGTTCATCGCCGAGAACTGCGGGGCCATCCCGGAGACGCTCCTGGAGAGCGTGTTGTTCGGGCACGCGCGCGGGGCGTTCACCGGAGCGCAGAAGGCCAAGCCGGGGCTGTTCGAGGCTGCCGACGGCGGCACCATCTTCCTCGACGAGGTCTCCGAAATGAGCATGGGCATGCAGACGAAGCTGCTCCGGGTGCTGCAGGAAGGGGAGGTCCGCCGGGTTGGAGAGACCAGCCCTCGCTCGGTCAACGTTCGCCTTCTCGCCGCCAGCAACCGGGACCTCGAGGCCATGGTCGATACGGGGACTTTCCGGCGCGACCTCTTCTACCGGGTGAACGTCGTGCGGGTGAATCTTCCTGCGCTGCGGGAACGACCCGAAGACATCCTTCCGCTCATCGAGCACTTCTTCGCTCGACACAACGCGACCCCATTGCGTCTTGCCCCTTCGGTCGTCCGGGCGCTTCAAGGCTACGCATGGCCGGGCAACGTGCGGCAGCTGGAGAACGAGGTCCAGCGCTGGATTGCGCTGTGCGAGGGAGCGGTCGCTCTTCAGGACCTCTCCGCGGCGATCGTCGGCGCGGCGGAACCCGAGGGAATCGACCCTGACGATCTCCGAATCCGACCCAGGGTGGAGCGGATGGAGCGAGACCTCATCGCTCGGGCTTTGCAGCGGACTGGCAACAACCAGACCAAAGCTGCCCAGCTGCTCGGCCTGAGCCGCTATGGCCTACAGAAGAAGCTCAAGCGGCTCGAGCTCGACGGACACCGAAGTTGACGCTCCCCCGGGGCTCGATCGCCAACACTGTTGACGCGAGGGGCCGCGGAGGCGGCGTAGACGCCCAAGAACTCGTTCTCAGGAACGCGGTATGATGTTTGCTATTACTGAGGGAGAGATGAGTCGTTCGATCGCATCGCTGTTCGTTGTTTGCGTCCTCGCCGCCGCCTGCAACGATCCGGCGCCGGTCTCCGCCCACCGCAGTGCGGTCCTGATCGGGGATCGAGGCATCTCGATTCCGCTGCCGCCGCCAAGCGTGTTGCAGGCTCCTCAGCAGGAGGTCGAGGTCCACGGTGCTCTGGAGGGAGCCTTCGAAGAAGGTGCGGAAGTCCGCCTGGTCGACATCTCTGGTGGCGACGAGGCCTCGGTCTCCCCCGATGGTGTCGCGTTCACGGCGGTCCTCAACCTCGACCTGACCGATGCGTGCGTCGAGACTTGGGTGGTCGACGCAGACGGTGTGGAGAGCGAGCGACGCTCGTACTCCACGCGGATCGAAGCCGATGATTCGATCCTTGTCGAGCCCGGCTGCGACTAGAGCCCCCTCCCGCCGCAGACGAAAAAAAGGCGCAGGCTCCGAGGAGACTGCGCCTTTTTCGAATCGCGGGCGATGCCGGGATCAGTCGGTTCGCTTCGCCTTGAAGGGGAAGTAGAACCGTGCACCGAGCTGGAACGTGACGTTGTGGAAGACGTCGCGGTCGCTGCCGTTGACTCGAGGGGGCACGTCGTCGACCGTGGCGTTGAGGCCTGAGAGGTTCACTCCGGTCACGATGTCCTGGATCTCGAAGTTGATCGCGACCCAAGGGACCCCGGCGAACAGGTTGAGACCACCACCGAAGCTACCGCCGACCTTGATGCCCGTGTCGGCTTCCACCGGGTGGAGCAGACATTCGGGGTTCTGAGCGCCGCCCAGGGAGGCATCGTTGCAGAACCCTTCCGCGCCGACATCCTCCGAGAGGCCGTTGAGGGTCGACGTGCTCTCGTTGTCGTAGTGCTTGGTGTAGTTCACCAGGCCGAGACCGCCGAAAATATAGATGTCGTACTCGGTGAAGATCGACGAGAACAGACCGAGCTTCCCTGCGAACGGGGTGAAGACCGCGTCCGCAGATGCTTGCCACTGGGCCCGAACGAGCCCTGCGCGGAAGTCGTTCAGCAGCGGGGCAGGGTTGTCGGAGTCGCCGTTCTCACGACAAGGAGCCGCGCCCAAGCACTCCGTCTCCGGGCGCATACCGAGACTGGGGTCGGTCTCGCCGGTGGCGTATCCGGTGGGTAGACCGCCGCCGTTGACGGCCTTGAGGAGCTTGGACTCCAAAGGCACGATCCCATAGCCGAACGTGCCGCGGACGCCGATCCAGTCGGCGAAGTGGAACGTGGCTTTGGCACCGACGTACCCCATGTGGACGAACGGCTGCGAGAGCGACATGCCGACGTACGGGGTGAGCTGGAAGCGGAACTTCCGAAGCTGGATTTTCTTGCGAACGATGGGCTCACCCTCGAGCGGGCCCTTCTTCTTCGCTGCGGAAGCTTCGTTGGCGTACAGACCTGCGCCAAGGAAAACAGCCAGGAACGTTGCGATTTTGCGAGTGTTCATGTCGGTCCTCTTCGGTTCGGCCTACCGGGGAGTCGTGTACTCGAAGCTGGTTGGGAGGAAGAAGCTGACGCCCAGGAAGAACGTCACGTTGAACGCAAGCTGGAAGTCGGAAGCGTCCTTGGCGGCCTTGGGGTCGACCAGCGATGGGTCGTCGCCTCGTCCACTCGACGCGAACACATCGGTCTCCGGGCCGCGGTTGATGGGCTCGAGCTTGTCTGCGTAGACCCAGCTGCGGACGCCGAAGTTGAACGAAACCCAGTCGATCTTGGGGGTGTAGAACCGACCGACCAGGCCGAAGTGTCCACCACCGGTGACCGTACTGAAAGGCTCGTGCAGGGCTTCGAACCGCGGGATGACCTGCGTCTGCAAGGCACCACCACCGACGACCAAGCCGCCCTCCCAGTGGAGCAGGGCGCGGTTGAAGATGGCGATCTTCCCGTAGAACGGGTTGTACGTGAAGTTGACGCTGCCCTGCCAAAGCGTACGGTTGGCGGTCAGCAGCAGGCCCTCTTGCACCTTGATGTTGTCGTACCGCGGGGTACGAGCTCCGATGAGCCCGGTTCCCGTCAGACCGATCGCCATCCGGTTGTTGAGCCAGTAGTTGAAGTCGAGCCCGATCGTGTAGTGACGAACGTACGGGTCGTTGACCGTGATCCCGAACTGAGGCATCAGCTCGAAGCGCTTCTTCTTGAGCATGCGCTGTCGCTGAACGACCGTGATGAGGCCGCGTTCGGCGTCGATCTGGTCTTCCTCGGTGCCGAGTTCGTCCGCGGTCGACTCCGGCGTAGCGCCATCGTCGACGCTTCCGTCGTCGTCATCGTCGAGATCGAGGTCTACGACTCCGGCGTCACCGCCATCGCCGGCGTCACCTTCGGGCGGGGGCTCTTCTTCGCCCTCGTCGATGATGACCAGGTCTTCTTCATCGTCCCCCGCAGGTTCAGCGTCAGCTGGCTGGGCGAGGACCTGGGTGGTCCACGAAGCGCTGCCTGCACTGAGAGGGGCTGCCAGCGCGGACGCGGGCAGCGTGATGGAAAGAAGGGGGACGAGGGCCATGGAGGCCCCGGACAAGTTGCGACGCATGCTGCTCACCTCAACGTGTCGACTGCGGAGTGGAGATCCGCGTTGGCCCGGCGCGGACGCCGAGCTGACTGCGACGCGCAAATACGCGTCGAGGAGGATGCCGCTGGGCCGAGAATGGGCCGGTTGGCGGTCGTAGACTTCGAGCTCGTAAGCTTCAAGGAAAGGGTCACCCAAGTAGAGGTCGTGAGGAGTTCGTGCCGCCCGGCCGGAGGAACCAGTGGGCGCTGCGGCCGCACGGTATCACCGAATGTGCCGCGTGTGGCACCCCCCATGACAGGGCATCGGAGGGGGTCACGGGCCAAGCCGCGGGCGGACGTCGGCACAACGTCGTATGCGCAGCTTCGCGCATCGCCATGCTTACTGGAAGCGGCGCGACGAGCGGTCGAGGTCCGGGGGGACGTGGGACGCGAACTCATGCTGAAATAAGCCCCGAGGTAGGACACTGGGGCAATTGGGCGGGGGGACCGTAACACAGCGCTTTTTCGGTCACAACAGGACAATTCGGGGACTTCTGGGGACAATGGAGAGTTTTCCTGAGCGGCGCTTCGAGGCGCGATCATGCGCGGCAATGTGCTGTGATTGTCGGGGCTTGCCAGCGACGCGCCCGGTGCTAAGCGGGCCGCGCGTCCGGCCCGATCGGGGCTGGGCATCGGGCGCGCTCTGTCTGGCACGTGAAACGCGGGCCGAGGTTCCGACGGATCCCATCGCTTCGGAAAAGCGCCCTAGGCGCCGTCTTCGTCGAAGAACACGGCATCCACGAACGCCTGTGGCTCGAAATCGCGCAAGTCCTCGATGCCCTCACCGATCCCGATATGGCGAATGGGGACCTCGAGTTCGTCACAGATCCCCAGGACAACACCGCCTTTCGCGGTCCCGTCGAGCTTGGTGACGACCAGACCGGTGAAGTCCATCGTCTCCTTGAACAGTTTCGCCTGAGCCAGGGCGTTCTGGCCGATCGTCGCGTCGAGGACCAGGAAGGTGTCGTGGACTCCTGACGCATCCGGAGCGCCGGCCCGCACGGCCTTGTCCGCAGCACGGCCGACCTTCTGCAGCTCGTCCATGAGCTCTTTGCGGGTATGTAGGCGGCCGGCGGTATCGCAGAGCACGACGTCGTATCCGCCTGCGCGGCCCTTCTCGATTCCCTCGAAGATGACGGAGCTCGGGTCGGCCTTGTCGGCGCCGTGGTGGAGGTCGCAGCCGACCCGGTCCGCCCAGACGCCGAGCTGTTCGACCGCCGCGGCCCGGAAGGTGTCCGCGGCGACGAGCAGGACCTTGCGTCCCTCAGCAGCATGTCGCGCTGCCAGCTTCCCCAGGGTGGTGGTCTTGCCGACCCCGTTGACGCCGATCATCAGCAAGACGTACGGAGCAGGCTGTGGCGTGAAGTCTTGGGCAGGGGCCTCGACATCGACGATCTCCAGGGCGGCTCCGCGAATCACCCCCCAGACGGCATCTGCGTCCGCAACATCTTCACGGTCCAAGACGTCGCTGACGCGGTCCATCAGCTTCTGAGCGGTGGCCGTCCCGATGTCCGAGGTGAACAGGACCTCTTCGACGTCGTCGCGCAGGGCGTCGTCGACGGTGGGCTTGCCGCGGAAGAGCGTCGCGAGCTTGGCAACGAATCCACCCCGGGTCTTGGCCAGACCCTCTCGATATCGCTGGGCGAGCTTGTCCCGATCTCCGGGGGCCTTGGGACGGGCGACCGGTTCGGGGAGAGCTTGGGGCGCGCCGTCCTCGGAGGTGTCTTCAGCCTCCTCGTCCGAACCCGGGGTCGGGGGCAGCGAGAGGTCGACGGTGCCCGACAGCGCGGGGTCGCGCCGGCGGTAGATGACGAACCCTGCGGCGGTGGCGACGGCCACGAGCAGGGCGATGAGCAGCAAGGGATCCATGGCGCGGCGTTGGGCGAAGCTTCGCCGCGTCGCAACGGGCTCGCAAGGGTTGGGATCGCACGGTGAGATCTGCGATCAGATCCCTCCGCCCCCCGGAATTCGATCTCAGCGCGTTGCTTCTCAGCCGCTGGCCGATCTCCGGATCTCACCGCAGAGGCGATCTGCGTGGCGATCTCGCGAGATCCCGGGGATCGCGGCCGAGATCCCGGCTCGGTCCGTCCGTCTTCCCCTCCTGACCCGCGGGGTGCTAACCCCTTGAACCGCTGCTGCCATGCGTTTGAAGAAGGTCGAAGTTCAGGGCTTCAAGTCGTTCGCCGACCGCCAGGTGATCCTCGTCGACGATCACGTCACCGGCGTCATCGGGCCCAACGGCTGCGGCAAATCCAACATCGTGGATGCGGTCCGCTGGGCGATGGGTGAGCAGAGTGCCAAGCACCTGCGCGGCACCGGGATGTCGGACGTGATCTTCGCCGGGTGCAGCACGCGTGGGCCGGGCGGGATGGCGGAGGTCACCCTCACGTTCGAGAACAACGGCGACGAGCACCTGTCGCACTTCGACGTCCGGGACATCGCGATCACCCGGCGATTGTTCGCCGACGGCACAAGCGAATACCTCATCAACAAGGTCCCCGCTCGCTTGCGTGACATCACGGAGCTGTTGATGGGAACGGGTGCGGGCACCAAGGGGTACTCGATCATCGCCCAGGGCCAGGTCGGTCGGATCGTCAACTCCAAGCCCGAAGAGCGTCGCCACATCATCGACGAGGCCGCGGGTATCACGCGGTTCAAGGCCCAGAAGGCGGCGGCACAGCGGAAGATGGATGCGACGCGCCAGAACCTGCTGCGGACCTCGGACGTCATTGCGGAGCTCGAGGCTCGGCTGGGGACACTCCGTCGCCAGGCCCAGAAAGCCGAACGCTACAAGCGGTACAAGACCGAGCTACGGGACCTCGATCTTTGCTCCGCCGCCCACAAGTACCTCGAACTCGGCAGCACCGGGGCGGTTCTCGAAGGTCGGCGCGGCAACCTCGAGGTCGAGACGGGCGACATCCGTGAAGCTCTCGAGGCCCGCGAGTCCCAGATGGAGGGCATGCGCAAGGACCTCGTCGGGGTCGAAGGGCAGCTCTCCGAGCACCAGCAGGCCTCGTACGATCTGGACAACCGCGTGCGTCTACTCGAGGCCGAGAACGAGTACCGCCAGCGGGAACGCGAGGGACTGGTTCGTAGCGGCACCGAGGCTCAGGCCGAGTTGGAGGCCGCGACACGGACGCTCGAGGGCCTCGACGGCGAACTCGATCAGACCCAGGGCGAGCGAACCGCGCTTCGATCCGGAGAGGACAGCGAGCCCGCACAGGACTCCGTCGACCGGCTGGAGGTGGAGGCTCGAGACGCGGAGCAGGTGCTGGCCGAGACCCGTGGCCGCATCGAGTCCGCCAAGGTGCAGGCAGGCGAGCGCCGATCTGCCCTGGCGGGAGCGCAGGCACGGCACCAGTCGCACGTCGAAGCCAAAGACGCGGCCACCGGACGGTTGACCGAGCTTCAGGCCGCGGCAGAGAGCCAGCGCGAGGCCGAGACGGGTGCGACCGAACTCCACGCTCGCGCCGTGTCTGCCGCCGATGCTGCAGCCGAGCTTCTGGAGTCCCTCGCGACGCGGCGGGGTGAACTCGATCGGGCCCGGATCAGCTTGCGCGAGCAAGTCGCGTCGGCGGAGGTCGAACTGGATACGAAGCGGGCCGAGGTCCATCGCCACCGCTCTCGCTTGCAGTCGCTCGAGGAAATTCAGAACCGCTACCGCGGATGCGACAGCGGGGTTCAGTTGGTGATGGAGCACCGGGCTGAACTCGCGCCCGAACTCCATGCGGATGGCAGCGTTGGCGCGGCGGATGCCCCCGGCGCGTCGCAGGCGGTGTATGGAATCTTCGCGGACTACGTCCACGCTCCCGAGCACCTCGAGACCGCGGTCAGTGCCGTGCTCGGTGATCGGCTCGAGGGCGTCGTCGTCGATGGCCCTCAAATCGGCGCCCGAGGGGTCGAACTCCTCAAGCGCGAGCAGGAAGGCCGCACGACCTTCGTCCCGAAACACGGGCGGTCGGCTGCGGATCTTGCCCCGGATGATACCGGGACCATCGTCGACCTGCAGCCCGGGGTTCCCTTGGGATGGCACCGTCCTGACGAGAGCGCGGTGATCAACGGTCCGACCGGCGAGAGCCCGTTCGAGGTCCTCGACCTTTCGGACGAGAAGTCCGAGCCCGAGGAGGCGCGCGCTACCGTTCCGCTGCCGCTGACGGAACAACCGGGCGTGCTGGGTCGGCTCTCCGATCTGGTCGAGGTCAGCGGTGAGCTGGGCCCCTTGGGCGGGACCCTGCTCGGAGACACGGTGGTGGTCGAGAACCTCGAGCGCGCACTGGCGCTGTGGGAGGCTGGGCTGACCGGCAAGACCACCCTGGTGACGCTCGAAGGCGATCGGGTCGAGCCCACCGGCGTCGTCGTGGGCGGGTCCCCCACCGCGCTCAACGCAGCCCTGCTCCAGCAGAAGCGGGAGATTCGCGAACTCCAAGAGATTCTCGCGTCCCTCGATGAGAGCTTCGAGTCTGCCCGCGGCCGCCACCTCGCGCTCGCCCAAGAGCTGGCCGCCGTGGAAGGGGAGCGGGAACAATCCGAAACCCACGTCCTCGAGGCTGAGACCGCCCGCGTGCAAGCCGAGGCCGAGCGTACCCAGCTCGCGACGGAGCTTCGGCGGCTGGGAGAGGAAGTCGAAGCCAAGACGACCCAGGCCGATGCGCTGCGCCGTGAGATCGACCAGCGCTCGCTGGAGATCGAGCAGCTCTCGGAGTCCATCCGGTCCGGGCAGATGCGCGTGGTCGAGTTGGAGGCCGAGGCCACGACCAGCGAGGCGTCCCTGGACAACCTTACGCAGGAGCGTGACCGACTCGCGGCAGCGCTGACCGAGGCGAAGGTCTCGCTCGCCAAATGGCAGCAACAGAGCGATGCTCTCGATGCGACCGTGGAGCGGCTGACCCGGCAAGGGGACGCCGAGCGTCAGCGCATCACCCGACTCGAAGAGACCTCCAGCGCGTCCGCCCGTCGGGTCGCCGAGCTCGACGCCGCGAGCGAGTCTGCGAACACCGAGCGCGCGGAGTTGCTCGACAAGCGCACCGCCGCCGCGGAAACCATGCATCTCACCCGCGAGCGGTTCGAGGGGTTACGGGCTCGCATCGACGAACTCTCGACGTCGATGAAGACCCTCCGTGGTGATTTGGATGAGCGGCGAACCAAGGTCGCCGAGGTCGAACTCGGCCTGCAGGAGATCAACCTCGAGCGTCAGCACCTCCTGACCGACGTCCGGGACCGCTTCGACCTCCTGCTTCCCGAAATCCTCGTCGACTACCACGACCGCCCGCTGGCGGGCCGGACGGAGCGGGAGCGGCAGAAGGAACTCAAGCGCATCCTGTCTCGGATGGGCGAGGTCAACCTGACCGCGATCGACGAGTTCGAGGAGGTCTCGAGCCGCTTCGAGTACCTGACGCATCAGCGCGACGACTTGGAGCTCGCGATCAATCAGCTCCAGGAGGCGATCGACAAGATCAACCGGACCACGCGCGAGCTGTTCAAGACGACCTTCGATGCGGTCAACGAACGGTTCACACAGCTGTTCCCTCGTTTGTTCGGGGGCGGCAGTGCACACCTCAAGATGACCGACCCCTCCGATCTGCTCGGCACAGGCGTGGAGATCGAGGCGCGACCCCCGGGCAAGCAGCCACGGACGTTGGCCCTGCTCTCGGGTGGGGAGCAGGCTCTAACCGCGGTCAGTCTGGTGTTCGCGATCTTCCTGATCAAGCCCAGCCCGTTCTGCATCCTCGACGAGGTCGACGCGCCTCTGGACGATGCCAACGTCGGGCGGTTCATCAGCCTGGTCCGAGAACTCGCCCAGACGACGCAGTTCATCTTCATCACCCACAACAAGGTGTCGATGGAGGGAGCCGACCGGTTGTACGGCGTGACGATGGAACAGCGCGGGGTCTCCAAGCTGGTCTCGGTCAACCTCCGCAAGGCCGTCGAGTTGGCCTACAACTAGAGCGCCAACCAGCAGAATCCGGCCTGCAACGCACGCCTCTGGTCACTTCTGGCTGCGTTGCTCGGCGCTCGAGGGACCTCCAGTCCACCGTCGGTCTCCCGCCTTGCAAAGCGCCCAGAGGCGCGACGGACCTCGTTCACAGGCCGGGTTGGGGCATCACAGCCGGGGCCGCTCCCCGTGGGTTGGTTCGCATGGACGCAATGCGCGCCCGCAGCATCGGTGTCTCCGGTGCGTCGGGTCGGGCATCCACAAACTCTTGGTAGCGCGTCAACGCCATGTTGGTTCGCCCCATCTTCTGCAGCGCCATGGCTTGAAGCAGCCGGTACTCGGGGCGGTGATACAGCCAGTGGGCGTCCTCGAAGTATGCCAACGCGGCGTCGTGCTCGCCGCGTTCGAGCTCGATCCACCCCAGGGCTGCCGCCTCGTTGGCCAGAATGGTGTGGGCGCCCAGGTTGAAGTCGAACGCCCGTTGGGCGAACGCGGTCAGGTCGATTCGGGCGGCCGTGAACGGTTTGGCCCCCTCGGCTTGTGTGAGGGCCTCCTCGAGGCAGCGTTGTGTGGCTTCGTGGACCGCAGGGCTCACGCGGACCGTCGGAACGCCGCTCTTGTCGTAGCGAGCGGAGAGTCGGTACGTGACCGGCCCCGCGAGCATCGCTTCTTCGAGGACCAGCGCTTCGGGGGTCCGCAGGAGGACGTTCAGGCGTGAAGATTGCTGTGCAACGAGACACGTTGCGGTCTTGCGATCGCGACTGTCGACGAAGATCCGAACAGCGCGTCGATCCTGTTGCGTCCGCGCCCGGACCTTGGACGGGCGGATGAGGAAACGGGTGGGGTGGAGCTCGCGCGGGCGTCGGGGCTCGGCCTGCCGCAGGGCCGCCCGTTGGAGTCCTTCTGGGGTGGCGAGCCTGAACGGGTGGACCCGGACCGTTCGCGTGATCCCGTCGTCGTCGATGACGGTGTCCTTGGGTGCGTCGTCGCCGAACCGCTTGCGGACCCACTGCCGTCGTACCGGGGGAACCTCGCGCTCGCTGCGAGCCAACTTGAGCAGGGGACTCGGTGTGAAACTGTAGGCCTTGGGCGCGTCTGGTGCCCTCGGCGGGGCTTTCGCGGCTGGACTCGAGTTCCCGCACCCCGCCAGCAGGAAGCCTGCCAACGCCCATCCCCTGCTCACACGCCATCCCATGCGTGTGCAACGGGCGACGACTGGGATGCTTACGTTTCGTGCCCGCGGTACAGCACCGAGCGCCCGCCGCGATCGTTCGCTACCCTGCCGCGGAGCCATGACCGAGAGCCCACAGCCTCCGTCCTCCCGGCGCGACCTCGTGTTCTTTGTACTCGCGGGCGTGTTCATCACGCACGCGCTGCTTGGAGAGCTCCTGGGTGGCAAGTTGTTCACCGCCTGGGGCTGGGTGATGAGTATCGGGGTCATTCCATGGCCGGTGGTGTTCGTCACGACCGACCTGGTCAACGAGTACTACGGTCCGAAGGCGGTCCGGCGGCTGACACTGCTGGCCATCACGCTGATCGTCTACACCTTCGGCTTGCTCTGGCTGTGCATGCTCGTGCCGGCCGCTGACATCTCCCCGGTCGATGATGCGTCGTTCAACCGGGTGTTCGGCCAGTCGATGTGGATCATCGTGGGCTCGATCGTCGCCTTCGCCTTGAGCCAGTTGATCGACGCCTACGTGTTCGCCTGGCTTCGCCGCCGCACGAAGAACCGGCTGCTCTGGCTTCGGGCCGTGGGCTCGACTGTGGTTGCGCAGTTCATCGACACCTTCGTGATCAACTCGATCGCGTTCGGCCTACCGGGCAAGATCACGCCGACCCAGGTGCTGGAGTTGAGCGTGACGAACTATGCGTACAAGTTCCTGATCGCTCTCGCGACGCTGCCCCTCATCTACTTCGGGCACCGCGTGGTCGACCGGTACTTTGCGGGCGACCCGGACGGGTGAACATGCCGCAGAAGATCACTCGCCAAGGGGGAACGGGCAGAGGCCGTCTTGGGCCGCGGGCCCACAGCATGGAAGAACCGGATCAGAGGGTTCGCCCATCGGAATGCAGCACTCGGGCGGGTCGGCGACGACGTACTCGTCGCAAGTGCTCGAACACCCCGCGTTGCAGTTGACCCGTTCCGGTTGAGGCTCCTGCCCGGACGGGACGCATTTGCTCAGACACAGGTGCCTGATCCAATCAGGATCGACAAAGTCGCCGTCGCAGACCTCCTCCTGCTGATGCTGTCCATCTCCACAACGGTGGCACGCGCTCCGGTCCAGCGTACAGTCGTCCTGGCAGCTTCCAAGAACCCCACCTGCGTACGGCAGGGTGCCGGGGGGTTCGTGCCCCATGCAGGAAACCTCGGCCCCGAGCTGGTCGTCGTCCTCGGGCTGGCCGCTCGAGTTCGAGCCTGGGTCTTGCCGGCCCGGGTCGCACTCCTCGCCCTCGTCGAGCGTCCCGTTTCCGCAGCGCGGGAAGCAGGCGCTCAGATCGATCTCGCACGACTCCGAACACGTGCCATCTCGGTTGATGCTCAACTCCGTCCGGCAGGCGTCACGAAATGAACTCCGAACGGCTGGATCGCACTCTTCTCCAACGGCGCGGTCGACGTACCCATCGCCGCACGCGATAGTTTGGTCGAGTTCGAGGAGACAACCGCTGGTCAGCAGGAGACCGGCGGCCACGAGTGCGCGGAACACCACAGTTGAAGTGTAGCAGGGCACTCGCGCTTGGCCTTCTCAGCCAGGAAGCGCGCAGAGCGTGTCTGCGACGTTGTTGTCCTCGTTGCACTCGTTCATCGCGCCGTTGGGTGAATCGACCGAGGCAGGGTCGACGATGGCTTGGATGGTGACGGGCGGGGCGACGTCCACGGGAAGGGGCAACGTCAGGCTGAGGACCTCGAACTGTCCCGGCGCGAGTTCGATGCTCGTCTGCGTCTCGAGCAGCACGGTGGTGCTCATGCCGTCGTCGAGGAGAATGGCGACGTCCGTGCCGGCCGGAATGCTCAGCGCGCCATCGTTGCGCACGAGCACCGAGAGTTGGACCTCCCACCCGTCGTCGGTCTCCGCGGGGGTGCAGATGTTGCCGCCGAGGACCGCATCGGGAGCGGCGAAGAGCCCGTCTGGTTGGACGTTCTGCCGGAAGTTGTTGAAGCGCTCGTTGAGCCAGTTCACCTCCATCGCAGCGGGGACGGTGCCGTCTTCGGTGATGTGGGTGATCGAGTAGGCGTGCTGGTTCCAGACTCGGCGGGTCCGGACCCAGTTGTCCGAGGCGTCCTCCCACACCACGATGCCTTGCTCGTCGGTGTTCTCTCCTACGATGATCTCGGCGTTGCCATCGTTGTCGACGTCGGCGATGACCGGCATCTCGATGCGTGTGTGGCTGTCGTGGGGGCCGAGTGTCCGAATGACGGCCCCGGTCCGCCCATCGAGGATCAACAAGTCGTTCTCGTCGGCGTAGACAACCTCGGCGTTTCCGTCGCCCTCGAAGTCGAAGACGCTCGATGCGGTGACTCTCGAACTGCAGTCCTGGTTGACCGCCTGCCACAAGATGCCCTCACTGACGCATGTATCGGGGAGGGGGTCGCCGGTGCACTCGTAGGGGTCGGCCACGACGTAGTAATCCGCGGATGCGGTCCCGATCTCCGGCTGGCCGTCGCCATCGAAGTCCGCGATTGTTGGGGGGCCGGACTCGTTGTACGGACAGTCGATGACGGGCAGGGGCACCCGTTGAAGCTCCGTCCCGTCGGTATCGAGGACAAACACCTCGCCCAACCGGATGATGACGATCTCGCCTTCGTCGTCGTCGTCGAAGTTCGCGATCGCAGTGAAGCCGTCGCAGGTGAGCACTGAGCCGTTGTGGCACGCGCTGTTGGACCCGGCGCCGTAGTCGTAGCTCCACACGATGTTGCCCTCGTGGTCGTACAGGGTGTTCCCGGCTGCAACTTCGAGGTTGCCGTCGAGGTCGACGTCGGCGACCGCAGACGAGGGTCCAAGGAAGCCGTTGTTCCCCACGCCGGCATCGGCCTCGCCGTCCGGGACTGCCGAGGCGAGTCCATCCCAGAGCAGCGAGCCGTCTTGTCCGTTGAGCGCGATGTTCCCCACGATGACCTCAGGGGTGCCGCTGGCGTCCAAGTCTGCGACCGATGCGATGGGGCCGCCGCGGGTGTGCACGTCCCACGTTGGATAGGTCTGGTTGTGCCACATCAGCTCCCACGCGCTGCCGTCGATCTCGGTGCGCCGGAACGCCGCGGTGCCTTGGGGCTGATTGCTCGCATTGAGGGTCAGCGCGACCAGCTCGGGGACCCCGTCCCCGTCGAGGTCGGCACCTGCAATGCCCGCGTCGTTGGTGAGTCGGTAGCCGTCGGCCAGCAGGGACTCGTTGATCGTGCCCAACTCGAGCATGGACCCGTCGGCTTCGGGCTGTCCGCTGGTGATGCGAAGCGTCGCGCGGCGGTTGCAGCACCCGTCGCCTTGGCGGTCGTAGGTCAGGAACGCGATGTCGGGTGTGTCGCCGTTGTCGGTGAGTCCGTCGTCGTTGTCATCCGTCAGATTGAGCACGATGGGCGTCGCAACCACGTCGTTGCGAACTGGGTCGACAGTCGTGTCGGCATCGGTCCACTGTCCGCCGATCTCTGGCTCGAACTCTCCAACCGGTGGGATGAACTCGCAGTCCGGCGCAGCGTCCTCGGGAACACATTGGCCGGTCGACTGGGCGCAGATCTGGCCGATGGGACACTCCTCGGTGAACTCGCAGTCATCGCCGGGGACCACGCAAGTCGTCGCGAAGCAGACCTCACCATCGCCGCAGCAGGTGTCGAGGTCAGCGCCGCAGATGTCGTTGTCGTTGTCGCACTTCGGCACGCAGGCGGTGCCGTCGCAGGTCAGCTCGAAGCTGCAGCACACGTCGTCACAGAACTCGGTGGGCCCCTCGTCGATGTTGGAGTCGCAGTTGTCGTCGAGCCCGTTGCAGACCTCGAGCCCATCGGGATTGACGTCCTCGTTGTCGTCGAGACAGTCCGCGTCGTTGTCGACCCAGCCTTCGGGGATGTCGGCGCACGTCCGGATGCCGTTGTCATTGGCGTCGCCGTACCCATCGTTATCGGCATCGGGCCACAGCTGCTGCGAGTTGGGATCGAAGCCGGCGCAGACCACTGCGTTCTCGCCATCGCATTCCCACGCGAGCTCGTCGCATTCGTTGCAGGCCTCGCCGAGGGTCTGTGGGAGCGCATCGCAGCCCCCGCATGGGTTCTCGTCACCGGGGCAGGCCGAGCCACTGTCGGTGGCGTCGGTGTCGGCTGCGTCGGTGTCGGTCCCCTGGGAGTCCGTGCCCGAGCCCAAGGTCGGGTCGCTCGACGGTGAGTCGGTCGCGTTCTCGGAGTCGGTGCCGCTTTGCGTCACGGCGTCGCTGAGTGAGCCAATTCCATCGGTGTCCTCGGTCGCGGCGGCGAAGTCTCCGCACGCGGTCAACGCAAGCAGTGAGACCCCCGAGATGCGCCCGAGACGCGTTGCTTTCGCCGAGGTGCAGTTTGTCAAACCGAGGGTGAGACACCCCAGGTGCGCGAAGATCCGGATGGGCGCTTACTTTTTTGCGTTGGGATGATGGAGCTGCGCGCGTTCGCACCTTTCCTACTCGCTCTGCGCGGCAGGAGCCGTGGCTCGGGGGAGCCGCAGCGCGGCTCTCCAGTCCAGGTTGAGGCTCCACTGGGAACCCAGGCCGAGCAGGACGATGGTGCTGAGTTGGCAGACGTACAAGTAGAACGCGAAGGTCGATCCCGCCGCCATGACGGTGTCCCCGGGCAGGAACAGATGGAGGCCCGCCGCCACGCCGGTTTGAAACACGCCGAGCTGCGCTGGACCGCCGGGGATCAGCAGGGCCAGGTTCATGATCGCCAGCGTCGCGATGGCCTCGAATGGGGTGAGTGCGAGGCCGCAGCCCTGGGCCAGGATCCACATCCCGGCCGCGTTGGCGAGCCAGTAGCCGATGCTCACCGCGACAAACCCTGTGATCGCCGCAGGGTTGGGTAGGGCTCGAAACCCGTCCGCGACCCCCCGAATGGTCTGCTCCGCCCAGTCGGCGAACTTGGGAGACCACCCCAAGACCCACCGGGATGCAGCTGCGATGGGGGCGGGCCACCGGGCGGCAGCGAGCATGCCGAGCAGGGCAGCCGAGAACACCGCCATGACGGCCATGCTCGCGATATAGAAGGTCTGCGTGTCGCCTTGCGGTTGGGCGAACGCCATCGCAACGAAGAACAGCGCGCAGACCAACACGCCGTCGACCGCTCTCTCGATTGCGACGGTTCCCAGCGAGGTACTCACCTTGAGGTCGCTGCGTTGGGCCAAGAACACCGGGCGCGCGAACTCGCCAAGCCGGAACGGCATCAGTGCGATCCACATGTAGCCCGCGAGTCCGATCCGGGTGACCTCCCCCAAGCCGGGAAGTTGTTGACCGCCCAGCGGAGCGAGCAGCAGCCGCCATCGACCGGCGCGCAAGAGGTGGTACGGAAGGAGGGAGCCGAGGTACAGGGCGATGACTGCGGGAGATATCGACAGATCGTTCGGGATCGTGTCGAGGTAGGGGTGCAACGCGAGTACGAACGCGGCGGCGAGTACAAGAGACAAGCCGAGCTTGATGGCCACGCCCCGGCGTGCCGGAGGCTCGGGCTTCGGCGGCGCCTGCATCAAGGTCAGCCTACCGTGGGTGGATGCCTCAGGCGAGCAGAGCTCCGAGCGTGTCGCGGCTGCGGGCGAACGCGGAGAGTGCGAGGCCGAGGTTGGCCCGGTGGTCGAGCAACATCGCGACCACGAATGCCTCGCTGACCGGACTCGCGACGAGCGTGTGCGTGCAGGTCTCGAGCATCACCGTTGGTGCGGTGATCCCCTGAGCTGCGGCGGTCTGGTGCAGGCGGAACAACGGCAAGCCGAGTTGGGCGCCGAGGAGCTGCACATCGATGCCTTCGATCAGCGACGGGATGTGGGCGTAGTCGATCGCCAGGCCCTGCTCATCGCTCACCACTCCCGCGAATGCGCCCGGCGTGCGCTCGACCATGTTGCGCAGCGCCTCGCCAAACTCGGTGCCCAACCGCGACTCGACCGTGCGTGCCACGCGGGTCATGGCGGGGCCCCGGTTCCGGTGACGACCTTCACGGCCCACTTCTTGCGCAAGGCATCGAGCTCTCGGTCGTAGGAGGCCGCTCGCCAAGGTCCAAGAACGGCGGCGCGTGCAGCCGCGACCGTGGCGGGGTCTTCGAGCGGCGCGGGCTCGAGCACCTGGACCAAGAAGACGATGTGATACCCGAAGCGGGTGCGGAACGGCTCGATGAAGCCGGGCTCCGTGTGTGGACGGACGTTCTCGACCCACTCCGCCGCCCATTTCGGCTCCACGCAGACGCCCTGGGAATCCTCGCGGATGCAGGCGTCGAGGTCGAAGGCCTTGGACTCGACGCTGAGTTTCACCACGCCGTCGTCCTTGTTCTCGTAGCGCATCAGCTTGCCCATCAGACGACACGCCTGAGGGTCGTCGGGGCGGACGTAGCGCTGCACCCGAGCGGCGATCGTTTCGATCCGGCTCTTCGCGGTGGCCTGCCACTGGGCGTCCTTGGCCTTGTCGAGCATCGCGTCGCGATCGTCGAACCCCGCGGGGACGGCGACGATCTGACACAGCATCGAGAGCCGCGGGCGGACGTGCTTGGGGGAGGCCAACGCTCGCATGAAGATCGGATCGTCCTCGGGGATGTCCGAGACCTCGTGGGTGGGCTCAAAGGTGTCGTGCATCCAAAGCCGAGCCAACGCGCCGCGGCGGACGAATCTCTCTCGGGCTTCGGTCAGAAGCGGCGGCGGGTCGACCCGGCTGTCCTGCTCGGCGCGTGCGGCCGAGGCGAGCAACGCGACCTCTTCGATGTGAGTGCGAGCTTGCGCGTCGGAGACCCCGTCGCGCCGAGCCACCATCTTCACCACCGCGCTGGCGGGCTCGCCGGTGTTGTGTGCAGGGTCGAGGCTGTTCGAGCCGCACGCCGTCGTCGCGATCAGGCCCCACAACAACGCCGCCTTTCTAGAACGGCATCGAATACGAGAGGCTGCCCAACGCTCGGATCGGCCCGAAGCGGTTCGTCTGGTGCACGTAGTTGTAGGTCGCCTGCAGCCAGGCCCCGTCGAGCCACTGCAGCCCCGTTTTGGCGGCCAACGCATCCAGGCCGTAGGTTAGCTGAACGCCGCCGGTGTGGGAGCGCCAATCGTCGACCTTCACATCGGCACTTGCGCAGCCTTCGGGGGTGCCGCGGGAGCAGCCCACATCGGTGTCCATGTACTGCATGTCGTCGCGAAAGAAGAACGCCTCGGACTGCGTGTAGAAGCGATAGCGGAAGCGGACCCGGAGGTTCGTCGTGGCCCGGATGTGCACGCGCGGGTCGATGGCGTGGCCCTTGACGCCCCAGTCATCCGCGTAGAACCGGTAGCGCGGCTCGAGGGTGATCTTGGCCGCCGGCAGGTAGTAGCGCAGCGAACCGAACACCGTGACCCGGTTGCGCTTGCTCGGGTGCTTCTCGAACTCGATCCCGGGCAGTTGTTCGCCCCGATAGGGGTTGTCCATCGGCCCCTGCGCGTTCGCATACTCGACCGTGACCAGCGAGAGCAGATTGCGGGTGAGAATGTGGGAGTAGCCGGCTGAGACGTAGTGGGTTCGCAACAGGTTGGAGCCCTCGCCGAACCCTCCGTCTCGGCAACCTAGCTCCGCGTTGCCGCCGCACCACGCGAGGCGGCGGCCCATCCCATCGAAGATGCGATAGACGCGGTCGAAGTTGAACGCGTACGAGAGCGAGAGGTTGATCGTCCGCTGCCGAAGGTCGCGGCCGAGACTCGCCCCGAGACTGCGAGACTGCCAATCCGTCTCCGTCGAGTAGCGAAAAAATGTGCCCAGCTGCCACTCTTGCAGGCGCGAGGCTGCGCTGACGGTCGCTTCATGCCGGATCTCGGTGAACGAGAAATCGCCACCGGTCACGGCTGTGGTGCCCGTCGCGATCGAGGCCGAGGTGACCGCATCGAGGAGGTACGCCGCGCCGAGTGTCAGGCGCTCGTCGGGGACGTCGACGGTCATCTTCAACTCGGGCGAAAGCACCCGGGTCGATTGCTCCCGATAGTAGTTGCCGCGCAACGTGACGCGGTCCTCGGCCTGGGCGTGCCCGGTCGGGAGAAACCACGCGACGAGCACCAGGGCCCACAACCACAGATTCAGCCGCACCCGCATCCGCCCCCAGCTGCGCCGTGTCCACCCATGCTGCCCTCGCGCGCGGCTTCGATGTGGGTGTGGAAGCTCTCCTCGTCAGCATCGGAGCCTGGGGTCATCTCCGGCTTGCTGAGGTTGGCGCGCTGCGCCGGCGTGACGGTGACGCATCCGGACGCGACGAGCAGGGCAGGGGCCGCTGCGAGCGTGCAGGCAGCGCGACGGAGCAGACGCGACCGGTTCATCGCCGCCACGCTGCCCGACTCCGCGGTCTCGGGCAAGCGCTCCGAGCGGCTTGTTCTCCCGCGGATTTTTGGCATGATGCGCGGCGGTTTGGTCGACGGGGAACGAGCGAGACAAGTGGTGGTCATCGATGGACCCGCGGGTGCGGGCAAGTCGACCATCGCTCGGGACCTCGCGCGCGCCTTGGGGTTGAGCATGCTCGACACCGGGGCCATCTACCGAGCTCTGGCCCTCGCGGCAGCACGGCAGGGCGTAGGTTGGGACGACGAGGCGGCCCTCGCGGCGCTGTGCCGGTCGCTTCCAATCCGCTTCGAAAGCCCTGAGAGCGGACCACAGCGGGTGTTCTTGGACGCGCTGGACGTGACGGAGGCGATTCGCACAGCGGAGATCACGGCGGGAGCGTCGAAGGTGTCCGCGCATCCGGCTGTGCGCGCCGAGCTGTTGTCCGTGCAGCGAGCGCTGGGTGCTGGCGGATGTGTCGCGGAAGGGCGGGACATGGGAACGGTCGTCTTTCCCGACGCGCCACACAAGTTCTTCGTGACAGCCTCGCCGTTGGTTCGCGCGATGCGGCGCCGCGAAGAGAGGATCGCGCGCGGCGACGAAGGCGTCCCCTCGGTGGAAGCGGTGCGGCGTGCCCTCGAAGAGCGGGACCTGCGCGACTCGACCCGCGAGGCCGCCCCGCTGGCCCAGGCCCAGGACGCGGTCCGGGTCGACACGTCCTCGATGCAGCCCGAAGCGGTGGTCGACCACCTGCTCTCACTCATCGAGGCCGGCTAGAGCGGTCGCCGCTCTCGAGCACGTCTGGCCCCCTCGCCACGATGTCTCGCTGGTCCTTGGGCGCGATGTCGTCGTCGCGAAACCTTGCGGGACCCCGGTACAGCAGCGCCTGCGCTTGTGGCCCTGGGCGCCAAATCCCTCATGAGCCACCGCGTCGAGGTTGTGAGATGTGGTCTAGAAGCGGCCCACAAGTGCCTTCAGAGCCGAGTTGACCGGGGAGAACAAAGCCCCTAGGGTCCGCGTTCCGCCCGGGAGGCACCCGGGTTCGTCCCCAATGGTGGAGACGGATCCGCGATGGGTGCCTCAACTGTATCCGGGCATCTCGAAAGTCAACCCAAACCATGACCGAACTACAAACATTTGGCGACGAGAGCTTTGCCGAGCTCTTTGAAGGCGCTACCGAGGCCAAGCCCGAGATCCGTGAAGGCACGATCGTCAAGGGCACCGTGGTCGACATCATCGGCGACTACGCCGTTGTCGACGTTGGACTCAAGTCCGAGGGCCAAGTCCCTCTCCGCGAATTCCGTGACGAGGACGAAGACGAGTTCGAGCTCGAGGAAGGCCAAGAGCCCCCCGAGCCGAAGGACACCAGTCTTCCCGTCGTCAACATCGGCGACGAAGTCGAGGTCCTCCTCGAGACCGCCGAGGACCAGCACGGCCTTGTCATCCTCTCGAAAGAGAAGGCCCGCAAGCGCAAAGTCTGGGACGAAATCTCGAAGGCCGTCGACGAAGAAGGCCTCGTGATGGGCACCATCACCGCACGCGTCAAAGGAGGCCTCTCGGTTCTCCTCGCAGGCGGCGTCAAGGCGTTCCTTCCCGGAAGCCAAGTCGACCTTCGCCCCGTGCGAAACCTGGACGTCTTCATCAACCAAGAAGTCCAGTTCAAGATCATCAAGTTCAACAAGAAGCGCGGCAACATCGTGCTGTCCCGTCGGGTGCTCCTCGAAGCCGAGCGCGCCGAACTCAAAGAGGACACGCTCGCCAAGCTTCAGGAGGACCAGATCGTCGAAGGCGTGGTCAAGAACCTCACCGACTACGGTGCGTTCATCGATCTGGGCGGCATCGACGGCCTGCTGCACATCACCGACATGAGCTGGGGCCGGGTCAACCACCCCTCCGAGCTGTTCCAGGTCGGCGACAAGGTTCAGGTCAAGGTCCTCAAGTTCAACAGCGACTCCGAGCGGGTCAGCCTGGGTCTGAAGCAGATCACCCCCGACCCCTGGATCAACGCCGAGGAGAAGTACATCCCCGGTACGGTCGTTCAGGGCAAGGTGGTCAGCATCAAGGACTACGGCGCCTTCATCGAGCTCGAAGAGGGCATCGAAGGCCTCGTGCATGTCTCCGAAATGTCGTGGACGCGTCAGGTCAAGAACCCCAAGCAGCTGCTCAAGATCGGCGACGAGGTCAAAGCTGTTGTCCTCGACATCGACGTCTCGCAGAACCGCATCTCCCTGGGCATGAAGCAGCTTGAGGAGAACCCCTACGAGAAGGTGGTCGAGAAGTACCCGCCCGGGACTGTCGTCGAAGGCGTCATCCGCAACATCGCCGACTTCGGTGTGTTCGTGGAACTCGAGCCCGGCATCGACGGACTCGTGCACATCACCGACCTGTCGTGGACCCAGCGTGTGCGTCACCCCTCCGAGCTCTACAAGAAGGGCGACGAGGTCCGTGCCATGGTCCTCAACATCGACAACACCGGTGAGAAGCCGAAGATCAGCCTGGGCATCAAGCAGCTCCAGCAGGATCCGTGGGACCGTATTCCGTACGACTACCCCATCGGCAAGATCATCGACGTCAAGGTTCTCAAGCTCGCCGACTTCGGTGCGTTTGCGGAAATCGAGCCTGGCATCGAAGGCCTCATCCACATCTCGGAGATCACCGACGAGCGGATCGAAGATCCGGCTCAGGTCCTCGAGGCTGGCCAGACGCACCGCGCCGAGGTCATTCAGATGGATGCTGCCGAGCGCCGCATCGGGCTGTCGATCAAGAGCGCACGTCGCCAGGATCAGCTTGCCGACGCACAGGGCTTCCAGAACGCGAGCCAAGCCGGCGCCACCCTCGGCGACCTCATGGCGGACAAGTTCAAGGACGCCGCAGTGGGAGATGGTCCTGCTGTGGAAGAAGCGCCCGCAGCCGACGAGCCCGCTCCTGAATCGGAGTAGGTCCCGAGTCGCTTCGGACCTCTGAGTCACGCTCCGGCGTGATTGCGGAAGGCGCCTTGGGGAAACCCGAGGCGCCTTTTTCGTGCTCCGGTGGGTTCGGCGTGTTCGATCGGCGGCACGCTCGGCCCCTCACGCCCCAGGCGCAGGTTCGCGGGCCGAAGCGCGTTTCGCTGGAGAGCTGCCGTGGTAGAACCCGCCCATGCCCGATCCGCTCGACGGTGTGCGCGTCATCGAGGGTGACCTCGATGCCAAGGGGGCCCGGTTTGCGATCCTCGTGAGCCGGTTCAACAGCTTCATCACCGACCGCCTTCTCGGCGGCGCAGTCGAGACGCTACGGCGCCTCGGTGCCAACGCTGCCGACATTACGGTCGTGAAGGTTCCAGGTGCCTGGGAGCTTCCCCAGACCGCGTCGCGCATGCTCGAGACAGACAGCTACGACGCCGTCATCGCGCTCGGCTGTTTGATGAAGGGCGACACGATTCACTTCGACCTCATCGCCTCCGAAGCCGCCAAAGGCTTGTCCGCGCTCGGGCAGAAGACCGGTGTTCCGGTGCTGTTCGGTGTGCTGACCACCAACGACCTCGAGCAGGCGGTCCATCGCGCCGGGGCGAAGTACGGCAACAAGGGCGCTGAAGTGGCGCAGGCTGCCGTGGAACAAATCCGAGTCTACGCCGCGTTGGGCAACAAGAGCACGAGCTCTCGTCGCCGGAAGAAGTAAGGTTCGTTGAGCAGCTCCAACCACAACCGCCAGCCCGACGCTCGCGGTCGGGGACGCGAGTTGGTGCTCGCCGCTTTGTGTCACCTCGAGGATGTGACCGCAGAGCAGCGACCCGACGCGCTCAAATCTCTTCTCGCCAGCCCTCCCACGGGAGAGGAAACCGGGGAGACCCGTTTCGCTGAACTCGCCGCCGATCGACAGGCCCGCAAGTTCGCGGTCGCCTTGCTCGAGGTCGTGTTCGAGGGGTGGGAGACGATCGACGAGGACATCCGTACGGTGTCGAAGCGATGGAGGCTCGAGCGAATGGACCGGGTCGATCGCAACGCGCTGCGGATCGGAGCGGCTGAACTCCGCGGCCGGCCAGACACCCCGCGGGGCGTGATCTTGTCGGAAGCGGTCCGGCTGGCCTCGACGTACGGCAACGAGCGCAGTGCTGGCTTTGTGAACGGTCTGACCGCTTCGCTGGCCGACGCGCTTCGGCCAGGAGCGTCGCGCTAATGACGCCGTCGCCCCGCGGCCGGTCGCTGGCCCGGGGTCGGGTCCAGCTCCGGCTCGAGGCGCTGCAGCGCGACGTCCTCGATGGCCTGCCCGAGGCCGACGAGCCTGGCCGGGTGCGTGGCGATGTCGCGATCATCCCGTGGTTCGCAGATGAGCGACCCTTCCAAGGCCTCCTGGGTCTTCTCGACTGGCGCCGCGATGGCTCGCTGTCGTCACTCGCCCGCGATGGCGTGGCCCACGGGATCTGGAAAGAGCAGGTGCTGTTGCCCGCAGGGAGGGGACTCCCCGTGGATCGGATCGTCCTGTTGGGCTGTGGGGATCGTGAACGGTTCGACGCCGAAGCGGCCGCGAGCATCGGGGCTCAGGCGGCGAAGGTGGCCGTGGAGCTTCGCCCGCAAAGCGTCCTCGTGGGGATGCCGACCGGGTGTGCAGAGCGAGACGTGTTGGAATCGCTTTTCCTCGGTCTTGTACGAGGGATTGAAGACTCGGCCCAGGACGACCCTGAAGCTGTCTGGACCACACCAACCCACCCTTGGTGGGTCGTCGTGGAAGAGCGCCACATCGCCCGATTGCGGCGTCTGCTCGACGGGCCGCCGCGCGCCGCCACCCAGACCACGTCCTCTTCCTGACCATCTTCCACCAGTTCTCAGCTCGGGCCGGTCGGCCTGCGCACGGCTGGTATACTCGCCGGCGATGGCGCAGCCCGTGCTCCTGGTGGAGGACTCCCGCGCGGTCCGGTCGTTCGTCAGCTCGATTCTCGAGTCGGCAGGCGACTACGACGTGCACGAGGTCGAGAACGGTTTCGAAGCGTTGCGCGCTCTTCCGCGCACCGACTTCGCGCTGGTCGTCACCGACGTCAACATGCCCGACGTCAACGGAATCGAGCTGACTCGGTTCGTCCGCGGACACGCCAAGTTTGCGGACATCCCGGTGCTGGTCATCAGCACCGATGCGTCGCACCCCGACACCCAACGTGCCTTGGAGGCGGGCGCGAACGCATTCCTGGCCAAGCCCTTCACGGCCGAACAGTTCCTCGAGGCGGTGGCCCGAGTGCGCGGAGGCGAATGAGCGAACCCCCGAAGCCATCCGCAGAGTTCCTTTCCGAGGCTCAGGAGGTCATCGAGGCCTTCAGCCGGAACCTGCTCCAGCTCGACAGCCAACAGCGGACGGGCGAGTTCGACCCCGACCTCCTCAACGCGGCGTTCCGGGCGATCCACTCGCTCAAGGGCCTCGCGGGGTTGTTTGGGGCGACGCAGATCAGCAGCCTCGCGCACGCACTGGAGAGCACGCTGGACAGTCTGCGGCTGGGCCGACTCCCGCTGTCGCAGCCAGCGTTGGACGTCCTGTTCGAAGCCGTCGAGGTGTTCCAGAACATGCTCGCGGTGTTTGGTCTCGAGGAGACCGAGGGCGCGGTCTCTGCGGAACCCTTGCTGGCCCGCATCGCGGCGTTGTCGCCGGACGGGGAAGAGGACGATGGGGCAGGGGATCTGCTGGGGCTCGACCCCGCAATCCTCGGGGTACTCACCGAGTACGAAGAGCACCGACTTCGCGAGAACGTGCGACTCGGGCGACGCCTGTACCGGGTTCACGCCGCGTTCGACCTGCTGGCCATCGATGTCGGCATCGAATCCCTCAAGAGCAAACTCAAGGAGTTCGGGGAGGTCATTACGTACCTCCCCAGCGCGGATGCGGGTTCCGACGACCGCATCGAGTTGGACATTCTGCTCGGCTCGGACTCGACCCTGGCGGACATCGGCTCTGGAGTCGCCGAAGATGGGGTCCGGGTGTACGCGCTCGAGGCCGCTGCGGAGCCCCACCAAGCGCGTCCGAGTCCTGCCGTCGTCGAACCTTCGAACCCGACACCGGCCCCGATCGTCCCGCTGAGTTCGGACGACGGCATCGAGATGGTGGACGCCAGCACCTCGATGTCGCTGCGTTCGATCTCGCAGACGGTCCGCGTTGACCTCGAACGGCTCGACGTCTTGATGAACCTGGTCGGCGAGCTGGCCCTGGTTCAAGCGAACTTGTCCGGAACGCTCGAGTCAGTTCGAGCCCTGGCGCGCTCTGCTGACGTTTCTCGCGAACTGCAGACCCACCTGCGGACGATGGACCGCAAACTCTCGCTCCTGCAGCAGAGCATTCTGGATGTTCGGATGGTCCCCTTGGGACAGGTGTTCGACAAGCTTGCCCGGGTCGTCCGAAAGCTCGGGCGCGAGGCTGGCAAGGACATCCGGTTGGTCATCACCGGGGCGGACACTGAACTCGACAAGCTGATCGTCGAGGAACTCAGCGACCCGCTGATGCACATGATTCGCAACTGCATCGACCACGGCATCGAGACCGAGGCCGAGCGCACCAGCTTGGGCAAGGGACCCAGCGGCCACATCGAGCTACGCGCCTTTCAGAAGGGAAACCGAGTCGTCATCGAGGTCGAAGATGACGGCCGTGGCATGGACTGGCGCCAAATTCGAGACAAGGCGGTCCAACGCGGCGTTGTCGATGAGTCCGAGAGCCGCGAGATGGCGCGCCAGGAGGTCATCGACCTCATCTTCGTCCCGGGCTTCTCCACGAAGGATGTCGCGACCGAAGTCAGCGGCCGCGGGGTGGGGATGGACGTCGTCAAGACGAACATCGCCCGACTCTCAGGGCTCATCGATGTCGATACTGCACCGGGCCGGGGCTCGAAGTTCTCGATCACCCTTCCGGTCACGTTGGCGATCATTCAGGCGCTGGTCATCGAGACGGCGCGCCAAACCTTCTGTATCCCGCTCAACTCGGTTCTCGAGTCGATCATGGTCAGCGAGGCTGACATCGAGACCGTCGAGGGACACGAAGTGGTCTCGTTGCGCGGTAAGACGCTGCCCATCCTGCATCTGTCTCGGATCTTCGAGCTGCAGACCAACTATCAATACCTCGATCCGGCCCGGATCTATGTGGTCATCGTGGGTCTGGCACAGCATCGAGTGGGTATCGTGGTCGACGAGTTGCTCGGACAACAAGACGTGGTGATCAAACCGCTTGGGCGTGCACTTCGCGGTGTCCCCGGCATCGCTGGCGCCACCGAGCTTGGCGGAGGCCGCACCGTGCTTCTTCTCGACGTCTCGGTGTTGGTCGAAGAGGCCCTCGGACGGAGCGACGGTGGCCCGGCGGATCCGGGTCCTGCGCCCACGCCAACCCCCCACAACACGCCAGGTGGCGGGACACCGGAGGCCTCGCATGCCTGAGCCAAACGAGGACATTTGGGATCAGATGGTGCAAGCCGGCGACGGGTTTGCGACCGAGGAAGACTACGAACACGGCTACGCCCGCGTTGTCCGCGTCGACCTTCAGCAGCACGTCGTGTTCCGCGTTGGCGAGGAGACGTACGGCATCCCGATCGCGCAGATCGGTGAAATCTCGAAGCCCATGTACACCACGCCCGTCCCTCGGACGGCCGACTTCGTCCTGGGGATCGGCAATGTTCGTGGCGTCGTGATCCCGATCGTGGACCTGGCGACGCGTCTGCGGCTGGGCCAGTGCGCCAAGGCCCGCGAGGCACGAGTCCTGATCGTTCGCCATGGCGGCGAGCAGACCGGGCTGTTGGTCGATGAGGTGATCGGCGTGATGTCAATTGCGCCGGAGAACCTGGAGGAGGCACCCGGCGCGCTCGCGGGGGCTCGTGGTGATTTCATCCGTGCTCTCGCGCGGTGGGAAGGTCGGATCATCATCATCCTCGACCTGGGGACCCTGCTGGCACCAGCGGACTTCTTGGCGTTGGGTGTTCGTCGATCCTCTGGCCGGGGAGGTCGGTCATGAGCGGCCCCAAGTCGAAGAACGCCGACCCGGTCATGCTACGGCGGCTCAGCGTGGGCCAGTCGATGGCCCGCGATGGATGGAAGACAACCGACGAGGTCGATGACGATGTCCTCAAGCTCGCAGGCTTTCATGTCGGCGAGGATGTGTACGGCATCGACATCATGCGCATCAAAGAGGTGATCCAGGCCAGGCCCTATCCGGTCCGGCCGGTCCCGCATGCGCCGGGGATCGTTGAAGGCGTCATCGCGCTGCGAGGCGTGGTCATCCCCGTGGTCGATCTTCGCAAGCGCTTCGGCGCGGTGCAGAGCGAACGAGACCCCGAAGTGGTCCGCCTTCGAAAGCTGATCATCGTGTCGGTTCGCGGCCGAATCGTGGGCCTGCGGGTGGACCAGATCGTCGGGGAACTCCGCGTGCCGGCGGGCGCGCTTCGACCCGCACCCTCGATGCTTCGGCCGGGCGGCCCGGGAGGTCCTGAATTCTTCTCCGGCGTGTTCCGCAGCGACAACGAGATGGTGTTCGTGGTCAACCTGGATGCGCTACTGGACCACCGTGTGCAGAGCCTTCCCGAGAGGCCGCCCAGCCCTCCGTCGGGCGAGCCTCCCATCGACTCGCTGACCGACCCGTTGTTGGGCCCGTTGTTGGGCCAGGACTCGGTCGAGGAGGACGCCGGCGCGTGAGCACCGTCCTGTTCGCACACGAACGTCCTTCTGTCGCCCGCGCCGTGACGCATGTACTCGAGCCGCGCGGGTTCGAGGTCGACTCGGTGCGTGACGGTGACGCGGCGGCGGCGGCTCTACGGGCGCGTCGGTACGCGGCGCTCGTGGTCGATGTCGCCCTTCCCGGACGACCGGGATACGAACTCGTCGATCTCGCGCGGGCGGAGGCCGACGACCATGGCTGTGGCGCACAGGTCGTGGTGCTCGTGGCGTCCGTTTTTCGCAAGACCTCGTACAAGCGGCGTCCGGCTCGACTGTACGGCGCGGACGACTACGTCGAACTGCACCACCTCGGGGACTTGCTCCCCGAGAAGCTCGCATCTCATCTTGGCATCGACTTGCCAGGCGCGGGGGCTGAGGCAGGGGATGAGAGCGCCGAGGCGGTCTACGAGATCGCCGAGGACCACATGGACGACCAGTCTTCCGATGAGCTTGCGTCGCTGATCGTCGGGGACGTGGTTTTGTACAACGGCGAGAGCATCGCCGGGACGTCAACGCTCTCCGAGGCACGAGCTGCGCTGGCCGACGACCTCGAAGTTGCCCGCGACCTCCTGAGGCAGGTCTACGCGTCTCGAGGTGATGACACCGACGCTGCAGCTGCGCTCGAGCGCTCGTTTCGCAACCTCATGCACACGATGGGGCGGCGGGAGGCCAGCGCATGAAGCCGTTGCCCGCTCCATACCCCGGACTCGTCGCGATGCTGACCGCTCCGAGTTGGCGGGAGCGAAAGGAAGCGGTCGCGAAGCTACGCGAGGCCGTCGCCGATGACCGAGATCGAATCGAGGTGATGAAGCCGCTGGCCGAGGTCTTGCTCGACGGGTTGTTGTCCGTGGATCAGCTCGAAGGCCGGGCTGCGTGTCACGAGGTGCTCGTCGCGATGGCCCCTCTGTCGACGGTCGCTGTCATCGCGCGCCTCGACCGACCCGGCGTGTCCCCTCGGCTGCTGGTCGACCTGCTCGGCGTGCTCGGTGATCGTTCCGCGGTCCCTCGCTGCGCGGTGCTGTTGGGCCGCGCCGATGAGGACCCGAACCTTCGAGCATCGGCGGCGTCTGCCTTGGGCCGGTTGGGGGGACCCGAAGCCCGGGAGGCGCTTTGCGGCGCGCTTCGGGAGAACTCTCAGATGCTTGTCGTCCATGTGCTCGACGCGCTCCATGCGATGGAAGCCGAGGTCGAGCTCGAGGAACTCGAGCGTCTGTTCTTGGATCCGTTCACGCGCAAGCCCGTGGCGCTGCTTCTGGGACACACGCGCAACCCGGCGGCGCTCTCGCCTCTGATCAGCGCACTTGAAGATCCGATGGCAGGGGTGCGTGCCGCCGCGGTCTTGGGGCTGGCAGAGCTGGGCAACGGCTTGGATGCGGAGAAGCCCGGGTTGGTCCCCGCGGCGCTCGCCCGGGTCAGTCGGACCGCCCGCGCCAACGTTCGCGACCTGGTCCTCCATCACGACCTCACCGTGTGCCGCGCTGCGATTCACCTCGCTACGTGGGCGCGCGACGTCGATGCGGCTGGACCGGTGCTCGAAGCGATGGAGGACCCGCTGGTCCACGAACTGGCCTTCGGGTTTGTCGAGGCGGCCGGGCCCACGGTGGGCGAAGTGCTCCGGGAGGCCGACGCGCACAGCTCCGAGGCTCGCCCCGAGCATCTGCTACGACTGCTGGGCGCGATCGACCCGGCCATGATCGACGAAGCGTCCCTGGATCTGCTGGCCCAGGGGCTGTCCGACTCCGACGAAGACATCGCACTGGCTGCCGCGGAAGCGCTCGCACGTGTCGGAACGCGTGCGGCTTTGCCGGAGCTCTACCGGGCGATGG
Organism: Nannocystales bacterium; assembly: GCA_050633305.1. Classification (GTDB taxonomy): domain Bacteria; phylum Myxococcota_A; class Polyangia; order Nannocystales; family Nannocystaceae; genus CAJXVA01. Next base: position 299,600 of record JBOEGF010000011.1, read on the forward strand.
CCGAGGAAGGACGCCGGGGGGAAGCGTCCGCCGAGGCGATGGCCACCGTGCTCAGGCGGGTGGGGGACGCCGCTGGGACCGAGGTCTCGATGATCGTCGGCACGCACTGGCCCGACATGGGAGACCTCGCCCGAAACCTCTGTCGGGTCGTCGGAGCGTTGGGCTCACCTCGTTATGCCGCGCGTCTGGTCTCGATGATGGGTTCCGCCGACGTGGGCGTCCGCATCGCAGCCGCTCTGGCGATCGGCCAACTCGAGGGGGAGCACGAGGGGGTCGGCGCGCTGTCGTTCGCGTTGGCGGACGAAGAACCCCAGGTGAGAGCGGCGGCGTGCCGCAGTCTCGCGAAGGCTCCCGCAGCGGTTGCGTCCCTGCTCTCGGCGACCTCGGATGACTCCCCGCAGGTCCGGACGGCGGCAGTGCAAGCGCTGGTCGAACTCGACAACCCCGTCGCGTTGGCGCGGTTGCGGGCGATCATCGCCGAGGAGCCGGTCCCCTCGGTCGTGGTCGCGGCGATTGCTGGCTTGGGCAACTCTGCGCTCGACCAAGACCTCACCATGTTGATGAGTCTGTGCACCTCGGCCGACTGGGAAGTGGTCAAGGCTGCCGCTCGCGCGCTCACCAGCTTCGCCGCCCATCGGGCGACCGCCGCCTTGCTGGGTCTGCTGGGGCACTCTCGCTGGGACGTTCGTTGGACGGCCGCCGAGGTTCTGGAGAAGCGCGGTGATGTGACGGCACTGGCCTCGTTGCGGATCGCTTTCGATCAGGAGGACGACCGCCTGGTTCGCGAGGTCTTGGCGCGGTCGATCGCGAGTGTCGAAGGGCGCCCGTCGTGACGCGTCGGCGTCGGTACACCAACCCAGGTTGGGGGCTCGCCGACGAGTCCCGCCCGGCCATGACGCCGGAGGAAGCCCGTCTCGTCCAGGAACTCATCGTCGAGACGTGCGGCCTGTCCCACGGACTCGACTCTTCGTTTTTCCTCGAGCGACGGATCGGTCCGCGGCTCGAGGCGCTCGGTCTGCGAAGGGCGCGCGACTACTATCATTACCTTCGCTACGATCCCGGCGGCCCGGCGGAGCTCGAGACGTTGATCGAGCGACTGACCACGCACGAGACCTACCTGTTTCGAGAGCAGTACCAGCTCGACGCATTCCGTCTGGAGCTGCTCCCGGACTTCATCGCGCGAGACGACGGTCGCAGACACCTGACCGTGTGGAGTGCTGGCTGTTCGACTGGGGAGGAGGCCTACACGCTGGCGATCCTTCTGCGGGAAGATGCTCGACTCCGGGATTGGACTCTGCGCGTCATCGGCAGCGACATCTCTCGCAAAGTCGTTGCGGCCGCACGACGGGGTCAATATGGGCCGTCGAGCTTTCGCGCGACCACAGAGTATTTTCAGCGCAAGTACTTTCGCGAGAAGGGCGGAAAGTTCGCTGTTCGGGATGATGTGCGGGCCCTGTGTTCGTTCGGGCAGATGAATCTGCTTTCGACCGAGCGATTTCGTGTTCTTGGACGCTGCGACGCGATCTTCTGTCGAAACGTCCTGATGTATCTCTCCGCTGAAGCTCGTCAGCGGATTGTCGATGCGTTCTATGATTCACTCAACCCGGGCGGGTACCTGTTGCTCGGGCACTCTGAGAGTTTGCTGAACGTCACGACGCGCTTCGACCTCGTTCACCTCTCTCGCGACCTCGTCTACCGCCGTCCCCTTTAACGCCGACTCCAGAACCCGATGTCCGAACTCGAGAAACTGCGAGCGCTTGTGGTGGACGACTCCGCCTACAACCGGCGCACCATCACCTCGATGCTTCAGGCCCAACCTGGGGTCGAAGTGGTGGGGCGAGCGATCAACGGCAAAGAGGCGCTCCGGATGGCGTTCAGCCTCAAGCCGGACGTGATCACGCTCGACCTCGAGATGCCCGAGATGGACGGCTTCTCGTTCCTGAGGCTGCTCATGAGCAAGCAGCCGACGCCTGTGCTCGTGGTCTCGTCGTACTCGCAGCGCGAGAACGTCTTCCGCGCGCTCGAGCTGGGTGCGCTCGACTTCATCGCCAAACCCACTCGCGAGGTGTCGCCAGACATCCGCAACATCGAGCACGACCTCCGCCAGAAGATCGAGATCGTTCGCAAGCTGCAGGTCGTCCGGCTGCGGGAGCGGGCGAAGTCGATGGCGACGATCGAACGACCCAAGCCCACGCCGCCGCCGGAGCCCGCGCCTCGGGCCGCGGTGCCGCTGAAAGGAGCTCCGGCTCGACACGTCTTCGGCGTGGCGGCCTCGACCGGCGGTCCGCCGGCCGTTCAGCAGGTCTTGTGCGCGCTTCCTGCCGACTTCCCGGCAGCCGTGCTGATTGCGCAACACATGCCCGCACGGTTCACCAAGGCGTTTGCGGATCGGCTCGACCGTTTGGTCCCGATGCGGGTCGTCGAGGCCGAGGATGGGCAGGTGGTTCAAGCCGGGACGGTTTACATCGCACCGGGGTCGGGCAACCTTGAGGTTCGGGGGTCGGCAGGGGACGCAGAGGTCCGAATCGTCGCACCCGTCAAATCCGGTCGCCCGGGTCCGGTGATCACACCGTCTGGAGACCATCTGTTCAAGTCGCTTGCCGCTGTCTACGGGGCCGACCTCTGCACGGTGGTCCTCACCGGAATGGGGTCCGATGGCCGAGATGGCTGCCGAGCTGCCAAAGACGCCGGCGCCCGGGTACTGGCCGAAGATCCAGACTCGGCCGTGATGCCCGGCATGCCGTACTCGGTGATCGAGGCCGGTCTTGCCGATCAGGTCGTCCCGATCGAAGCCCTCGCCGCTGCGCTGTTCGAGTTTTGCAGCCGCGGTTGAGTCTGGGCTGGCGGGCCTTTGTGTTATCGTCGAGTGGTGAGTGGGGATGACGCGCCCGGAACCTCGTTGGAGGTACGCACGCAAGCGTTCCTGGCCGAGTTCTTTGACCGCGGACAAGAGCTTGTCCGCGACTTGATCCACGAGAATGAAGGCCTTCGGACAAGGCTCGAGGGGATCGAATCTGGCCCGGACGTCCCTGGTGCGGTCGTCGCCCAGCTCCGTCAGCGCGTGGCCGACCTCGAAGCCGAGTGCGAGCGCATGCGACGACTCGCGGGCAACGTCGAGAAGGACGCTGGGGGATATCGCGAGCGGCTCGAGGAGCTGGAGCTCGCCCACTATCACCTCGCGGCCCGACAAGTCTCCGCCGAGCAGCTCCGCCACGCGGTTTCGCTCGAAGACGTGGTTCGCTCCACGACCGAGATTCTGCTCAACCTCGTGGGTGTTGGCCGATTCGCGATTCACGGGATCGACGAAGATCGGTCGTTGCTCTTCCCGCTGAGTCTCGAAGGAGCCACGTCGGACGAGGCCAAAACATCGGGTGCCGGCTCGGGCAACGGATCGGACGACGGATCCGACGACGGATCCGACGATGGATCGAACAGCGGCCCAGACGACGGCACATCGAACGGTGGACCCGATGCCTCGGGACACCGAATCGATGCGGGCGGGCCTGTAGGAGCCGCTGCGCGCGCCACTGCGCCCTGGCAGGCATCCAACGACACACCCCGCGACCTCTCCACGCCAATGGCCGTCCCGCTCGTCTCGGGGTCTGTCGCCGTCGGTGTGATCGAGATGGTCCGGTTCCTGCCGCAGAAGAAAGAGTTTACGGATGATGACTTTGCCTTGCTTGAGCTCATCTCTTCGGAGTCGGGTGCCGCGCTGGATGCCGCATGGATGCGGGCCCACGCGCAAGACGTTCCTTTCTCTCGGTCTGGCGTGGAGGCGCTGCTGCGATGACTGAGGACGAGCGCCAACCCGGGAACCAACCCGCGAACAAGAAGCTCAACGCGCTCGTGGTGGAGGACAGTCCCCCGATGCGCAAGATGATCGTGTTCGCGTTGTCGCGGGTACGAGAACTGACGGTGGTCGAGGCCGATGATGGCGTGGACGCGTTGCGGCGGATCGCCGGGACGAAGTTCGACATCATCATCACCGACATCAACATGCCGATCCTCGATGGGCTGAAACTCGTCAAACGGCTGCGGGCCGATGACGCGTACCGCAACGTGCCGATCATCATCATCACGACCGAAGGCGCGGAAGAGGACCGGCAGCGCGCACTCGCGTTGGGAGCCAACGCATACATCACCAAGCCGATTCAGGCTCCGCAGGTCATTCAGCTCGTCCGCGAAACGCTGTCGCTGCACGAAGGCTGACCCACTCGCAGATGGCCCTTCTGCTCGACGACGGTGTCGACGATTACCTCGACCATCTCAAGGTCGAGCGAGGGCTCGCTCGCAACACGATCAGCGCCTACGCGTCGGACCTGCGGCGCTTCGTTTCTTTCGCGGAAGAGCAGGGCACTGAGCTGGCGGAGAACGTGGATACACCGCTGGTCCTGCGCTACGTGGGAAGCCTGGTCGACGCCGGACTCTCAGCGCGATCCCAAGCGAGAGTCCTTGTGGCGACACGCGGGCTCTTCAAGTACCTGCGTCGGGAGAACCGAGTTCCCACCGACCCAACGCAGGGGGTCAGCCTGCCGAAGTTTGCCCGGCGCCTGCCTCAGTTGCTCTCCCGTCAGGAGATCGATGCGCTTCTCGCAGCGCCCGGTGTGGACACGGTGCTCGGCCTTCGAGACACCGCTCTCCTCGAGTTCATGTATGCGACGGGGTGTCGGGTCTCGGAGGCGCTCGAGCTGCGCTGCGACCAGCTTCACCTCGATCAAGGTGTCGCACGCGTGATCGGTAAGGGAAGCAAGCAGCGCGTTGTGCCTGTAGGGGACATCGCCCTTGCCGCGGTGGGAGCCTGGGTGGAGCACGGACGGGCCCACTTGTGTCGCGGGAAGAGCCCACAGTCTTTGCCGTGGGTGTTTCTCAGCTCTCGTGGACAACGTCTGCGGCGTCAGTCCGCCTGGGTCCGACTGCGCAAGCACGCGGCGTCCGCCGGCATCGACCGCGCGATCTCGCCGCACAAGCTTCGCCACAGCTTTGCCACCCACCTGCTCGAAGGCGGGGCTGACCTCCGCTCGGTGCAGGCGCTGCTCGGGCACGCGGATATTTCGACGACACAGGTCTACACGCACGTGAGTGACGCGCATGTCCGGGCTGCGTACGATCGGCACCACCCGCGTGCCTAGTTGAGATGCACGTGCGTTTTGTCATGTTCAGGCGGCCGTCCCTGCCAGAAGGGCCAGGCTGGAGCCATCTACCGTGAGGTCCACTACGATAGCGCAAAGCACGCGAAGCGTGGGATCAACGCTTGCACCGTCGGACGCGGGCAATCTAACTTGCCTTCCACGGATCACAGCGAGTGATTCTGGAGGGCACCATCTTGAAACTACCAAATCTCACCCGCGCCGGACGAACCGCACTCGTCTTTGCAGCCACCGCATTCCTCCTGCCGGGATGTGACTCCGAGGATCCGCCGGAAACCGGGTCGTCCGAGTCTGGGTCTCAGTCCTCGGAGACCGAAGACTCGGGCGACACTGAAACCACCGATCCGACGACGACCGGCGCAGACACGGAGCCGGACCCGAGCGATAGCGAAAGCTCCGGTGGCGAGAGCGGCACGCCGGTGGAGGGCTTGGGCTGCGACCCCCCACCAGCGTGTGACAAAGGGGAGTTCTCTGGCTCGCCAACCATCACAAACATCGAAGAAGCCAACGAGATCGCGGGCTACACCAGCGTCACAGGCCGTCTTGCGGTCGCGAACAGTGACTTCGAATGCCTGGCATTCCTGTCGTGCATGGAGAGCGTCGGACACGACCTGTCGTTGTTTGGCAACGATTTGCTCACCGACGTCACGGGCCTGGACAACATCGCGGAGATCGGCGCGGTCGCCGATGGGCCTCTGATGCCCGGCGGCACGCTGAGTGTCTCCGAGAACGCGGCCCTGCTGGATTTCAACACGCTCAACCTCATCGAGCAGACCCCGGTCACGCTCAGCATCGGTGAGAACGACAACCTCGAGGCGATCAGTGGTCTCCAGGGCCTCGTGGGCACATTCGGGGACTTCGAGATTCGGTTCAACCCGAAGCTGAAGGACATCGGATCGGAGAGCCTTCGTGACATCCTGTTCATCGGCGGTGAGTGTGTTGTGACCAACAACGACAGCCTCTGCATCTCGACGATCGAGGACATGTGCTCGATCGGGATCAAACAAGGCCCATTCGGCGGCAGCACGGCCAACAACGACAACGGTTGTTAACCCGTTCCGCGGTGCGCGCGGCGTAAGCCGAGCGGACTCCAAAGCCCGTCCAGAGCCCCCCGCTCGGACGGGCTTTCGCGCGTCCTGCGGTCGATTCCCGATTGCGGCGAGCCCACTGTGCGCGACGGTGATACCTTGCACCCTTCGCACCATGTGGGTGCGTCCGATCCTGAGAGTTTCCCGGTGAACGCCGCTCTGCTGACCCTCATGCCCCTGCTCGCCGGTAGCCAGTTCGATGCTGAACGGCTTCGGATGGCAGGTCTCGTCGTCATTTGCCTGATCCTCTCGGTCACCATTCACGAGTTCGCCCATGCGTATGCGGCGCACAAGCTCGGTGATGGCACTCCGGAAGCCCAGGGACGGTTGACCCTCAGCCCGATGGCACACGCGGATCCGGTGGGTACGCTGATCCTGCCGCTGCTGATGGGCGTCATGAACCCGGCATTTCTGTTTGGATGGGGCCGGCCGGTCCAGACGGAGCCCCGCAATTACACCCGGAAGATCACCATGCGTGGTGGCATGGCGATCGTGGCGTTCGCCGGTCCGTTGTCCAACCTGCTGCAGGCGGGACTGACCCTCGCGGTGGTGGCGGGCCTCTCGGCCGCGGGGGTGTTCTCCGGAGCGACGGACCTTCTCAAGCCGTTTGAGATTTTCTTCAGCCTCAACGTCCTGCTGTTCCTGTTCAACCTGCTGCCGATTCACCCCTTGGACGGCGGCAAGGTCCTCAGCTGGGCGTTCGGACCCCGGTTCGAGCCGGTGGATGACTTCCTCAGGCGGTACGGCGGCATCATCTTGATCGTGCTCGTACTTTCGCGCGTTCTGGGTTATCTGCTCGGGCCCGTCATGGCACAGGCAAGCCTGGTCTTTCGGGCTGTTCTGTAGAATCCCCCCGCCTACGCCACGGTGAGCACGTCCGACGACCAGAAACCGCCATCGAGTGATGGCGGGGGTGAAGACGATCGAGTCGACCCCTCGGGCGACGGTGCGAACACGTCCGTCGTCGATGCGCCGCCCACGGCGCCGGCCGACTCCACTGGCCATGCGGGCGAGGCCTCTTCGGCGGCAGCGCCCCCGACCGTCGGGTCCACGCCCGAGCCGACGGTCCTCGCGACGGACGTCTCACGGGAGGAGTCCGAGGACGATGGATCGCCCACCGGCTCTCGCGAGGCGCGGGCTGTCGACGTCTCGAATCCCCCGGACGTGGGGGGAGTTGACGTGGCTTCGATCCCGGATTCGGAAGACCCTTCGCAGGTCGGCCACGCGGCTGATGCCGGTCAGCCGGTGGTCGAGTTGTCAGCGGATGAAGCGCCCGCCGACGAGACGGCGCCGGTTCCCGCGGCGCCCGCTGAGGCAAGCGAGCCTGCGGGCGTCGTTGAGCAAGGGGGAGAGTCCAAGGCCGGGGAAGAGACCGAGCCGAGGGAGCAGGCTGAGCCCGGCGGGGAGCCCGAAGGCGGCGAAGAGCCTGAGCCGGGGCCCGAGGGCGAACCCGAGCCCGGAGAAGTCGCTCCGGAGACGGTGCCTGCGGACGACATGCTCGGAGCACCCCTCGACGCAGTCGGATCGAGTCCCGAAGCCGAGCCCGTCGGTGCGGCGTCGCAGACAGGTCCGGGCGTCAGCCCAGACGCCGCTTCTGGGGCCGGTGCTGCCGATGTCTCTGAGTCCCGAGAGGGGCCCGGGGAGGGGCTCACGCCTCAACCCGCGGCGACGCCTCCGGCTGGGAGCTCACGACAGGGGTCAGAGGGCGTCGACGGGACCGTCGATCCGACTGCCGACGCATCCGGCGGAGACGCCGATGTGCCGGGATCAGGATCCGAGCGGGTTGGGGAGGCGACGAGCCCGGGTTCTACGGCGCGTAGCGAACCCGAAGGTGTCGATGGCGCGGCCGCGGCGCAGTCGGATGCGGTCTCGGAGTCCGGGGATTCGAGCACCGGGGAGCAGACTCCCGCCGACGCTGGTACGAGCGTGGGTCCGGAGGCTTCCTCGCCCCCGATGACGTCGATGCTGGGCTCGGTCAACGAGGCCCGCTCGTGGCTGCTCGAGCTGCCGGACTTCGAGGGCCCGCTCGACCTGTTGCTGCACCTGGTCCGTCGCCACGAACTCGACATCCTGGACATCCCGATTTCGTTCGTGACCGAGAAGTACCTGGAGTACCTCGCGTTCATGCAAGCGCTCGATTTGGAGGTGGCCGGGGACTACCTGGTCATGGCGGCCACGCTCGCCTACCTCAAGAGCCGCGAACTCGTGCCGACCGAGCCGACCGAGGTCAGTGACGAAGGCCAGAGTGAGGACGAGGGCCCAGACCCACGCGAGGAACTCATCGCCCGGCTGCTCGAGTATCAGAAGTACCGAGCCGCAGCGAGCGACCTCGACCAGCTGCCGATCCAGGGTCGCGACGTCTTCAGTCGGGGAGGGCGAATCGAGCTGCCACCCGTCGACCCCGGACTGGCTCCCCTGACGCTGTTCCGGCTGGCCGAGGCCTACAACCGCGTGCTGGACCGGGCCCGCATCCACAAGTCTCACGACGTGGTCATGGAGACCGTGTCGGTGGCGCAGCGGATGAACCAGCTCACCTCCATGCTCATCGAGCAGGAGCGTGTGGAGTTCGAAGCGCTGTTCCTCGGGAAGACGTGGAATAGCGAATCCGAGCTTCGCTCGATGCTCGTCGTCACCCTGATGTCCGTGCTGGAGCTGACGAAGCTCGGGGTCATCTTCGTGCACCAGGATTCGGCCAACGGGGCCATCGTGATCGAGCGCAAGGCGACGGCCGAAGAGGCCAAACAGGCCATTGCGGACTACGACGAGAACATCAGCTTCGGGAAGGCCAAACCCGGGGTTGCGGAAGCGTCCGCTTCGGGTGAGGCTGCGGCCTCGTCCGACGACCCCGTGGCCCCCCAGGTGCCCGAGTCGGACGCCGAGCCCGACAGCGATGTCTGACCCCGAACAAGAGCCGTCCGAGCCCGAAGCCGAAGTCGCGCCGTCCGAGCCAGCAGCCGAGTCCGAGGTCGAGTCGGACGCCGAGCCCGCGTCGGCGCCGGAGGCCGAGCGCGCTCAGCCCCAAGAGGCCAGCCTAGAAGATCTCGTCGCGGCGCTGGGTCGTCCGCGCGGCCGTGACGATGAGCCGGAGGACGAAGACGGAGACGAGGACGAAGCCGAAGCGGACGAGGGGGCGGAGCCTGAGCCGGACCCGTTCGCGGAGTACAGCAACCTCGACCTGGCGACGTCGCTGCCCATCGATCCCGATGACGACCTCTCCAAGGTCGACGGCGAAGCTTCGCCGCGGCTGATGTCGATCATCGAGAGCCTGCTTTTTGCGGCCGACAAGCCGATGACGGTGAAGTTGATCCGCCGGCTCCTCAAAGAACCGACCAAGCGTCAGATCCAGCTCGCGCTCAAGCAACTGATCCTCGACACGCAACATCGCGGGATTGTGCTGGGCCAGGTTGCGGGCGGGTTCCGGCTGCGGACCCACCCCGACAACGCGCCTTTCGTCCAGAAAATGATGGCCGGCAAGCCGGTCCGGCTCTCGCGTTCGCAACTCGAGTCGCTCGCCGTTGTTGCGTATCGGCAGCCGGTGACAAAGGCCGAACTCGACCACATCCGGGGCGTGGATTGTGGCGCCGTGCTGCGGGTCCTCCTGGAGCGGGACCTGGCGAAGATCGTCGGGCGAAAAGAAGAAGCCGGCAGGCCCCACCTGTACGGGACCACGGTCGCGTTTCTCGAGTTCTTCAACCTCAAGGGGCTGCGGGACCTTCCAGACCTGCACGAGTTCAAGGAACTCAGCGAGGAGTCGGAGGCCACGCTGCGGCACACCGTTCAGTCCGGCAGCCTGTCCGACGAGCAGGAGGCGATGGGCCAGTCCCGGATCGAGTTCCCGGACGCCGACGGCAATGCTGGGGACGGCCAAGCAGCTGCAGAAGCCGGAGACAAGCCGGCCGAAGGGGACTCTGCGCCAGCGGATGCTGCAGCGGAGGGGGGCTCAGAGCCGTCGACAGACGCGGATGGTCCCGAGGCAGCCGCCGAACACAGCGATGCTGCCGAGGCGTCGCTGGGCGGGGCAGGGACGGGGGTCGAGGACCCAGCGTCGCAGGACGCCAACGTCGGTCCGTCTGGTGACGTCGTCGAACGCCCGGCGGATTCCGATGCAGAGCTCGAGTCGGAGGCCGAGCCGGAGTCGGAGGCCGAGCCGGAGTCGGAGGCCGAGCCGGAGTCCGACGCGGAGCTGGAGTCCGAGGCCGAGCCGGAGCCCGATGGAGCGCCGGAGTCCGAGGCAGCACCCGAGTCCGATGGAGCGCCGGAGTCCGACGGAGCGCCGGAGTCCCATGCAGCACCCGAGCCCGATGCAGACGATAGGGCGCGGGTGGACGCCAGTGGCGAGCAACACGGGGATGCAGATGCAGACCTCGAGGACGTGTCGACAGATGACGGTTCTCCCGAGGAATCCCCGGCGGAAGATGAGGCCGCCGCCAGCACTGACGTCGCGGCCTCCGAGGCGTCGACCGGTCCCGCCGACACCCACGAGTTGACCTCGGAACCCGCGGACGCGTTCGAGCACAGCGAGCGCCCCGCGGACGACCCCTCAGACCCGACAGCGTCGGACGCGGAGGCAACGGACGTTGCCGCCGACGACAAGCTGCCCAAAGACGAACCATGAGCCGCCGATCCAAGCCACCGAAGCCACCGAAATCAGACGGGGGCCGCCGTAGTCGTGGTGCCGCGTCCTCCAAACCTCCGGCCGAGCGGGCCCAAGACATCGGTGAACTCACCGGTCAGGTCCGGCTGCAGAAGGTGCTCGCACGTGCGGGCGTAAGCTCTCGTCGCGGGGGCGAAGCGCTGATCGCCGAGGGGCGTATCAAGGTGAACGGCCAGGTGGTGACGACGCCAGGGACCCGGGTCGACCCGGTCCGCGACCGGATCAGCGTCGACGGAAAACTGGTCGAGCCGGAGCCCCCGATCTACTTGGTGCTCAACAAGCCCGACGAGAGCGTGTGTTCGACCGAGAAGAAGGTCGATGAGCGGGGCAGGGCCACGGTCATCTCGTTCCTGCGTGGCGTGGACGCCCGCGTATTCCCCGTCGGCCGGCTCGACTACCACACGCGTGGCGCGCTGCTGATCACCAACGACGGCGAGTTCGCCTCCCGGCTTCTGCACCCCCGGCACAAGGTCCCGCGCACCTATCACGTCAAATTCCAGGGGCGCCTGGACAACGTCGCGATCGACAAGCTGCGGGCCGGTGTGACCTTGGAGGACGGGACCGTCACGCAGCCCGTGGACGAACTCCTGGTCATTCGGGACACCGAAACGAATACGTGGGTTCAGATCACGCTCAGTCACGAGCTCAATCGGCAGATCCGGCGGATGGGAGAGGCTGTCGAGCATCCGGTGCTCAAGCTCATCCGGGTGGCGTTCGGCGACGTCACGGTGGACGATCTACCCGAGGGGCAGTTCCGGCAGCTGCGCGAGGCCGAGCTGGGCGATCTGCGGACCCGGACCGGCCTGGCCGGCGGTTGAGAAACCGCGCGCCGGACGCTGAATGCGCCTCCGGGGTCGCCAGGCGGCTCTAGGAGGCGTTTTTGCGGATGAGAGCTGACGCCTCAGACGGCCCCGAGACAGGCCTTGCGCGCGCGGGTTGCTGTCGTGTAGGTTCTCGCGCTCTGGGCCGGCCGCCTTCGGTGCCTGCCCCCAACGCCTCAAGAGACTTCAGTCATGGCCAAGCTTTCCCAAGTTCTGCGCGACGAAAAGCGCGACAAGCTCATCGCCAAGTACGCCGAGAAGCGTGCCGAGCTCCGCAAGAAGATCAAAGACCCTAACCTCGATCCGGACGAGAAGTGGGTTGCGATCGACGCGCTGAACCAACTGCCCAAGAACTCCTGCCCAACCCGCAAGACGCGGCGCTGCATGCTTACCGGCCGCAGCAAAGCCGTCTACCGGAAGTTCGGCCTGTCGCGCATCATGCTTCGCGACCTTGCCCTCGCCGGCGACCTGCCTGGCGTCACCAAGTCGAGCTGGTAGTCCCAGCTTCGGCATTCTTTGACCGACTAGGAAAGGTAACGCTGCCATGAAGATGGGCGTCCATCCCGACTACCACAAAGTGCTTTTCGTCGATTCGGCGAGCGGCAAAGAGTGGGTCGCATTTTCCACCCAGAACACCAGCGAGAAGCGAGAAGTCGACGGCGTCGAGATGCCCGTCGTCAAGCTGGACATCTCGAGCCACAGCCACCCGTTTTGGACCGGCCAGGCTCGCACGATGGATACCGAGGGTCGTATCGACCGCTTCAAGCGCCGCTGGGCCGGCCGCACGAAGAAGGGCAAAGAGACAGCAGCCGAACCGGCAGCTGACTCAGCAGCTGACTCAGCAGCTGACTCAAAAGACACGTAGTCTACGCTCGTGTCCGAGGCACACGTGAATCCGAAGGGCAGCGACAACAGCGTCGCTGCAAGTGAGGCTCCGTTCATCGCGGGGCCTCACGCGATCGATGACACCCTGATCGCACGCGCGCTCGGTGTGGCACTCGCGCAGGGGGGCGACTTCGCCGACCTGTACTTCGAGTACCGCCGGGCCGCGTCCATTTCGATGGAGGACGGCCGAGTCCGGAGCGTCGGCGGAGGCATCGACCTTGGCGTCGGCGTCCGCGTCGTGAACGGAACCGCGGTGGGGTACGCCTACGCGGAGAGCCTCGATCCCGAGGAGCTGCTGGCAGCCGCTCGAACCGCGGCTCGCATCGCGACGGGCGGCAAGGCCGTTGCGCCGGTGGACGTCACACGCGTCCGCGCCCCAAGCCGTTACGCCGTCGCCGAAAACCTCGTCGATGTTCCCGGCGCAGACCGTGTCGCGCTGCTGCGCCGTGCTGATGCGGCCGCTCGCGCTGCAGACAGCCGGATCGCGCGTGTGGATGCGTCGTTGGTGTCGGTCCACAAGGAAGTCCTGGTCTGCAACAGCCGCGGCGCCGTGGTGCACGACGTGCAGCCAATGAGTCGCATGGGCGTGTCTGTCGTCGCGGGCGACGGTGACCGCACCGAGTCCGGAAGCAGCGGCGGCGGTGGCCGCTACGGCATCGAGTACTTCTCCATGGTGTCCCCTGAGGACCATGGTCAGGAGGCGGCCCGGGTCGCGTTGGTCAACCTCGACTCTCGCCCGGCACCGGCGGGGAGCATGCCCGTCGTGCTCGCGCCTGGGGACTCCGGCATCTTGCTGCACGAAGCGGTGGGGCACGGTCTCGAGGCCGACTTCAACCGGAAGAAGACCTCCAACTACACTGGCCGCGTGGGCGAGTCTGTCGCCTCCGAGCTGGTCACGGTTGTCGACGACCCCGCGCTGGAGGGCAGCCGTGGAAGCATCAACGTGGACGACGAAGGCGAAATCCCCAAGGAGCATCGCCTCATCGAGGACGGCATTCTTCGGGGCTACATGCACGACCGGATCAGTGCGGATCACTTCGGTGAGCCCGCGTCCGGCAGTGGCCGTCGTGAGAGCTTTCGCGAGGTCCCGCTGCCGCGGATGACCAACACGCTGATGACGGCTGGCCAAGACGACCCCGATGAAATCATTCGCTCGGTGAAGAAGGGGGTCTACGCCAAGAAATTCAGTGGCGGCCAGGTCAACATCAGCAATGGAGACTTCGTCTTCAGCCTCACCGAGGGCTACCTGATCGAAGACGGCAAGATCACGGCGCCGCTCAAGGGCGTGAACCTGATCGGCAATGGCCCGGAGGCGTTGGCCACGGTCTCGAAGGTCGGTCACGACTTCGAGCTGTCCGACGGCATGTGGACGTGCGGCAAGGACGGGCAGAGCGTGCCGGTCGGCGTGGGCATGCCCACCGTGAAACTCGACGAACTCACCGTCGGCGGAACCGAAGCCTGAGGACCCGGACATGGCCAGCACCAGCAAGACCCCCGAGATCCTCGCCCGTCTGACCGGATCGGCGGAGCACGCCATCGCCACCCTCCGCAACCTCGGCGTCGACCATGCCGAGGTCAGCGTCGGCGTTGGAAACGAACTCGAGGTCGGCATCCGTCAGGATGAGCCCGAGCTCGTGAAGGAGGCGCAGAGCAGTGGACTGTCGGTCCGCGTGATGCGGTCTGAGCGTGTGGCAACCAGCTCGACGACCGATCTCTCGAAAGAGGCGGTCGAGGCGTTCTTGAAGACCGTCGTCGAGATGGCCGAGATCAGCGAGCCGGACCCCATGGCCGCCCCGCCGCCGCCCGAGGAACTCGCCGACGGCTCCACGTTGCCGGACCTCGACCTGTTCGACCCGGAGACGGACGGCATCGATGCCGCGCGTGCCTTGGATCTCGCCCGCGCCGGAGAGCGTGCCGCGTTTGCGGCCGACGAGCGGATCACGACCTCGGAGGGCGCGAGCTTCTCCCGCAGCAGCGGTCACGGCGTACTCGCGACGACCGGTGGCTTCGTGGGGACCCGCCACGGCACCTACCAATCGTTGGTGGTGCAGGCGGTTGCCGACGACGAAGGCGGAAAGAAGCGCAATGGCGTCTACTGGACTGGGGGGCGCTTCTTCGGCGAACTCGACGACCCCGCGTCGGTGGGTGCCGAGGCTGCTCAGCGCGCCGTACGAACGCTGGGCGCCTCCAAAATGCCCACGGGGCAGTACCCGATCGTGTTCGACAAGGATGCGGCCCGGAGCATCGTCGGGCTCGTCGCGAGCTGTGTTGTGGGCGACGCGGTCTACCGCAAGCGCAGCTACCTGGCAGAGCGCCTCGGCGAAGCGGTCGCCGCGGCAGGGGTGACGATCGTCGATGACCCCTTGGTCGCACGTGGCCCCGGCTCGCGCCGGTTCGACGGAGAAGGTCGACCGGTCCGGGCAATACCCGTCATCGACGACGGCGTGCTGACCACGTTCCTCCTCGACACCTACAGCGCCCGCAAGTTGGAGCAGACCCCCACCGGGTCCGCCTCGGGCGGAGGCGGAATCCCGCACAGCTCCGTCAGCAACTTCTACATGAAGGCCGGGGAACTCGAACCCGGCGCGTTGCTCGAGGGCATCGAGACCGGGCTGTACGTCAGCCGCATGATGGGGTTCGGATTCGACGCGGTCACGGGCACGTTCTCGCGCGGGGCCGAAGGGTTCTTGATCGAGAACGGCGTCCTCACCCGACCGGTCGGGGAGATCACGATCTCCCGCAACCTCGACGACATCTTGCTCGGCATCGACGCCATCGCGAACGACCTCGATCATCGCACGTCGACCGCGGCGCCAAGCTTCCGCGTCGACCAGATGACGGTCGCGGGGAGCTAGGCTTTGTTCTTGGTTTAGCTCAGAAGGGGACCTCGCGGTCCCC
>JBOEGF010000011.1:315316-370467 GCA_050633305.1 Nannocystales bacterium
GGGCTCGCCTGTTGGCGCTTCGCTTCATCCCCTGTCGGCGCTTCGTGGCCGCTTCGAAGCGGCGGCGTGGGCCGCTTGGTTCATCTTTCGTGAGCTCCCGGGGGCGGAGACTTAGGTCGTTCGTGGGCCCAGCCAGGACTCTGCGAGTTTTGCGAGGCGTTGTAGGATTGGCTCGTGGTGCTCGGCGGCGCAGGCGACCACTCCGCCGGGGTGGGTCACGGGGGGAGCGCTGAAGTCCAAGGGATCGCCGCGCAGGTCGGAGACGCGGCCGCCGGCTGCGAGCACGAGGGCCAGCGGCGGGCAGGTGTCCCACATTTTCGTTTTGCCCGGCGCCTGCACGTAGCAATCGGACTGACCGCGCGCGACGGAGGCCATGCGGACCCCGACCGAGCCCACAGAGCGGACGCGGTCGCGGCTGATGCCCAGGGCTTTGTGAATCTCCCGTTGGCGGGAGAACGGGGCCACTTTGCCGCCGATGATCTCGATCGCATCCCAGGGGCGCACCACGGCGCGCAGCGGTACTGGCCCGGCGAGGGTTTCGGTTTCGCCTGTCCACCGAGCTGTCGGTGTGCCCACGCCCTCGAGCGAGGCCCAGCTGAGCCGACCATGCGCAGGTTCGGCGACGACGCCCAGGACGGGCTCGCCGTCGATGCACAGCCCGAGTTGAACCGTCCACCCCGGAGTCCCTCGGGCGAACTCGCGGGTGCCGTCGATCGGATCGACGAACCAGCATCGGCCGCCGCGTTGCCAGGCGGTTTCCTCCCAGCTCTCTTCGGCGACGATGGGATCGTGGGGGAACGCATCGTGCAACGCCCCTACGATGTGGGCGTCCACGGTCTCGTCGGCGGCCGTGACGGGGCCGCCACCGAGCGGCTTGTTTCGTAGCCGAAGGATTCGGGCCCCGCCCCGCTGAAACGTTCGCGCTATCTCGGCACCGGTTCGCGCCAGCGAGATGGCCAAGCGACGCTCTTCATCCAAGGAAGCCAAAGACGTCCCCACGGTAGCGCCCCAGACACTCCATGGCGACCCGATAGCGTGCAGTCGGGGGACGGAGATGTGCCTGGAGGTTGAGTCAACCCGCCGGCCGCTCCTACACTGTCCGTCATGGGGACGGTGGGTCGATGCTTTGGGGTGCTTTGTGGACTTGCGCTGGGCCCTGGGTGCTCCTCGAGCACACCGCCCGAGGAGAGCGGTTCCTCGGAGTCTCTGAGCGACACGTTGACGGACACGGACGGGACCGATACGTCGACGGGCGGAACCTCGGCGGAGGGGTCGTCGGGCGTGGTGCCCACCGAGGGGTCATCGGGCCCGACCTGCGCCGACGAGGAAATCTCTTGCGAGGACAGTTGCTGCCCGAACACGCAGGTCTGTTTCGAAGGCACGTGTGCGGACGACTGTGGAGGAACGGCGGCGTGTGGTGCGTCGCAGGTGTGCTGCGGTGAGGGGGATACGTGTTACCTGGGCCAGTGCGTGACGCCGGCCGGGGCGTGCCAGGACAGCGGCTGCGCGACGCGGGTGGAGGACAGCAACTGCGGGGAAGGGTTCATCTGCGCCGGAGACCTC
The DNA here is from genome assembly GCA_050633305.1 of Nannocystales bacterium. Taxonomy (GTDB): domain Bacteria; phylum Myxococcota_A; class Polyangia; order Nannocystales; family Nannocystaceae; genus CAJXVA01. The sequence goes on from JBOEGF010000011.1 coordinate 316,880, forward strand.
GGACTGTGTGTCCCTTCGATGGCCGACCCTGCCTGCGAGTACGTTCCGCCGCCGGCCGAGTTCTCTCCAATCCCGCGCTTCACCTGGGGAACCCGCGCGCAGGTGGCCTGCGTGGACGGGAGCGAGTGTCAAACCGCAGAGACCTGCGTGGCGGATGTTTGCGTGCCGAGCTGGACACACCGCGACCCCGACGTGGCGCCGGCGAACTACCAGGTGTCTTCCATCCCTGTGGTCGCAGACCTCAATGCCGACTGTACGCCGGAGATCATCTTCAACACGTACATCGACGGGACGATCTCGTCCGACGGTGTCATCCGGGCGATCCGCGGGGACACCGGATTGCCGGTCTGGTCGGTGACGGACCCGGCGTATCAGACCAACTCGACCGCCAACCCGTCGGTCGGCGACATCGACAGCGATGGTCTGCCTGAAGTTGTCGTTGCAGGCCTTGGGTCGACGCTCGTCGCGATCGAAAGCGACGGCACCCCGATGTGGGTGTCGGACACGTTCACGAGTGCCAACAGCAGTGGCTCGGTGGCCATCGCCAACATGGACAACGCTGGAGACCCCGAGCTTGTGTTCGGCGCCGCGGTCGTGGACAGCAGCGGTGCGCTGGTATGGGAGGGAACCGCGGGAATCGGGCGAGACGGGCAAGGCCCGATCTCCTGTGTTGCGGACCTCAATGGTGACGGCCGCCCCGAACTGATCGGCGGAAACACGGCGTACACCACGACCGGGACGGTCGCCGGGGGTGACTTCGCGGGCTCCATCCTCTGGGAGTCGACCGTGGGGGATGGCCGCTGCGGCGTCGCGGACTTCGATGCCGACGGTCTGCCCGAGGTGATTCTCGTGCGCGGCGGTCAGGTGCACGCACTCAACGGCCAAACCGGGGTCGAGTTGGCCTCGTTTGCGATCCCCGGCACCGCCGATCGCGGCGGTGCACCGAACATCGCGGACTTCAACGGCGATGGCCGTCCCGACATCGCCACGGCGGGCGCTTCGTTCTACGTGGTCGCCGAGTTCGATGGGACGAGCTTTTCCGAGCTGTGGCGCGCCGCAACCGAAGACGACTCGTCCCGGGTGACCGGGTCTTCGGTGTTCGACTTCGACGGAGATGGCATCAACGAGGTCGTCTACAACGACGAATTCTTCATTCGCATCTATCCCGGGGTGGAGCCGGACTGTCAGCTCGTCCCGCCAGGGCCCGGGTGCGATGGAATCATGACCGACGAGGAGGTGCTCTTCCAGGACCCGAACACGTCCAGAACTCGAACCGAGTATCCGGTGGTGGCGGATGTGGACGGCGACTTCAAAGCGGAGTTGGTGTTCTCCAACAACTCCGACGTGTCGTGGGGCCTCGATGGTGGCATCGAGGTCTGGGAGGACCAACTCGACAACTGGGTCGCGACACGCCCGGTATGGAACCAGCACAGCTATCACATCACCAACGTGGAGGTGGACGGCACCATCCCGGTGACCGAGCCCGACGCTTGGGACACACCCGGATTCAACGCGTACCGGCGCAACGCCCAGGGCGCTTCAAATTTCTGCGCGCCCGACCTCGCGTTGTTCGACCTCCGCGTCGATCAGGTGGTGTGTCCGACGTTGGACATCAGCGTAGACGTTGCCAACCTCGGCTGTCTGGGCGTCGGTCCTGGCGTGGCGGTCTCCTTCTACGAGGAGACCGCGGGACTGCTCGGGACGGTGAACACGGTCGCCGCATTGCCGGCGGGGGCGTCGGAGACTGTCACGCTCGCGACCGGAGAGTCGATCCCCTCCGCTACCATCTTCGCGGTTGTCGACGACGATGGGACCGGCAACGGGGTGCTCAACGAGTGTGACGAGACCAACGATATCGAGCCGCTGCTGGTCTGCACTCCTGTGGGCTAGGGACGCGCCGTCGTCCATCGCTACGGCTCCGCGGGCCCATCGAGGTCGTCGCGGCGCTTTTCGAGGAACATGCGGTCGGCTTCGTTGCGCGTCAGCGCGAGGGCTTGGTCGTATGCATCCCGAGCTGCGTCGGTCCGGCCCAGTCGGCGGAGCATGTCAGCGCGGGCAGCGTGAAACGACTGGTAGTGCTCGAGTCCTTCGGGCAGGTTCTCCAGGCCGAGGGCCGGACCACGGGCAAATGACAGCGCGACCGCTCGGTTGAGCGCGACGACGGGGGTTGGGGTGAACTCGATCAAACGATCGTAGATGAGCGCGACTTCATCCCATCGGGTCGCTTCGAAGTCGGCAGCTTCGGCGTGAATCGCCGAAATTGCCGCCTGCAGTTGAAACGGCCCCGGGCGGCCACGGCGGAGCGTGGTCTTGATGAGCGCCAACCCTTCGCCGATGTTCTCGTGGTCCCAGCGGGTACGGTCGTGAAGCTCCAGTGGAATGGCGGCGCCTGACGCATCGAGCCGGGCGGGGCTGCGTGCGTGGTTGAGCAGCAGCAGGGCCAGCAAGCCCGCGACCTCGGCGTCGGCTGGACACAGCGAGTGAAGGGCCCGAGCAAGCCGGGTCGCCTCATCGCAGAGCGTCCGGCGTACCACGGCCTCCCCCTCGTTCGCCGAGTAGCCCTCATTGAAGATGAGATAGATGACAGTGAGGACCGAGGTCAGGCGCGACTCCCAGGCGTCCGGTTCGGGGACTTCGTAGGGGATCCCCGCCTTGGCGATCTTGGCCTTTGCGCGCGCCAGCCGTTGGGCCATCGTCGCCTCCTTGTCGAGGAACGCTCTCGCGATCTCGGGGGTGGCCAGTCCGCACAGGGTCCGCAGTGTCAGGGCGATTCGCGTCTTGGCGTCGAGGGCAGGGTGGCACGCCGTGAAGATGAGCCGCAGCCGCTCGTCCGGGATGTCATGCTCGGACTCGATCTCCTCCGCGTCGAGGGCCATGAGGTAGGCGAGGTCCGGCTGAGCCTTCGTTCGGGTCGCTGCCCGCCGGAGTCGGCTGATCGCCTTACGACGCGCGACCTGGAGGAGCCACCCCTGAGGGTTGCGTGGAACCCCTCGTGGCCAGTGCTCTAACGCACTGCGAAAGGCCTCCGAGAGGCAATCCTCGGCGAGTTGGAAATCGCGAAGGTTGCCGATCAGAACGGCGAGGAGCCGCCCCCAGTCGTCCCGCATGAGCTTTGCGATGTCCGACTGGAGGCGTTCCACGTCAGGCGTCCGTCATTTCGGAGAGGTCGATGAGGGGGCGGACCTCGATGGTGCCGGTCTCGTGGACGGGGATCATCGCGGCGTATTTGATCGCCTCGTCGAGGTTCTTGCAGTCGAGGACGTAGTAGCCGCCGAGTTGCTCCTTGGTTTCGGCGAAGGGGCCATCCATCGTCTCCTGTTTGCCCCCGCGAACGCGAACGCGGGTCGCGGTGGTGGAGGGCTGGAGCGCCTCGCCGCCGACATAGACACCGGCCTCCTTGAGCGCCGCGTCAAGCGCGAGCCATTGGCCCATGTAGGCCTCGAACTCGGGACTGTCCGGAGCGAAGTCGTTGGTGCCCTCTGGATCGTAGATCAGTGCGAGAAATTTCATCGTGTCTGCTTTCGTTGTGTCCGTGGCCGTTGTCGTCGCCACATCTGGGAGACGCTCGGGTGTCCGCGGGATCGACATCGCCGCAAGAAAAGCGAAAAAAAAGGAAAAGAATCCGCCTCGCGCCTAGCTCGGGTCGAGCGCATACCGGAGTAACGCCTCCGCGTCCGCGCTCCGCCCCTCGGCGTACAGGGCCTCGCCCAGCGCCTTGGTCGTCTGGAGGTAGTTCGTCAGGACGTCGGTGGCGAAGGGGTGGCCGTCGACGAACGGAACCTTGACGAGGGGCCCGTAGCGCTTGAGGGCGGCCTTGTGACGGGTGACGACTTCGTCCGCGGTGGCCGGAGGAAGGCGCGGGTGGACGAGTCTCCACAGGACGCCCTCGGGCACACGATTGAGTCCGACCGAGTGCCGGGAGAAGTCGTTGGTGAGGTACAGCGGGACCTCGTCCCACGCTGGGTCGGCTTGCAGCGCGGTGAGGAGCAGCACCGGCTTGTCGATGTCCGGCAGGGCGGGAAGTCTCGCGCGGAGCCGAGCCCGGTACCAGGGGTAGGCCAGCAAGGACGCGTCGATGTAGACGACGTGCTCCCCCTCGCCGAGGACCTCCTGCGCGTACAGAATCGGGAAGGTGCGGTGGTCGTCGGTGCCGACGATGACCGCCCGGGGGGCATCGGGCGTACGTAGGACGTCGACCGCATAGCGTTGCAGCCATGGGTTGGTCGAGGGGACTCCGTGCCACGCGGCGAAGACGACCTGTCGGAGGACCAGGAGCGCGGCTGCAACCGCCAGGCCCTGTCCGGCTCGGCCGCGCTCCGCGACCGCGCCGGGCAGAGGGGCGAGGGCCAGCGCGCACACGGGGATCAGCAGGGTGAGCGGGACAAGGTCGAACCGCTCGAGGATCCACTGTCCGAACGGGGATGTGGGGTCCAGGTTGTGGGCAAGCGGAAAAAGACTTCCGGAGAGCAGCAGACTCGCGACCAGTCCCGCACGAAGCTTTCGCGGCCCGGGACCACGCCGGACGGCAAGAGCGCACGGGGCCAGCAGGAGGACCCCCGACAGCAGCCAGTGTGGGCTGAGCTGGGCCGAGAGCGCGCCGCCTTGGACTTGCCACGCACGGCGCAGCTGGGCCCACGCCGGGACCTGCCCATTCTTCTGCAAGCTGAGGTCGAACACGCCGTAGTCGCCGCGGGTGACGTGATGCAGCCATCCCGAGAGGGACTCGGTGTTCCCCCACGCCCATGCCGCGTCCGGGCCTTGGGCGCCGAGCATGAGCGTGAGGAGGGGGGCGAGGCCGAGCAGGCTGCCTCCGAGCCCCTGCAGACCCGCTCGGAGGACGGTCTTCGGCGTCGCGTTGTCCGGCCAGGCCGCAGCGATGGCCAGCGGGGCGAGGAAGACGGCGGTGAGGTGGTGGCTGACCCCAAGCCCAAGCGCCACGCCCAGGACCCACGGTGGGCTGCGACGGACGAGCGCGAGGTAGGTGAACCCGGAAACGGCGAACAGCAAGGGGCCCCACACCTCGCTGTCGAAGACGTGGAGGACGACGGGCGGGGCGCTGGCGAGGAGCAGCGTGAGCACGGTGGCGATGACCTCCCGTGCGCGCATCGAAGCGCCGCGCAACATGTGCAGGGCGACGCGGTGCATGACGGCGAACCCGGCGATGCCCGACAGCGCGCAGGGGGTGGCGGCAGCCGTGGCCGGGGGCAAGCCCAGCGCAGCCAGGGCGGAGGCGGGGAGTCCGAGGAGCCGCATCCAGGGGTAGCCAGAGGGATGAGGCACGCCGCCGCGAAGCATGATGGTGGCGAACTCTCCGGCGTCGCCGGGTTGGATCGCCCGGGGCATGGCCCAGATCGCGATCGTGAGCAGGACGCCCACGACGACGAGCGTGCTTCGTATCCCGGCGGTGGAGGGTTCGGAGTGTTGGGTCATCGGGACAGCAGATCGTCGAGGGCTAACATCCAAGACCCTGCCGGGGTGCGGACGAGGCTGCTGGGTTGCAGGCGTTGGCGGACCGCGGCCTCGAGTCCCGGGGTGCTCAGGGCCAAGGCTTGATCGTCGAGCAGATCGACAAACCGTTCGACATCATCCTCGAGCGCTGCGCTTCCCTCGGGCCAGGGCGCCAGCGTGAGACGACGCCCCTCGCGGTCGAGGATGGGCTGCAGCCAGGGATGCACGTGTTGGCAGAGCGCTTCGAGTTCGGGTTCGGTCCACGTCTCAGCCGCATCGACTACGACGCCGGCGCGCATCAACGCGGAGCTGCTCTCGCCAGGTTGCGGGGCGACGCCGGCGCTCATCGAACCGGCGGCACCACCGAGTTCGTGGATGTCTGCGACGCGCGCTCGCAAGACTTCGAGTGCCGCCTCGGCGTCAGGCCGCTGCGCAGGATCGGCTTCCTGTAGGGCCCGCGCGATGGTGTCTTCGGGGGTCGACTCCGAGGGAGGAGGGGTCTGCAGGTCTCCGTCGAGCAGCCATTGCAGGAGGACACCGACCGCGAACATGTCGCTCTGCACGGTGGGTGCGGCACCGCTGCGGAGCTCGGGGGCAGTCATCGCCATCAGCTCCTCGAGCCCTCCGGTATGGGTGGCGGTGAGTCCGGAGAGGTGGTGTCCGCCAAAGGGAGGCACGAGTGGTCGGCCTGCGCCGTCAAACGTGACGAGGCTCGGCAGCAACCATCCGTGGACCAGACCCCGGGCATGCGCCGCCATCAGTCCCTCGAGCATGAACGCGATCCAGGCCCGGGCGCGCGAGCGGACCCTCCGCATGCCAGGCGGGCGCAGCAGGGCTCGCAGTGAGGTGCCTTCGGTTCGGGGCATCACGAGGAGTCCGGCGCGGGCGTCGAGCCGCAGAATCGGACGAATGGCAGGGTGTCCGATCGAGGCCGCGGCTCGGGCAACAGAGGAGAATCGGTCGAGCTGCTGTGCGACGTCGGGGTCGAGCTCGCGCGCGTCGCCGTGTTCGGCGAGCAAGAGGTGAAGCTCCACCTCTTCGTGAGTCGCGCGGTCGAGCGCCTGGTAGGTGGCGCCCACCAAGCCGGTCCCACCCAGGCCGGTGACTCGGTACCGACCGGGGCTCACGGCGTCGACGCTCCGCGAGGACTGCCCGCGCAGGACCATCTGGGCGGCGAGGTCGTGGCCAAGGGCGGTCAAGGCCCGCCCGAGTTGGTCTCGCGTGGCGTCGTCGTCCTCGCGAAGACGGAGGGAGGCCTGCGCGTGGCGAGCGGAGCCTTCCGCGTCTCCAAGCTCCCATGCCAAGGAGGCGGCGAGCGCCAACGCCGGGTGGGACTGCAGGGAATGCGCCTGCAGCATGTCGAGCGCTTCCTTGACCTCGCCGGCCTCCGCCAACGCGCGGGCTGCCCCGTAGGGATCCCCGCCGCGCTCCAACGCTCGGGCTTGGGCCACGGGGTCGTCGCGGAGGGCGAGCAGGCGCGCGGCCTCCATTGGCCGGCGTCGCTTCTCCAGCAGCGCGATCGCGGCGTCCACTTCGTCCGGAACCGCGTGTTCCTCGAGTTCCGAGAGCACCGCGTCCAGATGCTGCGTGACTCCGGATTCGAGCGCGATCCGCAGGGCGTCGAGGCCGAGGTCGGCGTCTCTGTACGCCGCCAACGCGGCATCCCAGTCCCAGATCTGCTCCAGCACCGCGCCGGCGAGGTCAGGTCGGGCGCGAGCTCGCAGGGCGTCGGCGACCTCCTCGTGAAAGCCGCCCGCGAGCTTCTCGCGCTCGGTCTGCTCAAGCTGGGCGTGCAGCTCGCGGTCGTTCACGGCGCGGGATCCTGGGCCCCCGGGGGCGGAGACCGGGCGTCCAACGGTTCGACGGTTCCACGGACCGGGGATGGGCGGTCGTCGTCGCCGGGGGGCAGGGCGACATCGTCGATGAGCCCAGCGGGCAACCACCACAGCTTGTCCAGGGGGACCACGCCGGCGGGGCCTCTGGACACCCGCGACAGCGCGAGGCCTTCAAGGGCTTGCCGAGGACGAGCCTCGGCGCGCGAAATGTAGGACGGTGTCTTTCGCGGGCATTTCTTGTCGAGGCGCTCCGCGAGTCCGGCGTCGTCCCCGAGTTCGCCGTGAATCCACAACGCAGCCGCGGCGAGGCATGCCGCATCCAGCTCTGCATGGAGGGCTCGGGCTGCGGCGGGTTGGAGGGGGGGCGCGCCGAGCAGGAGCGCAGTGCGAAGCGTGTGGGCCTGAGACCCTCGTGCCACTCGACCACCGATCGACGTCAGGACATCGGGGAGGGGTTGAAGTGCCTCGGTGCGCAGCGGCCCGACGAGGGCGGCGTCGATGATGGCGATTCGCAAGCCAACATCATCCAGGGTTGCCGTGCCCAAGCCGGCCACGAAACGCGCACAGCGAAACCCCTCGGCGTTCAGCGTGTCGTGTGCCTCGAGCACGGGGGCGATATCCGCCCACGCGGCCTCACAACGCGCCTGCGTCACCGTGGTGGGTGGCTCGGGCTCGGGCACCGTCCGCTTCTCGACCATGGCCGCGAGCGCAGAGACGGAGGCGCCCAGATTCTTGAAGAGTTCCGTCGCGGTCTGGCCGACGTTTTCCTCGACCTCGAGCTGTCGTTGGAGGACGGCCTTGCCGATGCGAGCAGGCTCGTTCGCGGAGGAGAGCTGGCCCTGGACAGTGCTCGCAAAGGTCTCCAGCGCAAGGGCTGCGGGGGCGTCCGCTTGGCCGGGCAGCATGCGAACTCGGTCCGCAAGGGCGCGGGCGTCGAGGACCGCTGCCTCGCCTCGTGCCTTGGACATGCGCTGCAACCCAGCGGATGCGACGGGCAGTGTCTTCTCGAGATGCGAGAGGCTGACCTCGCAGTGGGTACACGTGCCGTCGCTGCGCGCGGACGCCTCGAGTGCCGCGATGACGTGCTGGGCCTGTGCGGTGACCCAGCTGGGATCGTCGGCCCACGGTGCACGCCGCACATAGGTGTCACGGGCCCGGTCGATCGCGAATCTCGAGGCCACCGCCACGACGCGGTCGGCGGGCTCGAGCAACCGTGGGGTCAAGCCCTTGGACTCGCGGTCGGCCGCCTCGAGGGCTGTTCGCAACGCGGCGCGGTCGTCAGGCTGAAGCGGAGGCATGCGTGGTGCCGTCCCGTCCCGAAGGGCCGCGGTGATCGGGTCTTCGAGCGCCGCGAGCGTGGCGACCTTGGGCGCGAGGCGTTCGAGCGCTTCCTTTTGCGCTTCCTTCCGGAGTTTGGCGGTCTTCTGCGTTGCGCTGGGCTCCTGATCCGGATTCGGGTCCGGGACCGAGTCCCGCGGGCAGCCGGTGCACGCGGCGAGCGTCACCAACACCCACGCGCGAGCGTGGGGGAGGGGGCGGGGTGTTGGCGACAAACAGCGCACGTCAGTGGGACAGGCCCGGAGCCGGGAACGGCTGGAGAAACTCGCGGATGCGGCCGGCGAGTGCGGTGGCGAAGGGATCGCCGATGGTGCCGTCGTGCTTGGCTGCTTCGCGCACGCCTTCGTCGATGAAGCCCGCGACCGCGTCCATGTGCTCGGCTTTCAAACCGCGAGAGGTCAACGCGGCGAGGCCCACACGTACGCCGGAGGGGTCGAAGGGCTTGCGCTTGTCGAACGGGATGGAGTTCCCGTTCATCTCGATGCCGCAGCCGTTGAGCGCCCGGGCGGCGATCCTTCCGGAGATCCCCGTCGAGGTGAGATCGACGAGCAGCAGGTGGTTGTCGGTGCCACCGGTGATCAGCGACAGGCCGCGCCCGAGAAGGCCTTCTCCCAGCGCTTTCGCGTTTGCCACAACCTGCGCTGCGTAGTCTTTGAACTCGGGCTGAAGCGCCTCACCAAAGGCGACCGCCTTGGCCGCCGTGGTGTGGTTGTGGGGTCCGCCTTGCAAGCCGGGGAAGACGGCCTTGTCGATCGCCTTGGCGTGCTCTGCTTTGCACATGATCAGACCTCCGCGCGGGCCGCGGAGCGTCTTGTGGGTTGTGGTGGTGACCGCGGCGGCGTGGGGAACCGGTGAGGGATGCACTCCGCCCGCGATGAGGCCCGCGATGTGGGCGATGTCTGCGACAAGGTGCGCGCCAACCTCGTTTGCGATCTCGGCGAACGCTTCGAAGTCGACCGTGCGCGGATAGGCGGAGTGACCGCACCAGATGAGCTTGGGCGCGTGCTCCTTGGCGAGGTCGCGCACCTGGTCCATGTCGAGGCGGTGGTCGGTCTCGCGGACGCCGTACTGGACGGCGTTGTAGTAGATGCCGGTTGCCGAGACCTTCCAGCCGTGTGTGAGGTGTCCGCCCGCGGGCAGCGACATGCCCAAGATGGTGTCCCCGGGGTCGACAAGCGCGAGCAGGGCCGCGAGGTTGGCGGGGCTGCCGCTGTAGGGCTGCACGTTCGCGTGCTCTGCCCCGAAGATTTCCTTGGCTCGATCGATCGCCAGACTCTCCAGCGGATCGATGACATCCATGCCCTCGTAGTAGCGCCGACCTGGGTAACCCTCGGCGTATTTGTTGGTGAGCGTGGATGCGCTGGCCTCGAGCACAGCACGGCTTGCGTAGTTCTCCGAGGCGATCAGGCGGAGACTGTCTCGCTGGCGGGTGTCCTCGCGGGCGATGAGCTCGGCCACCTGCGGATCGGCGGCTTGGAGTGCGGGGTCGAAGGTCACGAGCGGACGGTAACCAATCCTTCCCGGGGGCGCTATCGTGGGCGACGTGGACGTGTTCCCCGCGGAATCGAAGCTACGCGCAAGCCTGGAGGCGGGCGATGCGGCGGTGGTCCCGGTGTGGGCCGAGGTGTTGTGCGACACGCAGACCCCCGTCGGCGCTTTCGCGCGGCTGCGGGCAGCGGCGGACACGGCGGTTCTTCTGGAGTCGGTGGTGGGGGGCGAACGCTGGGCTCGGTACAGCTTTCTGGCCCTCGGGCATCGACTGCGCGGCCGGGCATCGTGGCGAGACGGCGCGTTGCGTTGGGACTGGACCGCGCCGGAGGGCTTCTGCGTGCCGGCCGATCTCCCGAGCGTCGGGCTCGACTCCTTGCGCGCTGTGAGCCAGGCGTTGCACGGCGAAGCGCACCCCGACCTTCCTCGCTTCTGGGGCGGCCTCGTGGGTGTGTGTGGTCACGACTTCGTACGGGCGGTGGAGTCGATCCCTCCACCCCAGACTCGCGAACCAGATGCGGTGCCAGGGGTCGAGATGATCGCGACCGATGTCCTGGTGATCTTCGACAATCTCACCCAACGGGTGAAGGTGGTGGGAAGCGTCTGCCCACAGACCGACGGCGGTTTTGAGGCCGGCTACGCCCGGGCGGTGGCAAGAGTTCACGAGGTCACCGACACCCTTCTTGGCGAGGGGCCTGGCGCTCCGTCGCTCCGCCTTCGAGAGCCTGAACCATCGCAGTGGGAAACCGAGCCCACGCCGCCCTGGTCGAGGGATCGGCATGTGGAGGCGGTCGCGGCCGCCAAAGAGCACATCGCGGCCGGAGACGTGTTTCAGGTCGTGCTCTCCCAGGCGTTCGATGCTCCCCGGGATGGCCTCGATCTTCTCGATGTCTACCGGGCGCTGCGGGTGACCAACCCCGCTCCGTACATGTACGCGATGCAGTTGCCCTCGGCGACGCTGGTGGGCGCCTCGCCGGAAGTCCTGGTGCGGGTGGATCGCGACTCGCGGCAGGTCACCGTTCGGCCGATCGCGGGGACTCGACCGCGTGGGCGAACCGAGGCGGAAGACCAAGCGTTGGAGCGCGAGCTGCTGGCCGATCCCAAAGAGCGCGCCGAGCATCTGATGCTCATCGACCTCGGTCGCAACGACATCGGCCGCGTGAGCGAGGGCGGCTCGGTGCGCATGACCGACCGCTTTGCGATCGAGCGGTACAGCCGCGTGATGCACATTGTCTCGGAGGTCACCGGGACGTTGCGCCCGGAGCTCGATGCCCTCGATGCCCTGGCTGCGACCTTCCCCGCGGGGACGCTCAGTGGGGCGCCGAAGGTCCGTGCCTTGCAGCTGATCGACGAACTCGAAGTGGATGGACGAGGCTGGTACGGCGGTGCGGTGGGCTACCTCGGATATGATGGCGGGGCAGACTTCGCGATCTGCATCCGAAGCCTCGTGGCGCAAGGGAACACACTCCGCGTCCAAGCCGGCGGTGGCATTGTCTACGACTCGGACGCCGCAGCGGAGGACCAAGAGTGCCGAAACAAGGCGAGCGCGGTGCTTCGTGCGATCGCGATGGCGCGCGGCGCTCGGGAGGAACAACGATGAAAACTCTGCCTGCTGGAGGAACTCGATACACCCCGGCCGAGGCCGGAAGCGGCGCACGTGTGCTGGTGGTCGACAACTACGACTCGTTCACGTTCAACCTCGTGCAGTACCTGCTCGAGTTGGGCGCGGTCGTCGACGTCTACCGCAACGACGCGCTGAGCGCGGAGCAGATCGTGGAGGACGAGCCCAGCCATGTTCTACTCTCCCCGGGGCCGGGCCGACCGAGCGACGCGGGGGTCTGCGCGGACGTCTGCCGGTCGCTGTGTGAGGAGGATTCGGACATCCCGATGCTCGGGGTTTGCCTCGGCCACCAGACGCTGTGCGAAGTCCTCGGTGCGAAGGTGGTCCGCGCCGACCGGATCATGCATGGCAAGACATCACCGGTCCTGCACGACGGGTCCGGCGTCCTCGCACGGATCCCCTCGCCGTTCGTTGCGACGCGTTACCACAGTCTCATCGTCCCTCAGGAGACTCTTCCTGTTTCGCTCTTGCCGGTCGCGCACACGGCCGAGGGCGAACTGATGGCGGTCCGGCACGTCCGCGCGCCTGTGTTCGGGGTGCAGTTCCACCCCGAATCGATCCTCTCCGAGGCGGGCCACCAGATCCTCGGCAACTTCTTGGCCCAAGGGGGTGGAGATGCCTGACGCGCATGTGCGGGCGGCGCTTCGCGAGCTTGCAGCCGGCCGAGACCTCCCCCGCGCGACGATGACGGCCGTGCTCCGCGAGATCATGGCGGGGGATGCCCACCCTGGGCAGCTGGGCGCGCTGCTGATGGGTCTGGCCGCCAAGGGGGAGACGTCCGAGGAAATCGCCGGGGCCGCGGTTGCGATGCGGGAGGCGATGACGCCGGTTTCCGCGGAAGCGAGTGAGCTGGTCGACACCTGTGGAACCGGGGGCTCAGGGGTGGCGCGGCGGAATGTCTCGACGGCTGTCGCGATCGTGCTCGCGGCGTGTGGGGTGAAGGTTGCCAAACACGGCAACCGAGCCGCGAGCAGTCGAAGCGGAAGCGCGGACGTGCTCGAGGCGCTTGGCGTCGGCATTGCGGCGTCCGCCGACACCGTCTCAGCCTGTATCGACGGGGTGGGGGTCGGGTTCTTGTTCGCCGCTGCGTTGCATCCTGCGATGAAGCACGCGATGCCGGTGCGCAAGGCACTGGGGGTCCGCACCTTGTTCAACCTGTTGGGTCCGCTGACCAACCCGGCCGGGGCGAAGCGGCAGTTGCTCGGAGTGTTCGATCCCCGGCGGTGCATGCCGCTCGCATCCGCTCTGAGCGCACTTGGAAGCACACGCGTCATGGTCGTCCACGGCTTCCGCTGCGGGGTGAGGGCTGCCGAGGACGCGCCGTGGGGAATCGACGACCTGAGCCCCGAAGGCGAGTCTTTGGTCGCCCATGGGCACCACGGCGTTGTGAAACGGTGGGTCCTGACGCCCGAGCAGGCGGGGGTCGAGCGGTTTGCGTGGGAGGAGATCGCCGGGGGCGATCCCGCGGACAACGCGGAGGCTCTCAAGGCGGTGCTGCACGGGGCACCAGGGCGGTATCGGGACGCGGTGGTGTACTCCGGGGCGGCCGGGCTGCTCGTGGCGGGCGAGCAGGGGGTTGCGGCGCTTCCGGAACTCGCCGACCGAATTGCGGCCGCGCTTGATGACGGGTCGGCAGCGGCTACCCTCGCGGCGCTGGTGAAGGCTTCCAACCCGGCGTAGCCTTCCCGTATGTCCGAGGCGACCCATCTCGATCGGATCATCGCGGCCAAGCGCGCCGAACTCTCGGCACATCGCGGCGATGGTGTGATCTCGGCCCGTCAGTTGGAGCAGGCGCTCGCTGGCCTGCCGCCGGTCCGGGACTTCGAAGGCGCCCTCCGCCAGGGACCCGCGCCTCGGATCATCGCGGAGTTCAAGCGCGCCTCGCCGTCTGCGGGCCCGATTCGCGAGGACGCAGACGTCGCGCAGATCGTGTCTGCGTACGAGAAGGCCGGAGCCACGGCGATCAGCGTGCTGACGGACCGACACTTCGACGGGCGGCTCGCCGATCTCGAGGCGGCCCGCGCGGCGACTTCTCTCCCGATTCTCCGCAAGGACTTCATTCTCGATCGCAGCCAGATCCTCGAGGCTCGGCGAGCCGGTGCCGATGCGGTCTTGCTGATCGCCGCGGTGCTCGAGGCCCCGCTGCTCAAGCAGCTCATCGACTTTGCCCATGACCTGTCGCTGCACGTCTTGTGTGAGGCGCATGATGGACACGAAGTGGACCGAGCGCTCAGCGCCGGCGCCACGCTCGTGGGTGTCAACAACCGCGACCTCAAGTCGTTCGAGGTCGACCGCAGCGTCGCAATCTCCCAACGTGCTCGGGTCCCGCGATCGTTCACGTTTGTCGCGGAGAGCGGAATCGAAGGCCCGGAGCATCTGCGGCAGCTGCGTGATGCAGGGGTCGATGCGGCGCTCGTCGGCACGCTGTTCATGGGCGCCGAAGACCCCGGAGCGGCGCTTGCCTCCGTCCTCGAAGCGCTCGCCTGAGGTGCACACCCAAGACGCGCCTGGGAGCTGCGAATGGTCGGGCTGAAGGTTTGCGGCGTGACGCGGCGCGCCGACCTCGAGGCATGCGACCGCCTGGGGGTCGATGCGGTCGGTATCAACCTGTGGTCCGGGAGCAAGCGCGGCCTGTCCCCGGAGGATGCGGGGGCGTTGCTCGCGGGCCGCTCGGGAGCCCTGCGGGTCGGGGTGTTCGTGGACCACCAGCCGCACCAGGTCGCTGCGATCGCGCGCGCATTGAACCTCGACGCGATTCAACCCCACGGGGATGCGGACCCGCAGCTGTTCGCTGGATTGGGGGTTCCGTGGGCCTGGGTGATCCGCGGTACGCCGGACCTTGCCAGCCTCGCCGTCCCCGAGCCGTTGCCCGCGTGGGTCCTGCTTGACGCAGTGGTCGCCGGATTCGGCGGGGCAGGGGCCCAGACCGACTGGGCGTGGGCGGCTCGGGCGGTGAATGCCTTGGCGCCCTTGCCGGTGTGGCTGGCCGGAGGCATCACCGCGGACAACGCTGCCGATGCGTTGTCGCAGGTGCAACCCGCGGGTCTGGATGTCGCCAGCGGATCTGAAATGCCGGGCGCACTGCACGGCGAGAAGGACATCGTACGCATCGAAGGGCTGTTGGGAGCTGTGCGGGCGGCGTCCGGCGGGGCCTGGTAAAACCGCCATCAATGGCCGATGAACTCGCGAGTCCCTCGCTTCAGTTTGGCGCGTTCGGTGGGCGCTACGTCGCAGAGACGTTGATGCCCGCCGTGGAGCAGCTTGCACTGGAGTGGCCCAAAGCTTGGGCGGACGCGAGTTTTCAAGAGGAGTACCGCTTGATCCTCCGCGACTACACCGGGCGCCCCTCGGTCCTCACCGAGGCGAAGCGTCTGGCGGATGTGTTGGGCATGAAGGACGGCGGGCGCCTGCTGCTCAAGCGCGAAGACCTCAACCACACCGGGTCGCACAAGATCAACAACTGCGTCGGACAGGTGCTGCTGGCACGTCGCCTGGGCAAGACCCGCATCATCGCCGAGACCGGAGCCGGCCAGCATGGCGTCGCGACGGCAACGGTCTGCGCCTACTTCGGGTTGCCGTGCACGGTCTACATGGGCGAGCGAGACGTTGAGCGGCAGGCGCTCAACGTGTTCCGCATGCAGCTTCTCGGGGCGCAGGTCGTTCCGGTGAAGGCGGGCAGCGCCACGCTCAAGGACGCGATCAACGAGGCGCTGCGGGACTGGGTCGCGCACGTCGACGACACGCATTATGTCATCGGAAGCGTCATGGGCCCCGACCCCTATCCGACGATGGTCCGAGAGCTTCAGCGGGTCATCGGGGACGAGTGTCGGGCACAGGTCCATGCCTTGACCGGAGGGCTGCCCGACGCGGTCGTCGCGTGCGTGGGCGGTGGGTCGAACGCGATGGGAATCTTCGCGGCGTTCGTTCCCGAGCCGACCGTCGCGTTGTACGGGGTCGAGGCTGCGGGCGAAGGCCTCGATGGAAAGCATGCGGCGACGATGACCGCGGGCAAGCTCGGCATCTACCACGGCATGCGCTCGCTGGTGTTGCAGGACAACCACGGGCAGCTCCAAGAAGCGCATTCGATCTCGGCTGGTCTGGACTACCCCGGTGTCGGGCCAGAGCACGCGCACCTCCACGCGACGGGGCGGGCGAAGTACCTCAGTGTGACCGATGCTCAGTGCCTGGATGCGCTGTCCCAGGTGGCGCGCAGCGAAGGCATCATCGTTGCCTTGGAGACCGCCCACGCGTTTGCGGCCTTGCCTGCGGTCTTGAACGAGGTTGGCCTCGATGCGACCGTCGTGGTCAACGTGTCGGGACGTGGAGACAAGGACATGCACACGGTGATGGACGCCCTCGATGGTGATGGGCCGTCGGTGACACAGCAGTCGGGACACGCGGAGGAACCCTCATGAGCCGGATCAAGCAAGCCTTCGAAAACGCCAAGGCCGAGGGGCGCGCGGCCTTGGTCGGGTACCTCACCGCATTCGACCCCGACCTTGAAGGGTCACGCGAGCGGATCATGGCAGCGTGTGACGCGGGCCTGGACGTGCTGGAACTCGGCGTTCCTTTCTCAGACCCGACGGCCGACGGCGGTGATGTTCAGGCGGCGATGATCCGCGCGCTTGCGGCAGGGGCGACCCTTCCGGGCGTGCTCGACTTGGCACGCTCGATTCGAGAGCGCACCGACATTCCGATCGTCTTGTTCTCCTACGCAAACCCGCTGCTGCAGATGGGAAGTCGGCTGGGTGCAACGGCCGCGAACGCCGGCATCGACGGCCTCTTGGTGGTCGACTGTCCGCCGGCGCATGCGGAGGAACTGCGCGGTCCCGCGGCCGCACGGGGCCTGGACTGGATCGGCCTGGTTGCCCCCACGACGACCCCCGCCCGTATGGAGGCGGTCGCCAGCGTCAGCACCGGCTTCGTCTATGCGGTGACGCTCAAGGGCGTGACGGGGGCGGAGGTCGACGTGGACTCCGATGCGCTCACGGAGCAGCTCGCGAGTGTTCAAGCCCGGTTTGATGTTCCTGTCGCAGCGGGGTTCGGGGTGCGCTCGGCGAAGCAGGCGCAGGTTTTGGCCCGCAAGGCGGACGGCGTGGTCGTGGGTTCAGCACTGATCCGCGCGGCACAGGATAGCGTTGGCGCGCTGACCGAACTCGTTCGCGACCTGAGGGCGGGAACCGAGGTGGACAAGTGACGCGGTCAGCTTCGGAGCCGACCCGAGAGCGCCATGCGGGCGTTGGCGATGAGCTTGCGGAGGCTGACGTCGCCGACGTTGCTCAGTGCACTCATCGTCTCGGGCGCGGGCTCATCGGGGAGATCGACGATGTCGGGCGGCGGAGGCGGTGGCGGACGGACGGGGACCGGGGGAATCTCGCCGACCCGCAGCCGGATGGAGCTCACGGGGCACTCGGGACACTGCTGGGTGACGCGCGCCACGAGTTCGTCCTTCATGTAGACCAGCTCGTGCTGCCACTGGGTATCTTGAACGAAGACCACCAGCTGTTTCCCCTTGAGCGCGCCGGGCCACGCGACGGCGCGAACCCGGGGGCCGACGATGTCGCCCCAGACGATCTGCAGTCGCGTCAGTCGAAGTCGCTCTGGCGGCACGATGATCCGCACCGCGTGCGCCGCAAACTCGCGCGCCGGTCGGCTCTGGCCGTGGTTGATGCGACGCGCCATGGACTTCGAACAGTGTGCCACGCCCTGCCGAAGCGTGCGTCCGTCGCCGCCCTTGCGTTGCTATCCGTCGGTTGTGCTCCACGCAGCGGGTGGGTTCGCATCGAGCAGGCTTGCCAAGCTTCGGATGCGCCGAGGGTGTGCTTTGTGGCGGAACCGGACGCGCCGCTGACGCTCGAGGTCGGGGGCATGGTCTTGGTTCCGGGGGAGTGTGCGCTCGCGCCGACTGCCAAGCGTGCCTCTGTGAAGGCCGTCGTGGTCGATGGACGCACCGGGGAAGAGCAGCGCAAGCGCGTGGGAGTCGGGCGCGGCCGTACCGCGACGCTCACCGTGGCGCAGCCGGACGGCGGCCTGGATGTTGACGTTGCGCGGGCGCGTTGCGGTGGTTGAAGCCTCGCGGGGTGGAGAATCCCGTCGTGGAGGCAGGCCTGGATCATGAGCAGCCGCGGGGTGTTTGCCCGACCCGTGCCTTCATCGTGCCGCGTCGCCGGCTTCGCGAGCGAGCTTCGCGAAGCTCCGACGGGTCGCGGCCTCTTCGTCCGTGACGATGCGGACATCGGTCTCGGCCTGACGGCGTAGCCACGAGAGGCGGCCGTCATCGATTTCGTCCAACACGCTGCGAAACAGGGGGACGGCGCTCGCCACCGCGGGTTGAATGCTGGTGGAGGCGCGGTCGATGGCGACGCGGAGAGCGTCCGGACGGGCGCGGAAAACAAGCACGGCGCGCCCCAGGGCGAAGCGGCGCGCAAACTCGGACGGTGCCGCCTCGATCGCCTCGAGCTGGGTCCGGGCGACCACGCTGGGCGAGGGCCAGTCGGGATCCGCGGCGTGGTCGAGCGAGGCCGCGGAGGCAGGCGAGGAGTTGGCTCGCGCGCGTTTGAGTCGCGCATCGAGTCGCTCGAGGTACTCCTCGCCCTCAACGTCGGTCAGCCCAGCCTGCAACAGCTGCTCGATGTCCGCCAAGGGCACGTTGCCGCGCTTGCGCAGGGTGAGGGCGCGGGCGATGGCGAGGTCGACGAACCCGTGCTCGAGCAGGCGGGGCAACGCGTTGGCGATGGGCTCGACCCGGTTGGGGGACTGCGGTCCCAGGTCGCGCTCGAAGGCCTTGAGCAATCGAGCATGGACGTCGGTCCGCTCCACGTATTGGCGACCCATCGATAGCTCGTAGGCGACCAACGGTGGATCGCCGGCACTCGAGTCTGCTTCGAGCACGAGCACAGCCCACAAGATGGCGCGTTCAGTCTCGTTGAAGAGCGTGCCGAGGCCGGGGACCCGTCGACGCCAGTACGCGGTGCAGAAGGCGCGGCCGTAATGGATCGACAGCGCGGCGAGTTGGCGTCCCAGCGGCCCCGGTGGTCGGGTCGTTTCGATGCCAAGTTGGCGAAGCGCGTGGGTATGGACCTTGGCCAGGTACGCGCGGGCTTGGGTGTGGGCCCCGGGTCCGAGTCCCGGGGTTTGGAGCCGCGCCCGCGCCAAGGCGAGCGTCGACAACACGGTGTCGGACAGTGGGGTGACGATCGCGGTGGCGGGGTCGGGCAGGCGGGCGTCGATCTCCACGTCGACGCTTGTCTGTGCCACGAGCTTGGCCAGCGCTTCGAGCTCGTTGTGCCCCGCGAGCAGCGGAATACGGCGGCGCGCTGCATCGGCCGAGTCTGCCGCGAGCAGTGCCTTTCGGGCCGCAACGGCGTCGAGCGGTGTCTCCGGGCACAGGACGGGCAGTAGAGCCGCCGCGTGGCCATCCTCGGCTGCCATGGCGGCAACCTCTTCGCAGTCCTCCGGGAGCACGGGGGGAGGCGCGAGCGGCTTGGGCACAGGAGTGCCGAGCGCGGGATTCAGCGTCGAGACCGGGTCGGACCCGCACGCCGCGACGAGCAGCAGGCTACTGCTCGACCAGACGACGAATGACTTCGCGGAGGCGGTGAACACCGCCCATGTCGCGCGCCATGAACTCAAGACCGACACCATCGGGATGGTCCGTGTTGCGGACGATGGATAACACCTCGAGCGGGCGCTCGCTGCCCGGAGGCATGATCTCGATGATCACCTCTTCTCCGGACTCCGGGCGCGTCTCATCGGGGGTGAGCAGCAGCCCTCCGCCCTCGGAGATCTCCGAGAGGGCTGCGACGACGAAGTCGTTCGTGTTCTGCCGTCGCCACCGGATCTCGACCATGACGGGCAAGCGAACGTGTCGACGTCGAGCGTTGAGCTTGATCTCGCCCGCGCCGACGCGGCGGAGGAACTGCAGCTTGGTCCACTCCGTACCCGTGCACCGCAGCACGCCACCGGCGCGCACGCGAAGCCGAGGGCGGGCAGGATGCCAATCTCGGCCGATCGCCCGTACCATCATCTTTCCGGGCAGGGAGGGGAAGTGCACTTCGAGGAGCACCTCCTCGCCCGGCTCAAACCCGTCCGTGGTGAACACCTGAAGCGCGCATTCTTCTCCGGGCGCGTCGATCGCTTCGACGAAGGCCTCAGGGGATGCGTAGTGGCAGCGAATTTTACGCAATGTCCGATACAATTCCAGGGGGTGTAGCTGACCATACCACATCGCAACTCGACGATCCGGTGTCCGTTTGTGAGGCCTCGCGCGTTGACCGCGGGAACCTCGGACTCAGCGAACCGGCCCAGGCGGCCGTATGATGCGCAGAACGTGACTTCGGCGGCTTCTGGAGAGCCAACGACCCGCGCGGTCGTTTTGGTACCCACCTACAACGAGAAGGAGAACATCGACACGATCCTCGCTGCGATTCGAAGTGCGCAGCCGACGTTCGATGTTTGCGTGATCGATGACGCCAGTCCCGACGGGACCGGCGCGCTCGCCGACGCGTGGGCAGCACGGGACGAGAAGGTCCATGTGCTGCACCGCGAGGGCAAGGAAGGACTCGGCCGCGCCTACCTCCACGGGTTCCGCTGGGCTCTCGAGCACGAGGCCGGCTTCACCCACGTGTTCGAGATGGACGCCGACGGCAGCCACCCTCCGCGTTTCCTCGGAGACCTGCTACGGGCGACGGAGCAGGGGGCCGACCTCGCGCTCGGTTCCCGGTACGTCGAAGGCGGCGGAATCGAAGGGTGGGGACCGCATCGGTTGGCCTTGTCGTGGGGCGGGAGTCTGTATGCCCGCTCCGTCTTGGGCGTTTCGGTGCGGGACATGACCGGTGGGTACAAGTGCTTCACCCGGCGGGTGTTGGAGACACTTCCTTTTGAGGAGATCCTCACCGTTGGCTACGGGTTTCAGATCGAAGTGACGTATCGGGCGCTCGAGGCCGGGTTCGAAGTGGCCGAGGTGCCGATCATCTTTCCGGATCGCGAACGCGGGGAGTCCAAGATGTCGATGCGTATCTTTTGGGAGGGGTTCACGTCGGTATGGCGCCTACGCGGTGCAGACACACGGACGCGGAGGACCGGTCGATGAGCAGCACGAAGGTCTACCTGTCGAGTTCGGATCGAGTCGTCGATCCGGCGGAGGCGAACGTCAGCGTGTTCGACCGCGGATTCCTCTACGGCGACAGCATCTACGAGACGATGCGGACCGCCGGCGGGGGGGTGCCGGTGGAGCTTCAGCGCCACCTCGAGAGATTGGCGCGAAGTGGTCAGGGCATCTACATGGACCTGCCACGTTCCGCGGCCGAGCTCGGTGAACTGATCGCGCGGACCCACGAGGCGACGGGCAACGACGAGAGTTACGTACGCATGATGATCACGCGCGGGGCGGGACCCATCGGTCTCGACCCGCGCCGCAGCGAAGCGCCCACGATCGTCATCGTCGCGCAGCCGCTGCAGTTACCGTCCGAGGCCACCTATCTCAAGGGGCTCTCCGCGGTTCTTGTCGAGGTCGACAAGGTCGGCGGCGGACTCGACCCGGGCATCAAGACCGGGAACTACCTCAGCAACATCATCGCGCTGCGCGAGGCCATCAGTCGCGGCGGCGACGATGCGATTCTCGTGACCTCGGCAGGTGAAGTCGCGGAGGGGGCGACGAGCAACGTATTCGCGGTGACCGACGGCAAGCTGTGCACGCCGCACCTCCGCGTCGGACTGCTCGCGGGGATCACCCGACAGGTCGTGTGCGAACTCGCAGCCGAGGTCGGACACCCCGCGCTCGAATGCACGGTGGACCCCGACGGACTTCGGCTCGCTTCCGAGGTGTTCCTCACCAGCTCGGTTCGCGGGATCATGCCCGTCACCCGCTTGGATGGTGCGCAGGTCGGCACCGGGCAGGCCGGTCCTGTCACCACGGCGCTGAGAGCTCGATACGAGTCGTACATCGCAAGCTACGGCTGATTCGGTGGGCCCGTGCGTAGCGGTGGCGGCCGGTCGCGCTGCCTGATAGGTTCGCGCCCTTCCGATGATTCCGATCGAGATTTGCAAGCACCTGGGCAAAGAGCGCACCGATGCGTTCTACGAAGAACTCTCCGGCAAAGAGGTTCGTGCCGTCCTCAAGGCGGGTGGCTCGCACTCCGGTGTGCCCTCCACCGCGTTCACCCGTTCGCAGCGCCTCAAGGCGTGGCGTAAGCGCTTTGACGCGGAGTTCGAAAAAGAGAACCAGCAGCTCGCGCTGGCGTTCCTGATCGAGTGGCTGATGCGCCACCACCGTCAGATGCTCATCGACTACCTCGACTTCCTCGAGGTCAAGCACAACCAGGGCGAAACCGACGAGGACTTCTGCGAGACCAACTCGCCGGAAAAGCTCCGCGAAGGCGCGACGATGCTGCTCGGCAAGTACGAGCCCCACCAGGTCGCGGTGTACCTGCTGCTCGTCGGCCACCTTCAAGAGACCGGCGTGTTCGACCAGACCCCCTCGTTGCTCGAGGCGTTGGGCATGTCCGGTGGCGACGCGAAGACGTACGCTGAGAAGCACGCCGCGGACAATCCGCCCAAGGCCGAAGGCGCGGCGTAGCGCCGTCGGGCAGCCCGATCGCAGCGAGGACACCGATGGACCGGCTAGGCATGTTGCGGAAGATGGCGGCGGCGAAGCCCGACGAGGCATTCCCGGCTTACGGACTCGCGATGGAGCTCTCCAAACAGGGGCTGCTTGACGAGGCTCGCACGACGTTCGCGGCGCTGGTCGAGCGCCTGCCCGACTACGTGCCGTCCTACCTCATGTTCGGGAACCTCCTCGTTTCGATGGGGGCCAAGGAGCAAGCCGCAGGGGTGTTCCGCTTGGGGATCGGAGCTGCCGAGCGCGGCGGAGACGACCACGCACGCGGAGAGCTCCAAGGCGCGCTTGATGAACTCGCGCACGGGGCCGAGGCGTGAGTCGGCTTCCCGAGCTCCGATTCGCCTCGCCGCGCAAGCTCCCCCGGGCTGGAAGCCTCGACGGCCGCGTGGTCGTGCTCGACATCGCGTTCGCGGCTGAGGGCATCGGCAAGGGCTTCGAAAAGACGACCGGCAAGTTCATCAAGAACCTCGACGCCCGGCTGGCAAAGTGGGTCGATCACCACGACCATCCGTTGCACGAGTCCTTCTCGCGGGATGAGCGTTTCGTGCTCGCGACCAAGGCCCAACACGGTGCCTGCCCGGAGATGATCACCGTCGAGATGGTCGAGCGCACCGGTCCGGTGGACACGGTGCTGTGTCACTTCGACCTCGACGGTCTGTACGCGGCGGCCAAATGGGTCCTCGGCGGCAAGGAACCGTACCCCGGCGCGGATGCAGACGCCCGGGTGGTCGACACCCGGATCGGGGTGGCAACGAAGGAGGCCGAGCGCATCGACCATGCGCTGCGGGCCCACTGGCTCGACGACACCCTCAAGCGACGCGTCGTCCTGTACTTGGTGGGCGGGCTCAAAGCGGGCGTCGAACGCAACTCGATCGAAGAGGCTGCCGCGGATTTCCGGCGGATGGCCGACGCGGCGAAGCGACTCTCCGACGAATATGAGGTCGAAGGTGGGATCGCGTACCTGGAGCTTCGATCCGACGCACCCAAGTGCGACAAGACCGAGCTGTTGCTGCTCGGTCAGCAGCAGGCGACGGTCTCGATCGTGGTCGACGCCGGCAACGCGACCATCGCCGCGCCCTTCGAGAGTGGGCTCGACTTCGTACGCTTGCTCGACCTCGGGGGCGGAATGCCCACGCGGGTCAACATCCCGAAGAAGCGGCTGGCGAACGCGATCGAGACGATTCGAGCCGTGCTCGCCGAGCGTGACGCCGCGACGTGAGCCGGCCGGATGAGGTCCGCTTCGGCAGGACGTAGACTGCCGTCGATGACTCGCGCTTCCAGTGTGTTTGTGATCGCGGCGATACTCTCAGCGTGCTCCGTCTCGGTCGGGTCGAAGCCGGCGTCGACACCCTCGGGCAGCGCAGCGGCTGCGACCCTCTCGCCCGATCCGGAGGCGCCTTCCGATGAGGCTGCGACCGGAGGTGCCCCGGTCCGCGCGAATCCTGCGGGAGCACCTACGCGGACCAACCCCGAAGACGAGGGGACCCGTCCCGCGACGAAGGCCGACTCATACGCAGAGGGCATCGCGGTGCTGGATGTGTCCGCGCCCGGCACGTTTGCGGCGGCGGTTGCCCTGTTCATCGAATTCCATCCCGCCGGGAGCACGCGGGCGTCGACGATTCGGCTGGATCTCGAGTCGTTCCTCGACCTCGTCGAAGCCACGACCGCGGCTGCGGACGTGACGGTTCGAGGTTCGGACGGCTTGATGGCGGCCGCCTGCGCACAGGCGGGGTTCGACTGCGGAACCGCGACCGAAGACGATCGGGCCCAGCTTCGTGCGTTGCAGGAGCGCGGCGTTCGGTTCGGATACGCGGGGGAGGGGACCGTGCGAGTTGCCGTTGATCATCGCGCCGTGGCGCAGGCCCTGGACCCAGCGCTCGACGAGCCTTCGACGCGATTTCTGGCTGCCACGCACGCGTCAGCGCTGCTCTCCGAGGGGTTCGACGAAGGGGGCTTCTCTGGGGATGCGGCGCTCGCCGTGGACGCGCTCGTACGCTGGGAAGGACTGGTCGCCGACCCCGGTCCGTATGCCGCAATTGCGCCGAGGCAGGCCGCGGACGTTCGCCGGACGTATCTCCGTCTTTGCTACGACGGCGAACACCAAAAACCGCCGTGTCAGGCCAACAAGGCGTTGCGGGCCTCCTACTCTCGGTTTGGCAAGCGCCACCCCGACTCACCCTCTGCCCCTGTCGTGGCCGCGTTCTACCAGGCGTTGCGCCGCCGCCGGTGGCAGGCGAGCGCCGACGAACTCGACGCGATGGTGACCAAGGCGCTTGCCGCCGGGCCTGCCTGAGACAAGAGGTGCAGCGGAGGGGTCGAGATGCGACATCGAAAGGAGTACACGGCGCGGGTCAATCGGGTTGTCGATCACATCGAACGGCACCTCGATGTCGAGCTGTCACTCACCGAGCTCGCCTCGATCGCACACTTTTCGCCGTTTCATTTCCATCGCGTGTTTCGGGCCATGGTCGGCGAGACACTGCAGCGGTTTGTCCAGCGGCTTCGGTTGGAACGGGCGGCGACCTGGTTGGTTCACGACCCGGAGCGGTCGATCACGTCCATCGCCCTCGATAGTGGGTTCGCGAGCTCAGCAACGTTTGCACGTGCATTTCGGGCGGAGTTTGGAATGAGTGCGAGCGCGTGTCGCGACGGCTCTCAACATCGCAACCTCGGCAAACTCGTTGGCAACTCAGGCAAAGCCGAGGCCGGAGCTGGGCCCTACGGTGTTTCCCAGATGGAGAACACCACACCAAAAAACCGGGCCGTGGACATGCAGGTCGAGGTCCGAGATCTCGAACCCACCCGGGTCGCGTATGTCCGGCACACGGGTCCCTACGCCGGGGACGAAAACTTGTTTGAGACCCTGTTCGGCAGGCTGTCCAAGTGGGCCGGTCCCCGAGGACTGCTCGGTCCATCCTCGCAGTTCTTGTGCGTCTACCACGACAATCCGCAGGTGACGGACGAAGCCAAGCGACGGATCAGCGTGTCCGTGACGGTGCCCGAGTCCACCGAAGTCGAGGGCGAGATTGGTGCGATGGTGCTGGACGGGGGACGCTATGCGATCGCCAAGATCCGGATCGACGCCGACCAGTATGCCGACGCATGGGACCAGCTGCTCAGCGAGTGGATGCCCGACAGTGGCTACCAGCCCGACGATCGCCTGTCCTTCGAGCGGTTCTTGAACGATCCGGCGAGCGACCCCGAGCAAAAACACGAACTCGAGATTTGCTTTCCAGTGCGTCCGCTGTAGCGCGGGGGGCGCTACGTGTCCACGAGCGTCTTCTCGAAGTACCGGACGACCTTGTCCGCGCGGAGCGTTCGGTCCGAGACCGCCGTCCAGCCGGAGCGCTCGTGGAAGGCGATCGACTGCGGGTTCGCAGGGACGACGTTGACCTCGCACAACAGGCGCGTCGCGTGCTGGGCCAGCGCGTGTGCTTCGAGCACGGCGTAGAGCTTGGAGCCCAGTCCTCGCCGTTTGTGGGTGGGGCTGATGATGATGCGGTCGACGTAGCGAAACTGCTCGAATCGCTTCTGCAGCCATCGGTAGTGCGCGCTGGTGTACTCGGACCCGGGGGCGAAGCTGACGAGTAGACCGGCGAGCGTGTTCTCGTCGGTTGCCACCCAGCACCGATCCGCCTGGGACACGAGCGTGGCCAGTGACTCGGCGTCGTGGGAGTTGACGGCGGGGAGCGCGGCCTCGTTGAGCCGGAGGGCGGCGTCGAGGTCGGCGGGGGCAAGGTCTCGAATCTGCATCGTGACCCTCCGGACTCTACGACGGGACGGCGAAGCTCGGCCTCGCTCGAGGCGGGCTGAGGAACCTGTTTGGTGAAATCCGGCTGCACTTGTGTGAGGTCGGCGCGGGGGACATCTTCAATTCGAACCAGGCGCCGTCGCTTGCGAACCCGGAGGACCCGTGCAGAATCGAAACTTTGACGGCATGTTTCGTACGGCGCTCAATCGAAGCGTGCCCTGGGCTGCCGACGGACTCGAGGGAGACTACGCCGTCGTCGACTGTGCTCGGGACTCGCGGATCCATCCCGCCGTCGTGGGGTCGCGGGTCGAGTCGGTCTGCCTCTACGACGGCAGGCTTGGGCGTGGGTTGGCCGCGGTCGCGCCCTACCTCGTTCGGCTGGAACAGGGGTCTCGGTTCTCCAATACGTTCTACGAGCACGGATGGAACGACGCATGGGGGCTTGTGATCCGCACCCGCGTCGGGCTCGCGGCACTGCGTCGGCACTTTCGAACGCTGGCCTACGTCCGCCGTGAGGCGGGGCCCAAGCTGCTCTTTCGGTACTACGACGTTCGTGTCCTTCGCACGTTCTTGCCAACGTGTAGCGAACAGCAGCTCAAGCAAGTGTTCGGCCCCGTGGACGCGTTCGTCCTCGATGGGATCGGCGGTGTGTCGCCTCAGATCGCGTCGCGGACCGAGGAGGGAAGACTGTCGGTGCAGGAGATTCTGCACTGATGTTTCACGGTCCTCGGAGAACAGTCGACTTAGGGCGCGTTGTTCTTCGGCGGGTCGAGTTTGGCGGAAGCGGTTGGAACAACCGTCCGGTCGGGCTCGAGAGCGCACTGCGCGAGTACGTCGGCCGCCGCGGAACCGGGAGCGGTCTTGCCGACCTACTCGGGTCGTCGGCCGTCGACAGTCGTGACTCTGGAGCCGTCGTCGCACGCATCTGTGCGCTCGTGGAGGCCGGGAGGATTCAGGTCGAGTGGCGGGATTCGGGATTCGGCGGGCACGCCAGTGCCTCTCCTGAGCCGGTCCCGCTTGCATCGCTCGAGGGCGAGCCGGAGACCCTCGCCGAGGCTCCGCCCGAACCGGTCGGTGAATCGACAGATCCGGATCCGCACCCCGAAACGACGGCGGCACAGGCTCGCGCGTTGGTCAATGCTGCGCGGGCGGGGACGCCATTCTGCGAGGTCTGTGCACCCGCACCGAAGACCGCGCCCGTCGATGAAAAGCAGGCCGCGGCCGAGGCCGCGCAAGTCGAGGCTTTGACCCTCGCGGCCGAGGAGGGGACTGCGTTCTGCGAGGTGTGCTCCGCACCGTGATGTGGGGCTCGGGACGATCTCGGCCGATGCTGCGTCGGCGCTAGGCGACCGGGGGGGGCAGCTCGGGCTTGAGGCTCGCGAACCCAACCGTGCCACGGCTCTCTTGGAGGCGGCGAATGAGCTCAGCCTGGCCCTCGGCGTGGTAGCTGCTGCGAACCAAGGGGCCCGCCTCGACGTGTGCGATGCCGCGGGCCCGTGCGTAGTCGGCCAGCTCGTCGAACTCGTCCGGGTGCACGTAGCGATCGATCTCGAGGTGCTTGCGGCTGGGTTGCAGGTACTGCCCCAGCGTCAGGATGGTCAGCTTCTTCTCGCCGAGCTGGTCGATGACCTCCTTGACCTCGCCCATGGCCTCGCCGAGGCCGAGCATGAGGCCGGTCTTGGTCAGCGCGCCCCGAGTGGCGGCGTGTTCGAGAACCGCGAAGCTGCGGTCGTACTTCGCCTGGACCCGGACCTGCTTGCTCAGGCGCGGCACGGTCTCCAGGTTGTGCGCGAACACGTCGGGCCCGGCATCGAGGACGACGTCGGTGTCGGACAGGCTGCCCTTGAAATCGGGCACGAGCACCTCGATGGTCATCCACGGCGCGTGCTCGTGGCATGCCGTCAGGGTGTCGGCCCACACCGAGGCGCCGCCGTCCTTGAGGTCGTCGCGGTCGACCGAGGTGATCACGGTGTGGCGAAGCGCGAGCTCGGAGAGGATGGTCGCGACCCGCTGGGGTTCCCGCTCATCGACGGGCAGGGGACGGCCCGTCTTGACGTCGCAGAAGCGACACGAGCGCGTGCAGATGTCGCCGAGGATCATGATCGTGAGTGCGCGGTTGTTCCAGCACTCGCCGATGTTGGGGCAGCTGGCGCTCTGACACACCGTGTGCAGCTCCAGCTCCTTCACACGCTTGCGAAGGTCGGTGTACCCCTCGCCGCCCGGCATGGGCACACGCAGCCACTTGGGGTGCCGCTTGCGGGGGCGCTCCGAGTTCGGGGCGGCGGGAGCGGGCGTCACGACGGGCAGGTGCGTGGCCATGCGTAGCCTCTACCACGGGTGTAGACGCACCACACGTTCGGCCGCCGCTGGGCATCCCGTGTGGAGCCGCGGGGAGCGAACGGGGCCGTGCGGGGGGTCACAGCACCAGGCTCGCTCTGGGATTCGCGCTCGCTTGCAGCTCGGTCAGCAGCTCGAGCAGGCGCTCGTCGCCCGCCTCGGGGAGTCGCACGTCGAGGGTCACCATGAGGTCTCCGGCGGGCTTGTCGCCCGCGGGCCTCACCCCGCGCCCACGCAGTCGAAGCGTTTGCCCGCTCTGGGAGCCCGGAGACAGCTTGACGGTGACGGTGCCCCAGGGTGTGGGGACGTCGACCGGACCGCCTCGATACGCCTCGAGTGCAGTGACGGGGAGGCGAAGTCGGAGGTTGTCGTCCTCGCGGGTGAGCAGCTTGTGCGTGCCGACCCGGACGGTGAGCAAGATGTCGCCGGGGGGAGAGCCCGCGCCCCCTTTGCCCCGCAGGCGAAGTTTTGCGCCGTCCTTCATCCCTGCGGGGACCTTGACGTCGAGTGTGCTCATGCCGCCGTCGGCGGAGTCGAGTCGCAGGGGGACCGTGGTGCCGACGAGCGCGTCGTTGAAACCGACCGAGATCTCACCGCTGATGTCCGCCCCCCGGCGAGCTCGCGGTTGTGCACCACCGCCCGCGCGAACTCGCCCGCCACCGAACAAGCGGGAGAGCAGGTCATCGAAGTTGGTCGCCTTGGCATCGCCGACGTCGCTAAACATCGAGTCGTCCATGGGGAAGCCCGCGCCCCCGGGGAAGCCTCCACCGCCCGCGTAGGCTCGCTGTTGGCTGCCCTTGTAGGCGCGCGCCCGGTCTGCATCGAAGCCCTGGGTGAGGCTCATGTCGCCGAACTCGTCGTACAGCGTCCGCCTCTCCGGGTCGGAGAGGACGTCGTAAGCACTGGAGACAGACTTGAATCGCTCCTCGGCGGCTTTGTTTCCCGGGTTCTTGTCCGGGTGGAACTTGCGAGTGAGCTGGCGGTAGGCCTTCTTGACCTCGCTGGCCGAGGCATCACGGCTGACGCCCAAGGTGTTGTAGAGGTCCTTCACGATCTGCACGCATGGTAAATCGGCGCAGCAGACGCGCAAGGGGGGTGCGACGACCTGATCGCACGCGGGGCCCTTGGGAGCCTCGGCGGCGTCTCCGCGAAGCCAGGCAATGGCGTATTGATGCTGTCTGTGGCACTAGAGCGCCATGAGCACTGGACGCACCGAGCCCCCGGCGGTCAACGCAGCTGCGCTTTCGGAGCACCCGTATGCCGACTTTTTGACCAGTGTTCAGAAGCCAGGCCGCTACCTGGGGGGGGAGGAGCAGCAGATCCTCAAGTCGCATGAGGACCTGGCGTGCACCTTCGTGCTCGCGTTCCCCGACATCTACGAGATCGGGATGAGCCACTTGGGCACCCGGATCCTCTACGACCTCATCAACAAAGCGGATGACCTGGTGTGCGAGCGGGCGTTCTCGCCGTGGGTCGACATGGAGGCGGAGCTGCGCAAGCGCGGGCTGCCGTTGGTCTCGCTCGAAACGCGCACGCCGCTGTCGGAGTTCGACGTGGTGGGGGTCAGCCTCCAGTACGAGCTCTGCTACACGAACGTGCTGCTCAACCTCGAGTTGGGTGGCGTGCCCTACCGCTCCGACGCGCGGAGCGACTCCGACCCGATCGTCCTCGCGGGCGGTCCGACGGCGACGCACCCCGAGCCGCTCTCCGATTTCGTCGACGCGTTTTTGGTGGGCGAAGCCGAGGAGGTTCTCCCCGGACTGCTGCGCACGATCGGGACGATGCGTTCGGGGGGTGCATCGAGGGCCGAGGTCCTCGCCGCAATCGCGAACACCGCTGGCATGTACGTGCCCTCGATGTACGTCGTCGCCGAGGATGCGCGCACGGGACTCGAGGTGGTCACGGGGCTCTCGGAGGCCGGGCAGGCGGCGAACGTCGAGCTCTCCGTCCAGCGGGTCTTCGTCCGGGACTTGGACGAGTTCCCGTTTCCCGAGCGATTCCCCGTGCCGTACGCCGAGGCGATCTTCGACCGCGCCTCGGTCGAGGTGACGCGGGGATGCACCGAGGGCTGCCGATTCTGTCAGGCCGGCATCATCTACCGACCGGTCCGCGAGCGGACGCCCGAGGCGATCAAGAAGGCGGTGCTCGGGGGCATCGAAGCGGGCGGCTTCAACGAGACCAGCCTCACCGCGCTGTCCACGGCCGACGTGTCGTGCATCAACCCGCTGATCAAGGACCTCGTTCCAGAGCTCGCGGAGCGCAAGGTCAAGCTGGGCATCGCCAGCCTGCGCGCGTACGGGCTCGACGGCGAGCTGCTCGACCAGATCAAGACCGTGGGCATCACGGGCCTGACCTTCGCACCCGAGGCGGGTACGCAGCGGATGCGTGACGTCATCAACAAGAACGTCACCGAGGACGACATCGCCGAGTCTGCGCGGCGTATCTTCGAGCGCGGCTACGACCGGATGAAGATGTACTTCATCATGGGTCTGCCCACCGAGACGGACGAGGATGTCGCCGGCATCATCGAGACGGGGCGTCGCGTGAAGACCATCGCCCGGGAGGCGGGGATGAACCGCCCTCCCGCGATCACGGTGAGCGTCTCGCAGCACGTGCCCAAACCGCACACCCCGTTCCAATGGGCTGCCATGGACACGATGGAAGACCTGCGGACCAAGGTCACCATGCTGCGCGGGCTCGCCAAGCAGGCGAAGCTGACGCTGAAGACCCACACCGTGGAGGACAGCTGGTTGGAGTGTCTGTTCGCGCGGGGCGACCGCAAGCTCGGCAAGGCGTTGCAGCTCGCGTATGAAGCGGGAGCGCGCTTCGATGGGTGGCAGGAGGTCTTTAGTTTTGACCGCTGGCTCGACGCACTCGAAGGTGCGGGGGTCGACCCCACCGCGTATACGCGCACGCTTCCGGTCGATGCTCGTCTGCCCTGGGACCACATCGACATCGGTCTCGAGCCGGGATTCTTGGCCTCGGAGTGGCAGAAGGCCACGCGCAGTCGGCTGTCGCCTCCGTGTGGCAAGGCCGCCGGAGACAAGGTCCACCACACGAACCTGCCCGACGCCGAAGGCGATCAGCGCAAACTCGTCTGCTACGACTGTGGCATCGCCTGCGACATGAGCGAGATGCGAGACGAGCGGATCGTGGCGCTGCGGAGCCTGCGTTCGTCTCACAAGACGCATGACGCCCCCGAGCCCGAGATCGCGGCGTCGTCGGGTCTTGTTCCGGCGGAGGCTCTGGTCGGCCGCTTGGGAACCTCCAACCTCGAAGATGGCAACGCTTGGAAAGCCAACGCCGAGGCGGCCCACTCTCGGCTTCGTCTGATCTTCGGCAAGCAGGGCCCCCTGCGATTCCTCAGCCACCGGGACCTGCTGCGGATCTTGCCGCGGATGTTCCGTCGCGCGGAGGTCGAGCTCGCTTTCTCGCGCGGCTACAACCCGATCCCGCGGATGATCTTCAGCCCCGCGCTCGCGCTGGGCATGGCGGCCGAGGAGGAGGTCGTCGACATCGATGTGCTGCTGCCTCGCTCGCGCGAAGACCTGGCTGGTTTGCTCAGCGACGAGGAGCGCGCAGCGATGGGCGATGACGTTGTTGCGCGGATCCGCGATGCGGCCCCTCCGGGGTTGGTCATCGTCAGCGGCACGTTGCTCGAGCCCGGCGCGGTCAAGCTGCCCAAGCTGATCGAAGCGGCGGACTACGCGGTGTCGCTGGAGCCGGACCAGCTCGCCGTGGCCGCGCAGACGGTCGCGCGTCGACTCGCCGAGGGGGAGCTGACGGTGCAACGTGCGGTGCACAAAAAGAAGCGCGGGGGCAAGCGTCGGCCGATCCGCAAGGGCGAGGCGCCGCAGGAACGGACGATCAACGTTCGCGAGTATCTCATGGATGCTTCGGTGCAGGATGGTGCGCTCACGTTCCGACTTCGGGTCGGAAACGACGGTGGCGTTCGTCCCCGGGAGGTCGTCGAAGCGCTGCTTCAGACCCAAGTCGCCGACCACCGCATGCGCCGGACCCGGTTGCTCCGGCGCAGAGGCGACGCACTGGTCGGCTTCGCCAGCGTCTGACCGTGGTGTCCTCAGACCCGCGCTGCGAGCCCTCGCAGCCGGGCTTCGAGCGTACCGACGACTGCTCGCCCGAGCACCAGCGGTGTGACGAGCATGAGCGACCAAGCGAAGGGGCTGAGCGCCAACGGGATCGCCCGGGTCACGGCGCGTACGTGGTGCTCGGGCGGGACGGTCTGCAGCGCCGCGCACGTCTCGATGAGGCCGAAGGTCGCTCCAAGGGCCCCGGCCAATCCGGCGGCCACCATCAGACCGAGGATGAGGCCTTCATGCTCCGGGGGCGGTGGCGGTGTGCCGGAGGTGACGCGCCGTACCAGACGGCGGAGCCGGACCGCACGTGCCGCGAGTAGGCCGGTGCTGGCGAGCGCGAAGAGGGTGATGAGGTGCATGAACACCCCGCCTTGTTGGTAGAACTGGCCGAAGTTCGTCATCCACTCCACTGAGCCCAGCAGCGGGGGCGGGGTTTCGACGACCACGAAGAAACCGGCGCATACCCGCAGGTGTCACGCCGGTTCGGAGCCGAGACGAAGCTAGCCCAGCGGGTGCTCGAACTGGGCTGGCTTGCCGCGCATCATGGCCTTGACCCCGATCGCGCTGCTGCTGAGCGTGAGGCTCTTGGCCGCGTTGCTCGCCTCGAGCGCCGAGCCGTCCGCATACGGCATCGCGTTGGCTTGCTCGATGGTCTCCGCGAGCAGGGTCCGCAGTTCGCTGTCCAGCGTCACGCCTGCTTCGTTGGTCGTGGCGACGTTGCGGTCCACTTCGACCGTCGCTCCTTCATCTCGGAAGGCCGGCATTGGCGTCTCCCCGGCTGCGAGGGCCGCCGCAAGCTTCATGCTGGCCCCCGGCAGGTCAGGGATCGGGACGACGTCGGTGACGATGCCCATTGCTTTCGCCTCATCGACCTTGAACCCGTGGCCGGTCAGCAGAATTTCGTTGATGCGGCCGTAGTGTTCCGCGGTGCTGAAACGATGCGCGTGGTGGCAGCCGCCCAGCCCTGGAATGACGCCAACGGTGGTCTCGGGGAACTGCAAACGCGTTCGTTCTCCGGCGATGCGAGCGTGGCAGGCCAGGGCGAACTCGAGCGAGCCCCCCAACACGCGGCCCACCAGGGCTGCGACCGTGGGTTTACCCGCCCGAATCTTGGACAGCGTCTTCTTCCAGCCGTCGATGAGCGCCTGGGCCTTGTCCTGTTTGCCCAGCACGGGTACGAAGTCGAGCAGGCTCGCACCGTGTCCGAACTCGCGGCTGAAGCTTCCGTCGGGCGCGATGACGATGGCCTTGACCGAAGCGTCGCTGTTCAGCGCCTCCACGGCGCGGTCGAGTTCCGCGATGAAGGTGTGGCTGATCGTCATCCGCTTGATCGACAGCAGACCGACGCCATCATGGACTGCCGTGTGCACGTAGGCGTTCCACCACTTGGAGGGCTTGTCCGACAGGGCGCCCTCGGCGAGGACGGCCAGCGGAGCCACCTCGTCCGCCTTGGTGATGTCCTGCTCGGACAAAAAGCGGGTCGCGATCGCCTTGGACTCGTCGAACCCGAGGTTCTGGATGAGCGCCGGGAGCCCTTCACGGAACGCCAGAGCGTTCTCGGAGAGGAAGTTGATCGCGTCGAGCGTCGCGATGTCGTGCTCGAGCATGTAGGCCGTCAGGCTGATCAACATGCCGAGCATCCGCGTGCGCGCAGCCTCGAACTTCTCGGGCGGGCACTTCTGGCCGCGCTCGTAGGGCCAGGTCTTGTTGGGGTCCTCGATGTACGCTTTCCAGGCCTCGGGAATCGCGAACAGAGTGCTGTCCACCTCGGTCTGCATCAGCTCCATGCAGTGGGCCGAGAGGTAGTTGGCCCCTGGGATCAGGTTGTGCACGAAGAATGGCGACGTGCCGAGGGTCTTCTTGCAGACATCGTCGACCTCGGCCGGGGACAAACCCAACTCCACGTGGGTCCGCACCGCTTCGAGCATCATTCCGCAGAACAAGCGGTCAGCCGCGAACGAAGGCACGTCGGCGGTGGGGATGAGGTTCATCCCCAAGCCGCCCAGGAAGCGTTTGATCGACTTGAGCTCGCCCTTGCCGGTCACGGCGCCACGGACCGGCACCTCCCACAGCTTGTTGGTGAGGTGAGGGAAGAACGGGTGCATGACCCCGCAACGCTCTTTGCCCTCGAGCTGCTCGAAGAGCATCGTGCTGGGGAAGCCGCTGGTCGCCGAGAAGATGAACGCCTCCGGGTCGCGGGCTCGCACCGCCGCGTAGAAACTGTGCTTGATGTTGAGCCGCTCGGGGATCGCTTCGAACACGAAGCCGACCTTCAGGTCCGCGGGAAGGTCGTCGATGCCCCCCTGAACGATTGTGATGCCGTCCATGATCGTGGAGACGGTGTCCGCGTCGAACCGCCCGCCGTAGGCCTTCTCGAGCTTGTCTTTGACCCCCTGCACGTCGGCCGAGAGGTCCAGAGCCACCACGGGGATGCCCTTGGGTGCGAGCAGGCGGGCGAACTGGCCCAGCTTGCCGAAGCCCACATTGCCGCAAGCACCGGCGACCACAAGGGCCCGCACTGGGCCGCCATCGTCGGGCTGGAACACGGGTCGGAGATGGGCGTCCGAGAGTTGCGTCATCGTCGGCAGGATAGGGTCCCAGCCGCGGTCGGTGGTTGAGCTGAGATTGAGGAATCCCACTTGCGTGCTCGCGCGTTGAACCCCGTGGGGCGGATGCAGTACGGTGGCCCTCGCTCGACTCTGGAGTCCTGATGACCGCAACTCGATTCACCATTTTTGGGGCGCTGGCTGCCAGCCTGCTCATGGTTCCAGCCTGCGACGACAAGAAGGCCGACGGAAAGCCCGCGGCCGAAGCCACCGCCAAGACGGACCCCGAAGCCAAGTCGGGGGCCAAAGACGCGAAAGCGGACGAGAAGACGCCTGAGGACAACGCGGCGGTCGCCGGGGACGCAAAACCCGACGAGGCGAAACCCGCGGATCTCGACGCAGGCGCGGAAGCCGCGGGTGGCGCAGCCGAGGACTCCATCGGCGTCCCGGTCTGTGACGAGTACATCGAGAAGTACGGCGCATGCATCGAGGCGCACGCACCGGAGGCTTCTCGGAAGCAGGCGGCGGAACTCCTCGCCAAGAGCGCGGACCGCTTTAGGAAGCAGTCCGTCGGCCCCGAGAAGGACTCCCTGGCGCAGTCCTGCAAGGCCGCGCTCGACGCGGTGAAGAAGACCACCAAGGGGTGGGACTGCACCTACGAGTGATCTCTGTGCAGGTGGGGGCTCGGGCCGACGTGTCCCCCGCCGCGGCGGATCATTCGTTTTTTTGAACCCGATGCACTATCTTACGCGTCCCAACGGACGCAGGGGCCTCTTGGGGCCGCTCGCAACTCTCGGGCTCGGCCGCACTCGCGCAGCCACCCGAACCAAACTTCCAAACCAACTTCGGAGACAACAATCATGAAACTCAGCAAGCTCATCGTTGCCGCCTCGCTCTGCACCTTCGGCCTTTCCATGCCCGCCTGCGACAAGAAGGAAGAGGCAAAGAAAGAGGACAAGAAGGACGCGAAAGACGGCGACAAAAAAGAAGAAGAGAAGAAGGACGGCGACAAGAAAGAGGAAGAGAAGAAGTAGTCTTCTCCTCGATCTTTTCGAGGAAGGGCGGTCCGCTTCGGCGGATCGCCCTTTTCGTTGGTTTGTGCAGTCACTGCGACATCTCGGAGCGAGGGCGCGGAAGAACGCGGAGAACCGCCGTGCACTGCCTGGTAGGGTCCGCCTGCCATGCGCGCCGACGGACGCTCATTTGACCAGCTTCGCCCTTGCACCATTGCACCCGGGTTCACCCGGAACGCACTGGGCTCTGCCCTCATTGAGACCGGGAACACCCGCGTCATCTGCACCGCCAGCGTCGAGTCTCGGCCTCCGGGGTGGCTACAGTCCGGCGGATGGGTCACGGCGCAGTACTCCATGCTCCCGGGCGCCACACATCCTCGCGGTCGCCGAGATCCGGGCGGTCGCGGCAAAGAGATCATGCGGCTGATCGGACGTTCGCTGCGCGCGGCGGTCGAGCTTCCCGGGCTCGTGGACGTGGACGGCACTGCGATCTCGATCGTCTGCGACTGTGACGTGATCGACGCCGATGGTGGCACCCGAACCGCTTCGATCACCGGGGCCTATGTCGCGTTGCAACTCGCGCTCTCGAAGCTGGTGAAGCAGGGTCGCCTGGGCGCTGTGCCGATCATCGCGCCGATCGCTGCCGTGAGCGTCGGCATCATCCCGCACCAGGGGAAGTCGGTCGCGATGTTGGACCTCCCGTACGTCGAGGACAGTGCCGCGGAGGTCGACCTCAACGTCGTGAAGCTGGCCACCGGAGGACTCGTCGAGGTGCAAGGCACAGCCGAGCGTCACACGTTCTCGCGGCCGCAGCTCGACGCGATGCTCGACTTGGCCGACGTGGGTACGGAAGCGCTGTTTGCCGTGCAGGCGGCGGCGATCGAGGAGGGGGCATGACCCAGAGAATCGTGGTGGCGTCGGGAAACCGGCACAAGGTGAAGGAACTCGCCGCGATGTTGGCGGGGGCCCCCACAGCGGTGGACGTCGTCGGGCTTGATGCGTATCCCCAGGCCCCCGAGGTCGAGGAGACGGCCACGACTTTTGCGGGCAACGCTGCGCTCAAGGCTCGCGGGTTCGCGGACTTTCTCCGCGACCAGGGGGAGTCCGGGGACACCGCGGTGCTCGCCGACGATTCGGGTATCGCGGTCGATGTGTTGGACGGTGCCCCGGGGGTCTACAGCGCCCGCTACTCGGGGGATGGCGCGACGGATGCCACCAACAACGCCAAGCTCGTGCAGAGCTTGGAGGCGCTGGGCCTGGCCTCAAGTCCCGCGCACTACGCCTGCGTTCTCGCCCTGTGCCGGGTCGATGGCGAGGCGATCGGCACCGGGGCGATGCTGACGTTCGAGGGCCGTTGGGATGTCGAGGTCCGCGTCGGGTCGCGAGGCGAGGGCGGGTTCGGCTACGACCCCCATGCTTGGGTCGAAGACGGTGTTCGAACCGTGGCCGAGCTTACCGAGACCGAAAAGGCCGAGCGCTCGCACCGCGGCGTCGCGCTTCGGGCGATGCTCGCGGCATGGCCCTGGGGGACCTAGGCATCGCCCGATGAGTCCGACGGCCTGGCCAGCGCAAGAGATGGACGGTCGTCGGCGTGTGGCGGGGCGGGTCCGGTGTGTGCGGCATCGGACGTGCTAGCTTCAAGTGGTGGGCGACGATGACTTTGCATTGCTGGACCAATGGGGGTCGGGCGATCGCGGGGCAGGGAACACGCTGCTCATGCGTCACTTCGACACGGTCTACCGGTTCTTCGTCAGCAAGATCGGGAATGACACCGAGGTCGATGACCTGATCCAGCGGGTCTTCCTGGCCTGTGTAGAGTCGCGGGAACGCTTCCGCCGCGAGGCGTCGTTTCGCACGTTCTTGCTCACCGTGGCTCGCCACGAGCTGTTTCGGCACTTTCGGCAGAGCCGAACCCGAGGGGCCCGGTCGGAGTCTCTAGGCAGCATGAGCGTCGTCGAGCTGGGAAGTTCGGTGCGTGCCGCGATGGTGCGACGCGAAGAAGAGCGGCTGCTTCTCTCCGCGCTTCGCGAAATTCCCGTCGATCTGCAGATCACGATCGAGCTGCACTACTGGGAAGGCCTCACCACGGCCGAGCTCTCGACCGTGCTCGAGATCCCACAGGGCACGGTCAAGTCGCGGCTCCGCCGCGCTCGGGAGGCCCTGCATGAAGCGATGGCGCGGATCTCCGAGGACGCGGCCACGCTCGAGTCGACGATCAGCGACTTCGAACACTGGGCGGGTCAGGTTCGCGAACGTGTTGCACAGGCGCGCGGCCAAGGCTGACCGCGCCCGTTCCAGCTAGGGTTGCGCGACGGCGGATGGGGACGCCTCGGGATCGAGGGTCTCTGCACGCCAACCCTCGATCGCATCGCGCAGCGGCTTGCCGGGCTCGAAGTCGGCGATCGAGGCGACGGCGGTCTCCGACATCTCGCGTGCCGCCTCGGTGTCACTGGGCGCCAGGGCTCGGGCGAGCGCGAACTGGAACTCGGCGCGCTGCATCGGGTGGGTCTTGGGGGTGTCGAGGATCTCGAGCCCTTCTCTGAGCAAGGCAGCCGCGTCTTCGAATCGACCGGTGCTCGCGTAGGCGTCCGCCAGGGGCAGACGAGGGTCCGCCCGCCGGGGATGCTGGCCTTCGAACGAGGCGTCCACGATCCGTAACGCCCATTCTCCGTGCTTGGTCGCCTCCTGTACCTTGCCGAGGCGAAGCTGGGTCTTGTTGAGGTCGACCAGCGCCTCGACGAGCTGAGGGCCGTCGTTGCCGTGGTTGTGCTCGTGTACCGCGAGGCCAGCGAGCAGGTCTCGTTCCCCATCTTTGGGGTCCAAGAGGTGTCCTTCGATGCCGCCGATGTCCGAGAGCAGCTGTCCGCGCATGGGGTGATTGGGCCCGGACGCGTTTTCCACGATCGCGGCTGCCCTGCGGAGCGACGCGACCGCCTTGACTCCGTCGTGAGCGTCGGCGTGCAGCAGGCCAAGGTTGGCGTAGCGCCCGGCGACTTCGAGCGGCTCGACGTTGGGGAGCCCCTCGATCAGTTCCAGGGCTTGGGTGTGGTTGTTCAGGGCGCACTCCACGTCTCCGACGCCTCGGCACGCGGACCCCAGTGTGCTTCGCACGGCTTCTTCGGTGCGGGCAGCCAGCGGCTCTCCTTCAAGGAGGCCACGGGTGAGCTCCATGGCCCGCTCGTGGTCGTCGCCTCGGTAGGCGATGGCAGCCTGGGTGGTGATGAAGCTGACCTCGAGGTCGCGGTGTGCGTCCTGTTCTCGGACCCGGTCCGTCAGCGCCAGGCCGAGGTCGGCTCCGGCTTGGGCGGCTGCGAGGTCTCCGGACTCGAGGTCGATTTCGGCTCGTCGCAGCAGGAGGACGGGCAGGAGTCTTCGGTCGGGGGTGCGCGCGGCGGGAGGCAATCCGGCGGCGTAGTGGGTCCGAGCGCCCTCTGTGTTCCCTTTTCGCTGTTCCGCGTAGCCGAGCCACAGGTGGCCATGCGCGGTCGCGGAGGCGAGCGCATTGTTTGTGCCGATCTTCAGCAGCGCCTGTGCATCCTCCTGCCAGTGTTGGGGCGGCTTGGTGCTCGACAGCGCCAGACGTGCCATGAGGCGGCTCGCCTCGGTCCACTGCGCCTCGGCGATGAGGCTCGATTCTCCGGAGACTTCGTAGGCGGACGCTTCGACCATCAGTTCCGCGACTTGGTCACAGCGCGCGAGGGTGGGTAGGGCGCCGTCCAGAGCGTCGAGCGTGTCCGCGCTGGGAGCGTGGGTCAGCGCATCTGCGGCGGCATCCAGGCGGGCCCGCATGCGGTCCAGGCACGCGGTCCTCAGCTGCAGCACCTGGTCGGACTGTTCGCCAGACACCCGGGTGGCCTCGCAGGACTCCACACGTTGTTCCGTCCATTCGGCCGCGAAGGCATCCAGGCGAGCCGCGGGCCCGCTGGGCAGCGCGGCATCGGCGAGCGAGCGTTCGACTTCGTCGCGTCGCGCGTCGCTCCAAACCGAGTCGATGTCGGTGTGGGCTGCCTCGCACGGTTGCTCGTCGAGGGCGACCGCCGCCTGAGCGCCGAATCCGACCCCGAGCACGGCCAGCAGGGCGCCCCCGGCGAGCACCCGGTTTCGGGTCTGTGCGCGCAGGGCTGCCTCGAGTCGGTCGGCGAGCTGCCCCATCGAGGCGTGACGCTGGTCGGCCTCGGGGGTGAGGCCTTGGAGGACCGTCTGAACGACCGCTTTCGGCACGCCATGTTTGGAAGGCAGAGGCTGCCGGTCGTTCTCGATCACCGCGACGGCCAGTTCGGTGACCGAGTCCCCCTTGAACGGTCGGTGTCCGAACAGCGCCTCGTACAGGGAAGCGCAGAATCCGAACTGATCCGAGGCGCCGGTCACGTCGACGCCGACGAACTGCTCGGGGGCCATGTACGCGGGGGTTCCGCAGACTTCACCGGTGCTGGCCATCGCGTCGGATGAGCGCAGCGCCAGGGCGCGGGAGGAGGACGAGCTTCCATCGTCGAGCATCTTCGCGGCATCGCGGACTGACCATCCCTCGGTCGGCCGCGCCAGCCCGAAGTCGGCGACGCGGGGCCGTCCGTCTGCGCCCATCAAGACGTTGTCTGGTTTGAAGTCGCGATGCACCAAGTCCGCCTCATGCGCGGCGTTCAGGCCTCGGGCGATCTGCACGAAGAGCGCGGCGATTTCCCTCCAGTCGTGCTCACGCTTCATCCATTGCGTCAGCGTTTCTCCCTCGACGAACTCCATTGCCAAGAAGACGTCGTCCCCTTGATGCCCGACGTCGTACACCGTGACCACGTTCGGATGCCCGAGGGCTGCCGCCGCTCGGGCCTCTCGCTCCAGGCGGACCTGGGCTTCGCCCATCTCGGAGCCGAGCGAGGAGGTGTCGACCAGCTTCAGGGCGACCTTTCGATCCAGCTTGGGATCGTAGGCGAGGTAGACGATGCCCATCGCGCCCTGGCCGAGTTTGCGGAGGACGATGAAGCGCCCGATCTTGACCGACTCGGGTTCCACACCCAACATCCGCTCTTGAAGGCGGGCGAGCGCGAGGTTTCGATCGACCCCGTCGGGTGCTTCTGGGCGTCCCGACCCGCGTAGCGCGGCCGGGGTTCTCGACTCATCCGCCGAGGCGGACAGTGACGACGACACGGCCGAACCGCGGAACACGGTGCCCGTCGCAGACGCTTCTTCCGCGAGAAGACAGGACGCGGGGAGGATGTCGCGGGTGGCGTCCGGATCCTCGCTCCGGACGGACGCGGCGAACGCGAGGCCGTCGATCGTCTCCGCGGTTGCAGCGGGTCCGGGCGGGATCGGCGGCTTCGGAGCGCGCAGCGTCGCGGTCACGCTGGGCCGCTTTGAGGGGGCGATCGTGTCGATGAGGCTGGGGCGCCTATCGAGATGCGTGTCGAGCGGGCGGCAAACTGGCGCCGACGCTCCGAGCTCCGGCGTTGGCGATCCGCGTCGAACCGTGTCGGTGGCCCTCGGTGGTGTTGCTCGGGGAGCAGCCGGAGCTTGCGGGGCTTGGAACAGATCCGAGAGCTCCTGCGGCGTCGCAGCGAGGGTTTCGGTTGTGCTCGCGGGGGCGCTGCGCATCGTCTGGATGGGCGGTGATGTGGCGCCCTCCGTGGTGGCTGCGGTCTCGCTCTCTTGTCCCATGTCGATCTCCGTGGCTGACCCCGTAGGGTCTCATGGTCAAGGCTTCGGGGTTCTCACCGCAGTCGTCGCGGCGAGGCCGAAGCCTTGAAAAAGGGGGCCGCTGAATCCTTCGGCGGCTGAACAATGAACTTGGCGAGTGCGGACGAGTCGCCAGCGTACGGTCAGCCCGCCGTACAGGCGCACAGGCAGAAACCTGTGACGTGGACATCGCTGACCCAGTTGAGCCCGTTGGGTCCCTCTTCGAGGTGCGGGGGCGTCATGACGAGCGTGATGCCCTCGCCGCTCTGGAAGACCCACTCTTTCTCGCCGAACCAGGGTTCGGACAGCGCGCCCTCGGCTCCAGGGGGCAGGGCACCCGAGCACTCGATGGTTCCATCCTCCAGCTGCTTGCACTCCGGGTCACACAGGACGACGTCATCCATGACGAGACCCTGTTGGGCACACGTGTCCTTGCAGCTTTCCACGAGCTGCTGGGGCTCGGAGTCGCCGCACGCGGTCTGGATGAAGAACTGACCCGTCGACACGGCTTCAAAACGCAGTTGGTCGAGCACCTCGAGCGTTTGCTGATTCGAGAACGAGGCCGGGTCGGCCTTCATCGTGAGGGTGAACCCGTCGTCGGTCTTCACCGACTTCGCGTCGTCGTTGGACGTGGAGGCCTTGTAGCTGGAGCTGGAGCTGGAGCTGTAGCTCGAGTAGCAGTACTTGCCGTACCGATCAGAGATCCCTCCATCCCCTGCGTCTTCCACGCCGTTGTAGCAGCCGCCGAAGATCATCGCCCCGAGCCCCAGAAGAAGTGTCGCTTTTTTACCCATCGTCCCGTGTGTCCCGTCGTCCCAAAGGTTGCTTGCCGTCGCAGGGGTCATCCGCGTCCCCCCCGGTCGCAGGTGTTAGAGCCCCGACAGCGGCATCGGATCACGAAAAACTGCCCGAGGGCTCATTTCGGTGTGTGCATGTCCCCACGGGTGAACGCGCCGCCTATCAGGATTTCCCCGGCAAAGAAGGTGCAACTTGTCTTTGACGTATCGGATCCGCTCCGCTATGTTCGCGGCCGCTTCGGGGTGTGGCGCAGTTTGGCTAGCGCGCCTGTTTTGGGTACAGGAAGCCGGAGGTTCGAATCCTCTCACCCCGACTCGAACCCGCATCGTCTTCAACCTCTGTTGCTGGCGATGCGGGTTCGAACTTTTCTGCGCCCGTAGCTCAGTTGGATAGAGCGCCGGCCTTCTAAGCCGGATGCCGCAGGTTCGAATCCTGCCGGGCGTACTTGGCCCCACCGGTGGTGGGGCCAACCTTATGTCCGGCGAAGTCTCCCATGTGTGGAGCCCGGCCTTCACGACGGCGCGGACCCGAGGCCGGTGGCCTGCGCGATGGCAGCCCCGGGCAGCCCCCCGCGACTGTGAATTGCCCTACGATTCGGGGGTGGGCCGAGCGTGGGTGAAGGGGGGCGGGGCCGTGGCTCTGCTGGGTCTCGGATACGTCCTCTTCGCGCCGGTCGACGCTGAGCCGGCCGCCTGGGACCCACCACCATTGGGCGACCTTGGAGAGCCCGCCGCGGTGTCGGTGGCGGTTCACGCCGAGGGCCTCGGCGTGGGTCCGGAGGATGTGGCGGTCGACGGGGAAGGGCGCGTCTACACCGGGGTCGAGGACGGACGCATCGTCCGCTTCGCACCCCCGCAGGGGGAGCCGGAGGTCTTCGCGTCGTTGTCGGGCGGTCGTCCGCTGGGGATGGAGTTCGATGCCGCGGGGCGCCTGATCGTGGCAGACGGCCGCGCGGGGATCGTGGCGGTGGAACGCGACGGAACGGTCAGCACGCTCGTCTCCGAGGTCGACGGCGTACCCTTGGTGTTCGCGGACGACGTCGACATCGCCCCGGACGGCACGATCTGGTTTTCGGAGGCCTCGACACGATGGAGCGTGTCCGAGTCGACGCTCGACGCCATCGAAGGGGTCCCGACCGGACGCCTGATCTCCTTTCACCCGGAGCACGGCGAGCCGACGGTTCATCTGCGCGACCTTCGGTACGCCAACGGTGTGGCGGTGACCCCGGACGGGCAAGCTGTGCTCGTCACAGAGACACTCGGCTACCGCGTCACGCGGCTTTGGATCGACGGCCCCCAGCGTGGCGAAGTGGACCGATTCGTCGAAGGCCTGCCGGGGATGCCCGACAACGTGCAGACCGATGAGGATGGCCGGGTGTGGGTCGCCCTGGTCAAGGAGCGCAGCAGCCTCTTGGATGCCCTCTACCCACGGCCATGGGTCCGCAAGATCATGTTTCGAGTGCCGCACGCCTGGCTGCCGGTTCCGCCGCCCATCG
Organism: Nannocystales bacterium; assembly: GCA_050633305.1. Classification (GTDB taxonomy): domain Bacteria; phylum Myxococcota_A; class Polyangia; order Nannocystales; family Nannocystaceae; genus CAJXVA01. Next base: position 360,929 of record JBOEGF010000011.1, read on the forward strand.
TGTGGTTCGCGGTCTACAGCCCCGACGGGACTCGGTTGCGTTCATTTCGTACAGACGAAGGTTTTGGCGATGTGACGAGCGTGACGCCACACGGGGCCGACCTCTGGCTGGGAAGCCTGTCGATGCAGGCGGTCGGTCACCTTCCGCGGCCGACGTTGTAAGGCCCGACCGCCCCGCGTCGAGTGTGACCCACTCGCGGAGGGCGGCGTTGGCCCCACACTCATACTTTGATGGCGAGTGCGGCGTTGGCCATGATGTGGCGAGCCATGCCCAGGTTTCCTTGCTTTCGGTCGATCGCGAGGTAGAGAAACAGGGTCTTGCCGATCGGTCGGATGAGGTGCAGCTGGGAGGTGAGCGTGATGAGGATGTCCTCGATTCCGCCGTCGATCTCCAGCTGGTCCATGACCCGAAGTTTGGCCCGGACCACGTCGGTGTTGCCGGCCGCTGCCACTTCGAGGTTGAGGCCGTTGCCCACAGTGCCCAGTGCCATGCCGCTTTCATGGTCGACGAGTGCTGCGCCCAGGAAGCCTGTGATGTCGGACTCGAGTTTCTTGAGAGTGTCTTGTACGTTTTGCATGTCTATCTCCGCTGATTGAGTGGTGAGAAAAGTGGCTGGCTGGCTCCGTTGGGGGGCGCATCAGCCGGGTGTTTCGTCGCGCGAGTCCGCGTGACGCAAGAGGCTGTCGACGATCTCCGTCGCCGCAGGACCAAAGAGGTGTTCGAGGGCTTGTTTGCGTAGCGTTTGAGCCTGCTGGAGCTGCGCAGCGGCAGCGGCCAGATCCGATGCCCCCTGGTCCCTGAGCGCGGAGACCTCGGCCTCGTAATCGCGCGAACGGGTTTTTTCTTGAGCGAGGTCGGCGTGGGCGGCGACGAGTCGCTTCGCACGCTCGGCGGCTTGGGCCGCGGTGCGCTCGAGCTCGGCCTCGGCCGCTTTGCGCATCGTTCGCTCTTGGTCGAGTTGTTCCTGTTGGAACTGAAGCTGCTTGCGAACCCGGCGGGCCTGCTCTCGAAGAGGCCCGAGCTGGGTTTGCAGTCCCGAGTGGGCGGCTTCGACGGCGTCGGCGCGGGTGCGTTGCTGAGCCGCGTCTCGTTCGACGACGTCGAGTCGCTGCTGGAGCTCGAGTGCTCGAGTCGACGCCTGTTCGGCGGCAGCGCGGGCGGCCCGAAGCGATCTCTCCCCGGTCTGTAGTGCCGCTGTCAGCTCCTGCAGCTGGTTGGGGTCCTCGTGCCCCTCGCTCCCCTCCACCAGCGCTTCCAGTTGCCGCAGGCGATGGGCTTGGCGTCCGTTGATGTCGGTGAGTTGGGCGTTACGCGCGAGGGCCTCCTCCAGGCGCGTGACGACGTCGCCTTGCGCTGCGGGCGAGGCGGCTGGGTCTGTTCCGAGCGCCTCTTCCCGACGTCGGCCGCCGACCCATCGGCGGAGCCATCCATCATCGCTGTCGGTCATGATGGGTCCTTGGGGGTCTGTGGCTCCTGTTGAAGCTCGATCCACTGACGGACCCGGACAATCGCCATTCCGGCCGAGGCCGGGTCTTGGAGCACCACGGCGGTTTGGGTCTCGTCTGCAATGCCGACCACGAGGAGTCGCTGGTCGTGAACCGTGACCATCACGCGCGGTTGGCCGAGGTCCAGCTCTTGGGCGATTCGTCCAGCCAGCGATGTCTGTAGTTGGGCCCAGGACGCCGCTGTCGGACGTTGGGGCGTGGACTCTCGGTGAAAGAAGCGTTCGGGGTAGCGGCTCGATGCGCTGGTCCACGCGAACTCGATGCCCGGCAGCTCTTGCAGCGCGGTCCAGCCGGGAGGATCTCCATCCTCGGAGTCCGTCGGCCCGGAGGAGAGGGGCGTCTTGTTGGCGGTTGTAGGCATCAGTGGAGCGAAAGAGGCCTGGCGTCACGGCTTGAACTCGGCGGCGGCGGTCGAGACCACGCGGCGAGCCATCGCGAGGTTACCCTCGGTCCGGTCCAGAACAACGCAGAGGAAGCGCGCATCATCCACAGGTCGGAGGATGCAGAACCAGTGGTCCAGGCTAATCAGGATGTCCTCGAGCGTGCCCGCGAGGTCAAGCTGTTCGAGGAGCCGCATTTTCGCCTGGAGGAGCCCCTGGCTGCCCGACACGGCCAGTCGCGTGTTGTCGGGACTGCCCAGGGCACGCAGCGTCGTACCGTTGGCCTGGTCGACCAACGCGGCCGCGAGAAACCCGGCGACGCCCCGCTCGATGCTCGAGAGGCATTGGTGGCCTGCCGCGGAGCCGCTCGAGCTGGTCCCGAAGCTGGGCGTCAAAGGAGCGGCGGGCGTCTTTTCCGGAGTGTCCGCTGGCGCCGGACCGGAGCAGACGGGAGCCAACTCGGTGTTGGTCCTGCGACGTCGGACGGCCGCGGGGCGGCTCGTGAGTGCCGCGATGCGCTCGTCGTATTTGCCGTCGCGGAGCGAGATGCACATCTCACGATGCGAGTGCCGCATCAGCACTTGAATCTGGCCTCGGGAGTGGCGGTGGGCCCGGTACTCCGTCTTGCGTGAGGCGATCACCGTCCCGGCGAAGAAAATGTGCGAGTGGATGTGGCCGTGCGGTCCGCCGGAGTCTTCTGTCTGGACGTGGAACAATCGTCCCTGGTGACGGAAGTTGTGGTTGTACCCGAACTGGAGCTCCTGGCCGGCCGGCGGGCCTTCCACGGATGAGGTGCTCTCTTGAACGGTGGTCATGAATGCCCCTTGCATAGCCGGACTTGGCGGATACGCTATCGTGCAGTTCGCAGGTCTGCGAGCTGCGCGTCGCACATATACTCCTGTGCGACCCTGTACAGCGTTGTTCTACAGGTGTGTTCCGGCGGGCCGGTCATGTGGCCAACCGCCCAAGAAAGGTAGTGGACACGCAATCTTGCCGTCAAGCGGGTTCAGCGATTCCGTGCTGAACTGCCGGATTCCGCGCCGTATGGTCTGTTTTGCAGCTCACAGATTCCACCGCCGACATAGCTGCGGCGGGGCCGTGGTTGGTTCTGAACGGCGTTTCCTGGATTTGCTCCAGATTTGTCGGTGTGGCTGGATGTACGGCGAGCGCTCACGCTGGGATGGCGAGGCGGCCGTTCGGTTGGTGCTGCGCACGGGAGGCTGCTGGCAGATCAGAACCGCCAGGTGAGCTGCAGGGACGCCTCCGTCCCATTGCTCTGCTGCTTCGCGTGCCGCTTGTCCTTCGCCTGGCCCACTCCGAACGCTATGCCGAACCCGGTGAGGGTGCCTGCGCCGATTCCGAGCACGACGAGGCCCGTGGCGAGAGAGTTGTGCACGTCGCGGCACTTCTCCCCGGTGGCTGGGTCCGAATCGGTCAGATCCGGGCATCGACCATCGATCGCAGCCGCGAACGCGCCGCCTGCGATGGCCGCTCCGCCCAACGTCATCCCCAGGATGCCTGCCCACCGCGGCAACTTCCGCCCGCTCTTCGAGGTGGTCGGAGTCTTCGTCGTGCCCGCGGCGGCGTCGGCCGGCGGCGGTGGGACGTCGAGCGACAAAGAAGCCTTGGGCGCGTCGTCGGTCAGGACGATGGAGGTCTGCTCGAACGGCTCAGGTGGCGTCCGGTTTTGAGGTTCGATGCGGACGACGTGGGGCCCGAGCGGAATCCCGGTGGACAAGACATCCATGCCGGTTCCGAGGACACGCCCGTCGAGGAACACGCGGCACGGTCCCCCGGAGCACGAGACTTCGATCGCACCGACCGGCTTGAGCTCTGGGGCTGAGCGGCGCTCCTCGTACAGCGCACTGAGGCTTGGCCCAAACTCAGCCACGTTCGCGACGCTGCCTCCCGAGGCGCGAATGGCCTCGTCGAGCGCGGCGGTCGCCTCATCGGGTTGGTCGAGTACGAGCAGCGCGCGCGCGAGATACAGGAGGCCTTCGATGCGCATCGACTGCAGGGCGGCATCGCGCCCCACCACGCCCGGCGCGGCGGCGGCTCGGTCGAGGACCTTACGCAGTTGCGGTGCGTGTAGCTCGGGGTCCTCGTTGGTCGCATCGATGGCGGCCTGCAGCTCGGCTCGAAGCTTGGGACCGGTCTCCTCGGGCGCGGCCTCGGCCCGCATGAGCGTGGAGACGGCCGCCTTGGGGGAGGGGGTCGGTCCAGCAAACGCAGGCGTCGCGAAGGCGGGGGCGAGGACGGCGGTGAGAGCCAGGCGAGACAGTCGAGTGCTGAGGACGTTCATGTCGGTACCGCGGACGATCCTGAGTCCAGCGCAAGTTGGCCGCAGGCGGCTCCGATGTCGTCCCCCCGCGGAGTACGAACGTGCACCTTCACGCCGCCGCGACGCAAGCGTTCAACGAAGCGAGAGACACGTTGTGCGCTGGGACGTCGATACGGCGCGCCGGCGTGCGGGTTGAACGGAATCGCGTTCACATGGGCGTCAAAGCCCCGCAGCAGGGCAATCAGGCGTCCTGCGTCGTCGTCGGTGTCGTTGACGCCATCGAGAAGCACGTACTCGAAGGTGATCCGACGGCGCCGGTTGGCTGGCAGGGCGCGAACCGTGGCGAGCAGGGTGTCGATATTCCACTTGGTGTTGATCGGCATCACCGCGTCGCGGACGGCATCGGTCGTCGCGTTCAACGAGACCGCCAATCCGACCTCTTCAGCCAGCCCCTCGCGGCCGAAGCGTTCGATCGCCGGGACGAGGCCCGCGGTCGAGACGGTGATCCGGCGGCCGGCGATGCCGGCCCCGTCGGGGTGGGTCAAGAGGTCGATCGCCCGGCGGACCTGCACGAAGTTGTGCAGCGGTTCCCCCATGCCCATGAGCACGACGTTGGTGATGCGCTCGACCCATGGAGCCCCGGCGTCGGCGGCATCCTCCGCGAGGAGCGTTTGGGCACGGTAGACTTGGTCGAGGATCTCCCACGCGGCGAGGTTGCGCTGGAATCCGAGGGTTTGCGTTGCGCAGAACTGGCAGGTCAGTGAGCAGCCGACCATCGAGCTGATGCACAGGGTCAGCCCGCGCCCATCGTTGGGGATCAGGACCGACTCGAGGCTGTGACCATCCGAGGTCCGGATGCGGAGCTTTCGGGTTCCGTCGGCACTGCGTAGGACCGTGTCCACGTGCAGCGCATCGATGGTGGAGGCCGCGGCCAGCTTGGCGCGCTGCGCTTTCCCCAGGTTCGTCATCTCGTCGAACGAGGTGACGCGCTGCTGGTGAATCCACCCGTAGACCTGTCCGGTGCGGTACTTGGGACCGCCGACGGTGGTCTCCATGAACGACGCGAGCTCGCCCCACGACAGGCCCCGCAGATTCGGACCGGTTTCATCAGTCCGCGGCAGGCCGGTGCGGGGCCGCCGAATTGGAACGAGCTCAGACATATGGTTTCCAGCTCACACTCTCGGACCGACGCGGTGGCCGGGTCCGAGAGCCTGGAGGGCAGCTTAGATCAGGTCGAGGCCGGCGAAGAAGTAGCCCAGCTCGAAAGCTGCGGTGTCTTCAGCGTCGGAGCCGTGGGTGGCGTTGCGCTCGATGGAGGTGCCGAACTGGCCACGAATGGTCTCGGGGCCGGCTTCGGAAGCGTTGGTGGGTCCCATCAGGTCGCGCCAGCGCTTGATCGCGTCTTCGCCTTCGAGGCAGACCGCGAGGATCTTGCCTTCGCACATGAAGGTGCACAGGTCGCCGAAGAACGGGCGCTCACTGTGGACGTGGTAGAAGCCTTCGGCCTGCGCGCGCGTCAGGTGGAGCGAGCGAGTGCCCACGACGGACAAGCCGCTCTCCTGAATCTTGGCGAGGATGGCTCCGGCATGGCCGGCGGCGTAAGCATCGGGTTTGACGAGCGCGAGCGTGCGTTGCATCGGGCGGAAGCTAACAGAGCGCTGGCCTTGTCGCAGTGGAGATTCTCCGGCGTCGCGGTGTGCCGGCTCATGCTGCGGCGAGGGCGCAGTTCTCCCGTCGGCCATGCCCTGGGCCGCGGGTGCCTCGCGGCCGGGCTCGGCTCGGAGTCCGAGCTGTCTGGCGAGGTCCGCGGCGACATCGAGCCTGCTAGGGTGCGCCGCCCGAGACCGTGAAGTCCATCGACACCGATACGCTGAACCCCGATGCCTTTGACGAGGTCATCGACGTGCGTTCGCCCTCCGAGTTCGCCGAGGACCACGTGCCGGGGGCGGTCAACCTCCCAGTGCTGGACGACGCGCAGCGGGCCGAGGTCGGGACTCTGTACAAGCGGGTCTCCGCGTTCGAGGCCCGACGGCTGGGCGCGGCCTACATCTCCGAGAACATCGGCGGCCATCTCGCGGTGCACTTGGCGGACAAGCCGGCCTCGTACGCACCGCTGGTGTACTGCTGGCGTGGCGGTCAACGCAGTCAGTCGCTGGCCCACATCCTAGAGCGTGTGGGCTGGCCGGTCTCGCTGTTGACCCAGGGCTACAAGACCTACCGACGTCTGGTGCGCACCCAGCTCGAGGTGTTGCCCAAGCAGGTGCGGTTCAACGTTCTGGCCGGCTACACCGGGACCGGGAAGACCAAGATCCTCCATGCTCTTGCGGAGCGTGGCGCTCAGGTGTTCGACCTCGAAGGCCTCGCCAACCACCAAGGCTCACTGCTGGGCGAACCGCCGGAGGGGCAGAACGTCTCTCAGAAGTGGTTCGAGTCCCGCCTGTGGGACGCGCTGCGCAAGTTCGACCCTAGCCGGGCTGTGTGGACCGAGGCCGAGAGCGCCAAGATCGGTCAGGTGTCCCTGCCGAAGGAAGTCCTGCATTCGGTGCGAGGCGGCACGACGTTCGAGATCGTGGCGGAGCGCGAAGAACGAGCTCGGTTCTTGTCCTCGGGATACCGCTGGTGGCGCGAGAACCCGGACGTGCTGATGGGCAAACTTCGACGGCTCACCGAGCGCTATGGTCAGGCTGAGATCGGTCGGTGGCAGACGCTTGCCGATGCCCAGGACTGGCCCGGTTTCGTCGGGCGGGTGCTGGAGATGCACTACGACCCCGCGTATGCGCGCAGCCGCGGCAAGAACTACGCGACCGCCTCCGTTCAGGTGCACGTCGAGGGACTGCTCGAGCGCGGTGCCGACGAGGCCGCCGAGCACTTGCTCGCACTCGAGTGACGTCCGCGTGCCGTCGTGGGCACGCATGATCGTCTTGTGAGGTATCGGCACTACCGGGGTATGAAACCCCGTGCCCTGATGGCCCAGGCCGTCCTCCTCGCGGGCTGTGCGAGTGACGCCGAACCCTATGCTCGAACGTCTCCGGCGATCGACTTGGCGGGCATTGTGGCCGCGGCCGAGCAGGCGTCGCGGGTGGCTTCAGGTCCCGGTTGCCTCGAGACGGTCGAGCCGGCGCTGGGTGACGAGGGCACCGATCATGTCGCCCTCGACGTTGACGGCGGTGCGGAAGGTGTCCAGTGGCCGTTCGATGACCATCAGGATGCCGATCGCTTCCAGCGGGATGCCGACGGCGAGCATGACCATCTGCATGCCGCTGATCGAGCCCGAAGGCATGCCGGGGGCGCCGACCGAAGAGACGATCGTCATCAAGAACACGGCGACGAGCGACGCGCCGGTCAGCTCAATACCGAAGATGTGGGCCAGGAACACCGCAGCGATGCCCTCGAACAAGGCTGTGCCATCCATGTTCATCGTCGCGCCCAGCGGCAAGACGAACCCGCTGACGCCCTTGCTGACGCCGAAGCGTTCCTCGCACGTCGCGATGGTGACGGGCAGGGCGGCGGAACTGGAGCTGGTGGTCAGGGCGACGAGCAGCGGGGCACCGGCGTAGCGCAGGAAGTGCAGCGGGTTCACGCGCCCGAGGAACCAGCCCAAGGTGGGCAGCACGACCAGCCCGTGAAACATCGTCGCGCCGAACACCACGGCGGAGAATGAGAGCAGTTCGGTGAACAACTCCCCGCCGGCTCGCAGCGAGAAGTCGAACACGATGCCGAAAATGCCCAGCGGGGTGAGCAACAGGACCCAGCTGAGCACCTTCGAGATGATCATGTTCACGTGGTGCACGCCGGTGATCAGCGGGCTGTCCTTGGGAACCACGAGGATCAACGCAAAGCCTGCCAGCATCGCGTTGGTGACGATCGCGAGGATGTTGAGGTTGGCCAGCGCACCGAAGGGGTTGGACAGGGCTGTCCCCAGCATCCCGTGCAGGATTCGGATGACCGAGTCGCTGCCGGGGTTGATCAGCACCGGGGCCGGAGCACCGGAGGCTTGCTGGGCGGCCGCGACATCCTCGACCGAGAGCTGAAGCCCGCTGTTCTCCCAGGGGTGAATGAACGTGACGACGAACAGCCCAATGCAGATCGCGATAAACGTCGTCAGGACGTAGTAGCCGATCGCGGTGGCGCCGATCTTCTTCAAACGCGTGGAGTCGCCCAGCCCCAGCAGTCCGCCCAGCAGCGAGAAGAACACGACCGGCGCGACCAGCAGTCGAAGCGCCGAGATGAACGTGTCCTTGAGGAGCAGGACCAGCTCGTACAGCGGAGGCGGCTCGGCCATGCTCGGCCAGCTACGATCTCCGAGCGTGACCGCGGCGAAATACCCGAGCGCGCCTGCGACGAGGACCCAAAAAGACAGATTGCGGTGGAGGTTTCGCAAGGCGCCCCGCTTTGGGGCTGGAGCGGATGCGTCGGCCATGAAGCGCGGCGAGCATATCGCCTCGGGGAGAACGTCGTCGCGCGAAGTGCACATGGCGCCTCACACGCTCGACGCGATCTCTACGGGGAGTTCCGATGCAGCGGCTGGGGGGTTGTGCGGCGGCCCGCAGGGACCTGGGAGTGCGGTAGTTTCAGCTCCGGATGAGCGCGCTCAATCCTTCGATCTTTGGCGGCCTGGGGAGCGTCGGTCCTGGCGACTTCGCACACCTGCATCTGCACTCGCAGTACAGCCTTCTCGACGGAGCGATCCGTACAAAGGACTTGTGCAGAACCGTGAAGGAACGAGGCATGCACACCGTGGCGGTCACCGACCACGGCAACATGTTCGGGGCCGTTCAGTTCTACGAGGAAGCGCGCCGCCACGACGTCAAGCCGATCCTCGGCTGCGAAGCGTACATCTCCGACGGCTCCATGGAGACGCGGAAGGACCGGAAGAACTACCACATCGTTCTTCTGGCTCGGAACAACGCGGGCTTCGCCAACCTCCAACGCCTGGTGTCCTTTGGGTACCTGCGCGGCTTCTACTACAACCCGCGGATCGATCGGAAGGTCCTCAAGGAGAACAACGAGGGCCTCATTGGACTCTCAGCGTGCGTCTCGGGTCACATCTCTCGGCTGCTTCTTGCCGGCAAGATGGACGAAGCTCGAGAAACGGTCCTGGAGTACAAGGACATCTTCGAGCCTGGTTGTTACTTCCTCGAGCTTCAGCCGAACCGGTTGGAGAACCAGGAGAAGATCAACCCTCTGCTCGCGCAGCTCGCCAAAGACTGTGGCGTAGGCATCGTGGGGACCAACGATTGCCACTACGTCAACCGCGAGGAGGCCCATGCGCACGAGATCCTCATGTGCATGGGACAGGGCCGTACGCTCGATGACCCCAAGCGGATGAAGCACGAGTGCGACGAATTCTTCATCAAGCGCCCCGACGAGATG
>JBOEGF010000012.1:0-59384 GCA_050633305.1 Nannocystales bacterium
GCTACGGCGAGGACTTACCGCTCAGCTGTCGAGCTACGCCAGCTTTCGGTCGGGGCGGCCGTACCACGCGTACACCAGCGCGTGGGGGGACATCGGCGCGGCGACGTCGATTCTCAACTGCATCGCAGCGATTCACGCGTGGGACCGAGGCTACGCCAAGGGTCCCGCCGCGATGGTATGGGGCGGCTCCGAGTCCGGGGCCCGCGCCGCGCTCGTGCTGAGCGAGCGCTAGTCGGTTTCGTCCTCGTCCCCGTCCTCGTCGTCAAACAGACTCTCGTCGATCTCGACGAGGCAGTTGAGCACACAGAACCCGGTCACAGTCTCGAAGAGTTCGCCGTCGCCCCAGGTCGGCTCCAACTCCTCGAGCGTCATGAGGGAGCGCTGGATTCCGGTCACGATTCCGTGAATGAAGTGACCTCCTCCGTGCGCTTGGGCGACCGGGGTTGGATTTACCAAAGACGCCTTCAACTGCTCTCCGCTGAAGGGCGCGACTTCGCCGAAGGTTTCGATGTTCGTAGCGTGGAAACCCTCGACCAGTGGGTGAGCCCCAAGCGCCACCATCAGATCGCGAAACCGCTTCATCGCGTCAACATCGAACCCGCCGTCCGGCTCGACCGCCCGATACAGGCGTTCGTCGAGGTGCGCAACGCAAACAGCCGGTGCTTCGATGTCCCTGCTCGGGACGACTGCGAGGCGGACGTCCAACGCGTGCTCCACGTCCTCCATCCCGATGCTCCCCGTGACCGAGAACCACTGGTGCCTCGCAAGAAGACCCTCAAGGACCTCTTTGTTTAGCTCGGTGGCCGCCTCAACGCGTCCTGCATCTCGGTCGGGTAGCTCGTCCTCGTACTTGAACTTGTCGTCTGTGTACTTCAGCCGCATCACACCGCCAATGCCGCGGAACCCAAACTCGTAGCGTTCGAACAGCTGGTCCAACCAGGTCGACAGGACGGCGGTCGCGGACTCGGTGGATACATTCGACGTGACAACGGCCGTGCGCAGATAGCTGGACATTTCGATCTCCTCGTTCGCTCTCTAGTGTTGCTGGACGCTGCCAGCGGCAACGGCGGGCGTGACGGCTCCGCCCTGACCCGCAGGTACGGCGGCGTGGACGGGTGCTCCAGGGAACAAGACCGCACACGCCGAGGCGTGCTTGGTCATCTGGCTTGCTGACACGGCAGCGCCACTCATCTTGCATTCCTTGACGGTTCCGTCTTCGGTGATGCAATCGAGCTCCCCCTGCATCCCACAGTCGGGGCACGAGTAGTCGACGGAGACTTCTTTGGCTTTGGTGTCGTCGGCAACCTTCTGTTCAAACGCCATGGCGTTTGATTGGCGCTCCGCCTCAATCGCCTTGTCCAGCATCCGACCCGCCAGCGCCGCCTTCCCCTGTCCATCGAGTACCACCGCGCGGCGAAGCAGCCGCTCCCCCTTGTTGGCCTCTTTCTCCCGATCCTGTTCCAGGTTCCGGCGCTTCTTCTCGTCCTTGTTGGGATCCGACCGCTTCATGTTGGGGTGCGGGCAGTCCAGGTCACCAGCGCCCAAGCAGTAGGTCACCGAGATGCCCTGAACGAGGCCCATCATGGTCGCCGAGTTTGGCGGGCTTCCACTACCCCCGCAGTTGTTGAGCATCGGATCGCCAAGCAGCTGCACAGCCTTGCCCTCGAACTTCACGTCCATCGAGCCAGGCCCGACGAACTTCGTAGGGCCGTGCGTGTTGGAGGAGACCAGGCCCCCGCCGGTGCCTTTCGATGCAACGTCCCCTGTGGACTTGAACGTGGCGCCGGCGATGGCGACGGGGTCTCCGTCACACTTGACCTTCTTCGTGTAGCCTTTTGGGCTGTCCCCGCTCTTGCCAATGTTCGGAAGCGGCGCGGGAACGAATGGCGCGGGCGGGCCGGGCATCTTGCAGATGTTCGGGACCGTCGCGACAGCGAGACCGCTGCTGCCCTTGGTCACCGGTGTTCTCGGTGGGTTGACGCCAACAGTCCCCATCGGGGCGAACGGTAGCACCGTCCTCGAGCCGCGTCAGGGCCTGCTTCGCTCCGCAAATGGCAATACCGCGTGGGGGAAACGCGGCGCGCCTCCGATTCCGGCCCGGAGGCGAGGGCGGAGGCCTCCGGCCTCGAGCAGTCTCTTGCAGCGCCATCCCGACCACGCCAGCGCTCTGTCCCGAGCTGCCCACCCTCGATGTCGGCGCCGTCCTTCCGCGACCCATCGTGTTGAGGGGAGCTGGCGCTTTCGGCATTGGAGTGGCCTTCCGAGCCACGGACCGGCGACTGGAGCAGTCGGTCGCACTCAACCTGAGATGCCGAGACGTGGTCCAGCGAAGTTTTTCTTCACCCGCGTTGAACCGTTCCGCCTGGCTCGTCACTAGCGGCGCAAGTCATGTTCGCGAATCGCCAACAACTCTCCAGCCCTTCTCCCCGCGCCTCGTTCCAGCCCCAGCTCACGCGTCACCTGCTGGCAGCCTCATTGCTGGCCACCTCCGTGGCCGCAGGCTGTGATCACACGGACGACACCCCCAACCATCGAAGCGCCACAGGCACCATCGATCCTGCGACGGGTGGAACCAGCATCGGCGAGTTCGAGCCGATCGAGCGGGCGGACTTCTTCTGCCCGTATCGCTACACGCCAACCTCGGATGACGCGACAGCCTCGACGCTCCCAATCCCCTACTGCGCGTCGGCGACGTTGGATGGGCGGACTCGGTATGACTTCGATGCGGTCTCCCGGCTGGTGATCTCTCAACACGGTCGCGGGTCGGACGCGCAGATGTACTTCGACCGGATGAACGACGCGGCGGTCGCACTCGGCCCCGAACTCCCGGGGGCGACGTTTGTGATTGCACCGCAGTTCTTCGATACGAACCCGATCAAGAACAACAAGGTCGAAGAGTCAGACCTCGCGGGGATCCTATGGTGGAAAGACGGGGGCTGGCCCAGTGGGTTCTCGTCCAACGGACACCAAGGAGCCTCGCTCAGTTCGTTCACGGTGATGGACGGACTCGTGGCGCAGGCGGTTGATCAGATGCCGAACCTACAGGAGGTGATCTTTGTAGGCCAGTCGGCGGGCGGGCAGACGGTGCAGAAGTACGCGGTGCTCAACAACGCGACGTATCCAGCCAACGTCAGTGTGCGCTACGTGCCGGCGAACCCGTTCGCGTATGCGTATGTCGACGCGGAGCGTTCGACGTTCGAGTTTGGTCAGGTCTCGGCCGAGGACCACTCGTTTGTGGTCCCAGATGGGAACGCGGTGTTCGCTTGGGAGAGCCCGCTGGTGTGCCCCGACCTGGTGGGAGAGGCCCGGCCGGACGACTACGACGACTGGGGGAGCGGCCTCGAAGCCGCGCCGAGCTACAGCGGCGCGCTGTCGGAGAACCAACAACAGACGGTGGCGGACCGCTATGTGAGTCGCGACGTCACGTACCTCATCGGTGAGAACGACATGTTCACAGACAGCAACCAGTGCGGCGGTGCGGCGCAAGTTCAGGGCAAGCACCGTCGCAGGCGGGCGGAGGCCTATGCGGCCCACGTGCAGCAACTCGGTGCAGACCACGAGTTGGTCAAGATCCCAGACTTCGGCCACGGCAGCGGGATGTTCGAAGAAGACTGCGTGCGCCGGGTGGTGTTTGGGCTGGGGACGGACTGCAACGCGATGGAGGACGAGGTTGCGCTGACGGATTGGAGCGGTGATGTCGTGGAGGTGACGGCGTTCGAGACCAACGATGGCGACGACCAACCGGAACTCGTCGTGGCTCACCGAGGCGACAGCGGAGACCGGCTCTACCTGCTGGACGACGTGGACCATGGGTTCGCGCTGCTTGCGGACATCACTCCGGCTTGGGGCGCGCAGGCGCGGGTCACAGGAGTGGAGGTGGCGTACTTGGATCCGACGGTTCAGGGACGGGAACTCGTGGTTGGCGTGTCTGGCGGGACCGGTGGGTGGTACGTGCTGGGTCGGGACAACGGGGATGTCCTGGAACTCGAAGCTGGGGCGCAGGGCCAAGACATCGCGGCGCTTTCGGTAGGAGACCTGTCCGCGGCGTCTGGTTCGGAGATCGTCGCGGCCTGGGACACGACGCAAGGGGAGCGCTGGCGGGCCTTTGCATGGGACAACGGTGCCCACGTTCCGACGAACGGTGGCACGTTCGCGAGCCCGGGCCGGCCGGTGGCGATCGAGGTCGCGAACTTTGTCTACGACAGCGCGGTGGAAATCGCGGTCGCGCTGGACAGCTCGACGGGTCCGCGGCTGGCTTTGGCCGATCTGTTCGGAAACAGCATGATGGTAAACCCCGGCTGGGCCGACGGCCGGCGCATCGTGGACGCGGACTCGTCTTGGCGCCTTGGGGTGGACGGGCAGCCGACCCGAGAGCTGGTGCTCGCGACGACGGGCGGCGATCGGCCGTGGGTCATCCTCGAAGAAGACGTGGGCTCCCCGGGCATGCTGATGCAGGTGCTCGAAAGCCCGGAGGTGTGGGCCGATGGTGTAGAGCCGACGAGCATCTTCGTCGGGGACCCGTTCTCCTACAAGAGCACGGTCGTCGTTGGCCGCACGGGACCCGTGGAGGGTCATGCGGTGCTCTACACGTACAAGCGGGACGAGGTGGAGGACGAGGACGTGCCGGTCCTGGGCGATGTCCGGGTGGAGGCGTTGGGACTCGGCGACGAGGCGGCGATCACCGCCCTCGCATTCGGAGACCTGGACGACCGAGGCACACACGAGGTGCTGATCGGGCGCGCGGGGGACCCCGGGTTCGGCTACCGCCTGCGCGTGCTCTCGGCGCTCTGAGTCTCGCGTCCACTCGTCGCGGGTGGCCCTGGGTGCGCTCGGTTCGAGCCGCACCCAGGGCCACACCCGTGGCGTGGGCTCAAGCGTCGGGCTGGGACATGCCGAACGGCTTGGGTACAGCCAGCCCGCGTTGGACTGCGGGTCGGTCGAGGACGCGGTGAAACCATCGGGTCAGCGCGGGCCGACCGGGCTCGAACCGGAAGCCGAACGCTCGAACGCAGTACAGCCACCCAAAGCAGCTGATGTCGACGATGGAGTAGTCGCCCAGCAAGAAGTCGCGGTCAGCGAGCCGCGTTTCGAGGACATCGTAGAGGCGCTCGGCCTCCCTCTGGTAGCGCTCGATCGCGTACGGAATCCTCTCCTTGGCGATGGCCTCGAAGTGACCACGCTGGCCCAGCATGGGGCCGAGGCTCGCGGCCACAAAGAAGAGCCATTGCACCGCTTCGGAGCGCGCTTCGGGGTGTGCGGGGAGGAGTTGCCCGGAGCGCTCCGCGAGGTGTAGCAAGATCGCGCTCGATTCGAAGACGACATGCCCCGTGTCGCGGTCGACGATGGCGGGCACCTTGTGGTTCGGATTCAGCCGGGCGAGCGGCGCCTCGAATTGCTGGCCGGCATCGAGGTCGACGGGGTGTGCGGCATAGTCGATGCCCAACTCCTCCAGGGCAATGCTCACCTTGTAGCCATTGGGTCCGGAGGATGTGTACAGGTCGACGCCCGCCGCGTTGGGTTCGAGGGCGCGGAAGGTCTTGTGTTGCAGGAGCCAGCCGCCGTCGCGGCGGGCGAAGACGAGCGTGTCGGCGAAGCCCCCGGTGTCCCACCGCAAAGAACCGTCGACGATGGCGTGTTGCTCATCGCCCCGAATCGACCGCAGGGTCGCCTTGGGAACCACGCCGAACAGCTCCTCAAATCGGGTGACCCGGTCGAGATAGGTGTCTCGGTCCCACACGTGCCACGCGCCGTCGATGAAGCCTTCCACGCGAAACGAAGGCGAGGTCATCGCGGCGACGCCCTCACGGTCTCCTCGTTCAATCGCTCGATAAAACCGTTCGGCGGCAGCTCTCAAGTCTCGTTGGGTTCGCTGATCATGCTGAGTCATGTCCACATCCGTTCTGAAGGGACTATGGGGATGTTGGTCGATACCTTCAAAGACCGGTTTTGCACGGATCGATACCCATTGGGTATGGTGAGGCGATGGAGCTTCGACACCTGCGCTACTTCGTGGCCGTTGCGCAGGAGGGCAGCTTCAGCGCGGCTGCCGACCGGCTACACATCTCGCAGCCACCGCTGAGCCGACAGGTCCGGGAACTCGAAGGAGAGCTCGAGGTGACGTTG
This sequence comes from Nannocystales bacterium, assembly GCA_050633305.1. Classification (GTDB taxonomy): domain Bacteria; phylum Myxococcota_A; class Polyangia; order Nannocystales; family Nannocystaceae; genus CAJXVA01. The sequence goes on from JBOEGF010000012.1 coordinate 6,124, forward strand.
TTCGAACGCGGCCGCCATGGCGCACGGCTCACCGCGGCGGGGGCGGTGTTTGAGCAACGCGTGACAGAGCTGTTCACGCAGCTCGAGCAATCCGTGTTGCACGCGCGGGAGGTGGCGGCCGGCAAGACCGGACGACTCCGCATCGGCTACAGCCATGCTGCCGCGAATGCGCTCGCAAGAGCGGTGAGAAGGCTGCGCGAAGACGGTTGCGAGGCGTGGATCGAGCTCGACGAAATGACCGCAACCGCGCAGCTCGAAGCGCTGCGCGCCCGTCGCATCGATCTCGCGCTGGGCTACCGCCTGCCGTCTTTGAACGTTCCGGATGTGCACGCGCAAGCCGTGGTGCACTCCGCGGTGCGCTTGGTGGTGCCCAAAGGTTGGCGACGGCGTGTGAAACGTGACCCGTCGGTGCTCTCACAACTCCCGCTGTTGTTTCTGCCACAGGCCGCCGCACCCACGCTGCACGCCCAAGCGCTCGACCGGCTTCGCGAGCAGGGCATCGTTCCACACACGGTGAGGGAGCTGCGGTCCGCACGTTCGGTCCTGTTGCTCATCGGGGCGGGGGACGGCTTCGGACTCATCCCCGAATCGATCGACGTCCGCGGCGTCGAAGGCGTAGAGGCGTCGGACGACCCGGTTCTCGACCTGGGGTTGGATACCTGGGCGTTCTGGATCAATCAGACCCCTGTTGCCCGGCGCCTGGTCGATGCGCTGGGCGAGTGAACACAGCGGTCCGCGGGGTGGACCCTTCGCGTAGACTCTCCCGCGAGCACGCGATGGCACTCTCAGCGACCCTGCATCACTTCCAGATCGAGCTCTCCAACATCGACGCTGGGGTCTACGAGAGCCTCGAGCTGCGGGTGGCACGTCACCCCTCCGAAGACGCCTCGCGTGTTGTGATCCGCGTGCTTGCCCGGGCGGTCGAACACGACGCGGGGATGGAGTTCGGGCGCGGGCTGGCGGAAGCCGAGGACCCCGCGCTGTGGACCCGGACCCCGACCGGCGAAGTGAAGACGTGGATCGATGTCGGAGCCCCTTCGGCGGACCGCTTGCACCGCGCGAGCAAGCGTTCGCAGAGGGTGGTGGTGTTCACCCACAAACGTCGCGCGGCGCTGATTCAGGCCTGGTCGAGTCGGAAGATTCATCGTGCCGAGGCCATCGATGTCGTGCAATTCGACCCGGCGTTGCTCGACACGCTCGCGGAACACCTGGAGCGCAATGTGTCTTGGTACCTGACGATCCACGAGGGCTCGCTCAGCGTGGCGTTCGGTGAACAGAGCGTCCAAGCCCCACTCGTCCGTACGAGCCTCGAGGATTTTCTCGCCGGGCAGGGGTGAGTCCACGCCTCTCTAGAACCCGCACGAGTTCCGGCACGAGTTGCCAAGAGAGCGGCAGTTCCGAACGCAGATCGTCTCTCCACGGCAGGAACTCATGCACACGCCGGTCTCGCCGTACATGGTGAGGCAGTTGTCCTCACAGCGTTCGGTCTGTCTCGCTTGTTGGTCAGCCCACTCCGCCTCCGCCTCGTCGGCCGCGCGACGGTCCAGGAGTGCCTGGTAGTCGAGCAGGATGTCGCGAGGGACGAAAGCGAAGTTCCGGCGCATCGTGTAGGCATCGGAGCAGGACATGACCAAGTCGAGCAGTTGGATCTGGTCGTGGTGGTCGGTGATGCGAGGCCAGACTTCGGTGATCAGCGTCAGCAGCTCGTCGCATTGCCCTCGCACGCGGAGCGGGTTTGCGACCAGGGCGGTCTCCTTTGCGCCGAGGCAGGCGCGCTGGGGTCCGGTGAAGCGGGCCAGCGCGGCATCGATTTCGCCCAGGCTCCACATCAAGGAGGTGACCTGGAGTTGGTCCTCGCACCCGGCTGTGGGAAGGGAGAGCCGCGTCAGGACAGGACGAGCCTCGGTGAGCAGGTCCTGCAACGTGAGGTTGTCGGGGCTCTTCGCCGACTTCCGCTGGCTGTGCACAAACGCGGCGAGACTCTCGAGGGCGGCCAGCTGCGCCCGGCGTTCGTTGGGGGCCTCGTTGGCAGCCCGAATGGCGGCCTGCGCATCGAGCAGCAACGCCTCACCCGGGTTGCAGTTCGCGGACACCCGTTGCTCCGCGTATTGCTCGAACTGACTCCGCCGCGGCGAGCTGCCTTCGTCGAACGTCGCGGCAACGGCTTTCCAGTGGAGGCAGACCCGGTGGGGGTCGTCGGCCAGGGCACGCGCTCGCTCCTTGCCAGCCTCGATCCGGGCCCGTTGGTCTCGTGTGAAGCGATACTTGATGTGGGTGTAGTCGTCGGTGAAGAGCACGGTGCATCCGGGCAGCAGGAACGCAACAAGCGCGACGACACGGTGGACCGCCAGGCGCGGTCGGGGGGGAAAGCGGATGCTCATGTCCGGCCCGTACCCGCAGCGCAGATTTGGATCGGCGAAAGTGAGTGAGGCCGCGCACGCCGCTACTGCTGCTGTAACGCGCGGAGTTCGGATGCCCACCGATCGAGGCCCTGGAGCGAACTCTCGGCAAGCTCTGGTTCCGACGCGGCGGCTTCGAGTGCGGCCCGCAGAGCTTCGCGGGCGCGACCCAGCCGGGACTTCACGGTCCCAACCGGGATCTCCATGACTTCGGCAATGTCGCGCATCGTGAGGCCCTGCCAGAACTGCAGTTCGATCAAGATCTGCTGATCGAGCGGCAAACTCTGAAGCGCGCGCTGCAGGAGTCGGACCTCGTCGCGGGCACCCACGACCGAGGAGGGAGAATGCGGGCCCGAGGCGTGGACCTTGGGGTTGTGGGCGAGGGCTCCTGTGCGCCGCCGTTCGGAGCGAAAGTACTTCCACAGCACGCGCCGAGCGATGCCTAGGACGAAGGCGCGAGGTGTCCCCTCGGCACGGTAGCGTTCGGGGTGCGCGACACATGCAGCAAAGACCTGCTGCGTGAGGTCTTCGGCGCCAGAGGCGACCTTGCTGCGGACAAACCCGAACACGTCTTTGAAGTAGCGTTCCACGAAGGCCTTCCCGGCATCCGCGTCGCCGGCACCCCACCGCTGCAGCAGCTGACGGTCATCGTCCAACGCCTGATGCTACCGCATCCTGGTAGCCTCGACGTCGAGGATGGCGGACCCGCAGCACACGACGCTTGGGACCCGTGTCGCTCGGGCCTCGGTGATGAGCGGGCTCTTCGGAGACGCAACGTCGGACGTCAAGATCGGCCGCTACGTCGTGCAACGCAGTCTTGGCCGGGGGGCTCAGGGCGAGGTGTTCCTCGCGTTCGATGCCGAGCTTCGTCGGCGTGTTGCGCTGAAAGTCGTGCCAGCGTTGGGCTCGGAGTCGGACTCGCTCGATGAGGCCCGGGCGCTCGCGAGTGTTGAGCATCGGCACGTGGTCCGGGTGTTCGATGTTGGGCGGCACGAGGACGCCGTGTTCTTGGCAATGGCCTACGTGGAGGGGGACACACTCGCTTCGTCCCTGCGAAGGCGGCCTGGCTGGACCCCACGTTTGCAACGCCTGATGCGGCAGGCTGGGGAGGGGCTCTCCGCGATCCACGATGCGGGGTTGGTGCACCGCGATTTCAAGCCTGCCAACGTTCTGCTCGATCGGCGGGGCGAGCCCCGGATCGCGGATCTGGGGCTGGCTCGCCGGTTTTCCGCGACGACCGGCGAGGTTGTTGGGACCCTCGGGTACGCCGCCCCGGAACAGCTACACGGCGCCGCGGAGCCGCGTTCGGATCAATACGCGTACTGTGTGACCCTGTTCGAGATCGTCGCCGGTCGTCTTCCGCACCACGGCGTGACCGCAGAGCAGCTGCTGCAAGACAAGCTTCGCGGAGCGCCGGTGCTCCCCGTGGGGACGCCGCGTTCGCTCGCCCGCGTGCTCCGGCGTGGACTCGCACCGCAACCCAAGGATCGGTTTGCGGACCTTGGTGATCTCCGGGACGCGATGGACTCGGGCGCCCGGTGGTGGGTTGTGCCTGCGCTTCCTCTGCTCGGCACACTGGTCGTCGGCGCTGCAGCTGGGCCGGCCGCCGTGGACGGCTGCGCCGAGCTCGTTCCACCGAGGTGGAACGCATCGTTGCTCCCCGCGGAGGGCGAGACGACGGTCGCTCTCGATACGATCAACGCCATCGGCGGGGACTTCGTCGATGCGTGGAAGGAGGCTCGGGTCGAGGTCTGTGGGCGGCCGCAGGAGACGGCTGGGGCGACGTGCCTGCGCGAGCTGGCGGCGGAGTTCGCCGCGACGATTGCGGTGCTGGGCGAGCGACCCGCCGACGAGGCTGGCGTGGCGGCGCTCGAGCGCCTGGCCGCCCCAGCCTCGTGCGCCGACGGTTCCACGCCCACAGGGAGACCGAGGGACTGGCACGACGACGTTCGGGCGGCCGTGCTGCGTTCCCGGGTCCTTCTGCGGCTGGGTGATGAGGCTGCGTCGTGTGCGGTGGCGGCCGACGCCCAGCGAGACGCCACGCGCACGATGTCCGCTCGGTGGGGGGAGTCGGAGTTCGCCGCGACACACCAGTGGGCGGTGTCGTGTGCGAACGTGGAGCCTGAGGCCGCTCTGAAGGCCGCGGAGCGTGGATACCTCGCAGCGTTGTCGGCCGAGCAGCCCCAGTGGGCGAGCGCGATGGCCACCCACCATGCGGACCTCGAGATGCGCAGTGGCGCGTTCGAGGAGTCCGAGGTCTGGTTGCATCACGCCGGGGCGGCGCTCGAACGGGGAGGGTGGCCGCGGAGGGAGCACCTGCCGTTCCTCAACGTCCGAGGCAATCTCGAACTCGCGACCGGGAATCCCGACCTCGCCGCGAAGACCTACGGTGAGGCAATGGCCCTGACCGATCGGGGTCCCGAGCGAGCGAGTCTGGCCTACAACCGGGCGGCTGCGTTGTCCGAGTTCTCGAAAACCGGCGACACACTGCGGGCGTTCCAAGAGGCCTACACCCTGCTGCGAGAGGCAGTCGGGTTGGAGCACACGGCGACGCTCACCTGCGCGGTGGCGGTCAGTAGCCTGCACCTCTCCCGCGGTGCGATCGGGAACGCACAGTCCGTCCTCGACGAGGCGTTGCAAGCAGCACGACACGGCCTCGCGCCCCAGGCGTATGTGACCGGGCGCCTGCTCGAGGTCCAAGCAATTCTCGAGTACAAGCGGGAGGCCTTCGAGGCGTCGGCCAAAGCCGCATCCGAAGCGGTTGGGGTCCTCGTGGAGCGAAGGGGGGACCAGCACCCCGCGACCGCGCGGCTCCGGATTCGTCGCGGGTTGGCGCTGACCGCCGCTGGACGCCCCGAGCAGGCCATCCCGCTCCTGCATGCGGCGGTGGCCTCCCTCGAGACCACGCCCCATGAGACGGATTCGCTGGGCGAAGCCTGGACCGCGCTGTCCGAGGCCAGGCGTGTGCAGTCGGATGCGGACCCGGAGGGGGCGGTTCGTGACGCGCGTCGGGCCGTCGAACTCCTGACGGTTGCCGAGGGCTCCGATGCCGGGGGGCTCGGCGACGCGCATCATCAACTCGGCCTGGCCTTGGCCGCGTCTGGGGCCGACCCGGCGTTGGTTCGAGCCTCGCTGCTTCGGGCAGTGTCGGCTTTCGAAGCGAGTGGGGCTCAGGGGTACGCACACGATGAGGTGCTCACGGTCGTGCGCGCCGAGCTCGAGTCTTGGCCCCCGACGTCCTCGAACCTATGATGCCCGCACCATGCGGTCGTCGGCAGTGCCCCAAATCCTCTACCTCGCTCTTGCGGTCGCGGGGGCGGCGGGGACGTGGTTCTTCAACCTGCAGATGGACGATCTGGGTTCCTTCTTCTCCCAGATCTGGGAGACGCCCCTGACGAGTTCGCTGGGAGTCGACCTTCTCGTCGTCGTGCTCAGCTTCTACGTGCTGATGGCATCGGAAGGCCGAAGGCTTCGGATGTCGCCCGTGTTGCTCGTCTCGCTGGGGGTCCTCGCGTGGCTCGTCGCGATCGCATGCGCCCTTCCGTTGTTTCTGTTCTTCCGGGAGCGGGCACTGCCGGCCGAGCGGTAGGGGCTTCGTGTCCGAGCGGAAAACCGTGGACCGAACCAACCCATTTTTGCGGGACGGGATACAAGGGCGAGTGCAACGCCTCTTCGACCCCCGCAGCGAGACGTCGAGTCCTTCCGGGCACATGGCGAGGCTTGGACCCCGCGGGGGCGAATCGATGGCGTCGCGTGTGCGCACCGTCCTCCCCGTGGGCCTCTGCTCACTGGCTCTGCTCGCGTGTGCGCCCAAGCTGGCGTCCGAAGCCCCCGGGGCTTCTGGTGTCTCGGTCGCGGCGGGGGCTCCCGCGCCAGCGCCCGACCCGAACGCTGCGGAGAATGACCGCATCGCCGAGGGGCTCGACGCGTATCTGGAGGCGTTCGGCGAGCATTGGGGCCCCGCGTTCCGATTCAACGGGTTTGTGCTGGTGACCCGGGGCGACGATGTGGTCTACGGACGAGGGTTCGGGTTTGCGGAACAGGGCGCAGGAGCGCCCCCGGACATCGACACCAGCTTCCGTACAGGGTCAGTCACCAAACAGTTCACGGCGGCCGCGATTCTCAAGCTGCAGGAGCAGGGCAAGCTCGAGGTGACCGACACCGTGCGGGCCCACCTCCCCGCGTTTCCGATGCCCGGGGCGGAGGTCACCATTCATCAGCTGCTGACCCATACCTCCGGGGTGTGGAGCTACACCTCGGACCCCGAAATCATGGAGACCAGGGCGCTGCCCCACTCGGTTGAGCAGATGCTCGAACTGTTCTGGGAGAAGCCACTCGACTTCGAGCCGGGCGCCGAGTTTCGGTATTCGAACTCGGGCTACATCGTGTTGGGGGCGATCGTCGAGGCCGCATCCGGCATGTCGTATGGGGAGTACCTGGACCAGGAACTCTTCGTCCCAGCAGGCATGACCCGTACGGCATTCGGGGACCACACCGGTTTGTCGAACCGGGCAGGTGCCTACGAGCGCACGCCCTCGGAGACCATCGTCGACGCAGGCAAGATCCACATGTCCGTGCCCTTTGCGGCCGGAGGGGTGCGTTCGACGGCGCGTGACCTGTGGACGTGGCACCAAGCCCTCGAGGGGACGAGCATCCTGACCGAGTCCTCAAAGGCGATGCTCTACACGACTGAGAAGAACGACTATGCGTATGGGTGGGTCGTCAAGCCGTACGGCGGGCACAACGTCATCACACACAGTGGTGGCATCGACGGGTTTGTGACGGAGTACCGGCGGTTGGTCGACGACGACATCGTGATCGTCGCGTGGAGCAACACCGGGTCGCCGGCCGGCGACGCAGGGCGGGCTGCGATGCGCCTGGCGGTTGGAGAGAAGGCTCCGCCCGTTGAGGAGTTCGAGCCCGTTCCCATGGAGCCCGGGTTGGGGGCGAAGGTTGCGGGACGCTATCTCCTGGGCGACGAGGGCCGCGCGAAGCTAAAGGCCATGGGATTGCCCGACGCCGCGATCTCGAGTTTCGAGCGCATCGCCGTCGAGCAGCGGGAGGGCGTGCTGTCCATCGACCCCGTCGGACAGCCGAAGTCCGTCGTTCACAGCAAGGGCGATGGCACGTTCTTCGCCAAAGGGGACAACATGCCTGGCGTGCAGTTTGACCTTCCGCCAGTGGGCTCGAAGGCGGGCGGGCTCTGGGTCCTGCAAGGCCCTCTGAAAATCTACTTTGAGCGGGAGCCCTAGCGCGAGCACGCCTCGGCGTCGTGGGGGAGACAGCCGCCCCGAGCGCCGTCGAGACGATGCAGGCGGTTGCAGGTCCGGCCCCTTGGCGGGTGAGAGCCCCGCGTCGTGCCCCGAGCGCGGGGTCGTGTGGAGTGCTTGTCTCGTCACGGCGGGGCCGGTAGCGTGGCCGCGCAGATGGCCAAGTACGACTTCGACCTCTTCACGATTGGTGCTGGCTCGGGCGGCGTGGCGGCGAGCCGACGGGCGGGAGCCTACGGAGCCCGGGTGGCGATCTGCGAGGAGCGGCGCATCGGCGGCACGTGCGTGCTCCGGGGCTGCGTCCCCAAGAAACTGTTGGTCTACGCGTCGCATCTGCGGACCGAGTTGGCCGACGCGGCTGGGTACGGCTGGGACATCGGCGAGGCGAGCCTCGACTGGGGCCGTATGATCGAGTCCAAGGACAAAGAACTCGATCGGCTCGAGGGCATCTACAAGCGGCTCCTTGCGAACGGCAACGTGGAGACCCATGAGGGGCGTGGAGTCATCGTCGATCCCCACACGGTGGAGGTCGAGGGACGCACGTTCACCACCGAACGCATCCTCGTGGCAACGGGCGGTTGGCCAACGTTGCCCGAGGTCCCGGGCATCGAGCATGCGATCACGTCGAACGAGGCGCTGGACCTCAAGGAGGTTCCCAAGCGGGTGGCGATCGTCGGCGGCGGTTACATCGGCGTGGAGTTTGCCGGGATCTGGAACGGTGCCGGCTCGGAGGTCACGGTCATCCTCCGCGGAGACACCGTGCTGCGAGGCTTCGACCACGACGTGCGCAGCACGCTGTTCGAAGAGATGGGCAAGGAGGGCGTGGACGTTCGCTGCGGGACGCGGGTCAACGCGATCGAAAAGTCGGCCGATGGTCTGGACCTTCGTCTCGATCGCGGCGAACACCTGCAGGTGGACCAGGTCTTGTTTGCGACCGGGCGACATCCGCACAGCAAGAACTTGGGACTGGAGGAAGCGGGCGTGAAGACCAACGCCGCCGGGGCGATCATCGTGGACGAGTGGTCCAAGACGAGCACGCCGGGGATCTGGGCGGTCGGCGATGTGACCACGCGGATGACGCTGACGCCCGTGGCCATCGCAGACGGACGGGCGTTTGTGGAGACGGAGTTCCACAACAACCCGACGCCGGTCGATCACGGCGCGGTGCCCACCGCAGTATTCTCGCAACCCCCGGTCGGCACAGTTGGGCTCACCGAAGGACAGGCCCGGGACTTGGAGACGGGGCCGATCGATGTCTACCGTTCGAAGTTCCGCCCGATGAAATTCGTTCTCCCCGGTCGCGACAGCAAGACCATGATGAAGCTCGTCGTGGAGCGTGAGACCGACCGGGTGCTGGGTCTGCACATGGTTGGCCCCGACGCGGCGGAGATCGTTCAGGGCTTCGCGGTTGCGATCAAAGCCGGGGCCACCAAGAAGCAGTTTGATGCGACGATCGGTATCCACCCGAGCTCCGCGGAGGAGTTCGTCACGATGACGACGCCCGTGGAGTAGTCGCGGCGGTGTCTGCAGAAGGCGTCGGGTGCCCCGTCAGGGCGGAATCGCGGAAAACGCGGCCTCGGCGCCCGCCCGTGCGGAAGCGGGTTTGCACTGCTATGCAACATCTGCGGGTTTGATCGCGTTGGAACAAACAGTGGACGAGAGCGCGATGGACACGCTGCCCCCCACGGGCGAGCTGTCGGACATCGAGGTGCTGAGCACGTACGGTGCGACGCTCGATCCGCGCCCCGGGATGGTGCTCGCGGACCGCTATGAGCTGGTCGCGCCGCTGGGACGAGGCTCGTCGGGTTGGGTCTGGGAAGCGCGGCACACGATCATCGGAAAGTCGTTCGCCATCAAGCTCCTGGCGCCAAGGACGGGATCGTTCGACGACGAGGCCGCTGTCCGCATGCTGCGCGAGGCCAAGACACTGTCGAGCCTCGACCATCCCAACGTGATTGCAGTCACCGATTTTGGCCATGCGCAGGGCGGCACCCCGTTCATCGTCATGGAGCTTCTGCAGGGTCGCCCGTTGCGGGACGTGCTCGGCGATGGCCGGTTGTCGTGGGGCCGCGCTCGGGTCTGGGCAGTGCAGATTCTCGAGGGCGTCGAGGCTGCGCACAAGGAAGGCATCATCCACCGCGACCTCAAGCCCGCGAATCTCTTCATCACCGAGAAAAGTGACCGGATCAAGGTGCTCGACTTCGGTCTGGCTCGGGCCCCGCGGCCGATCGAGGGACGGTTCGATGGGTCTCCCGAAGAGTCCAGCGCGCACTTGCGGGCGATGGGCGAGGTGTTCGGTACACCGGCGACGATGAGCCCCGAGCAGATCGGCGGCGGGGTCATCGATGCGCGAAGCGACCTCTACAGCCTCGGCTGTGTTCTGTACGAGATGATCGCAGGACAGCCACCGGTCCAAGGCGGGCTCGCAGAACTCCTGTACCAGCACGTATACGTCGACCCCCCCGCGCTCCGCGGACTCGCCTCGCCGCAGGTGCCCGATGCGGTCTGCGAGATGGTGCATCGATGTCTACACAAGGACCCCGAGCACAGACCGGCTGACATCACACAGGTTCGCGAGGCATTCGATCGCCGGACCCGGAAACGGAGCCGCACGCGGGGCCCCACGCACGCGAAGCTCGGGACTCCGGACGCGAGCGGATCGAAGACACGTTCGATCGGATGGCGAACAGTGGCGGGGGCGACTGTCGCGGTTGGGGCGTTGTTCGGTCTGGTCGCGGCCGCAAGCCCGGGCCGGCAAGCCGCGGCGCGCTCCATTGAGGTTCGGGTTCCCCGCCTCAACGCGCCCGCCGTGGACGTGCCGTCGTTGCACGCGAACCTTCCCGTGGTCGAGCGGGCGAAGCCCAAGTTTGCGGTCCAGCCACAGACCCCGGCGTCGACGCCTTCGCGGGTGGCTCGCAAGAGCAGACCGAACCGGCCTCGTCGGCCCAAGCCGGCGCCTGAGCCTACGCCTGAGTCCGCGCGCGAACCGGCCTCGTCGGCGAAGCCACCGCCCGTGGCGGCCGCCCAGCCCACGCCGCGTCCGCGGGCGCCGGCCGAGGACCGCACCAATCCAGCCCTGAAGAACCCGTTCTCCCGGGAGTGACACTTCGTCGGCCTACTGGCGGCGCAGCAGCAGCAGGTCGCCGAACTCCGCCTCAGGTCGGTAGTCTCGCTGCAGCCGCATGCTGAGCGCCTCGAAGGCCTCCAGCGGTTCGGAGTGTGCGCCGAACGTCTGGGTGAACGACGGACTGAGCACGAAGTATTCCGGCGGATGGGCGTCGAAGTCCGCGATGAAGGCGTCGCTGTGGGGCCCGGGCGAGAACACGATGTCATCGCCGGGGTCGAAGGCGGTGTTGGTGTTGAAGGTGGTCACGCGACCCAGTGCCTTGTAGTAGCGGCCGGGGGCGCGCCGCTGCGCCCAGAAGTAGACTCTCCAAGACGTCCACCCCCAACCGTAGATTGTATCGCTGGGGTCCGTGCGGGCCCTGATGTGGGCTCCGGCCGCTTGGGCCGCGCTCTTGCCGTTGTCCAAGCGACGTGCCCGAGACTCGTAGCGGTGCGGGTCGCCGGTCGCGACCGTGAACACCGACCCGCACAGCATCAGCCCGACGACCGCAAGAAGTCCGGTGCGCCAGCGAGGGTCCTCGTTGGTGTCCGCGATGCATCTGCCGAGCCCCAAAGCGCCGATCAGCACCGCCAATGCCGGGAGGACCTGCGGCATGTAGTGGAGGTAGAAGCGGCCGCCGCCGAGTCCGGTGCCGATGATCGACACCACGACGAAGAGCGCCGCGGGTGCAGCGGTCCGGTCCTGCGTGCGCCTGGACAGTGCAAGGCCGACGACGCTGAGGACCAGGGCGCCCGCGAACGTTGTGGCGAGCAGGCCCGGGACGTGCAGGAGACCTGCAAAAAATCCCCCCGACGCGCTTCCGGTGTACGACGAGATGACGGACCAGGGCAGCAGATGTTCCAGCAACACGCCGAGTTGGCCCACCGCGAGGTAGGGGGCGGCCATCACCCCAGCCCCGACCACGGCGCCCGCAATCCAGCCGCCGAGGACGGTCCATTGCGGGGAGCCGCGCCGCGCATCGAGTCCCCACAGGATCAGCGCCACGACCCCGAGAACCCCGCTGCGCTGCATGAACCCAAAGGCCACGGCGGATGCGATTCCACCGAGCAGTGCCCATCGCCAGCTTCGGGCACGAAGGCTACGGACCACCCCCGCAAAACCCCACACATACACGGGCATCATCCATGCTGTGTAGTTGTAGGTGAACATGCCTGCGTAGTACAGGTAGACCCCCATGGACAGTGCCTTGTCCACCCGCGAAGCATGGGGGGGGAGCGCGAGCGCGAGGGCGGGGAGTCCGAGGATGAGCCACGCCGAGAAGGCCCATTGCACCGTGTCGAGGTCTCGCCCGAACAGCTTGAAGGCGCCTGCGACCACGTAGAAGGCCCCAAGGGGCTTGAGCTCCGCGTTGTGTACGTAGGGGAGTTCTCCGCGCAGGAGACCGTCCGCGTTGTAGAGGATGCCGGAGATGTCGGGATTGGGGACTTCGTCTTCGAACAGCTGCAGGCGGATCGAGACGAACAACGCCAGCCCCAAGCCGGTCAGAATCCACGGGAGCCACGTGGCAAGGCGATCGAGCTGGGAGTCACGTTCGCGCATCGTGATAGCGGCTGAGCGTGCGGCGACACGCCCGGGCGACGAGTGTTTCACAAAGTGGACCGCACCGACACGGCGTTGCGCTTGGAAGCGCCGGCCCGAGCTCAAGGCCCCGGCGGGGGGCCGAACTTTTCTTGTGCCACGGCGCGCACGCGGTCGAACTCCGGTTTGTCCTGGGCGGTCGCGAGCGCTTGAAGGTAGGCCTGGTAGACGCGCTGTTCGTCGGGTGTCCGCGCGAGCATGCGTTCGAAGATCGTGCGCATGTGTTGCGGTGCGCGGGCGGCTGTCAGGTAGAGCATGCCCCGCGCCGAGGCAAACTCGGGCGCAGCCTCGTAGGCTTCGAGGTAGTGCTCAACGGCACTCTGCGGAATCTTCCCGAGGTCGCTGGGGTCGTTGGTGGCGCCACGGATGGCCTCAGCGCGGAGGTGAGCGTCGATGGCCAGCGCGAACCGCTGAGCGTCTGCCGGCCACGGGGGAGGTGTTCCCGGAGCGAGGACCAAGGTGGTGCGTTGTTGAAGCATCGCCGAGAGGTTCGTCCACCCGCGGCCTCGGTTGCCCTCGTAGGCGACCTGCGGAGCCTGGAGCATCACGCGTGGGTGCAAGTCGGTGTTGCGGGGTCCGTCTCCCGCGAACGCGACGAGGCCATCGCGGTCCATGAGTGCTGCGCCGAGCAGGTCTCGCGGTTCTTGCATCAACACTTCGGCGTAGATGGGTGCAGCCACCGCCGTCGCGATTCGAGCCGGGTCGAGTTGCAGTGCCTGAGCATCGGTGCCCCCGATCAGCGCGACCGCGGGCGTGTCGACGTTGTAGATGCCCAGCCAGGCCTGGGCGGGGTCGAAGACGTCGGTGAAGGTCCGAACCACGACCTTCAGGGTCTCCATGTCCATTTGGTACAGCGGAAGCCACTGCGCGAAGAGCCCGCCGGGGGCGAGGTGGTCTCGCACCGTTTCGAAGTGTTCACGGGCGTATAGACCACCCGCGCCGTTGCGACCGGGGTGGAAGAGGTCTGCGACGACCACGTCGTAGCGGTCGGTCGACGCGGCGACGAATCGACGTGCATCGGCGGCGTGCAGGTGGACGTTTTCGGCCGTGGCCACACCACCGTTGATGTCTTCGAAGTAGTGCAGCTGGTCCAAGACCGATGGAACGAGCTCCACGCCGTCGACCCGCATCAAGGTGTCGTGACTCGTGGTCGCGCCGAGGGTGGCACCGGTTCCCACCCCGAGGAACAACGCGCGGGTGGGGTGGGGGTGAAGCAGCAGCGGGATGTGCCCCATGCGCCGCTCCCCGAACGCACGCGCGCCGCCCATCCGAAACTCCTGACCGACTTGGAGCCGTCGCAGAGACGTTCCGCTTTGCGCGTCTTTCTGTTCGCTGACGATGACGAGCCCCATCATCGTCTCCTCTTGCTCGAGGACGGTCCATCCGTCGTCAGGGCTGGCCAGGACGAGGTCTGCCGGGGCGGTGAAGGTGAGCGCGACGACGCCGACGATGGCGATGAGCTGCTGCTTGGCGGTGAACCGGCGGTACCAGGTGAACACGCCGAAGACGAACAGGTACCCGTACAAGACGAAGAACAGCGCGTCTCGGTAGCCCTGTGTCGGGACGACCCACAGCGCGAACAGCAACGGGGCCGCGGCGCCGCCGAGCGTGTTGATCGCGTAGGCGCGGCCGATGCCCCCCGGGGCGAGCAGCCCCACGGTGTGGCTGAACGTGGCGCCCATGACGAGCGTTGGAGGACCGAACACCAGCGCGGCGAGGAGCAACTCGGCACGAAGGTGGACCGTCCAGGACGCGTCCTGCGGCGCCAGAGTCTCCATGAGGCCGGGCGCGGCCGAGAGGGCGAACGACGCGACGAGGACACTGATCGCTTGCGCCACGAGCAGTCCTGCCAGGACCGTCGCGGGTCGGCCGGTCGTCGCGGGCCGCACCAGACGAGCGTAGACGAACGCTCCAATCGAGGTCCCCAGAAGGTAGACGCTGAGCGTGTGGGCGAAGGTGTAGATCGTGTTCTCGAGGGTCTGCGAGAGAACCTGGACCCCGACCACCTCGAGACCCACGCCGCAGACCCCGGTTCCGCCGAGCACGACGAGCAGCAGCCACGGCTCCCGGGCGACCTCGGGATCCGGGTCGGCCGATGCATCGACCGCAGGGGTGTCTTCCTCTCCTCGGGGCTCGAGCGCGCGTCCGGCCGCCCAGCGGTGGGCGACGAAGGCACTGAGCCCGCCCATCGCAGCGAGCACGCCCGCACCCACTGCGGTCCCGAGTTGTGGAAGCAAGATGTAGACGGTGAACAGGACGCCGCCGGTGGCACCCAAGGCGTTGGCGGCGTACAGGCGTCCCACACCGCGGCCTTCCGGTTCGTCGGCAAAGGCCCGTCGTCGGGCTTCGACGAGCGCGGGGAGGGTGGCGCCCATGCAAAAGGTTGCGGGCAAGAGGGTGAGAGCGGACACGGCCAGTGCCACCCCGAGCGCCAAGGGAGAGTCGTTGTCCCCGGCAACGGGGCCGAGCATGGGGGGGATCGCGGTCGCCAAGGCGTGCAGGAGCCATGGGGAGAGCAGGGCATAGCCGGCCGCGACCAGCTCCAGCCGCACAAATAGCGCGGCCGGATTCTTCGCGGCTCGGACCCGGGGATGGAGCACGGCTGCTCCGGCCGCCATTCCGCCGAAGAACCCCGCGAGCACGCCGAGCATGCCCAGGGTCTCGTGCCCCAGCGCAAGCGAGAGAAGCTGCGTCCACAGCAACTCGTAGCCCAGGGCCGCTGCGCCGGAGAGCCCGAACGCGACGATCAACCACCGGTCTTGTCGAGCCATGCGGCGCGGAGCATACCCCGTGAAGGTTCTCACCGCCTCAGATCACGGACCGCAAAGCCTGGGGCTCCGTAGACTCCTGGGGTTCATGAAGATCGGCGTCATCGGTGGTGGTCCTGGCGGGTTGTACTTCGCGCTTCTGCTCAAGAAGCAGCAGCCCCAACACGACGTGCATGTGTTGGAGCGGAACCGGGCCGGGGAAACGTTCGGCTGGGGCGTGGTCTTCTCGGACGAGACGTTGGGCAACTTCCTCGAAGCCGACGAGGAAACGGCGCGACGCATCCGGGAGGAGTTCGTGCACTGGGACTCGATCGATACCGGGTTTGGCGGCGAGACGATTCGCTCGTCGGGACACGGGTTCTCCGGCATTGCGCGACGCCGGCTGCTGCAGATCCTCCAGGACCGGTGCGGCGAACTGGGCGTGCACATGCACTTCGAGGTCGAGGTTGAGGGCATTGATGTGTTCGAGGATGCGGACTTGATCGTCGCCGCCGATGGCATCAACTCCAAGACGCGCACCGCGATGGCCGACCAGTTCAAGCCCGACATCGAGGTCGGAACGGCCAAGTTCATCTGGCTGGGCACCCGCAAAGTCTTCGACGCGTTCAAGTTCTTCATTCGCGACACCCCGCACGGCCTGTTCCAGGTCCATGCGTACCCGTTCGACCACGAGACGAGCACGTTCATCGTCGAGTGTGACCAGGAGGCGTTCGACGGCGCCGGACTGGGGGAGATGAGTGTGGAGGCGTCGGTCAAGTGGTGCGAGGACTTGTTCGAGGAGGACCTTGAGGGCCACGGCTTGATGACCAATCGCTCGTCGTGGATCAACTTCCGCCGAGTCCGAAACGCGACATGGCACAGCGGCAACGTGGTCCTCATCGGGGATGCGGCTCACACCGCCCACTTCTCCATCGGCTCGGGGACCAAGCTCGCGATGGAGGATGCGATCCTCCTGTCGCAGGCGGTGATCGAGCACGGGGACGACGTGCCCGCTGCACTGCGCGCGTATCAAGAGGTTCGCTGGGTCGATGCGGCCAAGCTGCAGAAGACGGCGACCACGAGTCGGCGGTGGTTCGAGAACATCCGGCGCTACCGCAACGACCACCCCTTGCAGCTGACGGTCAGCATGATGAGCCGCAGCAAGCGGGTCACCCACGGCAACCTCAAGTTGCGCGACCCTGCGTTCATCGAGAACGTGGATACGTGGTTCGCGAAGCAGGCGGGCGTGACCACGGAGCCCCCGCCCCCGCCCATGTTCACCCCGTTCTCCCTACGGGATGTCATCGTTCCCAACCGGGTCGTGGTCTCGCCGATGTGCCAGTACATGGCGAAGGACGGCATGCCGGACGACTGGCATCTGATGCACTTGGGAAGCCGAGCCGTTGGTGGCGCTGGCTTGATCATGACCGAGATGACCAACGTCTCGGCGGACGCCCGCATTACACCTGGTTGCACGGGCCTGTACACCGACGGACACACCGCGGGCTGGAAGCGCATGACCGACTTCGTGCACCGCCAAAGCGCGGGAAAGATCGGCGTGCAACTCGGCCACGCCGGGCGCAAAGGGTCGACGCGCCTGCTGTGGGAAGGCATGGACCAGCCGCTGGCAGACGGCAACTGGCCCGTATTGGCGGCCTCGGCGTTGCCCTACCGCGAGACAAACCAAACGCCCAAGGCGATGGACGAGGCCGACATGGGTCGCGTCAAGGCGGACTTCGTGGCGGCGACACGCCGAGCGGAGGAGGCTGGGTTCGACCTGGTCGAGCTGCACATGGCCCACGGCTACCTGCTGTCCACTTTCATCTCGCCGCTGACCAACCAGCGCACGGATGGCTACGGCGGCAGCATCGAAGCTCGGATGCGCTACCCGCTGGAGGTCTTCGATGCCATGCGCGAAGTCTGGCCCGAGCACAAGCCGCTGACGGTTCGGATCTCCGCCACCGATTGGGCGCCGGGTGGACTCACCGAAGACGACGCGGTCGCTTTGGCGCAGATGCTCAAGCACCACGGCTGCGACCTCATTGATGTCTCTACCGGCCAGACGGTCTCCGACGCTGCGCCCGAGTATGGCCGGATGTACCAGACGCCATTCTCCGACCTGATCCGCCACAAGACCGGCATCGCGACCATGGCCGTCGGCGCAATCCAGGGATGGGACCAGATCAACACGATCGTCGTGAGCGGGCGGGCGGACCTGTGCGCATTGGCCCGACCGCATCTGCTCGACCCCCACCTCACGCTGCGTGCCGCGGCAGAGCAGGGGTACAGCGGCGCAGGCGTGCACTTCCCGAACCCATACATCGCGGTCAAGCCTCGCGAAGGCTGACGCTCCACCACAGGGGCACGCAAGGGGCGTCGAGAAGCTGCATCCGGAGTCACGAATCGAGGGAGGTGCTGGCCACCTACCCGCGATGTCTGCTCCGTCGCCTCGTTGTCATCTCGTACCTTCCCTGCCTCGCCGGTTCGCGCTGTGGGTGCTTCTCATGGCGCCCGGCTGCGCGGACCAGGGGGATGGCGACGCGGCGGAGACCGGAGCCGGTGAGACGGAGACGGGCTCACCGGAGGATCCCGCGGTCGGTGGCGGGATGGGTGCTGTGGTTGATTCGATTCGCGGCACGTTCGTCTTCGTGGACGGCACCGAGGCCGACCTCGACGTCTCTGCCAGCTACCGACGCTTCGAGTTTGGTGAAACGGTGCAGTACTCCTGCGAAGGCTCCGACCTCGCGACCGGGCTGAGCTTGGGGGTGACTTGGCGAGATGAGACGGGCGTGGGAACCCATGCGGCGTCTTTCTCGGACGGCCCGGGTTTCATCGCGGCGTGGCCTCAGGCTGACGGAAGCGGCATTCGAGCGACCTTGCCCTCGGGTGGTGAGGTCACATTCGCGAGGGTGGGAACGCAGGCCGGCGACGTGGTGGAAGGCACAGCAAGAGCGGTGCTCATGCCCGAGGCCGACGACCCCGACGACCGGGTGTCCGAGATCGTCGAGATCGAGTTTTCTTGTTTGGTGGTCGAGGACGAGTAGCGAACGTGCTTGTCCCGGGCGTCTGCTAGGCTCGTGTTCATGCGAACTGTGCTCGTCGTGCTCTCACTGTTCGCGACCGGCTGCCCCCAGCCTGATCCCGGAAAGCCCGGCTCTCCGTCCAACCCGGTGGATGTCTGCGAGGATGCGGGGCAGGTCTGTAAGACCGGAGACGCGCCGTTGGGTGTCTGCACGAAGTCCACGACGGCTGCGTGCGACAAGCCACGTGGCTGCTACGTCTGTATGTCGCAGCACTGACACCGGTTCCGAGGGCAAGCGCGGGCGTCGTGGCTCAGTCGCGGTAGCCTCGACCTGTGCCGGAGCACGACGTCCAGCTCGCCCAACTGGTCGCACTTCTTCGCGGGCGTCGGTTCGCGACGCTGACGGGCGCGGGGATCAGCACTGACTCGGGCATCCCCGACTACCGTGGACCGAAGACGCGGAACCAACCGCGCAACCCGATTCAGCACCGGGAGTTTGCGCAGAGTCCGGCAACGCGTCGACGCTACTGGGCCCGGGCAACACGAGGCTGGCCACGTTTCGCGGCGGCGGTGCCCAACGCCGGCCATCGGGCGCTCCGCCAGTTGCAGGACCTCGGGGTCGTCACGGGATTGATCACGCAAAACGTGGACGGTCTGCATCACGCCGCCGGCTCCACGGCGCTCGAACTTCACGGGTCTCTACATGAGGTGTCGTGTTTGGCCTGCGGCGCGGAGGAGGCCAGGGCGTCGGTCCACGCGCGAATGGTGGAGCGAAACCCGAGCTTCGAAGCGCACGTGCTCGGAGTCGCGCCGGACGGAGACGTGGACCTGGGTGCCGAGGCGGTACAGGGGTTCGATGTGGCGCCTTGCCTGCGCTGCGGTGGTCCGCTCAAGCCGAGCGTCGTCTTCTTCGGCGGCGCGGTTCCGCGGGTGACCGTGGGAGCTGCCTACGCCATCGTCGATGCGGCCGACGCGCTGCTGGTGGTGGGATCTTCGCTGACGGTCTTCTCCGGCTATCGCTTCGTGCGGCGAGCTGAGGCGCGTGGGATCCCGGTGGCGATCGTGAACCTGGGCGTGACCCGAGGAGACCCGCATGCGGACCTTCGCATCGACGCATCTGCGGGGGCTGTCCTTGCCGGCCTGGTCGCTGGCCTCGAGGCGGGCTGAACGGGAGCGCACCGGGGCGCGGGTCCCGGCCGGGTCAAAAGTTGGTGGTCAGCTCACGCCGCGCCACGATCGCTCCGGGCGCGCCCTGATTTCGTGCGAAGAGTCACCACTTTTTCGCTGATCTTCGGGGATCCAGGCCGGATCCGATGCAACCGGATGGGGTTGGTCGGCGACTACCCCCGCGAGACCCAGCACCGCGCTGCGCTGTTTGCTCGACTGAGCAAGCGTTCTCCACTCCAGGTTTTTCGCACGGCACGATCGTGTGACCCCGACCCCGACCCCGCCCCCGAACAACCGCTTCGCTTCGCACCGCCTCCTGCGAGCCCTTCGCCAGCGCCGGCGGACCCGGGTCCCCCACTTCTCCTCTCCCTTCCGAAAGCTTCCGCTCATGAAGATCGTCGACGTTGCCGAATCCTACTCCAAGCAAGGCGGAGGGGTCCGTACGTACATCCACCACAAGTTCGCAGCGGCTCGCGCGGCTGGGGTCGAGTGCGTGGTGGTGGCGCCGGGCACCGAGGACAGCGAGGAAGAGATCGAAGGCGGACGCATCGTATGGGTGAAGACCCCGCGATCCCCGTTCGACAGCCGATACGGCCTCTTCAACGACGAGCGCAAGGTCCACGAGGTCCTCGAGCGCGAGGACGCGGATGTCATTGAGGGATCGTCCCCGTGGAACGGCGGCAAGTACGTCGCCAGCTATCACGGTCGGGCGAAGAAGTCGTTCGTGTTTCACACCGATCCGGTCGCCGTGTGGGCTCAGACGTTCTTTGGCCGCCACCTGGGCTTTGACCGCGTCGACCGCATGTGCGCGCCGATGTGGAAGAAGATCCGCACGCTCAGCGACGCCTACGACACCACGGTCGTCAGCGGCGGCTGGCTTGCCCGCCGTCTTCGCCAGTTCGGCATCGAGCGGACCTCTGTCGTCGACTTCGGCATCGACAAGCAGCGCTTCTCCCCCGGCCACCGCGACGAGAACCTTCGTCGTGAGCTCCTGGCCAAGTGCGGTGTGCCGGAGCACGGCAAGCTCATCATCGCGATCAGCCGTCTCGACCCGGAGAAGCGCGTCGCCACGTTCATCGACGGCTTCGCGAAAGCTTCGCGCCATCGCCCGATGGGCTTGGTGATCTTCGGCCGCGGCGCTCTGCAGAAGTACTACGCACACAAGGCCAACAAGACCCCAGGCGTGCACCTGCACGGCTATGTCTCTGAGCGAGACTTTGTCTCTCGCGCCTTGGCCAGCTCCGACGCATTCCTGCACGGCTCCGCCGCCGAGACCTACGGCCTCGTCGTCGCGGAAGCTGTCTGCTCAGGCGTCCCCGTCATCGTTCCCGACCGCGGCGGCGCGGCGGCTCTCGCGGGTCCCGACTACAGCGCCCGGTACCGCTCCGGTGACAGCTCGGACTGCTCCGAGGCAATCCTCCGTCTTCTGGCTCGGGATCGGTCGCAACTCGCTCGCGGTTGCGAAGCCGCGACCCAGGACATCGGCACGATGGACGGTCACTTCTATCGGTTGTTCGAGCTGTACGGCCGAATGAGCGGTCGCACCGACTTCGCCGCACCCGACCGCCAGACCGACCGCAAGGTTGCTCGCGTGCTTCCGCTTCGCGCGGCAAGCTGAACCCTCCGTGTCAGCAACGCGTCCCGTGACGCACCTCGCAGGGTGTGTCGTGTGGCTAGGCGCGTCGTGCGGCCTCGTGCTACCCAAGGTCTAGATGGCGGTCGAACAGGACGCACCGGCGTGGGCGCAGCGATTGTCGGCGTTCATTCACCGACGCTTTCGTGTCGTGTTGTTCGTCGGGTTGGTGTTCGCGGTGCTCAGCACACTTGCCGCCACTCAACTGCGCATCGATCAGGAGCTGCGTCGGCTCCTCCCGTCCACGTTTCCCAGCGTGGTACGGCTGGACCGGCTTCAGGAGCGAGCGGGCCAGCAATCGGACCTCTACGTCACGATTCGCTCGCCCTCCCGCGAGGCAAACGTCGCGTTTGGGGATGCGGTCGTCGAACGTCTTCGCGGTCGTGAGGACCTCCGCTACGTCGTCTTTCGGCGTGACCTCAAGTACTTCGACGACCACGCGCTGCTGTACGCCAGCCTGGCTGATCTCCTGGACCTCCGGCGACGCGTCATCGCGAAGATCCGCGAAGAGGTGCGCAAGGAAGCCTTTGGCGACTTCTCCACCGACAAGGAGAAGGCGGAGAAGGCGGCCGAGACCGGCGGCGAAGATGACGCCGAGGCGTTGGGCTTCGACCCCGACGAGATGCGAGAGCGGTACGGGGTCTCCGAGGCCTCGCAGGAGTACATGGAGGCTGACGAGGGCCGGGTCATGGTCGTGAAGATGCGACCGGTGCGTGCTGCCACCGACCTCGAGTTCGCTGAGGGGCTCACCGCGGACGTGCAGGGCATCGTGGATGAACTCGACCCGCACGGCTTCCATCACGAGATGGCGATCGAGCTCAACGGCAGCTACGTCCAGCATCAGAAGCGACTCAAGTCGGTGCAGGACGAAGTGCGCGGTGGATCGGTGGCCGCGTTGCTCGGGTTGTTGCTCACCCTCGGCGTGTACTTCCGAAGCCCGCGCGCGGTCGCGCTGGTCATGATTCCCCTGCTCGCGTCGGTCGTGGGAGCGCTGGCGTTTGGCTGGCTCGCGTTCGGCGTCCTCAACATCGTCTCCGCGTTCATCTTTGCTGTCTTGCTCGGGCTGGGCATCGACTTCGGCATCCACGTGCTCGCACGGCTCCGTCAGGAGCGGGGGCGCGGCCTGTCCTCGCAGGACGCACTCGCGCTGTGTCTGGCGACCAGCGGTAAGACGACTGCGGCAGGGGCTGTCAGCACGGCGTTGGCGTTCGCAGCCCTGTCGATCGCCGACTTCCAAGGCTTCGCGCAGTTTGGACAGGTGGCCGCGGTCGGTGTGGTGCTGTCGCTGTTGGGCTCGGTGTTCCTGATGCCCGCACTGAGTATCGCGTTCGACCGCATCCGACCGTGGCGGCCGCCCGCGCCCACCCCGGACAACGGAGGCCTGGGCGGTTGGGGGCGAGTGCTGTCCGTCGTGTCCTTGCTCTTCGCAGTGAGCGGCACGGTCGTCGCGGGCTGGGCCGCGGTGAACCTCGGTGGCTTGGAGTACCAGCACGACCTCAAAAAGCTGGGCCCGGTCCGTCCCAAGCCCACCGGCCCCCCGCGTGCCGGCTACCGCGACGCCGTGGGCAGGGCTCAGACCGTCGATCCTGCGGTGGTGCTCGTCGACACCGCAAACCAGGCCCTCGAGGTGCAACGCCAGCTCGATGCGTTGGTCGCGATGACGCCCGAAGAGGTCGAGACCTTCGATCCCGAAGCACCGCCGACCCGTGCGATGCCCGAGCCGCCCGCGACGCTCGACAGCAACATCGCCGAGCTCGACGAAGGCGATGACTGGGACGACGAAGGGGCGGATGATGAGGATTGGGATGAGGATTGGGACGATGACGGTTGGGGAGGCAAGGACAAGGACCTCGAGGACCCGGTCTTTGTCGCCCTCGAGACCCTCGCCGTCGCCGAGGCGGTGATGTCGTCGGATACGGCGGCGTTGCTGGGAACCTACGACCGCCCTCGATTACTCGAGATGCAGCGCCGGCTGGCGAAGGTCTGGTCGGTGCATGCGTTCGTACCGCGCCAGCAGGCCGAGAAGCTCAAGGTGATCGCCGACATCCGAGCCCGGATCGATGGCAAACGCGCGAGCCTCTCGGCCACGACCAAAGCGCAGGTCGACGAGTGGTATCCGTATCTCTCGGTCAGTGCCCCGGTGCGCATCGAAGCGCTTCCAGGGTGGGTCACGGGCCAGTTCGAAGACACGCAGGGCGACGTCGCGCGTTTTGTGATCGTGGCGACGAAGGGCTCCAAGGCGAACATCGTCAACAGCCGGGGCATCTACGCTGCGTACGGGTCGATGACGTCCAGCGAGGGCGAAGTCGACCTTGCGGCGGACTTCTTCGTCATTCCTGAGATCTTCGACGCCATCGACGCCGATGGGCCGCGCGTCATGGCCGTGTCGGTCGCGGTGATGCTGCTGACCGCCTTGGTGCTCCTGCGAAACGTATGGGGTGCGCTGGGCGTGGCGGTCACAGTCGGTTTCTCGCTGATGTGGCTCGCCGCCGTGTTCTTGGGACTCGACTGGAAGCTGAACTTCTTCAACATCATCGTGCTGCCGCTGCTGCTGGGCATGGGACAGGACGATGCGCTCCACTTGGTCGAGCGACACCGTGAAGAGGTCGAACGCACCGGGCAGAGCAA
Source organism: Nannocystales bacterium (assembly GCA_050633305.1). Lineage (GTDB taxonomy): Bacteria > Myxococcota_A > Polyangia > Nannocystales > Nannocystaceae > CAJXVA01. The sequence goes on from JBOEGF010000012.1 coordinate 29,695, forward strand.
CATGGGGCGCGTGCTTCGCGAGGCTGGCGGAGCGATCTTCGTCACCACGCTGACGACAGTCCTGGGCTTCTCCGGGATCCTGTTCGCAAACCATCGAGGGTTGGAGTCGATGGCTTGGGCTGCGGTGTTGGGGATGACGCTGGCGTTGGTGGCTTCGGTGGTCGTGTTGCCGATCCTGCTGCACTTGGGGCTCGAATTCGGGCGCCGACACCGCTCGCGGGCCGATGCGAGCGGTTCTGAGCCGCCGGATGCATGAGCGTGGGCCCCTCTCTTTGTGAGAAGGCCCAAACCATGCAACCACCGGGCGCTCGGGGGCGACAACCGTTCCTGACAGCAACGTCCCGTCCCGCCCCCGGAGACGCGGAGTTGGCGCGTCAACCGAGGACCCTATGACCATCGTCCGCCCCACGCAGAAGATCGACCTCCACGTCCACAGCAAGTACGCGGGTCGATTCAAGCTGTTCGTCCTCAACTCGCTCGAGGTCGAGGAGTGCTACACGGAGCCCGAAGACCTCTACAAGACCATGATGGATCGCGGGATGAGTCTGGTGACCATCACCGACCATGACGCCATCGACGGTTGCCTCGAGATCGCGCATCACGGCGACCACGTCTTCATCTCCGAAGAGGTCTCGGCCCGATTCCCCGAGAACGGCTGCATCGTCCACGTGCTCTGCTACGGCATCACCGAGGCCCAGCACGAGGAGTTGCAGCGCCTCCGCTACAACATCTACGAGCTGGTCGACTACATCCGCGCCGAGAACATTCTCCACTCGCTCGCGCACCCGTTCTCGCCCGTCAACCAGCGACTCACGCCCGAGCTGCTCAAGAAGTCCTTCCTGCTGTTCGAGACCGTCGAGGTGATCAACGGGCAGAAGGACTCCGGGCACGAGCGTTTCATGCGGGAGGTCCTCGACAAGGTCGATCAGTCCGTCCTCGAGCAGTGGAGCAACGAGTTCGACATCCCCGTCGCCCCCGGTCGCCGCTGGAAAACCACGGCAGGGTCCGACGACCACTCGGGCCACACCATGGCTCGAAGCTTCGTGGAGTTTGAGGGGGACCCGACCTTCGACGCGTTGCGCAAGGCGATCGAGAGCAGCGACATGCGGGTCGACGGCTTCGAGAAGACCTGCAAGAGCTACGCGCACACCGCCGCGATCGGCACCATCCAGTACTTCCGGCACAGCAACGTCCAGAAGGACACCAACAAGCCGGGCGTCTTCCACAAGCTGGTCGACATCATCCAAAACCAGGACCTGCCCGACGACCCCGCAGACCTCCCCCCGGCGCTCCAGCGGCTCATCCCCGCCGCGATGGAGACGCTGGCAGAGATGGACTCGTTCCCGGACTTCAAGCGGCTGATGGCTGAAGGCCACAAGCCCGAGACCCACGACGAGATCTACTCGTTGGTCCAGACCGCCCTGCTGCGGGCGTTCCGATCCTCGACCGACTCCATGAAGGAGGCCGTCGAGAAGGTCGACCTCGAGCCGCTGATCGACGAGCTGCCCACGCTGATCCGGCTCGCGCTGCTCAACATGCCGTACTACTTCGGCATTCGTTTCTTCTACGGCGAGCGACGACGTGCCCGCGGGTTGTACGAGAGTCTCGAGCTGCCCAAGCCGCTGGGGCAGGGCCAGAAGGTCGCCATCTTGTGCGACACCCTCGACAACGTCGATGGCCTGAGCATCAACCTGCGCCGGTTGGTGCAGGAGATGCGGGCCGACGGCAAAGAGGTGTTCCTGTGTGGCGCCAAGCCCGACGGGTTCGAGCCATCGGTGGACGAGCATGGAATCGTCCGGCTCCCCACCATCGCCAGCTTCCCGATCCTGGGCTACGAGAGCTACCAGCTCGGCTGGCCCAGCACGCTGGAGACGGTCCGGTGGATGGACGAGAACGAGATCGATCTGATCGTGGCGACCACCCCGGGCCCGGTTGGGTTGGTCGGCATGATGGCCGCGCGCATCCTCGATACGCCGGTCATCGGGCAGTATCACACCAACGTGCCCGAGTACGCGTTCCGCATCATCGGCGACCGCACGATCGGTCGCATGGTGCAGGCATACACGGCGTGGTTCTACAACCAGATGGGCGAGGTCCTGGCGCCCACCTATGCCACGCGTGAGGTCATGGCAGGCAACGGAATCCAGTCCGGCAAGGTCACCATCGTGCCACGCGGGGTCGACTCCCAGCGTTTCACACCCGCCCTGGCCAAGACGTCGTTCTGGTCCGAGCACGGCCTCACGGGCAAGAACACGCTGGTCTACGTCGGTCGCGTCTCCCTCGAGAAAAACCTGCCGTTCCTGGCCAAGCTCTTCAAGCACCTGGTCGATGACCATGGCCTGGATGTCGAGCTGGGCATCGTCGGCGAGGGCCCCTACCTCGAGAAGATGAAGGAAGAGCTCGAGGGCTATCCCGTCGCATTCACCGGCTACCTCAAGGGCGATGCGCTTGCAGCCGCGTACGCGTCTTCGGACATGATGATGTTCCCGTCCACCACCGACACGTTCGGCAACGTGGTGCTGGAGTCGATGGCCTGCGGGACCCCAGCGTTGGTCTCCGACGTGGGCGGCCCCTCGGAGATCGTGCACCACAACGAGACCGGCATCGTGCTCCCCGCCGGCCAGCAGCGACGCTGGGCCGATGCGGTGATCCGCCTCGTTGGGGACGAGGAGCGTCTCGAGCGGATGTCGACGCAGTCGCGAACGTACGCCGAGAGCTGCACATTCGAGCGTGCACGGCGCAAGACGTGGGAGTTCTACTCCAAGCACATCGAGAGCCATCGCGTTCGCGCTCGCTCCGAAGTGTCCTGAGCGAGACCGCTCCCCGCTCGCGTGGGGCCGGGGCGTGATCGTTTCTCTGGCGCCGGGCACTATCGAGGTATGCGATTGAAAGCTTGCCGTGCGTGTGACCGACCAAAGGCGGTCGGAGACGCCTGTCCCCACTGCAGGGCTCTGTCTGCGCTGCGGCGGGGCGCAGCGCTGTCCGTGGGTCTGCTTGCGGGCTGTGTCGCGAGCGCGCAGCCGGCGTACGGGGCAGTGGACACCGTGGACTACAGCACCGGCGTGTTCGACGGCACCGACACCGACGCCACCACCACCACCACCTCCTCCGGTGGCGGGACTGGGTCGGAGTCAACGACGGGGGAGACGTCGAGCGGCTCCGGAAGCTCGTCCTCTTCGGGCTCGAGCGGGTCTGGCTCAAGCTCGAGCGGGTCGGGCTCCACCGGGACCGGCACGAGCGGTGGGGGGACGACAACAGCCTCGCCGCCCCCGGATTGAGCCCAGGACGGGCCTCTGGAGCCGCCGGACCTCGCTGCGCGTTGCGGGCGATGAACGTGCGTTGTGCCTCACGGCGGCCGAGTCCGGAGGTGAGGGGGCCACCGTATGATGCGGGTGCTGTGAGCGAGTCCGTGACGTTCGAAGAGTTCGAGGCGGTGAGCCTCGAGCAATGGCAGGAGAAGGTCGAAGAGACCACGCCGCTGTCCAAGCTTTCGGCCCAGGTCGATGTGACCGGGCAGGGGGGCTTGAGGACCGCACCTTTGTACGACGCGGGAGAGCGGGTCGGCGGAGGCCGCATGGCGACCGCGGCTTGGAGGGTCGCGCAGGAGTACCGACACCAGCGCGCCGACATCGCCGCGTCCGCGATCGCGGCCGATCGTGTCTTCGGCTTGGACGCGGCCTGGGTCCGTCTCGCCGCCCCGCTGAGGGCCCGAGCGGCTGCGGACGGCGCCGGTGTTGCGCTGCTCGAACGGGAACACGCCAACGCTCTGCTCGAGGCGGCGGAGGGGACGGCACTGTGGGTCGACGCGGGCGCCAACGGGGTGAGCGCGTTGTCGCTGTTGCTGGAGTCGGCGGAGCCCGAGTCGCTTCGCGGAGGTGTCCTCTGCGACCCGATGGGCGCGCTGGCGGAGTACGCGGGGCTGGGCGTGGACCTGGGCGAAGGCATCGCTCAGGCCGGCCGGGTCGTCGCGCGCGCCGCTGTCGAGGCCCCGCAGCTGCGGGTGTTGATGGCCTCAGGGGTTCCGTATCACGACGCGGGTGCATCGCCGTCCGTGGAGGTCGGCGCGACGATCGCCACGCTGATCGACATGACGCGCACGCTGGGCAAAGGCGGCGCTTCGCCGGAGGCACTGTGGTCTCGGACCGTCCTGAGAGCCACGTCCGACAGTGACGTGTTCGTGTCGATCGCGAAGTTTCGGGCGCTGCGTTGGTTGGCGGAGCGGGTCGCGGCCCGGTGGGGAACGAGCGCACCGGCCTTCATCGCTGCACGTACATCGTGGCGCGACCGAACCCGTCACGATGCCCGCGTGAACATGCTGCGCACCACGTCCGAGGTCTTCGCGGCGGCGGCGGGAGGGGCCGACGAAATCGCGGCCCAGCCATTCTCCGAGGCGGTCGGGACCGGCGACGACGATGCGCGTCGTTGGGCGCTGACCACCGCGCACATGCTCCGCGAGGAGTCCCACCTCGCCGACGTCAACGATCCCGCGGCGGGCAGTGGGTACGTCGAGACCCTCACCCGAGGGATCGCCGAACGGGCCTGGGCGTGGGTACAGTCGGTCGAGGCCCAAGGTGGCATGGCAGCGGGGCTGTCGTCCGGCCGGGTCCAGGCGGACGTGGCCGGGTGCGCTCGAGCCCGCGGCGATGCACTTGCAACGGGTCGGCTCGCGCTGACCGGCGTTTCGATCTTCCCGCAGGTGGAAGAAGCGGCGCCACCACTGGGGACCGACCCGCAGGAGACGGACGCGAAGCTTCCATCCGCCGCCGCGAGCTTCACCGTGCCACCGATGCCCGCGGCCCGTTTGGCGGAGCCGTTTGAGGCACTGCGGGCTGCTGCCGAACGCGAGCAGGCGTCGTCGGGACATCGTCCTCGCGCCCAGCTGTACGTCTTGGGCGCGCTCCGAGAGCATCGGGCACGCCTCGACTTCGCGCGCAACGTCGTGCAAGTCGGTGGATTTGCGACCGAGGTCCTGACCACGACCGACGACGTCGTCCCCTCGCTCGCCGTCTTGGTGGCATCCGATGACCGCCTTGCCTCCGAGGGAGCCTCGGTGCTCGATGCTTTGCGACGCGCAGGCGCAACGTCGGTGTGGGTCGCCTCCGCGCCGCGCGACGACCTCGCACCCGATGGATTCTTGCACCTGCGGATGAACCTGCCGGAGACCCTCGCAACGCTTCACGACGCTTTGGAGGTGGGACGATGAGCCACGACCAGACCTTTGCTTCTCTGTCCTTCGAGGACTTGATCGCCGAGACACCCCAGCCGAAGGGCGAAGGGGCGTCGTCCTCGACCCCGGAGGGCATCGATGTGCAACAACACTACGGCCCGGAGCATCGCGCATCGTCCCCGACCGTAGACTCCAAGCCTGGGTTCGCACCGTACCTGCGCGGTCCGTACCCCACGATGTATCTGCAGCGGCCGTGGACGATCCGGCAGTACGCTGGGTTCTCCACCGCGGAGGCGAGCAACGCGTTTTATCGACGCAACCTGGAGGCTGGTCAGAAGGGGCTCTCGATCGCCTTCGATCTCGCGACCCACCGCGGCTACGACTCCGACCACCCGAGGGTGTTGGGCGATGTCGGCATGGCGGGTGTTGCCGTCGATTCGATTCTCGACATGCGGTTGCTCTTCTCGGGCATTCCGCTCGACCGGATCAGCGTGTCGATGACGATGAACGGCGCGGTGTTGCCGATCCTCGCGCTGTACATCGTCGCGGCCGAAGAGCAGGGCGTTGCGCCAGAACAGCTCTCGGGGACCATCCAGAACGACATCCTCAAGGAGTTCATGGTCCGCAACACGTTCATCTATCCGCCGACGCCGTCGATGCGGATCATCGGGGACATCTTCGCCTACACGGCGCAGAACATGCCCCGATTCAACTCGATCAGCGTCTCGGGCTATCACATGCAGGAGGCCGGAGCGACGGCCGACATCGAGCTGGCATACACGCTGGCCGATGGTCTCGAGTACGTGCGCTCGGGCATGGCCGCTGGCCTCGACGTCGACGCGTTTGCGCCTCGCATTTCGTTCTTCTTCGGCATCGGCATGAACACGTTCATGGAGGTGGCCAAGCTCCGTGCGGCTCGCATTCTGTGGGCAAAGCTCATGCGAAGCGTAGGGGCGAAGAAGGCCAAGAGCACAATGCTCCGCACCCACTGCCAGACGTCGGGCTGGAGTCTCGCGGCACAGGACCCCTACAACAACGTCGCACGCACGTGTGTCGAGGCGCTCGCGGCAACGACCGGTCACACGCAGTCGCTGCACACCAACTCGTTCGACGAGGCGCTGGCGTTGCCGACCGACTTCAGCGCCCGCATCGCCCGAAACACGCAGATCTTCCTGCAACGCGAAGCAGGGCTGACCCGGGCGATCGACCCGTGGGGCGGGAGCTACTACGTCGAGTGGCTGACCCAGGCGCTGGCAGACCGGGCGTGGGCCCACATGGAGGAGATCGAGTCGATGGGCGGTATGGCGAAGGCGATCGAAGCCGGCCTGCCCAAGCGACGCATCGAGGAAGGCGCGGCGCGGACCCAGGCACGCATCGACAGCGGCCGCCAAGCGTTGGTGGGTGTGAACAAGTTCGTCGCTTCGAGTTCGCCCGACGTGGACGTGCTCGAGATCGACAACTCCGCCGTCCGGGATGCGCAGCTGAAGCGGCTTGCGACGCTCAAGGCCGAACGAAGCCAATCGGAGGTCGACGGGGTGCTGGCCCGGCTGACCGCGGCTGCCGAAAACCCGGCCGAGAACCTGCTGGCGTTGTGCGTCGAAGCGGCGCGCGCGAAGGCGACGGTCGGCGAGATGTCGGCGGCCCTGGAGTCCAAGTGGGGTCGCTATGAGCCGCGATCCGAGGCAATCTCAGGGGTGTATCGCGCGGAGCTGCCCCCCGAGGCCGTGGCTCGGGTGACCGAGAAGGTCGAAGCATTCGAGGCGGACCATGGCCGTCGTCCCCGGATCCTCGTCGCCAAGATGGGCCAGGACGGACATGACCGGGGCGCCAAGGTCATCGCGACGGGATTTGCCGACGTTGGCTTCGATGTCGACATCGGTCCGCTGTTCCAGACACCGCAGGAGACTGCGCGGCAGGCCGTCGAAAACGACGTGCACGTGATCGGGGTGAGCTCGCTCGCCGCGGGACACCTGACGTTGGTTCCGGCGCTTCAGGCCGCACTACAGGCCGAGGAACGCGGGGACATTCTCATCGTCGTGGGAGGAGTCATCCCGCCTCAAGACCAGCCCAAGCTGATCGAGATGGGAGTCGCGGCCGTCTACCCGCCGGGCACGGTCCTGACGGAGGCGGCCTCGGAGATGCTCGACAAGCTTCAGGCGAACCTGGCATGAAGCGCCCCTCGCCGCAGGAGCTGGCCGCGGGAGTGCGGGCTGGGAAGCGGGCGATGATGGGGCGGGCCATCACGTTGGTGGAGAGCACGCGCCCCGAGGACCGCACCGACGCGAACGCGCTCCTCGAAGTCCTCGCCCCCCATGCGGGCGACTCGATCCGGATCGGGATCACCGGGTCGCCAGGGGTCGGCAAGAGCACGCTCATCGAGACGTTCGGCCGACAGCTCACCGCGGGGGGTCACCGGGTCGCGGTGCTGGCGGTCGACCCCAGCTCGGGTCGGACCGGGGGAAGCATTCTCGGGGACAAGACCCGCATGACCGAGCTCGCTCGCGACCCCGACGCGTTCATCCGTCCGAGTCCCTCGGGAGGCACGCTCGGCGGCGTCGCGAGGCGGACGCGCGAGACGATGACAATCTGCGAGGCGGCTGGCTACGACGTCGTACTCGTGGAGACGGTCGGCGTTGGACAGTCTGAGGTGATGGTCGCGGGGATGGTCGACATGTTTGTCGTGCTCGTCCTGCCGGGGTCGGGCGACGAGCTGCAGGGCATCAAACGCGGCATTCTCGAGCTGGCGGACCTGCTGGTGGTGACCAAGTCCGACGGCGAGGGCACGGTCGCCGCGCGCCGAACGTGCCAGCAACACGCCAACGCGCTGCACCTCATCCCTCCCAAGATCCCGGTATGGACCCCCGCGGCAATGACCTGCTCCGCGCTGACCGGCGAGGGTGTGGACGCGATTTGGGCCCGCGCGGAGTCCTTCCGAAAGACGCTGGGCGCCGCAGGGTTCTGGGAAGACCGGCGGCGCGAGCAAGGTGTCCGGTGGATGTGGCGCGCGCTCGAAGACGGCCTTCGCGACGCCGTGCATCGCGACCCGGCGGTCCGAGCCAAGCTCGTCGCGCTCGAGCCCGAGGTCCGCTCGGGTGCTCGAACGCCAGACGAAGCTGCAGCGGTGTTGCTCGCAGCGTTTCGGGACGGCTGAGCCCAAGTTCGTGCGGTTTCATCGCCCCGGACCAAGGGCGGGCGGCTAGCTCGAGACAATCTCGAGCCGAGTGGGGCCGGCGGCGTCCGCGGTTCGCACATGCTGCAACAACGACGCTCCAATCGACTTCGCTCGCTCGGCCCAAGTCTCCGCCGGACCCGGTTCCAGCGTCTCCCCGAGGACAGCTGAAAAGAGTGTCAGCCACCGCGCAAAGTGGTCAGCACCCAGCCCGCCCACCGCGGCATGAAGGGTCGGCGGGGAGCCGCGTTCGCTGCGCTGGAACTCTCCGGTACGCAACAACACGCTTCGCCAGAAAGCGTTCATGCGCAACAAATGCGGTGCCCAATCGGCCACGTGTCGGGCGAAGATAGGTCCGAGCATCGAATCGTGACGCACCCGGCCATAGAACGTGTCGACGACATCGGAGATCGCCTCCGAGGTGATCGCGGAGTGTCGAACTCGTTGCGCCGTCATAAAAGCGGTATACTAGATGCTGGTATGAGTGTCTCGCGCCGCCAAGATGCAATCGTTGCGTTCGTGTGCATGATGCTGGCGTGCGGCCCTGGTGAGTCGCAGCCCGATGCCATGGTCGATCCGACGAATTCGGCTACGGAGGGGGACTCCGAGGCCGGCGAGACGTCTGAGCCCAGTCCCGACCTGGGGACGCCCGAGCCGGAGCTCCGGTGTCCGACGCCGCGCGGGCACACCGGGTCGCCACAGTCGATCGACGAAGCGGTGGCTCACATCCAGGCGTTGCCCGGTCCTGTGGATGTCCCCTGTGTGCTCGAGTCCTTTGCACGGCCGCTCTCGCTGTTGGCCTCCTCGAGCCCCTTCAGTGCGCAGCCGGCCCGGGGCGATGCCAACCCGCGGCTGTTCGTGTTTTTCGACGGCTTGATCCTCTCGTTTGCGACCACGGGGCACGGGGCGACGCTCGTCGAGTTCGCCGAGTTCGTTGGCCCCACCACAACGATCAAGGGCGAGCTGGAATTCCCGCTCGACCCCGATGCGCTCGACACCGCTGCTGTCTTCACGCAGGTGCGCTTCGAAGATGGTGGCTCCAACTGCCGCTTTTGCCATCGCAACGAGGTCCCCGCCGATCCCGACCTCTATGCGAACGCGTTCGCCTCGGATGCATTGGCGGCTCGCGAAGACACGGTGCTCGACCTGGAGCAGGTTCGGGCCTACGCCGATCATTGCGATGTTCGGGTGGATCCGATGCGCTGTGCGATCTACGACGCGGTGTTTGATCCCGGAGAGGTCGTCGCGGGTGCGTTCGATCCCGAGATCCAGACCATCTTCGACTACGACTGACGTGGCTTACCCGTGAGGCGTAGCAGCGGGGCGCGGCGACGCGCGACGAGGTCCTCGATCGTGTGACGGCGCAGCGTGTCGAGAAATGCCTGGTTCGCTTCCGCCAAGATGCCGTGAAGCCGACACGAAGGGCTGAGTTTGCAGGCGTCCGCGTCATCGAAGCACTCGACCAGAGCGAGGGGCTCGAGCGCTTCGACGATATCCGCGACGGTTGATTTTCGGGCGGCCGGCAGCAGCATGAAGCCTCCGGACCGACCTCGCGTGCTGCGGATCAGCTCCGCGTGAGCGAGTGCTTGGGCGACCTTGGCGAGGTGGTTCGCCGAGACCTCCAGGCGCTGTGCCGCGTCGGCGAGTCCGACGGGAGTTTCGTCGTCCACCGCCAACAGCATCAGCAGTCTCAGACCGTAATCGGTGCGACGCGTCAGGTGCACCTGGTCACGGTGACAACGGCCCGAGAGGAACACAAGCCGCGGCGCCCAGCCGGCAGTCGGGAACCGCGAACCCCCGGGGGGGCGGGTTATGCGGCGCGGAGACCCGGACGTGGAGCCGGTTCGCTGCTGGGCTCGAACTCTGGAAGCGCGACCGCGGTCGCCAGCCCGACCATGGTCAGGCCCAAGCCTTTGAGTTGCACAAGTTTCGCGCGGCGGAGTTGGGCGATGAGCGAAAACGCGCGCTCTTTCGAGTGGCCTCCGAGGCGCGCCAGCAGGTCCAGCGACACCTTCATGTCGGCGTCACCCAGGTCGAAGATCGCACGAAGGAGGGTCAGGGCGTCGGTTTCCGGCTTGCTGCTGCTCATGTCTGCACCTTCGGACAGCACTGAGTGGATGTCTAATTTTCTGCAAAATCGTTCAGGTGGTCAGATGAACCGGCGGAGCCGACGCAGGATCCAGTGTCGGATCTATACCTTCCCCTACAGGTGTACAGAGGTCGGCCCACTTCGGTCCGTTGGCCCCTCACGTCCTACATTTCCCGAGTCGTGATTCGTCGGCCGGGTCTCAGCCACCCGTCGGTACGACGTCGACGATCATGACTTCGGGACGGCACCAAAATCGGATCCTGGGGGCGCCCGCCCGCTCCATTCCGACCCCGCGTGAGACCAACAGCGTCGCCCCGCTGGGCAGCTCCGTGCGTCCCGACGCCCAGCTCCGTGGCACCTTGGAAAGCGTCAGCAACGGACCGAAGCCGGGAAGCTGAACTTGGCCGCCATGGGTGTGCCCCGCCAGCAGGAGGTCGGCATCGATCTGGCCCAGCGCGAACGCTGGTCGATGGCCGAAGACCACGTGCAGGCCTTGCCCGGTTCGCTCGACCTGCAGTCCGGGGTTGGCGGAGGGCCGCAGTCCGAAGCCGGTCAGGGCGACGTCGGGGCGGACCGAGCGAGTGGTGGTCTCGCGCGGCCACACCTGCAATCCGCTCGCCTCGGCCTCTCGAATCCACGCGTCGCCGTGCGGGTGCTCAGAGTCTCCCTCGACCAGGTAGACGCCCAGCGGAGCGTCGAGTGCAAGCGGGGCGAGCACCCCGCGTAGGGCGGCCCAGGCCTTGGCATAGGCATCCTCGTCCTGGTGCTGGATCACGTCGCCGACGAACACGATCAGGTCGGGCTTGGCGTCGACAACCGCTTGCAGGGCAGCGCGCTCATGGTCGCCGGGAGCGTCGGTCTGCAGGTCGGCAATGACGGCGATCCGCAAGGGTGCCTGCACCCGGTCACTCGCGATGCGGTGGTGGGTGACCTCCAGGTTCTGGGGCTCCCAGGCGAACGCATACGCGGACAGCACGATGCTGATGAGTCCCATCGATGCGAACGAGCCTTGGAGCGCTCGATGGGGTGTGTTTCGAATCGCGAGCGCGATCGCGGTGGCCGGGAACACGATCGCGAGGGACCACGACCACACCAGCAGCTTGGAGAAGCCGCCAGGGTCGGGGGCCGTGAGCAGCCCGAGGGCCATGCTGATCCCGGTCGCGACCGCCAGCAGGCCGAAGGCCCGCTTCCACGATCCGGGCGCTCCCCACTTCGCGACGAGCCCGAGGGCCACGATGAGACCGAGGCACACGTGGACCACGAAGGCGGGAACCATCGAAGCGTTGGGGATCATCGGCAGAGCGAGTGTGATGCATCGACCGGGCCCGGGCAGGCTTCAGCGGGGGCAGCGGCCCAAGGCGGGGCGTCGGTGGCAGGATCGAAGGGGTCAGCGGCGCGGGTCCGCCCCGACCGCGGCCCTCGCCTAACGAGGCGTTGTTTGCGCGAGAGGGGGCCGGGAGCTCGATGTACCGTAGGGGCACACGCCGCCGCGTTCGAGGGACGTTGCCCGTGGTCGTTGCGATCGGACCTGCATGACGGAAGCCCCTCCCACGGCACCTTCGCGGCGACGCTGGCTCAAGCGCGCTGCGCTACGCGTCCTGGTGTTGGTCATCTTGGTCTGGTTGGTCCTGACGGCTTCGCTGTACTTCAGGCAGAACGACCTGTTGTTCATGCCGCGAGCGGAGATCGCCCGCACTCCCGAGGACATCGGGCTCCGGTTCGAGGACAAACGCGTGCGGACCGAGGATGGCGAGTCACTCGCGGCGTGGTGGATCCCGCATCCCCAACCGCGATGCAGCGTGATTCACTTCCACGGCAACGCCGGCAATCGCAGCGGCCGACTCGCGGACGCGCGACGCTTTCATCGCTTGGGGTGCAACGTGCTCATGACCGACTACCGGGGATACGGAGGAAGCAGCGGCTCGCCGAGCGAGGCGGGGACCTACCTCGATGCCGAGGCGATGTGGGACGCCGCGCTCGAATCGGGCGCCGACCCAGCATCGACGGTGGTGTTCGGCCGGTCTCTGGGAGGTCCTCATGCTGCCTACCTGGCATCCCGGCGCCCCGCAGGCGGGCTCATCCTGGAATCGACGTTCGAGTCGCTTCCTACGCTCGCCGACGACCTCTTCGGGTGGCTGAGCGTGCATGCGCTGGTGCGCAACGAGTACCCCACCGCCAAGTACCTCGCTGCGTTCGAGGGACCCGTGTTGATCCTGCACAGCCCCGAAGACGACCTCATCCCGTTTGCCCATGGCCGCCGGCTGGCGGACGAGCGCGGTGCCACAGCCCGTTTGGTGGAACTCGCGGGCGACCACAACCACGGTCCGTCCGCCACGGGAGCGCCGTACGTCGCCGCACTCTCGGAGTTTGTGGACCGGGTCGTCCACGGACGCTGAAGGAGGTTGGACGTCGATGCTTCGTGCTGCCCTCCTCGGACACCAGGGATGGCTGCTGTCGTCGTCTTCGACGCGCGTCCTTGTGGACCCTCTTCTCACCGCCGGGTTTGGGCACGGCGGGCTGGCCGGCGCTGTGTTCCCTGGGCGCGTCATCGACTTGGGCCGGCTGAGCCCGATCGACGCGGTGTTCCTGACCCACGAACACGACGACCACTTCGACATTGCTTCGATCCTCCGGCTGGACCGCCGCATCCCGATCCTGATCTCGGCTCGCTCTTCGTTCGCGCTGTCCGAGTTCCTGCGCGCGCACGGATTCGAGGTCCGACGTCTCGAGCCCAACTCGGTCACTCGCGTTGGCGACCTGGACCTGCAGGTGTTCGTTGCGGACCACCGCACGACCCCCGATGCCGACGAGTGGGACGTGCTTCCGTTCATCGTCTCCGACGCAACGAGGCAGGGGGTGTTTGCCTCCAGTGTCGATGTGCCGATGCCCTCGACGATGCTCGAGGTGCTCGTCGAGATGCCGGGATGGCCGGGGGTTGTGTGCATCGCGAACAACACGACCGATACGCGGTTCGTGACGCGCGGGGCCGGGGTGCTTTCTCGATCGGACGACACCGAAGCCTTGGCCCGAGTTCTTGTTTGTCGATTCGACGCTTGGGCGCGGCGGCTGGAGCTTCCGCGCTTCATCGCGATCACCGGTGGCGGGTGGAGGCACCCCCCAGAGCTGGAGTGGGTGGACACGTTGGCGTTCAGCGTCGAGCCCGGCCGGTTGGCGAGTTCGTTGTCGAAGGCTCTCGGCACGCGCGTACACGCGATGCTTCCCGGAGAAGGCATCGCGCTGGAGGGCTCACGCACGACCGACATCTCGGAATCGGCGGTTTCGCTGCAGGGCCCAAGCGAGCGAGAGGGGCAGGCGAGGGTGGAGGTCCCACCGCTGCCAAGCCCCGCGTTGCGGCGTACGGCGGCCGACGACGACGAGACAAGGCTGGCGGCCGGGCTGGAGAGGTTTGCTCGCTTCCTCTACGGGCGTGAAGTCTTCACACAGGTTCACTCGCTGGCGTCCACGGACGCGCTTGCATTCGTCCTGCACAGGGCGTCCTCGCCGATCGTCTTCGCATACCGTCCTTGGGCGGGCGACTTTGAGCGCGTGACGACCCCCGATGCGTTCGTGCGGTACGCCTGTGGGTTCGAGTGCTGGGCCGTTGACTTGCTGGCGTTGTTCGAGGGTCGGCTCGCCGCGTCGGCGCTGTGCTACACGGGGCGACTGCGGTGCTGGAACCACCTCCCTGCGCAGTTGCGTGTGTCACCCCAGCTGCTGTGGCTGTTCTCCCATCCGCTCCACCAGCCGAAGACCGCACGGGCTCTGTACGACCACGTCGCGGAGCACTGTGGCCCCGTCGCCATCGAGGTCCAGGCTCGCTGACTCGACGACGTCACAAGCCGGGCGAGCTGGACACGCTGGGTCTCACCCAAACAGGGCGCGGGCGATGACGAGCTTCTGGATCTCGCTCGTTCCCTCGTAGATCCGCAGGGCACGAATCTCCCGATAGAGTCGCTCGGGAGCCTCTCCCACGGTTACGCCGCGTCCTCCGAACGACTGCACCGCGCGGTCGATGGTGCGCTGTGCCGATTCGGTCGCGAACAGCTTGGCCATCGCGGCTTGGTCTGGGGTGGCACCGCCGCGGTCTCGTGCCGCGGCTGCACGATAGACGAGCAACTGGGCGGCGACGTGGTCGGTGGCAACGTCCGCCACCGCGAACCGGAGCCCCTGCTGCTTGGACAGGGGCTTGCCGAACTGCACGCGCGTGTTGAGGTGGGCGACGGTCTCGGACAGCGCCCGGTCGGCCAGCCCCAACGCCGCAGCACCCACGGTCACCCGGAACACGTCCAGGTTGGCCAAGGCGATCCGCAATCCCTTGCCCGGCTCTCCAAGGCGATGGGCTGCGGGAACACGGACGCCGTCGAAGCGAACCTTGCCGATCGGGTGCGGCGCGATGACCTGCATGGGCTCCACGCTGAGACCCGGAGCGTCCCCAGGGACCCAGAATGCACCGAACCGCGGCTTTCCTCCCTCACCGTCTTCCGCTTCGCGGGCGAAGACCACGTAGCTGTCCGCGACACCAGCGTTGGAGATCCAGCATTTCTCCCCGTGCAACTGGACCCCGTCGCCGTCGGTCTCTGCACGGGTCTGCATGCCCGAGACATCGCTTCCCGCTTCGGGCTCGGTCAGGGCGAACGCACAGATCGCTTCACCCGACACAACGCGGGGCAGGAGCTGTGAGCGCAACGCATCCGAGCCGCCGAGCGTCACCGGGTTGCTTCCCAGGCCCTGCATCACAAATGCCGTGTCGAGCGCTCCGCTGTGTCGGGAGAGCCACTGGCGAATGAGGCACAGCGGCGTGGAGCGGACTTGGGCGTGTGCGCCACCGTGGGCCTGGGGGGCCACGTATCGCAGCAGTCCGGCATCGGCGAGGCGCCGCACATACTCCCGGGTGCACGCATGCTCATCCGACTCGTCGATGTTGGCGGCCGCCAGTTCGGCGACAAACGACTCCAGGCGCGCCTCGAGCTCGTCGAGTTCGGCCGCGTCTCCGCAGACCCCAACGTCTCGGCGCGTGACCTTTGGATCTCCGAGGCCGGTCATTTCCACACCGGGTCCCGTTTGCCGAGCCACGCATCGTTGGCCTCTTTGAAGTCCGGGTGCTCCATGCACAGGGTCTGGGCTTGCGCCTCGGCTTCGATCGCGTCGCCAAACCCGAGGTCGAGCTCCTTTTGCAGCATCACCTTGGTCATCCGCAGGCCGAAGTGGGGGCCCGCGGCGAGCGTCTTGGCGAGCGTGAGCGCCTCCACGTCGACGTTGTCGCGGTCTTCATCGTCCACGACCCGGGTGGCCAGGCCGATCTGCGCGCAGCGGTCGGCGTGAACGCGGCCGCCCAGCATCAGGATCTCCGATGCGTGTCCCAGTCCAACGACGCGCGGGAGGAGCCAGCTCGCGCCCATGTCCGCGCCGGAGAGTCCCACTTGCGGGAACAAGAACGAGAAGAACGAGTTCTTCCCCATCACCCGGAGGTCCGAGGCGAGCGCCATGACAGCTCCGGCCCCGGCCGCCACGCGCTTCACACTGGCGACGATCGGCAGGGGGCAACGCCGCATGTTGGCGATCAGCTCCCCGGTCATGCGTGTGAAGCGAAGCAGACCCTCGGTCTGACGCTCGAACAGCCGAGTGATGATGTCCTCGACGTCTCCTCCGCTGCAGAACGCCTTGCCCTTGCCCTGCAGGACAAGCGCCCGCGCGCCGCCCTCGACCAAGGAGCGCCGCTCGATCGTCGCGAAGAAGTCGGTGAGCTCGCGATAGACCGCGAAGGTGAGCGCGTTGAAGCGGTCCGGCCTGTCGAGCGTGATGATGCCGACGCCGTCTCGCTCCTCGTACGAGAACGATTCGGGCGTCGGCATGGGGAGGGGGCGGAAGTCGGGATCGTTCATCAGGCGTTCTCTTCGGGGAGCACTGCGAGGGCTTGGATCTCAACCTGGGCGCGGTCCTCGACCAGTGCGGAAACCTGGACCAGCGCCATCGCGGGGTAGTGCTTGGGCATGAGGTCTCGGTACACGGCGCCCACGTCTTTGATGTTGCCCAGGTAGCCGTGTTTGTCGGTGACGTAGATCGTCAGGCTGATGATGGCCTCGTGGGTGGCACCGGCCGCCTCGACCACGTCGACGACGTTCTGCAACGCTTTGCGGAACTGCGGTACGAACTCGTCAGACACGATGACCTCGTCGGTGCCCCAGCCGATCATGCCGGCGACAGCGAGGAGTTGACCGCGAGCGGTCATGCCGTTGGCGTAGCCTTTGGGGCGCGGCCAGTCTTCGGGAAGGATTGTGGTGCTCATGCTGTTTCGCCTCCGTCCAGGGGCAGGGCTGCGCCGGTCATGGACGCGGCGGCATCGGTCACGAGGTAGCTCACCAATGCCGCGACTTCGGTTGGATCGATGAGCCGCTGCATGGGAGAGAACGACTCGAGGCTCTTGCGGGCTTCGTCCTCGGACCGACCGGTCTTCGAGGAGATGTTCTCGACTGCCGAGGCCACGATGGCCGTGTCCGTGAACCCCGGGCAGATCGCGTTGACCGTGATGCCGGTCGGTGCCAACTCAACGGCCATGGCGCGTGTCATCGAGAGCAGGGCGCCTTTGCTCGCGGAGTAGGCCGCGGTGAATTTGTAGCCCTTGAGGGCCGCGGTCGAAACGATGTTCACGATGCGGCCCCATCCGGCCTTCTTCATGCCCCCGATGACCGCGCGGCAAAGCGTAAACGGGGCGGTTGCGTTGATGGCCATCGTTTGGGCCCACGTCGCGTCATCCGTGCGGTGCGCGGGGGCGGAGGGGGCGACGCCAGCGTTGTTGACGAGAATCGA
Source organism: Nannocystales bacterium (assembly GCA_050633305.1). GTDB lineage: Bacteria > Myxococcota_A > Polyangia > Nannocystales > Nannocystaceae > CAJXVA01. The sequence continues at coordinate 46,927 of JBOEGF010000012.1, forward strand.
GGCATCCACGATGCGTTCGCACAGGCGCAGGCGATCGTCCGCGTGCTGCAGGTCCGCGACGTGGATCGAGCCGCCGAGTCGCTGGGCGTGGGCGCTCAGCGATGCTTCGTTCCGCCCAACCAGCAACAGTTCGCAGCTTGGGGCCAAGGATTCGGCGATCGCGAGACCGATACCTCGGCTGGCTCCTGTGATGACGGCGAGAGGCCGCTGTGGACGCGCCATGAGGCGAGTCTACCTGTGGCCCCCCGCTCGCCCCCGTGAGAACTATCGCTCCACAACGCGGCTCGGCGTCGCGGGAGTCGCGGCGAACAACCCGATATCCCGGACGTGTACGACGTCGCTGGAAGAGGCGGACTCGAGGGCGAGAGACCACCGCGGAGCCAGGCTGCTCGGGACCCACCGCAGGGGCTTGGACTGCCACGTGCCGCTCCAGTCGTCGGGAGGGTCGAGCTCCGCAACCACCTCGGCATCGGCGCGGAGCACCAAGCGAGCCTCTGGCGAGACGTGTGCGCGTGTCAGGGTCACGACCACGTCCTGCGGTCCCGACGAGGGGAGGTACTCCGGCCCAAAACGAAGGGCCTCCGCAGGGGTCACGACGAGGCTCAGCCCCGCGATCTCCGGAGGCGGCGTCAGGTCGGGCCGGTACCGGGACAGGCCGCGTCCGGGAACCCAGACCGTGGGTTCGAGGGGGTGTCCGAGGTCGTGCTTGGGTCCGAGCGTGACCGCTCGCAGTGTTGACCAGTCGACGGGGCGGTCAGGCGCCAGCCAACGAACCTCAGCCAATCCTCCGTGGCTGCAAGTCGCCGTTGGGTGACCGCGATCCAGGGGCTCGATGCGAATGCTGCCCGGGCTGTCGAGAACGAACGGGCCCAGCGTGTCTCGGTGGCGGGTCGGAGCCCGCAGGCGGCGGAGGGGGACGCCGCGACCGTCGATCTGGACGGCGAGCTTCGCATTGCTGCGATCGGTGCCCGGGGTCATCACGAGCACGAGGGAGCCTAGCCCGAGGTTCTGCGGGAGGCGCAGTTGCAGCGGCGAGCCGCGTTTGAAACAGATCCCGCCGTTGGTGGTGGAGAAGGCGCCCTCGAGTTGAAGCGGCGTGGGCCCGCCGAGCTTCCAGCGACGCTCTCCGGTGCGGGCGGGGTCCACGTCCAGTCGGACCAAGACCATCCGGAGCTCATCTCGCGTGACGCGGCCGGGCATCGTCCGGACCACGGGAGTGAGGCGGTCGGTGAACAGCTCGAACGCGGTCAGCTCGATTGCACGGAAGGGCGGCGGAAGTCGGTGGTCAAACGCCGCTCGTGGGGTCGCACCCTCGCGTGGACGCATGTGGTGCGTCGACTCTCCCAGAAGCAGATAGACCGGGGGGGGTGCTTCGCCTTGCGCACGGGGCCGTTCCAAGAGCAGCTCGTAGGCTGAGGCGTAGGCCGCTTCTCGACCATGGTAGGGGAGGACGTCGATGCCGTGGCGCATCGCAAGGGCGCCTCCAACCTGGTTGAAGGTGTGCCCGTGATGCCAACCTTCGCCGCCTGCGATCACGACGGCGCCCGGTTCGAGCGCCTCGGCGATCGAGTCGACGAGTCGGTCCGCGCCTTCGAACTCGCGCAGGCGCACGGTCGGCGTTCGGATCAACGGGACCGCGGTGGAGCCGAGGAGCCCCGCGAGCGCAGCAAGCGTCCAGACTCGGCGGGGCCAAGGGGGAAGGCGCTTGGCGACCCCGTGCAGCGTGGCGGTGCACAGCAGCGCGGCCGCGGGCAGCAGTTCTGGGGCGAGGTATCGGCCGTAGTAGAACAACCCCGCGCGTGGCAGGTTCCGTTGTGCGTACAACAGGACGGTGGCGGCGAGAGTTGCCGCGATGGCGGTCAACCACACGTCGCGAGAACGAGTCAGTCGTACTCGCAGCGCGGCGCCGGGCAGGGCGAGGATCGTCCCGGCGAGCACCAACGGGCCGAACATCGCCCATGCGGGGTCGAGCCGGGCGTGGGTGCTCTCGGGGGACGTCCAGCGCAGGATGCCGTACAGGACCACGGAGCAGAGCGTCAGCGCGGAGACGGCTGCGGGGAGGTAGCGCCTGAGCAGGGCGCGGCGTGGGCCGTCGTCGCGGCGGTCGAACCAGAGCGCATCGATGCTCGACCAGGCGATCGCCAGACACGCGGCGCCGAGGACGAGGGTCCACGGGGAGCGCAGCCACGTGACGTGCAGCTGCTTGTTCAGCTCGTCCGCGAGGTACGGGAACGTGCTGTCAGCGTGGGCGAGGACGCCGCCCATCAGCACCACCAGGTACACGAGTACCGGTCGTCGGCGCTCGGAGGCGTGACCGGGGAGCAGCCACAACACGGCCAAGAGAAGGGGGGCGGTCAGCCATGCGTTGCCCCGAACCCATGCTGTGGCACCGAGCAACAGGGCGGCACGGTGAAGCCCTCTCATGTTGTGATCCGGACAACGGATCACGGAGAGCACGCCTGCCCAGAGCAGCAGGCTGGTCGGGGTCTCGGTCAATGGTGTGCGGTGGACCCAGATCGCCAGTGGGGTGGCGGCGACGAGCAACGCCGCGATGGATGCCCAACCGACCGATCGTAGGACGCGGCGCGCGACGAAGAAGAGCACCAACACCAACAAGAACGCCTCGAAGACGACGATGCCGTGCATCGAGTCCGGCCCGAACACCATCCCGAAGACCGCCATCTGGGACGGGTGCAGATGGAAGAACTGCGGAGCGACGAGGCCTTCTTCTCGGTCAACCAGGTACCAGCCGGGTCGGTAGCTTCCTTCGTACGTGTTCTCGCGCCACGCCTCGACCCGCTTCGGCACGAGTCCCAGTATGTCGCCGGGTCCGGACCGGGTGCCGCGTTCCTCACTCGCACGCGCGAGGAGCGGATCGTGGTGGGTGAACCCGCCGGTGCGGAGGAGCTGGGCGGCGCGGAGGGTGTACGTGCCCTGGTCGCGTCCCGCGAGGGAGTAGTCGGCTGCGGGAAGTCTGAGGCCCACCGCCAGGAGTCCGATCGCCAGCGGAAGCCAGACTCGACCCAGGCGAGGTGCGGGGCGGCTCACACTGCGTTCGCCCTGCCAGGGCCAGAGCATGGCGGCGAGGGTGAAGCAGGCCAGGGTGATCGAGGTCGTGTCGAACACCCCGAACATCCCCAGCACCACGGCCGCCATGCCGACATAGGTCAGCGCGACCACGGCGCACAGGGTCCACTGCTCGAGCCGATCTCCGTAGCCTTCTTCCCGCCTCGCGCGAGAGAGGAGGGCGGCCATCACCGCGATCGGACCGAGGGCAACCCAAAGCATCGTGGAAACGCTCCTCAGGCACGACTACGCGCCGAGTGTCGGGACGTCGTCGAAGGTCACTTGGGAGGGGAGCGGTTCGGAGCCGAAGCGGGCGGCCCGGGTCGGCTCGTGCCAGGGCTTCGCCGCGAGGCGCCCCTGCGCCGCGGTCGCTCCGCTTGGGGCTTCGGTGTTCGCGCCGTCACACGCCGACAGGGCGAGGCCGAGCGCGAACGACGTGAGTGCGCGCGACACCATTGCGTCGACCTAGTAGCACAACCTAGGGGGACGTTCCGGGCGCCTGGACGCAGGCCGGCAGCCGGTCCGATGGGGGGCCTGTGCCCAGGCCCGACGACTGGTGCGCGGGCGTTGCGTGCAAACCTGTTCGCAGTTGCCCAACCCGCAGCAGATGCACTGGCAACCTGGTGGCATCCTTGGCATAGTCCGCCCGCGGTGCGAGAGCGCTGCGAACCCCCAAGAACAATGCGTGCGAGCAGGTGACGGCGTGAGGCCGGTCGCCGCGCCGCACATGCGCGAGTGAGATCCGGAGCAAACATGGTCACGTACATGGACGGAAAGTGGTTGGACGACGCAGACGCAACGGTCAGCGTGCGGTGTCGCGCTCTCAACTACGGCATGGGCTGCTTCGGCGGCGTTCGGGGCTATCTCGCCGACGACGGCGAAGAGGTGTTCGTCTTTCGTCTCGACGCCCACGTCCGACGACTCCAACACTCCGCCAAGATCCTGCACCTGCGCCTCCCGGGCGACGTGAATGAAGTCTCGCAGATCCACTTGGAACTGCTGCGCCGCAACGAGGTTCACCACGACGTCTACATGCGGCCGTTGCTGATTCACAACAGCAACGAACTCGCTCCCGTGCTCGACATCGACTCGAGCTCGTTCATCATCTTCTCGATGCCGCTCAAGCGGTACATCGACAAGGACGCGATCGACGTCTGCATCAGCTCTTGGCGTCGCGTTCGCGACAACGCGATTCCATCGCGGACCAAGCCGACGGGCGCGTACATCAACAGCGCGCTGGCCCGCCGTGAAGCCTTCGACAACGGGTTCGACGAAGCCATCTTCCTCACCGAGGACGGCAAGGTGTCCGAGGGAAGTGCCGAGCACATCTTCGTCATCCGCGACGGCACGCTGTTCAGCCCGCCGAGCACCGAGGACAACCTCGACGGCATCACACGCCGCACGCTCATCGAGTTGGCGACCGAAGACCTGGGCCTGAAGTTCGCGGAACGGTCGATCGGGCGCAGTGAGCTGTACGTGGCCGACGAGATGTTCCTGTGTGGAACCGGCGCCCAGGTGACCCCGGTTCGCAGCGTGGACCGACGAACGTTGGGCAATGGCAACGGCGACGTTGGGCCGCACACCAAGAAGATTCAGCAGCACTTCCAAGACGTCGTGCACGGTCGCGTCGAGCATCGTCGCAGCTGGCTGACCCCAGTCTGGGGCTGAGCTCCGCGTGGCCGAGCCCTCGCCTCCTTCGGTCAGCCTGCACCCCATCGTTCGCGCACGGTGGGCCATCGTGGCCGTGTTCGTTGCGCTGTGTGCGTGGCTCGTCCCTGGGGTCTCTGCGCTGCAGCACGACGACGACGTGCTCGCGTTCCTGCCGCCAGACCACCCCGATGTGGTCACGTTCGGCGATGTCGCCGACCGGTTCGGCATGCTCGAGGTTGGGCTCGTCGGGCTGCGCAACGGCGGTGACGACCTCCTCGTTCCCGTGACAACCGAGTCGGTTCGGACGCTCGGCGTCTCGGTCTCGGAGCTGCCCGGAGTGCGCCTCGTGCTGTCCTACCCCGATCTCCCCGATCCTCGGGTGGAAGGGGAGACTCTGGTCGTCGAACCCCTGGTTCCCAAGGGGACCTCCGACGCCGCTCAGATCCGGACCCGGGTGTTGGGCAACCACAATGCGGTCGGCAACCTCGTCTCCGTGGACGGAACCGCGGCGGTGCTCCTGGTCTACCTGCTTCCCACCGACGACGCAGCGGCGCGAGCGGAAAACCTGCAAGGGATCCGAACGCTGGTCGAGGAACGATGGGAAGGCGAAGCTCACTTCGGAGGCGGTCCGTTCGCGGAGAGCACCGCGGCGCTTTCGAGTCGCGACGACATCGAGCGTCTGTCCCCTGTGGTCATCGGCGTACTGGTGCTGGCCTCAGCTCTGCTGTTGGGCAGCCTCAGTGGCGCCGCGATCAACCTCGTCGTGACCGCGCTCGGCGTCGGCCTCGTCGTAGGCGCGCACGGTCGGTTTGGCGAGCCTCTGACGATCGTCAGCAGTACGACGCCTGTGATGATGGTCGCCCTCGGCGGCGCCTTTGGCATGCACATCATCGCTGGGTTCCAGCGGCAGACGGGGACGTCGGTGGAGCGGGCATCGGCGACCGTTCGAGAGCTGCTTGTTCCGGTCGTACTCTCCGGGGTGACCACGGCCACCGCGTTCTTCGCGTTGTTGGCCATGCCGCAGGTCCCGATGCAGCGTTTCGGGGTGGTCGCTGGCGTGGGGGTGCTGCTCCTCCTCCTGCTGGCGTTGTTCGTTCTCCCGGCTTTGCTTGCGCTGCTGCCATCGCGGGCGCTGCCGACGAAGCTCGATCGACGCCGCGGGATGCCCTTTGTGCCCCCGCCGTGGGTCCTGGCGGGGTTGGGGGTCATAGGGCTGGCCTTGTGCGCCACGCTCGCGCCCGATCCCGACACTCGAAACGTCTTCGACAAGGACAGCGAACCCGGGCGCGCGGATGCCTTTCTCGCGGAGAACTTCGGGGGGTCGCAGTTCGTCCAGGTCGCCATCGAAGGCGACCTTCAGGAGCCCGCGGTGCTGCGGTCGATTCGGGGGATCACAGAGTCTTTGGCGACGATGGATGGCATCGCCGAGGTCCGCAGCCTCCTCGATCCTGTCTCGATGCTGACCGAGGGCTTCGGAGGTCGGTACGGCGTCCCGTCCACGCCTGGCCGGGCGCGGCGGGTGGTCAGCAACCTCGCCGACCAGGCGCCGATGGCCCAGCTGATGACCCCGGACCAGAAGGGCGCGATCGTCCACATCAAACTCGAACCCGCGTCCAGCGAGGAGATGCAGGCGACCACCGCCCGCATTCGTGCGGTGGTCGACGACGCCCGGTCTGGGATGGTCGGTGGTGAGGTCCGTGTCGCTCTTGCGAGCGTTCCCGAGGTGGCGGCCGCGCAGCGAGAGGTTGTCCGCGCGAGGGTGGAGCGACTGCTCGGCACGCCCTTCGACGACGCTAGCCTCACCAAGCTTCAGGCCGTGGACCCGGCGGATCCGGCACTCTCCAAGGAACTCGCAGCGACGAGAGCCCGCGCGCTTGGAACCGACGAGGTCATCGAGCCCCTCGAGGCGTCGGAGTACGAGTCGGTGCCCTTGAAGGCGCTCGCCACGAAACGGGGCAAGGAACTCGAGGCGGTCTTGCACACGCACCTCCCCACGCTCGTTGCGTCGGATCCCGAGGGGGTCACGTTTGCCGCCGAGCAACTCGGGCAATGGGTCGATGAGCTGCTCGAGCGGTACCGTGTCACCGCGGCATGTACATCCCTCGGCTTGGAGGGCGCCAACCCCCCTGTCGCGGACAAACAGGTCGACGCGATGGGCTTCGAGGTTGAGGACGCGCCTGCGCCGAAACCGGTTGGGCCGTGTGGCGAACTCCTGACCGTCCTCTCGGAACTCCAGGACACGGAGTGGACCGCCCCCGTGGACGCGCCAGCCGATGCTGTGGTGCGAAGTTTCCCCGTGTCGCTGGCCGTCACGGGGCAACCTGTGATCGGCCAGGCATTTGCCGAGTCGGTGCATGAAAGCCTGGGCACCTCCACCCTGGTGAGTCTCGGCGCGCTGGCGCTGACGCTGCTACTTGCGGGTCACATTCGGGCGCTCGTCCCCGCCGTCTGGACGCTGGCGATCACCGGTGGGGTGCTTGCGCTGCTCGGCCAACCGATCAGCATCGGGACCAGCATGGTGTCTTGCATCGCACTGGGGGCTGGGGTCGACTTCGCGATTCACCTGGGCGTACGCGCACGGAGTGAGGGCGGGGATGGACAGGCGGCTGTGGACGCTCTCGGCGGCGTTGTGCTGATGACGGGCGTTCAGTTGGCGGCAGCGTTCTTGGTGCTGATGGCCTCTGGGATGCCCCCGCTGCGTGACTTCGGGCTCGGGCTGGCGATCGGACTGCTGGTGGCAGCGGCTGGGGCGGTCTGGCTGACGCCTCGACTGTTCCGTCGCTGAGATCGCTGTGCTCAGGATCACGGAAATGTCATTTTGTCTTGCGATATCATGCGGTTGAGTTAAAAACGCGTCTGCGGAAAGCAATATCTCCTCCGCGCGCGCGTCGAAGAACCGGCTTACGCGGGGCAACCGCCCCGGTACACTCTGGAGACCCCACCGATGAAGAGAACCTTGTTCGCTGCCGCGCTCTGCCTCTCCTGTCTCGCGACTGGCTTCGTCGCTGGCCCTGCTGCTGCGGCTCCGCTGCCCGCGGCATCGATGGCTGCCGTTGACGCGAACAAGATCCTCGCGGAGATCGACCGGCGCGCGAATGCCTTCAAGGACCAGCAGTACACCGCGTCCATGAAGATCATGAAGGGTGGGGAACTCAGCAAGACGCTCACCTTCGACTCGAAGATGCAGGGGCTGCAAAAGCAGTTCATCCACTTCACCGCGCCGGGTGACGTGGCGGGCATGAAGATCCTGATGCAGGACGCGAAGACGCTGTACGTCTACCTGCCCGAGTTCAAGAAGGTGCGACGCGTGGCTGCCCACGCGATGGCCCAGGGCTTTCTCGGCGGTGAGTTCACGTACCAGGACATGACCGAGGTCCTGCTGGCGGCGTTCTATGACGCCACCGTCGGCGGCCGCGATGGAACCCTGACGACGCTGAAGCTCACCCCCAAGGCGGGGAACGAGACGGGCTGGTCTCGGATCGAGGTCGTCATCGACTCGACCAAGGGCGGCGTCACCAAGATGCGGTACTACGATGGCGCCGGAAACCACGTCCGGACCCAGAGTCGTGAAGAGTGGAAGAAGGTGGGCGGCGAGCTGATGCCCACCAAGGTTTCGATGGCCAACCTGAAGACGGGCGACACGACCGTCATCGAGTTGACCGACGTCCGGGTGAACGAAGGCGTCGATGACGGCCTGTTCTCCCGGCGGCAGTTGCTCCGCTGAGCACCCACGGGATTCTTTGAGCACGGCAGCCCTCTCTCTCCTCACCCGCCTTCTCCTCCCGACGGTCGCAGCGACGACGGGCGTGGCTGACGCTCCGGCTTCGGGCATCGACGCCGGGGATCAGCCGACGGATGCCTCGGCGGAGCCGCCGTCTGCGGAGCCGCCGTCTGCGGAAACACCGTCTGTGGGGGGGGATGCGGATGCCGACGCGCCGGCCCCCGCCGCTTCGCCCGAAGACGAACCCGAATCGGACGTCGCTCCCGCTGCCGCACCGGAAACACCCGAGAGCGAGACCCCCGTGGCCCCGGTGGACGTCGGTGCCGAGCCCGACGACGGCGAGCTCTCGATGGACGACATCTTCGGGACGGACGCGACCCTCGAAGATGTCGAAGGCGCCCACACTCCAGCCGGCGACGGCCCTTCTGCGCCCGCCGCTGCGCCGACGCCGGAGCAGAGCCGTCGACAGAAGGACGCAAACGACGACCTCGATTTCAACTTCCGTGTCGTGACGTCCGCGTACTTCGACGTGGCGGGGGTGGAACAGCGAACGTTCAGCCGCAACGAGAACCGCCTCGAGTTCACCCTGCGGTACTCCCCGAACGAGCATATCCAGCTCGTCGGAAACGTGGAGCCGGTGTTCCTCGGCGTTGCCCAAGCCCAGTACCTCGACGACCTCGCGACGCGGCAGCTTCTCACCCCGTTTCATGTCGAATCCGATGCCGCCTATGTTGCGGTGTTTGACCTTCTGCCCAAGCTGGACCTGAAGATCGGTCGTCAGATCGTGCAATGGGGGACCGCCGATCGATTCAACCCCACCAACAACATCAACCCTGACGACCTCGAAGATCGGCCGCTGTTCACCGAGCCCATCGCCAACCAGATGGTGGTGGTCGACTTCGCACCGCTGGACGACAAGCTGTGGTTCGAGGCGGTCTACGTGCCGCTGTTCTACCCGGCGTTGCTCCCACCCTCCGCCGCGGCAGGGCTCGAAGACCCACAGTCGCCCGTACCGTTTGCTCGGGAGTCCGACGTCGCGAAGATCGAAGAACTCCAGGCCACGTTGGACATCACGCCGAGCCTGGTCCCGACGGTAGTGGGCAGGGTGCGGATGCCCAAGCGTCGCTTCTCCGACGGCCAGAGCGCCATCAAGCTCGGGACATCGCTCGGTGGGGTCGACGCGTCGATCTCCTACTACAACGGTCGCCACGACATCCCGACCCCGCTGCGGGTGGATTCCGAGACCAAGGATCCTCCGGAGGGACCGATCTCCGACGAGGAGTGCTGCTACCGCTCCGATGTCGTCTTGAACTACCCGCGCATGCAGGTGCTGGGGCTGGACTTCGCGACGCAGCTCCCGTTCCTCGGCGACATGGGGGTGTGGGGGGAGGGGGCCATGTTCTTCCCGACGGCGCAGGAGCTGTACATCGAGTTTCCGATCCCGGTCGACGTCACCCCTGACGACGACGTGCTCAACCCGGTGGACCAGCTTCGGGGCCCGGCGATCGACAGCCGGCCCTACATCAAGGCGACCGCAGGCTTCGACTACACGTTTGGCAAGCATGTCTACGTGCAGGCGCAGTACCTTCGGGGATTCATCGACGAGTTCGGGGCCGACCACATCGGCAACTACGTCGTCGGGGGCACCGAACTGGTGTTCTTCGGCCGCCACCTGCTCTTCCGTGCGTTCGGCGTTGTCGACTTTCCAACGGGGCCCGAGGACAACGGGTCGTACGTCATCTATCCCGAGCTCGTCGTTGTGCCGCCGTGGGGCAGCATTACGTTCGACATCGGCAGCTTCTTCCTGATCGGCGAAGACGACACGAAGTTCGGGCAACCCGCGGCCGGGAGTTCGATCGTGTTCACCAAGGTCACCGGCGCGTTCTGAGGCCCTTGGGCCCCGATGAGGTAGACTGGTCCCGTGACCGCCGACCGTAGCGCGACAGGCGGCCTACGGTCCGTCGTGCCGTGGGTCGTCCTGGGGGGCGGAGTGTTTGCAGGGGTGTCCCTGCTGCTGATCCTGACCACCGACGACCCCGCCAAGCCCGAGCGTGAGCCGGCCTTGGCGTCCGCGCCCCTGGATGTGGGCACGCCCGATGCCGCCGCGCTCGACCTTCCGCCGCGCTTCGACTCCGAACCCGAGCCTGAGCCGCTCTCCCCATCGCCGACACCCGAATCCGGGGACGAGGTCGGAGGAGACCTCACCGGAGAGGATCTCGAGGACGAGCGGAAAGCGGTCGGGGAGGTTCCGCCCGGCGGGCTTCCCAAGGTGCCCGCGGTGGAAATCCCGGACGCCAAGGTCGACTACGTCGAGGGGAGCCGCGACTGGATCGTGCACGCCGTGGTCGGGCGCGAGAGCATCGATCAGATCGCGTATCGCTACGGCGTCAAACCGAAGTCCCTGCGACTTTGGAACGGCATCAACGCGTCGGCGACTCGAGCCAAGCGTGGGTCGAGGCTACGGGTCAAAGCTCGGAAAATCCCGCCGGAGCGTGTCGAGCTGCAGTACGTCGTCCAGCCCGGCGACAGCTGGGCGCGGGTCGGTGTGCGATACGGCGTCGACTCCAACGAGCTGCGTGCTTTGAATTGGACCGAGGGGTCTCAGCTTCGCGTCGGTCAGATCCTACGGATGTGGGTCGACCCGGTCTTGTTTCATTGGGTGGCGACCGAGGACGACGACCCGACCAAGGTTCGCCCCGGTGCGGTGGGGGTCGGTCCGCCGCAGTCGGGCACGCTGGTCAACGGCGTGCAGCTGCCGAAGAACGACTTCTACCGGCTGCGACTGCCCCCGTCCTCGTACGGCACCACCTACGCGGTGGAGGCGGTCCTTCGCGGCATCGTCCTGTTTGAGGCCCGCGCGGACTACGACCGGCCGCTGACGTTCGGCTCGATGAGTTGGCGCCATGGCGGCACATTGACGGGACACGTTTCGCATCAGAGTGGCCGCGACCTGGACATCGCCCTTCCTCTGCTCGAGAAGCACCCACAGGGGGTGCCGATCACCCCGGCGCGCGTCGATTGGGAAGTGACGTGGAAGCTCGTTACCGCGATGTTCGACACCAAAGACGTCGTGGTGGTGTTTCTCGACTACGACCTGCAGGAGCCGCTGTACAAGGCCGCCGCTCGGTTGGGGGCGACCGCTGAGGAGCGGAAGCGATACCTCCAGTACCCCAGGGGCCCCAAGGCTCCGGGACTGCTACGGCACAGCCCCGGACACACCTCGCACGTCCACATCCGCTTTGCGTGTGGGCCGTACGAGATGGAGTGCGCCGACAACTCGCTCGGCACCGAAGCCGAGTAGGCGCTCAGGCTTCGAAGACGCTCGCGTCGCCGCCGATGCTGCGAACGAGGATCGCCATGGACTGGCGCTGCATCGGGAGGAGCTCTTCGAGGTCCTCTCCGATCACCTTCGCGACCTCGAGTAGCGTCGCCCGCGTTTCTTCGGAGCCGTTCTGCGCCATCTCCATGAACGTCACCGTGCAGTCTTCGTCGCCCTCGCCGAAGGTGTTGACGATTCGAATCACGGCCATTTCCGCCTTGATGGGCGCGCGTTCGTAGAGTCCGGGAAGTCCTTGGAGCAGCGCCGAGAGGTACGCGTCATCCATGCCTTCGGCCAGGAAGAACACGCTCAAGAGCACCCCGTACAGGTCGTCATCCTCCAGCACGCCCAACAGGAGCGGAAGGTCTTCGGGCGTCGAGATGCCTTCGAGGCGCTCGATCAGCGCGGCCGTTCCGGACGGAAGCTCCTCTCCGGCGGGTGTTGCAGCCGCACTTGAGAGCGCGCTGAGGATCTCCTGAACGTCCGCTTCGCGGGACTTGGGCTCGCTGGCGACGGGGGCCTTGGCTGCGGGTTTCTTGGCCGGAGTCTTCTCGGTTGCGGTCTTCTTGGCTGCGGTCTTCTTGGCTGCGGGCTTCTTGGCTGCGGGCTTCTTGGCCGCAGTTTTCTTGGAAGCGGTCTTCTTGGAAGCGGTCTTCTTGGACGCGGTCTTCTTGGACGCGGTCTTCTTGGAAGCAGTCTTCT
>JBOEGF010000012.1:59486-162384 GCA_050633305.1 Nannocystales bacterium
TGGAAGCGGTCTTCTTGGACGCGGTCTTCTTCTTGGAAGCGGTCTTTTTCTTGGAAGCGGTCTTCTTCTTGGAAGCGGTCTTCTTCTTGGAAGCGGTCTTCTTCTTGGAAGCGGCCTTCTTGGCAGCAGTCTTCGTCTTGGACGCGGGCTTCTTCGCCACAGCCTTCGTCTTGGACGCGGTCTTCTTGGCCGCAGTCTTCTTCTTGGAAGCGGCCTTCTTCTTGGAAGAGGTCTTCTTCTTGGAAGCGGTCGAGCGACGCGAGCGGGCCGGGGACTTGGCGGGCACGGACTCGTCTTACGCGATCGCTGCCGCCGTATGCAACCGTTGCGGACGTACATGGCCCGCCGAGGTATCGTCCGCGGCATGGCGTCCCGCACCGTGGTTGACTCGGTCGAACGAGTCGAGGGTCCTCCAGACAACGTCGATGACCTCGAAGCTGCGCTGGTCGCACTTCGCGAGCGTCACCCCGATGTGGTCCTGCGTCGCTACCTCGCCCACATCCCTACGGTGGATGCCTCGGCCTATCTGGCCCCGACCGCTGCCCTGATCGGGGACGTTTCGGTCGGGCCGGGAGCCAGTGTTTGGTACGGCTGTGTTCTGCGGGCCGATGTGAACCGCATCGAACTGGGGCGGGACAGCAACATCCAAGACGGAACGGTGGTTCACCTTGGGGACAACGACCCGACCGTGATCGGCCCCGAGGTCGTGGTGGGGCACCGGGCGGTGGTCCACGGCTGTACGATCGGTGGCGGCACGCTGGTGGGGATTCAAAGCTCGATCCTCGATGGGGCGGTGATCGGCGAGGGGTCGATCATCGGCTCTGGAGCGGTGGTGACGGCTGGGACCACCATTCCACCTCGGAGTCTCGTGTTGGGCATCCCAGGGAAGGTCGTGCGAACCCTGACGGCAGCGGACGAGCAGTTCCATCGGCAGCTCGCCGGCAAGTACGTGCGCCTCGCCCACAATCATCGGGCGGGCTGAGGCCGACTGCATGGAGCCCGGCTCCCGAGGCTCAACCCTCTGTGTCGCTGCCGGTTGAGCCTGTGGCCGACGTCGAGCCGCTGCTCGATGAGCCCGAGCTGCTCGTACCCGAGCTCGTGTCGGTGTCGGTGTCACCTCCGCTGCTGCTCCCGCTGGAGGTCGACTCCGTGGCCTCAGGGGCGCAGAACCCGTCCACGGGGTTGCAGCGAAGGCCTTCGCAGCAGCCGTCGTCGTCGACACATGCGCGTGCGAGGTCGCCCACCGCGACACAGTCAGTGACGCAGGCGGCTTCCTCGATGCTTCCCGAGCCAGGGTCGTAGGGCGCCACGCAGAATGGAGCCGAGGTCTCGGAGCAATCGTTGCTGCGCAGACAGCTCAGAGGCGCCGAAAACGTGGTCTCCGAACCGCCGTCGCTCGTCGACGTGGCGCTCCCGGTCGTGCCCCCGTCGTCATCCGCCGCAGGGGGATCGGCGGCGACGCTCCGACACGCACACACCATCCACAGACCGCACCATATCGGGGCAATTCGACCCACCGGTCCCCAGAGTGCCGCGCGGTTGCCTCGCGTGCAAGGCAGGAGGGAGCGCCGATGTCCTGCTACCTTTGGCATTCGTGAGCAGGACCCACCGACGCTCAGCCGGGAAAGGCACACGGCCCGCGATCCCGTCGAGCTTGCAGCCCGACGATCGAGACCTGCGGATGGCCCGTGGGGAGTTCGATCCGGGGGCGCAGGTTGGACACGCGAAGGTCTTCGACATCGTCGAGTCGATCGGCGAGGGGGGCATGGGTCGGGTCTACAAGGCGTTCGACCCGGTCATGGACCGATACGTGGCGATGAAGGTCCTCAAGGCCGACGTTCCGGCCAACGAGCGTGAACGATTCCGGCGCGAGGCTGTCATCGCAGCGAACTTCTCGCACCCCAACCTTCCGCGCGTGCTGGATCGCGGGACGGTGGAAGCACAGGGGCTGGAGTGGATGACCCTCGAGTTCCTACGGGGGCGAGACCTCGGGGCGGTGATCGACCACAACCGCAGAGTGGCCTTGCCGCTGGTGGTCGACATCTTCTCGCAGACGCTTGATGCGCTGGACTACATGCACACCCGGGGGATCGTTCACTGCGACGTAAAACCCGACAACATCTTCATCACGCGCGACCCCTACGATCGGCGGCTCGTGATCGTGAAGCTGATCGACTTCGGCATCTGTCGTCGCGTGGACGAGGAGGCGCCGCCCCGTCTGATGGGCGATCCGCGGTACATGAGTCCGGAGCAGACGTACTTGGGGCGAGGACTCGACGGCCGCGCAGACCTCTACGCACTGGGACTGACGTTGTTCGAGACCCTGGTTGGTCTGCATCCGTACCCTGGAGCCGATGACGTCGAGCCGGTCGACCTGCTCCGAATGCAGCGCAGTCAGGTGGTGCCCAGCCTCCTCGACGTCCTTCCCGAACTTCCCGACGATGTTGCGGCGGCTCTGGATGGCATCATCGTGGCAGCCTGCGCGAAGGACCCCGAGGAACGGTTCAGCTCGCCCAAAGCGATGAAGGTCGCACTGGGTCAAGTCTTGGAGCGGTGATCCGTCCCATGGGGCTTGCAGCCCCATTCCGTGGAATCGCGGCGGCGGGTGCTCTACCCTTGAGACGTGCCCAGTCTCGCCCGCGTATCGTCTCTGTGCTCCTGCCTCGCGTTTCTGGTCGCGGGTGCGTGCGGCGACGACGGCGGTGGCGCCGCTGACGGGTCGACAGGAACCGGCACGCCGAGTTCGAGCGGATCGAACCAGGGCTCGACCGGGCCTTCCTCGGCGGGCTCGAGCACCACCGCGGTGACGACTGTCGCGGATTCCTCCACCACCGACGACTCCAACGGTACCGCCCCGGCGGGGGAGTGTGTTCTGTGGGACGCCGCCGAGTGCGGGGCAGGGCGCAAGTGCATGCCCTATTCGCTGGAGGATGACAGCGTTCCCGACGAGATCCGGTGCTGCGACGCGGTCGAGAACCCGGCGCTCGACGGAGAGCCGTGCGAAGGAATCGACTACAACGGTAGCTGTCTGGATAACTGCGAGCCGGGCAGCATGTGCGTGCTCGATGATGAGGACTCGCTCACGGGGTTGTGCCGTAGCTTCTGCGAACCAGGTGGCAACGACTGCGACCCCGACCAGACCTGCAAGGCTTTCTTCGAGCTGTTGCTGACAGTGCCCAACATTCCCACGTGCATGCAGCAGTGCGACCCGCTCACCCAGAACTGTCTGCCTTCTGGTTGGCATTGCATCCCGGATACGCCGACCGAGGCTGGGCAGAGTGGTTTTCTGTGCACGCCGCCGCCCCCGAGCCCGCCGCGCGGGATGTTCGAGCCCTGTGCGCTGGCCAACCAGTGCGAGCCTGGCTTGGTCTGCGTGACCGATGACCGCGTGCCCGGATGCACCTTCGCGTCGTGCTGCACGGCATTCTGCGATCTCAACGACGGCGACAGCGTCTGTCAGAAGCTCGATCCGGACTTGGTGTGCACCGATTGGATGTCTCCCGATCCCGAGTGGCAGGACGTTGGCGCCTGCACGTTGCCGCAGTAGCGCATCGGCTGTCCCGTGTTAGGGCGCCACGATGACCATGCTTGCGTCCCACAGGACGTGACAGGTCACGACGGCCAACCACGCCCGGGTGCGAATCGCCAGGGCGCTCCATAGCATTCCGGCCAGCAACGCCGCGAGGACGAGAATGGGGGGGCCGGTGGTGGCGTGGGCGACCGCGAATGCCAGACCGCCCACGAACACGGCCCCGGCAGGGCCGAGCCGCTGGACCAGTCCCAAGGTGATCGCGAAGCGCCACACCAGGTCCTCGGCGCCTGCGATGACGAGCAACATCAAGACGGTCGCGGGCCGCGACCACGTTGTCGCCCAGCCGTACACCTCGCTGGCATCCGCCATCAGTTCCGGTGCGACGAGCTGCAGCCCCGCGGTGACGCCGAGGGCTCCTGCGACCATGACGAGCCCCGCTGCGACGCCGACGCCCAGGTCCCTTGGGCTCAGGCGCATCCAACTTCGTATCGGAGCTTTGGCGGCGAGAAGGGCCGCGACCAGACCGCCTTCGATCGCCAACATGCGAAGCCATAGGTCTTCGATCAGCCATGGTCCCAACAGCAGGGCCGCAAGCGCGAGCACGGGGAACCACAGCGGCACCGCCCATTGCTGGGCATCGGTACGGTCCGCTGCGCTGGGAAGCAACCGCAGGCTGGGGGCGTCGAGCGTCTGTGCGACCTCCCGGATCCGGTCGGTGCTCAGGGCTCTGGGCGTCAACCCGAGATGTTCACGGCTGTGTTCGTGCTCGCCGTACAGACCATCGACCAACATGCCCAGCTGCGTCGGCGTGATCGGTGGGTTGGGTAGCGTCCGCTGCATCACACCGGCCGCCAATCGCATGAGGCTGCCGGGCATGCGGGTGACCCAGGTCGGGAGGCCCAGCGCGGCGCCGACGGTTCGGACGAGCTCGGGCAGGTCCACTCGATCGGGCCCGACGACATCGATGGTGGCCCCGTGGGTTGAAGACGTCGCCAAGGTGCGGACGACCGCGGCCGCGACATCTTCGACATCGACGGTCTGGAGCGGGCCCGTCGGTCCCGCCGGCGCGACGAAGACCGGCGCGAGGGTCACGAAGCGCACGAGGTTGGAGAGCATGGCGTCGCCGGGCCCGTAGACCAGACCGGGGCGAAGCAGGGTCCAATCGCGGTCGCTGCTGGTGACCCGAGCCTCCCCCGCGCGCTTGGTGCGATGGTAGGCACCGTCGCTTCCGTCGGGGCGAACGACGGAAATGTGGACGAAGCGTTTCACGCCGAGGGTCTCGGAGAGCTGCAGCAAGTGCTCGACCGCCCGAATGTGTGCGGCCTCGAAGGTGTTCGCACCGCGCTCGACCGCGATACCCACCAGGTTGACGACCGCGTCGACCCCCTCGAATCCGGCTGGGCCGATCGGCGCCGCGCCGACGTCGGCTGAAACGTGGACGACCTCGAGGGGGAGCGTTCCGCGGGTGCGTGAGACGGCGACGACCTCGTGCCCCGCACGCAGAAGGGCGGCGACGACCTCCGTCCCGATGAAGCCGCTGGCGCCAGCAACGAGGACGTTCATGGCGATTCGAGCAGACCCAGGACTTCGCGCGCGCAGCCCCACGACAGCGTTACACCGGCGCCGCCGTGGCCGTAGTTGTGGACGACGACGCGGTTGGATGCGGGGGCACGTTCGAGCCTGACGTCGTGGCGGCCCGGTCTCAAACCGACCACCACTGCCCGGCGCCGGGCGGCCTCGAGCCTTGGGTCGAGTTCCGCGCAGCGCTTCACGATGGCATCCGCTTCCCTGGCGCGCGGACGCAGATCGTCATCGTGCTCGACGGCGGTCCCACCGAGGACGATGTGGTCGCCGCGGGGGACCGCGTACGCGATGCCTCCGCCGTCGTGTTCGTCGAGCAAGACATGCTCGAGCCCCGGGTTGTCGACGTGCACGAGTTGTCCCCGGATCGGATGCAACGCGGGGTCGTCGCACAACCCTTGGGCCCCCAGCCCGGTGCAGTTGATGACCGGCTCGTGGCCGGGGAGGTCGGTGAGAGAGCCGACCCGGTGGCGTTCGATGACCCCACCTGCGTCGCGAAAGCGCTGCATCAGATACGGCATGTACCGACGGGTGTCGATCACCGGGGCATCGAAGCTCCAGCCATGGTTGAACCCCGGTGGCGCTTCGTGGGCAGCGATCTCGGTGAGGCCATCGACCGCCGCGGCCCACCAGGGACGGGGCAGGGGGGCCCGCGAAAAGTCGAACGCCCGCCGCATCGAGACACCGGCCGAGGGCGTCGAACACAGCTGCGCGAACTGCTGGTAGGAGACAACGGCACGGCGCACCGAGGCCTCCGAGGGAAGGGTCCGATACGGGTACCAGAACGCGGCCGCGATGTTTGACGTGGTGTCGGGCGGAAGCGAGGCCGCGAGCACCTGTACCGCGTGGCCGGTCTCGGCGAGAACGGTCGCGGTCGTGAGCCCGGAGACGCCTGCGCCCAGCACGATCACGGCGCGCACCGTAGCACCGATCTTCGATCATCAGAGGTCGCCGCGATGTGTCCAAAGCAGGTGGGGGGGCACCGGACGCCCTCACCGGGCTGAGGTATGCTGGCGCGGCTCGCGATGAGTCTCTTGCCCAAGCGCCCGCTCCACCTCCCGCGACTGCGCACCTACGTGCCCGAGCCGTCGGACCCGAAGATCTTCTGGTTCAACAGCGAACGGGCCGACATCCTCCAAGACGTCGTTCGGCGGATCATGGAGCGGTACGCGGCCGATGACTCCGTCGAATTCGTGATCGGCGACGCCGCCTATCACGAGATCCGGCGCCTCGAGAACCGCACGGACGAGGCGGGCCGCAAGGGCCTGGAGTACTGGCGAGGGGTCATTCGGCGTGTGGGTCGAATGTCGTCCGAAGGCAAGTTCGAGACGCTTCGTGAAATCTCGATGCGGATGGCCAAAGACGTGGCCGGAAACTTCGACCCGCGGGTCTACAAGTTCGCCGCTCGGGCGGTTCCTGGCCTGCTCACAGGCGTGATGAACCCGTCGAGGCTGATGCGGAACGTCCTGGATTCGGGGACACGGCTGGACGAACTCGTCTCTGTGGAAGGGCCGATGGAGAAGCTCCGTTCGCTGCAGCGCAAGGGGACGATGCTCCTGCTGCCCACGCACAGCTCGAACCTGGACTCTCTCGCCATCGCGTGGGTGCTGTTCCGCGAGGCGCTCGCGCCCGTGGTCTACGGCGCGGGTAAGAACCTCTTCACCAACCCGATCATCTCGTTCTTCATGCACAACCTGGGCGCGTACCGGGTCGACCGGCGGGTGCGCGCGCGGCTGTACAAGGACGTGCTCAAGGCCTACTCGAGCATCATGGTCGAGCGGGGGTTCCACTCCCTGTTCTTCCCCGGTGGCACCCGAACCCGCTCTGGCGCAATCGAGCAAAAGCTCAAGCTCGGCCTCGCCGGGACGGGCGTCGAGGCGTTTGCGCGCAACCGGGCCCGGGGCGTGAACCGACCGGTGTTCTTCGTGCCTGCGACGATCAACTACGCGCTGGTTCTCGAGGCCGAGACGCTCATCGAGGACCATCTCAAGGAAGCCGGGCGGGCTCGGTACATCATCGAGGACGACGAGTTCTCTCGCGTGGAACGTTGGGTGGCGTTCTTCAAGCGGCTCCAACACGCGGAAAGCTCGTGTGTGATTCGCTTTGGCGAGCCCATGGACCCCTTCTGCAACCCCGTGGACGACGAGGGCCGGTCGTTGGCCCCCGATGGTCGGGTTCTCGATCCGGGGTCGTACGTCTCCCGGCGAGGGACCGCGACCGTCGATGCCGCACGGGATGCCGCGTACACTCGCGACCTCGGTCACGCGATCGCGAAGGCGTACATCAAGGAGACCGTCGTCATGGCAACGCAACTCGTCGCGCACGTGTTGTTCCGCCGACTGTGTCGGGCCACACCTGGCCTCGACCTGTTCGCACGCCTACGTCACCGAGGGGACATCGCGGTGCCGATGGACGAGTTGGTCGCTGATGTCGCCCAGGCGCGTGATGGCCTGCGCAAGCTCGAGCTCGAGGGGCGCGTTCACCTCAACGCGCCGATCCGGAAAGCCCCGCCCGAGCAGATCGTCTCGCGAGCGCTCGACGCTTGGTCCGGCTATCACCAAAAACCGATTGCCCGCATTCTCGGCGGCTCGGTCATCGCCGAGGACCCGAACTTGTTGCTCTTCTACCAAAACCGCATTCGGCACTTCGCTCCCGAGATCGCCGGTCCCGCCGACATGCAGGCTGCGATCGAGATCGCCGCGATGAAGGGGGTCCGATGAGCCCGCCGGTTGGAATCGTTGGGGGAGGCGCCTTTGGACGTTCGCTCGCCACGGCCGCCGCCCGGGTGGACCGCTCGGTGATCAACTGGAGCCGAACGCCCCGCGATTCGGAGCACCCGAAGGTCACAGTGTCCTCGGATCTTGCCTCGTTGAGGGCTGCCGAACTCGTGTTCCTCGCGGTGCCCTCGCCCCATGTTCCCGCTTTGTGCCACGAGCTTGGTCGGCATCTGGATGGCGGCCACCTCGTCGTCCACGTGAGCCGCGGGCTCGTCGGGGATGAACTCGAAACGCTGACCGAGGTCATCCGCGAAACCACACCTGTCCGGCGTGTGGGGGCGCTTGCGGGCCCGCTCGTGGCCAGGGGCCTGGCCGAGGGAGAGCCCGGCGGCGGCATCGTGGGCACGCTTTTTCCCGAGATCGCAGAGGCGGTTCGCGATGCGCTCGGCGGTCCGACGCTGCGCATCTACGACACGAACGACGTGATCGGGGTTGAGCTTGCGTCCGCGTTCGTCGGCCTGGTCACGCTCGCGATGGGATACGCCAAGGCAGCCGGTTTCGGCCCTGGCACGCTTTCGGTGCTGGCGACGCGAGGGATGGCGGAGGCCACCCGGGTCATCGAGGCCCGGGGCGGCTCGGCCCGCACATGCTCTGGCCTCGCTGGGTTTGGTGACTTGCTCGCGGCGATGGCCGAGGACGGCCGGCCCGAACTGGAGCTGGGCCGCGCACTCGCGGCGGGGGAGTCTCTCGACCAAGCCGCAAGCCGCTTGGGCGCCTACGTCGAGGGCGTACGCATCGCCGAGCAGATCTTGCACTTCGGATCTCGCAACCAGGTGCAGACGCCCTTGGCTGCGACGATGGCTGGTCTCATGGATGGGACCCTCGACAAGACGCAGGCCGCCGCGGCCCTCATGCGCCGACCCAGCCGCGGGGAGTGACCCCGGCGAGGTTCCACGTTCTGTGTCCGGTTGGATGAACGGTCCGGTGCGCTCGCCGAGGGCGGGTGGGATCCGCCAGCTCGAAGCTCGTCGACTCGGAGCTGAACCGTGGTGGGTACGGGGTCCGGAGACGCGAGCCGGTCGCTCGGGCGGTGAGCGCGTGGTATCGAGAGTTGGTGTCTGAACCGAACGCGACGGCGACACAGACCGCGACCGACACCCAGGGCACCGGCGACGGAGACGATGCGGACTGGGCACGTCTTCTTGTGGTGTCGCCGCCCGCTCTTCGGCAGGAGATACCGATCCCCCGAGAAGGGACAGCGTGCGGGCGCAAGTCGTCCCAGGGCGTGTTTGCGGTCCCCCACCAGACGGTGTCGCGGGAGCACCTGCAGCTCCAGCGGGAGGCACCCGCGGTGTATTCGGTGGCCGACCTCGGGAGCCGCAACGGGACCTGGCAGAACGCAGAACCGGTCGGCAGGCTTCCCCGGGTCCTCACGCACGGCGACGTGCTGCGGTTCGGTGACGTGGTCGCGGTCTTTGAGTGCGGCACAGGTTCGCTTCGCGAGCCCCCTGAGGTCGACCAGGGCGTGGTCTTGGGGCGCTCGGCGGCCGCGGTTCGGCTGCGCCAGGCAATCGCTCGGGCGGCCCAGGACGCTGCGCCTGTGCTTGTGCTCGGGCAGAGTGGGACAGGCAAGGAGGCGGTGGCGGCAGAGCTGCATCGGCTCAGCGGACGCAAGGGTCCGTTGGTCGTCGCCAACTGCGCGGCCCTCAGCGCGTCGTTGGTCGACAGTCAGTTGTTCGGCCATGAGCGGGGCGCGTTTACGGGGGCGGTGCAGTCGCAAGAGGGGTTCTTCCGGGCGGGCCACGGCGGCACGCTCTTCCTCGACGAGTTCGGTGAGCTTCCGCTGGAGGTGCAGCCCAAGCTGCTGCGCGTCGTGGAGAACGGAGAGGTCATCCCCGTCGGGCGTACGAGCGCCACCGTGGTCGACACGCGGGTTGTCGCGGCCACGCATCGAGACCTCGAGCACGACGTCGAGACTGGCCGATTCCGGCGGGACCTGTTCGCGAGACTCTCGTTGCTGCGTGTGACCGTGCCGCCGCTGCAGGCTCGCCGGGCGGACATCCTGGCCTGGTTGGAGCTCTTCGTCTCGCGGTGGCGCAAGCGTCAGACGTTGGACGCCTTGCCACTGGAGGTGACGCCGCGGGCGGTGGAGGCGTTGTTGTTGTCCGCGTGGCCAGAGAACCTTCGCGGTCTTGACCGGGTCGCTCACCGCCATGGACGCGACGTCGGGCGGGAGAAACTACGGCCGGAGCTTGTGGAGGAGGTGATCGGTGTGCGGGAGCCGTCGATGCTTGCACCGCCCCCCTGCGAGGGAGGCGGTATCGTTCGTCCGCAAGGGCCTGTGGTGTCCCCGAAGCGTCCCAAACCGGATGCCGACGCCCTGCGAGAGGCGCTGGCGGAGTCCGACTGGAACGTGCGCGCGGTCGCTCGCGTCTTTGATCGTGACCGCCGGCAGATCTATCGGTGGATGGAGGCCTACGGGATCGAGCGGCCTGAAGTCGGCTGAACAGCGTCCCCAGGGCTTCGAGCTTCGGCAGACCTCGGTGGACTCGGGGCCCCACGTGAGCGGCCGCTGCGGCCCGAGATGTCCGCAGAGGCCACCACTCGCTCTGGATTCATCGAATGAAGACCGAGCCCGCCGCCCACGGGAACCATCCCTCGTCCTGGGAGCCCTCCTCGCCCCAGCCGATGCGGAAGTCCGTCGTCGCAGCGCCGACGGTGTAGCTCGAGCTGTCAGCGGGCCAGGGGACGAGTTCATCGAGGGTGTCCACGTCGGTGCCCTCGGCGGCAAAGCTCGTCACTGGACCGGCATCGTCGCCAGAACCGAACGAGATGTCGCCGTGTGTCCCGCCGTGGCAGAGATCCCAAACGCTCTGTTCGAACGGACCGATGTCGGCGGTGTTGCCGGGGCCGGAGCCAAATGCCTGGGCCTGGTAGCCGGCGAGGTAGAACTCGGTGAACGTGGGGGCGAAGCTGAACGTGTAGTGGTACGTGTGCGCGCCGTTGCCGGCATCTTGGGTGAACGGACGGCACTGGGCGTCGATGCCTTCGATCGCGGCCGCTTCAACCGCGACGAGCGTGCCGCTGAGGGCGCTGGAGATGCATGGTGTGATCTCGGTCCATCCGCCGCCGTCGGTCGTCATGTCACAGTTCGTTTCGAACGCCGCGATGCCGCCCGGGCCGTCGGGATCGAGCTGGTAGGGCCCATCTTCTGCGGCGGGGTCGTCCAGCAGAATGTTCAGACAAGAGGTCGGGATCGGTGTGCACACGTTGTCGATGCAGTTGTCCGCAACGCAGTCGGAGTCGAACTCGCACGTCTCCCCGTCGTCGCAAGCACCGCAGTCGATGCCCCCACAATCGACATCGGTCTCGTCCCCGTTGAGGACCCCGTCGTCGCAGGTGGGGGCGACGCATGTATCGCCGTCGCAAACCCCCGAGGTGCAGTCGGAGCCGATCCCGCAACCATCGCCGTCATCGCACGGATCGCAGCTGACGCCCCCACAGTCGACGTCGGTCTCGGTGCCGTTGTGAATGGTGTCGTCGCAAGCGGGTGGGGTGCAGGTGTCGTCCGTGCAGACGCCGGAGCTGCAGTCGCCGGCACCCGCACAGACCTCTCCGTCGTCACATGGGCCGCAGTCGGGGCCCCCGCAGTCGACGTCGGTCTCCGACCCGTTGTGCGCCCCGTCCTTGCAGGTCGGCGCCACGCAGACGCCTCCATCGCACAGGCCCGAGACGCAGTCCGAGCCGTCGCCACAGCCTTCACCGTCGTCGCACGGATCGCAGGTCGTGCCGCCGCAGTCGACGTCGGTCTCGTCCCCATTGTGGACGGCGTCATCGCACACAGGCTCGGTGCAGGAACCGTCGGTGCAGACTCCCGAGGTGCAATCGGTGGGCTCGCTGCAGCTGCGGCCGTCATCGCAGGGGGTATCGCAGACACCACCGCAGTCGATGTCGGCTTCCCCATCGTCGAGGACGCCGTTGGTACAGGTGTCCCCGCTGGTGTCGGTGTCGCTGCTGGTGTCGGTGTCGCTGCTGGGGTCGGTGTCGCTGCTGGAGTCCGTGTCCGGGCTGGTGTCGGTGTTGCTGCTGGAGTCGGTGTCGGCGGTGGTGTCGGTGCTCGCGTCGGTGTCGGTGCCCGAGTTGGAGTCGGTCTCGCCGGCGGTCTCGGTCGTGATGGCATCGGTCTCGATCGGGATCTCGGGCCCACCGCTCGAGCTTCCGTCCGCGCTACCGCCTCCGATCGCGGCGCAGTTGCTCGAGTCGTCCTGCAGAATGCCGTCGTCCTCGCACGTTCCCGCGCATCCCGAGACAAGACTTGCCGCCACGACGGTCGTGCCGAGCCAAAGAACCTTCGCCAATGCCATGCGGCCTAGGGATTCAAAATGTCTGCCAAAACAGGACACCCGCACCGCCGCGTACTTGGTTCTGGGCCCGGTCGGGCGCGGGGCAGTCTGCCCCGACAAAAAACGTCCAAAGTGCCGCGTTGCGGCCGCAGAACGATGATTCTAAGGGGTTGGAGGAGCGTTCCGGCCGACGTCTGAGGTGCGTTTGCAGACTCTGGCGAGCGGCACCGCGCGTCAACCCGGTCGGCTCGTCTTGCCGGGCTCGTCCACCACGACGGGCTCGGGGAACACCCGCGCGGTCCGGAACGCCTGGACCTCGCTGCCCGGTGCAGCCGCGGACGTCTCGGACTCGTAGGCCTCAAACACCACGGCGTCGAACCGCTTGGCGATCTCCGGATGCTGCATCGCAAGGTGGGCGAGCAGGGCGTCGGCCTCTACGTCGAGTGCGTCTTGGATGAGCCCGGTCGGCGTCACGTAGCGGATGACGGCGGAGAGGTCGCTTTGCGTTGCGGTGACGGAGAACCCCTGCACGTCGTAGCGGCGGCCCCCGACTTCCCAGACGCCCAGCTGTTGCTGGAACTCCTTGCTGTTGGTCACCGCGTCGAGCTTGTCGGCGATGGAGAGTGCGCGGTCGAGCTTCACCGAGCCGCCGCGGTTGGCCAGGTGGTCGGCGAGTGCGAGCACGAGGTAGGCCTCCACGACGCGGCGTTGTTTGACGTACGCGTCGGCGAGGCGCTCGTAGTCATCGGCGGTGCGGGCTCGGTATGCGGCCAGCCCGACGTGGATGCCCAACACCCGCCAAGCATCCGCGTGCCGACGCAGCTGGACGGTTGTGGCGAAGCCGAACGGATCGCCCCCGGTCACGAGGTTCACCACGGCGACGTCTTCGTCGCCTGCGTTGGTGATGAGCGTGAGGCCGGAGGGATCTCCCTGCGCACCACACCGGACCCGGGCCAGTGCCGATGCTCCGCCTCGAATGTCGACGGCGTACGCGTTCGTCAGCGCGGCCGTCTCCGCCCCGCTCTCCAGCCGGCGTTGCATGGAGGCGAGCGCTTGGGTGAAGGCCTCGCGTTGGTCCTCCCGGCGTGCCTGCGGGTGCAGGGAACTCCATAGGGTGTCGAGGTCGCCACCGCGCAGCTGCGCGAAGGCGGTCCGGGCCGTTTCGTGAATCGCTTCGCGTTCGGCTTCGGGGAGGGCGGCCGTGCTTTGACACGTTGCCCCGACCTTCGCGGTGGTGCCAGGTTTGGCCGCGTCCTGGGCCGGGTCGGCAGGAGCCTGCTCGTCTCCGCTACAGGCGGGCAGGAGGAGCGCGATGGCGAGGGCCGTGGCTGCGCGACGCATCGGCGGGTTCTAGCAACCCCGCGTGGCGGATGCGACCGCAGCCGTCCCAGGTTGGAGGTTGCGCTTGGTCCGCCGGGTCCTGCCCGAGACCCGCGCGTGATGGGCGCTTGACAGAATGTCAGGCCAAGGCGGACGCGGTGACAAAGCGGCGTGCTGGGCTGTTTCAGACGTGCTCAACTATCTGGAATCACCGAGCAAAGTCGCGGCTCGAATGTTGCTCATGTCCAAGTGCGCCCGACCGGAGTCTCCCATGTCCACTCGCTTGCCGCCCGATCCTACCGTCCTTGTCGTCGATGACGAAGCCAGCATCCTCGAGGCTCTCGCCAAGGTCCTCACCAAAGAGGGCTTGCATGTCGTGACGGCAAAGAACGGACGCGAGGCTCTCGACGTCGTTCGCGCCCGGCCCATCCACGTGATGATCACGGATTTGCGGATGCCGACCATGGGCGGTGACGACCTCCTCAAGGCGGTCAAAGCGGTCACCCCGGAGGTCGAGGTCATCCTGATGACCGCCTACGGGACCGTCGAGGTGGCCGTCGAGGCGATGAAACACGGCGCGTACGACTTCATCTCAAAGCCGCTCAAGCGGGCCACGGTGGTCGCTACGGTGCGCAAGGCCTTCGACAAGGTGGGCCTGATGGCGGAAAACCGTGAGCTGCGGGCACAGCTCGAGGACAAGCGCAGCCGGGAGATCGTCGGCCACTCCCAGGTCTTGCGGGCCACCTTGGAGATGGCGGAACAGGCCGCAAACTCGTCTGCGACGGTTCTCCTGCTGGGTGAGAGCGGTACGGGGAAAGAGCTGCTGGCGCGCCACATCCACAACCACAGCCCCCGGGTGAACAACACCTTCGTGCCCGTCAACTGTGCGGCGCTCCCCGAGACGATCCTCGAATCCGAGCTGTTCGGGCACGAAAAGGGCGCCTTCACCGGGGCTGTGCGCAACCGCGACGGTCGTTTCAAAGAAGCCTCCAACGGCACGCTGTTCCTCGACGAGATCGCCGAGATTACGCCCTCGGTGCAGGTCAAGCTGCTGCGCGCTCTGCAAGAGGGGGAGATCGAGCCCGTGGGCGGTCAGCGGACGAAAGTCGACTTCCGGCTGGTGTGCGCAACCAACCGAGACCTCGGCGAGGAAGTGAAGCGTGGCAGCTTCCGCGAGGATCTCTTCTATCGTATCAACGTCATCCCGATTCGCATCCCGCCCCTGCGCGACCGCGCCGAAGACACTCCTCTGCTCGCCGATCACTTCCTGCGGATGTACGCCGCCAAGCACCAAAAAACCGTCTACGGATTTGCCGACGACGCCCTGCATGCGATGGGCAACTACGGCTGGCCCGGGAACGTCCGCGAGCTGGAGAATGCAGTCGAGCGTGCGGTGGTGTTGTGTCGGGGTGAAGCGGTGCAGCTCACCGATCTTCCCCCCGAGCTGCGGGACCCCGGTGCGGGCCAGGGCCGACAGATCACGTTCTCGGTCGGGAGTCCGATCGCCGAGATCGAGCGTCGCATGATCAGCGAAACGCTCAAGTTCACACGTGGTGACAAGCGGCTTGCCGCTGACCTTCTGGGCATCGCGACGCGCACCATCTATCGCAAGCTGGAGTCCGGCTTCGTGGCGGATCCACACCGCGGCTCCGAGTCGACCGCGGCCGCGCCCACGGATGCGGCATCGCAGACCGACGCGGTCTCTGCTTCGGAACCTGCTCCGACCTCGGGCATCGCTTCGGGCACCACTTCGGATACCCCTTCGGACACTGATGGAGTGCTTCACTAGAGTCGGCCGCCGTGCGGACTGAAGCCCCTGTGAACCCGTCACCAAGCGTCTCAACCAACCGTCACAACCAACATGGAAGCCTTGTTCAAGAAGTACTTCTGGGTGGTCCAAGGGATCGGCTTGGCCGTGATCGCGGGCTTGGCCGCCAGCGCCGTGGTGACCCAGTTGGGCACGATGCTCGCGCTGGACACCAACGTCTCCGGGTCCGACGAGGACGGGGACACGGACGGCGAGGACGAGGATGAGGAGGACACCCCGAAGAAGAAGCGCCGTCCGTCTTCTTCGAGCAGCTTCAACCAGGCGTCCACGCTGGCCTCAGCCAAGCGTAAGACGTCCGAAGATGTGCAGAAGCACAACATTTTCTGCCCCTCGTGTGTGCCGGTGGTGGAGACGCCGGTCGCCGAGGCTCCGGTCGAGCTGGGTGGGCGCCCCGACGGCATTCAGCCCGGTGAGGTGAAATCCAGCCTCGCGCTTCAGTTGCTGGCGACGATGGAGTCCACCGAGCCCGACCTCTCGCTGGCGACCATCTACGACGCGGACGTCCAGATCACGGGGGCGTACCGACGTGGCAACGCGATTCGCAGCGGCGTGGTGGTCGTCGGCGTGGATACCGGCCTGGTTCACCTGCGCAACGGCGCGCAGCTGGAGTACCTCACCGTCGACGACGAAGCACCGGTTGCCGCCCGGCCCAGCTCGGTCCCCAAGACCGACGACAAGGCGAAGCCGAAGAAGAAGAGCAAGTACGCCATCGAGGGTGCTGAGGACGCGATCAACTGTCCCGACGAGAACACATGCGTGGTAGAGCGCGCGTTCGTCGAGCAGCTGATGTCCAACCCCGCCATGTTGGCCAAGCAGGCCCGGATCGTCCCGTCGCAGCGCGACGGCGAGACCCAGGGCTTCAAGTTTTACGGAATTCGCCGCGGCAGTCTGCCCAAACTGCTCGGCCTGAAGAACGGCGACATGCTGACTGAAGTCAACGGCGAAGAGATTCGTTCTGTCGACAAAGCCATGTCGTTGGCGATGAAGCTACGCCGCGCGAGCAACCTCTCCGTCACGCTCGTGCGCAAGGGCAAGCCGGTTACCAAGGAGATCCAGATTCAATGATGACGCGACGCTCGTTTCCGGTTTCGCTTGGGGTTGCCACTGCGCTGGCGCTGGGCATGCCTGTCATGCCCACGGCTTCCGCGGCGCCCCCTGCCGTACGCCCAACGACCACGCCTGCCACCCGCGGCACGGTTTCCCCAGTTCGTCCTTCGTCGGCGGCTCCTCCACCCGGAACCGCTGCGCTGGGGAGTCCGGCGACGGCGACCGCAGGTGCTGAGCTCACTGGCGATGAGGGCGGTGCGCTTGGCCGCAACTCATGCCGCAAGCAGCCTCGCGGTGCGAAGTTCCGCATCACGCTTCCCGAGGAGGCTGAGCTCAAAGACCTCGTCAACTGGATGATGTCGATCAGCTGCCAGAAGTTCATCTGGGACCCCAAGGTCCGCGGTGGCAAGGTCACGATCCTCTCGCCGGAGCCGGTCACGGTGGACGAGGCGTACGCCGCGTTCTACGCCGCGTTGCAGACGATGGGACTGACGGTCGAGCCCTCGGGCAAGTACTTCAAGATCGTCGAGAGCACGGGGGCCGAGTCGCGAACGCTTCCGGTATACGGACCCAGCGGGCGCGCACCCGCCAACGACCGATTCGTCACGCAACTGATCCGTCCCAAGAGCGGGAACACGGCCGACATCGTCGGGGTGCTCAACAAGCTCAAGTCCAAGCAGGGCGCGGTCGAGACCTCGGGCGACCTGATCATCCTGACCGACACCGGCACGTCGGTCCGTCGGTTGATGAAGATCATCAACGAGATCGACGACCCGAAGATGCAGGACGCGGAGAAGATCTTCTTCTTCCAGCTGCAGGCTGCCGATCCCGAGGAGACCGCCGAGACGATCCGCGAAATCTTCGGCGAAAAGGACGCCAAAAAGGGCGCGAAAGCGGGGGGCGGCGACAGCACCTCCGCCGGGTTCTCGCGCGTCGTCGTGGACGAGCGCACAGGCACGCTGGTCGTCGTCGCGCCCGAGGACGACTACCAGGTCATTCGCCGGCTCATCGAGCGTCTCGACGTCCCGTTGGCGGGTGGTGGGGGCCGAATTCATGTCTACAAGCTCAAGAATGCCGACCCGGAAGAGGTCGCGAACGTGCTCACGCAGTTGGGCACCGGGGCCAAGGCGAACAGCGGCAATGGCAACAATCGCCGCGGCAACAATCGTAACAACGGAGGCAACGCGCCCGGAGCGGGCGGCGCAGCAGCAGCGGAGTTGTTCTCGGGAGAGATCAAGGTCACGGCCGACCCCGCGACGCGCTCGCTGGTCATCCTCGCGTCCACCTCGGACTTCAAGGCGCTGCTCAGCGTCATCGAGGAGTTGGACCGTCCCCGCAAACAGGTCTACATCGAGGTGTACCTGCTGGAGCTGACGACCGGAAACCTCCTCTCCGGCGGTGCGGGGGCCCACTTCGGCAGCGGCTTCGATACCTCTGGCGGTCAGGGCTTGGGCTTCGTGTCCAGTGCGCCCACCCCCGATCAGAGCACGGTTGTCCTCAGCCCAAGCGTGCTCTCCGGGCTCGCCGCGGGCGTGATCGGGCCCCAGGTTCCGAACAGCTCCGCGCTGCTGGGTACGTCCGCCGACATCCCGGCGTTTGGCGTCGTGATTCAGGCGCTGCATGAGCTTACCGATGTCAACTTCGTCGCCGAGCCGCACCTGTATACGGCCGACAACCACGAGGCGTCGATCGAGGTCGGTCGTAACGTCCCAACACCGGGGGCGCTCTCCTTTGGCGGCGGTGCGCAGGGTGGAGGTGGTCTAGTTCCGCTTCAGTCGGTGCAGCGGCAGGACGTGACACTCAACGTCAAGGTCACGCCCCACATCAACGATGGCGACCAGCTGACGCTGGACATCGAGATGGAGAACAACGACATCGAGAGCATCAGCGAGACGCTCGGTGTCACCACCACCAAGCGTCGGCTCAAGCTCGAGCAGGTCGTTGCGTTGGACGACCAACCCGTGGTTCTCGGTGGGCTCATGCAGGAGATCGAGAGGGTGAGCACCTCGCAGGTGCCCGGACTCGGTCAGATCCCGCTGCTGGGCTGGTTGTTCAAGTCCAAGCGGCGGGAGAAGACCAAGGTCAACCTGATGATGATCCTGGTGCCGCACATTCTGGAGACGCCGGACGATGTCCGACGTATCCACGAACGACGGATGAAGGAGCGGCTCGAGTTCCTGGAGCGCAACACCGCTTTCAAACGGCGCGATCTCGACATCAACATCAACTATCGCAAGAAGTCGGGCTTGCTCTCGGCGGTCAACGCCGAGGCGATTCGGATGTCCGAAGAGGACCTGTTCCGCCAGCGGGCTGAGCTCGAACTCCAGCAGACCGAGATCACCGGGGAGTTGGGTCTCTCGCCGAGCTTTGCTGAGGACGCGCCGGAGCCCAGTTCCTCGTCCGTGTCTCCGTCCACGATCAACCCGAGCTCCAGCACGAGCACCGGCGGCAAGAAGACGAAGAAGGGCAAAAAGGGCAAGCGGCGGAAGAACCGTAACCCGCAGTAGCTCGCCGCAGCCGTACTCGCACGAGGATTTCGATGGCCACAGAAGTCGCACAACCGATCGCATCAGCGGTCCCGCCAGCCCCTCCGGCACAGCCGATGCTCCAGCCGCAGTCCTTGCGGCCTGACGCCAGGCCTGTCGGGGAGATCCTCGTGGAGGCCGGCTTTGTCACGGCCGAGAATCTGGCCGAGGCTCTTGCGGCGCAGCACCTGCAAGACGAGCGCGTCGGCGAGACGCTCGTGCGGCTCAAGCACGCGACGGGTTGGCAAGTCTGCCAAGCGCTCGGCAAGCAGTTTGGCCTGCCGTGCCTGCAGCAGATGAAACACGACGACGTCGACGACGAACTCGTCGAGTCGCTGAGCATCGGCTACGCCCGGGACAACATGCTCATCCCCATCAAGCACGATGCGGAGATGGGCTTGTTGTACGTCCTGGCAGCGGACCCTCATCGCCTGCTCGACCTCGATGACCTCGCCCGGGTCTACGACGCCGAAATCGAAGTCACGTTGATGCCGGCGGCAGAGGTCGTCGAGCTGATCAACGCCGTCTACTCGAAGCGGGCCAAGGACGTCGACCTCGAGAAGAAGGATGAGGCGTTCGATGAGGAGGACGAGGACCTTCTGCATGCCTCGGCCGAAGACGCGCCGATCATCCGTTTCGTCAACAGCCTGATCTTCAACGCCAGTAAAGAGAAGGCGTCCGACATCCACATTGAGCCCGGCGACAAAGAGGTCACCGTGCGCAACCGGGTCGATGGCGTCTTGCATGAGGTCCGGCGGGCTCCCAAGGCGCACCTGCCTTCGATCATCGCTCGCGTGAAGATCATGTCGGGCCTGAACATCGCCGAAAAACGGCTTCCTCAGGACGGCCGGATTCGGCGGAAGATCGCCGGCAAAGAGGTCGACATGCGGGTCGCGACCGCTCCGACGTCCAACGGCGAGCGCGTCACGATTCGTCTGCTGGACAAGAGCGCGATGGCGCTGAGCCTGGAGGTCATCGGGCTCGCGGCCGACCACCTGCATACGATCACCGAGACGATTCACCGCCCGCACGGCATCTTCCTGGTCACCGGTCCAACCGGTTCCGGTAAGACGACCACGCTGTACTCGGCACTCTCGACGATCAACCGCCCCGACCTCAACATCCTCACCGTCGAGGATCCGGTCGAGTTCCAGCTTCCGGGGATCAGTCAGGTTCAGATCAACCCCAAGATCGACCTGACGTTCTCCAGTGGCCTGCGCTCGTTCCTGCGGCACGACCCCGACGTCATCATGGTCGGCGAGATTCGGGACAAGGACACCGCCGAGATCGCGATCCAGGCGTCGCTCACCGGTCACTTCGTGCTCAGCACGATTCACACCAACGACGCGGCGACGGGCATCACTCGCCTCGTCGATATGGGCGTGCAGCCGTTCCTGGTGGCCTCCTCACTGGTGGCGCTTCAGGCCCAGCGTTTGGTGCGACGCGTGTGCCCGCACTGCTGCAAGGCGCACAAACCCCTCCCTGACGAGCTGCGGAACCTGGGCGTTGATCCCGACCGCTTCTTCGCCGGCGAAGGCGCAGCGGCGCTCAAGACTCCGGTCCTCGACCCTGAGGGCAACGTCGTCCCGCTCGAGCCGATGAAGAAATACTCGCTGCCTCCGGTGGGTCATCTTTGGGAAGCGGTGGGGTGCGACGAATGCAATGGCCAGGGCTACAGTGGCCGAACCGGTGTGTACGAGGTGCTCGACATCTCCGAGGACATCCGGCGCCTCGCCATCCGCAACGCCGACGCCTCGGAGATCAAAAAATGCGCCGTCGAGCAGGGCATGCGAACCCTTCGGGATGACGGTGCGCACAAAGTGTTGTGCGGCGCGACGACGCTCGACGAAGTCATGCGCGTGACCTCGGAGGAGGGCTAATCCATGCCGGCGTACGAGTACACGGGGCTGAACGCCAAAGGGAAGAACACCAAGGGAGTGGTGTCGGCCGATACGGTCGCCGCTCTCAAGGCTGCCCTGAAGCGCGATGGCGTGTTTCTGACGTCGGTCAAAGAAACGTCCTCAGCCGGGGCTCCGTCGACGGCGAAGGGCAGCTCGCGCGAGGTGGACCTCAACCGTTTCGTCGATCGCGTCAAGCCCAAGATGGTGGCGCAGGTGACTCGTCTGCTCGGTACGCTGCTGGGCTCGGGCGTGACGCTACCGGAGTCGCTCGCGGCGCTCACCGATCAGGTCGAGAGCCCTCGGTTCAAGGGAATCCTGTCCTCGATTTCCGAGAAAGTGAACCAGGGCAGCTCGCTCGGCGACACGATGGCCGAGTACCCGAAGGTTTTTCCAAAGCTCTACACGAACATGATTCGTGCCGGCGAAGCTTCAGGTTCGCTGGAAACGGTGCTGTTTCGCCTCGCCGAGTTCATGGAGAAGGAACTCGAGATTCGCTCCAAGGTGAACTCGGCGTTGTTCTACCCGGTGCTCCTGGGCTTCCTGGGCGTGGTGCTGGTCATCGTGCTGATGGTGGCCATCGTCCCCAAGCTGACGAACATGTTCGACAGCATGGCGGCCGAGCTGCCGTGGAACACCAAGCTGCTGATCTGGATGTCCGATACGCTCAGCGCGTACTGGTACCTGTTCGGATTGGGTCTGGCCTTCTCGATCTGGGCGTTCCGAAAGTGGCGCTCGACCGAGGGGGGACGCTGGCGTGGCGACAGCCTGGTGCTGCAGGTCCCTGTCATGGGCGACCTGTTGCGCAAGGTCGCGATCTCCCGATTCTCTCGCACGCTCGAGACACTCCTCGCCTCCGGGGTGCAGCTGCTCGAGGCGCTCGAGATCGTCAGCACGCTGCTGGGCAACGTGGTCCTCGAGGACGTCGTTGCGAAGGCGCGCGACAACATCCGCGAGGGGCAGGGCATCGCGCCCGCGCTCAAGCAGAGCGGTCACTTCCCGCCACTGGTCACCCACATGATCGCCGTGGGCGAGCGGTCCGGGCAGCTCGAACAGATGCTCGGCGACGTGGCCGACGCCTACGACCGCGAGACCAACACGACCATCGCCCGCTTCACGGCCATGCTCGAGCCACTGATGATCGTCGTCATGGGCATCGGCGTGGGCTTCGTCGTGTTCTCGATCATGCGCCCCATCATGATGCTCACCGAGATGGCCGGGCAGACCTGAGCTTCTCGCCCGCCCTCCGAAAGAAACAGTTTCTCCGTCCGCACCGAAAAGGTTCCCTTCCAATGAAGACGCTACTCAGCCTCCAACAACGCCTGCTCACCCGCCAGCTCTCTGCGCTCCTCTCCTCCGGCCAGTCGCCGGACCGGAGCAGCGGAGCGGCGCGCAGCCTGTCTCGACAGCGCGGCATGACCCTCATCGAGATTATGGTCGTGGTCGCAATCATCAGCCTTGTCCTCGGTGGCGTGGGCCTGATGGCGTTCAACAGCTACAAGGACGCGCAGACGGACACGGCACGGAACGACGTCGTTCAGATTCAGCACGTCGTCGAGCTCTACATGACGCAGAAGCGTGGCAAGTGCCCCAAGACGCTGCAGGACCTCAAGGCCGCAGGCGTGGCCTCGAAGGTCTCCAAGGACCCGTGGGGCAACGACTACGAGATCAAGTGCCCCGGTGAGAAGGCCTCCGTCGACGTCATCTCGGCCGGTCCCGATGGCGAAATCGGCACTGAAGACGACGTGAACAACTACACCGACGAGCAAGTCGAGGAAGACGAAAGCCCGTAGGCCAGCCGCGCCGCTTCGCACGCTGAAAGCCGTACACCATGACCCACCGCCGCCCACTCGCCCGCAGTCGCGGGATGACCATGATCGAGATCATGGTCGTGATTGCCGTCTTCGCCTTGATGGTGGGGATGGTGGTGGTCGGCTTTGGAACCACACGCTCAGCCGAAGTCACCAGCACGGTGAACAACCTGGGCAACGTCATCCGCTACGGCTACGACCGGGCCCGGGTCAACGGCACCTACCACCGGCTCCTCATCGACCTCGACAAGGGAACGTTCACGCTCCAGGAGGGCTCGGACCGAATGTACCTGCCGGCCACAGACCGCGACGGGAAGCTGGTCGAGTTCGACCCCGGCAAAGCCGAGGAGCAGGCGGAGCGGGACAAGCGGGCGGCCGATGCCTACAACCGGTCGATTCAGTCCGAGGTCCTCGGAGATGGCGATGCCAACGGCGGCGGCAGCGGGGGGGCCTCTGCCGCCTACGATCCGTACCGCCCACGCGAGAAGCTCGTGCCCCGACGCAAGCCGCCGCTGTTTGAGAGCTTCGACGACGAGAACGCCGTCAGCGGCATGGCCAAACCCATCAAGCTACCCGAAGGTGTCAAGGTCACCTACGTCCGAACCGCCGACGACATCAAGGCCATCACCGAGGGCGAGGCCAGCCTGTTCTTCTTTCCCCGCGGAACCACTCAGGAGTGCCACATCCTTCTCGAGGATGACGAGGGCGAGAACCGATGGACCATCAAGGTGGCACCGCTCACCGGGCGGGTCACGATCGAAGAGGGACACGAGGACCTCGAGGTCAACGAAGTCGCAGACGAAGACGAAGACGAACTCGGCCGCAGCCGGTCCCGCCGGAGTTTCTAGCCATCATGTCCACGCCCAAGCCCAAGCCAGAGCCCAAGCCAGACGCTCCGCCCGCTGTTTCACCGGCGGTGCATCGGCGTGCCGCTGCTCTTCGCGGCTATGGGAAGCCCGGCTTCACGTTGCTCGAGGTGTTGGTGGCGGTGGCGATTCTTTCGATCTCGCTCACCTCGCTGCTCACCTCGCAGATGAACGCGCTTCGGGCCACCCGGTACGCGCAGAGCATTACCGCGATGGCGTTCCTGGCCGAGTCGAAGCTCGTCGATATCGAGTGGCAGATCAAAGAGTTCGACGACGGCTGGGGCGACAACGACAAGGAGTTTGAAGGCGACTTCTCCGAGGAAGGCTGGCCTGAGGTCACCTACAAGTGCGTCGCCGACATGATCGAGATGCCGGACTACTCGGTCCTGCAGCGCTCCGCCGACGCGGCCGACAACGCGCAGACGCAAGCATCGGGCGTCGACACCCAGGACGTTGGCGAGCAGGCGTTCGACAGCCTGGGCATGGTGTGGCCTATCGTCAAAGAGGCGATCGAGCGAGCCATCCGAAAGGCGCACTGCACGGTCTACTGGAAGGACGGCAAGGTCGAACAGGAGTTCCGCGTCGATACGTTCTGGACCGATCCCGCGGCGCTCACTCAGCTTCCCGCTCTGGGCGGTGAAGAAGGCGAAGAGGGCGACACCGCACCCGAAGACGGCGACGGGGGTGCTCCCGGGGGCGGGACGCCGGGTGGTGGGACGCCCGGCGGCCGGACGTCAGGTGGCGGTGGCGGTGGCGGTGGAATCGGCGGTCCGATCAACATTCCCGGCCGAGGTGGAGGTCGGTGATGAAGCGTCTTTCTCATCACCGCGGGATGACCCTGATCGAGGTCATGATCTCGTTCGCCGTTCTGGGCATGATCATGGTGTCGGTCTGGAGCAGCTTCTCCGGGACGCTCAAGGGCATCGAAGTGACCGAGGCGATGCAGCAGCGGTACTCGATCGTCCGCAACGGGCTCGCGCGGATGACCTCCGAGCTGTCGATGGCGTACCTCTCGAAGAACCGCCCGTTGGACGACACGCGTCACTACACACAGTTTGAGGGCCGGGATAACTTCGACACCGACAGCCTCACGTTCTCCGCATTCTCCCACCTCCGGGTGCGAAAAGACGCGAACGAGAGCGACCAGACGGTCCTTCAGTACTTCATCGAGAAGGATCCCGAGGACAGCAGCCGTACGCATCTGTACCGCCGAGAGGCGCGGCGCCTGACCGGCGACCTGCCCGAGGACATGGAGCAGTTCTGGCCGGCCTACATCGCCATCGAGGATGTGGTCACGTTCGACGTCAAGTACTGGGACACCACACAGATGGAGTGGAAAGACGAGTGGCGTACGACCAAGGTCGACATGCAGCCCGATCGTCTTCCCACCCGAGTGAGAATCACGCTCGGAGTCGTCGACTTCGACGGGGAGGTCGTGACGTTCACATCGCAGGCCGTCGTGATGATGCAAGAGGCGATCGACCTGGGTCAGCTGGTGGGAGGCTCGTGATGGAAGACCACGAACACGACCCCGCGGTCGCGGCTGACGACCAGCCGTCGGAAGGCCCTTCGCGAGAGGACGCCGACTCTCAGGCCGATTCTCAGGCCGACGCTGCCGCTCCGGTCCGTGGACAGATGGGGATCGCGGTGCTCATGGTGCTGATCTGCTTGGCCATGCTGGCGCCGTTCACCGCGAGCTTCAACTATCAGTCCCGTGTCGACTGGCAGTCGGCGATCAACGTTCGTGACGAGGTCGCGGCCCGTCAGGTGCAGCGCGGGGCCATGCAGCTCTCGTTGTTGCTGTTCGAGATTCAGCGGATGGTGTTCAACCAGAAGCAGTTTCGCGACTTCATGGGCAACTGGGACATCACCCAGGTCGCGCCCTACCTGATGTCGGTCTTCGGGACCGAGGACGGCGCGGAAGGCCTGGGAGCGCTCGCGGGCGTCGACACCTCGGCATTCGGCGACCTTGCCATCCAGGGGGGGAGCTTCGAGTACCGGGTCTACGCGGAGAGCGGCAAGATCAACGTCAACTGCCTGGCCAAACAGGTCAAAGCGGGCGCGCGGAACAACCCTGCGGGGCGCACGGTCGAGTCGCTCGAGGCGTTGATGCTCCCCACGATCTACAACCCGCTCTTCGAGGAAGAGAAGGCAGACGGCCAGTTCTACACACGAACCCAGATCCTGCAGGGGATGGCCGACTACATCGACGACGACACCCAGGGCTTTGACCTGGTCAAGCTGCGCTCGACGTCCGGCTCGGAACGCTACCGCTACAGCGAGTTGCACGACCCCTACCAGCCTCGCAACGGCTACCTCGACAGTGTCGAGGAACTCCACCTGGTCGAAGGCATCGATGACGACTGGATGGCGGCGTTCGCCCACGAGCTGACCACGTACGGTGAGTGCAAGGTCAACATCAACTTCGCCAGCGCCGAGCAGATCGCGCTGGTGATCCGGCACTCCGTCGAGAACCAGTTCCGCGACAAGGTCGAGGGCGAGAACTTCTTGCTCAAGGTCATGCCCTTGGCCAACTACGTCGTCGAGTCGCGGGAGTTCTCGCTCTTCCAAGACCTCGATGGATTCAAGGAGATGGTCAGCAAGCCGGACCAGTTCATCAGCCCGCTCGCGGCGCTGGGCGGTGACGTGGAGGACAACCAAAACCTCCCGCGCATCCCCGAGGGAATTCCGGTCAAGATCCGGCCGCCCCAAGGCGAGGACAGCGAAGAGGGCTCGGGTGGTCTCACCGAGGTCGCGACGGTCAAGCCCGAGCGCACCTACACCATCGAAGTCATCACCGAGGTGGGGGCCGTGACCAAACGCCTCACCGCCACTTACGACATGCAGTACGCGCGCTCGCAGACCCAGGGCAAGGGCGCGTGGCTGTACATTCGAGAGGACTAAACCCAGCATGGCGCAGAAATTCGTCGGCATCGATCTAGGCACCCACCACATCAAGGTGGCCGTGGTGTCCGCAGGGATACGAGGGGTCCAGCTCGTCGACACCTTTGCCGAGCCGGTCGGGCCCTTGCCCCCCACCGTCGAGGGCGAAGAGCCCCCCGACCCCTTCGACCACCAGCTACGCGGTCTGTTCGCGTCTTTGCGCGCCCGTGGCCTCCTCGGTGAGACCGCCTCGGTGTGTCTCCCGTCGGGGGATGTCAGCTATCGCCTGCTCTCGTTCCCGTTTGACGACGAGCGACGCATCGCGCAAACGGTCGGTTTCGAAGCCGAGGGGCAGTTTCCCCGGCCGATCGAGGACCTGGTCTACGGCCACGTCGTCGTTCCTTCGACTGAAGGCGGCGGCCGGGCGCTCGTCGCCGCTGCGCCGAAGGACCGCGTCAACAAGATGCACGCGGTGTTTCAACGCACCGCGTCCGAGATCAAGGCGGTCACGACCTCGGGCATCGCGCTGGCGGCCGTCGGCAAGGTTTCCTTGCCGGTGGCGACTCCTCAGATGGCCGAGGACGGTCGTGCGCCCTGCGTGCTGTACGTCGATCTCGGGCACAAGCACACGCAGTTCGTCGCGATGGGCGCCAAGGGCCCGCTCGCGATCCGCTCGACCCGACGTGGGGGCCGTCAGCTGACCGCTGCCATCGCACGCGCGTTCTCGATGGATACGTCGAGCGCGGAGGCGGCAAAACACACCGACGCATTCCTGCCCCACCGCGGCATGGCGGGCTTGTCCGAGGCCCAGATGCAATCGGGCACGATCGTCGCGAAGGCTTTCGAGCCGATCTTGCGCGAACTCGAGCACACGCGGATTTGGCTGCGTTCGACCTACCACCTCGAGGTCTCACAGGTGGTGCTGCTTGGAGGCGGGGCGAATCTCTCCGGCGTGCGCGAGTATGTGACCGAGCAGACGGGTCTGGCCGTCACGGACTTCAAGCCCAACGCGTCTGGTCTGAAGACCGGCACGGTGAGCGGGGCGGACCTCGGCGAGTTTGCGGCCGCGCTTGGTGCGGCCTACGGCGCCGCGCGGCGCCCACTCCTGCAGCTTCGAGACGCCGAGGGCGGCGTCGTCGAGGGAGGCTGGGTGCAGGAGAAAATGACCGGTCTCGTCGCGATTGGCGTGGCGGTGATGGCATTCGGCGCGCTGGATACGATCGCCCGGGTCAAGGCAGCCGACGCTCAACTCTTGGCCTACGAGGACGAACTCGCGACGGCGACCGAGGCCGCGTTTGGGGAGGCGGTCGGCGTCAGTGACGTCAAAGCGGTTCTCGATGGCGCGGAGGGGGCTGACCTGACCAGCCTCGTCCCCGAACGGGGGGCGCTGGAGACCCTCGCGCTCATCGTCGACGCGGCGACGCCCAGCGACATCGCCGACAAGCCTCCTCCGGCTCCAGTGCCGCCTCCAGGGACAGACCCCGGACTGCTGCCCGCGGGGTTCGGTGCGCCTGGCACACCGGCCGTGGGTCCCGACGGGCTCCCCTTGCTGGGACCCGACGGTCTCCCTCTCGACCCGGCCCTCGCTGAACCAAAGCCTATCGGTCCCATTCCGGCCGACGCAGGGATTGTTCTCGTGGACGAGTTGACTCTGTCCTTGGTGGATATTCGGCAGCTCAAAGTCGAGATCAAAGCGGGCGCGAACACCTCCTCTGCGCAGGACAGGCTTGCCGCCAAACTCGCGGGACTGGGGTGCATCTCCAACGTCTCCAAAGGCAAGGTCCGAGGCGAGGAGCGCAAGACGTTCCAGATGGAGATGGACAACAAGTGCTTCTTCAAGAAAGCGGCGGAGGACGACGAAGCCGAACTCGAAGAAGAGACGGCCGAACCCGAAGGCGCGGACGGGTCCGTGGACGAACCTGCGGAAGAGAAGGACGAGTAGACGATGGCAGCCGCAGTCGCACCCAAGGCCGGGTTCCTCTCCAGCCTCTCTCCGCGTGAGCGCACTTTGGTGATGGCGCTGGTGCTCACGTTCTTCGTGATGGGCACCCTCGTGCTGTTCTATTTGCGGTCGCAGACCCTGCGCGAAACCGACTCCGCTGTGCAGGCGCACAAGCTGGCGCTCGAGTCGGTCTACACCCGCGGCGCGGTCTACAAAGACCGTCTCGAGTCCAAGAAGAAGCGGGAGAAAAACATCCCGAGCACTCCGGTGCAGTTCTTGACGTTGGTCGAGGCCGCGCAGGCCGGGGTCGAAGGCGTGACCGTCTCCGACCAGGAGGAGGTCACTCCTCAGACCCTCGATGGCAACCTCATCAAGCGGTCGTTCAAGTTCAAGCTTCGCAGCGTCACGCTGGAGCAGGCGATGAAGTTCTTGACCGCACTGGAGAGCGAGCCGGGGAGGATCATTCTCACCGAGCAACTCGCTGTCCGCTCGCCGTCCTCGGCGGAGGACCGGCTCAACCTCGACGTCGTCATCTCCACCTGGGAGCGTGAGGTCGAAGAAGAACTCGAAGACGAGGAAGAGGAGGAGTAGTCGATGGACCAGTCGATCACACGAGGTGAGATTCCCGCCGACGCTCCCGCAGTCACCCGGAGCCGAAACTGGGGCCGGACGCTGAGGCGCGGCTTCGGTTGGGGCATGCTCGGCCTGTTCTTCTTCCTGCTCTTTGCCTGGATCACGCTCCCAACCGAAGCGATCGCGTGGCGCATCAGCCACGAGGCCAAGAAGGCCGGCTACGTCGTGGAGATCGAGGACATCTCGGTCATGCCGTGGGGTTCGGCGACCCTCGAGAATGTCACGTGGACGTTCGAGCCGAGTCGTCCCGATTCACCGCCACAGCAGTACTTCATGGAGGAGGTCGACATCTCGATCGGCCTGCTGTCGTTGCTGGCCGGAACGGTGGATGTCGAGGTCGAGACCGAGCGGGAGGACGGGACGATCATGGCCCGCTACGTTCAGGGCTCGAGCGAGACCACCGTCGCGGTCGACATCGACGGGCTTCCGCTCTACGACGTTCCCAAGGCCGCGCAGGCGCTCAACGTCCCTCTGTACGGGCTTCTCAACGTCAAAGCCGACATCACGGCGCCCGACGGCAAGTTCTCCAAGGCGGAGGGCAAGATCACGCTGGCATGTTCGGCGTGCCGGGCCGGGGACGGGGACTCCAAGCTCTACGTGCCCGGCGGCAGCAAGGCGTTGCGCGATGGCATCACGCTCCCCGAGATCGACTTCGGCACGCTCACGGGCGAGCTCATCGTCAAGAAGGGGGCAGCGACCATCGAGGAGCCGATTGCGACCGAGAGCGACGACATGATCATGTCGCTCACCGGCAAGCTCAAGCTCAAGGATCCGTTCCAGAAGTCTCGCTTCAACATGCTGATGAAGCTCGAGCTGACCGAGTCCTTCCTCAAGGAAGCCGAGCGGGTCGCGTTTATCTATCGCGGCGCGAGTGCCAACGCGAAGCTCGACCCGCCTGAGCGAGGTCTGGGGTTCAAGCTGGGGGGCCCCGTCTCCAAGCCGCAGTTCCGCGGCGTGAAGAGCAAGTCGACCGCGGAGAACCTGGCCGAGCGTCGCAAGAAACGGCGGGATCGAGATCGCAGACGAGCAGAGCGTCGCGCCAAGCGAGGCAAGAAGTCCAAGAAAAGCCCGAAGAAGGACGACGCGAAGAAAGACGCGGCGGACGACAAGAAGGACGAAGACAAGAAGGACGACGAGCGTCCAAATCTCAACATCGCGCCGCTGGACGATGAGCCGAGCGCCGATGAGCCTCGTCCGTCCTTGCCTCCCACGGAGGATGACGATGTCGAGGTCTTCGATCCGAACGAAGGTGGCCGCGATGAGCCTGCCAATGACCAGCCCTCCGACGACGAACGCTACGGGCGGGAGGACGGACAGGGCCAGGACGACGGCCAAGGGCAGGACGACGGCCAAGGGCAGGACAACGGCCAACAAGACGACGGTCAGGATGGCCAACAGGACGATGGCCAACAAGACGACGGTCAGGACGGGCAAGCGGACGGCGGCCAAGACGACGGTCAGGGCCAGGGCGGCGGCAGCGGTGGCCAGCGGCAGTAGTCTTCAGAGCGAGACTCCAAACTCGACGGTTTCGGGCGCCGCTCAGCCTGCCCAGTGGTGAGGCCGGCCCCCAACGATTGTCCCAAGAACCGGCGCGTCTCGAATCCGCGCCGGTTCTTGTTCGTCGAGGAGTCTCCCAAAACAGGTCAGGTCAGCTTGCATGCCCACCTTGATCTGCCCAAGTTCTTCTTCCCGGTGTACGGCGTAGGCAGCCTCCTGCGTGAAGCCCCGAACTGCGCGGTCCAGACTGACGCGTTGGTCGGCGAGCCACCCTCCCTCGGGGGCTCCGGTTGCGTCCCGCCGGGTGATGGCGGCGTACAGGCCGTGGGTCACATCGGGTAGCTCCACCGGGAAGTCACTTCCGAAGCAGAGGTGCGCGTCCGCGTCCAACAGACTGCGCCATGCATACGCGCCTGCGAGGCGTGAGACGCCAACTCGCTCGGCGACCCAGCCCATGTCCGACGTCGCGTGTGTCGGTTGCATCGATGCGATGACACCAAGCTCGGCGAAGCGGGGGATGTCGGAGGTGTCGAGGAGCTGGCAATGCTCAATGCGGGGTCGTGGGTCTCGCCGCGGCGCCTCCCCTAATGCGTGCTCGTACACGTCGAGGACGGTGCGGTTGCCTGCGTCGCCGATTGCGTGGGTGGCGACCTGCCATCCTCCTCGCATGGCGGCCACGACGATTCGGCGGAGTGCAGCCTCGTCGTGCTGCATCAGCCCGCGATGGCCTGCTCGGTCGGCGTAGGGGTGGAGTAGGGCGGCACCGCGGCTCCCCAACGCCCCGTCGGCGTAGACCTTCACGCCAGCGAGGGCGTAGCGGGATCCGCGCAACAGAGGGTCTGGCGCCTGGCCCTGGAGGTCTTGCATGAACCAGGACTCCGCGGCGTAGGCGTGCACGCGGATCCGCAGAGCTTCGGAGTCGCTGGCCATACGTCGGTACGCAGCATCCGTGCCCGAGCCAATGCCCATGTCGTGCACGCCCGTGAGTCCGCGTTCCAGGATGTGTTCTTGAGCCGCCTCGATCCGGGAGCGGAGGTCCGCGGGGGATGGCTGGGGGACGCTGACGAGCTCCATCGCGGTGTCGATCAGGACACCGGTTGCCGCTGCGGAGCTGTCGCGCAGAATCT
Source organism: Nannocystales bacterium (assembly GCA_050633305.1). Classification (GTDB taxonomy): domain Bacteria; phylum Myxococcota_A; class Polyangia; order Nannocystales; family Nannocystaceae; genus CAJXVA01. The sequence continues at coordinate 91,037 of JBOEGF010000012.1, forward strand.
CTCCACCGCTGGGGGTTGGGGTATTCGGACCGATCCCCGACTCTCGCAGCAAGGCGGCGTTGCCCCAAGCCGCGTGTCCATCCACGCGTCGAAGCCAGACCGGACGGTCCGGGAACGCTTGGGTGAGCGGATGGTGGGTCGGCATCGAGGCTTCCGGCCATAGGTTCTGGTCCCACCCGCGTCCGACGACCCACCCCTTGGCAGGGGCGCCCGCCTGCAGCCTGCGGACCACCTCTTGCGTTGATTCGGCGCCGCGAAGGTCCACTGTCGCCAGCGATTCTCCGAGCCCCACGAGGTGGGCGTGCGCATCGACGAGTCCGGGCGTCACTGTGCCCCCGCCCGCATCGAGGACCACGGTACTCGGGCTTCGCAGGCCTTCCACCTCCGACTCATCTCCGACCGCGACGATGACCCCGTCGCGGATGGCCAGGGCGCGGGCGCGGGGCCGTGCTGGGTCGAGCGTCCAGACGTCGCCTCCGCGGACGATCATGGATGCGTTGGGCCGACCCGATGGGCTCGGTTGTGCCGGCTTGGGGGCCGAGGTGCCCTGAGCGGGTCGACATCCCGCGAGCGGGCTCGACAACAGCATCGTGAGCATCGAACGACGAGTGGGACGCACGGCGAGATGCTAGAGCAGAATGCTGACGACAACCATGTGGCGATAGCTTCGCACGCACAGGGCCCGTGCCGAGAGACTTGACCCGCGGACGAGCGCCCGTCACCCTTAGTCAGGTTCGCTGCTTGGGTTTGTATGGATTTGAAACGACTGCCACCGTCGCTGTTGGTCGCGCTGGGCCTTGCGGGCTGTGGTCCTGCAGTGGACAGCGGGACTTCGGGGGGCGACTCGGGCGGGTCTGCAACCAGCACGGGAGGCTCGAGCGGCACCGTTGGGCCTTGTTTGACCCCTTGGGAGACGACCAGTGGCGCGACGACGTCGAACTCGGTGGGCCCGTGCTTGGGGATGGTCACGACGGGACCGTGTCTCGATGTGGGCTCGACGGTGGGCCCTTGCCTTGCGCCGCCGCTTGGCACCAGCAGCGGAACTGACACCGATACCGATACGGACACCTCCGGTGGCGGAACCGACTCCGGCACCACGGGTGGGGCCGACACGGGCGCGGGGTCATGCCTCGTCCCGCCCGACGCGTTCCCGGAGCCGGTCGGGGACTGGGCCGGAGCGCCCGACACACCGGCGCCGCAGACCCGATCGCTGATCCTGCGTCGGCTCCGTCAGGCGGGTGTCCTCCCCGATGATGTCGCGGCTCGCCTGCCGCTTCACCCCGACGACAACCCCTCGGACTGACGGGCCCACGCGGACGTACAACCGAAGCACTGCCGAAGCACTGCCGAAGCACAATGGATCTCAAGCGCCTTCCTCCCTCACTCCTCGTCGCCCTGGGCCTCGCCGCTGCGGGTGGGGACAACATGGGCTGTACGACCAGCGCCTGTCTTGACGTGGCCGGCCCGGAGACGACGACGGGTCCGTGCTTGGATGTCGTCGCGCCGACCACCAGCGGAGAGACCACCGGCGCTGGATCCGACGGGTCTACTGTCGGCCCGTGCTTGGACGTTGCGCCAGGAACCACCACGTCATCCACGAACCCGACCTCTGGCACCGCGACCGGGTCGAGTTCCGGCACGGACACGGACACGGACACGGACACGGACGGTGGGACGGATTCTGACGGCGGGACCGACTCCGGCACCAGCACAGGAGGCCTCCCTAATGGTGGCGAAGCTGCGGAGCGAGGGTCGGTTCTTGGGCGCTTGCTCGATGCAGACATCTTGCCACCCGATGTCGCGGCGCGTCTCCGCTCGAAGGACTGAGCATGTCGGTCCTCGAAATCTCCGAACTCGAGTCTGATCCACAGTCTCAGATCCCAAGACTCGACTTCGAGCTCACGCCCGGCTGCGACCACAAGTGCGCCCATTGTTACAACGTGTGGACCGCGGACGAGGGCGACGCGCAAGCGGGCTACGACACGGGCGGCCAACTGCGAACGCCCGAGTTCAAGGCGATGATGACCAACATCGTCGGGCAGACCCAAGCCAAGCACATCACGATCACGGGTGGGGAACCGCTGCTGCGCAAGGATGCCGTCGACATCATCGAACACGCATGCCGCAGCGTGGATGTCGTCACGCTGATCACCAACGGGAGTCACGTCGGCCCTGACACCGCGGCTCGTTTCGGTCGCGCGGGTCTGCGGCAGGTTCAGCTGACGCTGCTCGCAGGCGACAGGGTCGAGCATGATCGGCTCAAAGGCGCGGAATGCTTCGACGACACGATTCGGGCTGCGGTGAACCTGACCGAGGCCGGCGTGCCCGTGCAGGTCTGCTTTGTCGCGATGCACGAGAACTGGCATCAGTTCGAACGTGTGATGGAGCTGTGTTTCGCCTTGGGCATCCGGGGAGTCTCGTACAATCGAATGTCTCCCACCGGCGGAGCCATTCACCACATCGCCCGCCTCATGCCCACGGTCGAGCAGATCGAGTCCAACCTCGACACGGCAGAGCGACTGGGTCGAGCGTGGGGTATCGCTGTATCCACCGCGATGCCGATCCCGCCGTGTCTGATCCGCATCGAGAACTACAGCTGGGTGCGTTTCGGGTTCTGTAGCACCGGGTCGTCTTCGCCGAATATCGTCATCGATGGGAAGGGCAACGTGCGCAGCTGCAACCTCGCCGGCGGGGTGATGGGGAACGTGCTCGAGCAGCCATGGTCGGAGATCTATGCGGTCCCCTACCAGCGCGAGTTCAAGCGCAACGTTCCTCAGATGTGCCGCGGCTGCGCCTACGAATCGTCGTGTCAGGGCGGCTGCAAAGAGAGCGGGTTTGCGACGTTTGGCGATCATGCGCATCCCGAGCCCCTGTTGTGGCTGGCCCAGAACCCCGACTGGCGCGAGAAGGTCGGCGAGGAGGTCGATCAGTCGATCATTCCGCTGCGTAGGCTGACGCGCCCGCCGAGTCGCAAGACCGAGGGAGCCCCGGTTGGCGACGCGTGACCCGTGCGTACTCCTGATCTCGCCGGGGATCATCAAGTGGACCGACATGGACTTCGGTCTGCCTCACTTGGTGAGCATGGGCGGGTACGTGCAGCATCACACCGGGGTTCGCGTCGAGTTGCTCGACCTGAACTACGAAGGCGGCGACCACAAGCAGCTCCTCGAGACCATCGAGTCGCTGGGGCCGCATCTGGTCATCGGGCTCTCCACATATTCCAGCTTCGACTACATGCGGGTGATGGCGCTCGCCCGCTTCCTCCGGCGCCGTTTTCCGAACACGCCGCTGGTCACGGGGGGTTATCACGCCAGTGCGTTGCCCACCGATGTCGTCTTCGAGGGCTCGCCCTTTGATGCCGTCATCGTAGGGGAGGGGGAGAAACCCCTGCTGTCGATGGTCCAGGTGCTGCTCGGGGGCGGACGTCTGGACAAGCAGATCTGGGGACCCGATCAGATTCAGGACCTCGACGCGCTGCCGCCGTACCAGTGGCAACTGCTCGACCGCTACTGGCCCCGCGCGACGGACATCGGTCGCAAGTTCCAGATCTACCTCGCACGTGGTTGCCCGTACCACTGCACGTTCTGCATGGAGCGGGCGAAGAGTGGCTACAAGTGGCGGGCGTACTCCTCCGAGCGCGCCGTGTCTGAGCTTGTCCGCCTCTCGCAATGGACCGACCTGAAGAACTGGGTCATCAACATTGCGGACCCCTTGTTCGGGTTCAAGCGCAGCTGGAGGCGTGAGGTGCTCCAGGGCATCATCGAGCACGACTTGCTGCCTCGGCAGTACTGGACGCTGACGCGCTCGGACGACCTCGATGACGAGGACGTGAGCCTCTTGGCACGGGCACGGTTCTCGATCGGCATCGGCCTCGAGAGCGGGAGCCCGAAGATGCTCACGCTGATGCAGAAGGGCAACAAGCCCGACGCCTACCTCTCCGCGATGCAGCGCCTGGCTCGCCTCAGCCGCAAGCACAAGCTGACCTGGGCCTCGAACGTGATCGTCGGGCACCCCGGCGAGTCGATCGAATCGATGCGGGAGACCCAGCGTTACCTCACCGAGCTGTTCACCTCCGCGAAGGAAACCTGCGGGTGGCTGTCGATCGACGCGTTTCGGCTGTACCCCGGAGCGCAGGTCCACGAGGCCATGGAGACCTACGGCCAGCTTCACGGCACTCGATTCCACCATCCTCAGTGGTGGAAGAGTTGGTACGACGGCGCGTTTGCAGCCGAGCACATCGACCCCAGCGCAGAGGTGTCCTTCGAGGATCGGGTCGAGTTTATGCATGAGGCCTACGCCCCGTTGACCGCGGAGATCGCGGAGCGCTTCACCGGTCAGGGCCGCAGCGTTGACCGTGTGTTTCGCCGCAGCCTCAACGACCAAGCCCGACAGATGAGCAAGGCGAGCAAAGAAACAACCCTGCGTCGGGCGGCCCGCGTCCGCGCGCTGGCCGAACGTCGAGAGGACGAGCAAGGGACCGTTACCGCGGTGAACTTTCCCATCGGTCTGCATCTCAAGGATCCGTGGGTCCGGGAGCGCGAGTCGGCGGTACGGCGGCTCCTCGACGAAGGCGTGCTGAGGACCGCGGACCTGGTCGAAGCGCTTCTGCAGGTCTCTCCACAGGCGCACATGTCTCGGGAGGCGGCGGCGATGCTGCTCGGGGGAGAGCACGCGTGCAGTGAGGTCGAGGGGGAACTCGCCATCTCGCTCAGCCTCCGAACCACGGCGATGGGTCTCGAGGCGCTCGAACCGGCGCTCGGCGACCGTGTGGTCGATGTGACCGCGCGCAGCGGGTACTTGGCTGCCCTGTTGTCTCTGCTCGTCGGGGAGCAGGGGGAGGTGCTCGCGATTCATCCGGTCGGAGGGTCCTTGGACGAGGCGCGGGCCTTTGCGAAGGGCTTGGAGCCGTGCAGGAACGTTCTGGTCACGGAGGCGGAGTCCGCCGGGGTGATGCTGGAAGGTACCTGGGACGGGGCGTGGATCGGCGCCGCGTTGCCGCGGGTTCCCCAGGGCGTCGCCACCCACCTGACCGAGCCCGGCGGACGGCTGATCACCTTTGTCGGACCGCGGTTTCGACCCCAGGATCTGGTTGCACTGACGCGCCACGGAGAAGGGCTCGAAGAGCGCCGGGTGGCCAAGGTGGCGGTCCCGGTGCTCGCGGGACCGGGCGGGTGGATCCAACACCAACCTTCCGCCACGGTGGCCCGATCCTCGGTACGTCCGTGAACATCGACTTCGTTCGCTGGGATCAGGCGGCTCGGCTCTACGCCGTACTCGCGCGGCTGGACCTCGGCGCGGATGCGGCCTCGCTCTACGATGCCCGGCTCGCGACCGGGCCCTGGGTGGAATCGCTGTTGGACGCGTATCAAGCGGCGCCGAAACGCCTGCTGCTGCACGGAGCCCCGCTCGTGCTGTCCGAGGAGGGTCGCCCGCTCGAAGTTGACATACCACCTGCTGGGCTGTCCGACGCGTCGGGTCGCCGTCTGTGGGCGGCGACCCTCGAGGGCTTGGAGGCGATCGCGAGCGAACCGCTGCAGTACGCGGAGGTCCCGGCCGAGATCATCGAACCGCTCGGGGTGCTTCGCGCTGCGCTCTGGGAGCGGGTGGGCCCGCCGCCACCGCTGACCGTCGTGGACTGTCCTGCGTTGCGCCGTGCCGGTCGAGCTGTGCAGTCGACCCATGGCAGGCTTGTGGGGGTCTCGCTCGCCGAACCGGCGGAGCATCTGCTCTGCCAGGTTCTGCACGAAGAAACCCATGCCCTCACAGACCCCGTCGTTCGGCAGGCATGGAGCGCGGCAGGTGCGGGTCGCGACACGTCGGTCGGCAGCCCAGGGTATGCTCGGCATCAGGCGCTCGAGGCCGCCGCGGTTGAGGTCGGCGACGCGCTCATCGCTGCCCGCGCGCCGCAGTGGAGCGACGCGTATCGACGGTGGCGGGCGCGGTTCGGCAAGTGAGGAATGGCGCCTACGCGGGCAGCCCGATGTTTCGCAGCACGTTTCGCAGCTGCGGCTCCATCATCGAGCCGCTCTGGGTCCCGGCGAGCTCGCCGTCGGCGAAGCACAGCAAAGTCGGCACGCTGCGTACGCGATAGTGCGTGGCAAGGTCTGCGGACGTGTCCGCATTGACCAGCAGGAGTTCGAGCTTTCCCTCCGAGCTGGCGACGACGCGCTCGACGATGGGTTTGTAGGTTTTGCATGGCGCGCACCACGGTGTGGAGAACAGGACCAGTAGCCCCTTGGGCGGCGCTTCCAGCGTTCGCGCGAACGCGGCTGGGTCGAGGGAGAGAAGATTGCTCATCAAGGGCTCAGGTGCCGAGCAGAGCTGGCCTTACAGGCGTAAGATCTTGATTCCTGAACACCTGAGAACGAGATGGACGCAACCAACGACGGGCTCGACATGCTCGGGGCTCTGATCCTCGCGGAACGCGCCCGATGGGTTTCGGTCGCGCGCGCCGAGGGGCTCGGTCCGCAGGACGCGATCGAGGCCGTGCAGGAGAGCCTCTGCAAGGTTCTGCGCGGGTTGGTGCTCGGCGACACCGAGGTTCCGCGAGATCGTCTGGCCGCCTACGTCGCCGTTGTGGTTCGCAACGCGGCCCGCAACGGTCGACGCAGGCATCATCGGGCCCGTCCCCACGTCCCCCTCGACGAGCTCGACGAGATGGTTCTCGCCGATGAGCAGCCGGACTCCGAGGCGCTCGTCGCTCGCGCCGAGGAGCACGTTCGATTGCATGCTTGCGTTGCACGACTCTGCGATACGCAGCGCGCAGTCGTCACGTTGCGCCTGTTGGAGGAACGGGCGGGGGAGGACGTCGCGGGGACTCTGGGCATCACGCGGAACCACGTGGACGTGTTGTTGCACCGCGCCAAGCGTCAGTTGCGAAGCTGCTTGATCGAAGAACGTGTGACGCACGCCTGAGACCACATGCGTGCCCCGTGAAGGCTATCCTGAGGCATGCCCGAGCTCCCGGACGTCACGGTCTACGTCGAGCTGCTCCAGCAGAAGCTGATCGGGCATCGGTTGCAGGGCATCAAGCTGCGATCGGTGTCGTTGCTGAGCACGTTCGACCCGCCGCACTCAGCGGCCTACGGCAAGCGGGTGCTCGGTGTGCAGAGGCTGGGGAAACGCATCGTGTTCGAGTTCGAGGACGACCTCTTTTTCGTGCTGCACTTGATGCGGTTGGGTCGCTTGCGCTGGGCCGACCCCGACAAGAAAGCGAAGAACGCCGCGGGCAAGGTACTGCATGCGGTGTTCTCGTTCGACTCGGGCACGCTGCACTTGGTCGAGATGGGCGCCAAGAAGCGGGCGAGCCTGCACGTCGTCCGCGGGCGTGAAGCGGTGGCCGAGCACGACCGTGGTGGTCTCGAGGTGTTCGAGATCGATCTGGAGTCTTTCGCTGAGCGACTGCGACGCAAGAACCACACCCTCAAACGGGCGCTGACCGACCCCCGGATCTTCAGCGGCGTCGGTAATGCCTACAGCGACGAGATCCTCCACGCCGCCAAGCTGTCTCCGATCAAGCTCACGAAGAAGCTCGACGATGACGAGGTCGAGAGGCTTTTTCAGGCCACACTCAGCACGCTCGCGCTCTGGACCGATCGCTTACGGGCGGAGGCGGGCGCGAAGGGCTGGCTCGAGAAGGTCACCGCGTTTCGCCCAGACATGGCCGCGCACGGAAAACGTGGGGAACCCTGCCCGGTCTGTGGTGCCAAGATTCAGCGGATCAAGTACGCCGATCGTGAGACCAACTACTGCGCGGTGTGCCAGACCGGGGGACGGCCCCTGGCGGATCGAGCGCTGTCGCGGTTCTTGGGGAAGGATTGGCCCAAGACGCTGGAGGAACTCGAAGAGCGCCGTGGCGGCACGTGAGCGGGTGGCAGGCGTCCGGGTTTGCGCTACACAGTCGGGGATGCGCGCGCCTCTCGTGCTGTTGTTGCTCGCCGCTGGGTGTGGAGGCCGCGGCCCCGTCTCGCCCGCGGCGCAGGCCCAAGCGGATGCGATCTGGAGTGAGCGCTGCGCGAACTGTCACGGCCCCCGCGGCATGGGCGACGGGCCAGGCGCGGCGGCGCTCCCGACCAAACCCCGCGTCCTTGCCGACTCCACATGGCAGTCGCAGGTCACCGATGAGCACATCGCCACCGTCATCACCGATGGGGGCAAAGTCTTGGGGCTCGACGCCAACATGGCTGCCAACCCGGATCTCAAGGCGAAGCCCGAGGTGCTGCGCGGCCTGGTGCTCAAGGTCCGCTCGTTGACGCCGTAGCGCCCAGTCCAGGTCGCGCCGGTGTGGGTCGGTTCGGGTCGGTCCACCCAGGGCGTGCGTAGGGCTATAGTGCCGCGGTGTCCGCTTGGCTTCAGGCCCGCCGCACGACCGCGCTGGCCGGGCTCGCGTTTCTCGGGTCGCTCTGTTTTGGCCTGGCCTCGCCTCCGAGTTCTGTACCTGTGCTCGCGTGGTTGGGATTCATCCCCCTGCTGCTGGCTGCGACCGGGATGGAGGGACGTCGTGTTCGCGCCCAGTTCTTCGTCGGCTGGGTGGGCGGGCTGTGTACCGGGTTGGTGGGCTTCCCGTGGATCGGACACACACTGGAACGTTTCGCCGAGTTTCCCGCATGGCTCGCCGCTGTGGGCACGTTCCTGTTCGCGGCATACACAGCGGTCCCGTATGGCCTGTGGCTGATCGCACTGGCCAGAGGACCCAAGGCGGGTCCGTGGCGGTTGTTGTGGGCTGCCGCCTCGTGGGTGGGTCTGACGTCCTTGTGGCCCGCCTTCTTCCCGTACACCCCGCTCATCGGCCTCTCACAGCTCCCCCCGTGGATTCAGGCGGCGGAGTTGGGTGGGGTGCCGGCGGTCGAGTGCATCGTCCTCGGGTTCGGCTATGCCGTCGTGTCGGCGGCGCTCTCGGGGACGATGCGGGCGCGCAGCGTCGCGCTCGGTATCGCAGTCGCCATCCCCTCGCTGACCTGGCTTGCAGGGACATGGCGTCTCGAGAGCCTCGACGCCCAAGCCGAGGGCGCACCCGTCGTGCGATTCGGCATCATTCAACCAAACACGGCGCTGTTCGCCAACCAGCGCATCGACAAGATGAAGCGGCTGTGGTCGATGTCCGCCGCCGCCGAACGAGAGGGGGCCCAGGTCATCGTGTGGCCCGAGGCGGGGATCTATCCGTGGGTACAGGAGCGACCGTTCCTCAAGGACGGTCACGGACTTCGGCGCGTGCTCCAGGCGCACAAGCTTCCGACGATCCTGGGGGTCGCGACGCGCAAGCAGGGCGACCCCTACGAGTGGAACACCGCCGTGGTGATGAACGCCGAGGGCGAGGTCGAAGGCACGTTCGACAAGACGGTCCTCGTGCCCCTCGGAGAGGAGATCCCGATTGTGGATCCCGACTGGGCGCGCTCGATCGTACCCGCGATGTCGCACAACCACGCCGGGGAGGAGCCCGCGCTGTTCCCGGTGACGCTGGCCGACGGTTCCGCCTCCTACGGGGCGGGCCCGCTCATTTGCTACGAGGATATTTTTGGGGACTTCGCGCGCGAGGTCGCGGGTCAGCCAGCGGGCATCGAGTTCTTCGTCAACGTGACCATCGACACCTGGTTCGGCGACACCGCGGAGCCTTGGGAACACCTCGCCCTGGCGCAGTTCCGCAGCGTGGAGCACCGGATCCCCATGGTCCGAAGCGTCGCGGCGGGGGCGAGCTCGGTGATCGATCACGGCGGCCGTCTGGTCGCTTCGGTTCCTGTCACCGATCCCTTGCCCGGGCATCCGATCCCACCGCAACGCCTGGTCCACGACGTGGCGCTGCCGAGAAACACCGCGCGCTCACCGACGATCTACGCGCGTGGGGGCTGGCTGCTGGGTCTGCTGTGTTCCATCGCGACCGTGTTGGTGCCGCTTGCTGCCGTCGTTCGGAGCAAGTATCGTCCGCGCGCGAGCGACGCGACCTCCTGACGGTCGGCGGCGCAGCCCCGTATTCCCATGCATGCGCCCCCGTCCAAGACCCAAAGTCGCGGCGCCTTCGGCTCCCGACTCGGCTTCATTCTCGCGGCTGCTGGCTCGGCGATCGGCCTCGGCAACATCTGGCGGTTCCCCTACACCGCCGGCGAGAACGGTGGCGGCGCCTTCGTGCTGCTGTATCTGCTCTTCGTCGTCGGCCTCGGGCTGCCCGTGCTGCTCGCCGAACTGTCGCTGGGGCGTGCGAGCAAGAGCAACCCCGTCGGTGCGTTCAAGCGGTTCTTCCCCAAGACGCTGTGGCCCTACGTCGGCGGCCTGGGCGTGTTGACCGGGTTCGGCATTCTGGCGTTCTACGTCGTCGTCGCCGGATGGAGCCTGTCGTACCTGGGCCGGGCGCTCACCGGGACGTTCGATGGCGCAATCACTGCGGAAGAGTCGGGGGTGTTGTTCAAGTCGATCATCTCCAACCCGACCGAGACCGTGGCGATGGCCGGTGTTTTCTTGGTGCTGACCGCCGCGGTCGTGCGCGCGGGGGTGGGGGGAGGCATCGAACTCGCCTCCAAGATCCTGATGCCGATCTTCTTCGTGCTGTTGCTGGTGCTCGCTGGGCGTTCGTTGACGCTCCCTGGCGCGGACGAGGGCGTTGCGTTCTTGTTCGGAACCGACTTCAGCAAGCTGACCGGGCAGGGCGTCATGAGTGCGCTTGGCCAGGCGCTGTTCAGCCTCAGCCTGGGCATGGGCGCGATGATCACCTACGGCTCGTACTTGCCCGACAAGGAGAACCTGCCGGTTGCAGGGGCGGCGGTCGCATTCTTCGACACCGCGATCGCGTTGCTCGGCGGTCTCATCATTTTCCCCGCGCTGTTCAGCCAAGGCGTCGCGCCCGACGAAGGGCCTGGCCTCGTGTTCGTGGTCCTGCCGACGATCTTCCACTCGCTTCCGATGGGACATCTGTTCGCGGTCGCGTTCTACGGGTTGTTGTCCATCGCCGCGCTCACCTCGACCATCAGTCTGATGGAGGTCGTCGTGGCCTACTTCGTCGACGAGCGAGGATGGAACCGCAACAAGTCGGTTTTGGTGCTGGTGCCTGCGACGCTGGTGCTCGCGATCCCCTCATCCCTGTCGCAAGGCGGCGTGGACTTCTTCACGGACTTCATCGCCGGCAAGGGGTTCCTCGACACCCAGGACATCCTGTTCGGCAACATTTCCTTGTCGGTGGGGGCGCTGCTGATCTCGCTCTTCGTCGGATGGAAGTGGGGCGCGAAGGAGGCACTCGAGGAGATGGACAACTTCTCCTTGGGCGCGGTCTGGTCGATTCTGATTCGGTTTGCGGCCCCGATCGCGGTGGGGGCGGTGCTGGTCACCTTCGTCGTCGGACTGTTCGGCGAGTGAACGTCGTCCTCCTCGAGCCCGGCGAGGTGCGCTCCGACGGTGGTGCGTCGTTGGATGGTCGCCGGGCCGAGCATGTCGCCAAGGTTTTGGGCAAAGCTCCCGGCGATGCGCTGACCGTCGGGGTCCGTGGCGGAAAGCTCGGGTCGGCGCGCGTTGTTTCGAGTACGAAACAAGCGCTCGAGTTGGAGGCTTGTGTTTTCGAGCGCGAGCCCGCTCCGAAACGCCCGATCACGCTGGTGCTCGCCTTGCCGCGCCCGCCCGTGTTTCGCCGGTTGCTGCAACACGTCACCGCACTCGGCATTGAGCGGCTCGTCTTGCTGCACACGCGTCGGGTCGAGAAGAGTTACTGGATGAGTCCATCGCTGGAGCCCACCGCCATCGATGCCCAGATTCAGCTTGGTCTCGAACAGGCGTTGGACACTGTGGCGCCACAGGTCGAGCGGGCGCGGGGGTTCAAAGCGTTCGTCGACGAGCGACTGCCCGAGCTCGCGCACGACGCCCGGGTCTTGGTGGCGCATCCGGGTCCGTTTCCACCGTGCCCGGTCGATACCGCGGGCCCTGTGGTGTTGCTCGTGGGCCCTGAGGGCGGGTTCATCCCCTATGAGGTGGAGCGGTTGACCGAGGCGGGCGCGCAGGGGGTTTCGCTGGGCCCCCGCATTCTTCGGGTCGAAACCGCGACGTTGGCGTTGTTGGGCCGACTCGGCGCTTCCGCGTAGCGGCACGAGCGCTGTCCGAGAAGGCGGGGAACCCAGAGGGCTCCACGGTCGACGCCTCGGCGGGTGCCGTGTATGAGGGGTCCGATGGTTCAGCTGATCGTCACGCATCCGGGCGGCGCCCACAAAGACGACCTTCTTGCCGCCTGTGTACTCGCAGCCCAGCACGGAGCGCCGATCGAGCGGCGTGACCCGACCGCCGAAGACCTCGCAGATGCGGGGGTCGCGGTAGTCGACATCGGCGGCGCGCACGAGCCCGAGCGGATGAACTTCGACCACCACCACTTCGAACGGGAGCACCCGCCCACCTGCGCGCTGAGTCTGGTGCTGCAAGCCCAGGGCTTGTATGACGACGCGAAGCGCTTCTGCGATTGGCTGGAGCCCGCCGAGTGGTTCGACAGCCGCGGACCGAACAAGACGGCGACCTGGCTCGAGGTTCCCCGCAAGGCGATCTCGCAGCTCAACTCGCCCATCGACATGACCCTGCTGCGGCGGTTCGCGGGGCAGTCGAGGCACGAGCCGGGGCAGCCGCTGTACGCGTACATGCAGATGGTGGGACAGGATTTGCTCGCCTACCTCTCCACCGTCCGCGCCCGCATCGCCTTCGTGCGGGAGAACGGCGTCCGTTGGCAGGTCCCTGCTGGCGACGACACCATTGAGGTGGTCTTCCTCCCTCGGACCGAACCGCCCTCGGACGAGCCGAGTGCCGCGGCCAAGGCCTACGTCCGCGCCGAAGGGCTGGAGGATACGGTCGCCGCGATCGTCTACCCGGATCGGCGTGGCGACGGCTACGGTATCGCGCGCTACGAAGATCACCCGCGGCTCGACTTCAGTCGCGTCCAGTCCGAGGACGACGTGCACTTCGCCCACAAGAGCGGCTTCATGTGCAAAGTGACCGCAACGACGCCACAGCGGCTGCAAGCCCTCATCGTCGCCGCTTGGAGCTGAACGGCGCGTGCGGCCAGGTGCTACAACCGCCCTCATGACGCGCTCGTTACGGTGGTTGCGTTGCTCGGCTCTCCTGCTTACCCCCGCCGCATGTTTCGGCGGCGAAGGCACGCTTGGAGCGGCCTGCGAGCGAGACGGGGACTGCGGGGCGGAGCAGAGCTGCCAGCGCGAGATCTGTGGCCTTTGCGGCGACGGCGTGGCACAGGCCGGGGAGGTGTGCCTCGACGGTCCCCAGAGCAGTGAGGCACAACCCGCGGGTGCCTTGTTTGTCGCGCTCGCGGATGTGGACGGCGACGGCGCGGCGGACCTCGTTTGGCCCGCGCCCAGCGGACTCGCGGTCGCGCAGCGAGTGGACGACGGGTTCGCGGGGGCGCAGGAGCGGCCGTTCGATGTCACGGCGCTGTGGTCTGGAGATGTGGATGGCGACGGCGTTGCTGAGTTGCTCACACGAGACACCAGCGGGGGCGCAGCGTTGTGGCGTCCCAACGCTGCGGGCGAGTTGCAGGAGGCCGCCGAGCTCGACCTCGAGCCGCTGCGGAACCTTACGCATGCGCTCTTGCACCCGGACTTCGGCGTCGTTGGGCAGGTTGGCAACACGCTCGTCCGTGTCGACTTCGAACTCGACCCGTCGACGGTCGAGCTCGGGGAGGACGTCACACACCTTCGAGCGGCGCCGTCGTTGAGCGACGGCGTGTCGTTTGACCTCGTAGCCGTCACCGATGTTCAGGCTCTAGTCCCGGTGCTCGTCACCGAAGGAGGACTGGAGCTTCAGCCCGAAATCTCGCTCCCGGAGACGGCCCTCGACATCGCGACGACGCGGTGGAACGGGGATGCGTTCGGGGATGTGGCTGTGTTGTACGACACTGGGCAGGTTCAGCTTTGGCTGGGGACAGGGAGCGGCGCTCTCGTTGAGGGGCCCAGTGGTGCGGCTGCACTGTCCAGCGAGCGCCTCGCGGTGTTCGATGTCAACTCCGACCGTTCGCCGGACGTCCTCGTCTTCGGTCCCGAGTCGAGCATGCGACTGCTTGTTCATCGTGGCGCCGAACTCGACGGTGCACTCGAGTTCGCAGACACCTCCGCGTGGTGGGTTACACCCCTCACCGTAGGCTTAGACCCGTTCGTGGACCTCGTGGTCTACGACGGCACCAGCATCTCCATCCTCAGGAGCGCACCATGATCTTCCGCCAGCTCTGCGCCGCATCCTTGGTTCTCTCGTTGAGCACGCCGGCGCTTGCCGCAGAACCTCCTACGCCGCAGGTCGAAGCTTCCCCCGCACAGACGTCACCCGGCCGTCCGATGGCGGTCGCCGGGAGCGTTCTGATCATGGCCAGCGCCGCGGGTTACATCGCGATGGCCGTGGGCCTGGGGATCGGGTCCAACGCCGACGCCGAGCTGGGTTCGCTGGGCTCGTCCGACGACATCGAGCGGCGGCGCGAGGTCATGGACCGAGGCCAACTGGGCAATCGGCTCGCCCTGGGTGCGGGCTTGGCCTCCGCCGCGTTGATGGCCACGGGAATCGCGTTGGTCGTTGTCGGGCGTCGCAGGGCGCAGGAGCATCGAGCGACCCTTGGCTGGCTGCCGCTCGAGCGTGGCGCCGGGCTTCAGCTCGGCGCGCGGTTCTGAGAGACCCGGATGCCCCTCGGGCCTCGCTAGGGGATCTCGGCGTAGAACGTGGAGCTGAAATCCGCGGTCGTGCTGCCGTCGTTCGAGGTCAGTGTTGCGCTCAGGACCCCTGCCACGACGCCCGAGCTGTGTACGTCTGCCTCGGTCAGGTCCAACGTCCCGAACGCCATCGAGGGATCGAAGTAGCTCTGCCAGGCAGCGCCGACCTCGTTGATGTTCATGTAGACGCCACTGAAGTCCTGGCTGAGCGCGACCTCCCCGGCCGCCGCAGAGGTGGGGATGGTGACGGACCAGACCGTGTAGCCACCGGCTTGTTGGTAGCGCACGAGCACGCCGTCGGGGGTCAGGGTCGCATCGCAGAACGTACGGTCCTGCATGCTCAGCGTCTCGGAGTCCCCGCCCTCGGTGTATGTGATCTCGGTCATCGCCCACTGGCCGCGGGGGAGGGCAGGGCCGGTTTCGCCGCTGCCACCGGTTTCACCACCGGTCGAGTCATCACCCCCGCCGGAGGTGTCGGAGGGCGGGCCGCCGCCGGTCTCCTCGCCCGTCGTCCCGGAGGTGTCGGAGGTCGAGCTCGTGGCACCGGATGTCGAACCCGGGGCTACGGGCCCCGTGCTGCCCATGGCTGCCGCAGTGTCGGTCCCCGACGCGTCGGCCGCGGAGTCGTCGGAGTCCGTCCCGTCCCCGCATGCGAGGGGGAGGCAGCTCAGACCGACGAAGAAAAGGCGGCGCATGTCATTCCTGACGCGCGCCGCCTCACCCGGTTGCAGTGCTTTTCTGGGCTCAGCTCTCGGACTCGACGTAGACCTTGCCGCCGCTCTCTTGGAACTCGCGTGCCTTGTCGGCCATGCCGGCTTCGATCAGCTCAGCCTCTTGGGGGTCCATGTCCCGCACGTCCTGGGTCAGCTTCATGGAGCAGAAGTGCGGACCACACATGGAGCAGAAGTGCGCCGTCTTGGCTGCGCCCGCGGGCAGCGTTTCGTCGTGGTAGTCGCGCGCCGTCACGGGGTCGAGCGCGAGGTTGAACTGGTCGTTCCACCGGAACTCGAAGCGGGCGCGTGAGAGCGCGTCGTCTCGGTCTTGCGCTCCGGGGTGTCCCTTGGCCAGGTCAGCGGCGTGGGCGGCGATCTTGTATGCGATGACGCCTTCTTTGACGTCGTCCTTGTTGGGCAGCCCCAGGTGCTCCTTGGGCGTGACGTAGCAGAGCATCGCGCAGCCGAAGCTCCCGATCATCGCGGCGCCGATCGCCGAGGTGATGTGGTCGTAGCCCGGAGCGATGTCGGTGGTCAACGGACCCAGCGTGTAGAACGGAGCCTCGTGACACTCGTCGAGTTCACGATCCATGTTCTCCTTGATCTTGTTGATCGGAACATGGCCCGGACCTTCGATCATCACCTGCACATCGTGTTTCCAGGCAACCTTGGTGAGCTCGCCCAAAGTGCGAAGCTCGGCGAACTGAGCCTCGTCGTTGGCGTCTGCGATGCAGCCTGGGCGGAGGCCGTCGCCCAGCGAGAACGACACGTCGTACTTGCTCATGAGCTCGCAGATGCGCTCGAACTCCGTGTACAGGAAGTTCTCCTTGTGGTGGTGCAGGCACCACTTGGCCATGATCGAACCGCCGCGCGAGACGATGCCTGTGACACGGTTCCGGGTCATGGGGACGTGCGCGATGCGAACGCCTGCGTGAATCGTGAAGTAGTCGACGCCCTGCTCGGCTTGCTCGACCAGCGTCTCCATGAAGACGTCGATGTTCAGGTCCTCGGCTTTGCCGCCGACCTTCTCCAGGCATTGATAGATGGGCACCGTTCCGATAGGCACCGCGGAGTTGCGGATGATCCACTCCCGGGTTTCGTGGATGTTGTCGCCCGTGGAGAGGTCCATCACCGTGTCGGCGCCCCAACGGGTTGCCCACTGGAGCTTTTCGACCTCGTCCTCGATCGAGGAACTCACGGCGGAGTTCCCGATGTTGGCGTTGACCTTCACCAAGAAGTTCCGGCCGATGATCATCGGCTCGATCTCGGGGTGGCGGATGTTGGCCGGGATGATCGCTCGCCCTGCTGCGATCTCGTCGCGCACGAACTGCGGCTCGACGTTCTCGCGGATGGCGACGAAGCGCATCTCCTCGGTGATGACGCCTTTTCGGGCGTAGTGCAGCTGGGTGTTGTTGCCGTCGCTGTCGGGAAGACGGCCCTCGATCCAGCCGTGTCGCAAACGCGGCAGGCCTTTGCGGGGGTCGATGCCCTGGGGACCGGTCGTGTCGTACACGTCCAGCGCGCTCTCACCTTCGATCTCGATGCGGCGGACGGGGACGTTCAGCTCACCGACATGCTGCTTGGTGCTGCCGGGAAAGTGCTCCTCGAGTGGGGGGAGCACGGCTACGTTCTGGGTATTGTCATCAGCCACGCGCAATCGCGTGAGCGTGGGATCGCTTGGTTCGGTCATGGTCGCTTTCCTCCGCCGGAATGATCCGGATCAGGTTCAAGGGGTCTTTCTCAGGTCCTCCGCGCTCATCGCGGTGGGCCACCCCCAGCGTTTGTTTGCGTACTATCGTTGGTAGACTGCGGCGACGCAACCCGCCGTGCCGGTCTATCAACTCCCCAAAGATCTGGTGTTCCCAGATCCTGCGCTGGCCGACGACGAAGGCCTGTTGGCGGTCGGTGGAGACCTCTCCCCCGAGCGCCTGGTGCTCGCGTACCAACACGGGATTTTCCCTTGGTACAGCGAGGGGCGACCCATCTTGTGGTGGTGCCCGCGCCCCCGCCTCGTCCTGTTGCCCGAGGAACTGAAGATCAATCGCAGCCTTCGCAAGGCGATTCGACGCGCGCCCTACCGCATCACGCTCGACACGGCGTTCGATGCGGTCCTGGGCGCGTGTGCCGAGACACCGCGACCCGACCAGGGCGGCACGTGGATCACCTCCGACATGCGCGCCGCCTACAACGAACTGCACCGGTTGGGGATTGCCCATTCCGTGGAGGCTTGGCAGGGAGACAGGCTCGTCGGCGGCCTGTACGGGCTGGCGTTGGGGACCGCGTTCTTCGGCGAGAGCATGTTCGCACTGGCGCCCGATGCTTCGAAAATCGCGTTCGCCACCTTGGTTCAGCAACTCCATGCGTGGTCGTTCCGGCTGGTCGACTGCCAAGTCGTCACCGAGCATTTGGTGCGCTTCGGTGCGCGGGAGTTCGAGCTGGGCGACTTCCTGGGCCAGCTCGAGGTCGCGACGCAAGACCGGCACCGCAAGGGCCCGTGGCGCTTCGACGCCGCGCTGCTCTAGAGCGCCGACCGGCTTGAAACGGCCTGCAACGCACGCCTCTGGTCACTTCTGGCTGCGTTGCTCGGCGCTCGACGGACCGGGAACACGGTGAGCGCTGAACGACACCACCACAGCTCGCCCCAGGCGTGCACTGGCGGGCGTGTTTTGGCGGTTCGTCTCTTTTGCAGCCCGCGGCTCGCCTCAGGGGGCGGCGGTGGGATCGACGATGCAGGTTCGTTGAGCCAGGGCGCAGGCGAGGCCAACGCAAGAGCAGGACACCTCTCGGACCGTGCCGGCGTCGTTCCAGAATGCCGTGCGCGTCCAGAACCCATCGTGTTGGTCGAGCTCGTAGCCATACATCGGCACCGCGCCGTGGGGGTCGGCGTGCGTCTCGACGCTGCGCAGCGTGCCTCCGCTCCTCAGCGAATCGACCTCCGCCTTGCGCCGGTTCTCCGCCAGCGTCTTTGCGTCGCATGCGGGGGGCTGCGCGCACCATGTCGCCTCGGTCAGGACGACACCGCTGCCTTCCGGCGCATTGAGCCCCTGGACCCGCACATCCGAGCGCCGCGGAGCATCCTGCGAGCCGGAGGTTTCGAGCTGCGTCCGCAGTGTCGCAGGGAGCGGGGAGAGGTGGGCAGGCGCCTGCATCCGGCCCGCGCCCGAGGTGGTCTTCAAGGTGGTTGCCGCGGTCTGCGTTCCGAGCACCACGCCGGCGGCGAGAGTGTCCGGTGGGGGCTGCGGAAGCGTGCACGCTGCGGGTTCGGTGCAGCCACGCCCCGCGCACTGGCAACTCGCCTCGATGAGGTGGCCCTCGGAGGACAGCCAATGCCGAGCCCGTACCCGCAGTGAGCCGCCGTTGGGCAGGGGGAGCTCGTAGCGGCTGAGGACAGCCGTCTCGGCGCTGGGGTCCTCCTCGAGGTTGGGGGGCTTGGCGTCGGGGTCGAGGGCGGTCAGGCTGGCTTCGACGGCACGCAGGTTGTGCCGAACCCAGGTTCGAAGCGTGTGTCCCTGCACCGGTTCGGTTACCGCATGGCGGACTGTGGTCGCGACCAGGAGTCCGCTCGACGCACCTTCGGGGGCGACCCACGCATCGAACTCCGCCCCGGTCGCGGTGCCCCGGACGGTCGCTGCCCGGAGCCGCTCGATGCCGGAGGCTTCCATCGCGACGAAGCCCGGCGGAGGGGTGACTCCGGTCGTGGTGGCCGGGGGAGGCGTGGGTGCGGGGACGGCGGATGCCGAGGCCGAGGGTGTGTCCTGAGTCGGCGGGGAGTCTCCGCCGCAGGCGAGCAGCCCGCAGACCCAGAGCACCAAGAGACGTTGCGAGGGCGGCACCGCCTCGCATCATACGACGCCCTCACCCCGTCTTCTCCCGTAGCCAGTTGCCCAACGTGCTGCGGGGAAGCTTGAGAACCTCGGCGGCCCGGCGTTGGCTGCCTTCGCGTCGAACCACGGATTCCAGGAGGGCACGGCGCATGCTGGTGTAGTCCCCGCTGGGAATGGTGAGCGTGGCCCCTTGCACCCCGGTCGGCGTGGGGAAGAGGTCATCGGCGGTGATCGGCTGCCCGCGAGCTACGAAGGCGGCTCGGTGCACGGCGTTTCTCAGTTCGCGAACGTTGCCCGTCCACGCAGCACAACGCGCGGCTTGGCGGGCGTCGGGCGAGAAGCGGATCGGGTGTCCAACGTCGGAGGCGTGGGTTTGGGCGAAGTGGTCGAGCAACACGTCGATGTCGGAGGGTCGGTCTCGCAGTGCCGGCATCTCGACCGTGAGGACACTGAGCCTGTGGAACAGGTCGGCGCGGAAGGTGCCGCGAGCCACCATCACGCGCAGGTTGCGATGCGTGGCACACACGACCCGGGCATCGACGGTGGTCTCGGTTTCGGCCCCGACCGGGCAGACTCGTCCGGTCTCGAGGACCCGCAGTAGGAGGGCCTGGCTGGGGAGCGGAAGCTCGCCGATCTCGTCGAGGAACACCGTGCCGCGGTGGGCTCGTGTGAAGGCGCCTCGGTGCTGGCCCACTGCGCCCGTGAACGCGCCTCGAGCGTGTCCGAACAGCTGGCTCGCGGCGAGTGCCTCGGACAACGCACCGCAGTTGAACGCGATCAGCGGGCCAGCGCGGCCGCTACGGTTGTGTAACTCGGCCGCCGCAAGTTCCTTGCCTGTCCCCGATTCGCCCTGAATGAGGACGGGTGCCCGGCTGCGGGCGAAGTGACGCAGTTGTGCGGTGGCCTCGGAGAGCAGGGCCGAGCGTCCGATCCAGCGCGGGCTGGGACCGCAGCCAGGGGCAGGGCCGGGCGCGGGGACGCTCGCATCATGGGCACGTACGGGGCGAGCGGACGGGGGCAGCGGGGCGACGGACGTGGGCACGCAAGACCGGTCGGCCGCGCCGTGTCCGGTGTTGCAGGAAAAGATCCGACATGCACCGTGCGGGCAGGGGTCCCCTGTCCCTCAGGGTCCTTGGCCGATCCACGAGGCCCCAGACTCCGCGACTTCCTTCTTCCAGATCGGCACGTCGTCCTTGAGCTGCTCGATGGCCGCTCGACATGCTTCAAAGGCCTCGGCGCGGTGTGGGGCGCTGGCCGCGATGACAACGGCGGTTTCGGAGATGCCCAGCACTCCGATTCGGTGGTGAATGGCCACCTTGGCGCCTTCGATCTCGGCCTCGATGCCGTCCGCGATTTTCGTCATGACCGCGGTGGCCATCGGGGCGTAGGCCTCATACTCGAGTCGTTCGATCGTCTCGCCGCGGGAGTGACGTCGCACGTTCCCCGTGAACGTGGCAATGCCGCCCGCCCCTGGGTGCTCGACCGATGCGATGACGTGCTGGAGGTTGAGGGGGGACTCGGTCAGAAGGATCCGTGGCGGTCCGTCGTGTCCCCCGCTGACCGGTGGGATCAGCGCGACCTCACTGTTGGCGTCGAGCGGCTCGTCGGGATTTGCGAACGCCTGGTCGATCGCGACCCGGCACCCCGTCACGCGGCCGCGCAGTTTTGGGATCTGCTGCTCCACTGCCAGCAACAGCCCCCGCGCGGTGCAGGGCTCGGAGATCTCGACCTGGATGATTTCCGAGCGCGCTGCCTCTCGGAGTCCGGCGAAGAGGAGAACCTTCAGGGTCGGCATACGAGGGGCCTGCGTCGGGTGCGTGGGAGATCAGGGGACACAAACACAGCACTGAAGAGACTCGCACAGCGCCACAATCGAAAGAACCTCGCCACTTTTCGCGGATCGTGAGGCGCCGCGCGAATGCAGTCCACAATTTCGAGCCGTCCGGGGGGCGGATCTAAGCTTGGCGCACGCAACGGCGATGGCCGCCCGCAACGTCCTCTGCCGACGGGACCACGGGCGCCGCATTCACCTCGCCTTCGCGATCTCGTACGCCATGATTCAAACTGCGCAAGGCCCCGCTACGGCCGCCCGCCGTGATTGCCGCTCGCCGATGAGCTCCTCCAAGCCCCGATCCCCGCGCTCCCGCGCTCGCGCCGCAAAACAGGTGCGGGGAGACGCGACACGGCCGGAGCCGGCCGACGAGGACCTCGTCCCCGACCCTGAGCTCGGTGCCGAGGACTTCCTCGACTTCGATCCGCCCGCCGAGGCGCCGGAGAGTGGTTGGTCGATGCTGTCCTCCGCCGACCAAGAGGAGCGCCGAGCCGCGCTTCAGTCTCGTCTGGGCGCGTACCTGCGAGCGGGGTCGGCACGGGTTGTCCTGACCGACAACCTCTATTCGATGGTCACGATCAAACGCGGTGACGGCGTGTCCACGTTTCGCGTCCATCACATGTTCTCCGATGCGCCCGCCAAGGTGATTCGAGCGCTCGCAAAGTACGCCGACACCCAGTCCCGCGAGGCTGCGACGTTGCTGCGGGACTTCATCGATGCTCACGACGACCAGGTCCGTGAGCGAGACGCCCCGCGCCCGATCACCGTTGACGTCGAAGGGCGGCACCACAACCTCCAGGAGCTCTTCGATCGAATCAACGCCGCCTACTTCGAAGGCGCGATCGAGGCCCGGATCACCTGGGGTCCTCGGACGAAACGGAAGAAGTCACGGGACTCGATCAAGCTGGGCAGCTACACGGTTGAGGACGCGCTGATCCGCATCCATCCAGTGCTCGATGCGGCAGATGTGCCGGCCTTCTTCCTCGAGTGGATCGTCTATCACGAGATGTTGCACGAGGTGCACGACATGCCGGTCGTCGACGGCCGACGCGTCTACCACACGGCGGAGTTTCGCCGAGCCGAGGCGCAGTTCGAGCGCTACGCTGAGGCGGTGATGTGGGAACGCACGCACTTGTTCAAGCTCCTCGAACGGTGATGTGAACGAGCCCGCGCAGGGGCTCGCGCTCGTGGACGGGAGCCCCCCCGCTCCCGTTGCGCCGCGCAACCGTCTTCACACCGGAGGTCAGCGGGCGGCGAAAAGTTGCGCCTCTGTGACATCTCGTCTTTGACCACGAGCGTGGTCGTTGCTAGGCCGGAGTCTCGAGTCACTCGGGAATTTGGCAGTGCAGCGCTTCAAAATCATCGGTACTGGCAGCTTTCTTCCCGACAACGTCGTGACGAACGACGAACTCGCGAAGACGGTCGATACTTCGGACGAGTGGATCCGCGAGCGGACCGGCATCGGTGCCCGCCGCTACGCGCTCGAGGGGGCTACCTCTGATCTCGCGGCGGAAGCGGTTCGCCGCGCGTGCGACGACGCGGGGATCGCAGCGGGCGAACTCGACGCTTTGATCGTCGGCACGTGCACGCCGGACACGCTCTTCCCGTCGACGGCGTGTTGGGCTCAAGGCAAGCTCGGCATCCAGGGCATGCCTGCGTTTGACGTCATGGCCGCGTGCACCAGCTGGATGTACGGGATCAAGGTTGCCGCCGACATGATCGCGGGCAACCCGTCGCTCAAGATTGCGGTCTGTGGCGCGGAGACGTTCAGCCGGATCCTCGACTTCGAGGATCGCCGGACCTGCGTGTTGTTTGGGGATGGCGCGGGAGCGACCATTCTGACGGGAACGCAGGAGGACAAGGGCCTCCTGGCGTCCAACTGGGGATCGGACGGCAATCTCGCCTCGATCCTTGGGGTCCCCGGGGGAGGCTCGGCCAAGCCGTCAACACACGCGACGGTCGATGCACGAGAGCACTTCGTCTACATGGAAGGCGGCAAGGTCTTCAAGCACGCCGTCACCGCGATGAGCTCGGGGGTGCTCGAGGCGCTGGCCGAGGCGAACCTCACCGCGCAGGATGTGGACCTACTGCTTCCGCATCAAGCGAACAAGCGCATCATGAATGCGTGCCTGGACCGGACGCAGATCGATGAGGCTCGTGTGTTCTCGGTCATCGAGAAGTACGGCAACATCTCCGCGGCCTCCATTCCCGTCGCGCTCGACGAAGCGCGAAAGGCCGGTGCGCTGCTCGAGGGCCACAAGCTGGCCGTGACCGCGTTCGGTGGCGGTCTGACCTGGGGCTCGGGCGTCATCCAGCTGTAGGCGAGCCAGGGTGGCTGGCGAGGCCGAACTCCACCTCGACCCCGCGATCGCGACCGATGGCTTGGTAGGCTCCGGGTCGTGACGCGACCTGCTTGCTGCCTAGGCCTCCTCGTTTTCCTTGCTGCCTCTGGCTGCGCGACCGAGGAGCCCGAGGATGCGACGTCTACGGTTGCGTCCTCCATCGGGATGAGCGGCGAGTCCAACGGGACCTCGGGCGATCCCGGTTCCACGGGCGAGGCGTCGTCGGGCTCGGACACGGAGCCCGTCGGATCGTCGGGCCAGCTCGTCGTCGACTATGAAACCGACGTGCAGCCGCTGTGGAACGGGAGCTGTACCTGTCACCTCATGGGCGGGAGTGGAACGATGACGGCGACGGTGTTGACCCTCAACCCGGGGATGTCGATCGGACAACTGGTGGGCGTGCCGTCTGAACAGTCGGAGCTGAACCGGATCGAGGCTGGCTCCACCGAGGACAGCTACCTGTGGCTGAAGCTGACGGGAGCTCATGCAGGCGTGGGCGAAGGAGACCCGATGCCCCCGACCGGCACGCTCAGTGACGACCAGCTGGCGGTCGTCGAGGCGTGGATCCTCGCGGGCGCGGAGCCGTAGCGACCGCGAGCACCTCAGTGGGGGTGGCTGGCGGCGTACGCCAACGTGGTCCATTGACTGCCCTCGGAGGACAGGCGTAGCGCGTGGCCGATCGGGAGCCAACCGAGGACACAGGGGGACTGTGCGTGTAGCGTGCCCAGCGTTAGCGATTGTTGTTCGTCCTCTCGGAGTGTCACGATTGCGACCTGTTCGACCCCGAGCGCTTGAGCCTTGACGAGCGCTGGCTGGTAGACGTGCGGAGGCGCCCGCCGGTCGACAGCCGCCACGAGGACAGGCGTGCGGTCGTCTTCGCTGTGGGCCTCCCAGGTGGAGACTGGTGCGGCCGCGGACTGCGTCGGACCCAACTCCAGCGGCAGGACGCGCTGCCGCGAGGGGTTGAAGGGGACCTCCGAGCAGTGGGAAGCGATGGGAAGCTGCAGTGACAGATCGCGAACCGCGGGGAGGGCCCGCTCGGGAGTCGGGCGTCTCCACGCACTCTCACCGCGTTCGAGCGATGCCATCGGGCCACGGGCCAGGTCTTCGCTTGCGAAGCGACTGGTCGACCACGCCGCCAGCCCGACCAACAGTAGGGCCTGCGAGAGCTGGTGGGTTCGAGAGCTGACGACGTTGCCCTTGGACGCGGCGTGCATCACGACGGGCGTTGCCGCCATGAGTCCCACGGCGGCAACGCCCGCCACAGCCCACTTCGACGCTTCGAGAATGTGCCATGCCTCCCACATCGCTTCGGAGGGGTCGTGGCCGATCATCGTGTCGGCCATCCACAGGATGCCGCCGCACGCTGCAAGGACGGGGAGGCTCAAGGCCACCGTGCCAACAACCGAGGCGACAACTGCGGTCGTCTCTCGGGAGGGGTCAAACCGCCAGGCCGCGATCCAGGAGACCGGGACGAGCGTCGCGACACACAGCGATGCCCAGCGCTGCAGGGAGGCGGTGGCGTCCATCGCTGCCGAAGGATCGAAGCCGACCAGGCTGACGCGACGCCAACCGTCCTCGGTCGGCGCAAAGGCAGCGCCCAGGACGGTGTGGGTGACGCCCCACTGGCCAACCGCTGCGAGGGCGACGACGGCCGCCGCCGTGACGAGTGCGACCAGAGGATGGCCCAGCGCCCGGGCCCAGCCGCTTCGGCCTGAGGCGGTGTAGAACAGACCCGCGCCGCAGGAGATGACGGCCGCGGCTGTGAGCGCCGCACACGTCACTCTGAGTGTGGCCAGCAAGAGCGTGAAGTCGGTCGGGTCCATCGATCAGCGCTCCACCAGGTAGGGCAGGAAAAGATCGAAACCGGTCCACTCCAACGCCGCGGTTGCCGCCAGCGCGAGTCCACATCCGGCGAACCACAGGGCCTTGAGGTTTCGCATCGCACCAGTACGGACACGGGCGCGAGCAGCTTTGTTCGCCGCTCGGATTCGTGCTCCGGCTCACGGTTGCTCGCCGCGGTGGACAATCGGAACGCCGCTGGTAATGTTCGCCGTCATGCCCGCCCAGTACATTGTTCGCGCGACCACCGAGTTCTCGGCGGCCCACGTGCTGTACGGCTACGCTGGCGCCTGCAACCGAGTGCATGGGCACAACTTCAAGGTGGAGCTCGAGGTCGAGGCGCGCGCGGTTGACGACATCGGGATGGCGATCGACTTCACAATGCTCGAATCGATCGCTGCGTCCATCGCGCAGGAGCTGGATCACCGGCTTCTCAATGAGATCCCTCCGTTCAACGAGGTCAACCCAACCGCGGAGAACCTCGGCGCCTACTTCTGGACGCGCGCGTCCCGAGCCCTCGCGGACAAGATCGGGACGGGGGCTACTCCGGACGTGGAGGCCGCGCAGACGGTCGAGGCGGCCCGTGGCGTCCGGCTCCGGGCCGTGACGGTTCGCGAGAACGACCGCACGTCCGTCACCTATTCAGAGCTGCCCGACGGTGCTTGACATGCGGGTGGCGTTGGTCCAACTTCGCCGCCCCTGGAGCGACAGCTATGGCGAAAATTTGCATGGTGACCGGTAAGAAGCCCCTCACGGGGATGAATGTTTCGCACTCGCACATCCGCACCAAGCGGCGGTTGCTGCCGAACCTGCATTCGAAGCGTTACTGGGTCCCCGACGAAAACCGCTTCGTGCGTCTCCGCCTCTCGGCTGCCGGCATGCGTCTCATCGACAAGCTCGGCATCGACGTCGTCCTCAAGGACGTCCGAAACCGCGGATACAAAGTCTGATCCGGCCCGGATTCGGATGAATCGGGTCTTTGACCTGCTCTCCGAACTCGCCATCTCGTCCTGAGGGCACTTCGCACCGCGAGGTGCCCTCTTTGCGTTGGTTCAAAGCGCGTCGACTCGACTTCGACGGGGTTCGGGGGAGCTACTTCGGTGCTTCGTAGACCAGCGCACCGAAAAAGTCGTCGAACCAGGCCGAACAGTTGTCGTTTCCCGGGAGCGCGTCGTTGCGGTCGCAGCTGAGCCGCAAGCGAATCCGGCGCGTGGTCGCGGGAATGGCGACGTCGAAGGCAGTGGACTCCCAGCCGTCGTGGGTCATCCCGCCGCGGCTTGCCCCATCGAGCGCGGTGCCAGTGTCGTCGAGGAAGGTGAACGAGATCCCGTGGGGGTCGTCGTTCCAGAAATCGTCGTCCGCCCGAGTCCATCCGCTGAAGACGAACCGCAGGCCGAGCTTGTCGATCGACGAAGACCATGGATTCAGCACGAGGTCCTGGGTGATCTCAGGGTTCTCGGAGCCGCCACCGAAGAACGAGTGTGAACCGACGCCGTGGTTGTGCTGAGTCGTGGTGTGGAACGAAGAGTCCTCAGCGTCCCAGCCCGTGAGGATTGCTCCCACTGGATCGGACTCCGCGTCGGGGTTTTCGATCAGGTTCAGGCCCTGCCCGGTGGCGATGAGCTCGACCGGAGCTGAAGCGTTCCCGCTGCCAACAGCGTCCGTGAAGTGCACGCCGAGGGATCCTGCGGCGAAACCGGGTTGTCCCGGACCGACCACCAAGGTGACGGTGCAGGTCCCTGCCGGGGGAATGACGCCTTCGCATGTCGCGTCCGTGCCGGGATATGCGTAGCCGGCCCAGTTCAGGGGCGAGGGGGGATCATCCGCGCCCACGATGGTGGCGGGGGCTTCCCCCTGGTTGGTGAGCTGGAGCGTGAGGACCGTCGGGCCCGTGAGCGGAAGGGTCCCGAGATCGATGGGGCCTTCCTGGACGAACAGCAGGTCGGCGCGCGGTGGGTTGCCCTCCGAGGAGTCCGTCGTGGTTGGTGTCTCGTCCCCGGCCTCGGAGGACGTGCCCCCGGTGCTGCCATGACCGGTCCCGCCTTGGCTCCCCGCGCTGGTGCCCGTGGAGCTCGTGTTGTCCTTCCCGGCGGTTGCAGGTGCGTCGGCGCTTGAGCTGGAGCCATCGGTCTCCTCCAGCATCCCGGAGTTGCTCGCGCTACCGGACTCGAAGACGCACGCAGACAGCACGCACAAGCCTACGACTCCGCTCCAACGGCTGCCCCCCACGTGGCCCAACATACCAGATGAACGCAGCGCGGCGCGCGGGGTTGCTGCCGGCGAAGTCAGCCGTGGGGCGGGACCGTGACGGAGTCCGCAACCCGCGAAAGCGAGCGTTCCATCTTCTCGTTCGCCCCGCATAACGCCCATGCCCAACCATTCTTCCCCAGACGCGGGTCGAGCTGCTCACCCATCCAAGTGGTGAGCAGCTCGGGCTGCACGGAGAGCATCGCGGTCGCGTCGGAGGCGAGCGCGCGAGGGATGTCCGACTCTGTGCTGGCGAGGTCCATGGCTTCGCTCCAAAGCGCGGTCCAGTCCTCTCCCTCGAGGCTGGCCTGAACCACTCGCGCTCCAAGCCACAGCTGCGCCGCGGTGAAAAGTCGCTGCGAGGGGGCGCGTGTTTTTCCGCCACCGGCAAGAGCCTCCACCAGACCTTGCGCCCGAGACTCGATGCTCTTCTCGCTGACCGCGGTGCTGATCGTGAACACCGACACGGGGCCGGAGATGGCGAGTCGTGCGTCCTGGGTCTCTGCGAGCAGGCGCTGGGCCAACCGCGCGTTGGCCCGGGCTTGCACGGTCGGAGTGCCGAGCCGGCAGGCCATGACCAGTTTCCCGCTGCCGCTGCCACCCTCGCTGGGAAGCAGCAGCGGTGCCCCGTCATCGGTCATGAGGTGTTGCGGGTTCTTGATCGGGCGAGCTGTCCACCGAAGTCGCGCCAAGCTCGACTCCAGAGCTTCGCGTCGTCCCTCACCGGTCCAGCCGGAGAACGCGGCCAGCAACGAGGGGAGCTCTTCGGGTGCTTGGGGCGCATGGATGACCATCACGCATCGACGCGGGTCGAGAAGCTGGGTCCATGCGGCCGTGAGCTGGTCACCGGTTTGGAGCTCGGCTCGACTCGAGTCGACGCGTTGGGAATCGAGTGAGACGTCGAAGAGGGAGGCGACCGCGGCGGCGGTCGCAATCTCGAGCGTTGTGCGGGTCTTGGCATCCCGGGTCGCGCGGGCGCGGGCCTGCAGAAGCGACGCCGGCAATCCGCGGTTGTTCTTGGCGGTGCGTGCGAGCGGACGGGCGAGGGCAACCGCGATGCGTGGGAGGTCCGCGGCGGGGCCGGAGACGGAGAGCTCGAGCCGTCCGGGGCGCCGGGTCTGTCGCAGCCGAGCGGGGACGCGGCCGAGGCCACGCCGGACAGCGTGACGGAGGGCACCCCCGACCGAGCGGACGGCGAGCGCCGCAAGTGGCTGACCGTCGGCATGGTCGGGCATCATCAGGCGCACGTGGGCTGTCGTCGCACCAGGGTCGCGTAGCCAGTACGTGAGCAGTCCAGAGTCGAGCGTGGCGCGAGCGGGCGCGGGCCAGGGAGGCGCGAGCTTGCCGAGGGCGTCCGCCCGTTCGGGGACCGGCGCTTCGTCCCAGATCTCCGGAACGATGGGGTCCTTGTTGCGCTTGCACGCGGCGACGAGCGCGGCGATGCCGGCGAGAAGGGCGCGTCGTTGGGGATTCACTCGCCGGCCTCGTTTCCGGGGGGCGTGGTCACAGGGGCTTCGGCCGGCTCGGCTGCGGGCGAGGCCTCCGCGGGGGTCTCGCTCTGTGGCCCCGCCGAAGCGGTCCCGGGCGCCACGATGCGGACCGCACGATCCATGGGAAAGACGGCGCTGACATCGGGGGAGGGGCCTTGCAATGCATCCAGCCCGGTGGCGGCATCGAGCGAGCGGACCGTGGGCGTCGACGCAGAGGCTGCGAGCCTCCGTGCGAGACCCAGGGGGGTGCCAAGCTCGACGGTGAGCGCCTGTTGCAGGCGACGACGAGGGCCCCGCAACACGCGGTCGCCCTTGCCGGTGAGCCGCTTCATCCTCGTCTCGAGCAGCGCGGCAGGGTCGCCGGGCGTCCGGACTCGGACTGTGAGCGTGGGCCGACGAGGATCGTCATCGAATGCGCAGCGGACCCGGTTGGGCTTGGGTTCACCTTTGCCACGGCGTTGCCGGCTGATCGTCTCGCACCATGCGTCCGCCCAGAGCCGAGCTGCCGGCTCGCCTGGAACCGCCCACACGAAGGTGTTCCCTGGTGCCTTGGCCTGCTCGAGGACCCGCCCTGCGGGGGCGACGGCGCGTGTGGGCGCTCGGCGTCGTCGATCGGGTAGGTCGCTCAGGGCCGCTTCGATCTTCTTGAATGTGTCCTCCAGAGGCAGGGGCGCGACAACCACCATCGTGGCGAATTCGTACCGGGCACGGCTGGCAAGCTCAGATTGCACTCGCGGTACGTCGAGCTCGCCGAGCGCGTCGGGCACCTCCCTGGGGCGGTGCCCCAGCCCGGGCGCCCCGTGGGCGATGGCCGTCGCACGCCACGATGCGGTTCTCCTGCGGGCCGGGTCTCGCCGCGCGGAGATTAGAGTCTCTTTCCACAGGCTCTCGGTCACGGTCGGCGCCCTCAGCCGGCTCGCTTCGGCGGCGATGAGTTCGTCGAGCAAGGTCATCGGAACGAGCGACTCGAAGCGTGTTTGGGCGGGCCCCGTGGCGAGGAACGCGATGCCGCCGGCGTCTTGAACCATGCTCTGGATGCCGCCGGGCGCGGTGCCTCGGTTGCCCATCAGCAGCTGGTATGCGAGCGCGTGATGCAGGCCGGGAAGCTCGTCCGGGTCGTCTTCGCTTCCGTGTTCGAGGGCGAGGATGACGGACGCGACGGGGAGGGAATCGTCGCGGGCAACCAGAACCCGGGTGCCGCAAGGCAGGACGCGGTCGAGGAGGTCGAGGCCCTTGGTGGTTGCGGGCGCAACAGGGTCTGGAGCCGACTTGGTCGGCGCCGACTCCGTGGCGCCTGGATCCGACTTGGTCGGCGCCGACTCCGTGGCGCCTGGAGCCTCGGTGGGCACCGGGTCGTTCTCAGCCTGTGCAGACTCGTCCCCGGCGGGCGCCTCCGCGGACTGGGCCGGTTGGGCCTGCGCAGCTGCGACGCCTCCCCACGCCAGCGACGCCGCAAGTCCGAGAACGAGGGCTCTCATGCGGGGCCGAACACCTCGGCGCCAGGGTAACGTGCGCTGGACCCGAGTGCTTCGGCGATTCGCAGCAGCTGGTTGTATTTCTCGGTTCGGTCCGATCGCGACGCGCTCCCGGTCTTGATCTGACCCGACTCGACCGCAACCGCCAGGTCGGCGATGAAGTCGTCACCGGTTTCTCCGCTTCGGTGTGACACGACAGACGCGTAGCCGGCCCGGTGGGCCATGCGGACGGCGGTCTGGGTCTCGGTGAGCGTGCCGATCTGGTTGACCTTCACCAGCAGGGCGTTGGCGACGCCGATGTTGATGCCGCGCTGAAGTCGCTCGGGGTTGGTGACAAACAAGTCGTCCCCGACGAGCTGGACTCTGTCCCCGAGCTTGTCGGTGAGGAGCTTCCAGCCGTCCCAATCCTCTTCGTCCATACCGTCCTCGATGGAGACGAGGGGGTACTTGCCCGCGAGGTCGACGTAGAGGTCGGTCAGCCCCGCGGAGTCGAGCTCCCGTCCGCCTTCGCCATCGAGGGTGTAGACTTTCTTGGCCTTGTCGTAGAACTCGGATGCGGCGACGTCGAGGGCGAGCGAGATTTGCTCGCCGGGCTTGTACCCGGCCTTCTCGATGGCTTGCGTCAGCAGTGCGAGCGCTTCGGCGTTGTTGGCGAGGTTGGGCGCGAACCCGCCTTCGTCGCCGACGGAGGTGGCCTTCCCAGCCTCGTGGAGAAGCTTTTTGAGCACATGGAACGTCTCGACGCCCGCACGCAGGGCGTCGGAGAAGTTGTCGAACCCGTGGGGCACCAGCATCGACTCTTGGAAGTCCATGTTGTTGTCGGCGTGCGCTCCCCCGTTGACGACGTTCATCAGGGGCACGGGCAACGTGCGTGCAAGCGTGCCGCCGATGTACCGGAACAGCGGTAGACCGACGTCCGCAGCGGCGGCTCGCGCCACGGCCAGCGAGACGCCGAGCAGCGCGTTGGCGCCGAAGGTCTTCTTGTTCGGGGTGCCGTCGGCGGAGAGCATCGCTTCGTCGATCCCCACCTGGTCGGTGGACTCGAAACCGACAACCACATCGCTGAGGGAGTCGATGACGTTGGCGACGGCCTTGGAGACGCCTTTCCCGGCAAAGCGCGAGGCGTCCGCGTCGCGAAGTTCGTGAGCTTCGAACTCTCCGGTGCTGGCTCCGGAGGGGACCGCGGCTCGGCCGACGTTGCCGACCTCGGTCACAATCTCGACTTCGAGGGTTGGGTTTCCGCGAGAGTCGAGGATTTCGCGAGCGTGAACGTCGACGATGGTGCTCATCGTGGCCGACACTACCCCCGCGTGCGCCGCGGCTCAATGTGCAGCACTGCGGCTGTTGACGCCGCGTCGCAGGGGCCCGTACGGTGCGTGAACCATGCGCGAGGTCGTCATCGGCTTGCTCGGGGCCGGCAACGTGGGGGGCGGCGTAGCGCGCATCCTCCAGGAAAACCAGGCTGACATCGAACGGCGCCTGGGCGCCTCGGTCCGGGTCAAGAAGATCCTCGTCCGGGACCTCGAGCGAGCTCGCGACGCCACGATGCCGCGGGCGCTGCTGACGACCGACCCCCGAGAGGTCCTCGAGGACCCGGAGATCCGGATCGTTGTCGAGCTGATGGGAGGCATCGAGCCGGCCCTGACGATGGTTCTCGAAGCGCTCTCGCGCAGCAAACACGTGGTGACCGCCAACAAGGCGTTGATGGCCACCCACGGCAAGGTGTTGTTCGCCGAGGCCCAGCGGCGCGGGGTCGCGATCAACTTCGAAGCAGCCGTCGCTGGAGGCATTCCGATCCTCCGAGCGCTTCGTGAAGGCTTGGCCAGTGACCGCATCGAGCGCATCACCGGGATCGTCAACGGCACGTGCAACTACATCCTCGACGCGATGAGTCGCACGGGCGCGGCCTATGCCGACGCCCTGAAAGAGGCCCAGGCCGCTGGGTTTGCGGAGGCAGACCCAACGCTCGATGTCGGGGGAGGCGACGCGGCTCAGAAACTGAGTCTCCTGACATTGCTCGCCTTCGGTCTCCGTGTGGACCCGTCCGCGATAGCGACCGAGGGCATCACCCGGGTCCGGTCCTTCGACATCGCGGCCGCGGATGCCCTTGGCTACGTCTTCAAGAGCTTGGCCGAGGCACGCCAGACGCCCGAGGGTCCGGCGCTGTCCGTCCATCCGGTGCTCGTGCCCAAACAACACATCCTCGCGACCGTCCGCGGTTCATACAACGCGGTGTTGGTCGAGTCGCGTGCGATGGGCCGCAGCCTCTATCACGGCCGCGGTGCGGGTCCGATGCCCACGGGGATGGCGGTGGTCTCCGACATCATCGAGTTGTGTCGGCACATCTTCGCGTTCGATGCTGGCCGCCCACCGCCTGAAGCGTTCAGCACGGTCGTTGAAGCGGCGCCCCGGTCCAGCTCCGATGAAGCGCACGAGAACTACCTCTGCGTGCATGTCACCAACGTCCCGGGTGTTCTGGGGCGCGTCGCGTCGTGTCTGGGTCGGCACGGGGTCAGCGTCAAACGGCTGGAGCAGGATCTGCGAGGTGCCGGGCAGGCCGTCGACATGGTCGTGGTGACCGAGCGTGTGCCCCAGGCCAAGGTTCGTGCCGCGATCGAGGAGATCGACGGGTTCGACGAGGTCACCGGTCCGACCCACAGGTTTCGGATCCGTGAGCCCGACACCATCGAGTAACGCGCATGGCCAAACGAAAACGCCTCTGTCCCGACCTCGTCACCGAGTTGACGACCGTTGCCACGCCGCGCGTGTTGTTCGCGGACACGGACAAGATGGGCATCGTCTATCACGCGTCGTACCTCCGCTACCTGGAGATGGCGCGGGTGGAGTTCATTCGCCGGGGCGGCTCGCCGTACACGGAGCTCGAAGACCTGGGCTTCGGACTGCCGGTCTCCGAGCTCGCGCTGCACTACCAGGCGCCTGGGCTGTACGACGATCGCATGAGCTTGCAGGTGGGGCTGAGCCTGGTCACGCCGGTTCGAATTCACTTCGAATATCGGATCCGCGTGTTGGCCGGCGACCGCCGGGGTCTCGAGCACGACGTGGACTTGCTGCGTGCTCAAACGCGCCACGCGTGCGTGCGAGCACGCGACGGGCGTCCGCAACCGCTCCCAGAGCGCTTCTACGAGTTGTTGCGTGCCGGCGTGACATCGCAGTGAGCCGGGGCACCTTCCCGGCGGGACCGCTTTCCTGCTACAAGGCGCCATCGTCGCTGGAGTTTTCTGATGGATCGTACCCTCGTTCTCGAATTCGTCCGTGTCACTGAAGCCGCCGCAATCGCGTGCTCCCACCTCGTCGGCCGCGGGCAGAAAGACGCCGCTGACGCGCGTGCTGTCCAGGCCATGCGCCAGGCCTTCGATCGTGTATCGGTGCGAGGAACCGTGGTGATCGGTGAGGGAGAGCGGGATGAGGCGCCCATGCTCTACATCGGTGAGCAGGTGGGCCCCAAGGACGAGAGCCTCCCCGAGGTCGACATCGCCGTGGATCCGCTGGAGGGCACGAACCTGTGCGCCGAGGGTGCTCCGGGGGCGCTGGCCGTCCTCGCGGTGGCTCAGCGCGGTGGGTTGCTCAACGCGCCGGACACCTACATGGAGAAGATCGCGACCGGGCCGCTCGGGCACGGCGTCGTCTCGCTCAAGAAATCGCCGACCGAAAACGTCCGTGCGCTCGCCGAGGCCAAGGGATGCAAGGTCAGCGAAATCTCCGTCGTCGTGCTGGAGCGCGACCGACACGAAGCCCTCATCGGCGAGCTTCGGGGTGCTGGAGCGCGCGTGTTCCTGATCTCCGATGGCGATGTCGCCCCCGCCGTCGCGACCTGCATGCCCGAGAGCTCCATCGACATGGTCTACGGCACCGGCGGAGCCCCGGAGGGGGTCCTGGCCGCCGCGGCGCTCAAGTGCATGGGCGGCTGCTTCCATGGCCGACTTCGCTTCCGCAACGATGGCGAGCGTGAGCGCGCGATCAAGATGGGCATGTCGGACCCCGACGCCTACCTCGAGATGTCGGACCTGGTCAGCGGTGAGGTCATCTTCTGCGCCACCGGAGTGACCTCCGGCCCCATGCTCAAAGGGGTTCGTCGCATCGGAGACCGACTGCACCTGCAGACGCTTTCGATGCGCTCCTCGACCGGCACCATTCGCACCGTCGACTCAGTCGTCAGCGCGGCGCGGTTCTCCGAGCTGTACGCGGGGTAGGCCTCACGCCCGCTTGAGGGCCGCGCCGGGCTTCTACGCGACCTCCTCCCTTCGGGGGGCGAACCCGCAGGAGATGGCGGACCCCGCGGTCCTACGGCCAGTTGTCCTCTTCGAGTTCGACGCCGAGCCCGTCCACCACCCGGTTGACGTACGCGAAGTACGACACGACTTGGTTCGCGTCGAGGATCTCAGCATCGCTCATGCCTGCATCACGCATCGGCTGCAGGTGCGTCCGCTTCATCTCGGCGGGACGATGTGTGAGGGCCATGGCGTACTCGAGCATCGCCCGCTCGCGGGGCGTCGCCGTTTCGGGGGACGGACCCTCGCCACGGCCAAAAGCTTCGACCGCGTCCATGATCGCGGTCGCGTTCTCGGGGAGCGTTCGCGCCAGACCGGCGCGATGATGTCGGACTCAATAGTGGCAGGCATTGGCCGCCGAGACCGCGACGGCCAGCATCTCGCGCTCCCGCCGAGACAAGCCGCGAGGAGCGTGCATGACGGCGCCGTAGAGTTTGAGGTGCCCATCGAGCGTCGGCGGTCGCAAGCTGTGAATCTGGATCACATTGTCGACGCGCTGGGTGTGCGGGTCGACCGCGGCCTTGTACAGCCGTGCGAGCCGTCCACCGGCTTCCATCACTTCGTCTTCGTCGAGAACTTCGATCCAGGGCATGGCGTCTACAGGTTCTGTGCCGTCAGGTCGTCGAACCAGGTCGCGGCATCGGCCTTGGTCCACAAGCCAATACGCCCGGCGGCCTTCAACGTTTCGTCCTCCGCCACAAGAACCGACTGCTCGTCCATGAATAGTTCCATTCGTGTGCCCTCGACGATGACCCGCATCGTGTGCCACTGGCTTGCATCGAGGTCGAGCTCGGCGGCCTTGAACGCACTGCGTTGCTCACCGACGACCACGTAGAACCGAACGTTCTTCTCCAGGGGGTTCCACCGCGCGATGTAGTAGTCCGTCGCGCCCTGGGCCCGGAAGACGACACCACCTCCTTGGTCCCCGGTGCCGGAGTCGGCTTTGAGGGAGACGGTGAGCTCGACGTCGGCCGCCTGGAAGCCTGGCGCGAGCGCGACGTTGTACGTCTGGCCCGTGTTCGCGGTGCTCAGAACCCCGAATCCCTTGCCTCCCGAAGGCGCGGTGGAGTCCTCGACCACCCCCCATTTCGCGGGGGTGCCCGCCGCAGCGGTCTCGAGTAGCTCAAAACCTCGCGGTGTCGAGCCCGCCGCGCCGCCGTCGAAGGCCCAGCGTTCGAGCGGACTCCCCGTCTTGGGATCGGCCTTCACAGCGGCCTTCGATTCATCGGCGGAAGCGGGCGGGGAGGCTTCCTGCTTCGGCTTGGTGGGTGTCGCATCCTGGGCGTCGCAACCGAAGGCGACGAGCAGCAAAACGAGGGAAATCGTGCGCACGGCCAGATGGTACCTCCGATGGAAATGCGTGGACCAGCAGCCCCGGCCACGGCGATGTTTCGGCCGAAGCTGCTCCCGACCGCCGGTCGCGTCGACTGCTAGGATCGGCGCGTGGAAGGGCTGAGACTGGGGATCGATCTCGGAGGGACGAAGACCGAGATCGTGGCTCTGGAGGGCGCGGAGCAACGGTGGCGGAAACGCGTCCCCACACCGAGCGACGACTACGATGCGATCATCTCCGCGATTGTGGACTTGCATCGCGAGGCGACGCAGGCGTTGGGTGTCGGTGGAACGCTCGGGATCGGGACGCCGGGCTCTGTCTCGCCGAAGACGGGCCTGATGCGTAACTGCAACACGCAGGTTCTCAATGGAAGACCCCTGCGTGCGGACGTGGAGGCGGCCCTCGGCCGGGAGGTTCGGTTGGCCAACGATGCGAACTGCTTTGCGTTGTCCGAGGCGACGGATGGGGCCGGGGCAGGGGCGGCCGTGGTGTTCGGGGTCATCTTGGGTACTGGGGTGGGCGGGGGTCTCGTCGTCGATGGACGGTTGCTCGAGGGACACAACGGCATCGCAGGGGAGTGGGGTCACAGCCCTTGTCCTCGCGGACCGGACGAACTCGGGCCGGGTCCCTTGTGTTACTGCGGCCGCCGCGGGTGCGTCGAAACCCTGCTCAGCGGACCTGCCCTGGCGGCTGAGCATCAGCGAGAGTTTGGGGGGGACGCGAGCGCGGCGGAGCTTGTCGGGCTCGCGAGTGCGGCCCCGTTGTGGGAGCGCTACGAGGCTCGGCTGGCGCGAGCCCTTGGGACGGTCGTGAACCTTCTCGACCCCGACGTGATCGTGCTCGGCGGCGGGTTGTCGAACGTGGCGAGGTTGTACGAACATGTCCCGCCGTTGCTTGCGGAGCACGCCTTCTCAGACGTCTTCGACACGCCGATTCTCCCTGCGCAGCACGGTGACAGCAGCGGTGTCCGAGGCGCCGCGTGTCTTTGGCCGTGAGACTCAGTGGCGGCGGCGACGTCGGATGCCCAACAAGCCGAGGAACAGCAGCAGGCTGAGCCCGCTGCCACGCCCGCCGACTGTGCACGTGCCCCCGGAGCGACCGCCCGTGTCGCTCGCGGGTGCCGTGGTTTCGCCGGAGGTGCCCTCAGCCGCGGTGCCCGAGTCCGTGGTCCCAGCCGTCTGTGGGGTACCGGTGCCTGTGTCGCTGGCGGAGGACCCGCCCGTGCTGCTGTCGCCACCGCATCCGGGGTTTCCGATGATGCTTCCCCCGGTCTCGTCGCAGCCTCCCGAGCTCCCGGGCAAGACAATCACCAGCTGCGTCATATGGGCCTCGTACGAGCGGCCCGCGGGGTCTGTGGCGGTGACGCGGATCAGGAGCGTCTCGGTGGCGTAGTCGTCTCCGGGGACGAAGTCGAGGGTGAACGCTTCTTCGTCCACCGGGACGTTCTCTGCGAAGGAGATCCAGGTCGGCTGCCAGTCGAGCTCGCCACCTTGAGGTGTG
The DNA here is from genome assembly GCA_050633305.1 of Nannocystales bacterium. GTDB lineage: Bacteria > Myxococcota_A > Polyangia > Nannocystales > Nannocystaceae > CAJXVA01. The sequence goes on from JBOEGF010000012.1 coordinate 128,586, forward strand.
ACGGCAAACTCCGCGGTCAAGGTTGTGCCTTCGGCACCCGCGACACAGCCTTCGATGGCGGCCGCGTCGTTGGCGTAGACGATGATCTCGCCGCTGGTGACGACCGCCGCTGGGCCCACCTCGTCGGGGTCGCCGTCGTGCACCACCAAGACGTTGCCCGTTCGCTGGCTCCAAATGTTGAACGCGGGCTCCCAGGTGTAGCCCCACAGGATGTACGCGCCCGCGTTGGCCGAGGAGGTGTCCCACTCGATAGGCTCCGCAACGCTCTCCCAGGAGATCGGCCGCCGCGCGTCGTCGGGGGTGATCCGAACGAAGTGGTCCGACCAGATTGGGCTGGTCTCCATGGTCTCGTCGGCGCCGACGGTGGTGTCGGCGATTAGCTCCTTGTCGAGCGCGGCCTGGACGTCCTCCGGGGAGAGCCACAGGTGCGGGTACTCGGATTGCGGATTCCCCTGTCTGGACAGCGCGATGAACTGATGTCGACGAGAGTCGGAGACCTCGTCGGGCAGGAGTTCTTCACCCGGACTGGGGTCTTCGTCGGGGATGTTGTACGAGAAGCTGTAGACCGGATCTGCGGACCGGTCGACGAACTCGACGCACCCGACGGGGGACTCCCACATGACCGGTAGGCGTGGCTTGATGCCGTTCTCCGCAGCCGCCGTGCCCGGCAATAGTGCCGGCGCAAAAAGCGCAGTTGCGAGCACGAGGCGGTTCGTCCAGACCATACCGACAAGTGTGGGCGCGGTCGCCGACACGCACAAGGCCCCCGCGGATTCCCGCGGAGGCCCTGGGTGTTACGCCGTGGCGGTTGAGCTCAGCCGGCGGATGCGCCGCCTGCGAATGCTGCGGTCAGCTTCGCGAGGGCCTCGGCGCCCAGCTTCGGGACGCCCATGACGGTGGCTTTCGCGTCGCTGATCGACGCCTTGATGTCGGCGTCGAACTTGATGACGAGGTCGAGCTCGCCCTGCAGTTCGGCCTTCTTGTCCGCCTTGAGCAGCGGGTTGGCCATCTTCGCCTGAATGGAGGCGGTCATCTTGGTGACGATGCCCGCCGCTTTGACGCCCAACTCGGCGAGGTTGGCGGTGGCGGTCTTGGCTCGGGCTGGCGTCTCTTTGAGGCCTTCGCCGATGCCCGCGATCGTCCCCAGCATGGTCTCGATCTCGGCCTTGGCATCTCCGTCGATGTCGGCGCTGAACTCGACCGTTCCGCCGTCGAACTTGGCGCTCGCCATCGCGGTGAGATCCGTGGCGTTCATGCCATAGCGGGTGGGGATGGAGGTGAGCTGGTCAACGACGACGTCGACATCGGTGATGGGCTGCAGCACCAGATCGATTTCGGCTTGGATTTTTTCGGGGATGGCCTGCAACTCGGCCATCGGGTCCCCGTCTTCTTGGGCAGCTTCATCCGGGGAATCCGTTCCCTTGTCTTTCTTGGCGCAGCCCAGAGGTGCGAAGGCGAGGGATCCGAGGACGGCAAACGTGATGAGGCGTTTCATGGCGGTGACTTCTTACTGATCTGTGAAGAGGTTGTGTGGTCGTGGGCGCACGTTGCGGGGTCGTCTGCGTGCGGAGGTCCGCCGTCCCATCGTCGTGCGAGGGACCGTGGATCCGGTGCGTCGAGCGCGTCCGTGCTGGTTGTCGTGTCGCGAGAGAAAACCTCCCGCTTCGCTAGGGGAGACGAGGCGAAGGGCCCCCGGTTGCGGACCACCCATGAAAAGAGCCCGTGCGGGAACACGGGCTCTGCAATGCGACGAAGTCTGCAACCTCAGGCGCGAGCTCCGTCACCCCCTGCGTCGTCGGTGTCGGTGTCGTCTTCGGCGTCGTCCTCGTCGCCTTGGCTGTCCTCGTCCTTGGAGCCCGAGGCGGCAGCCTTCTCGGCCGCGATGCGCTCAGAGTCTTTGGCGTAGTCCATCTCGCCGGGCTTCTCACGCCGCACGAACAGCAGCCACAGACCTGCGAGGAAGAACGTGACCGTGAACCACTGCGCTGGGGTCAGGCCGACATATCGAGCGTCGGGCGTGCCAATGACGCCCATCGCCGCTTCGTCGGCCCGTGCGAAGTCGAGCAGGAACCGGTACGGCGCGTACACAGTGGCGACGAGTCCTACCAGCCAGCCCGGACGCTTGTTCCGCCAGTCGACCACGAAGTAGATCGTGGACGCCAGCGTCACGATGAAAAAGAGCTCGAGCAGTCCGAGGTCGTAGCGAAAGGACCCATCGGGCCAAGGACCCACGGCGAGCAATGTGCCCTCTTCGACCACCCGCCCGGGGTGGTCGTGAACCACCGAACAACCGGCTCGACCAAAGCACCAGCCCAGCATCAAGCCGAAGATCGACGCGTCGGCGAACACCATGATCGGCTGCTTCTTCATCTTGAGATAAACCATCATCCCGATGAAGGCGCCGAAGAAGCCGCCGACGCTGGAGAGGCCGTTCCAGACCTTGAGCAAGACCCACGGGTCGTCGGCGATCTGGTCGGGGAAGTAGAAAACCACCGAGACCCAGTGCGAGATCACGAACGCGGTGACCAACACCCAGAACATGTAGTCGCGGAACAGGACCTCATCGATGTCCTTCGCCTTCGCGTACTTGAGGCACTGGCGCCAGCCGAGGATGACGCCGGTGGCGACCAGCGGCCCGAACGGCTGCAGCTTGAGCTCCCCGAACACGGGGATGTCTTCAAGCAGCGTGTACGTCGGGATCTCAATGTAGGGGATGAGCGCCTCGAGCATGGGGTGGGCGAACCCTAGCCCAGGCGGCCTATCACGGCAAAACGGGTGCTCAGGGGTCTTTGACGGGGCCTGCGGGCACATCGAAGCCGCCGCCGCCGGGGGTCTCGATCCGGATCGTGCTTCCCGCAGGCAGCGCCTCGGAGAACCGGCCGCCCCGCGGCGACCCGTCGATCAGGGTCAGGCCGGCGGATCCCGGGCTTCCTCCGGCCAGCCCGAAGGGGACGGACCGACGGCGATCGGACAGCATCGAGACCCGCAGCGGCCTCAGCAGCGTGTACTCGCGGACGACGCCATCCCCACCTCGATGCCTCCCGGCGCCTCCCGAGCCGCCGCGCAGCGCAAACCTCTCGAGTCGGACCGGAAAGCGAAGCTCGAGGGTCTCCGGGTCGGTGATCCGCGTGTTGGTCATGTGGGTGTGGACGCCGTCGCGTCCGTCGGCGGTCGCGGTCGCGCCATCACCACCGGCGATCGTCTCGTAGTAGCCGAAGCTCCCATCGCCAAACGTCAGGTTGTTCATCGTTCCCTGGCTGGCGGCCTTGCGACCAACCGCCGCGAGCAGGACGTCGACGACCCGTTGAGCGGTCTCGACGTTGCCGCCCGCGACCGCCCGGTCGGGCTCGGGATCGAGCAAGCTGTTACGAGGGATGGTGAGGGTGATGGGCTCGAGGCATCCGCGGTTGAGCGGGATGGGTTCTCCGACGAGCGAGCGCAGGACGTACAACACGGCGGCGACCGTGACCGCGCGTGGGGCATGGAGGTTGTGTTCCCCGCAGTCCGAGGTGCCGGTGAAGTCGACGTGCAGGTGCTCGCCGTCCCGCCGTAGGGTCACGGTGATACACAGGCCATCGTCGGTGATGTCCTCGAAGTTCGCGTGTTCGAACGGGAGCTGGGCTATCGCTTGGCGGACGGCGTGCGCAGCGTGGGCCTGCACGTGTCGCATGTGCGCATGGACCACGGTGGTGCCGACCTCCTCGCACAACCTGTGGAGCAGGGTGGCTCCTGTACGGTTCGCCGCGACCTGTGCCTGAAGGTCGGCGAGGTTCTCCGCTGGGCGCCGGGCCGGGTGGGGGCCACTGTCCAGCACAGCTCGCACCGCGGCCTCGTCGAGTTGGCCGCGGTGAACGATCCGGGTTCCGCGAAAGACGACGCCTTCTTCGTCGAGTCTGGTGGCATGCGGCGGCATGCTTCCCGGGGAGACTCCACCCACGTCCGCGTGGTGTCCTCGGGAGGCGACATAAAACGAGACCGAGTCTTGCTCGAAGACCGGCGTGACGACGGTGATGTCGGGAAGGTGGCTGCCGCCCGCGGTCGGGTCGTTGGTGGCGAACACGTCTCCGGGGCTCGGGTTGGGATGTGCCGCGGCGATGGCCTCGACCGAGGCTCCCATGGCGCCGAGGTGCACGGGCATGTGTGGGGCGTTGGCGACGAGGCCTCCGTCCCGGTCGAACACGGCGCAGGAGAAGTCGAGCCGCTCGCGAATGTTGGTGGAGACCGAGGTCCGTCGCAGGACCTCACCCATCTGCTCCGCAATCGCCATGAACCGGCCGCCCATGACCTCGAGGGAGACCGGGTCGCGGTCGGTGCCGACCTGGGGTCCCGAGCCGGGTTCGGTGTCTTCGAGGATGACGATGTCGTCGGGGCCGTGACGCAGCCGCCAGCCCGGCTCGACGACGAGGGTGCCGGTGTCATCCAGGACCAGGGCGGGGCCGTGCAGCGTCGACGGGAGCCGCTCCCGGTCAAAGAGGGGGGCGTCGACCCAGGTGCCGCCGTAGCGTAGACGGGTGTGGCCGGTCGAAGCGGCGTCGCGTGGCGCCGTGGGCGTGGACGGGTCGTCACCGGTCTCGATGCGCAGCTCGAGTCGAAGGGCTGCGATCTCGACGGGGTGTCCGGCGCGCTCGTATCCGAACTGGTCAGCGTGACGCTGGGCAAACGCGACGGTCAACGTCGGGGCGTCATCCCACGGGAGCTCCAAGGTCGTCTGGGTTCCGGCGTACCGCAGCGAGACCGTACGAACCGCATGCGCGACGGAGCCCAAGGCTTGTTCCCCCTCCTCGCGCATCGACTCGAACTGCGGGCTCAGCTCGTCGAGAGACGCCTGCTGCAGCTGGCGTCCCTGGCCATCACGTTCGCCATGCCAGGTCTGCGCCGCACGTCCGATCCCCCAGGCGGACAAGACCCCGCCGAGCGGATGCAACACCAGCGTGCGAACGCCCAGAGCCCGCGCCACGGCGCACCCGTACTGCCCGCCGGCGCCCCCGTACACGACCATGGCGTGTTGGCGGACGTCGTGACCCCGGGCGACGGTTACAACGCGAATCGCACGCGCCATGTTCTCGACCGCGATCGACAACAGACCTTCGGCGGCAGCTTCCACCGACATCCCCGCGGTCTCGGCGAGGGCGGCGACCCCCGTCTGGGCGCGAGCGAGGTCCAGCGGGAGGGGAAACCGATGCGGCGGGATGCGGCCGAGCGTCGCCGCAACATCGGTCAACGCGGGCTCGTGAGCATCGGGGTGCCCGTAACACAGAGGCCCCGGCTGTGCCGATGCACTGTGCGGCCCGACGGTGAACCGCAGTCCGTCGAAGCGACACAGCGAACCGCCCCCGGCCGCGACGGTGTGAATGGCCACCATCGGGGTTCGAATCCGGACGCCCGCCAGCTCGGTCTCGTGGTCACGCTCCACCGTGCCGCCCCACCGCAGCACGTCGGTGGAGGTCCCGCCCATGTCGAACCCAATGAGCTGGTCCAACCCGAGCGTCTTGCCAAGCGCCGCACAGGCGACCGCACCGCCCGCGGGTCCGGAGAGGACGGCATCCTTGCCTCGAAAACGGCCCGCGTCGGCGAGACCGCCCGAGGACTGCATTACGGAGACGGTGCTGCCCGGCAGTTGAGCCCGTAGATGATCCAAATAGCGCAGCAGAGGCCCGGTGGTGTACGCGTCGACCACGGCGGTGTCGGCCCGGGCCAACAGACCAGGGGTGGTCGAGACCTCGGTGGATGCGACCACGCATCGGAATCCGTGGCTCCGGATCCTTTGGGCCAAGGTGCGCTCGAAGCTCGGGTTCGCATGCGCGTGGAGCACGACCAGGGCCACGGCGTCGAACCCCTCGGAGCGTAGGGTCTGGCAGTCCTCGTCCAACGCCTGCAGATCGGGGCTTGCCAACACGCCGCCGCGTGCATCGAGTCGGGCATCGAGCTCGAGCACCCGGGTCGGCAAGGGACGAGGTTGTTTGAGGTCCAGCGCGAACAGGTCGGGACGACTCTGATCGCCGAGTGTCAGCAGGTCGCGAAACCCTCGGGTGATGAACAGCGCGCTCGCTTCGCCCCGCCGCTCCAGCAACGCGTTGGTCGCCAGCGTCGTCCCGAGTCGGAGTTCGCAAGGGGGCAGGGGGGCGTCGGGCCCGAGATTCTGCATCGCGCGCATCGCCTCGAGCGGCGCGTCGTCGCTGGAGAGCAGCTTGACGACGTGCGTGGTTCCGGTCCGCGGGTCGATGCCGATGCAGTCGGTAAAGGTGCCGCCGCGGTCGATCGAGAACCGCCAGCGATGCTCAGCCATCCGCTCCTGCATCACGGGCCCGGTACTGACCCACGCGTTTGACGTACTCGCGCCAGGAGAACTCGATCGACTCGTGGTCCGCCGGGGTGCACGTTCGCAGCACCCTCATCGGGTTTCCGATGACGACCGTGCCCGCTTCGACGCGTTTCCCCGGAGGGATCACCGCGCCGGCGCCCACGATGCACCCCGGCTCGATGACGGCGTTGTCGAGGATGATGCAGCCCATCCCGATGATGCAGTCGTCTCCGACCGTGCAGCCATGCAGGATGACCCGATGCCCGACGGTCACCCGGTCGCCCACCGTGGTCGTGGAGAGACCCTCGGTGTTGTGAACGACGGTCCCGTCTTGAATCGAGCTGCGCGTGCCGATGCGGATCGGGCCGTCGTCGCCTCGGAGGGTCGCGGTGGGCCAAACGCTGGACAGGGGCCCGAGCGTGACCTCGCCGATGACCACGGCGGTGGAATGCACGAAGGCGTCGGGGTCAATCTGCGGCTGATGGCCCTCGAACGGCTCGTGCATGATGCCGTGTCGTATCACGTCCAAGGTGCGCTCGCCGCTACGCCTGGTCTTCTTCGCGCAAGCGGATCGGTCCGACCAGATCGTTCTTGTACCCCTTGGCGTCCATGGGTTCGTAGAACCCTCGAATCGCGTCCATGTCGGCCTTGAGGTCGCCGGTCGGCATGATCGGCGGCCCGAACCCGCCGCGCTTTTTCCCGAAGTCCAGGTACGAAGGGATGATCGGAACGCCGGCCCCTACGGCGATGTGCCAGAAGCCGGACTTCCAGTGGTCCCGGTAGCTCCGCGTGCCCTCAGGAGGGATCATCAGCGCGAGCGAGTCCCGGCTCTCGAACTCGTCGACCATCTGCTGCACGACGCCGTTGGCCTTCGTGCGATCGATGAACACCCCGCCCACTCCCCGCACCACGGATCCGAGCACCGGCTTGTTGACGGCGTCTTTGACCATCCACGACATCTCGAGCCCCATCTGCGCGGCCATCATGACCATCATGATCCCGTCGAGGTTTGAGCTGTGGGGCCACGCAAGGCCGACGAACTTCTTGGCTTCGGGCCGCTCGGTGATCGTCCAACCAAGGGCGCGCAGGGAGAGCCGAGACGGAAACGCCAGCATCGACATGGTCGTGCTGGCGTATCACGGGCGGTGTTTGCGTTCAGCCAGAATACGCACGCGCGAGGGCGGCGTTGACGAGGGCTGAGCCACTGTACGCGGCCGTCTCCGGGTCTCCTGCGCCCAGCGACGCGCTCCCGAGCGTGGCGGAGATTCCATCCTTCGCCAAGCCGTCCTGGAGTCGGTCTCGGAGCACATCGGTCCCTTCCTCGTCGGTCTCGGGGAGCAGCATCACGAACGTGTCGCGGTTGTAGCGAGCGACGATGTCGACGTCCCGAGAGGTCCCGGTGAGCTGGCGAGCGATCCGGCCCGCGACGGCGTCGCGCTCGGCCGCGACGGGGGCGTAGACGACGATGATCGACAGCGGGCGGTCGTAGCGGTGTGCTCGAGCGGCCTCGGTCGGAAGCCGGTCCTTGAGGTACGCAGGCGTGTAGACCTGGGTCACGGGATCTCGTGCGTCGATCTGCCCACCAACGGGTTGGTTCGCGGCCGGAGCTTGCGGTCGGTCTAGCACCGGGTCGGTCGAGGCGTAGTGCGAGTGCCCAAGCCGCACCAGCAGGTGCGTTCGAGCCAGCAGTTCGACCTCGGTGGCACCGAGCCGGAAAAAGTCGCAACCCGTTCGGGCGTACGCTTCATCGATGACGCTCGAGGGCGCGTACTCCCCGACCAAAGCCACCAGCGGGACATCCTTGGTCTTGGGATCGTTGGCGAGGAGCTCGATTGCCCGCAGGCACAGGGGCAGCGGCTGGTCGAGCGTCACGTAGATCACGTCCGGGCCGTAGGTCGCCGCGGCGAGCGGGAGGTGGGACGGGGCTCGGGTGATCGGCAGGCGGCCGATCATGTAGCCCGCGCCGCGCAGGCACTGTTCGGCCGGCGTGTCGCTCGCGGCTCCGGTCCGCACGTGCAGCACTCGGCCGCGACCCGTGTGCGTCGAGAAGTCCCGAAGCTCTTCGGCGGTCCAGAAAGGACTGTCGATGGCGATTTCCAACGGACGGACGGCTGCTTCGATCGGGCCCACAGCCCAGGTATCGTCCGCGAGCCGTCCTACTTGAGGACTACTTGCTGGCTCCTTGATGGCTACTTGATTACGAGCATGTAGACCGCTGCGCCCGCGCCGGCAGCGATGAGCAGCAACACGGCCAGCATGGGCATGAGCGAGCGCCCTGCACCTGCGCCAGCCCCTGCACCACCTGCGTGCGGCACGCTCGGGTGGCCGCCGGTGCGGTGGATACTGCCCTCGGGCGCGGTGGTGCTCGAAGACGCCGCAGGGGGCGGTGTCGGCTCGTTGTCCGGGGAGGACGCGGGTCCCGCGTCGAACTCGTCCAGCGCCAACGGAGTCGCAGGATCGTAGTTGATCGGCATGTTGCCGGCCATCAGGGAGTCGAGCGGCTGCGAACCGAGCTCCGGTGCGTCGGAGTCCTCGTCGATCGACTTGAAGGTGGTGAACTCCTCCTCGATCAGCCGGAGGATGACGTTCCCCTGCTCCTCGGGCTTCTTCTGGGGGGCCGGTGCAGGCTCCTTCTGACGCATGTCGTCCAGAAGCGTGCGCAGTGTACGCGCGCTGACCTTGAGCTTGCGCGAGAACAGAAACCCCAGGAGATCGTCGGCGAAGTCGGAGGCGTTTTGGTAGCGGTCCTTCGCATCCCGGGACAGCGAGCAGCGAATGATCTCTTCGAGCTCGGCCGGGATCTCCGGGTTGATCGCCCGCATCGACGGGATCTCAGCCGCGCGGACGTTTTGGACTGTGTCGTAGTCGGTGTCGGCCAGGAACAGCCGCTGACCGGTGAGCATCTCGTACGCGAGGATTCCGACCGCGAAGATGTCTGCTCGGTGATCGACCGCCTCGCCGTGTGCCGCCTCGGGCGCGAGGTAGGCGAACTTGCCCTTCACGACGCCGGGATCGGTGGATTCGAGCTGGGTGCTCGCCTTGGCCAGACCGAAGTCGGTCAGCTTCACCTCGCCGTTCCACGATACGAGGATGTTTGGGGGGGAGATGTCGCGGTGGACGATGGCGAGGCCGTCGCCCGTGTTGGGGTCGCGCAGTTCGTGCGCGTAGTCGAGCCCCTTGAGGATCTCCCCGACCACCCAACAGGCCAACGGCACAGGCATGGGCCTGCGGTACTTGGCCAGGTACTGGAGGATGAACTTGAGGTTCGTCCCCTCCACGTACTCCATGACGATGAAGTACGCGTTGGCGCTCTTGCCGATGTCGAAGACGCTGACGATGTTCGCGTGGTTGAAGTTCAGCGACAGCCGAGCCTCGTCCAGGAACATTCGAACGAACCGCTCCTCTTTGAGGAGGGCCGGAAGGATGCGTTTGATCGCGACCTTCTTGGTGAAGCCCGCTACTGACTCCGCCTCGGCCACATAGACCTCGGCCATGCCTCCGGAGTCGAGCTTGTACAGTGGGCGGTAGCGGTCGGCCATTGCTTCGCGGGCGACGGTGAGGGGGGGACGTCGGACTCGGGACGTCGAACTCCACACGTCAAACGATGGAGAGTCCCGAGAGGCGCACCCCGTCGGGGTCGTGCGTCCTGGGGCACAGTGTATCGGAGTCGCCCCCGATCGGGGGGCCGTATTCGACGAAACTCGGCCTACGGCTGTGGCGTTGAGCGGTCGGTGGGTGCAGCCCGCGTCTCGCGTTCAGGGCGCGGTGGAGGGTCGTACGCCGACAGCTGAAGCCGAATCGAGCCCACCCACATGTCGCTTTCCAGCACCAGTGGGATGCGCCGCGCGTCCGCGCTGACCCAGGCTCGGAGCGCAAAGGCTTTCTTGCCGGGGATCGGTTGGTCGTGTGCGTCGACGCGGGTCAGCTTCCCCTTGAGCTGCACAATGTCATCCGGGCCCAGCTCCAGCGCCCGGGTGATGCTGGGCAAATGCGCCGGGGCGCCGCGCCCGGTGGCCTCGATCTCCACCCGCATCAGCGTCGAACCGTCGACGACGTGAGCCTTGTATCGAGTCCCTGGCTCGAAGGGCAGCGTTCGCACCCATGCCATCGCGGACATCGGGTCGAAGGTGTCGACCGGGACGGTCTTCAGCTTTCGCTTCACCTTGTCGTCCTTCGTGTCGACGATCCGGACCTGGCCGCGCCCCTCGTACTGCTGGTCGGTGACCCGGTGGCGATATTTGGGCGCAAATCCGTCGTAGTGGAGCGTGTTGACCGAGTGCACCGGCGCGCCGGTCTTGGCGTCGATCACCGACCGAATCTCGTCGGTCACCGTCGCCAGCATCGAGACCACGCCCGAGGTTCGCGCGCTGCCCAGGATCTCCAGTGTGGGGGCGCCCTCGGGCCCGCGACCCCGTGGATCGGGTTCACCTGCGACAATTTTCGCTTCGGCGAGCCCTGCGGGGTTCCCGGCAAAGTTGATGTCGAACCTGAATTTCTCGCCGGGGATGAGTTGGTGGCCAAACGGTGCCGGGACCTGGGTGCGAGGCACGCGACGCCGGCCATCGGAGAACGGCGTCCTCAGCGTCGCGCGGGTCCAGCTGGACGTGCTGCGGGCTGCGTCGGACTTGCGACCATCGCGGGGTTGGCCCACGACGGCGGGGGACCTGGTTCGTGGCAGGACGCTGCTGTCTCCCCACGTCGATCCGTGTCCGCCGGTTCCCCGTGGTGCGGCATGAGTTTCTGTCGCCAAGCCGCTGAGCAGGCAAGCGAACACGAGCGAGCGGCGACGCATGCCCTCGATGGTAGATTGCGCCGCACGAGCGCGCCATGAGTCCCGCGACTGCAACGTCCCCTGCGCCTTTGGTCATCACGCAAGGGGATCCCCGCGGCGTGGGATTGGAGCTCCTCCTGCAACTGGCGGCCGAAGGGGTCTTCCGCGCCGCCGATCGTGTGATTGCCGACCCCGCGGCGTTGGCGGACCGGGCCGCGGATGTCCCGGCGAGTTGGGCGGCGCGCGGGTGGGCGGCGCTGGAGCCGTTGGTGGAGGGGGAAGCCGGCTTGCGGCAGACCGATGCGCTCGCTCGCGGAGTCGACGCGGTGCTGGAATCGCCGGGGAGCGCTCTGGTCACGGCGCCGATCGACAAGAAGGCGTGCCAGGACGAGGGTTTCGAGTTCCCCGGGCACACCGAGTACCTCGCACACCGGGCCGGGGACTGCGAGGTGGCCATGCTGATGGCCGGCCCCGAGCTTCGTGTTGTCCTGGCGACCATTCACGTGCCGCTGTCGGAGGTCGCCCAACGGCTGGACGCGGCGGCCGTCGTGCGAGCGGGCCGCCTCCTCGCGCTGGGGCTGCGCGCTCGCTTCGGCGTCGCGAAGCCTCGTGTTGCTGTGCTTGGCCTCAATCCACACGCGGGCGAGCGAGGCATGCTGGGCCACGAGGAGTCCACGGTCATCGCACCAGCGATCGCCCAGCTGCGCGTCATGGAGCCGTACGCGAGCTTCTCCGATCCTCTTCCCGCCGATACCGCGTTCGCTGCCCACCATCAGGGCCACTACGACGGCGTGGTCGCGATGTATCACGACCAGGGGTTGGGGCCCTTCAAGCTTCTTCACTTCCACGACGGCGTGAACGTGACGCTCGGTCTGCCTTTTGTCCGGACCTCGCCCGATCACGGTACTGCGCTCGACATCGCGGGCCGTGGCGTGGCCAATCCGGCGAGCATGCGGGCCGCGATCGGGCTCGCACGCGGGGAGTCCTTCGACCGGTGAGCGCCTCCAAGATCGTGATTCGGGGCGCACGGACCCACAACCTCCGAGGAGTGGACCTCGACCTGCCTCGCGATGCTCTCGTGGTGATCACCGGCCCATCGGGCTCGGGGAAGAGCTCGCTGGCGTTCGATACGATCTTCGCCGAGGGCCAACGGCGCTACGTAGAGAGTCTGAGCGTCGCCGCACGGCACGTCCTCTCTCAGCTTCCCAAACCGGAGGTCGACCTCATCGAGGGGCTCTCTCCGGCGGTTGCGATCGACCAAGGTTCGCGACCCCGAAACCCGCGCGCCACGGTCGGCACGGTCACGGAAATCGACGACTACCTTCGGCTGCTCTACGCCCGGGTCGGGGAGGTGTTCAGCCACCGCTCAGGCGAGAAAATGCAGCGCCACACCATCGGGGACATGGTGGAGGCTGTGTTGGCGCTGGAGGATGGCACCCGCTTCTCTATCTTGGCGCCCGTCGTGGTCGGGCAGCCCGGAGACCACGCCGAGACGCTGGAGGAACTGAGGCGTGAGGGCTTCACACGGGTCGCGATCGACGACGAGGTCTGTGACCTGGGCGAGCCTCAGAGCTTGGACCCGAACGAGCGACACACCCTCGAGGTGTACGTCGATCGCCTCAAGCTCAAAGAAGGGATCCGAGGGCGTCTTGCGGACTCCTTGGAGATCGCCGCTCGTCTCAGTGGGGGGGTGGTCAAGGTCCTGACCGTGCCCGGAGACGTGGTGCGGTTCAGCGAACGGTTTGCCGATCACGAGCACGACCTGGCGTACCCCGAGCTGACGCCCAGCTTGCTTTCGTTCAACTCCCCTGCGGGTGCCTGTCCGCAGTGCGATGGACTCGGCACCCGGTTCACGCCGGACCTCTCCTTGGTCATTCCCGACGAAGGGCAGAGCGTTGAGGGGGGGGCCCTGGCACCGCTGACCGGTCGCGGCAGCGCCACGCTTCGAAAACAGGCCCTCGTTGTCTTGGGGAAAGCCGCGTCGTCACCGTGGCGACGCCTCGACGCACAGACCAAGCTCGTGATCCTCGAGGGGTCCGGGGCGGTTGTTCCCGAGGGCCTTCGCAAGCCGTTCGAAGGCGTCTTACCCTGGATGCGTCGCCGGCTCATCGACGAGGAAGAACTCGAAGACGACGAGCCGGACGTCGCGCGTGGCCTGCGGGGGTTTTTCACCGACACGGTGTGCGCGGCGTGCGAAGGCACCCGGCTGCGACTCGAGGCGCGGATGGTCAAGGTCGACGGGCATGGGTTGCACGAGGTCTCTCGTTGGCCATTGGCACAGCTGCGAGACTGGGTCGAAGGGCTGACGCTCGACGGTGCCGACGGGGAAATCGCCCAAGTCGTGCTCGCCCAGGTCAAGAAGCGGTTGGGGTTTCTGGACGGGCTGGGCTTGGGGTACCTGACGCTCGGACGCCGCGCGCGAACGCTCTCGGGTGGAGAGGCCCAACGCATCCGCCTCGCGACCCAGGTCGGGGCCGGGCTCGTCGGCATCACGTACATCCTCGACGAGCCGAGCATCGGACTGCATCAGCGAGACAATGACCGTTTGATCGCCGCGCTGCAGCGTCTACGGGATCTGGGCAACACCGTGTTGGTCGTCGAACACGACGAGGACACGATGCGTGCCGCCGACTGGATCGTCGACATGGGCCCCGGAGCTGGTGTCTTGGGGGGCCAGGTCGTCGTCGCAGGAACGGTCGAAGAACTGTGTGCCCACCCCGAGTCTGCGACAGGGCGGGTGCTCTCGGGTCGCGACGTCGGTCCTGCCTCGGTCAAGCGCACGGGCAAGACCGCCAGCCTGGTCGTGCAGGGGGCCCGGGGCAACAACCTCCAGGACGTCACGGCCACGTTTCCCGTCGGTCGGTTCACCTGCGTGACCGGGGTGAGCGGGTCGGGCAAGTCGAGCCTCGTCGTCGACACGCTGCTGCCCGAGGCGGCCCGGGTCCTCAACGGTGCGATGCGCCGCGGCCTGCCCCACGACGCGATCGTCGGCCTCGGACGCTTCGACAAAGTCGTGCATGTCGATCAGTCACCGATTGGTCGTAGTCCCCGCAGCAACCCTGCGACCTACACCGGACTGTTGTCCGACTTGCGGACCGTATTCGCTCAGCTTCCCGAGGCCAAGCTGCGTGGCTACGCACCGTCGCGGTTCTCGTTCAACGTCAAAGGGGGGCGCTGCGAGGTGTGCAAAGGGGAGGGCGTGCGCCGCATCGCGATGGACTTCTTGCCGGACCTCTTCACCGAGTGCGACACCTGCAAGGGGCGCCGCTACAACCCGGAGACGCTCGCGGTCACGCTGCGTGGCAAGACCATCGCGGACATCCTCGCCATGTCGGTCGCGGAGGCCTACGACTTCCTCGTGGTCTACCCGGCCATGCGGGCGAAACTCGAGGTCCTCCGGGATGTGGGGCTTGGGTATGTCCCCTTGGGGCAGAGTGCGCTGACGCTCTCGGGTGGCGAAGCCCAGCGCATCAAGCTGGCGCGAGATCTTTCCAAGAAGGCGACCGGGTCCACGCTCTACGTGCTCGACGAGCCGACCACGGGGTTGCACTTCGTCGACGTCACCCTCCTGGTGGGCGTGCTTCAGCGACTCGTCGACGGTGGGAACACGGTGGTCGTGATCGAGCACAACCTCGATGTCATCGCGCGGGCCGACCACGTGATCGACCTCGGGCCCGAAGGGGGAAGCGGCGGCGGTCAGGTCTTGGTGTCGGGGACGCCCGCCCAGGTTGCGAAGTGCGAGGCGAGTCACACCGGGCGGGTGCTCGGGGACGTCCTCGAACGACTCACTTCATCGCCGTGAGACCTTCTTGGTCCTTCAAAACGACCGTCCGGCCGTTGAGGTCCAGGAGACTCTTCTTCTTGAACTGCGCCAAGGTCAGCGAAATCGTCTCGCGTGTGGAGCCGATGAGGTTCGCCATCTCTTGGTGCGTGATCTTCAGGCCGATCTGCAGGCCGTCTTCGCATTCCACCCCGTACTCTTCGCCGAGGTCGAGCAGGAGCGCGGCCAACTTGGCCTGCACATCGCGAAAGACGAGGTGCTCGAGCTTGGTCTCGATCTGGCGCCGCCGGTCTCCGACGATGCAGGCGAAATTGAAGCAGAGCTTGTTGTCGGTCTGAAGGAGCTCGGTGAAGAGCTCCCGTGGCACCTCGGTGATGATCGCGTTCTTCATCGCCTCGGCCATCTCGTCCCGAGGCGTTCCATCGATGATGCAGAGCTCGCCGAAGAGCTGACCGGCTCCCCGGTAGGCAAGTGTCAGCTCTTTCCCGTCACGTGTGACCTTGCTGCACTTGACCCGACCACCGTTGATGAAAAACACCCGGTCTCCGGGATCGCCTGGCAGGTAGATGACCTGGCGCCTGGGAATCTCGCGGATCTCGACCGCTGCAGCCAGCTGTTGAAGGCGGCCCTGATCGACACCCTCGAGGAGGGGAATCTTGCGCAGGTACCACATTGCGCGCTTCTCATCCTTGGCCGGATCTTCTTTTGCGCCGCGAGCCATATGCGTCCGCACTGTACGCCACTTCACGAAGACGTACAATCCTGTTAGCCCGGCAACATCCTTCAGCCGGCCCGTCGGGCCACGGCACGCCGATTGCAATGATTTACGGGTGCTTTGATGTCGACGCCGCACCAGCGCGGGCCACAGGGGCCCTCCAACGACATTTGCCCAGTCAATCCAACACGTTCGCTCTCCCCGCGTCCCACCCGCGGCGGACCTCAAAACGGCCCACCTATGCAAAGAGTTCACAGTGGTCGCGACGCTTTTCGGCCCCGTCGTGCCCGAGGACTGGCCGGCTCGCGCGGTTTCACGCTGATCGAGCTGATGGTCACGGTGGCGATCCTTTCGATTCTCGCCGCGGCCGCACTCACCGGCTTCCGCCAGGATCAGGTTCGTAGCCAGTACAAGCGGTTTATCGACGACGCGCGAGGTGCGCTCCAAACCGCACGGAACGCGGCGATCGACGACCAAACGCTGGTGGACGTCGAGGTCACAGCGACGGAGATCCGAGTCAACCGGCTCGACCAAGCAACCGACATTTGGGAGCCGGTCATGCGGGTTGCGCTGGATCGCCCCACGACGGAGTTGCTCGAGATGGAGAACCGCGTCTGCGTGTTCGGATTCGCCTCCGGGGTGCAGACGCCGGCCCAGGCCGAAGATGCGCCGCCTCCGGGGGGTTGTGTGGCTGAGATGCAGGTCCTCCGTTTCCAGCCGGACGGAAGCTTCGTCGACCGCGACTCCAACTTCACCACGATTGAGAATGCTGGAGTCACGCTGTGGATCGCCAACCAGCAGGTCTCCGGCAACACGAAGCTCGCCATGATTCAGATGTTTCCCGGCGGACTCATTCGCGCCTTCGACCGGACGAGCCAGGAATGATGAATCGCTCCAGCCTGACCACACGCCGACTTGCGGCGCAGCGCGGTTTTACGCTCATGGAGGTCCTGGTGGCCTTGGTGGTGTTTGCGATCTCGGTCGTCGGCCTTGTGGCACTCGAGTCGCGGAGCATCGATTCGCAGCGGGCCGCGCAACAGCTGCGCGAGGGCGAGCGCATCGCCCAGCAGACGATGGCGAACATCACCTCGCGCGGATTTCTCGAACTCGTCGCTCGTGACTTCGCCGGTAACGACAACCCAGCGTTCCCCTATGACGACGAGGGGGTCGACCCTGGGCTTCGCCTACGCGACTTTCACCGGCCGCCCGCCGACATCCCCGCTGCTGAGGTGGTGGTGGGTGAGGTTCGCGGGCAGTACCTCGTTTCGCGACGTGTGGATTGGGTGGTGAACCCGCTCAATCAACCGACCGCAAACCCACCGCCGGTCGCAGAGTGGACCCTCGTCACGGGGGTCGAAGTGGACATCACGGTGATGTGGATCGATGACACGAACCCTGCATTTCCGCCTCCAGACGGCATGCGGACCATCGACCTCGACCCTGCGATGACCGACCCCGCCAGCCCGACGTTCTCCCCCTTCGTAGGCCATGTACGGCTGCGTACGGTTCGGGTGAACGACGCGGTCCTTCCTCCCGCAGACGGAGTCCCTGGGCCATGACGGACGGGACGGACGGAACCTCTGGCAGCCACGGCATGAACGGCATGAACCGAAACGCGCGAACCTCACGGGTCCCATGGAGCACCAGCGTCGGCCACCGCGGCTTCACGCTGATCGAGCTCATGGTGGCGATGGTTGTGTCCTCGATCGTGGTGCTCGGCATCTTCGCCTTCTCGAGCATTCAGCAGACGACCACGGGTATCCACGAGCGAAACGTTCGGATCCAGCAAGCCCTCGAAGGCGCGATGTACAGCGTCGGGCAGGACGTGCGTGCGGCCGGGATGGGTTGGTCGCGTCTGTGCACCGAACTGCGGGTTTGGGATGGCGCCAACAACCGATTGATCAATCCGGGCGGTGCAATCAACGCAGGAGCAGCGACGGTCGATGCTGTCACCGGTGAGGCCTACTGGGTGCTGCGTGATGGGATCCAGGGCTTCTGGGACTCGGGGCCCGCTGGGAGCATTCTCGGCGCCGGCGGTGCAGAGGCCAGCTCGGCGCGCCCCGACGCGGCCGGCGACGCGCTCGACGTGATCGTAGCCGAAGCCAACTACACCGGGAGCATCGGCGTGTTCTCGCTGTCGACGTCGATGAGCGGCGCCGACACGGTCATCCAAGTTCGAACCGGTCCCGCACTGGACTCCGCAAACCCGAACCACCTGGCCGAAGTCCAGCAGATGTTCCCGCCGGGCTCCTTCGTGGTGGTCGTCAACCCGCCGCTGCTCTCCTTCCGCGCGGAGCAGCAGCAGCAGTGCATCTTGTTGCAGCTCACCGGTGACGTGGCCGCGGGTCCCACCGCGCAGGAGTTCCAACTCCCCATCGATGGAGGCTCGGGGTTCAACAACCTCGCCGGGTTGCTCAACGACAACAACGGCACACCCGCGGGAGACGATTGGGATCCGGGGACGGTCAACAGCACCCAGGCCAGTGTCATCCCCATGGGGCGAATTCGCTGGTCTCGGTACGAGATCGACTACAGCCTCCCGCGGATTCCGTATCTGGTCCGCTACGACATCATCGGGTTCCAAGACGGCGTCGATCCGGGCAACTTGGGCGCGGTCGACTATCCGCACTGTGATGCGGGCACCTGTCCGATGCCGGGCCTGCATCTGCCCGGAAGTGAGCCTCCGCCTCAAGCTGTGGCCATTGGGCCGATGATCGAGGACATGCAGGTCTCTGTCGGGTGCGATGGATACACGCCCGCGGGAGTCGCGGCGGCCGACGCGACGATCAACGACCCTGCGCTCGGGTTCGAGGAGCAAGGCCCCGCCGAGGGTCCATTTGCCGGGGTTTCCAACCGAACCGTCGACGAGAACACGCCCGGCAGCAACGAGCGGGACTCGGACGAGTGGCTCGGCAACGCTGTCGAGGAGGCGTGGGCACCCGATTGTGTGTTCTATGGCACCGCCGAGTACGACGCCGCCGGATGGGAAGGGATCGAGGGGGTTCAGAACCCGCCGCCGCCCCACCGGATGAGCCCGCAGACCGTACGCGTCACCCTCGTGGCATCGGGCGAGTACGACGAAGAAGGTGGGGGCCTCGGCACCGACCAAGTCCTCGCGGTCGAGGACCGGCCGCCCATGACGTCGGAGGTCGGCGTCCGCCAGAGATTCACGCTCACCGAGCGTTTTAGTCCGGAGAACCTGCGCTGGCGGGATCCCCAAATCGAGTAGCCCTTCGAGCGCTGCCCGAGAGCCAATCGCAAGCCCATCGTATCTCAACCGAGTCAGCGAGCCGTCCATGCAGACCCAACGTCCAACTTCTCTTTCCGCCGCCGCGATCGCTCGTCAGCGCGGCGTCACCATGGTCAGCGTCATGCTGATGACCGTGTCGCTGATGACACTCGGTCTGCTCGCCGTGCGCTCCTCGGTGCGCGAGGCCACGGAGGCGGGGCAGCTCGTGTCTCGCGAGCGCGCCCTCATGGTCGCGCAGGCCGCCGTCGACCTCGCCTCCGCGCAGTACGTGCAGTACGAAGAGGATCAGATCGACCAGGCGCTGCTCGGGTTCAATGGCCAGGGGGCGGCGTGTTCCGACCCGCTTGCCGACTGCATTCCGGGGCTCGACCCGGCTTCGGTCACCGGTCAGCGCAACGACGTCCTCGCCGGTTCTGCTGTCGGTTGTGGGGGGCAGGTCTGCATGCGGCAAGGCTCGGTGGCGTTCCTGCGGAACTCGGCCGGCGTTCAAGAAAGCTGGGCAGACGTTCCGTTCCGTGACCTCGTCCCCAACGGTGACCCCGATGCGCGGGTGACCGTCTGGGTTCGGAACAATGCGGCCGATGCCCTCGGGGTTGGCGGTTCCGGGGTCTGGACCGACGACTCGGACGGTCAGGTTGTGGTGACGGCACAGGCCCGGGTCCGGCAGACCGTCGTGACCATCGAGCAAGAAATCGCGCTGTCGGTCGGTGCTGGTCTTCAGGTCCTGCAGCCACAGAGCCCCGATGAGGGCTACGGCGGTGGGCACAACAACGACAACTCCGCTGTCTCGGTCTGCACCGACGACTATGTGGCCGGTGCGGCCGCCACTCCCTGACCTCGAGACCCTCTCTGCATTCTTCCCGGCTCTGCGTACGCCGTCGTCCATTCGGACGGCGGCGTTTGTCGTTGTATCCTCGTCCTTGCGTTGGCCACCGACATCGAACTCCCCGCACCGCTGCGAAAGCTCCTGCTCAGCAACGACCTGCAAGTCGATGCGCCTTTCGACCGGCGGATCTTTACGAATCGCGACCTCAACCTCGACCGCGTCAGCATGTTCGGGTTTGACATGGACTACACGCTGGCGATCTACCTTCAGGATGCGCTGGAGCGCCTTTCGCTGGAGTCGACGACGAGTAAGCTCCTGGCGCGGGGGTATCCCGCCGAGATCGGCAACGCCGACCCGGATCCGCGATTCGCGATCCGCGGACTGATGGTCGACAAGAAGCTGGGCAACATCATCAAGCAGGACCGGCACGGGTACGTGGGGCGCGGGTACCACGGCGTCCGCAAGCTCTCCGACGAGGATCGGCGTCCGTACCGCGACCAGCGACTCGGGATGGAACTCGAACGCTTCGCTCCGGTTGACACGCTCTTCGCGTTGCCGGAGGTCACGCTCTACGCCCAAGCCGTCGAGCTCATCGACCGTCACCCCGAGCTGTGGCCGGACAAGAAACCGCCGAGCTACACCAAGGCGTGGAACGACGTGCGCGAGTGCATCGACGAGGCCCACCGTGACGGCTCGATCAAGGATCTGATCCGTGAGAACCCCGCCGAGTACATCGAGCAGGATCCGGAACTCCCGCGGACGCTGCACAAGTTCCGTTCTGCGGGCAAAAAGCTGTTCCTGCTGACCAACAGCTACTTCACGTACTCCAACGCCGTGATGAACTTCTTGCTCGGCGGCAAGATGAACTCCTATCCCGACTGGTTCTCCTACTTTGACTGGGTGGTCGTTGGGGCCAAGAAACCCGGGTTCTTCACCGATGGCGCGCCGTTCCAAGAACTCGACCGCGAGGGACACGAGGTCGGAAAACCGCGGCAGGACGTGCAGCGCGGCAAGATCTACCAAGGCGGGAATCAGCTCGGACTGCAGGCCTCGTTTGGATGTCACGGCGACGAGGTGCTCTACGTCGGCGATCACATCTACGGCGACATCGTGAAGAGCAAGAAGAGCTCCGGTTGGCGCACCGCGCTGGTCGTCCAGGAGTTGCAGCACGAGCTCCGGGTCGCGCGCGCCCGCGGAATGACACTGCAGGAGATCGAGAGCCTGTATCGACTGCGTAGCCAGCTCGCCGAGCAGGTCAGCGCGCTGCGTCACGTGTCGCGGGTTCTGGGACGACTGCCCCTCGAGCAGCTGACCGAAGAAGGTGCGTTGACCGCCTCCGAGGGCTCCGAGATGCTCGAGGAGACGCAGGCCAAGGTGCGAGTACGGCTCGATCGACTGCGGGCGTACGAGGCCGAGACCGTCGAGACTCTCGAGAAACGAACGCAAGAGGTCGACGAGGCCTTCAACCCCTATTGGGGGAGCAGCTTCTCCGAGCGGCACGACACCAGCCGGTTCGGGGCGCAGGTCGAGAACTACGCGTGCATCTACACCTCTCGGGTCAGCAACCTGCGCTTTGTGTCGCCGGCCAAGTACTTCTTGTCGCCACATGGGTCCCTCCCCCACACGTCGGTGAGATGACGACATCGGGGGCGGGTGAGTTCGGCCCAATCTGACTGGCCCAGGTGTTGCACAGCTCAGGACCCGGACGGAGCCTCCGTCCAAGAGTCCTATGAAGGAGCCGTCAGACCTACGTTTGCGATGTGCGCGCCGCTCGGCTGCGCAACCGTTCGTAGGTCCTATGCATCGTTTTCATAGTGATTGCGACGCTCTGGACAAGCCCTTCGGCCGGCTTGTCATTCGACCCCGTTCTCGAGTCGCGCCCCTGTGAGGGCACCCTGAGGAACTCGCCATGCGTAACCCCGTACACCCGACGCGAACCGTTCACCTCCTGACCCGTATGGGCCGCATCGGCGCGACCTGGGCGGGGCTGGGCCTGATGGTCCTCATGCTCTGGCTCGGCCAGGCCGGTTCCTCTCAAGCTCGACTGGACGCGTACTACGTCGTTCGGGGAGCGGCGTTTGGGACCGTCTCGCCTCGGGTCCTCTTCGTCCTCGATACCTCGGGTTCGATGAGCCGCCGGGCCAGCGCTGGGGCGGGGCGCTGTCGGTGGTCTCGATGCGAGAGCCCGGACTTTTACGACACCACCGAAGAGAGCCGGATCTCTGCGGCACGCCGTGCGATTCGGACGGTCGTCGATGGGGCAGGGGAGAGCGCGCAGTTCTCGTTGATGACGTTTGTGCAGAACGTCGCGGAGACGCAGGCGCCACCTCCGATGTGCGAGACGTATGGGGACCCGGCGGTGCCGACCCGGTTCGTCTGGACGAACGTCTTCAACGACTGGTCGGGGACACTGTGGTGGATCCTTCGGACCGAAGGGGGACCAAACGACTACGCAGGTGGACTTCGCTTGTGCCAGGGCGATGCTCGTCGACCGTATGCGTACATCCGCTGGGATGAGCTCGGCACCGGCTCGGTCATCGGTGGGAACAACGAGGCGGGTCCGGTTCCCGACTCCCCTCTCATCAGCCTGGCCGAGGCGGACTACAGCGACATCTCGACCCTGCAGCGACGGGTTCAGTTCTTCCCAACGTTCATGGGTGTTCGAGCCCAGCTCAATGCGGTGACCGACCCGGACCAAGACATTCTCAATGGAAGCGTCGGCGACTACGATCGCACGACCGAGGTCTGGAACCAGGACTTCTACTACTGGCCGTACGTCGACGGATTCTCCGGCTACGCGACGCTGAATGTCTTCGATTTGGACGTCGATAACGGCCTCGTCAGCGGCTACGACGGGTCTGTCCGGGCTGGTGTTGCGGGCGACAACGATTGGGTCGCGGGGGTCGAGTTGCATGCTCCGTTCTTCGTCGACCTTTCGGATGCGCTCCCCGCGATCCCCGCCGACGACTGGGGGCCTGCGGACGAGGCACAGGCTCTTGCGCTTGCGCAAGGTCGGACGGGGCCGCTGATCGAAGGTGGTGTCGACGCGACCGGCGGTACACCTTGGCGTTCCGCGGTGGGTATCGAGCCTGGGACTCCGGAAAACCCCACCCCGGTCGTCCGAGAGAACGATGTCGGGTCGCACCCTTCGATCGCCTCCTATCTCGCCTTCCTCAACACCGTCGCAGAGAGTTCCGCCTGCGCGCCGACCAACGTCGTGCTGCTGACGGACGGAAACCCATCCGGCGGGGAGGGGGGCGCGGGGCTGTATGCCAACTTGGCAGCGCTTCGCAATGACCTGGGCGCTTCGGTGTACGTGGTCGGCTTCTTTGTCGATGGCGGTGAGCTCAACAACATGGCATGTGCGGCCGCGGGAGCCTGCGATGGTGCGAGCTGCGGGTCTCCGTGCGATGACGACTCCGCGCAGGACTGGGATACGTGCAGCGACCCGGACAACCCCGGCACGGCGTGTGCGTTTGTGGCCTCCAGCACCGCGCAACTCGAGGCGATTTTCGCGGGCATCATCGATGACGCCCTCGACGTGAACGTCGACTCCGGACAGGGATCCGTGGTCAACGAGTTTGGAGCGACTGGACTCGCCGACGGGGTCGTCGCGGTGCAGACCGTGTTCAGCGCGAGCACGGACTACCCCGGCTGGACCGGTCACGTCGAGCGACGGTACTGCGAGATCTACGACGAGTTCGATGTGCTGGTGCCAACGTGCCAGCCTCCTTCGCCGGAGTTTGAGCCCGACTTGGAGGCCGCGTTCGAGACCTTTGGCGCCGGCTGCGACATGGGTCGCGACTGGGACGCCGGTGAGTGTCTCCGGGATACGACCTGGAGCGACCGCCGAATCTACTCGCACGATGCGAGCAACAACGTCTATCGGATCAGCAACGTGGATGGCAGCGCCTCGGGTCAGTTCATCTCCGAGCTGACGACGTTGGGCCACATCTCAGGACCGGACGCGGACGATGACGCTGACGACATCGTCGCGTTCCTGCTCGGCAGGGACGCACCGGGGGACTGGAAGCTCCCCGGTGTGAGCAACTCGTCGCCGATCACGGTGCGCCGGGTGCCCGAGTACGATGAGACGCGTCTGCCCGAGGTCGCGATCACCGACCCCCACTGTGCGGGTCGTACCTTCGGTGAACTCGATGCTGGCAGCCTCCCCAACTCCCTCGAGCAGTTCGCGCTCGACTCGTGGGACGAAGACGAGGCTCCCAACTACGCGTACCAAGAGGCGGTCGTCGTGGGGGATGACTACGGCATCATCCACGCGTTCCAGCTCGACTCCGGGAACGAACTGTTCGGGCTGATCCCGCGCTTCGCGTTGGGGAATGCTGTGGCGCAGTCGGCAAACGGTCCACTCAACATGGGGCAGCCGGCCGACGATCTCGAAAACCACGAGTTCGGCGTGTCCTCGACGCTCAACCACGGATGGGCTTTCGATTCCGACGAGTCGCGTTGGCGCCATCTGGGCATCATCGGCATGGGTGCTGGGGGAACCGAGTACATCGCACTCGACCTCAGCCACATGAACCCGTTGTTGGGTCTACCGGTTGAGGTGCTGTGGACCACCGAGGACACGGAACTTGCAGGCGAGGATCTCGCCACCGCTTACGAGCCGATCCTCGGGGAGACGTGGGCTCGACCTGCGCTCACGTATCACGTGACCAACGAGCAGCTCGCAAGCGAGCCCGAGACGTTCCTTGTCGCAGGGAGTGGCTACCCCGAAGACGGAGACCTCGGCGACGAGGGGCGCGTGTTGTTCGTCGCCAATGCGATGACCGGCGAGCTCCTCGAGCAGGCAACACTGCCTGCGGAGGGGGACGTCTACGAGGACGTGTTCGGCGCGGTTGTCGACCCATCGGTGGGTAGCCACTGCATGTCGCGCTACTGGGCGGAGGGCCAAGAAGCCTACATTGCGGACCCCGCCGGGCGCTTGTTCCGCTGGGACTTGGGGCGCGACGTGGAGCCCTTGTCGTTCAAGCACGATGACGACAGCGGGGATGACCCGTGGGGCACCGACGCGGAGGAACTCGTTTCCTTCCCTGCGTGCACCGGAACGGGCGACACCTGCACGGTGAGCCCCGCCAACCCCGGTGACCCGTTCTTGTTTGGTCCGTCGGTCAGCGCGTTCAATCGGATCGACGACATCAGCGGTGGCGCTTTGGATCCGGTCGAGGAAAACGATCAGTTCCTGATCGCGCTCGTCTCAGGCTCGCCCAACGAGGACACCCTTGACGGTGGCGACGAGGAAAACGATTTTCACTCGAGCCTCTACCTGCTCGTCGACGACCACGGCCCGACATCAACCTCGGACGATGGCATCTCAGTTCCCGCGGGCGCCCCGAAGTCGGGACCCTCGTTCTCCGCAGGCGACAGCGTCAACGGAAACCCAGGGTACATGCGCATCGCGGTTTCGGATATCACGCGGACGCGGACCGTCACTCCGTTCCCTGGCGCTGGCGAGTTCACCGAGACTCGGGCCTTCTCCAAGGCGGCGCGACCGGTCCGTGCACCTCGGATCTATGTCACCGGCGTCGTCGACGACAGTGGGGGCGAGCCGGTGGTCGTCGAGGATGTCGAGGTCTACTACGTGACCTACTACATCTACGAGCCCAGCTCGGGAGAGTGCGACCCGCGCTTCTACAATACCGCGACCCGAACCTGGTACCCCGATCGCGGAACGACCTACGAGCTGACGTTCCGGTTGACGGCCGACGCCAACAACGGGTTCGAGTTCAACAGTGGTGTGAGCGGTGGTGATGCGTTGGCGGACTTCGGGGCTGGGTTCGAGACCGGGTTGCAACTCGTGTCGGTCGAACAGGGGAACGATGGCGAGTGCGAGTCTGGCAACTGCGGGGCCAGCGTCACACCGCAGCCGTTCGTACCCTGCGACAACAACCCGCCCGAGGATGAGCCTGCGCCGATCTCGACGTACGTCATCCCCATGGGCAACAAGACGCTCGACGCGTTCTCGCCGGTCGAGAACTGAGCTGGCTGAGGTCTGGCTGGGGCCGCCGGGGCCCGGCCAGACCTCCTCTACGGCTCTGGCTGGGCTCCGACCGTGAGCAGACTCGGGGACTGCCAGAGCTGCCACGGGTTGGTCCGAGGGCGCGGTGCGCCCGTGCGTGCATGGTACGGTCCGCCGCCGTGAGTGACGCCGAGCAGTCCCCGACCGACGACACCATCAACCCCGTGCAGCTCGCGACGCGCGGTGCGACGGGTGGCGTCCTCATGGGGCTCGCAAACCTGGTGCCTGGCATCAGCGGGGGCACGATGCTCCTCGCGGCTGGGGTGTACCCGCATTTCATTCAGGCGATCGCTGAAGTCACGCGACTGAAGTTCAAACGGAGCTCGTTGATCGTCCTCGCTTCTGTTGTTGCCGCTGCGGGTCTGGCGATCGTTCTGCTCGCCGGCCCGGTCAAGACGCTTGTCGTCGACTACCGGTGGATCGCGTACAGCCTGTTCATCGGGCTGACGCTCGGTGGGGTACCGATCGTCTGGCGGCTCCTTCCCCGACGCACCACCTCGGTGTGGGGAGGCGCCGCGGTTGGCTTCGTCGCGATGGCCGCGTTGGCGCTCGTGCAAGGGCAGGGCACCGGAACCGATGGGGGCCCCACGGATGCGGGCTTTGTGCTGATGTTGCTCGCTGGGGTGGCGGGCGCGAGCGCGATGATCCTGCCTGGGATCAGCGGCGGCTACCTCCTGCTGGTGATGGGGGTCTACGTTCCGATTCTCGCGGGGATCGATGCGCTCAAGCTTGGACTCAAGTCCGGCGATGTCGCGTCCTTGCAGGCGCCCCTGGTCGACGTCGTGATTCCGGTCGGCCTCGGGGTCGTCTTGGGCATCGTCGTCGTCAGCAACGCGCTCAAGTGGCTGCTGGCCAAGTTTGAGCTGCCCACGCTGGGCGCCCTTTTGGGGCTTTTGTTAGGCGCGGTCGTGGGTCTGTGGCCGTTTCAGCAGGGCGTGGCCCCCAGTGTCGGGGACACGTTCAAGGGACAGGTGGTCACCGCGAGCTCGCTGCCGGAGCTCAAGCCCGAGGACTTCCCAACGGACTTCTTCACGCCGGACGCGGTCCAGGTCGCCGGGGCGATCGGGCTCATCATCGTGGGCTACTTCGTGACCGTGGGCGTCGCTCGGCTCGGTGGCGCCGCGTACCTCAAGGCCTGAAGCGTCGTCGCCCGTCGCGCCAAGGACACCCGGCGGAGGTTGCCCCGGGTCGGGCATTTCGCTGGACTAGTTCGGTGCGACGACGGTGATCTCGACCTCGGTGCCAGGCGGCACCTTGTCGCCGGGGCTCGGGTCTTGTCGGAGCACGTAGTTTTCGCCGCGCTCCGGATCTTCGACCCGGCGGATGCGGCCGACGGTGAGCCCGAACTCGGCGAGCTTCTTCTTGGCGCCGGAGAGGTAGAGCCCCTTGAGCTTGGGCACCTCGACGGCGAGAGGCTCTGCGATGGTCAACCGAACGACCGAGCCATCCTTGGCCTCGGTACCCGGTGCTGGGACCTGCTTGAGGACCGTGTTGGGGTCTTCGTCGGAAACCTCGGTCGCGGGCTCGGGGACCTCGAATCCCGCCTTGACCAGCTCGGTCCGCGCGGCATCGAAAGCCTTGCCCTGGACGTCCGGCAGCGCGACGTTGCTCGATGCCTTGGCGACCACGACGCGAATCTCCTTGTTGCTGGAGAGCTCTGCGCCCGCGGAAGGTCGCTGTTGCACGATCGTCCCGGGGTCGGCCGCGGTCACGTTGCGTTCGCCGTCCTCAATGATCACCAGTCCCTTGGAGCGCCACCGCTCCCGAGCCGCGTCGACGGTCATTCCCTCCAGGTTCGGGGCGGAGAGCTTTTCCGTCCCTTCCCCGCTCGGTGTGGTGGGCGCCGAGGTTCGCGCTGCCGTCGCCGGAGCCGGCCCCGCACTGTCGAGCCCCTGCAGCTTGATGATGTAGGGCGTCAACAAAAGCTGGCTGGCCACCGAGGTGACCAACGCGATCAGAAACATCTTGAAGTAGTCGTTCATCGAACGGGAGCCGAGCATCGAGGCCGGCCGGCTCCCGTGAGTCTACCCCACCCATCCAGTGGGTCTACGCGACTTGGTGTGTACGGAGGTTCAGCAGCTCCGGGTCATCGGCCCCTTCCTCCGGCGAACCTGTGTCGATCTCGACGGTGCTCCCGGGTGGGAATGAGCCGTCGAGGATACCGCGAGCGAGGCGGTCGACGACATTGCGCGCAAGGACGCGGGAGAGCGGACGCGCACCGAAGACGGGGTCGTAGCCAGCCTCCGCCAGCATGACCTTGGCCTCCTCGGTGAGTTGGACACGCAGCCCCCGTTCCTCCAGCCGCGGTTGCAGTCGTTCGAGTTGAATGTCGAGTACGCGCCCCATCGCCTCACGTGTCAGGGATGTAAACGACAACACGCCGTCGAGCCGGTTGAGGAATTCGGGCCGAAACTGATGCCGCAGGGCTTCGTTTTGGGCTGCGCGTCTGCCCTCAGCGTCGAGGCCGGTATCGAGGAGGGCCTCGCTTCCGACGTTGCTCGTCATCAGGACGATCGTATTTCGGAAGTCGACGGTTCTACCCTGGCTGTCGGTCAGCCGACCATCGTCGAGGAGCTGGAGCAGCACGTTGAACACGTCGGGGTGCGCCTTCTCGATCTCATCGAGGAGGACGACCGAGAACGGTTTGCGGCGCACCGCCTCGGTGAGCTGACCTCCCTCGTCGTAGCCGACGTACCCCGGAGGCGCGCCGATGAGGCGGGAGACTGCGAACTTCTCCATGTACTCGCTCATGTCGATGCGAACGACCTGACGCTCGTCGTCGAAGAGGAACTCGGCCAAGGCCTTCGCGAGTTCGGTCTTGCCGACCCCGGTGGGCCCCAGAAACAGGAACGAAGCGATCGGCTGATCGGGGTCGGAGAGGCCGGCCCGGGCTTGTCGCACCGCCGCCGCGACCCGCTCGAGCGCGGGATCTTGTCCGACAACACGGCGTCGCAGGTTGTCTTCCATGTGCAGGAGCTTCTGTTGCTCGCTGGCGAGCATCTTCGACACGGGGACGCCGGTCCACCGAGACACGATGGCGGCGATGTCCTCGTCGGTCACCTCTTCGCGGAGGAACGAAGCCTCGCTGGAGGCGAGGGTGGCTTTCAGTTGGTCCCGAGCGCGGTCACGGTCGGTTTCGAGGTCGCGTAGCGTGCCGTAGGTCAGCTCGGCGGCACGACTGAGGTCTCCGGACTTCTCCGCCATCGCGGCGTCGGACTTGACGCGTTCGATTCGAGCGGAGACCTCCTTGACTTCGGCGAGCTGGTCGCGTTCGGTCTGCCAACGCGAACGCATGGCATCGACGTCCTCCCGAACGGTCGCGAGCTCGCGCTGGACTGCGCTGAGACGCTCATCCTGGGCTGGCGCTCGATGCTCTTCCCGCTCCAGTGCTGCGCGTTCGATCTCAAGCCGGGTCAGTCGACGCTCTTGTTCGTCGATCGGGGTGGGCACACTCTCGACCTCCATCTTCAACTGCGCGGCGGCCTCATCCATGAGGTCGATCGCTTTGTCGGGGAGGAAGCGGTTCTGAATGTAGCGGTGGCTGAGCGTCGCGGCGCTGACCAGCGCAGCGTCTTGGATGCGAACCCCGTGATGGGCTTCGAACTTGCTGCTGATGCCGCGGAGAATTGCGATCGTATCGTCGACGGAAGGCTCATCGATCATCACGGGCTGGAAGCGCCGCTCCAGTGCTTTGTCCTTCTCGATGTGCTTCCGGTATTCATCGAGGGTGGTCGCTCCGATGCAGCGCAACCCCCCGCGCGCAAGGGCGGGCTTGAGCATGTTGGCAGCGTCCTGAGCTCCTTCGCTGGCGCCCGCACCTACGAGCGTGTGCAGCTCGTCGATGAAGAGGATGATCTTGCCCTCGGCGGCCTCGACCTCGGCGAGGACCGCCTTGAGTCGCTCCTCAAACTCGCCGCGGTACTTGGCTCCGGCCACCATCGCGGCCAAGTCCAGCTGGTGGAGTTGTTTGTCCGTGAGGCTCTCGGGCACGTCGCCACTGGCGATGCGTTGGGCGATGCCTTCGGCGATCGCGGTCTTGCCCACGCCCGGCTCACCGATCAACACCGGGTTGTTCTTGGTGCGGCGGCTGAGCACTTGCAGGGCCCGGCGAATCTCGGTGTCCCGACCGATCACGGGGTCTAGGGACTCCTTGCGCGCCAGCGCCGTCAGGTCGAGCGCATACTTGGCCAAGGCTTCGTACGTGCTCTCGGGGTCTTGGGTTTGCACGCTTTGGGTTCCCCGCACCTCACGGAGGGCAGCGAGGACGAGTTCGGCCGAGGCTCCCAGCCCGCGCAGTAGCGCGTGCGCCTTGAGCCCGTGTCGCTCCGCGTTGTCGTGCAGGAACGCGAGGACGAGATGTTCGGTGCTGACGTACTTGTCGTGTAGCCGCTCGGCCTCGGCAGCCGCGAGATCGAGGGCCGCCATCAGTTCTCGGGCGGGCCGCACGTCGGCGCCTTGCACTTTCGGAAGGCGTGCGAGGGCATCCGAGATGGCTCGGTCGAGCGCGGCACCGTGGACTCCCGCTCGCTCGAGCAGGGGCCGCACGAGGCCGCCGTCCTGACCGGCGGCAGCGGAAAGCAAATGGAGGGTCGTGACCTCGGGATGGCCAAGTTCTTGGGTCATCGCTTGCGCGTGAGCGAGCGCATGACGGGTTTTCACGGTCGCGGATTCAGCCTGGAATGCGGGCATCTCGCACCTACCTTTCGGGGCCGTTCTCCGGTCCCAAACGCAACGTAGGTACGGATCGAGACGGCGCAAGGCTGGTCGATCGGGCAGCGACCGTTGCGTAACGGATCGCGGCCGGGCACGGTTGCAGGGTCCATGCTCGCCTTGCGTTCCTTCCCTGCCGGCGCCCTCGCGTTGTCGTTGGTCCTGTCGTCGGCGTGCGGACCTGAGGACGCGCCGGCGCCTGCTGAAGCGTCGCCTTCGGGAGACGCAGGGGGAGAGCCGAAGGTCGAGCACCGCTCGGAGCCCGAGGCTGAACCCGCCAAGCCGGGGGTGCAAGCCGATGGCACGATCGTCTCCGCCGTGGAGTGGTTTCACGGGTCTCTCGACGAGGCGTTCGCGGAGGCGAAGAAGGACGGGAAGCTCGTCTTCGTGGATGTCGGAGCGTACTGGTGCCCTCCGTGTCAGAAGCTCGATGAGCAGGTCTTCGTGGACGCCGCGGTCGGTGAGGCGCTGGGCAAGGGATACATCGCCGTGCACGTCGATGCGGAGAAGGGCGAGGGTCCGGACGTCGTTCGCGAGTACCGAGTCCAGGCGTATCCAACGCTGCTGGTGCTCGAATCAGGCGGCGTAGAGAAGGGCCGGGTGGTGGACTTCCTCCCGGCGGACGAACTTCTCGCCGCGCTGGTCCGCATCGAGCAAGGCGACAATGTCCTCGCGGAGGCAGTCGCCGAGCTCGAGGCCAGGCCCGATGACGTCGCGCTTCGTCAACGGCTGGGGCACTTGTACGTGTTGGCGGGTCAACGCGAGCAGGCCAACGCGGAGTACGAACAGGTCTTGGAGGCCGACCCCACCAACGAGATGGGCTTGGCGGCGAAGGTGCTGTACGACCAGGCGTTGTTCATCCAGTTCAAGCTCGATGACGATGCTTCCGGAGCGGTCGCAGCCCTCCGCAAACTCCAGTCGCAGTTCCCCGACAGCGCCGAGGCTCTTCGTGCGCACCGGCAGATCGGTCGGATGCTCAACCGGCTCGGAAAGCCGGACGAGGCGATTGCCGAACTCGATGCGATGCTGGCCGTGGATCCCAAGGATGTTGGGCTTGCGAGCAGCTACGGATGGTTCAGCTTCCGGCAGAAGTGCAAACCCACCCGCGGCCTCGAGGTCGTCCGGGCCGCGCTCAATGTCGAGCCGAAGAACGCAGACCTCCTCTACCTCGAGGCAGAGCTCGCGGAGCTGACGGGGGACCGGGAGGCGGCTCGTGTCGCGATCCGGCGCGCTCGCGACGTTGAACCCAACTCGGCATTCTTGCGACGCCAGGTTCAGCGGTTTGAGGAGACGCCATGATCCCCCTGTTCGTGACGTTGGCTCTCGCGCTTGCCGTTCCGCCGCCAGTGTTCGATCCGGACGCTGGAGTGCCCCCTGGAGGCGGGTACTGGGCGCCCGGCGAGGCGCCCTCGGTTGCCCCCCCGGATGGTGAAGAACAGATCCTGATCGGCGCGATCATGCTGCCGTTGGGCGTCCTTTCCACCGCATCCGCGTCCCCGATGGTGTGGGCGACCGCTCCTGGCCATTGCCCAGATCGCCTCCAAGCGTGGGGCATCGACGCGGACGCCGACCAGTGCAAGGGGCTGTTCATCTACAACGTGATCCGCGTGTCGTATGGCGCCGCCGCGGTGATCACGGGCGCAGTGTTCCTGACGATCGGGCTCCAGCGTCGCAAAGCGCTCAAGGAGTGGAAGCGGCGACGCTTTCAGGGGCTGAGGCCCGCCGGGCTGAGTTTCAAGCCGAACCGACGCGGTGCTTCGCTCGGGATGACCTTCCGGTTCTGAACCGCGGTCGTCGGCGCGCGGCCGCCCCGTGTTCAGTGCGGCCCAGGTAGGGAAGCATCGCACGGTGGAATGAGCCGGCGAGTACGGTAGGATTGCTTACGCGCAAAATTCGTACGGAAGCGCGGCACCGAGCCGGTGTCTCAGGGGAGGACAGCGGCAACCCGTAGGGGAAACGTGAAGGGAAACATGATGCATAAACACCTGACTCTGGCTGGAATGCTCTGCGTAGCGGGGGGATGCCCCTCTGCGGACTCCGGCGAGGACACTTCGGACGACTCGGGCGGAATCGCGAGTTTTTCCGGGACGGACACGGACGGCTCGACGACCGACGTGAATCCGACGACCGGTGAGGCCACCGCGGCCGATTCGGGCTCCAGCAGCACGGGCGAACTCAACTGCGGCGAGCAGGAGTTCGTCCTGGAGGCCGTCCCGCCCAACGTCGTTCTCGTGCTCGACAAGTCGGGGAGCATGGTCCAGAACGAGTGGGACGCGGACAACGATCCCATGACCGACACCGAGACCCGTTGGAGGAGTCTTCACGATGTCGTGTCGTTCGTGGTCAACACCTTCGAAGCGGAGATCAACTTCGGAGCCGTGCTGTTTCCGTCTACGAGCGCGATCGCAGAACTCGGCGCGGGTGCATGCGTCGTCAATGCACAGCCCGAGGTTCCGGTTGCCGCGACCAATGCTGCTGGGGTCCTCGACGGGATTCCCGCCGCGAGCGCTGCCGCGACCATCAACGGGGCGACACCCGCCACGGCGGGTGTGCAAACAGCGCTCGACCACCTCAACACGCTCGATGAAAACATCGACCGGTTCATGATTCTGATCACCGACGGCGCGGCCAACTGCGGCGCCGATGCGGACACCAGCATGTGTCCGGGCTTGGGCTGCGGGCTGATGGAGGACTACGACACCAACCTGTCGTCGGTCGTTGGAGATGCCTTCACCACGGACAGTGTCCCCACGTTTGTGATCGGCATCGACATCCTGGACGAGCTTGTCGGGGCCGATCCCGGCGACGGCCAGGTCGGGGCGAACACCTTTACCGAGCTCAACACGGTCGCAGAAGCGGGAGGCCGGGCGCGCGAAGGGGACGAAAAGTTCTTCAACGCCACCAACGAGATCGAGCTGCAGGCTGCGTTGGCGGAGATCGCGGGCCAGGTCGTGTCGTGCACGATCCCCCTGAGTGAGGAACCCTCGGACCCCGACTTCGTGGAGATCGAGATCGGTGGAATGACCTACGAACAGGTGACCGACTGCGAAACCGAGGACGGCTGGGTCTACTCGAACCCCAAGGGTCCGTACGACGCCATCGAACTCTGCAACGCGGCGTGCGACGCCCTTGCGGAAAGCGGCGAGCTGGATGCGACCTTCGGCTGTCCGCCTCCGGGCTGAAGTCGGCCGAAACCGCGAGGACATCTTCGAAGCGACGGCACCCTCGGTGGTCCGTCGCTTCGTTTTTGCGCCCTCTGCTCGCGTCGCCATGGCGATCTGCTCTAAGCTCGGGGCCGCTTCGTATGGCTGCACGGAAGACCACCAAGAAGACGGCGAAGAAGGCGAACTCGAAGAAGACGACTTCTGCCAAGAAGAAGACGGCGTCGGGGAAGAAGACCGCGTC
>JBOEGF010000013.1:0-314587 GCA_050633305.1 Nannocystales bacterium
CCCCGCGGGGACCGTTCGGATGCGGCTGCGCCACAACGTCGCCACCGGACCCAGCCCAGACTTCTTCCGGACCTCGTAGCTCCGGGGTATAGCCAACAGAACGCAGCAGGCGAGCCCAGGCTCGTCCGCTTGCGCTGGCTCTTTGCCGCAAGACGGACTGCCCCCCTGGCCGTCGGG
This sequence comes from Nannocystales bacterium, assembly GCA_050633305.1. Taxonomy (GTDB): domain Bacteria; phylum Myxococcota_A; class Polyangia; order Nannocystales; family Nannocystaceae; genus CAJXVA01. The sequence continues at coordinate 178 of JBOEGF010000013.1, forward strand.
GCCAGGCACTCACGTCCTCGAAGGACAGATAGGCCCGCCCGCCCAACGCCTTGCGATGCCTCAGGCCGCCGATCCCGTCTTCACTGACACCTCTGTCAGCACACTACTTCCAGACTGGTGATCGTCAGCACACTACTTCCAGACTGGTGATCGCTTCCAGACTGGTGATCGCTACTTCCAGACTGGTGATCGGACTGGTGATCGCCCTCACAGAGGCGCGAGCGAGCTACCGTTCGGGTCAAACGTGATCCGGTAGCGCCCCATCGTCGAAACGTCCTCGAACGTCTCTTCTCCAAACCCGCTCGGCCAACGGACGCGGAGGTCGATCGTCTCATGCGTGTCGGTACCGACATGAGCGAAGTCCGGCACCATCTGTTGGTACGACCGCACGGTGCGGTAGCTCGTACCCACACGGACGCCCGTCTCAGTGTTCAACGCCTCGACGAGTGCTCCCACGGCTCCACTGTTTCCCCCGTTGCCCATCTGTGAAGCGTCGAACTCGAGCTGCACGTACCGCCCGGCTTCCTCGCTCGTGTTCTTCAGCACCGCGACCGTTCCGGGGTGGGCCTCGCTGAGGTCGGTTTCCATCGTCACGAAGTCAATCCGCCCGTCGAGGTCCAGGTCACCCGGTGCGCTGGTGGGTCGGCCTGCCCAACCCACGTGCGTCGGGAGTACGTCGAACGCTTCGGTCAGATCGATCCGTTCGAACAACGACCCATCTCGGTTGATCATCACGTTGATCACGCTGGCCTGCCGGCCAAACACGAACAGATCGACCAGCCCATCGTTGTTGTAGTCGGCCACCGAGTGCGCAGCCTTGCTCGCAACGTCACCGATGTAGTCGAATCCCTCGACCTCGGGACCGGGCACAAACGTGCCGCCGCTGTTCTGCGCCAGCCAGGCATAGTCTCCGTCGTCGTTGTTGCCGTAGCAGAAGACATCCAGGTCTCCGTCCAAGTTCGCATCGAAGATGAACGACAGGGCCGATGAGCAGCCCGCGAGGCCAGGCGCTTGGCCATTGGCGACCATGTTCCCGGTTCCGTCGTTGAGCCACATGGCCCCGTCTGGGTAGACAACGTCCACGAAGGTGTCGCCATCGATGTCAAAGTACAGCGGCGAGCCTTCGTCCTCACCGACGGCCAGGGCCACGCTGCCGTCCAGATTGAACAGGACGGGCCCGGCGTCACCGACCTCCAAGTCGCCATCGCCGTCAAAATCCGCAACCGTGAAGCGTGTTCCGTTGCCCCACGGAGCAGAGTGGAACGCCGCGGTGGGTTGACCCGATGCTGAAGCGGTCGTGTTCTCGATCCACCCGTCGTGGCCCTCCGTGGTGCGACCGATCGCGTCGACATCCCCGTCCCCATCCAGGTCTGCGATCTGAACGTTCCAGCCACCCGTGAAGAACGGCGCGGTGTCTTCTTTCCAGGTCGACACCACGCTGAAGCCCTCGGCACCTCCATCGTTGGTCCACATGCAGTGGTCCTCCCGGGCGTGGTCCCAGACCATCACGTCAGGCCAACCATCGCTATCCCAATCCCCGATGGCGAACCCGAAGGGGTTGGGAGAGTCGCACTCACCCGAGAGTCGGTCGGAAATGTGCTCGAACGTTGGGTCTCCGGCAGCCGTGTCCGGAGGTGTCCACTCGGGGCGTGCCGGCTCGCCCGGCCCGGAGTCGTCGGCGCCGCCTGATGAGGAGGACTCCGTAGCTCCGGTTTCTCCACCGGTCGAAACGTCCGACGTGCCGGGGGCCGTCGTGGACCCAGCCTCCGCTCCTGGAGTGCCGGACGAAGAATCACCGGCATCACCCGACGGGGAACCCGCCCCGGTCGAGGAGCCCGTGGAGGCCGGCTCGCTCCCGGAGGCAGAGTCACATCCAGCGGCGGGGGAGAGTGCCAGCATGAGAGCGGGGAGCACGACGGAGCGGCGCATCGCCCCCCTGTTGCGCGGGCGGCCAAGTTGTCACGCCCTCCCCACGATTTCTTTTCCGTGCCCCCCGTCGCGCCATCTCGAGGCAAGCCGCGACTCGAACCCCGCACGCTCGCCGCCGTGTTCGACGGGGACCGTATCGGACTCCCTGGGCCACACCGCCGGACAAGACGAAGGCACATCGCCAACCTCCGACTGCGCCAGTGCCTCATGCGATACCTGATGAGAACCCGGCAACACCGAAACTGACACATCGTGCCAAATTGACTCACGTCCACGACTTGCACCCCGAACGTGCCTTACGACCGAAGGCCTCACCACTCCATCAACCCCTGAATTCGCAGGCCTCCGGGGTCCAGGGCAACGACGAGCAATGACGTTGTGTGGGGAAGTAGGCGTGTGAAATTGCCCCGCGCTGGGACACGCGAACTGCGACAGAATCTGCGAGCCTGTCTCAGACGAAACGGCCTCCTGACGACCGACCCAACACGCCGCCAATCCGAGAAACCGCCCACCGTCACCAGCCGTCCCGGCCGATGCGGGAGCGACGGCCCGAAGATATGCAAGGACTCGACGAAAACTGCAGAGGACACCGACGCGTCGCCCCCTGGCGACACGCGATGTGCTTCGCGGTGGCACTCCCCACGCTCGGTAGTTGCGGAGTCCCCGGGGCCGAGTCCGAGCCCGCTGCCAAGGAGACACGCTCGGCTGCCGAGACCTCCGTTCCCAAGAAGACGAGTGCCCGCGACGCGCCCAAGAAGGTCGGCGTCCTGTACTGGTCGATGAGCATCCCAGGACAGGTCGCAATGCGCGAAGGCCTTGAGGCCGCCGTCGCACAGGTCAACGCGAGCCGGAAGGCGGACGGCTTGGGCGCGCTCGAACTCGTGCCCCGGATCGCCGGGGATGGTGACGAAGGAATCGAGCGGCAGATGAAGCAGATGGACGAGCTGCTCGATCTCGGCGTCGACATCATCATCGCCCAGCCCACCGACACCGCAGCCCTCCGTGCAGGCCTGCGTCGAGCCAACGCCATGAACATCCCGGTCGTCGCCTACGACCAGCACATCCTCGGCGGGAAGATGGCGTCGTTCGTCACGTCGGACAACTACCAGGCCGGCTACCTCGATGGAGAGTACGTCGCGTCTCGTTTCCCCGACGAGAAGTCGCTCAAGGTCATCATCGTCGAGTACCCGCAGGTCTCATCCACCGTTGAGCGCGTCGACGGCTTCGCGGATGCCCTCGAGGCCAGCGGACAAGCATTCGACGTCATCAAGACCTACAACGCCGTCGAGCCTGTCTCCGGCAAACAGGCCGGGCTCGACATCCTCAAAGACTTCCCCGAGCCTGGTTCCGTCGACGTGGTCTTCACGGTCAACGACGGAGGAGGCCTCTCCGTCTTCTCCGAACTCGAGGCCGCTGGGCGTACGGAGATCTTCGGCGCGACCAACGATGGAGACCCCTCGTCCGTCGAACAGATCCGGGCTCAGGGCATCATCAAGATCGACTCGGCCCAGTTTTGCGGGGAGCTCGGCGCGACCGCCCTTCGAACGGCAAACGCACTCCTGCGTGGGGAAGAGGTGAGTCCGAAGCTTCTCGTGCCCGTGTTCCCGATCACCGTCGAGACGCAGAGCCTGTACAAGGGCTGGGTCGGTGAGGTTCCGAAGGAGTTCCGCAAGCCCTGGGAGAGCGCGACCCCCATGTGGTCGCCGGAGATCCGACGCGGGGGCCCGCAAGACCCGTGAGCAGCCGACCGGCGCAGAGAATCGGTGTTCGGCGAGCCGATCGCTATCTCGCGGTCGCGTTCGGAACCGTCATCGTGTTCCTCATGGCCGCCGTGCTGCTTCTGGGCGAGACGTTCTCGGACCGGCTCAACAAACGCTACGACGAAGCCCTTGAAGCGGCGACACTGAGCATGCTCTCGAGTGCCGTCGCCAAAGTGGGCGATTCGGGGAAGTTCCATGAACGAGCGTTGGTCGAAGAACTCGTCGAGTCGAGCGAGACGATCGACTACGTCATCGTCAGCGACGCGAACGGCCGGATCCGCTCTCACAGCGACCCCAGGAGAAACGGCACAACGCTGCAGAACGCCCAACGCCGGGCCGTAGCTCGGGCGTTGGCCTCGAGCGAGCCCGTGTTCGACACCCTCGAAACCGAACACGGACCGGTGCGACAGATCTCCGCGGCCTACTCCGCGGGGTTCAACCGAGAAACACCGGGCGTCATCATTCTCGGGCTTCCGCGCGCAACCGCCGAGATCGAACGCCGCAATATGCGGTGGCTGCTCGGTGGTGTTGTCATCGCGCTGACCCTGCTCGCCGCGATCTCGGCCCTCGTCATCAGCCGGATCTACGGGCGAAACATGCGTCGGATGGCCGAGCAACTGGACGGGATTCTCACCCACACACCGCTGCTCATTCGGGTGGACAACCATCGTGGAGACGTCGTGCTCAGCAGCGCCGCCTACACGAAGGCGACCTGCGAGGATGAACACCTCGCGGATGCGATGCGGGCCAGTGATGCAGAACCCGACGGGGATTGGGAGAGCGGTGAAGGCAACCGGTACTCGCTGACGAGCTTCGCCATCGAGCGAATCGGCTCCAACCCCGTTCAGACCTGCACCGTCGGCCTCGATATCACGAAGCAGAGCCGAGCGGAGCAGGCCCTCCGAGAGAACGAAGAACGCCTCCGAATCACGCTCGATTCGATCGCGGACGCTGTCATCGCAACCGACTCGGCCACGCGCATCGAACGAATGAACCCACGCGCGGAGAACCTCACTCAGTGGACGCTGTCAGAGGCCCGCGGAAAGCACCTCCACGACGTATTCCGCACCGAGGCCCTCCCCGAAGGCACGACCGCGGGTGATCACTCCGACGGTACGGACGCGGTCCTGCGTCCCAAGGATGGCAGCGAGCGACGCATCGAATACTCGTCTTCGAAGATGGCTGGAACCGGCGAGACCGACGTCGGTGACGTGGTCGTGTTTCGTGACGTCACCGACCGGCGCCGCGACGAGATGCGGCTGCGACAGGCCGACAAGGAAGACTCCATCGGTCAACTCGCCGGCGGCGTTGCACACGACTTCAACAACATGCTCACCGGCATCATGGGCGCGTCCGAGCTCATCGCGCTGGAGATGACGGAGCCGGACGAATCCCGAAACCACGACCACATCAACGAGTACGTCGGACTCATTCAGGCCACGGCGACGCGGGCGGCGAAGCTGACCGAGCAGCTCCTGACGTTCTCCCGAAGAGGGTCCTCGACCGTGGTCCCCGTCGACGTACACGCACTCATCGCGCAGACGGTCGACCTTCTACGCAGCAGCGTCGACAAGCGCATCACGATCCGAACCCAGCTCACGTCTGCCACTCCGATCGTCTCCGGCGATCCCACACGAATCCAGATGGCGCTGCTCAACCTCGGCGTAAACGCGCGCGACGCCATGGGCGAGTCGGGAACCCTTTCGATCGAGACCGAGTGCGTCGTGCTCTCGGCGGCACAGAGCAACGAGCTTGGGGACCCCGTATCGCCCGGCCCATACGTCCGCATCGCGTTTCGAGACACCGGCTGCGGTATGACGGCCACCCAACTCGACAAGATCTTCGAGCCCTACTTCACAACCAAAGAACTCGGGAAAGGAACCGGGCTAGGCCTGGCCTCAGTTCAGGGCGCTATTCGCTCGACCCGCGGAGCCATCGCCGTCGAGACTGAGCTCGACGTCGGCACGACCTTCACCGTCTTCCTTCCTCGCGTCGAAGAAGCGGAGCAACACCGGGCGACGGATGGCATGCTGCGTGATGACGGCCAGCCGGGGGCTACAATCCTGGTGGTCGAGGATGAGGAACTCGTCCGTCTCACGGCGGTCCGTTTCCTCGAGTCTCTCGGCTACCAGGTTCTCGAAGCGAGGGACGGGCGAGAGGCCGTCGAGACATTCGAGGCCAACGCAGAGAGCATCGACATCGTCATCACCGACATGCTCATGCCGGTCATGAACGGTCGCGAGGCTTTCTACGCGATCCGAGCGATCCGGCCAGAGGTGCCCGTGGTCGCCGTCTCCGGCTACACCCGCGATGTCGACGTCGAGGCGCTCGAAGCAGACGGACTGGTGGGCTTTCTACGAAAGCCCTACAAGCACGAAGAGCTGGCGACCCTCGTCGCACGCTCCCTCGACACCGCGACGAAGAACTCGACACGGAGCGCGCAAAAACCGGACTAAGAACGCGCTCAGCCCGTTGTAGACTCATGCGAGCGAGGGTTGAGCGACAGCCTGGAAACGCTCCGGAGCTCGCCGCGATGAGAAATCAGACGCGTTCGACCGCAGCTGCTCCAACGCGTCCGCCCACAACGTCTTCCCGGCACCTTCTCGGAAGAACCCGAGGTGCCCGATCTCCTTGATGTCCGCGCCAACTTCGGCCGGCTCGAACCATCGGTCTTCGATGCTCGCCTCGGCGTAGAGCCGCATCATGGGCGGCACCGTCGCGCGAGTTGCGATGGGGTCGTCGCCGAAGCAGTAGGTGACGATCGGAAAGCGTGCTTCATCGAAGTGGACCGCGCCGAAAGGCCGCCCATCGAGACACTGACGATGACCCGTGCCGTCGAAGAACGCAGCCATGTAGGTCGGCTCCATGCACCACGAGCCCCACTCCGCTGCCGTCGAGCTCACGAGGTTCTCCCCCAGGCCGAAGCGCCGCGCCGGGAAGTAGCCAAGGGTTGCGCGGGAGAGCGGAACGAACACATTCCACAGCATCCACGTGAACCACTTGTGCCCCGTCGGCATGTCCCGCCAATACCCTGTGGAGACGGCGACGAAGAGCGCCGCGTCGACACGCTTTACGTTGTGGGCGAGCCCTAGCTGCTGCCCTCCTGCCGAGTGACCCACGACCGCCAACGGAACATCGGGGAGCCGCTGTGTGGCCCAGGCGATTGCGGCGGGGATGTCGTAGTGCCCCCACTCGCGGTTCTGAATCGCGCTCTTGCGGAGGTCCGCCGGGGCCGAGCCCCCGATGCCCCGGTAGTCGTACGTCAGCACACCGAATCCCCGGGAGGCCGCAAAGGCAGCGAAGCGCCGATAGAAGCCGCGCGGGATTCCGGTCCCCGAGTTGAGCACCAACACCGTATGCGCGGCCCTTCCCTGCGCAGGGAACCAAGAGCCCGCGAGCGTTCGCCCGTCTTCGGTAGTCAGAGAGATCGTTTCGAGATCAGCCATCGTCATTGCCTTTCGTCGTAGGGGTGTCTTGTGGTGCGTCGAGGGGGCCGGTCTCAGCCCCGATCGCGATCAGGTGGTTGAGAAACCGGACGACCACTGTCAGCTCGTCGTCGGTGAATCCTTCGCGGAGGCGAGCGTTGGCGCTTCGCAGCATTCGCCGCCCTTGGGCAGCTCGGGTCGCGCCGAGGTCCGTGACCTCCAACCGGGTGCGGCGGCCGTCGTCGGGATCGGCGACGCGTCGCGCCACCTTCTTGCGGTCGAGCTGTTTCGAGAGGCGACTGACCACCGCATGGTCGACGTGGAGCACTGCGGCCAGGTCCTGCACCCCGAGAGAGGGATCAGCGGTCAAAGCCCACAGCGCACCGAGCTCCAGGCTGGTCAGGCCGTCGAGGTGGGCTCGCGTCTCTCGCTCAAACCGAGTCTTGACCGCCTTCTGCGCCCGGTTGAGCAGAAAGAAGAATCGCGCCTTCACAATCCGTGACATATCACGGATATTCAAAGGCGCAACACGAAGCTCGCCGGCCGACGTTCCAACACCGTCGGTCGTGAGCGCGTGGTTTTCGGCGCGTCCGCCCCCGCGTCCACTTCGATGTGTCGTGTGTGTCTCGGAATCGTGACAGGCCGTCACCCTGTATGTGACATCCGAGCCCATACACACGAGTCACCGCGAAGACCCCGAGCCTTTGCCGGGCCGTCACGAAGCTGTCACGCGCTCAGTGGTAAGGGCAAAGCTGTGACGCCGACGATCCTCATCGTGGACGACGAACGCGACCTGGTGAGCACAGTCCAGTTCTCGCTGGAGCGAGAGGGCTGGCGAACGCGGGTCGCGTTTGACGGACGAACGGCGCTCGAGGCCGCGGAGGTCGACCCCACCCCCGACCTCATCTTGCTCGACCTGATGCTCCCCGATATGTCGGGGACCGATATCTGCCGGGTGCTTCGATCCAAGAACGAAACCAAGGACGTCCCGATCGTCATGGTGACCGCCAAGGACGATGAAATCGATCGCGTCGTCGGGTTCGAGGTTGGGGCCGACGACTACGTGGCGAAACCATTCTCGATGCGCGAGCTGCTGCTGCGCATCAAGGCAATCCTTCGCCGCCTCGACAAGCCCTTGCCCACCGCACCCGAGCTCGCTTTCGGTCGACTGAAGGTCGACGAGCAGGGCCACCGCGTATGGGTGGACGAGAGTGAGGTCAGCCTGACCGCGCTCGAGTTCCGCTTGCTCAGCACATTCTTGTCGCGACGGGGTCGAGTGCAGACCCGCGACGCGCTCCTGCACGACGTCTGGGGACACACGCCCGGCTTGCCCACCCGCACCGTCGACACGCACGTGCAGCGACTCCGCAAGAAGCTCGGTCCGGCCTCGGACTACATCGAGACGCTGCGCGGCGTCGGCTACCGGTTTCGGACCGACAACGTCGAGATGAGCAGGGTCTGATCCTCTCCGAGGTGGCGTCGCCTCTCACGACGACGGTGCGCGCAGGATGAGCACTCGGTAGCGTCCTACTGGGCGAAAGCCCAGGGCATCGTAGGCCCGGCGTGCCGGGAGATTGCCGTCCCCGGTGAACAGGATCGCGGTCGCGACCCCTTGGCGCCGGACCCACTGCAAATGCGACGCGAGCACGCAACGCGCATAGCCTCGACCTCGGTTCGCGTGCGGGGTCCAAACTCCGCCGATCTGCACCGCGTCGGGTAGCCGAGCGTTGAATGCCGTCTTGGCCACGAGCTCACCGTCCTTCTCCAGCAACCAGTGCCCATCGCCAACCTCGGACGCCAAGGTGTCCTCGACGCGACGTCGGAGGGCGGCATCGTCGGGGTCTCCGGCCGACTCCACCCGATAACGAACGGTCCAGGCCACCATCGTTTCGAGGTCCTCGGCAGCGAACGCTCGGCCCCGCACCGTGCCCTCACGGAGCGCCGCCGGCTCCACCAACCCGGCGAGGTCCAAACGATACAGCGTCTCCCGCTCGTCCATCTGAACCCCCCTCCCCGGCGGCCCCAGCCCGAGCGCGCTCTCGACCGCGTCCACTTGCGCCTCCGGCCCGACTGCACCGGCGACAGGACGCCCGCTGAGTTCGGTGGCCCGGGTGCTCAACTCCGATGCGTGGGTCGGCGCGTTGAGAGCCAGATTGCCGCGACGGTAGTGGACAACAACGCCGACCAGTTCATCGCCCCGCCTCGCCCCAACGTACGTGCCCTGAAAAGGCTGTCCCCGGTCGACGATGCCGTGAGCACGCAGGGCGCTCAGTAGGAACATCGAGTGCTCAAGCCGCTGCCGAAGGAAACGTTCCAGAGCAGGGATGTCGTCTGGTCCAAGCTGTACGAGATTGTCCACGCTGGTTTGGCGCGACGGTAACAGAACCAAACGTGGCGACTCCGAATCGGGGGCTTAGTATCCCTGGGCAGCCAGATCAAACGCGAGGTTTCGGTAGAATCGCAGGTAGTCAAAGCCCGTGCGCGGGTCGGGACCCTCGTCCCCGATCTGCCCCGCAGCGTCGAGGTGGTCGCCCGGATAACACCCACGGAACCGCCCCCACTTGCTGGACTCGACCGTGGACACGCCGTCGTTCGGACGAAGCTCGAGACCGTGCGCGACGATGCCCGCAGCACCGACCAACAGCGCATCCATGCGGTCGACAGTCCCCTCGTGACGCATCAACAGCACCTCCCCGTTCTCGTCCGTGCAGGCGTCCGACTCGGCGTTGCGGCGAGGGTTGGCGATCCCAGCAACACTGCTGACCCCTGCCCACGATTGATACATCACGCCCGGCGCATCGGAGATGGTGGCGTTGAACTCGACCATCGTGCGCTCCGACATCGCGCCCAGCGCGGCGACGATGTGGCTGTCTTCGGCGACTTCACTGAAGGTGCGCCCGAACACGGTGGCGATCGCGTCGATCGCCTCGGCATCATCTTCATCGGGAAGAAAGCCAACGGCCACGTCCGCCACGTAGGTGCCATGGTGCGGCGAGGATATTGTGGTGATCGAGGCGACCTTCTCCCCGTAGTCCAGCCCATCTGGGCTCACCAGGTAGCGGCAGTCGATGCCCCCCATCGAGAAACACACCAGGTTGACTTGATCCTTGCCGGACCGCGTGAGCAACTCGTCGACCTGCTCGGCGAGAAAACCCGCGCGAACCTGCGGGGTATCGAACGGCGGAACGCTTCCCAGCATCACGTCGTGGCCGTCGTCGATCAGCGCAACGTCCACGTCGTTGAAGCGCCAGAAGTTGGTGGTGCTGGTGTTGAACCCGTGCGCCAGAATGATCGGGTATTGGGTGGCAGCACCTTCGGGCTCGGGCCCCAGTGGTGCAGGCGCTTCGTCGCACCACCCCAACGGGTCCCAGAACAGCGCCGCACACAACAAGGAGTCTTCCTTGCCCTGGGGCACGCCTTCGCAACCCGCAGCGTCGATGCCCGCGAGCAGCTCTTCGGCGATCTGAACCTGCTGGCCTTCGCAGGTCGCGGACGGGGGCTCAGACACGGCACCTAGACACGTCTCCACTGCAGCCTGGGCTTCCGCGCAGACACTGGTCTCCTCCGCGGCCGCCGAGTCGTCGCACCCTGCGAGGGCCAGCATCAAAGGGACCACCGCACCGAGAATCGAGCGTCTCATTGTGGTCCAGTGTGGGATGATAGACGACCCATGACCAGGGCCGATCACGACAGAATCCAGGCGTGACGTGCCAGCCCAGCGCGGCATCGCGCAGTACCCTTTCCTCTCCATGACGTTGATGCGCTCACCGTTGCCGGGCTTGATCAGCTCTCGGCTCGCGGAACACGGGCTCGATGCACGCGCGTGCCTTGGCGCATTCGGGCTTCAGCGGGCGCTCGAAGACAGTCATGTCGTCGCCGAAGTCGAGACCCTCGCGGCGTTCTACGAGGACGCCGCGCAGCGCTTGGGCCAGCCCGACCTCGGGTTGGAGATGGTCTCCGCGGTGGAGCGCGGTGCCTATGGCTTGGCCGAGTTCGGGATTCGAGCTGCCCCGACGATGCGTGAGGCCATCGTCCGTCTGGCCCGGTTCAGCGTCCTTCTGAACGAGGCGACGATCGTCGAGGTCGAGGAGACCGCTCAGACTCTCGAGGTTCACCAGCGCATCCCCGGCCATCCGATCGCCGGAGGACGCCATTCGAACGAGTATTTCATCGCTGTCCTGCTCGTCACAGGGCACGCGATTACCGAGGGCGGGCTGGTTGCCACGGAGGTCTGGTTCGCGCACCCAGAGCCTGCGGACTTGTCTCGCCACCGAGCGGTATTCAAGAACGCCAAGCTATCGTTCGACCGTCCCGACAACGGGCTCGCGATGTCGCTCGAAGCTGCCGAGCGCCCGCTCGCATCCGCCGACCCCGAGCTCATGCGAGCGATCGACCACCAAGCCGACGCCCTGCTGGCCAGTCGCTCGGGCCACAACGAGTTCATCGACCGTGTCCGCGAGTGCTCAGCCAAGATCCTCCGCGATGGTTCATCGTCCCTCACCGACGTTGCGGAGCTTCTAGCGATGACCCCTCGCACCCTGCAACGGCGACTGGCCGAACACGACACCTCGTTTCGGGAGGTGCTCGATCGCCTGCGCAAGGAGCTCCATGCTCGTCTCAGTGGCCAGGGCATCTGTGCGCAGGAGATCGCGTTTCGCCTGGGCTATGCCGACATGGGCTCGTTCCGCCGCGCACAACGTCGCTGGAGCAACTGAGCGCGCCGCTGCGTTACACTGCCGCCGTGGACCCCGGCGCGCCGTCCCTGTGGCTCGACGAATCTCCGAACAGTCGGCTCCCCCCGCTGCGACCGGGCAAACACACCGTGGACGCGGTCGTCGTCGGGCTCGGCATCACCGGTGCAAGCGCTGCCCTCGAGTTGGCCGAAGCTGGGCTCTCCGTCCTCGCCTTGGATGCTCACGGCCTGGGATGGGGTGCATCTGCGCGGTCTGGGGGGTTCTTGCTGGTCGAACACGCCATCGAGTACCCGGCTCGACGAGCACGATTCGGCCGCGCGCGCATGAAGACCGTCATCGAGATGGCGCGTGCCAGCCACCGCATGATCGAAGCGCGCTTCGGGGAGGCGGCCGAGCACAAGCGTTGCGGCAGCCTCATCCTGCCGATGGCCGACGATGAGAACGAGCAGCAGACATTGGCCGATGCCGCGTCCCTCCTGCAGGAGGACGGTGTCCCATGCAGTCAGGGCGCCGAGCACGAAGGTCTGGAGGGGTTCGCGCCCGGACTATCGATCCCCGAGGATGGAGAGGTCCACCCGGGACGACTCCTCTCCGCCGTCGGGTCGCAGGCCGGGCACGCGGGAGCAAAGCTTCGCCAAGCGCTCGTGGCAGATCTCGACCCCAAGCAGCGGGTGGTGAGCACAGCCGAGTCCACGATCAGCTACCGCGTTGCCATCGTCGCGGTGAACGCATGGACCCAACGGCTGCTCCCGCACATCGACATTCAGCCTCAGCGGGCCCAGATGCTCGCTACCCGGCCACTGGGGCCCATCCGAACCCTTGAACCGGTCTGCTACGGCTGCTGGGGATACGACTACTTCCGCCAACGAGACGACGGCCGGATGTTGATCGGAGGCCGCCGCCATCTGCATCGTGACCGCGAGAGCACCGACGACTCGGTCCCCACGGACGGCGTGCAGAGCGACCTCGAAGCCTATCTCCGGCGCCACCTTCCTGCCTTCGGACCCTTCGAGATCGAAGCGCGGTGGTCCGGCATCATGGGATTCAGTCCCGACGAGCTTCCGTTCTGGAACGCATTGCCCGATTCCGATGGCACCGCGGCCACCCACGTTCTCGGCGGCATGACCGGACACGGGATGGGACTGGGCGCGATCTGTGGTCAGACGATCGCACGGAGCTGCCACCGCGACCTCGATGCGCTTGAGCAGCGTCGGCTGGAGTTGCTCGATGCGGGTCGGCTGGTGAACGAGTAACGAAAGCTGCCCGTGTGCCCGTCGCACCGTCGCGCATCCCGCGACGGTGTACTGCCGCGATCCGGGCGGCGCACGGCCTTCCTCCTCATCCCACTTAGCCTTGTGGCGCGTCGATCACCCCGTAGATGATCGTCATCTCTTCGGTGTTACTGAACGACCTCTGCCGCACGTTGCGGATCTGGAAACAGTTCGAAGCGGTCCGCATGCTGGTTTCGCCCCATACGTCCTCGAATGTGTTCATCGCGAAGCTCGCCGAACTGCCGTCGTAGGGCGCCCGCGCGTGGAACGACACGGCGCGATCCCACGCGAAGTTCGGTGATCCGGGATAGTAGAAGGGCTCGTCCTGGTTGCGCGGGGCCTCGAGCCACAGCTCTCCATCCGTCGCCCGAAGCGTCGGCTCAGACTCGAGCTGAGCAGGGGTAAATCCTACGCCACGCCGCCAGCCCGAATCGCGGTTGGTGTCGTGCCCATAGATCACCCCGTACAATGCACCGCCCGTGTAGCCGACCCACTCGCTACAACCCGTGGCGCCACAGGTCCGTCGGTAGGCACGAGCCCCGAAGTCGAACAGCGGAAGAGTGTGCGAGAGGTTGGCCCCTTCGGGCAGGTGCTGCAACGCATCGTCTTCGCTGAACTGCGGTCCTACACAGAAGTGCTCGCCGTAGGGGTCAGGCGCTTCGGTATAGACGTAGCCATTTGCCAGGGCGTAGTCCTCGAGCTTCTGCAACGCGCTCTGACCCACATAGGGCACCGCGTCCAGGTCTTCGATGCTCGCGAACAACCCGTCGCTACCGACCCGACGTTCGTAGATTCCATCGGCGGCCCGAACGTCGAGACCGACATCCACGTCGAGGAGTTCCTGGGTTGCTGTGTTGGCCAAGAGCAACACCCCTGCGTCGAACTGCTCCTGCGTCGGACCCTCCTCGGGCTCGGGTAGGTCGCCGTAGCCGTTGGCCAACGCGTACTCGAGTAGCCGTCCAAACGCCACCATTCCGACGTAGGGCACCGCGTCCAGCTCCGCCAGCGTTTCGAAGGGGACATCATCGGCGTTGCCGGGTTCGCCGTCCGTCCCCGCGCGTCGCTCGTAGATTCCTGTCGCCGCTCGGACGTCCAGACCGACATGGGCGGAGTCGTCGAGTTGCTCCAAGGTTGCTTGGTTGACCAAATTCAGCACCGCCAAGGCCTCGACCGTGCCCTCTTGGATTCCCCCGTCGGCTTTCCCGTGGCCAACGAAAGCATCGTCTCGGCCATCCACGGGGTCGGAAGACGACGCTTCACATCCAGCCAGCGACGCGACGACGAGAAGAGTGGCGGCAGCAGGGTACTTCAACATACTGCTACAGACGCCCACACTCCGACGAACTTGCAACACTCTGCGCGAAGTACGTACGCGAAGACGGCATTTTACGCAGCTATACGTAGTCGATCGCGGTCTTGTATTCGCCACCAGGCCCCCGCGTCACCGCGGGGCCTCGCGCTGAGCTCGGAGGCCAGGGAGGGACCATCGTCTGCGAGATCGCTCAGCAGAGTTCTTGGGCCCACCTCAGGCTCGAGTGAAACTCGGTGGGACAGCCTCCAATGACAGGCTCGCCACCGCGGCGATTCTCAGACCACGCTACGCCCTGACCTCGAGCGGGTGCGTGGGGCGGTAGGCCTGCAACCGATGTGCACTGGGCCTGAGTTCGTGGAGCCTACGATGATTGTTGTTGCTGCTCTTCCTGTTGACGCTGGATCATGATCGTCACCATGCCCGCAGAAACGGCTGCCGACGCATCGGCCTGGGTGGTCCTTGGCTGACACACGCAACCTACGTTGTTCGCCATGATCGCCACCGCGCCCAAGTCCATACCGATCGTGTTGCAGTGCGTTGTGCAGGTCTTCCCGGCGTCCGGCGGCACCGTAGTCAACCCTGACGTTCCGACCACCGCGGGGCAGCCCGTCAGCCCCGCAAGCAACGCTACCGCCACACCCAGATGCTTCGTCTTCATTCGGTGTTCCTAGCATAGGTCACCGGCCAGAAGCCGGATTGCGTTTGGCGCTCACCCTTTGAAGGTCAACAACGGCCGCATACGCGCGACTCTTCCGACCACCCCGGCGTCGACCTGGATGTCCACGACCGGGGCGATCGGCTTGTAGGCCACCGGAGCTTCCTCAATCATGCGCTCGGCCTTGAGCGTGATGCACTCCACTCCATCAAGACCCAGGTCTTTGGGTCCCTTGCGCCCGACCTCGAAGCGGCTGAGTGCCCGCCCTGCTCCGTGGGCCGCCGAGCTGAGGTGCCTCGCACTGCCCCGACCGACGCACAGGAATGACGAGTCGCCCATCGAGCCCGGAATCAGGACCGGCTGTCCGCGGTGGGCGGGCGTTGCCCCCTTCCGGTGTACGAACGAGTCTCCCTCGCGGAGCACGATGTTGTGGGGAACATCGAAGACCAGGCGCGCCTCGAGGTCGGCTCGATAGACCTCACGCATACGCAGTCGAACGATTTCGGCCAGCAGCAAGCGGTTGACGAACGCGTAGTTTGCCGCGGTGTGCACAGCGCTGAGGTACTCGCTCGCATCATCACCGTGGAGGGCGAAGATCCTTGCCTCCGGATATCGCAAGCCCTTGGGCCAGCGTCGGCGGGCTCGATCGATCCACGTGTTGCCCACATGCCGGCCCACCCCGCGAGAGCCCGTGTGCACCATGAACGCCACCTGCCCAGGCGAACGCCCCACTCGAAGGCGAGGCTCGGGTCGAGGATCTCGTCGACAACCTGCAACTCGAGGAAGTGGTTGCCCCCGCCGAGGGTGGCCAGCGTCGGGTCGCGTAGCCACGCACGCCCCGGGTCGACCAGGCCTTGCGGGGCATGTCGGGTCTCGCCCACGAAGCTGCCTGATTCGTAGACCCGGTCCAGCTCAGACCACAGCTGCGCCATGGTGCTGCGCTGCAGCGCACCGCCGGGGCGAGGGGCCACTGCCTCGAGCCAGCCCATGCTCCCCTCGACAAACATCGCGGCCATCGAATGTGGCGTCATCGGAAGGTCGCGTGTGCCCAGCAACAGATCACCACGCAGCCGCTGCACGAGGGCCTCCTTGCCTTCCACGAACGCATCGATGCTCAGATCGGTCACGTGCAGGCGCATGCCACAGTTGATGTCGGTGCCGATCGCCTGGGGCACGACGAGGTCGGGTGTCGTCGCCACCACAGCGCCGACCGGCACCAGATGTCCCGCATGGAAGTCAGGCGTGGCGCACACCTGGCACACCTGGCCTCCCTGCGGGTGCCGGACGCCAGCGAAATCCATCAGTTGATGGAGCGCTTTGGCCTGCAGAGGGAACTCAGATGGGATCAGCAACTCCGCGCCGGGAATGTCGTCGCGTCCGGATCGATGGATCCGGTAGCCGTGATCGGTGGTCTGTAGATCGAGGCCCTGACGGGCCAATGCCGCGAAGACGCGACGAAGACGAGTGGACATGACAAGGCTGCTCCTGGGCGAGCCAGGGGTCCAGAGGACCAGGGGCTCACCGCGCTCGAGAGAGAGGTCGATAGGCCGCACCGACCGGTCGCCGAGGGGCGAGGACGGTCCGAGCACGGTCCGGTGTTCTGCGAGCGAGAGGTCAGCAGCCAGCAAACATCTCGCGAAGCCGGAGTATGACGCGAGAATTCAAGGACGCAACCGACTTTCTGGAGAGCTCAGCGCACGCCGGAGACTCAGCCGATCACTCAGCACAGCTCGCCGTCGTACCGGCGACACGACCTCAGCCGCAACGATGCAGAAGGCCGCGTTGACCCACGACGTCGCCGCGTCGGGTTCGGCAGTCGACAGTGGGCCCCTCCGAAGTCGGAGACAAGCTCTCCTGTAGCCTGCTCCATTCTCGCCCGCCCGCGGGATGGGACCCGGGGTACAGTCGGTCCACATTGTTCGCTCATCGTCCGAACCATGGTGGCGTGGCAACTGGTCGATGGGGGGCGCTCGTGGGCGTTTCTCTCCTCCTCGTCTCGGGCTGCACTCCGACACGGCATCCGAAGGCAGCCAATCCGAGACCAGCTGCGTCACCTTCGAATCCCGCACGGTTTGACGAAGAGGGGTGGAGCTTTGAGCCATTGCAGACCTCGGACGGGCCGCTTTACGGCTCGACACTTCTGGTCGACGGAGACGCTCTGATCGTGGTCGGCGAGGCCGACGAGCAGAGCCACTTGAGTCGAACGTCGGTGTCGGATGAGTCGGAACCCCTGCGCTTCTCGGCGTGGTCGGAAGCCGGGATCGGCGTGAAAGCGCTGGCCTTGAGGGACGACGGCACGCTGGTCGGCAGCGGAGTTCATCTCAAACGCCTCGAAGGAGCGCTACCGTGGACCGAAACCGACGTACGGATCTCGGAGGCTGGGGACGACGTAGCGGTGGAACGTCTGGATGCCTGCGGTTTTTCGTCCGTCGGGGAAGCGCACCGGATTGTGTCCGCCAACGGGGTTACGACGCGAGCGCGGGGATGCGCCAGAGCGTTACGCGTGGAGCAGACCCGCGGCGGGGCGTGGCAGACTCGGTACGAGGAGACGGAGAAGGGCACGAGTGTCATGTCCCTCTCCGCGTTCGAGGGTGCCGTCCCCTGGATCGTCACCTGCGGGAGGGAGGAGCGAGAAGTGGAGGGATTCGGAGCGATGCCCATGGACCAGTGCTACGGCGGCGACGCGTCCAGCAGCGCGC
The DNA here is from genome assembly GCA_050633305.1 of Nannocystales bacterium. Taxonomy (GTDB): domain Bacteria; phylum Myxococcota_A; class Polyangia; order Nannocystales; family Nannocystaceae; genus CAJXVA01. The sequence goes on from JBOEGF010000013.1 coordinate 17,923, forward strand.
TCGACCCCCTGGACCCCTCGCTGTACTACGTGCTCGTCGAATACGGCCGGACGGGAACGCTGCTGTTGACCGCGATGCGCCACGCCAAGAATGACGACGGTGGCAGCGTGTCGCAGCTGGTCTTCTCCGAGGGTTCTCCCTTCTCCTCGGAGTTCGAGGTCGTCGCGACCAATTGGGCGGTGGGCTCGCTGTGCACGGTCGGACAGGATTCTCGGGGGCGCCCGTTTATCGTCGACGATGCGGGCGTCTGGCTGCGCCGAGACGAAGCGTGGGCCCACCACTCCCTCCCGGCCTCGATCGCGTTCATCAACGCCTGCGCTTGGGATGATCACGACCGGCTCCACCTCCTTGTCCAGAGAGAGGTTCGTGCACCGAACGGAGACGTCAAAGACTACATCAGCGAATACGCGACGGCGCGGTTCGAATAGCGTCTCGAGGCGATGCCGACGGGTAAGCGGCCGAGATGGCGGTCGCTCATGAGTGCTTGCGAGAGTCCTCCAGCATCGCGCCGGTGCCGCGACGACCCCGTCCGTGGGACCAACTCCGTCGACCGCCAAGACCGGACCTGCTACACGTTGCGGCGTGGTTTGGCCTTTGATTCTTGGACTCCTGGCCTTGGAGCCAGACGCTCTTCACGCACCGAAAACCCAGCACATCGTCGACGGAACGGATGCGACGCAATGTGACTTCCCAGCGGCGATTCAAATCATCGGTCAGAACAACGAAGGCGAACAGGGCCCCGTCTGCTCCGGTGCGCTCGTGCATCCCCAAATCCTGGTTACGGCGGCCCACTGCATCGTCGACGGGCAGGAACTCGTCTCGGCTCGATTTGGCGAGGATTCGGTGGACTCTCCAAGTCGTAGCGTCGAGATCACCGGTTGTCTGGGCCACCCCGACTTCGACGTCGAATCTCGTAATGACGTCGCCGTGTGCTCCCTCGCCGAGCCGGTTGATGATGTCCCCATCGTCCCCCCGCTGATGGGCTGTGAGGCTGGAGTCCTTCAGCCAGGCTTCGATGTGCTCCAGGTTGGCTACGGCCGCTCCAGCTTGGAAGAGCCGTACGGCAGTGGCGTGAAACGCTGGGCACCCAAGGTCATCCAGGCATTCCAGTGGACTGAAAACGACCTCGTCCTCGGAAACACCGGGCAAGGCAATACCTGCCTTGGTGACTCCGGGGGCCCGACCTATGTGCAGCTTCCCGATGGAACGTGGCGAGTCGCGGCCGTGCTCTCGACGGGACACCCTCAGACTACGGTTGGGTGTGAGCTCGGCAGCGTCGTTGAGAGACTCGATGGTCTGATGCCCTGGATCGAAGAGGCCGTCGGCACGGACATCACCCCCTGCCATGACGCGGACGGGACGTGGAACCCCGGCCCGGACTGTCATGACTTCCCCACCGAGCTCTTCGCAGTCGACGGACAAACCTGGGACGCGGGATGCGTCGGCGCGGCGAGTTCAGGCTTCTCTGCAACCTGCGGCGATCCGTTCGAGCCAGAACTCCCCGAGACGACCGGGGGCGACGAAACAGAAGGGTCGACGTCCGGTGAGTCCGACACCGAGCCTGGCAGTGCCGACTCCGGAGCCCCCGACTCAGGAGGTACCGACGAGGGGACCGCAGGGGCGAGCGGTGTTGGAACCACGGACGCCGATGAACAAACGAGCGGGACTGGGGCCGGAGACGCAGACTCCGAAGGCTGCGGATGCAGCTCAGAAGGATCGGGGCCGAGCGTCGCTGCGCTCTTCCTTCTCCTGGTGACCGGGCTGCGTCCGCGGACCACAACCCGCCGAGCACGCTAGGGACGCCGCCAGGGGACGTGGTCGAAAGGGAGTCAGGGCGCCCCCGCAGGTCCAGAAGTCGCGCAAAAAATCGGTCTAGCGGAATCCGCCCCGCCGGTCGTGGACTCTTCGAAGTCGATGCCCAGTTCTGGACCATCCCTACAGCGTCCTCGTTCGTCATCCGAGATGGATTGGTCGCGAAAGAGAACCGTGCCTTCCTATTTGCGGCCTCCCCGCTCCCTCGCCCTGCTTCTCGGCCTCTCCTGCGGGAGCCTCTTTTCGGCTGATGCCCACGCCGTGGAGGTTGTCGTCCCGACCGTGGTGTCGAAGGTTCCGCACGACACAACCGCGTTCACCCAAGGGCTCCTGTTTCACGACGGTTTTCTCTACGAGAGCACCGGTATCTGGGGTGATTCCAGCGTCCGGCGCGTTGAGCTGGAGACCGGCGAAGTCCTGTTGCAGCACGACCTTCCGGATGAAGACTTCGGTGAAGGTCTCGCGCGCGTGGACGACACCCTGTGGCAGCTCACCTGGCAAAATGGCATCGCCTATCGGTACGCGATCGACGATTTCAGCATCATCGACACAGCCGCGTACGAAGGCGAAGGGTGGGGACTGTGTTTCGACGGTGAGCGCCTGGTGATGAGCGACGGCTCCAACACGCTGTCGTTCCGAGACCCCGAAACCTTCGACTTGCTCGGGACCGTCGATGTGACATCCGACGGCGCAGGCCTCGAGGACCTCAACGAGCTCGAATGCGTCGGAGGCGACGTCTATGCAAACGTATGGCACTCAGACTTCGTCGTGCGCATTGACCCCGAGACGGGGCAGGTCACGGCCGAGATCGACGCTGCTGGACTCCTGACCGAGGAGGAGTACAGCGACGCGGACGTGCTCAACGGTGTCGCGTACAACCCCGCATCTGGGAACTTCTTCTTCACGGGCAAAGACTGGCCCTGGGTGTTCGAAGTGGATATCGATGGTGTGGACGCCCCCGGGGGCGGCACCAGCACAGGGGGGGACGATGACTCTGGCTCAACCTCAACCGGCGACGGTGACGGTGAGAGTTCGACCGGAAGCGATGCTCCGCAAGGCTCCAGCTCCACGGACCCACAAAGTGAACCTTCGAGTTCCGGCGACCCCGCGACAGGGTCGACAGGTGCGGCTGCCGACGGCGACAACTCCAGCGGAGGGGGCTGCTCTGTGGGCGGGCCGGGCCTACCGTACGCGGCATTCTTTGGCTTGCCCCTGCTCTGCTTTGCCCGCCGCCGGCGGTCCTAGGGGCGTCCCTCGCAGTTGCGAAGCCGCTGCGGCGCAACGGCTCCGGCAGTGGGGCGGCTACGGCGCGATCGTCTGGTCCGAGTTTTCGCCGCAGGTGACGACTGGACTGCCACCGCAGATCACACTCTCAGGGTCGCCTTCGAGACCTTCACCGAAGACGGTGCAAGTCACGATGTGGCCGCTGGGGGTGGGAATCCACTGATTGATGATCTTTGTCTCGGCGGGGGCGATCTGCACGTCCGGGTAAGCGACGATCGTAGAGTTCAAGCCGAAGCACTCGATCCGCGCGATCGTGCCAGACCGCCCCACGTTCTGCACGGCCAACGAAGCGGTCTGAGTGCCGGAGTTGTAGTTCATATCCTCGACCACCAAGTCGATGTTTGGCAGGAAGTCGTCCGTGTAGACGTACGCGACCGGCGAGTTGGGGCTGGTGCAGTTGCTGCTGAAGTCGGCGATATTATCGTTGTCCAGATAACAGCTCACCCAATCTGGACCGAGCGAAAGCAACGAGGAGAAGAACGTCGCGGGTGCGGTAACATGAACCTTCGCAAAATGACCGAACGAGGGGCCGGGACTCCAAAGGTGGTTCGGGATGGGGAGAGTCTCGCTGTATCGAAACCACTCGATCCCATCAAACGTCTGTCCGACGTCGCTGCTCGTCGGGTTTGCGATGGGCACCAACGTACCTGTAGCCGGGTCTTCGACGTTGACCGACACCGTCATCTCCGCGTCGAGAATGTAACCTTCGAACTCGATCGGGGTACTGCGATTGGTCACCGTATGACCATCTGTCGGAGACATTGAGCATCCGAGAGCGGTGACGGCGAACGCAATGGTCAGATGAGCACATCGCATCAATGCCTTGGGAAGTGGGGCCTGCATGGGGGGTTCTTGTTCCTTTCTCGTAGCCGGCCGTGGAACATCCACGGCGAGCCACCGCGGTAGTACAGGCAAGCGCGAATTCGTTCCCACCGGATCCAGATTCTTTTTTAACGCTGCGCCGAATGGGCGCGCTCCTACGTGTCAGGGGGCCTCGACATCCGCTGGGCCGGACGCTGGGCCGTCCTTGTGCACGAGCGCCAACGCAAGTCGGAAGAGGGCGGCGCCTCCTGGCAAGAGAGGGGTTCTCCACAGGTGCTCCCAAGAAGACAACCGACATGACGCATCTTGGCCGTCACGACAAGCTGGCAGGCCGCATCGGATCGGATCGGATCGGCACACCGGTCGAACCCGAGGGTCTTGGCAACCCGGACGCCCCCCAAAACCCACGAGGAAACGGGGGCGCCTGGTTTGTTTCGCTGTTGGACGAGCTTCTCCGGACCCGCAGATCCGTACCGTCGACACCGCCCGCGAGCGCGCCGCGTGTTATGAGCGTCACCATGCTGCGGCGACTTGCTTCGTTTTCGGCCCTGATGTGCGGAGCGTGGCTTGCACCGGGGCTTGCGGAGGCGGACTCACTGGACTCGAAGCCCGAACCGTCTGCGATCCTCGGTGGCGATGTCGTCGGCCCCTGCGCTTGGCCGGCTGCGGTGAGCATGGGGGGATCGTGCACCGGCAGCTTCGTGCATCCGCAGGTGGTCATCTATGCGGCCCATTGCGGCGACGATGTTCCCTACATCCGTTTCGGGGACACGATCGACGAGACAGCCCGAGAGGTGATCCCGGAGCGTTGCGTCGTGCACCCCACAGGGGCCTGGGGGGTTGGGACCGACTTCGCCTACTGCCTGCTCCCCGAGCCCATCGAGGACATCCCGACCGTGCCACCGCTGATGGGTTGCGAGGTCGACCAATATTTGCACGAGGGTCGCGATGTGACCCTCGTCGGGTTCGGGATCAACGACGATCCCAAAGAGAACTACGGCATCAAGCGTTGGGTGGAAACCCAGATCACGGCGTTCTCGTGGGACGAGGTCTTCATCGGAGACGAAACCGCTGGAGCATGCAACGGAGACTCCGGCGGGCCTGCGTTGGTTCAGTTGGAGGACGGCTCGTGGCGCGTCTTCGGCATCGCCTCGTGGGGGCAGGGAGGCTGCGGGATCGGGACGTACTACTCCATGATCCACAACGGCCTCACCTGGATCGAAAGCGACACGAATATCGACATCACCCCGTGTCACGACGGAGACGGACGCTGGAATCCTGGTCCACAGTGCGCCGGACTCCCCAGCGATCCTGCCGCCGCCACCGGATCCTGGGCGGACGGGTGTTCCTTTGGCCCGTCGATTGCCGAGATCTCGAGCTGCGGAGACCCATTCGACCCCGATTTCGAAGACACCTCCGCGCCAGTGCTCGAGGTGGTGAGCCCCTCGGATGGCGAGCGGTTCAATCTGGACTTCGGAGAAGACACGGTCACGGTGCCGGTCAGCGTGGAGGTGGACGACGGTGGGGGCTGGGGAGTCTCAACGCTGACGTTGCAGATCCTCTCTGGCGACAAGGTCGTCGTCGAGACCACCGACCACGCCGCACCCTTCACGTTCGACAACCTCGTGTTTCCCGAGGGGGTTTTCGTGGTGCGGGCCGAAGGTCGGGATCGGGCCGGAAACGAAGCCGAAGCCCAGGAGGCGATCTTCGGGGTCAACGTCGACCCCCCGGAGCGCCCTGAGGATGCGACGTCCTCCACCTCACAGGGCGGGGAGACCACCGGCGACGAGGAGAGGCCGACCAGCGGCAGCGAACCTGAATCGGAAGGCTCGTCGGGCACGATGAGCCCGACTGCAACGGATGGCGCCTCCGGAAACGGGGCTTCCGACTCCGGCTGCGGATGCGTGGTGGACGACTCCTCCCCGGGGGACGCGTCGTGGCTCGTGCTCCCCCTGTGGGGCTTCCTGCGTCGCCGTCGTGCCACAGCGGCCGCGATCGTCGCTGCGTCGACCGCCGTCGGGTGCAGCTCCGAGCCCAGCTCGATGACGGGCGACGGGAGCGAGAGTTCCTCCACTGCGACGACCACGGAGACCTCGACCCAAAGTGGCACCTCCGAGGACTCCTCGACTTCAAGCGGATCGGCGAGCGACGAACGAGCCTCAACGTCCACAGGCGAGGATGTGGAGCCCGGCTGTGGCGACGGTGTTCTGCAGGAGGGAGAGATCTGCGACGACGGCAACGGCGTAGAAGGCGACGGCTGCAATCCAGACTGTACACTCTCGGGCGAACCGCTCTGGGAACTCGTGCGAGAGACCGACCGGCGGATCAACGACCTTGCCTTCGGCCCTCGAGGGACACTCATCGCGGTCGGATGGTACGACGACGAAGCCGAAAATGCGCAACCGTTCGTCGCCCAATTTACGCCCGATGGCGAGGAAGTGTGGGTTCGTCAACATCCCGACCCGGCGTTTCGCTGGTCGACGTACGAGCATGTCTCGATTGGGGATGACGGTGGAATCCACATCGTTGGAACATCCCAGCCAGCAGGCGACGCAGAGCGTGCTGCGCTTTCCGTGCTGTGCGATGTCGACGGTGAGATCCTTTGGTCGCAGTCGGAGGGCGAGTTCACAGCCCTCGATCAGACGTGGCGCGATGTCCTTGCGATGAGCGATGGCGGCCATCTCGCCTCAGGCTCCCTAGGCCGCGCGAACGACCCCGACCCCGCCGAGCTCACATTTGCGTTGCGCCGGTACGACGCTGCAGGAGAGGTCGTCTGGAGCGTCTCCGAAGACGTCGGCCTGGACTATCAGGCATACCCGTACTCGCTGCTGCGTGCACCCACGGGTGACAACGTGGTGGTCGGGACCCGGGACTATGGGGCGGAAGCCTCGGTGTGGGTGAGCCGCTACGACGACGATGGCGTCGAGCTTTCGACCTTCGAGTTCCGTGAGATCCTGACGCGATACTTCATGTACACGGCCGCGTTCGATGACGAGGAGAATCTCGTCACATGCGGCCGCCTGCTCCGGGGTAGTGCAGTCGGGCCGGTGTGCATGGCCTTCTCTTCGGAGGGCGAACTCTTGTGGCGTGCGAAGCTCCCCCAGCCAGGCTTTGGAAACGACGCGGCCAGGCGGGTTGCCATCGACTCCGGCGGGCGGATCGCCGTCGCTGGCGAGGCGTTCGATGCTGATCGCGGGTGGCAGGCAATGCTGTGGAAGCTGTCGGCGCAAGGCGAATGGCTGTGGACCCGACAGTACGGGCAGCTGGCCTCGACGCGCTCGGACTTCGCCACTGCACTCCTCGTCGATGAGGCCGACAATCTCATCGTCGGCGGGGTGGCCGGCGCCGCGTCGTGGCTCACGAAGCTGTCGCCCTAGAGCGGCGCCCGGTTTGAAACGGCCTGCAGAGTGCGTCGCGGGGCCGTCGAGCGCCGAGCAACGTAGCCAGACGACCGGAGGCGTGCGTTGCAGGCCGAATTCAAACCGGTTGGCGCTCTACTGTCCTGAGTCCCGGGCGTGGGCTCAGACCTTGGAGAACAGGTAGGCCATCTCGCGTGCGATCTGCTGACTTCGCTCGTCGTAGGTGGCCGCTTCGTCGACGGTGCCATCGGACATTTTCGGGTCCACGTACGGCAGGGCGATGCGAAGGTCGGAGCCCGCGACGAAGGGGCATGCCTTGTCCGCGTCGCTGCAGGTCATCACCGCCACGAATCCTGCCGTGGGGTTGGGAGCGTCCATGTAGCGTTTGGAGAACGCTTGTTGTGGAGCGAGGGCATCGCCGAGCACCACGGCGTAGCGCGGGTTGTCGCTCTTGGCCGTCTGCGCAGACACCTCGATGCCAAAGCCCGCGCGCTGCAACGCCGCCACCGCACGGGGGTTGAACGCCGTGGCCTCCGTCCCGCCCGAGAACGTCTCCACACCGTCGAGACCAAAGTACGCCGCTGCTGCCGCGGCCCACAGCTCGCCCATGTGGCTACGCCGGGAGTTGTGCGTGCAGATGAAGAGGAGCCGCGCAGTCTCACCGGCCGCTCGGCGCTCGGCCACGTGGCGAGCGATGCGGTCGAGTTGAGCCCGGCGGTCTTCGGAGACATCCGTCGCCTCGCTGACAGCGGCATCGAGCGAGGCTTGCAGCGCGGAGCCAAGCTGAGGCGCTTCGGCTGTTGCCGCCGCGGAAGCGGCCTCGGGAGTCTCGAGCGTCGCAGGCTCGACGGGAGGAGGCGTCACTTCGGGCGGCGTGCCCCCGCAACCCGCTGAGGCCACACCGATCAGGAACACGAGGCAGCGGATACGCATATCGGCGGCATCCTCCCCGACGCTCGGGACACTCACGCAACGCTGATGTCACAACAGATTCTCAACGACACGGCGGCCCCCGCCCGCCGACGGGTTCGAGCACGGGCACCAGCTCAGAAACGGGAAATCCAGGCGCCAGCTCGGAAACGGGGAGTACAGGCACCAGCTCGGGAACGGGAACGACGGGCGAAATCTGCACGGACAACGATAAGGAAGTGTTGAACAGGGAGGTGCACGACGGGACTCGAACCCGCTACGTCGCGTTCACAACGCGACCGCCATTCCTTCTGGCTGCCCGTGCACAGCACCGGCGATGGGAATCGAACCCACGCCTCTCGAGTCAAAGTCGAGCGTCCTAGACCACTGGACCACGCCGGAATAGGGGTGGCGGGAGTCGAACCCGCAGCTTGATGCGTCCAAGGCACCCGTCTCACCCCGAGACTTCACCCCTTGAGGAAGTCGTGGGGCCGCGACTCACCGAGTCGCCGAACTCCATGCACATGCGATTGCATGTGCCGTCTGGACTCAGTGCGCGGCGGGTACTGGGGGTTGTGGTTGCTGGTGATGCACCACGGGCTGCTGCTGCTCGACCTGGAGACCCAGGGAGCGCAGAGCGATACCGGTGTCGCGCATGACCATGATCGACAACATGACCGCGCCAGCCGGACGGCGCCACAAAAAAGTGCGAGCACGTTTGCCCGCCGGTCCCTCAAACCGCGCGGTGGCGTACTCGGCCGACCGGGAGCGGACAATGAGGAAGCACAACGACCCCTTCGTCATCGTCGGCCTGCTCGCGCGCTGTCCTTGCGAAGACTGCGAAGGCGACAATCCGGGTGGGACCCCGTCGGGCTGGATCAAGCACGGGGGCTCGCGGTCGGTGCTGCGCGGACGGAGCGGGTGTGCAACCCTCAGTTCAACCGCGAGACCGGCGTGCGTTCGCAAGCGTCGTTGGCCACGCCTCGCACAATGGACCGGTACGCGTGACGGCTTGCAGTAGCATCAACATCGCGGCGCTCCTCGCCGGAGAGTTGACGCCCGACGAGCGCAACGTCGCGGAGCATTACCTCGACGGCTGCGCGGACTGCCGCAGGATCGCGGTGGCGCTTGCGGTCCCCACGTCTCGCAGCCTTGCACCCCGTCTGTGCGTCGGTGCCCGCGTCGATCAGTATGTCGTCGAGGCGTTTCTGGGGGCCGGGGGCATGGGGGCCGTCTACTCGGCGAGAGACGAAGATCTGGGCCGCCGGGTGGCGTTGAAGGTGTTGGATGCAGAGATTGAGTCCACCGGGCTTGTTTCGCCCAGCGTCGATGTGTTCCTCTCATCACGTGTCTTCCTCGGGGCCTCGGCCGATCTCCTACTCAACGCGCCCCGTCGGATCTGCCGCGAGCAAGGTGATGCCACCACGTGTTCGGACACATCTTCTCGCGCCGCCATCCCCATTCACAACATCGTGTTCGGACTGAGGATCGGGGGTACGTTCCTATGACCTTCATTCTCAGCGTTCGATGCTTCGTCAGAGGGTCCGCCTCCCCCGCGAAGCGACGTACGCTCACGGCAGTAGGATTTGCCCTGGCGGCCGTGTCGACCGGCTGTTCTCCTGCCGCGCCAGCACAAAAGATCGCTGACCCGGAGACGCCGAAACCAGTGGAGTCAGCTCCGTGCCCTGACACGCCGCGCGACTGTGGACCGGTTCGCGAGGGGATCATGTGTGACGACTGCGGCGCCGACGAAGTCTCGACGCGCGCCCCCGGCCCTGTGGTGGTGCGTTGTTTGGAGCACGCGCTTCGTTGCGGTCCCGACGCGGAGGAGAAACAGAAATGGGCCACCCAAGGGCCAGGCGCGGTCCCGGCTTGGACGGACCACTTCTACATTCGTGCAGCGAGCCTCCTCGGCACGCTGAAGCCAGCGGGTACCGAAGCTCTGTTGCGCTCCCGTGCCTGGGCCCTACCCGCGCGAGCAAGCGAGGCCCGTGACCGAGCGCTTGGCATTCCCGACCAGTACGCCAGAGAGCGCGTCCCGACCCCAGCCGGCCGTTCTGCGTGTGGTGCACTCCCGCAGGCTCAAAACGTGACCGATGCAGCACTCCACTGCTTTCAGTCGCGTGTCAAACCCGCGGTCCTCGACCTGGAGCGGCGGGTCCGGGACCACCACGACGCTGCGAGTGACTACCCCGAAGGGTTCTACCGCTTCGGCAGCGGGCCCTACGTCCGCGAGACGTACGCCCTCCCCCCTGTCGTAGAGGTCGACCAACGACCGTGGCCCCAGGTCGCGCGAGCCCTGGAGCAGCTTCCGCCAGATTTGCTGAAGTCCACCACGGCGTTGGGAGCGCTCGAGACGGTGAGTCCGGAACGCGATTGGATCGTGGTGAACGTTCGCCTGCGAAGCCCCGAAATGCCCGTCGATGCGGCGACGCACCTGCAGTTCGTGATCGACGAAGAGACGTGGACGACCGTGTTCGTCTTCCGCGTCGTCAACGGCTGAAACACACTCGTTCACGCAATTCAGGCGGCCTCACGGTTCCGCACGAGCCAGGAGTGCGGCGGGAACGGGGTCATCGTTTTTCCTCAAGAATGGATGTCGATGCGAAACACGGGGCGAGAGCTGCTTGGGCTCGGACCCAGGTTCGTCACCGCGAGCCCGCGACCCCTACCGACTCCACCAAGCGGACGATGTGCGCGGCGGGCCCAGTCGCGATCGCGGCAGTCGACCCGTCGGCGTATCACCTGATGGAAGACGAATCAGCGCTCATCGAGAGGCACAGCCCAGAGCATTCAGGGCGCAGCCGAGAACCGCAGGACCAGCCGGCGCTGGCCGAGGACCATCAAGCGCCGGTAGATTTGCTCGGGAGTGGAAGAGAAGCAGGCGCTCCCACGGATGGCGTGTCGTCATTGCACGACCGGGGAGGTGGGAGGCATGGGCCGGTGGGCAACCTCGGCGGCCTCGGTCTCACCAAGGCCCAGAATCTGCAGGATGACCGTCGCCGCGCGCTCTGGGAGCCCTACCTTGTCGAGATGCACTGGCGTCGCGCCGGCTGCGGGAAGAGTCGCGCCGGCAGGCATCTCGGCCGCGACCACTGCGGCGGAAATGATCGTGCCCCCGACCGCCGTGATCGCCATGAGCGGGTCCGCAGCACGAAACCGGCCCGCGTCGAACCCCCGCTGGACGTCACGCAGAAAGTACCCGCCTGGCTTGCGCAAGAAAAGTTGTGCAGTGACGACGAACCGGATGAAGAAACGACCCCACACCGGGTCTGCAGCGGCGCGAAGCAGCACGCTGCGCACCGAGGCCGCAAGGATCTCGGCAGGGTCGTCTGTCGACTCGGCGATGGCGTTGAGGGCATCCCCAAAAGCATCGACGACCTCGTCCGCGAGCTGGTTGAAGATGTCGTCCTTCGACTCGAAGTAGTTGTAGAACGAGCCGAAACTGACATCCGCGGCGTCGGTGATCTCGTTGATCGATATCCCCTCTCGGCCGCGGGTGGACATCAGAGTCATCGCCGCTCGCAGCAAGCGTTCCCGGGTCTCGCGTTTCCGTCGATCGCGACGCGACTCGCCGCCTCCCGCGGCATCTCTCTTGGAGCTGGCTTTCTTTGGGGCCATGGCGCGTCACTGTCGCGGCCCGTCGCTCTCAAGTGAGGGTCGCGACCGCACGGTACTGCCGCTTCGGCCGCCGGACAATACGTGCCGGCGACCGGGACACGCGCGACCGCCTAGGGGACGAAGGGAGAATCGTAGGTAAAGGGCAGACCCTCCAGGTCGGTCATCTCGTCCAACGTGTACATCCTCCCGCCGCCGTAAACCGCGCCTACATCTTCGGAGATCGGGTGGAACAGCGCGTCGTCGCCCTCGAGCGGAGGGGTGCCGGCGTGGGTCTGAGCCCAGGTGTACCAATAGCGATCGAGCTCGGTGTGCAGCATCCAGAACAGGGGGTCGACGCAAAGCTCGTTGAAGTACGTCAAGGTACCGCGGACCTCCGGATCATCCGGGTCCAGGCCGCCTGCCCACAGGTGCATGAGAGCATGGGGCGGTGGCCTCACGATGTCGGTCACCACATCGAGCGCGTCCTCGAGGGCGGGATTGGGCTCGCCAATCGCCGCTGAGATCGCCGCCTCATAGCCCATCCTAGAAATGGCGTTGATGACCTCGATGGCTTCCTCGTTGGAGAGCACGTCGGCGCCGATCGCCATCACGACTGCGCCCAGGTCTTCGTTGTCGGGCAGCGCCATGACCAGGGCATCCAGAGCCGCCTGCGTGGGCAAGTCGGGCTCTTCGATTTCGACGCGGTAGTCGATGGCCGTGTAGAAATCTTCGAACTCCGCGCCTTCCAGCACGCGTCCGATCTGAGCGGGCGGGGCCAGATTTGGAAACGCCGGATGGGTGCCTGGCCAACGACCGATCTGAATGTCGTAGCGCTCTCCCTCGCTGCCGTGCCCGGCATGTCCCTCGGGAAGGTTCTCTGGCGCGATCGCAGTTCCCCCCGGTGGCAGGTATTCCCCGAGCCAGGCGGGTACGGCTTGGTCATGCGCCGCGTCCCAGTACGGGATGAACACCAGGTCGCCTTCTGCCGGGTCGAGTCCTTCCGCCTGGTTGCGCTCGCGTAGGGCAGCCTGAAGCATCATCTCGGCCTCCAGCACGAAGGAGCGGTGCCAAGGAAAGAGGCGATGTCCGTGCGTGGTCGACATGATGCGGATGAACAACGGAGAGTCCGGCATGAGCTCCGCCCCGTGATGTCGTTGACTGTGGTCCCCATGGGAGTCACAGAACGCGTCCATCCAGCCCTGGTCGATTGCGTAGCTGAACGCGCGCTCGAACCGATCGACCTCGGTGCTGCTCATGGTCGAGGCACTGACCCGAACGACCGGCTCGCTGGGGCCCGGTGTCCCCGTGCTCTCCGAGCCGCTCGGGTCTTCTGTGTCCGTCGGGACTGCGGATGTGCTGCTCGTCGGAGCATCGGTGTCGCTCGTGTCCGCCGTGGTCGCGGCGCTGCTGTCGTCCCCGCACGCGACAAGCGCGAGCATCGCGACGGAGACGGGGATGGAGAATAGGCGTGAGGTTGACTTGAGGCGTGGCATCGCAGCTCCTGAGCGACCGCGCGCGGAGTGTGGCGCTCACGAGCGCACGGTCGGCTTTGCATCAAACGGCGAGCCGGCACCGGCCAAATGGGACCTGCGCTCACCCGCCGTTTTCTTTCGATGGCTCAATTATCAAACTTGATGAAGTTATCAAGTTTATTTTCGATCGTGACTCTCTGCCTACGGTCGCCCGGCTTCCCACCCGCCCCCGTCCACCGACACGGCGGCAACGGCGCCATACGCGCAGAAAGGGTCCTCTCCGAGACTTCTGGTGTCCATTCGGGTTGGCGACCCGCGATCTGCCCCCATCGTCTCCGGTGCGCTCAGCCTACCCGGCGGTTGGCGCTGCTCCCCACGGGTGGTGATCTTCGCCGGTGTGACTGAGCAGCCTTCTTGTCGTGACCCCATCGGTGGCAGGACCAGTGCTCGGCAAGACCCATGGCGCGAGGCATGCGTCCACCGGCCGGTCCAGGTCGAGCCTTCCCGACTCGACCAGCACCATTGCCGCGGTCGCCGACACCACCTTGCTCACAGGCCCGACGTTGAAGCGCGTGTCGGGACGGATCGACGCTCCGCTTTCGACGTCCGAAACCCGTAGGTCCACACGCCGGCAACCTCCCCACCAACCACGACCGCAACCGCCACTCCTGGAATCGCCCACTCGTCGAATAGGCGCGGAAGGTCGCGGTCGAGACGTGCTCGCAGCACTCCCGCGGGTTCATCTGATACGACCTCCGACCTCGGAACAGGAGCCGAGTCGGAGGGGCGCGTCGCGTCGTGAACCGTCGGCGGCTTGCACCCCAACAGAGGCACGAGACACATCGCATACACCCTACGCATCGACGGCCCCCTCATCATGAAGCCCAGGGTATGCAGCCTCATCACAAGACGCCAATCTGGCCTCCACTCCCAGCGCGGCCAAGGGCCACCAAGTCTCCAGTGTCTCCAAACCGGCTCAATGCGTCAGGGCGCCGCCAGTCTGAGGTAGCGGATCGTGGACGCGCTCGGCGGGCCCTCGACGAGAGCGAGGTGAACTCGGCCGGCATCGTCCACAAACGCGGACATCGACGTCACGCGTGCGTCGGACAGCAGCGTGGACGTGTGCATGGCGTCGTCCTCGAGCCACGCGACCTGCAGGGAGTACTCGCTGTCGTCGCTGACATCGTTCCAGTAGCAGGACGCCCCGCCACCGAAGCAGTCCGCCTGCGCGGTCCCCAAGCGATCCGCCACCGCGAAGAACGCGAGGACGGCGTCGTTCGCCCCGGCTACGACCGCGAGCGGGCGTGCTTCGACATAGTCGTAGTCGCAGAGTTCGTCCGCGGTCATGCCCTCCGTTGGGCACACGACGCCGTCATCGGTCTCGACGACGTGGGTGCTCCACGTGCCTGCGCCGGTCCGATGTGCAAGTTCGGTCTGCATCCGGCCCGGTTCGACGACGGTGAGCCCGAGAATCCATGGCACCCCATCCGCGCCAACGGTCGCTGCATACCCGAGCGGAAGTGCCTGTGGCAGCCAATCCGAACTTGGCCACCAGCCCGAGGCAACCATGACCTCTTCTGTGACCCCTTCCGATCGCCACCTGACCACGCGATCGAACGAGTTGCTCGGGATGTCGAACGCGCCCGTCCTCATCCAAGTCGCCTGCCAGACGTCGTCGACCCCCATCAAGTGCGGGAGCTCTGGCGCAGACCCGACCTGGAAGCTATTCAGCACGCTCCAAGCCGAACCGTCGAACGCATTGACGTTGATGCTGACCATGCTGTCGTCCGTCGCAGCGCGGGCAGTGGAGTCCCCGGTACGAATGACACCGCGCGATCGAACGGTTTGAAAGCTCGCGATCTCGCTGTCATAAGTCCATCCCTCGTCGTCGCGATGCCAAAGCCGATTGCCCTGCACCCCGCCCGAGATCATGATCTGAGTCCGCGCATTGTCGGCATCGTAGTCGAGACCGCCGCGGTTGAACGTCTCTGCGGCAGGCTCGAGCGTCCACACGCCTTCGGTATCGCGGACCGCCAAGCCTGCAAAGGTGTCGGCATCCGGGTTCAACGACGAGGTCAAGATTTGTGGCTCGCAGTCGGTGTCGACGACCAACCCTGGCGCGTCCGCACGCGCCCCAGGCAATGCGTCGACGAGCTCGTCGAGTTCGACGACGCATTCACCACCCACGCCACACAACGAGCCCGCGTAGGGAAACCCACCATCGAAGCACGAGACGGCTTGGCGACCGGAGCTCGACGAATCCTCTGTTGACGAGCTGGAGGTGGAGGCAGAGGTAGAGCCGTGACTGCTGGACCCGTCGCTGGATTCGGTCGTGCTGGCAAAGTCCCCTGTCGTGCCACTACTGCTGGACCCTGACCCCGTCGGCACGCCCCCACTGGACGACGTCGAATTCACATCACCGCCAGTGGTGTCGGCGGCCGAGCTCGATCCCTCATCGTTGGACGCAGTGTCATCACTCGAGCATCCGAGCATATTCACCACCGTCACAAGTCCGCCAATCGTCGCCCAACGAAGCCCATTATTCATAGGACCAGGAGAGTACCTGAAACAGGCATCCGCTGGAGGCGACTTCCCCCTCTCAGTTCATTGGGACGAGCCAGCCCTCGAGACCGTCGAGGATCCACGCCGCGCTCACGACTCGCCCGTTGGAATACGTAGCGACGACCTCGCCGCGAGGGGAGAGAGTCAACTCGCGTAGAACGCCGGGCTCGCGTCCATCGCTCGAAACGCCTCGTACGGAGGATGCGCCGGCAACCGAAGTGGTGCGCGCAGGGTCGAATTCGAGGTGCCATACCGCTTCGTTGTCCTCTGCCCAAGGTGCGATGAGCGGCTCGCCTTCCACCTGTGCCAGCTCGCCGTCGGCTCCGAAGTCCAATGTCACGACACCGAGCAGCTCGTCCTGACCTTCAACTCCCCGCTCGGCCATGGGATAAACCTTCCACTTGTCGGGGGTCTGGGCGAAGAAGACCTGCACCTCGACACTGACTCCCATCTCGTCGTAGATGGAGATCGAGGTTTGGTAGTCCGATGTAAACACCGGGTCGAGGGGGTCGAACGGAAGCCGCGGGACCGTTCGATCGAGATTGACCGCAAGTTCGACTGTCTGCGTCGCGACGCCGGGAATCGCCAACGGGACCGACACCGGGCTGAGCGTCGGAACTTCGACGCTTACGCCAAGAACTGACCGGTCGTCTTCGTCAACAAGCGCTCCCTGCTCATCGACGCGAAGGTGGAGTTCGTTCTCGTCGAGGACCCGCCCTTCATCGGAGACCTGTACCGTTCCAGCGCCACACACGAATACGGAGATGTCCCCGTTCCCCAGCTCAAACGGGTTCTCAGCGACGCCTGCGCCCTCGCAGGCCCGAGGTGCGAGGCCCTCGTTTTCGTCCTGTGAAGCCCCGCATCCGGACGCTACGAGGGTGGTGAACACAGCGGCAAGAAGATGACGGTCGACGCGCATGACCCAGACAAGGAGCACATTCCGTGCCAGAGGTAATGCATCGAGAACCGGCAAGGGCCAGGTCCGAGGGCCGGTGGTGCGAAACACAACATTCCGGCTCGACGGTACGACAACAAGCGGAACCCGAGTCGTCCTCGACACTGTGGTGTCGCGAATACGAGGCCGATGCTGCCCCCGCGGCGTGAGGCTCGTCCTGCTAGCGAGCCGGCGTTGGTCGGTGCTCGGCGAACATACGGAGTGCGAACGCGCCCGCGGGGTGTTCCCGATACTCCACCAACAGCCCACGGGTCGGTTCGGGGAATTCCTCGGGAGCCGGAAGCGGAACCCCGTACTGGGCGGGAGCTGTAATCGCAGCGGCCATGCAAGCGAACGTCAGGTCGGCCGCGGTGAAATGGTCCCCGGTGAGGAAGGGACGGCCATCGCTCAGACGCGCCTCGACCTCATCGAACACGCGCCGCACATGCACGAACGCCGCGGAAACTTTCTGCTCGTTGACCTCCAGATATCCGCGGGCATATCGCTCGAAGAATGGAAACGCCAACCATGCCAGGCCACGCTGGTACCGCGGTGCTCGCCCACCGTTGAAGACCAACGCCGGTCGCCCCCATCGGAAGAAGTGCTCGTACATGATCCGACGCGCCTCCACCCCCAGAGGCTCGGTGAGTTCATGCTCGAGCTCGAGCGTCTCTTGTCGTGCGCCAGGGTCCTCGGGGTACAGCCGCCGATTCGAAGGTGCCCGAGCGTCGGCATATTGGACGATCTCCGCCGAGTCGGTGAGCACCGTCCCGTCGTCCGTGACCAAGACAGGGACGGTCTTGCCGCCTCCGCTGCGTCGGACCGGTCCGTAGTGGAACATCTGGAGGTGTTGCTCCTCCCGATACTCCAGCCCCGCGTATTCCAGGGCCCAGCGCGCGCGCTCGCAGTAGTGCGAGATCGGAATCGTCAGCAGTCGCAAGGTCGCCCCCCTCCCGGGCTCGTCACATCGTCTTCACCTTCGCGCATGCGTGCTCGTTCTTTTCGTCCCCCTCACCACCCTCGCACAACTTCGTGCACGCGTCCTTCCCCATCTCGGTGCACATGGTCTCCGTCACGCCCTTGAACGCGTTGCAAGCATCCTCGTCTTTGGTGACGTCGCACGCGATCCCGCACGCTTGGTAGGCCGGAGCCGCCAGGTCCTTCGCGGCCTCATCCTCTGCCTTTGCGGCCTCGTCGAACTTCGCGAAGTCCTCCAGGCACATCTTGGTCGCGGCATCTTTGCCGCAGGCAGTGGTTGCGAGGAGCAGTGCGAGAGCGATCAGGGGGCGGGTCACACGAGGGTAGAGTCGGCTCGCCGGCCACCGGATCACGCTTCACCCACTTTTTTGCCCAGACGGTCTCAGACAACCCTTCCCGCCAACTACGCGGCCTTGGCTTGTTGCGCGGGCAGAAATCCGGCCAAGGTCTGTGCAACCGCGGTGTCCAGCGGCGTCGGCTCGATCCCGAACGTTCGGCGGAAGTCACCATCATCGAGCACGTAGGGCACATCCCACTGATACCGCATGGTCAGAACCGCGCCGAGCATCGGAGAGAACACGCGCGCGAGCTTGAGAACCCACTCGGGTACCACGCTGACCTTCAGCTTCGTGCCGGCATGGCGAGCGAAGACTTCGAGCAACGTCCGGGTGTCCGTCGTCGAGGTCGTCGGCAAGTGCCATGCCCGCCCCACCGCTTCGGGACGAGTACCAAGCGTCGCCAGACCGCGGACGACATCCGGCGTGTAGGAGTAGCCATGGGCCGTGTCGACGTTGCCCAGCTGGTAGACACGGCCGCCGTTTGCAATCGCCTCGAGTACGTCCGGACGGATGACTGCGCTCAGGTCCGCACCCGGCCCGAAGAAGTCGGAGGCGTGCCCCACGGTGACCTCGAGTTCCCCACGCGCGTGCCGTGCCCAAAGTTCCTCGTTCATCGCCTTGCGAATCTCCCCGTGTGGGGAGCACGGACGCATCGGCGTGCGCTCGTCGAACGGCGACTCGGGGGGCCGCCCATACATGTAGAGGTTGTCGAGCTGGACGAGCCGGGCCCCTGGCCCCGCGGCTGCGTCCCAGATCGCGCGATACAACGGCTGCAACACCCCATCCCAACGCCCGTAGTCTGGAGGGTTGGTACAGTTGTAGACCGCGACCGAGCCTTCGCATGCCTGGGCCGCAAAGGCTGGGTCTGTGGCGTCGCCTTGCATCCACTCCACCCCGTCGATGGCCTCTCCAGGGGCGCTGCGCCGGACGAGCCGGACAGCATGACCCTGCGCTGCGAGCTCGATGGCGAGGGGTTTTCCGACCTGGCCCGCGCCGAAGATGGTGTGTTGCTGCGTCTCCATGGCCTCAACATAGGATTTGCATCCACATCCCGAAAGTCGTCGTTATTCGACTAGGCTTTGCATCCATGCAACCCCTGCGATGGGACGACCTGCGCATTCTCCTGGCCGTGTTCCGAGAAGGCTCACTCAAGAGAGCCTCCGCCTCGTTGGACATCAACATCTCCACCGCCTCTCGCAGGATCGACGCGCTGGAGGCCTTGGTGGGGGCCCGCTTGTTCGACCGGACCCCTGACGGAGCCAAGCCCACCGACGCCGCCGAGCGGCTCGTGCCCCATGCCGAGACGATGGAGCGCGGCGCGACTGGCTTCCTTCAAGTCGCCGAGGGTCTCGAGGTGGAGCCCGAGGGCATCGTCCGTCTCGCAGCGCCCCCGGGCGTCGCCGACCACTTCCTCGTTCCCCAACTCCGTTCGCTGATCGATCGCCATCCCAAAGTCCGGTTGCAGATCCTCGCGGGCATTGGATACGCCGACCTCAGCCGTCGAGAGGCCGACCTCGCGCTTCGCCTCCGTAGACCGACCGGCGGAGACTTCACAGTCCGGCGCATCGCAAATGATGGCTATGTGGCGATCACCTGCGCCGATACACCCACGCAGCGAGCGGTGTCCGATGCGTCGCGGTGTCGCTGGGTGACCTGGGGCGAAGACCTACACGACCGGGCCGACCGAGCGTGGGTGTTTGAGCAAGCGGGCGCGGAGGCGATTGTGTTGGAGACCAGCAGCATGACCGCCCAGATCGAGGCCGTGCGTATGGGGCTTGCCGCGATGCTGGTTCCCGTGCCCTACGTGACCCTCCGCGGGGTCAAGCGACTGAAGCTCTCGAAGGCATTGGAGGCGTCTCTGCAGGCGATCCCGCCAGACCCACTGTGGCTCGTGGGGCACCGGGCGTTGCGAGAGGTTCCCAGGATTGCTGCGGTGTGGGAATGGCTTCTCGAGGGGATGAGCTTCGTGAATCCACGGGTTGACCGGTGAGAACCTCCTCGCTGTTCTCGCTCCTCGTGGCTTGCGACCTCGCGCCCTATCGGCAGTCAAAGATCGACGAACAGTCGAAGTCGAGACAATCAACGAATCCATCAAGGTCGTTATCGCCCCCATCGAGACAGGCGTCGAAGCTGTTCTCAGGCCCCTTCACGGGACAGGGTACCAAGCACACGGTTACACCGGCCCCATACAAACAGGCAAAATCCTCGCAGTCCACGAAGCTATCGTAGTCATTGTCCACCCCGTCGCTGCACAACGCGTCGGTATAGCGATGTGCCGGATCCGTGGAGCATCTGAATCGCACCTGCACCTGCACCTGCACCTGCACCTGCACCCCACTGGGCCGCCCGAGCCGGGGTCGGTGAAAGCCATGTCCGTTGCGCAACCTCATGGGGTTCCACCGCAGGTCAACGTGGCACGCCCGTTGCTAACGCGGGGGTCATGCCTAACCACAAACCCCACCTCCTTGCCGCCGCTCTGCTCGGCTGCATCTACGTCACCGGTTGCGATGCATCCGCGCCTCTCGATGGACCAGACGAGGCAAGTCAGGAGGACCGAGGCCCGATCGGTAAGGCCGACAACATCGGCTCCTGTGCACCCGTCGACGATGAAATCGCCTGTGGGAGACACAGCATCGAAGGCAGATGCCTAGTTGGCGTCCCCTCGCTCCGGCCTGGAGACTGCGCGCGAGTGCTGACAAGGACAACCCGTCAATCCGCCACTCTCGCGCCCTCGAGTGCCTGCCACGCGACGGCGAAGTTGGGTTTCCCCGATTCGCGTTGGGCGCTCGCTTCCATGACGAGCGTCCGCTCACCGACCGCCCGCCACGCGAGCAGCACATGCTCCGAACCGCCGGAGCCTCCTTCACGGACCTCCTCCACATAGCGGACCGGTCCGCCTGTGAGACTGCGCTGTTCGAGGCTGGTCGCCGGAGTCGGAGGCCCGGCGGCCAACCACAGCTCGATCACCATCGGGCTGCGCAAGGCCCCCGACTCCGTGAACGTCATTCGGTTTTCGACGTGGTCGGCCCGAAAGCCGTCAGGCATTTCGGCCGAGATACCTGCGTAGTGGACCGAGGAGCCTGACGTTGGAGTGGGTATGGAGGGAGAGTTCGCGGTGCAACCCGCGAGGCAGAGCGCGGACAGCACAGTCATCGACGTCACGTGTTGGCTGCTCATCGTCGAAACCTTGGCGCCAAGTGAAGGGCTCGCCCCATCGGCACGTAGCATATCCCACAACGCACCGGAGGCTGTGCAGCCGCCCGGGGGGCAGCACGTCTCCATCTATCCAAGGTCGCACCGTCGCCGCGTTTCCGGGGCCGAACCTGCCGGCCTACCGAGGAAACTGGAGTGCGTGGCCACTCCCCAACGTAGAGTCCATCGGCATGGAGTCGCTCTTGTCCGGAGCGGCAGGCTCGGGCGGGATGACGGGCTCGCGTGCGGGAGGCTCGCCCTGCAAGAGCCCGCGGCGAGCCTACCGACGCCCGCATCCATCCGGGTCCAGAGGAGCGCTACGCCCAACGACGCGCGCGGTGACCTGAGCCCGGAGCGTTTTCAAGACAGAGCGGAGGACATTCGGATCACGAGCGTTGTGGTGCACCTGCGGTAGGGTTGGCAACGATGCCTTCACCCCCGGGATCTGAGCCCGCCCAGAGTCCGCCGCCTGCCCCCAACGGGCTCAGCGAGTGTTTCTCCGACAAGCGGATGGTGTCCGTCGAGATCCTCCGCGCCCTACAGAAGAAGAGCAACGGTCCGGGCGTGGCTCGTCTGCTCGCGCAGGGCAGCGGTTACCTCGTGGCCGGGATCACCCTCGTTCTCGCCGAACAGACCTGGCTCGTGGCGGCTGCCTTCGTCGTCAGCTCCGTCTTCCAGTTCGCGTTCTTCGGAATGCTTCACGAGGCATGCCACTTCACCGCGTTCGCCAGCCGGCGGCTGAACCTACTGGCGGGTTGGGTCGCAGCTCTCGCCCAACCGATGTCCCCCGCCCTAATGCGTGCATTCCACTACGAGCACCACCGGTTCACGCACCAGCTCGAGCGTGACCCCGAGCTCGCTCAGATGGCGTTCATGGTCCGCTGGCCGCCACACCTGATGTGGCTCATGACGATGACCGGCCTGCCCATCGTCGCCGCTCGATTTGGCTGGACCCTGTTCGCGGCCGTCGTGCCTCCGGGTCGCGCATGGGACAAGGTCTTGCCCTTCGTCCGACCTGCTCAGCGGCGTGCGATCGCATGGGAGGCACGGGCTCTTGCGCTCATCCACGGCGGCGCAATGGCAGTGGCGGTGTTGTGGCTACCCGAGCTGTGGCGCGTGTATGCAGCCCTGGCGACGGGACACGCGCTCCTCTCGTTCTACATCACCTGTGAGCATCGCGGACTCCCGACCGAGGGCACCATCCTCGACCGCACGCGGTCGTTGCAAACGCCGTCTTGGATCCGCTGGCTGCTTTGGAACATGCCCTTCCACGCCGAGCACCATGGATGGCCAGCGGTGCCGTTTCACGCTCTGCCCGAGCTACACGCGACGGTCCGAGAGCATCTGGTTCATCGGGTCAGTCCCGCGTACCTCCACATGCACGGCGGCCGCGAACCGGCTCCCCCAAGAGACGAACCGCAAGCGTAGGCGACGAGATGTCCGCTTCGAACTCGGCCGCGATCGATTCGAGCGCGAGCTGCGGTTCGCTCACCGGCCCGATCGAGACCGCCTCCAGCATCTCGTCGAACTCCTCCGTCGTGAAGGTGTCGAAGGCGTCGGCACGGGTCACCATGTCGAGAAGCATCGATCCGACGGCGTTCCCTAGAGTCCCCAGCACAAAGCGAGGCACACACTTGTCGTCCGGGCCACGGGTGCTTCCGGGGGGACAGGCACTGCTCCAGCTATCAGCGCCGCCATTGCCCGTGTCCAATACGCAACCGTCGATCGGACCGGGCTTCGCCCCCGGTGGGCATGCGACGTACCAACCGTCCGTGGTGGGCGTGAAGCGAACGGTAATCCGCTCGGGAACACATTCCCCCAGAGGCCCCACGACGAACCCTGGCTCACACCAGTCGTTGGGATCGGCATCTCGCCCGCCCTCCCGGACGCGAAGCGTCGCGACGCATCGACCGAGGGGGTCCGGCTGGGTTCCGGGCGGGCACTCAGCTTCGTACATGCGGGTCGCCTCAGTCCTGCTCCGAGTCGCCGCGCCGGGTTACTGCTCGCAAACCCGAACCAGCAGGGTCTCGCAGAGCTCAACTGTGCGGCGATAGCAGCGAGCCCGCTGCTGCCCGGCCAGCCCCTTGCAGTCGTCCGGCCGCGAGCCACCCTCCACCGGCGTCCTCCACCGAAGATCCCTCTCAGCGGCCCCAGTAGCCGAACAATGGGGTCTGAATGCTCATCAGACTCGGCCCGTTGCCCGTCCCTGGGAAGAATGGGAAGGCAGCGTTGCTGATGTACAACGTCTTCGCATCAAGCCCCCTCCCGAACGCCGCCGCCGTCGGGCCATCGAGTCCATCGGACGCGTCGAGGATCGTCTCAACCTCACCGTATTTCGAGATCGAAACGACCGTCTGAAAGGGGTCCGTCGTACAGTAGATCGTACCAATGAAGTCGAGCGCAAAGTCATCACATCCAGGGAACGGCTCGTCATACGCAAACACGGGATTCTTCGACGCGTCGCCGTACTTGACATAAGGAACGCCTGCGACAGGATTCGTCTTCCAAGGATATGGTGGAAGCATCGGGATCGCCACGATGGTCCCTTCCGCCGAGTTTGCGACGTAGAGTTCCCCCTTGAATGCCTGTATGCCGTTGGCCGCAGGTACCAGGTCCAGCGGATTCGTGTCCGCGAGCAACGGCGTCTCAGCCCAGACGCTGGCCGCGGCCCCGGTCCCCTGCACGGGAGCCTTAAAGACGCGCGGTGCGGCCGTGTCGGCGACGTAGAGGTTGGGTCCCCATAGCGCAATGCCGTTCCCGAGGGCATCCGCGGGTAGTGATGCGACGAGGGTGGCAGCGCCGTCGGCCGCGACCTTCCAGATTCCTCGACTGGCCGGGTCGCATGAGTTCACAGGCACGTACAGGTTGTTGAACCAGTCGACGGCAAGCGCTCCCATGATCCCGCCGAAGGGTCCCTGACAATCGGCAGGGTCCCCCAACGGCAGGACAGCGACAGTCGTACGCTGCCCCGATTCGTCGATCGCAGCAATCTCCCCTGTAAGCGCGAGTGATACGAACAAGGTACCGTCGTAGCCAACCGCAACACTCTCGGGTGTTTCGAGGGCCTCGGAGCTAAACGCATAGACCTCATCGGCTGCACCCAATGAAAACTGACCACTACGCGCGGAACAGTCGAGATCCTCATAGCCCATATCGTCACAACCAACACTAAGCCCGAAGGCAGCGGCGATAGAGAGTAGAGCAAGAGATGGACGTACTGATTGAATCACAGTACTTCCGTTGGGCTGCGCACAAACGAGCGCCCCTGGTCAGAAGGACAGGCGGCCCAAAGGATCACCCCGCCGTGCCGATGTGGCGCCCGATGGGCCGGAGACAGCGGAAACAGGCCGAGCGCCCCGCCCCGGATTCGCCAGAACGGATACTGTCCCTGGCTGTCGCTGAGCCTCTTTGTGCCCCAATCTGTGAGATTTCCAACAGGAACGACGTTCGGCGAGATGGCGCGTTTTCGCGCCCTAACCTGGCCCAACACCACTGTGACAATCGATTGACCACCGGTCAGCGAGCATGTGGCGGAACGGCGTTCTGCGCGCTCGACCATAGCGTACGCAATACGCGGTCTCTACTAGTCCAACGTAGGGACGAATACGCATCCTTCACGCACCACTACGACGATGTCGGAATTCCAACGGTGTCAGTTCACCGGCGGCGACACCTTGTTCTAACGAATTCGGACCCCGATGCAACTTCGGGTCCACGTTGGAGAGAGGCTGACGGCCCCTCATCCCCGTGCTCGTGCTCCTGTCTGGAAGTCAGTTTTTCGCAACGGTGCGGATTCGCGGTCGACCGTCTCCTTGCAATGTCCAACCCGCCAGCTCTCTATCCTGACAGTTTCCGCCTCGCTCCGACCAACGGCTGAACCAGCACCGTTCGCTGTCCCCTCGCAGCCGTGCCCCAGAGGTACAGCGAGGTGGGAATCACCGAGCGACCACGACTGCGCACAGGAAGGGCATCAGCTCGCGGCGCAGCGGAGCATGGCA
Source organism: Nannocystales bacterium (assembly GCA_050633305.1). GTDB lineage: Bacteria > Myxococcota_A > Polyangia > Nannocystales > Nannocystaceae > CAJXVA01. Next base: position 43,183 of record JBOEGF010000013.1, read on the forward strand.
ACACGGGCGAGAACACCAGGCCGAAGCTTGGGATCGAGGCAACGACCGACCCCCATCATGTCCGATGGACCTGGGGGTCTTCTCAGGGCGCACGAGCTCCACACTCGGGCCAAGTACCGGGCGCTCGCGAAGGCCGTGCTGTCGGCAGACTTCCTGGGCGTTCAGCGGGGCGGTCTAGACCAGGTTGATGCTGGTTGCATCGCGTTCAGCCTCCAAGGCCAGGACTCGGACACCGAGTGCCGGGTTGTCGACCTGTCCGACAGGCGAGCTGCGGGTCCTCGAGTTCGGCCTGGACTAGCAGGGTGAGGAAAAAGTCGCGCGTATGCAGAACGGTGTCATCGCCATGCAGAGCAAGGCGCGAAGAGGGAGCTGGTTGGACACCTGTGACCGATGAGGAACGCAGCTATGCATGGCGAGGGCGCCGTTATGCACTGCGTGGGACTTTTTCCTCACCCTGCTAGGGGGGATATCCCTGACCGACAGGGTACGAGACGATCGAACCGGCAAGAACACGACGACGTCCAGGCTGGTGCGCCCCTACGCTGCCCTGGCGTCGCCGAGCCACCGGTCGGCACGTGTCAGCCAGGCGAGAGCGTCGCTCTCATCCCGCGCCCAATACATGTCGGGCTTGATTGCTCGCGCCATGATCCGCTTGAGGCCTGTGACTCCCACGGTCGCCGATCCGGTGGACAAGCCCTGACGGGCGGTGAGCACGGCCAGAGCTTTCGCCGACGCCGACACGGCCCGGGTCACGGTCGCGCCCGTGATGTCCCACAGGATGCAGTACGGCTGGCAGCGGCCCCGAATCGTGCGCTCGGCCAGCCTGAGCCCCTCGAGGAACGCGGCTTCGTCGCAGTGGCTCAGGTTCGCGTGGACCAACGGGCGTCCGTTGTGGCGTACGAGGATCACGGAAGCGGTTCTGTGCACGTCGTCTCCTGGCATCGACGCGTTGCGGCTCATCTTGAGACGTTCGTGCGTGATGGCGGCAAGTCGTCACGAGCCTCAATGGCCGGGCGTCGCAGCGTCACGCCAGCGTTCGGACCGGGTCAGCCAACGGAGCGCGTCTTCGACATCTGTGGCCCAGTACATGTGGGGCTCAACAGCGCGCGCCATCACCCGCTTGAGCCCGCAGACCCCGATCGTCGCGGAACCCGTCGAGAGTCGCTGTTCTCGGATGCGGACCGCGAGGGCCTTGGTCGCACGCGAGATCTCGCGCGTGAGTGTAGACCCGGTGATGTCCCAGAGGACGCAGTACGGCCGTAGCCGGGCATCGACGTATCTCTCTGCCCAGCCGAGGCGGACGAGAAACTCGTCTTCGTGGCAGTGGCGGAGGTCGGTGCGCAGGACTGGCCGCCCGAGGTGACTCTCGAACCTCACTGCGTCATCACGAGACACGTCGTCCGTCACATCGACCGAATGTGCGTAGAGTTGAGCACCTCGGCACAGAACACATGGTGGTTCATTTCGGGTCTACCTCTCGCCGGCTCAGCCCGATCGCGGTCGCCAAGCCACGGACCGGCGGTCTCTCCGTCGGCACCTCTCAGAGGCAGACCGCGTTGTTCTCGGGAGCGATCGGCGGGTCCGCGCCGCAACCGTAGTCGCTGCAACTACCAGGAAGGGAGCAGTACCAGCATGCCGCAAGCGACGGGTCTCCGTCGCAATCTGGGTCGGGGATTCCACAACCGCAGCTACAGAGTTCATCGTCGTAGTAGTACTCCAGCGGACAGGTCCAGCCGATCAGGATCGGGTCGCATGTCGCATTGTCGATGGGCGCGATCGCACTGCAGTCTTCGCCGTCGGCGAAGCAGGACCCCATGCCATTGCATTCGCCGCAAGCTGCAACGGCTTCGCTCTCACAGTCGAGATCGACCGCACCACATCCGCAGTCGCAGGTGGCACCATCGTCGTAGGCGAGGACCTCACACGTCCAGTTCGGCGGGACGAAGCAGAGGGGGTTGTCATCAGGAACGGCGACAGCGCCCCCCTCGAAAGCGGCACCACAGGAGCCGGGCCCGTTGCATTCGTCGCACTTCGCGGAGACATCGTCGTCACAGTCAGGGTCTGGGATGCCGCCTCCGCAGTCACAGGACTCGTGGTCGTCGTACGACTGGTCGGTACACGCCCGTCCCTCGGGAGCTGGCGGCGCGGTGGTGTACATGCCGTCTGCGAGGTCGGTGCAGTTGCCGTCGGGAACGAGCGTGCTCGCAAGCGTCGTGGCGTCGATCCGGGACTCATCCTCCGTGGCGTCTCCGACCCCGCAGGCTCCGGCGCTCGCGCAGAACGACACGAAGTAGCCCGTGTCTTCCGCGATGACGACCAGATCTGGCGCGACCCGAATGCAGTTCGACCTCGAGTCTGAGTTCGAGCCTGAATCTGAGTCCGGCACCGAGTCCGAATCCGAGTCGCGGTCGGAGCCGCTCGTCGCATCCGAGGCGAAATCGGGCTCCGTACCAGAGTCCGAGCGGGGTGCCCTCGTCGTCGTCGTCGTGGGAGAAAGCGGACTCGAGTCGGTCACGTCCGCCGCCCCGATCGTTTCGTCGTGGCCGTCCGCGTCTGTCTCATTGCCGGAGTCGGAGACGGGTGATTCGCATGCCGCGGAGCCCAGGGCGAGAACAGCCGCGAGTGCCACGCGACTGAGAGAGTTGGGAAGCTGAGGGGGGATCATGGCAACGGAGGTGGCCGCTCTCGTGCCGCGTCAGCCTGCGAGAGCTACGCGAGGTGCTTCTCCCCACGAGGCCGTGGGGGAACTGAGCGCCGGCGCCCGGTCGACACCACCCCTACTTTCCCGCTTGGAGCCGATCCCGTTAACTTGGAGCCGATTCTGCTAAGAGAATTATCAACCGACCGAGGGGCTTTGCCGTCGTTCGTGACCTGTTCCGTCCGGGAGCCTTCAGCATTTCACTGCAGCCCGCGCAAACAGGTCTCCGCACTCTTCAGCGCATCGGTTGCCCCCGCTTCGGCGAGCATCTTCTTGGAGCGTGTGCACAACCGACGCGCCTCCTCCTGGCTTCCCTGCTGCAACTCGAGAATTCCCAACTCGTAGAAGAGCAACCCACGCAGGTGAGGCGGAACGGCTTCGTTGTCAGCATCCGACTCGGCACCCGCGAGAATCGCTTCGACGTCGGACCATCGCTCCAGCTTGCGATACGCCATCGAAAGCTGGTAGCGATCGTTGAGGACCGCGGGATGCTCGGGGGGAAACAGCGCGCTACGGATCTCGTGCGCCCGAAGAAGATGCTCGAGTGCGTCGATGGGCGCGCCATCGAAGTACAGCGCCTGGCCCAGGGACCCGTGGAGGACCGCTAAGCGCGCGTCATTCTCGCTGTACACAGGCTGCAGCCGAGCCAGGGCTTTCCGGGAGTACTCGGCCGCCCGTTTCATCTCTCCGCGCGCGAACTCCAGCGCGGCCATATTGGCGAGCACCTCACCGGCCTTGGGCGAGTCGGGGCCCAGTCGTTCGGCAAGCATCTGTTCGGCGTCCTCGAATGAGCTCTGCGCGAGGTCCACCTCACCAAGCCGAGCCTGGTTGACGCCAAGCGCCACGAGGGCGTCTGCCAGCACCACGGATGCGTTGCCGCTGAGCGCCCGCGACTGCCGGACCGCTTCCTCGAGATAGGGGGTCGCTTGGTCGTGCTCACCTCGACGGCTGTACGCAACGCCCAGCGTCCGAGCTCGCAACGCCATCAGTCCTGCAGGCCGCCCCGCACGCTCCAGCGAAGCGTCCGCGAACCGCAGCGTCTCCAAGGCCGCCTTCAGGTCCATGTCGTCCCGGCCTTCGACGAATACGAGGAACAGCCAGGCCCGGGCTGCGATCTCGTCGAGTCCCGCGCCCGCCGCGAGATGGGCCGCCTCGCTCAGCGTCCGTCGGGCGGCGGGGACGTGACCGGCGGCTCGCTGGTGCCGCCCCCAAGCAATGAGGACCTCGGCAAGCAATGGGGCATACCCCAGCTCGCGCACCTGCTGGACGAGGCTGTCCAGCCGCGCTTCGATCGAGCCGAAGCCTTGGCTATCGATGTCAGCCTCGACCCCGATCAACTCGGTCCTCAACGCATCCACACGATCGCGAAGCGGATTGGGGGGAAGGGCCGCCCAGTGGATGAGTCGCTCATCGTCCTCGCAGCTCACCGGATCCCCCAAGGCTTCCAGCGAAACGACGAAGGACCCGATGTTCGATCCATCGACCCGTTCGGCCAAGGCTTCGAGGCGCTCACGAAACCGGCGCAGGCACTCCCAGCGGCGGTCGAAGATGTCGTCGGGTATCGCCGCCGTACACAGCCTGCCCTGCACCTCTCCCCACGACGAGATGTGGACCTCCGCAAGGGCATCGAAGACCTCGACATCGGTGTCCGAGACGGGCGCGGGCGCATCCAAGCACGGCCGTGGTGTATCGGGTACGACCCATGATGCGAGCCCGATCGCGGCGACCGAAACGACCGCGGAGACCGCGATCCACCGGGAGCGCCTTGGGGACCGTGCCGCCTCGCTCAGCGCGGACGCAAGACCGGCCATCGATGCGAAGCGCTGCTCGGGGCTCTCGGCCTTGGCGCGGCTCAAGACCTTCCACACCGCGGCCGGTACGTCCTGTCGACCGGTGAGTACCTCGCTTCCGACCATCCCGAGCCCGTACTGATCCGCCGCCGGTCCTCCCTGCCCGAGTTTCAGCACCTCGGGTGCGATATAGCCAGGCGTGCCGCGGAGTTCGCCTTGCTCGCCGGTCCCTCTGCTGGAGGCGTCGAGGGCGGAAGCTCGCTCGTGGTCGCGGAGTGAAGCGAGACCGAAGTCGGCGACCCGAGCCCGGCCGTCGTCTCCCACCAGAATGTTTCCCGGCGTGACGTCGCGATGCACAACCCCTGCAGCGTGTGCAGCCGCGAGTCCACGTGCGGCCCCTGCCAAGACCTCGAGCACGTCTCGGGTGGAGCGGGGCTGCTGCGAGAGCCACGTTCGCAGCGAGCCCCCGTCCACCAGTTCCTCGATCAGGAACGCGTGCCCCGTCGTGGACTCGACATCGAACACGGGAACAATGTTGGAATGGGACAGACCTGCGAGGACCTGCGCCTCCTCGAGCAAGCGTGCGGCCGCCGACGCGGGAGCATCCAGCATCACCTTGATCGCGACCGGACGATGTAACGCGGTGTCGGTTCCAGCGTAGACCAGGCTCATGCCCCCTGCCCCCAACACGCGCTGCGGAAGGTACCGCCCCTGCGCCACACCATCGAGCATCCACCCTGGCTCGCGTTCTTCTTCATGGTCCCTCGCCGTGGAGACATCGGACGCGGGCTCGATGAGGCGCGCGAGCTGAACCAGCGTCGCACGGCATTGGTGACATGCATCGAGATGGTCCTCGACCCGCCGAACCTCGGCGTCTTCCAAGGCACTGGCCACAAACTCAACCAGCAGGTTCTCGTCGGGACATGTCATAGTGAGACTCGGATGCCGGGCTCCAATCATAGGCCGCTGGCGGCGGCATGGGTCCGAGGCCTGGGCCCGGACGCGGACATCGAACTCACGGCGGACCTCGAAGAGCGACTCCGGGGGCTGCCCGTTCGGGCCGGCGACCTCCGTGGAGAGGTCGATCTCGATGACGACGTTTTCGTGCACCATGTTGGCCAGCTCCTGAGTCGCCATGGCGACCCCATCGGCGCACTCGAGGGGCTACGCGTGGACGAGCTGTGGCTGACGTGTGGCTGCAAACTCGGCTCCCCCGCCGCGCTGCGCATCTTCGAACGCACGTATGTACCCGAAGCCAAGCGGGTCCTGCGACACAAGGGTCCGCCCGCCGATGAGGACGAGTTCCTCCAGCGATTTCGCGACCGTCTGCTGACTTCGGCCGAGGACAAACCACCCCGAATCGCGGCATTCTCCGGCCGCGGTGAACTCCGTAACTGGGTGCGTGTGGTTGCCCACCGCATGCTCCTCGACGAGTTCCGCTCACGCGGCCAGGAGGTCGAGAGTCCCACCGACGCCAGCTCGGCGATCGCCTCGTCAGCCCCCGACCCGGAGATAGCCGCCCTCAAGAGCGCGTATCGGGACGACTTCAAGGCTGCGTTCGAGACCGCGTTTGCGAGCCTCGCATCCGGAGACCGAACCCTGCTTCGATATCGATACGTCGATGGGCTCGAAGTCCAGCAGATCGCGGCGATCGATGGGCGCCACCGGGTGAGCGTGTCGCGAGCGTTGTCCCGCATCCGCAACGCCTTGCTGGAACAGCTTCGCGCCAACCTCGCCGAGCGCCTACGCATGGGGGCCTCCGAAGCCGAGAGCATGGTCCGGTTCATGCGGAGCCAACTCGACGTCAGCATTAGCCGTTTGTTGCGCGCGGATTGATCCCCCCTCAACACACACGACGGGCAATCCAGAAGATGTAGCGCGACAAAACGCTACACGCCCAAGATTCTCCGTCGTCTTCCGCATGAGTACACGTGCGTGTCGGTGGACCGACTCCTTGCTGGGCCTACTCTTCGCGGCCGGGTGCGGGGGCACCCCTGTCGAGCCGATCGACTTCGGCCTCGGAGACACAGGATCATCCACGCTTGGCGGGGGAAGCCCCGCCGGCACCACCGGCCTCTCATCGGCGTCGTCGGCGAGCGACACCTCGGGCGAAGCTCAGGGTACGGACAGCGACTCCGCGGCCCAGGACGACAGTTCCTCCGACGGGGGCTCGTCGGGTGACGACGGAACCACGGGGGACCACGGAGCCGACGGAGTGGTCCCCAACCGCATCTCGATGGGGCACGGGCGGGCGTGCGCCATCGTCGAGGGCAATGCATGGTGCTGGGGATCCAACGAGTACGGACAGGCAGGGGACGGCACCCTCGACCCCGCCCTGTCGCCGGTCGCAGTCCAAGGCCTCCCGGAGCCCGTCCTCGCGATCCATGCCGGCTCAAACCATACCTGCGCATTGAGTGACGCAGGGGCGGTCCATTGTTGGGGCGGAAACTGGAACGGCCAGCTCGGTCGCGGCAACGCGGCGGACAGCGTGAGCCCAGGTCCTGTGGTCGGCCTCGACTCTGGCGTCCTCGACCTCTCGGTTGGCGGGAGCCATGCGTGCGCGAGACTGGACGAGGGGTCTGTCCAATGCTGGGGCTTCAACTCAGACGGACAGGTCGGGAGCGGCGGGTTCGGCAACACGGCCGTCCCAGCCCTCGTGGCCCTGGACGAACCCGCAATCGCCGTCGGCACCGGCGTCAACCACAGCTGCGCCGTCGTCCACAGCGGCGGGCTGTGGTGCTGGGGCGAGAACGAATATGGCCAACTGGGCGATGGCGGGATGCTGTACGACAACTACCCAATCCCGCTGGCAGCCGACGGGGACCCCAGCGTCCGAGGCTCCGACCTCAGCAGCGGTGGCATCGTGGCGATGACCGGCGGACTCCTCCACAGCTGCGGCATTGCCGATACGGGTGGCCTCAAATGCTGGGGCGACGGCTTCTCCAGAAGCGGTGCGATCGTCGTCCCCGGACTGAGCGCCGACATCGAGCACCTGGCGGCGGGAAGTTTCCACACCTGTGCGGCCCTCACGGACGGCACGGTTTGGTGCGGGGGCAGAAACGTCGAGGGGCAGCTGGGCAACGGCACGACCGCCAGCACGGATGACATGGTTCAGGTCGTCGGCCTCACCGACGTGGTCGACGTCGCCGCCGGTCAGTACTCGAGCTGCGCGGAAACCAGCGATGCGATCTACTGTTGGGGCGACAACGGGGAGGGACAGCTCGGCGACGGCAGCACTTCGTCCAGCGCGACGCCGGTGCAGGTGATGTCCTGGTGACGCGCCTCGCGCTGTCTTCGAACCACCGCCGGTCCCCCTTCTGAACGCCCAGCACCCCTCGGCCCCAGGAGACGCGGGAATGCTGAGGCGTTCGCTCCGGTTCACAGGATTCCTTGCACCAACGGTCCTACGAACTCGTTCTCTCACCGCGCGATGCGATGCTCGTCTTCGAGGACCACCCGGCGGTCCTCGAACTCCGTCAGGGCCATCTGCGAACGGCGGGGGGCACCGTGACAGGCTGGGCGGAGGGTCAACCGGGGCGGGTCGTGCTGCGCGGACGGTGGTCCCGAGGGTTCGCGTCGTGCTCCCCGCTGACCAGTCGCATCGAGCTCGACCTCACGCCCACGCCTCAAGGCACCAGCGTCACCCTTCGGCGCCAGTCCCCAAGTCTGCGAGCAATCGGTGAGTCCAAGGGCATTGTCGCGGTCGCCATCCTCACCGCCCTCGCAATACTCAGGATCGGCGTGCTGCCGCCGATCACCCTCCTGTACATCTTCTCGGCTCAGATGCTCGCCGTCGGCGTCGTTTGGCTCTTGAAGCGGCGCGGCGTCGCGCGGGCCAACGACGCCCTCCTCGACCTCGCTTGGCGGGTCTGGGCCCCGCACGTCCGGGTCTCCGGGCCGGGGCTCTACCGCGGACAGGCGAAATGACTCCCCGCATCTCCGCGTCCGCAGTCGTCCCGGGCATGCGTCCCTCGGCGCCGAGGGCTCAGTCGGTGAGCACGTGCTGCCGGATGCTCACCGCGTTGCCGTCGTGAACGACATAGACGATGCGGCCCAGGTCCGCGGTCCATCGATATCGCTCCTCGGAGATGAACCCAAGCGAGTTCTCGGGCGGCGCCCCGCGAATGTCGGTATCGAGGACTTCGAACTCCCCGCCGAGGCGGTTGCGGTAGAGCCAGAAGTCCTCGCGATCGGTAGGGTTCCGGGCCAGCGCGGTGACGTACTCCGTGCCAAGGTGCGTGTAGCCGAGCGTTGGGAAGAACGACTCTTGGAAGCCAAGCGACGGCAGGAATGGATAGGGTTCACCTCCGTCTAAAGGATACGCCCAGACATCTTCGGTGCCCTCCACAAGGAGAACATCCTTCCACGGCACGCCGGCCGAAGTCGCAGTCACCACGCCGTCCGCGAGCGGACGAGCCCACACGATCTCGAGCTCGGCGTCTTCGTCTTCGGGTCGCTCGAGCGGGACCCTGAGAAGCTGGAGTCCATCGTCCGTAGCCACGACCACCCGCTCACCATCGACGACCGTGACGCCGCGGACGTTCGTCACATTGCCCGCCAGCGGGCCCGCCCACTCGGGCCGCCACAGCGTCAATCCAGTGTCCACGATCGCCGCCAGCCCGGCTTCGACGCTCACCGAGTTTCGCGTTTTTAGCCGATCCCCCCTCACCTCAATGGTCTCGAACCAAGCTCCGGTCTCGAGGTCCAGCGCGAACAGCATGGGGAGGCCGAGCTCTGGCAGCGAGACGGGCTCCGAATACGCGGCGAGGAATACCCACGAGGACGCGTTGCCTTGGGTCACGACAAACTCAATGGGTGGGAGCCCATCGACGAGAATGGCCTCTCCATTCCCGGGCGGAAGGACAGCGAGACCATCACGTCCTCGGACGACGCCCGCGTCTCCCAGCCATGTCAGCGAAGCCCCAGAGAGCGGCGGCACCTTTCGCGAAGACCCGTCTGGCAAGTACTGCACCACGCCTTCGTCGGTCGTCACGAACCCAAACGACGAGTCCGGGCCATCAGCACAGTACTCCCCAAGTCCGAGTTCCTTTCCGCGGCCCCCGTGCATGAGGATCTCCCAGATTCCAGGGCCTTCGAGTGCCGATTTCGAGCTGCATAGCACAACCTCCCCGCCGAGGTAGGCGGCGCCACTCGACAGACCGTAGGTCTTGTTCAAGCGAAGCGGTTCCCCCCCACAGTTGTCCACCAGCACCACATCTCCGAAATGCGGGGCTGCGACCGACACCGCATCGATGAGATCGAAGGCCCGGTAGTCCCCCGTCGCGTCTTCGATGCGCAGGAGCTCGCGTGGAGACTCCTGGGCATCGCAGGCCCCAAACTCGGCCGTGGCGACAGGGTCGTCCTCACAACCAACGGAAAGGAGAAGAGCGGGAACGATCCAGCGAGCGGACCGAGGAGGGTTCATGCGCTTCGTCCTGATGGGCACAGCCATACGAGCTTCTACCGCCTACGAGCACAGCCGAGAACCCCGCCGTAGCCTGCAAGGACAGGGCGGGGAACGAGACCGAAGCGTACGGTGTGGCAGGGCGACGGACGACAGGGTGTTCGACTTCCCGACCGTTGGTCTGCGAAGTCAGTCAGCTCCTATGGGCACAATGCGGGATGTCCGGGGCCGCAGTCGTCCCCTGGTCCAGTTCCGGCCCCAGTCCCAGTGCCAGTCCCAGTCCCAGTCCCAGGCGCGGTGAAGCCTGTCACGGTCGTGGTCGCGATCACGCTATTGCTATACCTGTCGGTTTCCACCGTGAAGACGTAGTGACCGTTCTCCTGGATCCAGGGTGCCGGAATACAGGTCAGGCCCGCGTCACGTTCCCCGTTGAAGATCTGCTTCGCGTTGCCGTTCGCGCTCACCTTGATCCAGACCTTTCGTCCAGCGAGGTTGGCGAGATCCCAGCAAACGGAGGTTTGGCCCAACGAGCCGGCTGGCACGGGAACGGGGTTCGGCGTAGCGCTGATCGACGCGATGACGGGAACGGGGCTGCAGTAGGCGGCGTTGTCGAAACCTGGGCTGGCACAGCTACCGCACGACCAGCTGCAGGTTGTGTAGAGGATCGCCTCTCCGACGGGACAGTTGAACCCGCACTGGAGTCCGGCTTTGACCGAGTTCTCTGCGTTGAATTCCGTCGATTCGGACGCGGACGGCCCTGCCCCTTCTCGAGGTTCAGCGTCCTCGAGATCGGCCAACTCGTCGAGCAACATCAAGTCCGCGACCTCGAACGAGAGGTCGTCCGCAAGCTCGGCCGAGTTCTCAACGGCGTCGTCTCCCGACTCTGTCGCGCAAGCCGTGAGCACGAAGCCAGCTGCGAGCATCACTGCTGGGATCATGCTTTTCTTTGTTCTCTTCACGCGCCGTAGTTCGCCGCAGGAACCAGGAATCTGACGCTGGCCCGTAGTTTCTTGCGCGAGGGATTCGCAACCGGCCGGCCCGACCTTCTGGAGCAGCCCCTCAACGGTTGATGGAGAGCCCCCCCAGGTCCAGCTCCGAATCCAGGGACGTTTCCCCGCCAGCTCCGACCGTCTCGGTCAGCAATCCAGAATCGGCGAGAGGGGGCTTCGAACTCTCCGGTCGTCTCCTCGCTGTCCATTCTCGGCGCGTCGTGGCGGACACGGTCGACCTCGGGTCCGCTGAGCCCCACCTTGCGTAGCCGACAGCGACTGCGCGGTCGAGCAGCACTGCGATCCGGCGCCCTCCATGGGGCTGCCACCCGTGCGTCTGGGGACAAGGCGACTGCGATGAGTACCTGCTCACGGTCCGCGGGGATGCGTTTTCGGGCGCTGGGAGCCGGCGCAGAGTGACAGAACCTGCGTCGGCGCCATCGTCCGTCCGCATGCGTCCTCGATACCGGACGCCTGTAGTCACACCGCCCCCAGAACCATCTCGACGCGTACGGCCAACCATCCGCTAGCCTTGGAGGGCTGATGAGCGCCCCCGAATCCCACGAGACCGCAGCCGAGACTGCCCCGGGGGACTACGACGCGGAGATGCTGCTCTCGGCCGTCGAAAAGATGGAGTCAGCAACCGAGGCCCTTGCGGTGATCCGCGGCGGCGCGCAGCCCGGACTCCGTGACCTCGAGACAGCAGCGGTCCTCCTCGCAGATGCGAGCACACTCCTCGAGTTCGTCTACGGCCGCCTCCAGCCCGAGGCATAGCGCCATCGCGAGTCTTGGGCCGCCAAACTCGCGGCCACGGTGCGCGCAGCGTCCGGGCGTGCAAGAGTCGGCTGCAACGTGCCCACACGCCCAGACGTAACGCCCGAACTCTTCGATGACCTGGTCGTCGTCGTGGCGGTGGCCGACGCCCGAAGCGTCGCGGGAGCAGCCCGGGCCCTTGGAGTCGACGGTTCGACGGTAAGCCGCCGGGTCCGGCGTCTGGAGGACTCCCTGGGCATCGCCCTGTTTCACCGCGGCGGCCGGGGCATGGAGCTTGCCGAGCCAGGCCGCCGCTTGGTGCAGCGCGTACAGGCCGCGATGAACGAGGTCAGCCTGGGCTTGGACGAGGCGCTGCTCGACGGTGACGGCCTTCGTGGCCGTGTCATCGTGACAGCCCCCACCGAGTTGGGCACGGCCTTCTTCACGCCGATCATCACTGCGTTCTCGCTCGAACACCCCGACGTCGACTTCGTCCTCGAGTTGGGAGATCGCGTGCTCTCGCTCGACAAACGAGAGGCCGACATTGCGCTTCGAACGATGCGGCCCGAGAAGGGGGACGTGGTGGCGCGGAAGCTCCGCGGCCCGCTCGGGTACATCGTGCGCTCGCCCGAACTCGCCCCCGATGACGCGCGACAGCGGTGGCTCGCGTACACCGGCCGGGACCCGATCGTGGACGACATCGTCGAGTCCGTCCCCGGCGCACGGGTGGTGCTGCGAACCAACGACCTCGCGGGACTGCGGGCCGCATGTCAGGCCGGAATGGGGGCAAGCCTCATGCCGGAGCCCTTCGTCGAGCTGCTCGGACTTGTGCCGATGGAGGGGTTCGAGCCGGTCCAGCTGCCGCCGCTCTTCCTGTGCGCTCCGTCGGTCTCCCTAGAATTACCGCGCGTCCGGGCGCTTTGGGACGCGATCGTCGAGAGCTACACGCAAATTCTGCCGTAACTCCAGCCAGTTACGTTGTGTCCGCAAGTCGGCAATTGTGTCACCGGATCCGTGCAACGGGGCGTTGCAAGACCAGGCAGGCAACGGACGAGTCCGGCCCGTAAGCCCAGGGGGTGAGACGGACTGGTTTTGCGCTCCTCCTCTTCGGTGCCTCGGCTTGCAACCAGGTGTCGTCCATCGACAACCCCGACCCGACCGCACTCGACGACGTCGAGTTCGCGCGGATGCGCCTGGGTCATCGGCTGTTCTTCGACCCGGGGCTCTCGGCAAGCGGCGAAACATCCTGCGCGACCTGCCACGAACCGGACCAGTTCGGTGTTGACGGTCTGGCCCGCTCCGTGGGCGACCAGGAGACCGCGGTGCGACGCAACGCGCCTTCGACGTTCAACGCCGCGTTGAAGTCCCACCAGTTTTGGGACGGTCGCGCAGCGACACTCGAAGAGCAGGCTTCGGGCCCGTTGTTGGCGGCCGACGAAATGGGTGGTGACGAGGACGCGATCCTCGAACATGTCCGCGGATACGACGACCTGTTCGACGCCGCGTTTCCCGGAGAAGGCGGCCCAAGCCTGGACCAGGTGACGAGCGCCCTCGCCGACTACCAGCGGATGTTGCCCCGACGTTCGCGCTTTGACGCCTACCTCGACGGAGACCGCGACGCGTTGAGCCGGACCGAGCGCCGGGGCTATCGTTTGTTCCGCCGCAACTGCGATTTCTGTCACAGCGGAGCTGGAATCGGCGGAGGCCAGATCGAAAAGCTCGGAGAGGAAGAGCCCTGGCCCGAGGACAGGCGAGACGACCAAGGCCGCTTCGAAGTCACCCAGAACCCCGGCGACCGCATGAAGTTCGTCGTGCCCTCGCTTCGCAACGTCTCGAAGACCGCGCCGTACTTTCACGATGGGAGCGTGGAAACCTTGGACGAGGCCGTCCGACTGATGGCTCGGCATCAGCTCGGCCGAGACTTCTCGGGTCGAAATGTGCGCGCGCTCGTGGCCTTTCTCGAGACGCTGGAAGCTCAGGACGTGCAGCCGTGGGCCTACGAGGACTGGGATGGCACACGCTGACCCGCGCTCAGCCAACCGCCAGTCGGTCTCGGGGTGTACGATCCACACCACACGTGTGCATTTCACAGCACGCCTTGGCTGCCCAGAAGGCCCCTAGAACCCCGAAACGGACTGGCACCCCCGTTGCAACACCGGGACGCGTGCGGCTTGGTTCCATCATCCTCAGCGCCCTGTTTTTGGCCGGATGCAGATCGGACTACGAAGGCGAGAGCTTCCCGCCTGTGGTCGAGGCCGATGAAGTGGAGTCCGTCGACGCGGTGCCGGACGACGCGCGGATCATCGGCTTCGTCTCCGACAGCGAAGACAGCACGCTCGATGGCAGCAGCCTCGTCGAACGAGCGCTGTACTGCAACGTCGAGGACCGCCTCATCCGACAGATGAGGCGCACGGTCGCGGACGAGGGCGGTGAGTTCCTCGTGGGAGTCTACTGCGAGACGACGGAGGACGAGGACAGGTCCGCGATCCACGACGACCCGGACACGAGTCGTGTGGAGACGTCGTTGTACTGCGAGACCTACTGCGAAGCCGACGTCGCCCGCCGCTGGATTCACGACCGCGGCTAGAACGGCCGACAGCGCTCAGGGAGCGACGACTTGGTTCAGCCAGTCGCTCATCGTGGTGAGCACTTCGGGCTCGAGTGTCTGCTCGATCGCACCGTACTCGGTGGGCAATCCCGTCTTGGCAGCCTGAAAGAGGTGGTTCAGCCCCGGAAACCGGACGGCGTGGACGCGGTCGTTGGGTTGCAGTGCGATGCGGATCGCAGCGAGGTCTTGCTCGGGCAGCACTTGAAGATCCAGGTCCCCCTGGAGGACCAAGACCGGGCATTGGACAGCCTTCAGTGCGGGCGCGGGGTCGTAGCGAACGAAGCCCATGAGCCAGGGCGAGACGCTCGACGCCGCGCTGGCTGGAACCGTCGTCTGTGCCTCCTCGATGGTGTTTGCCGCCAGGATCGCGTCGATGGTGGCATCTTGCTCGGCCTGAACCGCTTCGAGTTGCGCCTGCGAAGCACCAGAGGCGCGGACGAGTTCGACGGCTTGCTTGCGAATGACCTGATCCCCTGGACCCCCCGGCCCTGCCATCATCACGACGAAGGCCACCCTCGCGTCCGTGGAAGCGACACGGGGCCCGAGCGCCCCCCCTCGCTATGGCCGATCTCACCGACACGACCCCCGTCGATCTGAGGATGCTTCGCAGCATCTCGAGGGCCGCCTCTGCGTCTTGGGCAAGCTCAGCCCCAGTTGAGTTCGCAACGCTCCCCGTCGACCCCCCGACGCCTCCAGTTCGGCCGGGGTGCATGCCAACGCACGAGCAGTACATGTTACGCGTTGGCGATGCTGTTCCGCGTCGTTCTTGCGACCTCGCTCCTCGGCGCCGCGAGTTGCTCCCGGCCAGTCGAAGGGCCTCCGCCGACACAGCAAGCCGCGGCCAACAAGCTGCGAACAACGGCCCCCGCCGAACCGTCGAGTGTCTCCCCGCGCCGACCGGCCGCTGAGTCTCCCCGCATCGGTCCCCAGGCCACGCTCATGACGCTCTCCGTCACGGTCACCCCCGCGAAACTCTTCGTGCGCGGAAAATCGGTTGAGCCAGCCCAGCTCCGCCCCCAACTTCAAGCCCTTGCCAAGCGATATCCGGATGCCACGGTCGCGGTCCAGGCCGACGCCACGGTTCCCGAGAAGCGATTGGCCAAAGCCCTCGAGGCGATCAAGGCCGCGGGGTTCGAGACGGTCGAAGTTGCGACACGACCGGTCCGGTGACCGACCGGGGCGTGCTTCGAACAACTGAGCGGCCGCATCGTGATACGCCTCGAACCGTGGTCTCCCGCGCACACACCTGCGTCCTGGCGCTCGCCCTGTTCGGCTGCAACGCCGATACGCCACAGCCACCCGGGGACCAGCTGGACCAGCTGGACCGGATCGAGGCCCGACTCGAGCGCATCGACGAACGGCTACGAGCCTTCGAACACACGGTGGTGACCGCGAACGCCGTAGAGATCCAGCTCCCAAGACCCGCGGCCGCACCCGCCTTGTCCCGAATCGCGGTGAGCGTTACGCCAAGCCAGGTCTTCATCAACGACGGAGCAGTCGCCACCGTCGCGTTGCGGGCCGAACTCGAGAAGTTCGCGGCTGGGTCCCCTCACGCAAGCATCGTCATCCAGGCCGACCAGTCCGTCGAGCACGGGCGAGTCGTGGAGGTCATGGATACGATCAAGAAGGCCGGTTTCACACGCATTGCAATTGCGACCCTGTCCGAGCCCTGAGTACCCTGCACCTGCATGACGCAGGTCGTTCAGCTGCAGCCGCCGACGAACCTCGACTGGGCGCTCCCGCTCCCCGGTTCCAAGAGCATCACCAATCGGGCACTGCTGTTCGCCTCCATCGCGCGCGGCACATCGACCCTCCGCGGATGGCTCGACGCCGATGACACCCGACACATGCGGGCGTGCTTGAGCGCGCTGGGTGTCGCGGTCGAAGAGAGAGACGGAGCGCTTGTCGTCCCAGGATCCGGAGGGCGTCTGTCGACCGACGAGGCCCCCGAGCTCTTCGTGGGAACGGCCGGCACGGTCGCGCGCTTTCTCCTGCCCGCGCTGGCCGGGAGCAACGTTGGCGCGACCATGGACGGAACACCACGAATGCGCGAGCGCCCGATGGCGATGCTCATCGACGGTCTCCGCTCGATGGGCGCCGAGTTGCACTGCCTCGGCGAAGAAGGATTCCTTCCCCTGCGCATCCACCCGACCGACGGTTTGCACGGCGGCGAGGTCCGCTTGAGCCGGCCCGCAAGTTCTCAGTTCGTCTCGGGACTCGCGGTCGCGGCCACGCTCGCCGCCGGTCCTGTCGACATCGTGCTCGAGCAGGGCACGCCCGCCCGCCCCTACGTCGACATGACGCTGCGCGTGCTCGAGGCCTTTGGTGGACGCGGCTCGTGGAACGGCAACACATTGCACATCGAGCCGTGCTCCCTCGAAGCTCAGACGTACACGATCGAGCCCGATGCATCGGCCGCCAGCTACCCTCTCACCCTCGCCGCGATCCACGGTGGTAAGGCAACGGCTCAGCTCGGCAGCGCGAGCCTGCAGGGCGACGCCCGATTCCCCGAGGTCCTCGAGGTCCTTGGAGCTCGGGTCTCACAGACGGAGACCCGGACCACCGTCGAGGGCACCGGCACCCTGCGTGGTGGGGCATTTGACCTCACCGACATGCCCGACATGACGCTCACCCTGGCCGTCGCAGCGCTCTTCGCCGAGGCACCCACGGAGATCCGCGGCGTCGAGATCCTCCGGCACCACGAGAGCGACCGCCTTGCCGTAGCCGCGACTGAGCTCCGAAAACTAGGCGCCGAAGTGGACGAGCATCCGGATGGACTCACGATCCGCCCCCCAGGCGCGGGTGTGCGCTCAGGGGTCGAGATCGACACCTACGACGACCATCGCGTGGCCATGGCCTTCGCGATGGCGGGTCACGTGGGGATCCGCGACCCCGAGTGCGTGGGCAAAACCTATCCCGACTACTTCAATCATCTGCAGCAGACCGGTATGGTCGTCGCTCGCACATGAAGCCTGGCGACACGATCACGGTTTGCGCGGAATCCCTCTCGCGTCACGGCGACGGCATCGCCCAGCACGAGGGTAGGGAGGTCCACGTTGCCGGCCTGCTCCCGGGCGAGACGGGAGACGTCAAGCTGGACTACGTCAGCCGGCAGCGCCTGCGCGCCCACGGCTCGGTCATCACGCGGCGCAACACCCACGCCGGCCGCCGTCCCGCGCCGTGCAAACACCACGGCCGCTGCAATGGATGCGCGGTCATGGAGATGGACGTCCCCGCTCAGCGCGAGCTCAAGGTCGGCGAGCTCAAGATGCACTACGACCTCTGCGTCGATCGGGTCGTCTCGAGCGACGATGACGGTCTGCACTACCGCTGGTCCGCCAAACGTGTGTTCGCGGGCGAGGCGAGGTCCCTGGTGCTCGGCAGCTTCATGCGGGGCACGCACAACGTCGCCGACATGTCAGGCTGTCTCGTCGATCACCCCGACATCACCGCGGCCTGCGCAGAGCTCGTCGCCGTGGCCAACGACCTGGGCGCAGCGGCCTACGACGAACTCGACGAGAGCGGTGACCTCCGTTACGCGTGGCTCAAGACCGACGGCCGCGGCAACGTCCTCGTCGCGATCATCACCGCCGATCCGCTCGCCACGTTGGCGCACCGCATCGCCGAGCGGCTCGAGCTTCCGGCCGGTGTTGCCTGGGGCGTGCACTCGGGGCGTGGAAACGACATGCGGGGCGTCACCATCCGCCCTCTTCGCGGTCGCCAAACCCTCGCGATCGAGCTCTGCAACGAGCTGGTGCACGTCGGCCCACAGGGCTTCCTGCAGCCCAACCCCAAGACCGCCGCCCTCGCCTACCACGACCTGGTCCGCGTCCCCGCCGGCGGTTTTCCACACGGTCGTGTCGCACTTGACCTCTACGCAGGAGCCGGCATCACGACCAAGCTCATGCGCGAACGCTTCGAGGTCGTCGTGCCGTGCGAGTCCTACCCCGAGAGCGCGCGAGCCCTCGGCATCAAGCCCGAGCTGGTCGAGGACTTCCTCGCGCCGATCCTCGCCGACCCGCATCACCCCCACCGCAAGCCCGACCTTGTCGTCGCCAACCCGCCCCGTGGGGGCTTGGGTGCGGACGTCTGCGGGCAGCTCAACACACTCAAGGCCCCGCGTCTGCACATCATGAGCTGCAGCCCCGCCTCCCTGCACGAGGACCTCCAGGTCCTGACCGGAAGCGACGGCGCGTACAACCTCATCCAGTGCCGCGCGTTCGACACTCTGCCCCAGACAGCCCACATCGAGCTCGTCGCCTGGCTTGTGGGTAAGGGCTGATGGACGCCCAACGGTGGGCGGCCCCCTCCCCGCTGCCTGGGCCCTTCTTCACCGAACGGCTCGAGGTTCGGCGCTACGTGCTTGGGGATGCACCTGCGCTGTTCGAAGCCGTCGATCGAGACCGGAAGGCGCTGCTCCCATGGCTTCCCTGGGCCGCCTTTGCGCACCGAGACGAAGCGGACACCCTCGCGTTCCTGAGGGATTGTCGTCGCGGGTACGCCTCGGTCGACGCCCCCGACTTCGCGATGGGCGTGTTCCGCCGCTCCGACGGTGAGCTTGTCGGGGGAACGGGCCTTCACGATCCTGTTCCGCAAGGTCGTCAGGCCGAGATCGGATACTGGATCGCGGCCGCAGAGCGCGGGCAGGGCCTGTGCGGTGAAGCCGTTGCGGGGCTCATCAGCGCAGCCCTGGGGTCCGAAGATGATGGAGGCTGGGGCCTGCGACGCATCGTCATTCATTGCGCCGCCCTCAACATCCGCTCGGCCCGCGTCTGCGAAAAGCTGGGTCTGAGACGCGAAGCGGTCCATATCGCTGACCGATGGTTTGAGGGCTGCGATACGATCCCCGCGGGCTACATCGACAGCCATACATATGCCGTGTTGGCGAACGAGTGGGATGTCGTCCGGGGTCATCCCCGAGATTGAGTTCGTCTTCGTACCTCCGACGGTAGTTGTCGGGGTCGCCCGATCGTTCCCAGATTTCTTCGGGAGCAAACTCCAGCGAGGACGGACGACGAGTCCGTGCGCACTTCGGAATCCCAGCTACGCTCCACGAATGAGATTAATGACTTGGAGACGTCGTTGCGCCATCTGCCTGATGGCGACCCTCCCGATGATCGGGGGTTGCGACGAAGAAAAGCAGGACAGCCCCATCTGCCCCGACGATGGAAGCTGCGAGGATCCGAGCGTCGACGATGATCCGCGCGGATGCGGCGAGCAAACGATCACCGTGCTCACCGACCTGTCCGTCGTCCCCGCAGGCTTCGAGCGAAGCGCCGCGGACATCCTGGGCTCAATCGAGGCGAGCTACGCAGGCGAGCTGACCTGGCGGCCAAACGACGGACCGATCAGCGTTGCCCACGCGGAGACGAGCTCTGCGCTCTCGCTCACGGTGACGCACGACGGCGGCGAAGTCCGGCTCGTCGAGGTGGAACTGGCCGGGCAGTACCCCAACGGACAAGAAGGAGGCGCGCCCTGTTCGAATCATCTGGAGATCGACACCGCCATCTCGTTTTCAACCGAAGACGGCCTTTTCGCGGAGACGTGGGATGCGACGGTCCGGAAGATCGCGGCCGAACACGAGTTTTCCGAAGACGGAACGCCGTCGCTCTACCGTTCGATCGACTTCGCGGCCCACGAAGGAACGCTGGCGACCTCGGACTTTGCCTTTGAGGGCGCACAACTCCAAGACGTGATCGTCACCGCCGGCTTCGGCGAAGACGAAGTCACAGGATCGCTGCTCATGGAAGTCCGCTCCGGCGACGACGAAACCGGCTGGATCGGGGCCGGAGACGTGGCCTCCTTCTCCGCAACCCCGCTCGCGGAGTAGGGCCCGGGCCCGCGCGTCAAAACGGCCGCTGTCCGACGAAGTTGCCCGGAGGGTCGTAGTTGCACACCCACACCTGGGCTGTGCCACACGACGCCATCGCGCAGCCGACGTTGCGAGAGTCGGCCCAGACCACCTGCGTATAGTGACCGCACACCTCCCCTCGCGCGCACCTATTCTTGCGCGCGTTGTAGTGCGCCGCCTCGTCGGTCCACGACCCCACCACCGCCTGTGGGCTCTGCGGAGCGCTGCTCCAATACAGGTTCTCACCATAGGGACCGCCGGTGCTGTGTTCGAGGTCGCAGCCACGAGAGGCAAGCTCGCCCGCCCAAGCCTCCGCCGTCGCGGCCACGGTGCTGGACCATGCGAGCGGCGGCGCACCGACGGCAGCCCGAGCTTCGTTGTGCACGCGGACCAGGTTCCGCACTTCATCCTGGGACAGGCTCGCGGAGGTTGTCGTTCCGGTTGCACTGGGGTCCGCCGCTCGGGGCACCGTGGCTCCTGGACCGCTCGGCTCAGAGACCGAGCCCGAACAGGCAAGCGTCGGGGCAACAGAACACACGAACATGAAAGAGAGGATTCGGCCCACCGGACCCTCAGTGTGTCCGAAACCGAGGCCGAGACCCCAACGAAACGACACACCACACCCACACGAATCGGCGCAATCGCGCGGTTTTCTACGGGCTCGCCGCTCACGATGCGGTCGCCGTGCGCCGGCGCCAGGGGCGAGCTATGCTTCGAAACGCGATGAGCGAAGCCGAAGAGACCCCGTCCGACGACGCCGAAACCACGGAGCCCAAAGCCAAGAAAGAACTCCTGGGACAGCTCGAAGACGGCCTCGGTGAACTCAAGACGATGGCCGGAGACCTGGGCGAGCGCCTCTCGGGAGCCGCCACCGAAGTCTCTGCCGAGGCTAAGGAGACTTGGCAGAAGATGGAGCCGGGGGTGAAAGAGAAGCTCAAGACCGCAGAACAGACGCTCGAGCAGGTCACCGACACGGCGGCCGAGCAACTCAAGGGTCTGTTTGGCGAACTCAAGTCTTCGATGCAGTCCCTCAAGGACAAGCTCTGAGCCTCGCGCTCTCCACACACGAGGTCCTCAGCGCCGCCGAGCGCGAGCACTACGCAGCCGAACGACGGCGCGACCGAGGCCTGCTGGGTCGGCGTCGCGGGCTCATTGGATTCTTCGTCACCCTCTTCACTCTCACCGCGGTGCTCAGCCTGCTCGATGGCGGCAAGGTCGTGGCGGGATTCTCTCTGGCTGCGGTCTTGCTGATCGCCGAGGTTATCCTCGCCGTCGTCCATCGGACCAAGCCTCAGCGGCAACCCACGGTCGATATCCTGGAGGGCACGGTGGAGTTCGTCGCCTTCGAGGATGACGAAGAGCCTCGCCAGTCGGAAGCCCCCCACGCGCGATGGTTCGTCGGCGAGCAGCGACTTCATGTGCCGCCGCACTGGCAGCATCTCCTGGCCCATGGCGAGCGTGTCCGCGTTCGCATCGCTCGACCGCCCGGTGAGCGCCTCGCGTTCGTCTTGGGCATCGATGGCAGGGCCAACGTCGACTTCGAACGCTCGCGAGGCTTGCCGCCCGCACCCGCCGAGCAGCCCGTCCTCCTGCTGCTCGCGCTCACCACGGGGCTCATCGTCGTTCCCGGGCTGCTCATCGGAGCGGCCCAGTTCGCGTTTGGTGACTCCAAGCCCGCCGAAGGTCTCGCGGCACTGTCGGCCGTCGCCGCAGGCGAGCACATCGGGACCCTGGCGGAGGTCGAGCGTGTGGGTTTGCCCGAGCAGGGCACAGTCACAATCCGAGACGCGACGGTTCTGCCCCGGGAGTGGGTCGTCGATCCCCCGGCGGAGGCCGCCTGGGCCGTGCTCAGTTCGGAGGGCCGGGATCGGCTCACCACGATGCTCGAAACGAAACACGGGAGAAAGGCGGGCGGCATCCCCAAGCCGGACGAGGAATCCGAGCCGGTCGCACTTGGCCCCGCGGACATCCTTCTGTGGCGCCGCGCAGAGCTCCACGAAACCCGCAGCCCCACCGGGCGACCCGGAGACCAAGTTCTGGTGTGGCTGGGCCGCCACAAACCGCTCGAGCTTGTCCGGACGCAGACCGACCCGGGCGCGCCACCGCTCGTCCGAGCCCGCGAGCAGGCCGAGAACCTTGCGTTCGCGACCGGCTCCCTTCTCCTCGCCATGTGTGTCTTTCCGGTGTTTCTGCTTACATTCGGGGCCATCGTGTGGGCTCGTTCCGCACGAGCGCGGTTTCGGGCTCGAGCATTGCGGACCTACGGAGTCACCTAGCTTCACCTAGGTGGTTGCGTACCGCGGCACGTCCGACGAAGATTGCGCCGAGGCCGAACCGACGTGACGAACCCGCAGAACTACATCACCGAGGACACCACCATCAAAGGCAGCATCACCACTGCCTCGTCACTCACGATCGCGGGGGCGATTGAGGGCGACGTCAACGCCGGTGGCGAGATCACGGTGTTGGACGATGCGCTCATCAAGGGCGATGTCTCCGGGCCCAACGTCAAGATCCTTGGCAAGGTTGAAGGCCGCGTGAGCGCGACGGGCCGTCTCGAGATCTCATCCTCGGGACAGGTCATCGGCGACATCTCGGTCCGCGCACTTCACATCGAAGAAGGCGGCACCCTCGAGGGCGAATGCAAGATGGGGGGCAGCGCGAAGGCGCCTCGACCGACTGCCGCCGCTCCTGCCGGGACACCGCGCCCGGCCGCATCCAGCCTGCCCCCTCCGGGCGGCGCCTGATCGCCGAAGCACCGAGCCCTGTTCGCAGGGCACGGTGCGTTCCCGTCGAACAAAGACACTGAGACCGCGACATCCGCTCGCGGTTCAGTCACGTGTGCGATGCGAGCGATCCCATGGCGGGCCCTCATCCGTCCCGAGTCCACGACATCAGCGCCGACATCTCCAGAACCTCAGTGGGCCAGGCGATGCGCGGCACGTCGCACTCCGTCGACCCGAGAGAGCTCTCACGCGTGCGGATGCGCTGTGCTGAGCCTGCACGACGACCGCGATGTCCGAAACAAATTCGGGCGGCGTTGGTTCGCACGCGCGCGGCTTCAGCTCTTCAACCAGCGCGTTTACACGGGGACGCCTGAGGACATGTTCCGTGCTCTACCCACCGTGCGACGACGCACGATGCGTCGCACGGGGTCCACCCGGTTTGCACACGTTTTCAGCTGGGGCGTTTCGGCTAGCATTTTCGACGAATGGGATCCTCATCGAACACGGACGTGAACGTTGACTTCGAGGTCGATCCGGCGTCGTACCGACACTGGAAAGTCTCGTACGACGGGGCGATCGCCCGCGTCGCAATGGATGTCGATCCGAACGGCGGCCTTCGAAGTGACTACGAGCTCAAGCTCAACTCGTACGACCTCGGTGTCGACGTTGAGCTGGCCGACATCGTTCGCCGGATGCGGTTTGAGCACCCCGAAGTACGCGTGGTCGTGATGACCTCCGCCAACGAGAAGGTGTTCTGCGCTGGCGCCAACATCCACATGCTCGGCACCAGCACCCACGGGTGGAAGGTGAACTTCTGCAAGTTCACCAACGAGACTCGGTGCGAGATCGAAGAAGCCACCGAAGCCAGCGCCCAGGTCTACATCGCCGCGTGCAACGGAACGACGGCTGGAGGGGGCTACGAGCTCGCGCTGGCCTGCAAGGAGATCTACCTGCAGGACGACGGCAACTCGGCGGTCAGCCTGCCTGAGGTACCGCTGCTCGGCGTCTTGCCCGGCACCGGTGGCCTCACCCGCTTGGTCGACAAACGCCGCATCCGTCGCGACCGCGCGGACGTCTTCTCCACGATGGCAGAAGGCATGCGAGGCAAGCGTGCCGTCCAGTGGAACCTGGTCGACGACGTGTTCCCGCGCTCCAAGTTCGATACGAAGATCGCCGCGCGCTGCGAAACGATCATCTCCGAAACGACTGACCTCGCCACCGGCACGCGCGAAGGCGTGAAGCTCGGCAAGCTCGCAGTCGAAGAGACCGACTCAGGCCGCAAATACTCCAGCGTCGAGGTCACGTGGGACGACAAGGCTCGCACCGCAACGCTGACCATCGAAGGCCCTACCGCCGAGGACGTCGCGCTCGCCGAGCGTGGAGCCGAAGCGATGCACGGCGCCGGTGACCAGCTGTGGGCGCTCCGTGCCTATCGCGAGTTCGACGACGCGCTGCTGCAGCTGCGTTGCAACCACCCCAACGTCGGGATGATCGTCGTGCGCGCCAAAGGTGACGCGCAGCGCGTGGTCGCCCATGACGCCGCGCTCGTGAAGACCCGGGACCACTGGTTCGTCCGCGAAGTGCTCCTGCACATGGGCCGCGTGCTCCGCCGCATGGACAACACCAGCCGCTCGTTCTTCGCCCTTGGCGATGCCGGCACCGCGTTCGCAGGAAACCTCTTGGAGCTCGCTCTTGCGGCCGACAGGTTCTATTTGTTGGACGACCCGGACAACGTCGTTCACGTCGGTATGGGCGACCTCAACGAAGGTGCACTTCCGATGAACACCGGCCTCACGCGGATCCAAGCGCGCTTGTACGGCGAACCCGACAAGGCCGAAGCCCTCACCGGGCGCCGCGACCTCCTCGAGCCCGAAGATGCCGACGAGGCCGGACTCACCACGATGTTGCTCGACGACATCGACTGGGACGACGACATCCGAATCGCAATCGAGGAGCGCGTCAGCCTCAGCCCCGACGCACTCACGGGCATGGAGCAGAACCTCCGCTTCGTCGGCCCCGAAACGCCCGACTCCAAGATCTACGCCCGACTCAGCGCGTGGCAGAACTGGATCTTCATCCGCCCCAACGCCACCGGCCCCGAGGGCGCACTCACGATGTACGGCCGTCCCGAACGCCCCGCCTTCGACTGGCGCCGCGTCTAACTCAACACTTCTGGAGCACTCGCAATGACTACACCGACCAGCAACAGCGTCGACCTGACGGCCAAGATCCCGAACAACGTCGGGTTGAGTGACGACCCCAAGCTCCAGCGCGCGCTCGAGCGTTGGCTCCCCAACTACCTCGAGTGGTGGAACGACATGGGGCCCACCGACTTCGCGGACAAGCCGGTTTACCTACGAACCGCCATCTCGGTTGAGGCCGGCGGCTGGGCCAACTACGGCCACGTCAAGATGCCCGACTACCGTTGGGGTATCTTCCTCAAGCCCAACGACGCTGAGCCCACCGTCAAGTGTGGCGACGATGCCGGCGCTCCCGCCTGGATGGACGTCCCCGGTGAGCACCGCAACGCCCTGCGTCGCATCATCGTCACCCAGGCCGACACCGAGCCTGCCAGTGTCGAGCAGCAGCGCCTCCTGGGGCACACCGCGCCCAGCCTCTACGACCTGCGCAACCTGTTCCAGGTGAACGTCGAAGAAGGACGCCACCTGTGGGCGATGGTCTACCTGCTTCACAAGTACTTCGGCCGCGACGGTCGGGACGAGGCGGACGAGTTGCTCAACCGCCGCAGCGGCGACGAGGACAAGCCCCGCATTCTGGGCGCGTTCAACCAGCCCTGCGATCACTGGCTGAGCTTCTTCGCGTTCACCATGTTCACCGACCGCGACGGCAAGTATCAGCTCGCGGCGCTGGCCGAGTCGGGCTTCGACCCCCTCGCACGGACCACTCAGTTCATGCTCACCGAAGAGGCCCATCACCTCTTCGTCGGCGAGACTGGCTTGGGCCGCATCATCAAGCGCACCGCGCAACTCGAGAAGCTCGACCCCAACGGTGACGTCCGCAACCAGGGCGGAATCGACTTCGACCTCATCCAACGAACCATCAACTACTGGTTCACCTACAGCCTCGACCTGTTCGGCGGCGAGATCAGCAGCAACGCCTCCACCTTCTTCGCATCCGGCCTCAAGGGTCGCTTCCGCGAAGGCCGATATGAGGACCATAAGGCGATGACTGGCACCTACCGGCTGCCTGTCGTCGAGGACGGCTCCCTCAACGAGAAGGATGTGCCGCTTCGCAACGCGATGAACGAGGTCCTTCGCGACCAGTACATCAAGGACTGCGAGCGCGCCCTCAAGCGCTGGAACAAGACCATCGAAGAGGAAGGCTGCGACACCGTGCTCAGCCTGCCCAGCCGTCGGTTCCACCGCCACCAGGGCATCTACGCCGACCACCACTTCGACCCCGAGGGCAACCTCATCAGCGAAGATCAGTGGGAGGCCAACAAGCAGAAGTGGGTCCTCACCCCCGCGGACAACGACTATCTGCTCAGCATCATGAAGCCTTGTCATGAGCCGGGTCAGTTCGCCAACTGGATCGCGCCGCCCAGCAAGGGCCTTGACGGCAAAGAGCTCGACTTCGAGTACGTAAAGCTGCACGACTAGAACGCGCTCGTTGCTCCGAAGCCCGCCCCGGTGTGTGCCGCGGCGGGCGTTGTCGTGAGCTCGGTCTCCGCATAGACGAGCGACGCAGCGGCGGGAGTTCAGGCAAAATGAAGTGCGAAAAAACCCAGCCGTGCCGCCCCGTAGAGCCGTTCGCGAACACCGCCGAGTGACCCGCAGCGCACCCGCTGAGATGGCACGGTCCCGAAGCGGATTCGCATGCCGCGGCGGGGCCCACGGGCGGATGCGCGGGCCCGCCCCGGGACCACTTGGGACCGGCCCAAGCGCCTGAAACCGCGGTCCTCTGGTGAAGAACCGTGACAGAATACAAAGATGGGAGCGGGCCGACTCATCAAGGGCATCGATCTCGTCGGGCTCGTGAAGTCGCTGCGGGTTGCTCGTAGCGACAACCGCCTCCAGGGATTGGATCCCTCAGACCTGGAGCTCATCGATCAGCGGGTGCTCCTGTCCAACTGGTACCCGCTCGACCACTTTCGACGAGTGCTCCTCCTCAACCATCGGCACATCCAAGGCGGTACGAACGAGGCCGCCCGCGCCATGGGCGAGTTCGGTGCCAAGACGGCACTAGAGGGCGCTCACAGCGTCTTCCTACACCCAGGCGATCCCCTTCAAACCCTCCGCGGCATGGCCACGATCTGGTCCGCCCACTTCAACTTCGGGGAGATCAACGTGCACGTCGATGGCAACACGGTGCGGGTCGTCGTGCAGGGATACGACGACATGGAAGTGTTGCACGGGACGCTGCTGTTCGGGTGGATCACCAAGGCGGCCGAGCTCGCGGGTGCCCAGATCGAGACCTCCAAGATCGAAGAGTCTCCGTGGCACGGTGCCGACTGCCTCGTGGTCATGATGCGGCTGGGATCCCTCGAACCCACCCGTCCTTCGTGACCGCCCACGGCGAAGCCCTCGGCCGGAGTCGACGGAGGGCTCGAGTCTGAACGAAACCGGAGGACCGTCGGTACCCCAACGGCGCACGCGAGGCGGTCGTTCAAAGACCCGCGGCAGGACGCGTTTACAGCCCTCCCCCCTGAGCGCGCGACCTCCTGTGCCACCAGGTACTGCATGGGCTCAACATCGACCAAGTCGGTGCCCTGCATCCCGAGCACCGAACCACAGCGTTCCGCTTGGATCGAGAACGCACGCAAAGCCCTGCTACGGGAAACTCGTAAGGCGCTGATGAATCGCTTGCGGGTCGGCAGCGGAGAGTTCTCAGCATCATGCGGGTGGCGGGCGGTGACCTCGATATCAGTGTGCGGCGCCTTCTGGCCAGCGAGGTCGAAGAAGAGCCGGGCCAGGGCTGAGTCAGCTCCGACGCTCGGCTAGCACGAACCCGGTTACGAAAGCGACCTCGCCCGCAACAGCGACGAAGATGCCCGAGCCGACATTGCCCGAGATGAACTCCGCCGTGCCCAAGACGGCGAGCGCCAGCAGGGCGACCACCATGCCGCGTGTGACTGCGGTACGACCCGGTGAGTGCTCAGCGTGGCGAGACGACCACGCCATCGTCGCCATTCCGAGAAACAGCATCGCCGCGCGTCGCCCCAGAATAATCGTTGAGGCGTGGCCTTCGATGTCCAGCAGATCGAAGATGGAGTCCGGCGTGAACAGCAGCTCGAGGCACAGGATGGTGAAGAGCACTGCTGCGGCAGAGCTGACGATACGGTAGCTGTGCATTCTCCTTGGGTTCCCACGCGGACCCTACCGCCGCGAGGGAGGCTGGCAAGAGCGGCCTACTCGACGGGCGGAGCCAAGCTCACGGTGCCCGCGCTCAGCTCGAGGCAGCGCCTTTTGAGCACCGTCCCTCGAGCTGCGGAGAACCGCGCTCGAGCGCGGCTCGCACGTGTTCATAGAACGCCCGTACACGTGGTGTCGAGCGATGGTCGGGATGCCGAAGGACGTACACCGCGGTGGCTTCGAGCGGCTCACTGATCCGGCATAGACGCCCCTGCGGATCCGCGAGGAAACACGGTAAGGCGGCCAGCCCCAGACCCTGGGCCGTCGCCTCGAGCTGAGTCGGAATCCCTCCAAGTCGCCCATGGACCGGCACCTCGGGAAAGCGCTCGTCCTTGAGCGCGGTCGGGTACGGACCGTTCTCGTCCCACCCGACCCAACGACACTCCGCAGGTTTTCCCTCAGGGTCGTGCGACGCGAGGTAGTCGTGGGACGCGTACACAGCATAAGCGAACCCCGATACCCGACGCGCGATCGTGTCGCCGTCGGGAACGGTGGTCACCCGGATGGCGACGTCTGCCTGGTTCATCGACAGGTTCACCACTTCCGGGGACAGGTCGAGGAGAACCTCGATCTCCGGATGCGTGGCACAGAAGCTCGCGATCGCGGGAACGAGAAATGCCGTGCCGAGTACGGCGTGGGTCGACACCCTCACCCGACCGGACAGCGGTAGGTCGACACCGGTGATCCTACGCTCCACCGACAGCAACTCGCGCTTGATTGCCCCGGTCGCGCGCTGCAATTCATCGCCAGCCTCGGTCAGCTTGACCCCATCTGCGCCACGTACGACCAACTTCACCGCGAGTGCCACCTCGAGGTTCGCAAGCCTGCGCGAGACCGTTGCATGGTCAACTTGAAGTGTCCGTGCGGCTGCCCGAAGACTCCCCGACTCGGCCACCACGCAGAAGAAACGGTAGTCGTCCCAGCTGACTTCGAGTGCTCCCGCCACGTGTCGGTCTTAGCCCGGTCACCGTGGCCTGTCGAATCGCGGGCGCAGTGGTGCACTGGTGCACCGGGCCGGTGCACTCCCTCGCCTTCCGCTCTCCTTGGCCCGCCCCTACCTTGAGCGAACGGGACAGCATGCGACACCTGATTATCTACGCCCATCCGTCGGCGGACAGCTTCAACCACGCCCTTCTCGAACGGTCGCGCGCGGTTCTGTCAAGCAGCGGCTCGTGCGACGTCATCGACCTCTACGCGCAAGGTTTCGACCCCCTTCTGGACGCCGATGAGCACCACAGTGCGGACGCACCCAAAGACGTCCTTGCGCACCAGCGGCGCATCGAGAAGGCGGACCATCTCGTCTTCATCTATCCGATCTGGTGGTACGACCGCCCGGCGATCCTCAAGGGCTGGTGCGACCGTGTCCTGCGATACGGCTTCGCGTACGAGTTCGATGCCGAGTCGGGCACGCCCATCGGGCGGCTCAGGGGAAAGTCTGCCAGCGTCGTCGTGACGACGGGGCTCATCAAGGAAGGCGACCCAGACCTCGATTGGGCTGTCCGTTCGATGACTCAGGGCACGCTCGAGTTTTGCGGGATATCGAAGACGCGGCTCTTGCCGCTGTTCGGTGTGCCCCGCGTATCTGCACAAGTGCGAACCCAACTGTTGTCGACCGTAGCGAACTTCCTGCGGTCGAATGCATCACGACCAACCAAGCAACAACCCATGACCGAACCAACCGACATCCGAGCCTACTACGCGAGCACCATGGCGAAGGCTCCGGCCGCCGTCATGCAGTGGTACCTGACGTTGAACCTTCGCGACAGCGAGGGGCTTCGCGCCACAATGACCTCCGATTTCACCTTTCACAGCCCTCTGGGAGACTTCGACTCTCCGCAGGGCTACGTCGACATGGTCGGCAAATTCGGCGGATGGGTCGAGACGAAGCGCCTCGTCATCGAAGGCGACACCGTCGTGCATGAGTTCGTCTATCACATGACCGATCCAGGGAGCGCAGACATCCCGACCCTCGAGATCTTCGACATGCGCGGCGAGCTGATCTGCGCGTCGAACGTCTACAACAACCCCGCCGACTTCCCCTCGGACTAGCCGCGTCGCACCGGCTTCGCGTCTCGATACGAACCCCGCCGCGCTCCCCTCGGACGCCGTAGACACCGTGCCCTACGACGCCGCGGGGGCGCCTTGACGACGACGGCGCACCTCGGCCTTGGCAACCGGTACCAGTCGCTCCGCGGCCCGCAGGCCTCCGGCAATGTTCAGAGCCACCGGTCCCAGCTGAAGCTCCGCCAACGCACCGCTGAGGTAGAGCCCGTCGGCCCATTGCAGCTGTGCGTCGACGATCGGCGTCCCGCAGCCTGCTCTTGGAAAACGCTCCGGGTCGAGCGAGCGAAGCAGTCCTGCGCCCGGCAGGCCTTCGAACCCCGTTGCCAGCGCAACCGCGTCGACCTCGAGCGGCTTCGGTAGACCGAGCACCCGACGGTCTTCCAGCGCAAACACACCGCGGACTTTGCCGTAGACGAGTTCGGCCGACCCCTGCCGCACGTGACGACGCAGCACCTGCTCGACTTCCTTGGTCATGGTCCCAGGACGTCGCGCGCGGTCGATCTGACGGCGCCTCACCGACAGGTCATCCTGTTTGGAGAACCTCGCCATCTTCGCCGGGCCGAGCCATTGCGGGCTGCTGTCGAACTGCATTCGCCTGAGCCGATGCGGGCTCACCAGCCAAACGCGACGCCCCGCTTCACAGAGGCGGTTGGCGAGCTGAGCCGCCGAGATCCCACCACCGACGACGGCAACCCGATGCAAGTGGGTTCTCGCGACGAGGTCGAAGTTCGGATCGAAGACGTGCTGCAACCAGCGTTGGGGAGCACCGAGGTGTGGACGCGCCCACGGCGGCACCCGCTCCGTCCCGCCGAGGCCCAGGGCAAGAACGACACGTTTCGCCTGAAGAGACCGGCCTTCTTCGAGCCCAACGCGCCAACCGTCAACGCCGGGGACGAGTTCGTGTGCTGCGCCTTGTACGTGCAGGGCACTCAGGCCGAACCGCGCAACCACAGCTCGAGCGTGGGCATCGAAGAGTGCGGTCGATGGACGCGAGTACGGCGGGGCGAACGCCGCGACATCGCCGCGGGGAGCCCACGACTCCGCGAACCGCTCCAGAGACCAGGGGTCGGCATCGACGTTGTGCACCGAGGGCGACCTCAGATGGGACATCGCAACCGTACTTGCTCGACGGTTCCACGCTTCCATCAGCCCGGCGTGGGGGTCGAGGATCCGCAGTCCGGCCGGCGAAAGTCCCGCTTTTTCGAGCAGCGCCGCGGCGATGTGCAGGCCTTGCGGCCCACCCCCGATGATCAGCCACTCGAGCACGCCGCGACACTATTGCAACGCCTTGGCATTTACAATATTCAACCGGCTGCGGTCGCGAACCGGGGAATCCCCTGGCTCTTGACGTCCACAGGCCGACCAAGAGCGACACCCCTTTTCTTTTGCAACGCGATTGCAAATGCAACGTGGTGGTTGCAGGATGTGCGGCGATGAAGGTTAAATCAGTACTGTTCGCGGGCCTCCTCTGTCTGACCGCGACCCCTGGCTGCGACCAAGACTCCGGGTCTGCCGAGGAACACGACGACCACGACGACCACGACGACCACGACGACCACGACCACAACCACGAGAACGAGCTGATCACGACGGTGACCCTCACCTTCACCTCGGAGTCCGGAGAGACCGTGACGGCCTCGTTCCGTGACCTCGATGGCGACGGTGGTGCATCGGGCACAACAGACGACCTCGTCCTCGCGCCGGATACAACCTACGCGGTCCGTCTCGAACTCCTCAACGAACTCGAGACCGAGGTCGAGGACGTGACGGAGGAGATTGCCGAGGAAGCCGAGGAGCACTTCGTCTTCCTGTACGGCCCCAACGTGAGCGGCCCGAGTTCGGAAGGGGACGGCTTCCTCGTCCATGAGTTCGACGACCTCGAGTCGGACTACACAGAAAATGTCGTCGGCGAGGACCTCCCGGTCGGCATCGCAAGCATCGTCACGACCAGCGCCGCAGGCGATGGCCGCCTGAGCCTTGTGGTACGCCACCTCCCGGACATCAACGACGCGCCGCAGAAGTCCTCAGAGCTCCCGGACGCCTTCGCGCAAGGAGAGGCGATCGCGGGCAGCAACGATGTCGACGTGACATTCGAAGTCAGCGTCCGGTGACGCGGATCCACGAGTTGCTCCCAAGCCCGCGCGGCGTACCCAGGAACACGGACGAACAATGACCGAACCCATCGTCGATAGCTGGGACCTCCACGCGGACACCTACTCGAGGATTGCCGCGCCGTGCACCGGCTACCTCGCGCAATCCCTCTTTCTCCACGTCGCTGGTCGCCTTGCCCCGGCGGCCAGGGTCCTCGACGTGGCGTGTGGGAATGGCGAGCTGTCTCGTGCCGCGGTCTTGCACGCCATGCACACCGCGGAGACCGCCGACAACCATGGACACCTGACCGCCGTCGACTTCTCGCCGGCGATGGTCGACCGAACCCGAAGTCAGCTCGCCGCGATCGCCAACGACCCGGTGGCGTTCTCGCGACCGCGGTCTGGCGGGGTCCAGAGTACAAGGAGCTCGCGCGGCTTCAGATGGAGCCGGTCTTCGCGGCACTCCCCGCCCGGGTCCGCGACAATGCGCCCCGAGCTGGGTGGGTCGTCCCGTTCGGTTCGGGGCCTCATGCCACTTCTTCGTGGCTCGTCGAACCTGAGCCCCCCTTCCCGAGTTGCGCGGCGACGAGCGTCCTGCGCGAAAACGCCCGCATCGATCTTTTTTCGGACCGGGTGAGGGATTCGGCGGACGGGGTCCGTTGAGAGGCCTGGAACCGATGCGTGCTTTTCGAAACACACTTCCAGCCGTTGCTCTTCTCCTGCTCGTGCCCGCCTGCGACTCCAAAGAGGACGCTGGGAGCAAGGAAGGTGAGAGCGCCAAAAAGTCCGGTGGAGACGAGGCCGCAAAAGGCGCTGCTGCAGGTGAGGCCGCGGCCGCGCCTGTCCCCTTGAAGGCGGTTCAGGTCGCCGCGGGCAACAGCGCCGCGTGTGCCTTGATGAACAACGGCACCGCGCGTTGCTGGGGTCGGAACAACAGGGGTGAACACGGCATCGAGCCCTCGGACACAGATGCAGCAACACCCGTCGCGGTTCCCGGGGTCAAGGACGCCACCGACATCTGGATGGGTGGTGACTCGGGCAGCTCGGGCGACATGACCTGCGTGCGGACGAAAGCAGGGTCGATCTCCTGTTGGGGAAGTGCCGCCAACAAACCCAAGACCGACGGCAAGACGTGGACCAGTGCGGTGGAGGAGATCCCCGAGCTCAAGGGCGCCAAGGACCTGGCGCTCGGCGGCGGCACGCAATACGCCGTGACCGCGACGGGGTCGGTGATGGCATGGGGCAGCAACGCGTTCAACTCGATCGGCAACGGCGACACCAGTGGGGGCGACAAAGGCCTGACCGAGGTTCCCGGGGTGTCCAAGGCCAAGGCCTTGGCGGCGGGGCAAAACCACGCTTGCGCCCTGCTCGAGGACGGCACGGTCACCTGCTGGGGGTACGTCACGCCCAAGCAAGCTCCGAAGAAGATCGAAGGCCTGTCCGGCGTAGTCTCCATCGGCGCCGGTTCGGGGAACAGCGACACCTGTGCGGTCACGGCCGACAAGAAGGTGCAGTGCTGGAGCGGCTCGCAGAAAGTCCGTGAAGAGAGCGGTCTCGAAGACGTCTCCCTGATGCGTGCCCGCAACCACAAGTGCGTGATGACCAACGCAGGCGGTGTCCAGTGCTGGGGCTACAACGACCGAGGACAGGTCGGAACCGGCGAGCTCAAGGGCAGCAACGGCAAGAAAGATCCGGTCGTCGACTTGGGCAAGGCCGTGCATGTGGACGTGGGATCGAACTTCGCGTGCGCCGCTGTGGACGACGGGAACGTCAAATGCTGGGGGTGGAACAACCGCGGCCAACTCGGCGACGGAACGCTCATCGACCGCCCAAAACCCGTCGTGGTCACAGGCCTCACCGCCGACACCCTTGCGCCCGCGAAAGATGGCGCCGACCAGGCACAGGAATCCGAGGTTGCGATGGACTGGAGCGGGCTTCCTGAGGCATGCACCAAG
Source organism: Nannocystales bacterium (assembly GCA_050633305.1). Classification (GTDB taxonomy): domain Bacteria; phylum Myxococcota_A; class Polyangia; order Nannocystales; family Nannocystaceae; genus CAJXVA01. The sequence goes on from JBOEGF010000013.1 coordinate 77,483, forward strand.
CCATCCAAGATCACCGCCAAGGACAAGTTCCTCAAGGGTGACTTCAACGTCGCCAGCGCCTACGCAACCTCGCGCAGCGACGGAAAGTACGTCGACGTCAACCTGGCGACGTTCAAGATGGACCCCAAGCGCCTGTACGACGGACCGCGAGGCAAGCAGTTCCGACTCAACCTCAACCTCGGCAAGGTCGACGTCGAGTCCAAAGAGACGTTTCCAGTGGACGTGGGCGAGTACATCTTTGGGCTCAAGCAAGAGCGCAAGGTCGCGAGCAACGTGCAGCACAAGTCGGGCAACAACATGTTGATGCGGCTTTCCCTCGAAGGCGCCAGCCCCGGCTCGGTCAGTGTCGCGCACATGGATGACACCTGGATCTGCGGCGAGCTGAAGCTGAAGACCAAGGATTCGAGCTTCACCGGGCCCTGGGCGGCACGCCTCGTGAAGTAGGAACTCGGTATACTCGACGCGTGCGGGGATGGGCGTGGCTGGTGTGCGTCGCGGTGCTGGGCTGTCAGCCTTCGCCTGCTTCCGAGGGCAGCCGCGGGACTGAGGGCAGCGACGAAACGAGCACCACGTCGACGACTACCACCACCGCAACCACCGACGACCCGAGCGGCAGTACGACGGGACTCGCCTCGACGGGTCCCGCCGGTTCCACAGGCGCGGCCGCCGTCTGCAATGGGTCTCCCGTTCTTTGCGAGCGGGCCTACGACACGGTTGTCTTCCCGGGTACACACAACTCGGTCGCCGCGACCCAAAGTGGCTTTGCGCCCATCAACGCCAACCAAACGAAACCCGTAGCAGACCAGCTCGACGACGGGATTCGCGTCCTGTTGCTCGACGTGACCTACGACGACGGCGAGACCGCTTTGTGCCATGGTCCCTGCTCCCTCGGCTCGCGGCCCCACATCGAAGTGCTCGAAGAGCTCCGGACATTCCTGGTCGACAACCCCCGCGAGGTGGTCACGATCATCTACCAAGACTCGGTCGCGCCTGCCGATATCGCCGCAGACTTCGACGAAGCCGACCTCCTCGGTCTCGTCTACACCCACGGCGGTGACGCATGGCCGACCCTGGCTGAGATGATCGACGCTGATACCCGGCTGGTCGTGACCGCCGAGAACTCGGGACCCCCTCCGGCGTGGTTTCACCGGATCTGGGATCTGGCGTGGGATACGCCGTACACCTTCACGAGCGTCGATTCGTTCTCCTGCGAACACAACCGGGGTGATCTGCGGCACCCTCTGTTTCTACTCAACCACTGGCTGAGCAACGCCGCCGGGTTGCCAGCGGCGGGCATGGCCGCGCAAGCCAATGCCGCGGACGTCCTCCTGGCGCGCGTGGGCCAGTGTCAGCAACGCATGGGCCGAACTCCGACGTTCATCGCCGTCGACTACTACGATCAGGGCGACCTGTTCGAGGTCGTGCAGATGCTCAACGCTCAGCGGTAGTGCCCGGCCAGGCCTCCGCGAGCGTGTCGGGCTCGGGGTCACTGCCACGTTAAGCGGAAGCGCACAGTTCGCGCACGAGGGTCCAAGGCCTCGACGAAGACCTCCCCTTGCACCCCACAGAGATCGAGCAACGCATGAAACGCCCCGGAGATCGCTCGTAGATAGACCTCCGAGGCGAGAACGGCATCGGGCATCTCCACAAAGTCCAGCGCCGCTGCGTTCGCTCCGAGATCGACGAACTCTGGCTTGCCGCCGTCGCGATACAAGCTGCTCCACCCTCGCCGGCTCGTCTTGAGCATCCCCTTGGGACTCAGACCGAACACCTTTCGCACGCCTTCGATAAACGGCCGCAGCAGTTTTTGGTCCATCGAGGCGGTCAGCGACTGACGCGCCCGCTCGAAGTCACTTCGGGGGCCGCAGGTCGCTTCGACCGCGTGGCTGAGCACGATGTCCACGTCGAGCGGGATCCATGACGTACCGATCGCATCGCGAATCAGCGCCAACGACTCCGCACCGATCGCTTCGTGAAGCTCCTGCACCCGTTCGCCGGCCAGGCGCTCCGCAATCGTGAGGCTAACCTTGACCTGCGTCGCCTTGATCTGGGGCTGCCCGCCGGTCTCCTCCACAAGACTTGTGTACTCGAAAGCCGAGCCGTCTGCCACGACGGACCGCCGACCGATGCCTGGTTCGCACCCAGCGGCGACCGAACGCCGGCCTATCACGGGCCCGCGACAGGCCGAGAGCCGCTCCCACCGGGGCCCGTTGACGGTCTGCGGCTCCACACCCCTGAGAAACGGTAGGCTGCGGGCGTGAGCACCACCGCCCTCCCCCGAGCGAACATCGCTCGCTACGCCTCCGCGCTCCGTGAAGGCGGTTCGCTTCCAGCCCTGGTCGAGGCGGAGGGTGGCGAGATGATGGTGGCCAAGTGGCGCGGCGCTGGACAAGGCGTCGCGGCGCTCGTGGCCGAGATCATCGCAGGAGAGTTGGCCCGTGCTGCGGGATTCAACATGCCCGGGCTTGCCATCCTCGAGCTCAATACCGCGATCGGAAAGAACGAACGCGATCAGGAGATCCGCGACCTTCTCGTCGCCAGTGAGGGCTCGAACCTTGGGATGCAGTTCCTCGAAGGCGCACTCGCATTTGACCCTGCGGCCCATGTGGACCTGGCCCCGGGAACCGCCGCCAAGCTGGTCCTGTTCGACAGTGTCGTGATGAACGTGGACCGGACCGCACGGAACACCAACTTGTTGTGGTGGAATGACGACCTGTGGCTCATCGACCACGGCGCGGCGCTGTATTGGCATCACGGATGGGACGGTGCGGTCGAACGCCCGACCCGAGCGTTCCCGATGGTCGGGCAGCATGTCTTGCTTCCCGTGGCGGACCGACTGGAGGACGCGGCGGCCGAGCTTGGTTCGCTTCTCACTCCCGAACAGGTCGCCGCTGCCGTGGGCAAAGTCCCGACGCCGTGGCTCATCGGGGACGACGCAGATGCCCGACGCGATGCGTACATCGGGTTCTTGACGGCGCGCGTCGAGGCGCTGCCAGCTCTCGTTGAGGAGGCGAGCAATGCCCGCGCAGCCCTTTGACTACGCCGTGGTGCGGTGGGTTCCAGACCTCGACCGGGGCGAATGGCTGAATGTGGGCGTGCTGATGTACTGCGCGGTCGCGGACCACATTGGGTGCCGTGTGGAGTTCGACACCGTCCGAGCGACCGCGCTATGCCCCGCCGCCGATCACTCCGCGCCCGCCCAACATCTGTCCGCCCTCGCCGCAGTTTGTCGCGGTGACTCGGATGCGGGTCCGGTGGCACGGTTTCCGACTGGGGAGAGGTTTCATTGGCTGGTGCACCCGCGGAGCGCTGCGCTACAGGTCTCGGCGGTGCATGCAGGGTTGTCGGAGGACCTGCCCACGACGCTCGACCAACTCTTCGAGCGTCTGGTGCGGATTCGCCCGACGCCCCCCTCTCCCCTCAGCACGGGGGCCTAGTACAGCATTCCTGCGTATCGAAGGCGCACTTGGAGTCGCACGAGAGCACGCCCTTGGGAAGCCCGAGGTCCACGCACGTCGTCCCGTCGAGGTTGTCGCCGTCGCAATCCTCGGCGCGGCCTTCCTGCACGTAGCCATCACCGCAGCTGGCAGGAACACAGCCCGACACGCATGTGTCGCTGTTGCTGCTGTTGCCGTCATCGCACTCTTCGTCCATGCCGAGGAAACCGTCGCCACAGAACGCGAACGCACAGAGCACGCAGCTGTCGCTCTCGTCGTCGTTTCCATCGTCGCACGCCTCGCCGTCTTGGAGCTGTCCGTCGCCGCACCGCGCACGAACACAGCTGTTGCTGCAGAGGTCGTGATCGATGAGGTTTCCGTCATCGCACTCTTCTGCGCCGTCGAGGATGCCATTGGGGCACAGCACGGCGGACGGATCTCCCGTCGTGCTGCCCGAAGCACTCGTCTGCGTACCTGCGGACTCAGTCCCGGTCCCAGACGAACCGACGGGGTCTCCGCGGGTCCCGCTCGCCGCCGTTCCCGAGGTGGAAGTGCCGAGTGACGCCGCGCTCGTCGACCCGTCGGTGTCGGTATCGGTGCCCGTTGCGCCCGCTCCCGACGAATCACCCCCGCCGCATCCGCCGGCAAACAACACGAGGGCCACGCCGACACTGAGCCGCGTCACTCCCGGCCCTCCATCTCCCCGAACTCCAGCAACGTGTCGCGACCCGACTTGTGCTGCAACAGGACCCATTCCGGCGTTCGAACGGTTCGCTCGAGTCGCACCTCGTCGAGAATCCCCTCGAACTGCCGGCCGTGGTTGGAGCGGTTTCCGATCGCAAGCGGAAGCTCGACATCCGTCACCAGATCCGCATCAGGCACGGTGCCGGTGCTCGCCAAGACCTGCTCCACGCCGTTGAGGTAGAAGCGCGCAGCGCTCTGGTCCCCCTCGACCGCGATGTCGACCGTCACCACGACATGGGACCACGTCGCCAACGAGATGGTGTCCGGTGCAGTGCTCCAGCGAGTCGAATCGCTTTCCCCGACGAAGTTCAGCCCGAATGTCAGCTCTCCTGCCTGCGACAGGTACAAGAGCCACCCTCCGGAGGTCCCTTTGTCCAGGATTCGGCCGTAGCCGTTGTGCCCCCACCCCCACGGCCGAATCCATGCGGAGACCGTGACGCCGCCCAAGAAGAGGTCGTCGATCGCCGGAGAGGACGCAACTTCCAAGCGCGAGGTCTGGGTCAGCAACTCGGCTCCCTCGAAGATCTGCCCTTGGGTCGTGCCCACTTCGCCGAAGGCGACCGCGTGTTGCCCGTTGGCTGAAGAGTCCTCCGTCCCCTCCGCCATGTGCCACACGGCCGCGTAGACGTCGGGCCAGACATCGCTGAACACGTTGGAGGTCTCGGCGACCGCATTGCCATAGTAGATCCAGAAGTGATCGTCGGCGCCTCCCGAGACATCGACGCTCGTCCAAACCATCGATGTTCCGTTCGGGTCCCAAGTCTCGATCTCATGGGGGAGAACGCTGCCGGTCGACGATACGAACCGGAGGTCCTCGGCGTCAGCCTGCATCAGCTCGTAGTCGATGCGTCCCGGCCCGAGACGTACGGCAACCGGAACGTCGCTTTGCAATCCGTATGCACCCGCAGCGACCGACACCCGTCGGCGGTACGACCACTCGCAGTCCCACCAATCCTCCGGACAGCCCGCCCCCATCGTGGCCCCGGTGCTGGAGGTGCCTTCAGACGAAGCGGTCTCCGCCGGACCCTCGGAGCTGGAGCTTTCGAGCCCGCCCGCCGTCGAACTCGTGACGTCCGCCATCTCGGTGTCGGCCGTACACTCCCCTCCGAACGGCGGCACGCTGGCTTCGCCAAAGCGGCGACCCGACGGGCAGTCGAGGTCGGGAAAGCTGCACGCCCCGTTCGGCTCACACACGCCTTCGCCGCCGCAATCGTTCACCCCGTCGCAGAAGAAGAACGCCTCCTCCTGGCAAGCAAGCCCTACGGTTGCCGCGAGGAAGCCGCCGGCCCACGCGGCGAGTGCCGACCATCGCATCTCCCCGATTCTACGCGATTCGAGGGTCGCTCGGCGGACTGCGGCACTCCGGGAGTCCTCAGGTGCGCCCATTCTCCTCAGGGGCACACCGAGACGTACAACCTTCTCGCTCCGCAAACTCCGCAGCGCGTTTTCCGGTGTGGAGCCGGCGGCGTGTCCAAGCGGAGCCTGTGGCGTCCGCCAAGGGCCGTCCGCTCAGGACGGGAGCCACAAGTTCACGACGAGAACCGACGGCGTGCCCAACTGCATGCCGGGGATCGCATCCTGGAACCGACGCCACATGAGGACGGGCGCCAGTCCCTGCGCGAGGATCACCTCCCGCAGTGCGTCGAGGACCTCGGCCTCGCGGTAGCGACACGTCGAGGGCGCGTGCCACTGAAGGAGGGCCTGGGAGTCGATCGCGAAAGCGTACCCCGTGCGCCCTTGGTATCGGACCAGCTCGATCCCGTTGGCGCCTGAGCGAACAGTGGGCAGCGGTACCGAACGCTGCACCCCCTCAGCCCGCCAGACGCGGTTGAAGCGGCGCTCGAGAGCGTCTCGCAAGGCAACCCAGACCCGTTGCCCCGCATCATCGACAGGCAAGTATTCCTCGCCATTGCCACTGAGTGCGCCGAAGCAAACCCGAACGTCCGAGTACCAGGTCGGCATGCCACGTTGCTCGAGAACGACTTTCCGCTCGCGAGTGACAAAGGCCCCCTTGAGATACTGACCGTTGTCGGGCGTGGGGAACGGGCCAGACTCGGACCATGCTGCAGCCCAAAAGTCTTCAAACGTGTCGAAGGTCGACAGCATCGGGATATCCCGGGACCGTGGATCGGGCACGGGGCCCGCCACAGGGTGGCCGTCGGGAAACTCCCACCGGGCCGAAACAACCTCTGCGACCGAAAACGAAGACGTGAGGAGCTCCAGCAGAAGCGACAAAGCACGCACGGGTTGGTCGACGTTGGTCACGATCACGGAGATGTGATCGCCGGCGACCTCTCTCAGCATGCAGGTCGGGGAGAACGCGCTCTCCCACCCTGCGACGACGGACTGAAGCAACGCGAACTGTCGTCCCTGAAGACGTTGGGAGAACCCAACGATGCAGTGGAGCCTGGTATCGCGGCCGCATCCCTCGTAGACCGGATGCGTCAAGCCACCCGGGGGGACGACGTGTGTCTCCGGTCCAGGCACGAACACCCGCACAGGCGCATCATCGGGCGCCTGGACAACCGCAAGGCCGTGCGCGAAAGACTTTGCGGAGGTCAACGATGGCGGAACTCGAAGGGCGCCCTGCATGTCGACGTACCCCCAACGCCCGTCCTTTCGCACGGGGCAACGCCCATCTGCGAACGCGCCAACGTCCTCGTAGAACCCGGGGAGTTCTGTGCCGTCCGTTCGAAGCAGTGCCCAACCCTGCTCACGGTGTTTCACGGACGCGTGCCCTCCGACGAAACTCCGTAGGTCTTCGTAGCGATGCTCGACCGCCAGCGAACCGTCCGCGCGGAGGAACCCCCACAGCCCGCCCTTGCTCGCGAAGGCGAATCCACCGTCGACAGAGCCCACCCGTTCGTAGGCGCCGACCACCGTCCCGTCTGGGAGGAGCAAGCTCCACGTCTCGCCGCGTTTCACCGGCCAGACGCCGGCCTCCTTTGCCACCCCCACATCGTCGAAGCCCGCCCCCAAGACCCCTTCCTTGCCGAGAATTGCGCAACTTCGGTCCCGGATGGCATTCGCCGCACCGTCGACGATTCTTCCGATCTTGTCGTACTCCGGAGCGTGAACAAACCGCCCATCTCGATCGATGATGCCCCACCGACCGCCAACCTTGACGCGTGCGAACCCGTCCACGAAGTCCGTCGCCTCCTGGTACGGCCCCGGCAGCACGACGCTGCCGTTCACGTCGAGGTAGACATCGCCTGTCGGTGTCGCCGCGACCACCAGACCGTTGCTGTAGATCCCCATGAACTTGTACGTCGGGGGCAAGACGACGCGACCCTGCGTGTCCATGACACCCCACCGGTCAGCATCGAGAAACGTGGCTCGCCCCTCATGAGGATCGAGTAGGACGTTGCATGACATCGGTTGCATGCGCGGCGTTCCCAAGCCGTCGACCAACGACCAAGAGCCGCCGCGGACGGTTCCGTTGACCCGGTTGCCTCCGTCATTGACCCGTGCGAGTCCCTCGAACAGGGGCTCGATGAAGTCGTGCGGCGCCCCCAACGGGTGTCCTCGTCCATCGAGGAGCGTCATTCGCCCATCGGGCAACACGACCTGTGCCGTCTCGTGCTGAAACGGGTGCGCAACCCGAAATGCCCCTGGAAACGCCTGCTGTCCCGTCGGTCGAATGTAGTGGAAGCCGAGTCGAAGCGTCATCAACAGGGGAGTGATCGGGAGCCCGAAAGGGTTCGGAAAAGGTTTGGAGGCCACGGCTTGACCCCGCGCGCCTGCACCATCGACGCTCTTGGAGGTGCTCGAGCCGGACGACACAGCGAACCTCGTGCGCGCGGCTCCTCCCGCGCAATCGGGCGTGGATCGCGAAGTCGGATTGTCCGCGGTCCTGCAGACCGTGCTCCGTCGCGAGGAGCGGGTCCGCGTCGGCCGGTTCATCGTCCAAGGACGCCTCGGCGCTGGCGGGATGGGTGCGGTGTACCGGGCCTGGGACCCGCGGCTGGAACGGACCATCGCACTCAAGCTGCTGCTCCAGGCGGATGAGAGCGGTCAGCGGCTTCGCCATGAAGCCAAAGCCCTCGCCAAGCTCAAACACCCCAACGTCGTGGCGGTCTACGACGTCGGCGAGGATGAGCAGGGCGGCTTTGTGGCGATGGAGTTGGTCGATGGCCCGACCCTTCGGACCTGGGTCGAGACCCACCCCGACGGGACGGCCCGAGCGGTGGTCAAGATGTTCGTCCAGGCGGGTCGAGGGCTTGCCGCGGCGCATGCCGTTGGCGTGGTCCACCGCGACTTCAAACCCGACAACGCGATCGTCGGAAGCGACGGACGTGTGCGAGTTGTGGATTTCGGCATCGCGCGGCTCCGCGGAGATCCGGATGCAACCCCCACCGCAGGCACGCCCAACGCCATGGCTCCCGAGCAACGCCGCGGGGATGTCAGCGACGCGCGAACGGACCAATACGCCTTTTGCTTGGCCCTGCAACGCTGCCTTCACGCACACGACGACGGCGCCTCCAGAAGGCAGCTCCCACGGGACTCCCGGGCAGCGATCGAACGCGGCCTCGCGGAAGACCCGAACGACCGCTGGCCTGCCATGGACGCTCTTCTGGAGGCCTTGGAGCCACCCACCCGGTCCCGGCGACGGTGGCTCGCCTTGGGCGTGATGGCGGCGTCGCTCGCCGGCTTCAGCGCGCGAGGCTCGGCCGACTCCTCACCCTCTTGCCCCGAGCCGCGGTCCGACGTCGCCACATCGTGGACCCGGCACAACCGCGATGCGCTCGAAGCGAAGTTCCGCGAGTCAGCAACCCCCGGGGCTCCGGAGTTCCTCCGGCGTATCGATGGCTTCGTCATGTCTTGGCAAGACGCACGGGTCGCCGCGTGCGGACTTCTCCACACGGAGAGAGGCGAGCTTGCCGCCACCGGATCTCGCCGGCTCGAGTGTCTGGACCTCGTCGCCGACGGCCTGAACTCATTCACAACAGACCTGGTCGCGAGGGAGGGCGACGCGCTTCGATATGCCGGACTTGCCGTGCAAGCCCTACCCCGCCCTCAAGACTGCGCAGCCTCTCACGATACGCTCGTCGGCTCGCTCCCAGACGGCGCACTGCTCCTGGAGATCCAGGCCGGACAGGTCGCCCGTCGACTGTTCGACTTCGACGGCGCTGTGGAGCGGATCACCCCGGCGTACAAACGCGCGACAGCTGAAGGGCTCCATCGACTCGCCGCGACTGCTGCGCTGACGCTCTCCACCCACGACAACGACGAACACGATCAGCGACGTCAGTGGGCAGAGCGAGCGTTGGCGAGCGCGGAGAAGGCCCAGAACACAGACTTGATGGTTCTGGCCTGGATCAATCTGAGCTACACCGACGCGAGTTCCGACCCGCCGGGACCCTGGGAGTCGACGCTGGAGCACGCGGTTCGCCTCGGCGCTCCCGCTTCACTCTCCCCGGCTACGACCGCCAGGCTCGCCGTGGCTCAGGCCAATGCTGCGATGCGTCAGGGGAGACACGCCGACGCACTCCCGTACCACGAAGAAGCGATTGCGGCGTACAGCGGAGACGGACTCAACGCATCTGCGGCCTCGATTCACTGTGACAAAGCCCAGGCCCACGCTGCGTTGGGACAGATCCCACTCGGGCTATCGGAGATCAAAACATGCCTCGATCAGCTCTCGACGACGCTAGGAGCCACCCACCCGCACCTCTTCGTCCGGCTCGGGATTGGCATGCAGATCTCGCTGATCGGCAACGACCCTCGACAGACGATCGAGCTGGCCAATCGTGCCATCCCTATCGGGCGCCGCGGCCAATACCGAGCCAGGTTCCGAATCGCGCCATACACCTATGGAGCCGGTGCACACACCGAGCTTGGGGAATACGAGGATGCGGTGGGCCTGCTCGAAGAAGGTCTCGCGGTCGCGGAGTCACTGGAGAGCACAGATGCCGAGGCAAGCATCCACGCACAACTCGGTAGCACGCTTTCCGAAGCCGGCGACTGTGTCGCCGCACTACCGCACTTCGACGAGGCACTCGTCCTCCTGCGACGAGAACCTGAGTCCCATCTAACCCAGGGGATCACCTTACTCAACCGCGGCGAGTGCCTCGCCAAGACCGGGGATGGCGACGCCGCGATGGCGGACGTCGAGGGCGCCTGGGAGGTCTTCGACTTCCCACAGACCAGCACCCTCGGCCTCAAGCAGGTCAGGCTCGACGCCCAGGTAAGCCTCTTCGCAGGACGGCTCGAACGAGCCGCCGAAAAGCTCGCCGTGGTCGAGGAACGCGCCGAGTCTGTCAGCCTTCCACCCGCGGACTTGGCGTACGCTCTGTACCTACGCGCACGCGTCGAAGCAAAACGTAACAACGCCCCGCTTGCGCACATCTACATCGACCGTGCGGAGAAGGCCTATGCCGGGCACGTCGACGGCGCCAGAAGTCGGTACCGCGAGTTTCAAGCGTGGCTCGGAGAGTACGACCTCAACCATCCGGCCCCGCCGTGACCCACTCCGTCGAGAGCCTTCTCAGCGGTTCGGACAACCCCTTGCGACCAGCTTGGCGCTCCAGCTCCTGACGCAGAAGTTTTCGCGCTCGATGCAAACGGCTCTTCACCGTTCCGACCGGGACCTCCAAGACCTCTGCGAGTTCGGGGCCACGAAGCTCCTGCCAGTACGTCAGCTCGAGAACGACCTGCAGCTCCATGGGAAGCGCTTGCACGGCGTCGAGGATGGTCTGCTGCTCCTGCCGAACGCGAGCGAGCGTCGATGGGCCGCCGTTGAGGTCGATGGCCGATGTCACCGCCGCGTCGAACTCAAAGTGCTTGTTCCGCCGCTGGCGTTCTCGAATCGTCTCGAACAAGAGGTTTCGAGCGATCCCGTAGAGAAACGCCCGGAAACTGCCGCTGTCTCGCAGCCTCGCGCGCCCTTCGGCCGCCCTGAGAAATGTCGCCTGCACCAGGTCTCCCGTGTCCCCACGGGTCTTGGTGGCAAAGAAACGCACCACCCCATCGTAGTGCCGCCGGATGAGGAACTCCGCCGCGCCATCGTCTCCCGCGCACCACGCCCGTGCAGCCTCTTGGTCGGTGGAGTACTCCATCGCACGCGTTCGCCCGTGACAACGTACCCCGTCCGCGGCCCCTGGGGGCCCGCTTCAGCGCTCTGTCCTTCTACCAGCACCGAGGTGCCCTAGCGCCGACCTCCGCGCACGTCTAGCTGCAGACGCATCAGGCTTGGGTGCGGATCGCTGGAGAAGAACGGAAATGCTGCGTTGGCGATGTAGAGACCGAAGCGGTCGGCGCCATAGCGACCGAACAAGACCGCGGTCGGTCCATCGAGCCCGTCGTTCTCGTCGAGTAGAGTCTCGACCGACCCATCCGGGCTGATACGAAGCACGGTGTTGAAAGGGTCGGTGCCGCAGTAGAGGTTTTTCTGGCGGTCGAACGCGAAGTCGTCACACCCGACATCGGCCACGATGCGAGGTTCACCACCTTCGGGAAACGGGAACGCGACGATCTGGGCCGAGTTCGAGTTGGAGACGTAGAGTTCTCGGCGGAAGATCTGCACGCCGTTGGGGCCAGGAAAGGGAACGTTGGGGTCGCTGTCCAACAACGGATGCTCGGCCCAAATGTAGGGGTCGCCTCCATCGAGCGGCACCGCCCAGACCTTTCCCTCAGGAGCGGAGTCGGCGACGTAGACGGTCCGTCCCCGCTTCGCGATCCCGTTGGGGACCGCGGTCACCGGGAGTTGGGCTACGAGCTCGGTTTGGCAGTCGGGATGGACAACCCAGACACCGCGGTCGGCCGGGTCCGATGCCGAGACGCTGACGTAGATGTCGTCGTGGCGATCGATGACCATCGCCCCCATGATCCCGGAGAATGTGGTGGGGTCGAAAGGCCCTCCGATCGGAAGAAATGCGTGTGTCGACTGCTGGCCGTCGGAGCCTACTCGCACGATCTCTCCGCTCAGCGCCATGCTGACAAAGAGGTCGCCATCGGAGCCGATCACAAGGCTTTCCGGGGTGTCCCCGAGGGACGGGTCGAAGGTCGCGATCGTCTCGACATCCCCTACGTTGGAGACAGGGGGAGACGCGTCGGTAACGGCCGGCTCGAAGCACGCGAGCACGGCAGCAGCCAGTCCAACTCGAAGCAAAAAGCGAAAGGTTCGATGAGGGTGTTCCACTGGCCCGACGTACGGTGAAACCCCTGCGGTGCTAGGTCGCAGATCATATTGGGACGCACTCCAGCGTGGCATCTAACCTGTCCCTTGGCACAGGTGCCAAGGGCATGTCACCCCAAAACTCAGCGTCGAAGTTCGTCTCGCAACGCCTCGGCCTCGGCGACAACTTCCGCGGGATACGGTGAAATTTCAAGGAGCTCCAGCGCATCCGCCAACACGACAAGCGCCTCGTCCGTCCGCCCGTCTTCATGCAGAGTACGGACATGCGTCAATCGATACGCACTGGCCCTATGCGCAAAGAGTTTTCCTCGTAATCGTTGTTCCGCGCGCTCAAACAGCAACAGGGCATGAGGCCGGTTGCCGACCTTGCTCCAGTTACTCGCGAGCATGTACAGGGTAATCCCGCGATCAGCGAGCGGCACATTTCCGCTTGACGACTCCACCAAGACCTCCGCCTTTTGGTTGAGTGTCCGGGCCTCGGCCACGTCGCCTTGGTTGACCTTGCACATGGCGAGCATCGCAATTGCATTCGCCCGGCGAAGCGCCGGTGCCTCCGCGAGGACGTCGACCGAACGCCGAAACCACTGTTCCGCGGTGTCGTGCTCCCCCTCAACAGTCGCGAGCGAGCCGAACGCCGAGAAGAGCGGAGCCGCCTCGGTGGTTTGCAGGGCATCCAGCTGTTCCCGGATCTTGTACGACTCCTCGTAGTGCTGCTTCGCCGCAGCGAGATCGCCCAAGTTCCGCTCTACGATCCCAAGTGAAAGCAAGGCGTAGGCGAGCGGCAACCGAGGTTCGTCATTGGCCGCACGGAGGCCATCGAGCGCGTCCAGATGGGCCTCACGTCCCTCCTCGAAGCGCCCTTGCATGACGAGCACTTGGGCGAGTTTCTCTCGGCCAGATGCAGTGTTCGCGTGCCGAGGCCCCCAGTGTTCCTGCGCAAACTGGGCCGACTTCCGAAACGCCTCTGCGGCTTCGTCCAGACGCTCGGCATTGGCAAGAGCGACTCCGACGTTCGTCATCCCATTCATGTAGCGCTCGGCTCCGGCAGGATCCTCGAACGCCAACTCGGCAACCCGTTCAAAATGCCGGATCGCCGCCTCGGTTTGATTCTGCCGACCCGCCAAGATCCCCCGTACGTTGAGCACGGGCACGAGGTACGTGGACCGCTCCATGTCGTGCCGTCGCATGAGGGCTTCGGCCCGGCGAATCCAGGCCTCGGCGGCTTCAAAGTTGTCGGTGGTCGTCGCGAGCACGTGCGCCGTCGTGCTCGCAACCTTCAATGCGGTGATGTCATCTGCCGCAGCGAGTGCAGCTTCGAAGGCTCGCTCGCGCGTCTGTGATGCCTCCTTCGCATCTCCTGCCCCCAGCTCGCAGTCCGCACGAACCGCGAGCAGCCTCGCGATCTCCGGGCCAAACCCGAGCTCCCGAACCCGCGGTTCAACGGCGGCCAGTTGCTCGAGGCAGGCCTGAGCATCGTTGGCCTGTCCTGCGTCGCTCGCCTCGTCGATCGCGGGCGAGACCTCCAAGAGCGAGGCACGCATCGTGGGATCGAGCGGTGCCCCGACTTGGAGTTCGAGCCAACTGACGTCGTTGCACGATTTCGACTCATGCAGCTGTTCCACTTCGCTGAGGCCGGACTGAACCCCTTGCGAGTCCACCGCATCGAAGGAATCGACAACCTCCTCGAACTCAGCGAGGGACGCCTCGAGGCAGCGCCGGGAACGGAAGCCGAGTTCTTCCGTGAACGCTCGCTCCGGGCCCGCCATCGCACAAGAGCGCTGCGCAGCCTCCGCCCACCCGGTCGCATACTCGTCGAGCACCTTGACCACTCGACCGCCCATCGAGGCACCGTTGAACGCACCCGAGCGCTCGAACGCAGTGAGCACCGACTCGCGCCGCAGGGTGTTCCACAAGTCGTCGATCTCTGCCCCTGCCCCCGCACACGGTTGGGGTTCTTGTGCAGAGGCCGCGTTCTTCTTGCCCAGGCCGTAGGCGGCCGCCGTTGCGGTGGCGAAGACGGCAACACCGACCAGAACCAGGCCAGCCGAGGACCGCTCCGCAGGGCTCAGCGCTTCAAGCAGCGCGGTCATGGACGCAAAGCGGTCGTCCGGGCTGGTCTGCAGGCCGCGGTCGATGACCGCCAGGATCGCGGGGTCGAGAGCTTCTGCTTCGGGGGTGTGCGTTCGTTCGCCACGAAGCACCGCCGCACTGAGGGTCGCGAACGAGTCCGAACGGAACGGACGCTCTCCAGTCAGGGCCTCGTGGAGTGCCACGCAGAACGCAAACTGATCGGTACGCTCGTCTGACGGACGTCCGGCGAACTGCTCCGGAGCCATGTACGCAGGCGTCCCGATCACAGCCCCCGTTCGTGTGAGCTGCATATCGAAGCTCGAGGATGCGCCGGGCAGGTCGTTGGAGGCTGCGTCCTCCGGTCCATCTCCCCCTTGGCGTGCGAGACCGAAATCGAGGACCCGCGGCCGACCCTGCTTGTCCACGAGCACGTTGTCGGGCTTGAAGTCGCGATGCACGACTCCGGCGGCGTGGGCGGCCGCGATGCCAGCGCCCGCCTTCCGAAACACGTTGAGGATCTCCTGCGTGTCTGGATTGGTCCGTGTCCGCCACGCGCCCAGAGGCTCCCCGTCGACCAACTCCATCGCAAAGAAAACACGCTCGCCAACCATGCCCACGTCGTGAACCGCGATGACGTTGGGATGAGCGATTCGGGCCATCGCCTGAGCCTCACGCTGAAGCCGGGATGGCCCTTGCGTGCCTTGGCGGGAACCGTCGCCCAGCAGCAGCTTGATGGCGACCGCGCGGTCGAGTTCCGGGTCGAACGCCTTGTAGACGACTCCCATCGCACCCGCACCCAAGCGTTCAATGATCACGTAGCGCCCAACGCTGGCCCCGCGGTCGAGTGCGAGCTCTCGGCGTGCCGCCTCACGAACCCCGGTCCCAGCCAACGTCTCTTCGTCGCTCGGGACCTCGGTGGACACCCGATGTTCGTCATCCGACAACGCCGCAGAGGATACCTCGGGTCATCGGGTCCAACCGGGGAGCCAAGAAAACCGACACAAGCCCGTCATCCGGTCCCGTTCCGCTGCGAATGAGGAACTGATGAGACCTCCCGCCCTCGGTGCCGCCGTCCTTGCCCTCGCAGCCCTCGCGGTCTCCCCCGCCGACGCATCGTCTGGAAAGTCGATCCTGGACGGCGGTGTCACATGGACCGCGGCATCTGGAGACACCGGGGCGAAGTCGAAGATCATCGGCTCGTCGACCGACGTTCGGGCCGCTTACTCGATCAAATGGTGGGAAGACACCGATGACCCGTGCAAGTTCGAGGTCTACAACCGCCACATCAATCTGGGTGGGGTGAAGACCCCTGAGCACTCCTGGTGCGGAGGGTCGCCCGGAAACATGAAATGGGCCGAGCGGCGGGGAGGTGACGAGTACATCACCGCGCTTCAGGTCTGCCTGACCGACAAGAACGACTCCACGAAGAACAAGATCAAGGGCATCCGGGTGTGGGGCAAGGACCTTGATACCGGCACGCTCGGCCCCGAGAACGGGCCGGACGAATCCCGTCACACCAACTGCAAGAAGTGGAAGAACAAGGTCGCGTGTCCGAGCGGACAGATCGCGACCAAGATCAAGGTCCACTACAACGAGTACCAGTTCACCACCCACGGCTTCGCCACCGGGATCTCGCTTGGTTGCCGCGACGTCGACCCCAAGTAGGCGCGACGCGTCCTCTCGGAGCATGGACGGCGAAGCTGGCTCCGGCGGCCTTCCGGGGTCGTGGGGCACTCGCCGTTCGAGCGGAGTATGAAGGGCCCTCGGAGCGGCAAACCGGGACGAACACGACCGCTTGGCAAACTCGAGGCGTGTGGTGGTACCCAGACCAAAGCGGCAAAGCTGCTCGAGATCTCACGCAGAACGCTCGCATCTCGCCTCGACCGCGACGATATCCCCCGGCCTCGGGAGCGACGTTGAACGAAGCATCCCGGCCCGTACTCTGTGTGACGAGGACTCCAATCCGCGACCAGCGAACTACATCGTGTCGATCGTCTGCGTGAGTCGACGGCACGCATAGTAGACGCTGTCGGCAAGTTGCCGCTCGAGCTCCAACAGCTCCCGGTCCTGACGGTGAAGGGCTTCCCGTTCCCAGTGCTCCCGAGCTGCTCCGATCGCCAGATGATCAACCTTCCCGAGCAACTCGCCCAGGTTGCGAAGGTCGCGATCCCTCCCTAGCTGCGGCACCTCCTCGGAGAGTTTCAGCAACGCCTGAACACCGTCGAACAACGGCGCCCGCTTGCGGAGGATGTCTTCCATGCACAGGCGCATGCGAATCGTGGCCGGGACTTCAGTCATGCCGGACGCATGGTGCCGCGCTCCCGGCCTCCTGTCAGCGGCTCAGGCTCTTCAGGTCCCTACGACTCGTCCGCCGCCGGAGTGGCCACTCCACTGAACAACGCCAGGACGTGCGGGCGAATCGTTTTCGCCAGCCGCCCATCGAGCAGCAGCTCTGGGCGGTACAGCAAAGCCCCCTGAACCGCGCCGCGCACCATGAAGAACGCGATCGAAGGACCGTCGCTGTCGGGTGCGGGGATGGGCAGCCCACGCGCGGACCGCCACCGGCCAAGCTCGACGCGGAGCCTGGAAAGCAGGGCTACGATCGCCGACTCACTTTCAACGATCAGGGTATGGGACCACGCACGCGGGATGTGGTTGAGGAGCGCGCGCCGAAGCTTGAGGTCGCCGTAGTGGTCCGAACAGGCCAGCTCGAGAGCGGCGTCGAGTTTCTCTGGTGCACTGGCCTCGCCTTCGACGATCGCGAGGAGTTGGGCCCGGAACGACTCGTTTACGCGCCGCGTGGCCTCGGCGAGGATCGCTTCTTTGTTGGGGAAGTACTGATAGAGCGACCCGATGCTGACCCCAGCCCGTTTGGCGACGTCATTGGTCGTCAACGAAGGGCCACTCTCGATGAGGAGCTCGCCTCCGGCTGCAACGACGGCGTCGACCAGCGCCTTCGCAGAGACCGTCCCTGCCTGTTTTCGTGGAGCCGGGTCCTGAGTGGCTTGGGTTCGCTTCTTCTCGGTCACGTCGTCGCCCGTCTGTGTCGCCGGCGGGGGGCGTATCGATGCACCCTAACGTCCCAACCCCGACGGTGTCACCTCGCCGAAAGAGTGACACGCCGCTCAGCCCCCGCAGGTCGAACCGGAGCTCAGCCGGGCCACGTGCAGCGTCGTGCTCCCCGGAGCGTCGAACCACGCCCAAGACACGTCTCCGTTGACGTGGGCACGCATCGGGTCGTCTCGCTTCCCCCATGCCGCCGCGCCGGCGAGGTCGACCGGACCCTCGATGAACGCGCCCGCCGCGTCGACTCGACCCAGCCAATGCGTCTGGCCGTCATGCCAACCCACGACGTACTGCTCGCTGCCGTCATCGCTTGGCTGCCAGCGCACAGCGGTTGCGTCGTCTTCGTCTCCAGGGGTCTGCGTCAGCCAAACAATCGCACCCGGCTGCATGCCCGAATCGATTGCGACGAACCCGATGTCTTGGTTCATGGTCGCGGGGTCGTACGACCCCTGCCCCGCGGTTGCGGCCGCCTGGTGGGCGTTGAAGGTCAGCACCCACCCATTGGGCGCGAGCCCTGCCCCCCCGAGCTCCCCGGCAACGTCACCATTGCAGCCCGCGTCGACATCCAGGACATGCGACTGATTGTGGTTGAGGTAGATCCCGCCGATGGCATTCGTCGCGAAGTCGCCCGACGTCCCGGGGAAACAGTCCGTCACGCAGGCGGGCATGAACGTGTCGAGCCCCGGGTTGAAACGCAACAGGTTGCTCATCGAGTGAGAACAGCCCCACCCCCATCCCGTGGTCTCCGCCCCCGATGCAGCGTCCACCCACTTGAGCGTGTCACCTTCGTGGCCAGTGTCGGAGTGCACATGGTAGTAGGCGCCGTATCGACCGCCGCCGTACTCGAGGCGGCTGTCACCGATGCCAAAGTCGGTCGGCGTATTGTCCGGGTTCGTCAGCTCGGTCGAGGACAACTCGCCCGCCGAGACATCAAAACGACGGACGTAGATTCGCTGACCGGCCGGGTCCCACAGCAGCGCCCCGAAGATCGTATCCGACTCCGCTGCGAGGCCGCGAAGCTCGAGACCCGGCGCCAAATCGATCGAGGATTCGACACCGTCGCTGCCATCGAGGACCACGACCCGCGCCGTGATCGCTCCAGCGCCAGTCGTAAAGCCAACGAACGATCCGCACCCGGGGCGCGGAACGGTGAACACGGGCGCCACATGCAGCGACGAGGTCCCCCAGATCCGCCAGTTGCTCACGCCAGCAGTCGCCCCTTCGGGCACCTCAACATCCGCGACATCGAGTCGGTCGAGCAGCGGACCGGACACCGGCGGTTCGCCGGTCGTCGCAGTGTCGCTCTCGGTCGAGGGGTCAGTGTCTGAGCCCGGCCCACTCTGCGTGCTCGGGTCGCTGTCGGAGTTACTGGAAGGACCCGGGCCTCCGCTGGGACTGGACGATGGACCGCTGGTCGAGGCGCCTCCCGTACCCTCCCAAGCGTCCGTATCCGCAGAGTCCGGGCCGCCGTCGCATGCAACGAGACCGAAGAGCACCCACCAGCTGCCGCGTCGAAGTCCACTCATCCTCACTCCACCCACGCGTTCATTATCGGGGTTCCGAGGGGTCCCGACAATGAGCCGACGAGGATCGCAGTGGGGGCTGGAGTCGTAGTCCCTCGCCCCCGGACGGGCGGACGATGGTGTGAGGGTGTGCGCGAGGGTGCCAGACAAACCGGAGACCAATGCCCACGCTCACTCGTCTTCGATCAGATACGCGACCAGATCCGTCGATGTCACGATGCCCGCCAGCGCCTCACCGTCGAGGATCGGGATCGCGTGGAAACTACCCTTCGCCAAGTGAAGCGCTGCGTCCCGAACCGTCGCGCGGGTCTGAAGCGTCACCACATCCTCGGTCATCACCTCTTGGAGCGGAAACAACTCCAAGTCCTGGGCGACCAGCTCCGGGTCATCGCGATACGGGTCACCCAACGCGATGCGGTGTAGGTCGTTGGTGCTGACCAGCCCGACAAACCGGCCATCGGACACAATCGGGAGGTGGTGCACCCCATGCTCGAGCATCACCTCTCGCGCGCGCCGGGCGGTCTCGTCAGGGCTGAGCGCCAACGGGGTGGACGTCATGAGCCGGGAGATGAGCGTGTTGCCTTTCACCGTCCGTCCCTGTGCGCGCCCCGGGTCCCGCGGTCCGCAGGATCTGCGCCTATACTCTGGCGGTGCCATCGATCGCCATCCTCATCTTTGACGGTGTGGAGGAGCTCGACTTTGTCGGTCCCTGGGAGGTGCTGGCGGCGTGGGCTTCGCAGCATCCCGACGACGACGTCCAGCTGTCGACGGTGCGCTGGGGTGGCTCCCCCCACGACCCGGTTCGGTGTGCGAAACGCCTACGGGTACTTGCGGACCGAGGGCAGCCGGAGCTCGGGGAGCCCGACGTGCTGCTCGTCCCGGGCGGGAAGGGCACACGCGCGCTGTTGCGGGATGAAGCTTTGGCCGAAGCACTCCGAGAGACGTACGAGCGCGGGGGCTACGTCACGTCCGTGTGCACGGGCTCTCTGGTTCTCGCGGCTGCGGGACTGCTGGACGGCAAGCCCGCCACGACGCACTGGGGCAGCCTCGAGCAGCTCGCCGCCGCGGGCCAGGACATCGAGGTACGCGCGGACGCGCGCTTCGTCGAGAGCGACCGCATCATCACCGCCGCCGGCGTCTCGGCGGGGATCGACATGGCGCTGCACCTCGTCGCCCAACTCGCGTCCCTCGAGCGAGCCCGCGAGGTCAAGCGATACATCCAGTACGACCCTAAGCCCCCGGTTTAGGATCGCCGAGCCTCGAAGTAGAGAGAAAGCCGCAGAGGCGCTCCCGAAGGAAGAACGTCCAACCATCGACGCCCGCAGCTCGGGTGAACGCGGGGTCGTCAGCGGGGAAGCTCTCGAAGATCGTATGAGTGAGCTTCAAGTGCGCCCCTTCTGCGGTCGAAGAAAGTTCCCAAAGGACCTCGGAGTCCCCGGGAAGTCCCTCGTACCGCCATCGATACCGTAGCGCGCGCAGAGGAACGACGCCTTCGACCCGCCACAGGTGGACGTAGTCTACCCCGTCGGCCTCCACGGTGAACCTGGTCTCGAACCCTACGGTCGCCTCGAAGGTTTCAATCGTGGAGAAGAACCATTGCGACATCTCCCCGCCGTCGGTGATCGCCTGCCAGACAACCTCGGTGGGGACGTCATAAGTCTGTTCGACGATGATCGGTCGGGTTTCGCGTCGGGGTGTCACGATCGAAGCTCCACCGTACCCAGAGACTGGGGTTCGGGCTCGAAACCTAACACCGCGGTCGACAGCCCGCGTGCGGGTTGAGGCAGCCCGGCCAAACCGGTGGTTCCCCGTGGTTTCGGGTCTCGGTGTGACCAAGGTCGCGCAGATCGATGGAATCCCGCGAGGTCGGGCAGTGTCAGAGGCCCCGTGCTCCAGCTTCCGCGCGTACGCCCCCTACTGCTGCTCAGCCTGGCCACCGCCCTTGCGTGCACTGATGACACGACCGCAACGGGCACGGACGTCGCGGGTGAAACCTCCGGCACCACCGGCCTCACAACCGACCCAACGACAGGAGCAACGCCGACCGGAGGCACGACGGCAGTGGACGGTTCGCAGGAGTCGGGCTCGGGGAGCAGCACCACGGACGACACGACGGGCGGCGAGCCCACGCCGGACCCGCTGCTGTGGCAGACCGACTGCGAAGCCGGCGGCTACGACCTGGCTCGGCTACACCCCGACCTCGAATGCGCCGCGATGGAAGTCCCCTTGAACTGGGACGAACCCGACGCAGAGACGATCGTCGTCGGCGCAGTTCGAATCCCCACCACCGCAAAGGAACGCGTCGGCACCTTCTGGGCACTCGACGGTGGACCCGGGGGCTCAGGTCTGGGCTACGCACTCGACGAGGGCTGGCGAGAGGAGCTGCGCGACGCCGGCTGGGATGTGGTCATCCCCCCGCACCGCGGCACATTCTCCCCGCTTCTGACCTGCTTTTCTCCGGACTACCTGAGCGAGGACTGTCGCCTCGAGCTCGACGACGAATGGGGAGATGGACTGCAGCACTTCAACACCGTCCAGGCTGCCCGCGACGTGGGCGAGTTCATTCGGCGCGAGCGCCTCAGTGAGGACGAAGCGGTCGTCGTCTACGGGGTGTCGTACGGCACCTACTGGGCCCAGTTCTACGCGGGCGAGTTTCCGACCCAGGCCACCGCGATCATTCTCGACAGCGCAGTGCCCACCACCGCCGACCTGGCGCAGGAGGAGTATCTCGTCCAGGACATCGCAGAACAACTCCTTCAAGCCTGCGTCGACGATCCGGTCTGCGGTGCGCGAGTCGGCTTCGAATCGGGAGAAGCCTTTTCCGCCGCGGTGATCAGTGCGTTGGACGACGGAGACTGTGGGGGCGGAGACGTCGGGAACTGGGAGGACAACAACCTCCGCCTGCTGTTCGGACAACTCATCAACGCCCGCAACTTGCGGAACTACGTCCCACTGCTGGCCGCCATGCTGACTCGGTGCGACCCGGAGCTTTCGAGCACCGTGGGCGATGCCATCAACGGACTTTTCGGGCAAGTCAGCGCCCCCCTTCGACCCTCCGAGCGCTTCCCAGTGGGTGTTCCGCTGGTCGCCGATACGAGCCCGACACACGATGGGTCCCCGCCCGCACCCGCGAGCCTCTTCTCCGGCCCGCTGCAGTCGACCGTGATCGCCACCACCATGCTCACCCCCGACGCCACCCCGGAGCAGGCCGAGCTCGATGCCCAACGCCACTTCGCATCGCTCGGATTCGGCACGCTGATGGCCCGGGTCCAACAGAGCTGGGACGACCTTCCGAAGGTCGAGTTCGACCGCGACTTCAAGTCGCAAACGCCGATGCTCGTCTTCAACGCACACTACGATGTCCAGACCGTGTTCCCGTGGGCGGAGCTGGTCGCCGAGCAACACGGGGCCCAACTCGTCGAGTTCTCGGACGGTCAGCACGGCGTCACGCTGTCCAACACGGGTGGCAAGACGTTGGAGGGCGAGTCCTGTGCGCGTGCGATCATGCTGGCGTTCGTCGAAGACCCCGAGGCACCGGTCGACGACGACTGCGCTGGCGGCTTGCCCCAGCTCGACGTCAACCTGGTTCGCCCGGACCTCGCCGGAGTGTCGATGGCAGCCTTTGGGACCGACGATCCGTGGTCCTTGCTGCCGACCGAGTCCTAGCAGCCGTTGCGCACCGCTTCTGGGCGGTTAGTCGCGAAAAGCCGCCAAAGCGGGACAGAACGGGCGGGCATTAAGAGGTCGGTTAAGCCGGCGGGCGCTAGACCGGTCCCATGCTTGCTCCTGCTCGTCTTCTGCTTGTCCTTCTGCCCGCGACAGTCCTAGCGTGCAGCGACTCCCGGCTCGTGGAGGAAACCGACCCCGAGACCGCCCCCGAGGTGCTCGCTGACGACGAGTGCCCCCACTGGCTCCTGGTCGAGCGCACCGGAGACTTTCCAGTCTACGAGCGTCGGACCTACGACGATCAAGCTCGCCTGATCCGACACGAGACGGGCGGCCACACCCGATCACTCTCCGGAGAGCACCATTCGGTCACCGAGATCAGCTACGGCGATGGACTCGTCACATCGGTCACCGAAGAGCGAGCATCGCTGGACGACGAGCTCGTTCACCGCGTTACCGAGGTCACGGAGCTCGACGTCGACGGCCGCCCGGTTCGGATCCATGGTTGGGACTCGCTTGACCTCATGGCGCCCAACCGAACGGTGTCCTTGGAGTACGACGCCCAAGGCCGGTTGAGCCTCCACCACCAAGATGACGAGTACGCCAACGGTGGAGTTGTTGACCGAGCATGCTCGTATACCTACGACACGCAGGGGCAGCTGAGCGCCAAGATCTGCGAAGGCACCAACCCCGACACCAAACACTACGGCTGGGATGACAACGGCAACCTCCTGTTCTCCGAGCTGGAAGCGGAGACATTCACGCACCGGGCCGACTACACCTACGACGGCATGCTGCTCACGAGCCTCCTCGCGGACGACTTCGCCCGCTATGCGTTCGGCTACGACGAAGCAGGACGACTCGTCTCCCACGAATACGAACGCTTCGACGGCCTTGGGGACGCTGTGGATGAGTACGAGTACGACCCGCAGGGCCGGATGGAGCGACACGTCGCAACGAGACTGGACGGTTCGCATTACGACACGACCGTGTTCCACTACGACCCCGAAGGCCGACTGCTCGAGGCCGCCTCGGAGCGCACGCCCCGGTCCTACGCCTACGAACAATCAGGTGATGAACTCACGGTCACCGAGCGATGGGGGAAAAACCTCCACGAGACTCGGAGCTACCTCTGCTCGCCGACCCCGGCCACGGGACTCCCCGCGGATACGAACCCCGAACCGTTCGGAGGAGCGGACCGAATCCTTCCGACCGAAACCGTCGAGCCCCAACCCTTTCCGACTGGGGCCTGACGCGCTCTAGTCCGCCGTGGACCCCTTCATTTCCTCGATGATCCGCGGGGCGACCTTCGCTCCGTAGTACCCGCCGATGACCAGCTTCAGAACCAAGTGCTGCGCCGCCGGCAGGAACACGACCCACAGTTCTCCGAGGGCTCCGAAGGAGTACAGGGCCCCGAGGACGGCGACCATGGCGTACGACGCGGCTGCGAACACGGCTTCGATCGCCTTGAAGCCATTGAGAAGTCGCTTTCCGAGTTCAGCCTCCATGGGTCTCATCGTTTCAGATTGTATCCCGAGCAGGGCTCGCGCCACGAAGGCGGCGTCCCATCCGGCAGTGCAACCAGCAACACCGGGACCGCGACCGACATTCCACGAGCGCGGCGACGTCGACGAGAAGGAGGGTCGGCACCGACCACCACCCGCCGCGTTCGTCATCACGCCTCAGCGGCTGCGGCGCGCGGTGGCCAGACCTCGAACACCGGCTCCGCCTCCAGGGGATCGCGAGGGCCGACCCCGCAGCCGGCGGCCGTGAGAGTCCACAGGACCCCCTGAGAGTCCATGTCCGCCACAGCTCTGGGTACATCGGAGTGGCTGCCGACAACCATGACCCAGGAGTCCGCGCGCGTGTTCGCGCAGGTGTCCGAGACCGGGACTTGTCGCGTCCCGCCGACCTGTGCAACAAGCCGCCAATAGGGAGAGACGCCGATGACGATGAACGAAATGACTTGGTTGCTCGGTGTGGACCTCAGGCCAGACGCGGAAGGGGCCGTAGCCTTCGCTTCGTGGCTTGCCTCCGCTCGTCGGGAGGACACCGTGATCCCCGTGCACGTGCTCGTCGCCGACCACCTTCAGGCGGTGCTGCAACGTCGGCACCTCGCCGAGGTTCAAGACGCAGCGAAGGCCGCGATGTTGACCCTCATCGCCAAGCACGACACCGACAACCACTTCGCACCACCGAGAATCGTCGAAGGTGGGACGGCCGAAGGTCGACTCGAGCTCATCCGCGAGGAAGAGAGCGCACGGGTGCTGGTCGTCAACCGATTCGCGACCGAAGCGCGTCGAAGCCTTCGGCGATTGGGCCGGGTCGCACGTCGGTCTCTTCGTGCGCTCAACTCCCCAGTGATCACCGTCCCCCCCGGCCTCACCGCGGAGAAGATCGGTAAGGGCCCAGTGCTGGTCACCACCAACCTCACCGAGGAGTGCGGGCGCGCGCTCGAGTTCGGTGCCGACCTTGCGAAACGCCTCGGCCGCAAGCTCGTCGTCACGACCGTGCGTCGAGTCCCCGATCAGCAGGCGCCGTCGTACATGCACGAGGCCGCGACGGACAAAGTCGCCGAGGTTCGCACCCAGGAGACCGCCGCCGCGCTGGCAAAATGGGTCGAGGACCACAACGAGACCGTCGATGAGCAGGTCGTGTTGCTCGGCGAGGTCGTCACGACCGTCACCAGCTTGGCTGCCGAGCGCGACGCGTGTCTGATCGTCGCAGGGTCGCGACCGCTCTCGCAGCTCGAGCGTATGTTCCTGACCTCCGTCGGCCGCGGGCTGTCGGCGATCAGCACCACACCCGTCGCGATCGTGCCTCCGGGCGACATCCCGCCCAAGTAGACGCGACTTCGCGGTCCGGGCTGCGCATCACAGCGTCGCGATCACCCGCATCACCGCATCGACATCCCCCGGATGGTTGAGACGTCCGAAGCTGAAGCGAACCGTGCCCTCGGGCGCGCCGAGCATCGCGGTGGCTGAGGGCGCGCAGTGGCGCCCAGCTCGGACAACGATGCCTTCCGCGGCGAAGACCGCCTCCGCCTTGCCAACGGCTAGTCCATCGAAACAGGCCGAGAGCACCCCCGTCGACGGCCCCTCGCCTCCGAACACGTGACACCCAGGGTGTTGCACGAGCGCAGCGCGCAACTCGTCGCGCAGAGAGGCTGCGATGCAAGGCTCCCCAGCGGCGTCCGACGACAGCCATTGGAGACTCCGACTCATCGCGACCGCACTCGGAAGGTCGACCGAGCCCAAGTCGCAGAACCCGATGTCGATGCTGCACGTGTCCGCGAGCCAGAGTCCCCCGACCCCCAGCGGCGCCATCGGTCCTTTGTGTCCCGCGAACGCGACCGCATCCGCGCCGAGCGACTCGAAGTGAAGAGGCTGTAGCCCAGCGACCTGTGCAGCATCCACCAAGACCTGGACGCCGTGCCGTCGCGCCTGCGCGATGATCTCAACCAGAGGTAGGCACTCGCCCGTCACATTCGATGCGGCGGTGACGACCACCCACCGAACCCTCCCCTCGGTGAGCATCTCCTCGTAGCGTTCCAGGTCGAACGCAGTCCCCTGCCGATAGGGCACGACGCGATGCTCGATGCCGACGTTGCGAACGAGGTCGGCGATCGGGCTGAGCACCGCCTCGTGTTCGACCGCGCTGCTGAGTACGACATCACCTACCGTCCATGGGATGCGCCGCAGCGCCGTGGCCAACGCCGCCGTACACCCGGGCGTGAGCAGCAGCCGGGAGGGCACACTGATGCCGAAGCTCGCCGCGATGTCTGAACGGGCCCGCTCGAACAGCGGTCCGTACGTTCGCGGATCCGCCGTCATCACTTCGGCGACGGCCTCGGCGCAACCGGGAGCCTTCGGCCAGCTGGTGCCCGCGTTGTTGAGGTAGCAAAGATCTCGCTCAGGCACGGCCGCACCATAGCGCCGCCCGAACCCACGTGCAGGCTCTGAGGGACACTACTCAGGCTCGAACCTCAGCGTGAGCCTCGCGCCACGCCGCCCGGAATCCTTCGGCGCCGGAAACAACGTCGACAACGTGGTTTCCCGAATGCACTCGATCATCTCCTCGTCTTGGATCTCGTTTTCCTCCCCAAGTTCGAACGACTCGACGATGCCGCCAACGTCCTCGTCGCCGACCATCTCGAGGTTGATGTCGATCAGGCCCGCGATGCCGGGGTCCCGCTCCGCCGCCGCTTCGTAGCACTCGTCCACGAGCGGCATGAGGTCCTTGCTCACCGCATCCATCAGGTCGCTGAGCTCACCGTCGCTCTTGTCCTTGATGGGGTGGGCTTGACCGGGGCCGTCGTCGTCGCCCTCGTCGCCCGGTGCCGTGTCGTTGTGGGGAGAAGATGATGGGTCCTTCGAGCCCTGAGTACGGCGGCGGGCCACACCGTCTGCGATCCGCCGCAAGTAGGCTTCGCGCTGCTTCGCATCGACCTGACGCTTGCTGGTCACCCGCTCAACATCGACCGCCGCTCTCGAACCGACCGCCGGCGCGCGTACAGGTTGAACCACCGTGACCGTCGCTTGCGAGGGCGCTGCGTTGCCCTGGAGCACATCCTCGGGTGCCCACAGCGAAATCGCGCCGACCGTCAGGACTGCCAGCGCGAGCACGATCCACAACCGCTTCATGCACCTCTCCTATCAAGCCCGAGGCCGGAACTGACGGATTGGGCTGGGTCCGAACGAGTGGAGTGCCTTTTCTGTGATGCTCGAACCCCTGGTGATCGTTCGCCGACGGACGGACACTACCCATCTGAATGCCGCCGCTCGCGTTGCTCGACGTCACGGCTCAGTACGAGGGCACCACGGTCTTGGAGACCCAGCGCAGCCCAACGCACGAGCCCAACGACACGCACTGGGGCCCCGGCTGCGGCTCGTGCCCACGGTCAGTCTCAGAGACGCTCTCCCTTCCCTAAGGGCCTCGCTCAAGCACCGCGGTACGACTTCACGAGCTGCTCGAGCAGTTCGTGCGCCGACCCCGGCTGTGCCGCGAGAGCGTGCGCCAAGCCGACCGACAGCTCGTCCCGCGCACCCGGTCGAACGGGCGGAGACTCGCTCGCATGTTGGGCTGCGGAGAACCAGTGCTGCACGGCGACCAACCGATGCAGCCGCGGCGCCAGGTCGTTGGGCCAACCGGACGAGCCACGATACGGCGACGACTCCGGTCCCAACGCGGCCTGTGCCTGGATCGCCGACAGCTGCTCGAGCGCCGCGGCTTCGTAGTGCTCGGCGCCATCGCCAAGATCCTCGACCGGCTGGTCCTTCCAATCGAAGTAGGAGTCCACCGCGCGCTCCTGCGGCTCGAGGGTCCCGTAGTCCAGGACCGTCGGGAGCCCACCGAGGTACCCCTCGAGCGAGCGCGCCAACACCTCCGTGCCGCCGCTGACGATGCGCTCGACCGGGATCCCGAGGTGGTGTGCGAGATGGACGGCCCACAGCGGGGATTTCGCGCCCTCCCACAACTCGTCGGTGGTCCGCGCCTCACGGAGCCAGTCTTCCCGCCCCTCGGGCTCGGGCGGTTCGTGGCGCTGGACCACGCGGGCCAAGGTTTGCGACAGCGCCAGCCGCAGTCGCGCAAACCGACGATTGAGCCAGAACATGACGAGGGCAGTGTAGCGGGCAGAGCGATTCTGGCACCCCGCCTGCTCCTCGCTGCGGGTGCGCGAACCGCGAGGAGGCGTGGAAGAAAAAAGTGACCGACTCTGTCGATCCGCGCCGCGCTTGTTCGTCGGCTAGGCAGAAGGAACCCACCGATGCAGTACATGCTCCTGATCTACAGCGAAGAGTCCGACACCCAGCCTCCCGAGGAGACGCAGAAGGAAGTCTTTGCGGCCTACATGGCCTACAATGACGCGCTCAAGAAGGCCGACGTCTACGTGGCCGGTGACGCGCTCCTTCCCACCGCCACGGCCACCACCGTCCGGGTTCGAGGCTCCGAGCAGCTGGTCACCGACGGGCCGTTCGCCGAGACCACCGAGGCGCTGGGTGGCTACTACCTGATCGAAGCCAAGGACATCGACGAGGCGGTCAAGTGGGCCAAACAGTGCCCCGGCTCGCAATACGGGACGATCGAGGTCCGGCCCGTGATGGTCATCCCTGGGGTCGACTAGCGACCATCCGCGAGCCCGAGCTCCGCTGCTACATTGCGGCGGCGTGTCGGACCCGGACCTCGAGCGAGCGATCAACCGCGTATTCAAGGCCGAGCACGGCGCTGTGGTTGCGCGGCTCGTCGCGAGCCTGGGGGACTTCGACCTCGCCGAGGAAGCGCTGCAAGACGCCTTCATGCAGGCGCTCCAGCGATGGCCCGTGTCCGGGATTCCCGAACGCCCGGGCGCTTGGCTCAGCTCGGTCGCACGCAACCGCGGGCTCGACCGTATCCGCCGCGAGCGCGTGTTTGCGACCAAAGCCGCCTCGATGAAGGCGACCGCAGAGGCGCTCGGCGACGACCGCATTCGCACCGACGACACCGAAGATGCACTCGACCGCGCCGCCATGGAACACGCCCTCCCCGATGAGCGGCTACGGTTGATCTTCACCTGCTGCCACCCCGCCCTCTCCAATGAGGCTCGTGTTGCGCTCACCTTGCGCATGCTCGGCGGCCTCTCGACTCCCGAGATCGCCCGCGCGTTTCTGGTGCAGGAAAGCACGATGGCGCAGCGTCTCGTGCGTGCGAAGAAGAAGATCCACGGCGCCAACATTCCGTTCCGCATTCCTCCTGCGGATGTGCTTCCCGAGCGCATCGACTCCGTCCTGGCCGTCGTCTATCTGATCTTCAACGAGGGCTATGCGGTCACCGACGGCGAAAACCTGACCCGAGGAGACCTGTGCGAGGAGGCGATCCGGCTCGGCGCCATCCTCACCCGGTTGCTCCCCGAGACCCCCGAGGTTCGAGGTCTGTACTCGCTGATGCTGCTCCACGATGCCCGTCGTGGGGCCCGACTCGATCAGCACGGCGACCTCGTGGTCCTCGAGCGTCAGGACCGAAGTCGCTGGGACAGCACGAAGACGGCCGCTGGTATCACCGCGCTCACGGCCGCCATCGAAATGGGCGCGCTCGGCCCCTACCAAGTCCAAGCCGCCATCTCGGCCGAACACGCGGTCTCCCCGTCTTGGGAGCAGACCCGGTGGGACCGGGTGCTCGAACTCTACGACAGGCTTCTCGACTTCGCCCCCTCTCCCATGGTCGCGCTCAACCGATGCGTACCGTTGGCGATGACTGGACGCAGCGACGCTGCCCTCGAGCAGGTCAACCAACTCGAAGACGCCCTTGGCACGCACTACAAGCACGCGGTCGTGCGCGCCTGGCTCCTGGCGAACGCGGGTCAGACCGAAGCGGCTCGCGCGGCGTACAGCAAAGCGATCGAGGGCTGCTCCAACACAGCCGAACGGCGCCACCTCGAGCGCGAGTCGAGGCGGCGCTGTGCCAACTAATCCCCAGGAGAACAGCCGCGCCAAGGCTGCTACGGCAGCGGGCCGACGTACTCCCAGACTTCCAGCGACGCCTCGTTGGGACCCTTGCCATCCCCACTGAGTCCGCCGAAGAGAATCATTTTGTTCCCTCCGACCGCCGCCATGCCGAAGTTGAACCGAGGCGAGGGTGCAGCCGGAGGCGCAAGATCGAGCCAGACCCCGGTGTCCGAGTCGTACGAGAACGTCCCGGCAGTAGGAACCTCATTCACGTCTCGGCCTCCAAATGCCACGGCGAGGTTGCTCCGGATATAGACGAGTTCGTGAGAGTAGACGGGCCCCAGCGCGGGTGCAGCGTGCTCGGTGATCGTGCTTGAACCCAGCGCAAACTCGTACGCGCTCGACAGCACACTCGGGTCCGCGGAGCCGAGATAGCCGCCGCTGAGGGTGACGACACCATCGCCATCAAACGCAGCCGCGGCCGCCAAGCGTGCGCCCGGCTCCAAGCCGTCGAACTCCACCCAGGTCTGCGTTCCGACGTCGTACAAGAACAGTCCCCCCGCGATCTCTGGCGTGGCGTCCACGCCCCCATAGCTGAAGATGCCCCCGTCAAACCCGGCGACGGCAGCTTGGTGACGCTGTGGCGGGATGCCGTTGTTCATGCTCGACACCCAGTTCATCTCCGCTGCGCTGAAGTGCCAGGTGTCGCTCTGCGCCGCTCCCCCATCCCCGGGGACCAACGTGCCCCCGTTGAGCACCACAAGTCCATCGCCCGCGTTGTCCATTCCGTAGGAGAATCGAGCCGTCGGAGATGTCGTCGGGGCCAACTCGGTCCATTCGTTGGCCTCGATGTCGTACGTCCACGTGTCTCCCAGGACCGAGCCGTCGCCACCACGCCCACCAAAGGTCAGGAGCGTTCCGGCCTCGAGCACGGACAGCGCCATGTTGTAACGAGCGGACGGACCGCCTTTGGGGGTGATGTTCCGCCAAGCGTTCGGAGTGGTCCTCGCGCGAACACCGATCTCGAACGTCGCTTCGTCGGCATCGTTGTTGTCGATCACCACCTGCGCCTGCTTCTCGCCGCCGTTGAGCGGCGTGAAGGTCACCGTGAAACTCGTACTTTCGCCAGGGCCGAGGGTCGGCGCCAGTCCAGCGTCGTCGAGTTCGAAATGCGCCACCGCATCTCCGCCAAGCGAAACACCACTGAGCTCGAGGTCACCATCCCCGGCGTTTGAGACCTCGACGGTGACGGAATCCCCCGCTGCTCCAACGTCGGTCGTGTTGGGCGCGGTCACGGTCTCCCCCGACTCGATGCCGGATGCGTTGAGCGTCACCTCGATCTCAGGCTCGCCAGGGACGCCCGTGGTCGTCGACGCGTCGGTCGTCTCGCTGCTGCTGCTGCTCGGGTCTCCGGTGCTGGAGCTGGAGCTCCCCGACGTCGAGGTCTCCGAAGTTCCTGTGTCGGGGTCGATGGTCGTGCTCCCGGTCGAGGTGCTCCCCGATGTCGAGCCACTGCTCGTGCTGCTGCCCGTGCTGGGACCGACGGTCATGCTCCCCGATGTCGACCCGCCGGTGCCCGTGCCATCATCATCGTCATCGGTCTCCCCACTCCCCGCCGGGTTGTCGACACATCCGACCATCAACACCGCGCCAGCCAGCAAAATCCTAAGGCTGTATTCCATCGCTACATTGGAGGACAGGTTGCGTCCTCGAGCAAGGGATGCGGGTACCATGCGCGCGATGATCCGCCCGGCTGGACTCACGTTGTTGCTCACCACGCTCGCGCTCCCCGCAGGCTGTGCTTCCAGCGCTGCAACTCAGCCGACTTCCAGCGCACCACGTATGCACGACTACGGTCTGCGCGTGTTCTCAGGCGGCGCAGAGTCCGACATGGCGGCGCTCATCGAGACGGTCTCGAAGGCTGACTACGTCCTCATTGGCGAGACGCACCTCGACGACCAGACGCACCGTCTCGAGCACACCATTCTCGAAGGCGTCCTGGCTCGGCGGGGGGCAGACGCCACCATCTTGAGCATGGAGATGTTCACGCGCGACCAGCAGCCCGCGCTCGATGGCTATGTCGCAGGGACCCTGGACGAGGCCGCTTTTCTCTCACAGGCACCCCCGTGGCCCAACTATCGGACCGGCTACCGCCCGTTGGTGGAGACCGCCAAGCGCAATGGAGTCCCGGTCATCGGTGCCAACCTCCCGCGGTCCCTGCAACGCGCGTTCGGGATGAAGAAAGAAGCCGCGCTCGAGGAGCTCACGCCGGAACAACGCGGTTGGTTTCCCGCCGAGGTCTACCCGCCAACAGAGTCATACTGGGCACGCATCGAGAACCGACTCCGCGATGCGGGACACGGACACATGGGCGCGCTCGATGCCGAAGGGCGCAAGTGGTCGACCCAGAATCTCTGGGACAACACGATGGCCGACGCCATGGTTCAAGCCCGGCTCGCCAAGCCCGGGGCGGCGGTCGTGCACGTGGTTGGAGGATTTCACGCCGAGTATGGCGACGGCATCGCCAACCAGCTGCGGCAACGGGACCCGAACACGACGATCGCCATCGTCACCATCGACCCCGTCTCCGACCTCCGCGGCATCGAAGCCGACAACGGCATGGACCGAGCCGACTTCGTCGTCTATGCGCTGGCCGATGCCCGCGGCCTGAACTCCGGTACGCACGGCATCACCGTGCATGACGAGCTGAAGTACCGACTCGCGGCGCCCGCCGTTGGCGAGCCCGAGGGGTTGCTGGTCTGGCTCGGAGACGACGAGACCTCGCCCAAAGATGCGCTGACGTATTGGAAGGCCGCGCTCGGCGACCGGGTGATGATCGCGGTGGTCGAACCCACGTACCCCGTGCTGACCGACGACGCTCGGGTCAGCGGGCGATGGACCTGGCCCAGCAGTTTCGCGGGCGATGCGGGTCGGGTGGTCGGGGCCATCGATGGCATGGCGTCCTACCTTGGGCACCGCTGGCAGATCCCCGAGGGGCGAATCGTGGTCGCAGGACGTGGCAGCGGAGCCGACGTCGCCCTGTGGGCCGGACTATACGGCGACGCGGCGGACAAAGTCGTTGCACTGCACCCCTCCTCGCCACGTCGGCTCGCCGAAGCCGGCCTTCCCGACGAGACTCCGAAGGGCCGTAGCATCGTGATCGCGGGCGAAGCCAAAGCCATGGAGACCGCCAAGAAAACCCTCAGCCTCGCGGGGGCCCAGGCGGAGGTTGAGCCTTCAATCGACGCGGAGACCGAGATCCGCCGGGCGCTGGCACTGCCCGCGCGCCCCCTCACGGGAGAACCGGAAGCCCTGAGTATCGTGACACAGACCCCAATCGCGTTGCAGTGGGCGCGGCTCCACGCACGGCTTGCCGAGCGAGATGGCACGCCGCGAACCGTCGTTGTCGATTCCACGAAGCCATCCGCGCTGACCCCCCAGCCGGCCACTTTCAGCGAAGGCAAGGGGCTCCCGCTCGCCCCCGGTGCTTTCGGCGGCACCACCATCCTCGTCCTCCCGGCCAAACTCGACCCGGCGGTCCGGGACGCTTGGCTCAAGCTTGGGGAGGACGACGTCCTCAAGAAGCGAAGCCGGTTCGCAACGCTCGTCGTGGTGGACGATGCTGCCCTCGGCCCCAAGCTCGACGAACTCCGCGAGAAGGGCAAACGCAGCATGCTGATCGTCCCAGCATCCTTCGCCGAGGGGTCCGAGCGCATGGAAGCGCTCCAGAAACTGGTCCAGCCCCACCAGGAGGGCCTCGATGTGCACTACCTGCCGGGCCTCGGCGGCTCGTGGGCGTCGTCGCTGGCCGCACAGGGGTAGAACCAGAGGCGGGCATTTAATCCCGGGCGCTCGGTTCCTACAACTCCGGCGTTCTGCAGCGTCCACCGACGGGCACTCAAACGCCCGACAAGGGCTGTCAGACCCCTGCAGGGCGATGCTAACGTTCGCGCCTGCGCCGATTCGCCCGACATGCCAACTGCCGAGCACACCGAACCCCTCCTGATGCTTGCGGTGATCCTGTTGGTGGGCACCGTCTTCGGGCTCACTGCCAAGCGCCTGCGGCTCCCTTCCGTCACCGGTCAGATCCTCGCGGGGGTCATCCTGGGGATTGCCGGCTTCGGCTTGTTCGGCGACCACGCCGAGCACGCGCTCGCTCCCCTGACCGAATTCGCGCTGGGCTTGATGGCGGTCAGCGTCGGGGCACATCTCAACTTTCGTCGGCTCCGTAACGCCTTCCGCCGCCTGTTCCTGCTCGTGGTCCTGGAGGCGGTGTTCGTCACCGCCGCTGTGACCGTGGTCCTCTCCGCGTTTCCAGCGATCGACACGAGCATCGCGCTGATCTTTGGCTGCATCGCGATCTCGACAGCGCCCGCCACGATCGTCGCTTTGGTCCGGGAGACGCGAGCCAAGGGCGTGTTCGTCAAGACGTTGGTCGCCGCGGTCGCGCTCAACAACATGGTGTGCATCCTCGGCTTCGAACTCAGCCGCGGACTCGCCGTCGAGACCCTGCAGTTCGGCACGCCACACATCAACGCCGTGCTCATCGGCGCGTCGACCCAACTCGTCGAGGCCGCGATCACCGGAGGACTCGGGGCACTCGCAATGATCGTGGTGTCCAAGGCCGTTCGGCGTCCTGAGCTGCTCACCACCGCGGGCCTGATCGCACTGCTGCTGACCGTGGGCGTAGCCCAGCACTACGGCTACTCCGCGCTGCTCTCCTGCCTTTTCCTGGGTCTGTTCCAAGCCAACTTCAGCCGCGAACGCGAGCGCATCGTCGACCGCCTGTTCCGGGACTTCGAGCCATCGATCCTCGCCGTGTTCTTCACGCTGGCGGGCATGGAACTCTCGCTCGAGCACGCCACGGTCGCAGGCGGCCTCGCCATCGCCTTCTTCGCCGCCCGTGCGGTGGGCAAGGTGGCCGCTGGCTACACAGCGATGCGACTGGCGGGCGCAACCCAACGTATCCGCAGGAACATGGGCTTGGCCCTGATCCCCCAAGCAGGGGTCGCGGTGGGTCTCGTGGTGTTGATCAACGCCGATGCCACGTTGCACGACCTCGCCCCAGCCGCCGTCGATCTGTTCTCGCCGATCATCCTCACCGCCGTGGTCGCCAACGAAGTCGTCGGGCCAATCCTCACCCGGCTCGCCCTGGGACGCTCGGGCGAAGCAGGCCAAGACCGGCTGCGACTGCTCGACTTCATCCACGAGGAAAACATCCAGGTCGGGCTGGAGGCCGAAACTCCCCAGCAGGCGATCGAGCAGCTGGTCAGCCTGCTGATCCGCTCGCACCACCTCGACCCCAAGCTCCACGACTCGATCTTGGAGTCGGTGTTGGAGCGCGAGGCCCAGGACTCAACCTGTGTTGGAGGGGGCGTGGCAGTGCCCCATGGTTTGCTTCCCAAGGGCATGAAGACCGTGGGGGTGATGGGCATCAACCGCCGCGGTCTTCACTTCGACACACCCGACGAGCGCCCCGTTCACTGCGTCATCCTCCTGCTCTCCAGCCGAGACGAACCCCAACGGCACCTGCAACTGCTCGCGATGATCGCGGGCACAATCGGCTCGGATCCCGCAGTCCAGGCCCAACTCTTCAACGCCCGCACCCCTGCGCACGCTTACGAGGTGCTGCACCACGAAGACGCCGCGGAGTTCAACGTGTTCCTCGAAGAGATCGGCTAGCAGGCTCAGGACAGGACCGACGGTAGGACTGCTCACGAAACGTCGACGCACAGCTGCGACGCACACGTCAGCCCCTGGTCGCACCCGCCACCGTCCGTGCACTGGCAGGTCTCCATCCCGGCTTGTTCCGGTGGGCATGGGAGGTCCGAGATGCAGATCTCACTGGTGCACATGAGCCCCTCTCCACAGGCGTTGTCGGGGAGGCAGCTGCATCCCAGCTCGCCTGCACGGCACCCGTCACTCGTGATGCTGGACCCATCGGCTTGTCCCGTCGAGGTCCCGGTGGCCCCGCTCGAGGAGCCGCTGGAAGAGTCCGTCGAGTCTCCGCTCCCTTCGGTCTGAGAACCCGTGGTCGGGGGCGTCTGAGACGAACCGCTGCTGGTCGTCCATGTGTCCCCGGAGCTCTCCGGAGGCCCGATCGGCTCCACCGACCCGCAGCCAGCCGTCACCACGAGGATCAGAGCCCACCGCATCGGCGGATGGTAGCAGGTACGCTCAGGCATGGCCGACCGCATCGAGTTCTATCGCGCCGGAGACGAGTATGGGGAGTTCTCCAACTTCTCGCGTCACCCAATCGACCTCGGCGGTCAGCGCTGGCCGACCACGGAGCACTACTTCCAGGCGATGAAGTTCGCCGACGCCACCCTTCGCGAACGCATCCGGACGGCGTCCGGCCCGGGCGAGGCCGCTCGGATGGGCCGACGATTCCCCGGCCTTCGTAGCGACTGGGAAGCCGCGAAGGAGGACGTCATGATGGATGCTCTGAGGGCGAAGTTCGCGCAGCACCACCGATGCCAGCGGATGCTTCTGAACACCGGGGACGCCGAGCTGATCGAGCACACCCGCAACGACTTCTACTGGGCCGACGGGGGTGACGGCACGGGTCGCAACCGATTGGGCGTGCTGCTGATGCAGCTCCGCGCAGAGTTGCGGGCCGCGGAGTAGGTCGACACACGAACCGCTGCACCGCGCCTCGTCCGGCGCTCCGCTGATGCCAAGAGATGCGGGTGGCGTCCGGTCCGGCTACGTTGCAGGGGTCGTGCCTCGCTCCGTCGATTCCTGGCTTCACAGCCACGCCCGCCGTCGCCGCGCAAAGTACGCGCTATGGTTGAGCATCGGGCTCACACTATTGCTCTATGTGATCCCGCTGGGCGGTTTCGTCGCCTATCCGCTCATGCTCTTCAGCACCCTCGTGCACGAGCTTGGGCACGGGCTCATGGCACTGCTCACCGGCGGAAGCTTCGAACGCATGGTCATCTTCAGCGATGGCTCCGGTGTCGCAACCCATGGCGGCCTCGGTGAAGACGCAGCCGTCGCACGCGCACTGGTCTCCGCGGGCGGCCTCGTGGGGCCCGCCGTCGTCGGCGCGCTCGCTTTCGCGCTGGCACGCACCGGACGGTCCTCTCGAATCGGGCTCGGCGTCGCTGCAGCCTTCTTCGCGGTGATGATGGCCGCCTTTATCCGCAACCCATTCGGGCTCGTCTTCACGGGCCTCGTCGTTGCCGGACTTGGTTGGACGGCGTGGCGGCGCAGCGACGACACGGCCCAGGTCGTCCTCGTCTTCGGGGCCATTCAGATGTCGCTCAGCGTGTTCTCCCGTGGCGACTACCTCTTCGTCAGCGAAGCCCACACCGGGGCCGGCGTCATGCCCAGCGACACCGCCCACATGGCGATGGCGTTGGGTGGAAGCTACTGGATGTGGGGCATCGCGTGCGGGGTGTTCTCGGTGCTCGTCCTGGGACTCGGCGTCTGGGCGTTCTCCCGAACGCTCGAACACAAGTGAACTATCCCGGGATCCGGGTGACGCCAGCCTCAACGAGTCCATCGTAGGTCTCGTTGTCAACCAGACCCAGCCAAGGATCAGAGGCTGGCGTCAGGAACAGCTCGCGATAGACCCGCTCGTTGAACACCTCGAGCGAGCGGTCCGTCTGGTCGTCGGCCAACCACCCATGAAGCGAGAGCCGGAGGTCATACTCGTTCTTGAGTTCGTCCGTGATGATGCTCGACTGAAACCGGCGCATCATCGCGAGGATGCGCGCCTCGTGGTCCGACTCCGACTCGCCTGGCCTCCGTGGTCTGTCACGGCGTATCAACGCCAGTGTCGGTTCCGACAGCGACACGGTCAGCGTTCCGGTTCCTGTGAGTTCGGCCAGCATCCGGTCGAGGTTTCGCTCGTTCGGGGGGGGCGGCGTCTCACGAACACCCAACGCGCGCAGTGTCGGCGCTTCGATCATCGCCTTCGAGGCGGTCGTCCGTTGGGCGTCCAGAGCCCCGACACTCGCCGATGCAAGTCTCGGCTTCGGCCCCAGCACGAACCGGTCGAGTGAGTTGGACAGGAGTGCGGGCTCCGCCGACATCGCATAGTCCTTCCACCACCGGGCGAGCTCGACCTGCGCTTGTGCCTGAGCGCGGCCATGATGCGCTCGTACCAGGTCCCCCCCCTCCGCGCCCTGCTCCCCCACCTGCTGGGCCAAGGTCCGCATCTCCTCCAACACTCGCTTGAATCCACCGGGCGTGTAGAGCCCCGGCGCCGCATCGAGAACCATGCGCTCCGCGTCGAGCAGGTAGTGGATGCTGTTGCCCGTGGTCGTCGTCTTGATCGACCGGCCGTCGCCGAACGTGATCTCAACCACCGGCACATCGCGCTCGCTCGACCAATGCAGGACAAAGTTCTCCCGCAGCACCCCCGACACTTCGGGGTCGGCGTACAGCGTGGTCCGGAAGAAGCGGGAGTTCGCGCAACTGAGTTCGTCACGCAGATCGCCCAGCATGCGTAGCGACAGAATCGGAAGCCGGCGACGCTCGGCCTCGGCCTTCGCGCGTGCCAGGTCCGTCTCCCAAAACAGCCGCGCCTTGGACGTGTCACGAGCTCCGCCCACCTCGTCGACGAAGTTCTCCCACCCTTGCGGGTCTTCGGAGCGGTCCGCCGCGTCGTAGAGGTCGAGCGCACGTCGCAGTCCCTGGTGTCCCTCGACGCGCAGGGCGAGTGCATCGGCGGAACTCGGGGCCTCGGTAGCGAGCCCCAGGGCCGCAATCGCGCTCGAATCCGCCGAAGCCGCCCCCTCGGTGCCGCTCGGCCCACACCCGAAACTGCACCCAGCCAACGCCACCAGCACCCACACGCGTGTTCGAGTCACCATCCTCCTTCAGCATGGGCCCACGAGAAGAGGCGGTTGTCACCGGTTTGTATCGACGGCTCCCCGCGCCCATCCATCGATCGGACGATTCCTTGCAACGCTCTGCTACAGGCTCCGTCCCGTCCGTATGCGTGCGGCTTGGTTGCTGGCCCTGAGTTGTGTCATCTCGTGCAACTACGGAACGACCAAGGTCGCCAAAGATGACCCCGGCGTGACCCAGGCGCGCGGTCCGGTTGCGTGTGAGGGCGAGCAGCTGCTCACCGGAACGCGTCTGGGCACCGCGAAGTTCCGGCCAGGGTCGGTGGATACCCTTCAGTACTCCTCCGACGGCTCGGTGCTCATGAGCGTCGGCGGCTCCCATGCAATCCTCTGGGATTCGCAGACGGGTCGTCGCAGGAAGGAGTTCGAGGCGTGGTCCGGCAAGGCGAGCTTGTCCGCCGATGGCCGCCGCCTGGCGCGGGTCGAGTTCGGGCTGCTCGAATCAGGCGTGCGTATCGAGTCCCTCGACTCCGGCAAAACGCTCCGAACCTGGGAAGACGACTCCAGCGACATCGACCACCTCGTGCTGGGACCCAAGGGCGATCTCTTGGCGATCGCCAACGGCCCCTCCGTCGAGGTCAGGACCGTGGGTCAGGACGGCCCGGCGCATCCTCTCGGCACACTCGAGGACGAGGTACGAAGCCTCGCGTTCGCGCCAGCAGGCGCGCTCCGCCTGGCGGCCGGAGGCGCAAAGGGGCAGCTTCGGATGTGGGATGTCGCGACTGGGTCACACCTCGACCTCAACACACAAGATTCCGCGACCGTGATGGCCCTGAGCTTCTCGGCAGATGGAAACACCCTCGCCGCCGTGGACAGCGACGGCGTTGTCCGGTTGTACAGCTCTGGAAGCGAAACCCCTGTGCACGTGTTTTCCGCTCGGGTTCCAGGCGAGCCCGCGGAGCTCAGGAAAGTAGCCGTCACCAACGACGGAGCTCGTGTGATCGTCGGCAGCTGGAGCGGGGTCTACTCTCTGTGGAACCCGGATGCATCCGGCGAAGGTGCGGTACTCGTGTCGGTGCTCACCGAGGGCCTGATCGCATCAGGAGCCGCCGCCTTCACCCCCGATGGCAAGACGGCGACCGCCGCCGCTCATGCCGGGGCGATCCGTTTCTGGGACGCGGAAACCGGAGACGAGCGACCACAGCCCGAGGCCGGAAACCTCGCCGACGTCGGTGAGGCGATCTGGCTGACGGAACACCGTGCCGTGACCGCGGCCGGTGGCCGGGCCGCCAACGTGTGGGACCTACGATGCGGCAAGATCGAGTCGACCCTTGGCGGCCACGCCCGTCGCGTCGCCCACATCGCGGCGACCCGAGACTCCACTCTCATCGCGACCGCCGACGAGGCAGGGAGCGTGCGGGTCTGGGATGGAGCGTCCCTGAAGCTGCGGCACGAAGATACGGCCCAGGCCGACGGTGCGGCGGTCCTTGCCCTCTCCGATGATGGTCGACGCCTGGCTGTTGCTCGGCGCTCAGGACTCGTCGTCCAGGATGCTGGGACGTTTGAGGAGGTCTGGCGGGAACCCCAGTCGTTCAGCGATGACACGATCAGCGCCATCGCAGCCTCTCCCGACGGCACTCTGTTGCTGACGGGCGACACGATGGGCACGGTGCGTTGGCTCGACATGAGCAACGGGTCTTCGTTGGCGAGCCGCGAGGATGACTACGCCTCCACCATCCGTTCCATCCGGTTCTCCCCCGACGGCAAGCGCGTCGCGACGACAGCCTCGGACAAGGTTCGCATCTACGACGCCATCACCGGCCAGCCCATCATGACGTTCGGTGCGCCTGGCTGGTCCGTCTCCAACGCGGCGTGGTTCTCTGACAACACACGCCTGGCCTTCGGTGACTCGGACGGCCACCTGTGGGTCGTGCACACAACGGGCGGCCGAGTGCTCCGCTCCGCGTACGACGAGTCGCTCGACATCAGCGCGCTCGCCCTTCGCTCCGACGACCACGCGCTTCTCACGGGACACGACGACAGCTCCATGCGCGTGTGGGTGACCGCCGAGCTCGGCACGGCCAACGAAAGCGAGCTCGAGATCGAGCGTAGTCCGTCGGTGGATGCGGTCCCCTTGCTCAGTGGGTCCGCCAAGAGCTGCCCCACGGTGGACGGGGATCCTGGCAAAACGCTCCCGCCGTGCGCCGTCGCAAAACTCGCGTCCTCAGACTTCTTGCTCGGCGACGGAGCTGGCGAGGACAGCCAGCTCGCCCTGTCCAACGACGGGGCCTTGCTCGCAACCCCAGCCGGCGAGCAGCTCCACGTGGTCGAGGTGAGCACGGGGAAGGTTGTGAGCCGGATGAGCTGCTGTGAGTACGGGGCGGCGTCGGCGGTTGTTTTCTCTCCTGACGCTTCGACGATCGCGCTCACACCTCCATTGGGCAACACCCAGACCTGGACCGTCGAACGGGGGCGAAAGTCCAACGAATGGCGCTTTCGCGCCAACTCCCTGGCGGCCGCCCCTGACGGAGAAACCTGGGCTGCAGTTTCGACCGACGGCGCCCTTCACCTTGTCGACATCGAAGGCAAGATCGTACGGTCCCTGGCCACCGAGGGATTCCGGGAGAACACGACCCTCACCTTCTCGGCCGACTCGAGCCTCCTCCTCAGCGCGGACCGATGGAGTGTCCTCGTTTGGGATACGAAGACCGGCAGCCCCGCCAAGACCGAGTTCGACACCTACGAGCTCCTCGGGGACTCCGACGCCATCTGGTGGGCGGGACTGGACGCAAAGAACAACCCCATCATCAACGCATCCGGAAAGCAGCACATCGGCAAGGCTGAGGGAAAGTGGTCCTCGACTCCATTCCCGTTGCAGCCACAAGAGACGGACGACGTCCGTGGGTACAGCTGCGCTGACGACGGCCGGGTGTGCGTCATGGCGACCGACCGAGGGCTGGAGGTCAGCCACCGCGGCCGCGGAAAGTCTCTGCTCATCTCCGGCGAGGTCGAGCACGTCTCGTTGCTACGCACTGGCTCCAAACTCGCCGTCTCTGACGGCCAGTCCGCCGCGGTCTGGGACCTCGCGACAAGACGCCGGCTCACTCCTGCTCCGCTTCCCACAACGCGGGGGCTGGCCATGGACGATGAAGGAACGCTCGTGACCCTCCACGACGAATCGACCCGGGTCTGGAAGCCAGGCGTCCACGCACCCGCGAGGTCGATCAAGCATCCCTTCCAAGACCTGTGGTTCGCTCGTTCGGCCGGTGGCGCTGCAGCGCTGCACGAGGATGGCTTGGTCCGTCTCGTGCTCGATTCGGCCAAGAGAACCGTGCTCCGTCCGGGGTCGTTCTCAAACCTCGCACTCTCCGCAGACCGCACTCGCGCGGCTCTCCTCAGCTACGGGGACGAGACGGAGCTGCAGGTCGTCGACGCCGAGACCGGGGAGCTTGCCTGGCAACGCACCGTCCCCGACGCAACCGCCCTCGCCCTCTCGAGTGACGGCAGCAAGGTCGCGATCGGGCTGGACGAGACGATCGAAGTCCATTCGGCCACAAGCCGCGTGGCGACGATGAACGTCGAACACAGCGTCTACAAACTCGCCTTCTCCCCCAACGATGCGACCGTCGTTGCGGTTGGCGGCAGCCACATCGATGTCTATGCCGCCAACGACGGCCACGAGGTCGCCAGCTTCGCAGACGGCCTCGAGGTCAGTACGTTCGCGTTCGTCGGCGACAACGACACGATCATCACAGGCGGCGACGACCATCTTGTCCGCCTCTTCGACGTGACCCGGAAGCGCCAGCTCGGCGTGCTTCGTGGCCACGAAGCGCCTGTCTTCGATGTCGCGGCGAACGGCGGTCCCACACGCGTGGTCACACTCGACGAGCGCGGAGCGATGTTCGAGTGGAACGTGACACCGCTGCTCGCCGAATGACCCAGCCGACTCACCGCGAGGTGGGCTCGGCGGGGAACAGACCCGTGGTGTCCTCCACCGTGGTGTACTCGATGTTCGACACCCGGATGACGCCTGAGGATTGGGTCTTACGCTCGATCGTATGTGGAAGCCGGAGCCCGAGCGCGCCGCGGTAGTCCGAGAGGGTCTCGGTGGTGGGGATGTTGCCCGGACCGGACCACAGCGCTTCGTAGCGCGTCTCGAGGATGTCCCCGGTCTTCAGGTCGAGCGTTGCCTTCAAGGAGGGAAGCTCGCCCTTGGTCAGCACGACCTTCGCGGTTTTCCGGCCGTCATCAGTCGAAACGCCTTCGACCGAGACATCATCGAACACCGCGCTCAGACCGCGCCCGTACAAGAGCGGGCTCAGCAGCTGCATCTGCTCGAGGCGCTCTCCCAGCAGGTCGTCGCGGGGACCAAACGAGGACACATCCCACCCGCTCTTGGGGCCCACCAGCGACTCACTCCACCCGAACTTGCCCAGGTCGAGCTTCGAGTACAGCCGGCCGTCCGCCGCTGCCCAGATCGTCACCGTTCCCGAAACGCCCGCTTGAACGAAACGAATGGTCCCGGTCACCTTCACAACACCAAGCTTTCCGAAGGCCCGCTCGGCCCGCTTGGCCTTGCGCAGCTTTCCCAACGTCGCCGCGGTTGGACCGGGGCCAGCCGGTTTCGCAGCCTTGACCCGAACCAGGTCAAAGGTCTTGCCGCCCTGGTGCATCACGACTTTCTTGGGGGCGTCCTTGGGCGAGAACTCGACCGCGATGTCCTTCTTCACCCGAAACCGCCACATCCCCTCCTCATCGGGAGGGAACAGCTCGTAGACCATCTGCTTCGGCACGTCGATCGCCAGGCGGTTGTTCCGAACCAGCACCTTCGCGCGACCCAAGACCGAGCTCTCGTACTCGCCGATCAACGGCTCGAGCGATGTGAGTGGCACCTCGGGTGCGGGGGTGTAGCCCTCGCGAAACAGCTCGAAGTCGAAGCCGCCTTGGAACATGTGCATCGAGTTCACCTTGCCGCCATCCCGGTCGAAGCGAACCGCGACGGCATCGGTCAGGACGAAGGAACGCTTCCCGTCCTCTCCGGGCGGCTTGAGTTCGTAGTTCTGCTGTCCTGGCACGTCGACGAACAACACCCCGTCCTTGGTCGTGACGGAGAAGTTCTTCCCCGCAAACGGGCCGAACCCCGCGACGAACTCGCCCTCAAACGCGGAGATGTCTTCTTCCGCCGCCTCGGACCCATCATCGTTGGCGGCGAGCAGTGCGTCGTAGGTGATCCCGCGAACCGCGTCCTGCATCCCGCTGAAAGACACGTTCGACAACATCACGACGCCGAGACGTTCCTCGGGCAAGAAGCTGACCATCGCCGAGTAGCCGTCGATATTG
Organism: Nannocystales bacterium; assembly: GCA_050633305.1. GTDB lineage: Bacteria > Myxococcota_A > Polyangia > Nannocystales > Nannocystaceae > CAJXVA01. The sequence goes on from JBOEGF010000013.1 coordinate 121,685, forward strand.
CCCCCGTGGTGCAGCATCGTTTGCCCGTCGTACTCGTCGACAAACCACCCGAGGCCGTACTTCATCTTCCCGGCCACGTCGATCTGCGGCTTCCACGTCTCCTTGAGCGTCTCGGACTTGATCAGCCGCTGCCCGCGATACACACCGCGGTTGATCTGAAAACGAAGCCACGCCGTCATGTCGAGCACGGTCGAGTTGATCGCCCCCGCCGGCGCGATTTCGTCGAGAGAACGCATCGGCAGCGCGTCGAAGGACGACTTGTCCCCGTCCCACTTGTAGCCCTGCGCCATGCCCAAGCTCTTCGCCTCCTCGCTGAGGACCACACTGTTGCGCATCCCCAGCGGCTCGAGGAGGTTGCGCGTCACAAGCTCGGCCCACAGGACGCCTTCGACCCGCGCACTCGCCTCCCCAGCGGCCGTGTACGTCACGTTGTTGTACAGGAACCGATTTCGGAACGACGCGAGCGGCTCCGCCTGTGAAGCCTGGGCAAGAAACTCTTTTCGCGGAACCTCGCCCGACGCCCACAGCACCCCCATTCGGGTGAACCCGGTGCGGTGGCACAGCGCATCGCGAATCGTCGCCTGCGCCACGTCGTCGTCGGACTTCACATCGAGCACAAACTCGGGAACGTGTTTGGTGAGCGCGTCGTCCCAGCTCATCTTGCCTTCGTCGACGAGCTGCCCGATCACGGTCGCTGTGAACGCCTTGGTCGACGAGCCGATGGCAAAACGGGTTCGGGGCGTGACCGCCTCTTTCTTCTCGAGATCGGAGAAGCCAAACCCTCGGGCATAGATGACGCTGTCCTCGTAGACGACGGCGACGGCCATCCCCGGCACGTGGAACTTCTCGAGCCCCGCCTCGAGCTCCGTCGTGAGCGTGTCGAAGCGCTCCGAGAACCGCTCTCGGGGCTGCACCTCCGGCTCGCCTGGTGCAACGGGCTCGACCGTCGGGGCGGTGGAGGCAGGTGTGGTTGGCTTCGCGCATGCCACCGCGAGCGTGATCAGGGCGAGCCAGTGCGAGCGCCGTCGGGTCGTTCCCATGCGGTCGAGAATGTAGCAAGACCCCGCCAACGGGCGGTCACGGTCCGCAGCGAGCCGAAAACCGCCTGCGGCGCATATGTGCGCCCCATTCCCACCTATCGAAACCGAGCCACGATCCGATACACTTGTGTGGCGACGCACGCATGACAGGAGGAGTTACAGCCCGCACACGGTTCAGGTCCAAAATGGGCCTGCTCGGCGTGGTCGCTGCGATCTCCACGGTTTCGACGGCCAGTACCGCCCGCGCCGCCGACCCCGAGCCCATCGAGCTCCGCCAGGTCGCCCGAACCCTCCCCACGCCAGACTTCACGCCAAGCGCTGCCGTCGGGCTCCGGTGGGACCGGGACACCGAGTGGACTGTCCTCGCGCTCACCGACCCCTGGGACCTGCGTGGCGAGGACACCTTGCTGTCGGCCGGACCCCTCGCTGGTCTCGCGCGGATGGACGTTCGAGAGAACACCTGGCAAGCAACACCGTACGCCGCGACGACGGTGGCCTCGGCGTTCGCAGCCTTGGCAACCCGCGGCATTCCGGTGTTCGCGGAGATGCGGGACTTCAAGACGATTCGGACGCACCGACTCGGCTGCTACTTCAAGGGTCGCGGCGGCGGCTTGGTCTGGCGACTCGAGTTCTAGCAGCGCCACCACCTCCGTCGATATCGGCTGCGCCTATCGGCGCCATAGCGTGTCCACATCAACACGCAGCTGGCTTGTCATCGACGTGCCGCGGCCAACCGCGTAACAATCAACAGCGTCACCCGGTTTTCCCGCCACCTGAACCTCAGGGGCGCGCGACCGAGGCGACGAGGGATCATCGATGAGTACGACGCTAAGCATGTGGTTGGGGATCGCGTTCCTGGCCTTGGCCATCATCGCAGTGCTGCTTCAGGCATGGCTGTGGGGACCCAAGTTCTGGAACGAGGAAAAGAAGAAAACCGAAGCCCCGAAGTTCTGGCTGCGCATGCACGCGCTCGCCGGGTACTCCTACGGGATCATCTACGTCGTGATGATGTGGAACATGCTTCCGCGTCTGTGGGAGTACCAGTACGAACTCCCCGCTCGGACCGTGATCCATGCCGTCGTCGGCATCACGATCGGCGTCCTGCTCATCTGCAAGATCCTCATCCTCATCTTCTTCCGGCACTTCGAAGAGTCCATGCCCTCGTACGGATTCGGCTTGCTGCTGTGTACGGTCATCCTCTCCACGCTGTCGATCCCCTACGCCGTCCAGGCCCACGACTTCTCCGGTCGTACCACCGACCCCGAGAACATCGAGCGCGTGCAGAAGCTGCTCGCGAAGGTCGACTTCGGTGAACAGGAGGTTGATGTCGAGGCCCTCACCACCCTCGACACCTTCGAGCACGGGCGTCAGGTCTTGGTCAAGCAGTGCATCGTCTGCCACGACATGCGCACCATCCTTGCCAAGCCGCGTACCCCCCAGCGTTGGTACGACGTCTCCATGCGGATGCTCGACAAGCCGTCCGTGTTCGGCGAGCAGCTCCTCGAGGAGGACATCCCCGCCGTCACCGCCTATCTCGCCGCCATCACCCCCGAGATCCAGAAGTCGACCAAGGAACGTCGCAAGCAGGAGCGCGACGGAGAGAAGAACACCGACGCCATGATCGACCTCGCCCACGGCGCCGACGCGGTCGGCAGTGCCAAGATCGATCCTGCCAAGGGCGAGGCGCTCCTGCAGGAGAACTGCACCGCTTGTCACGAGCTCGACGAGAACGACAACCACGGGCCGGACAACATCGCCGGTTGGCGTGGCGTCGTAGCGTCGATGGTGGACGAGGGTGCCGAACTCGATGATCAGACCGCGAACGACATCGCGATCTTCTTGGCGCAGAAGTACCCCGCCAAGGACGAGCCCCTTCCCGCCGCGGTGGGAACCGACACCGACGGCGATATTGGAGGCGAGACCGGCGACGAGCCCGAGCCTGAGCCCGAGCCTGAGCCCACTGTCGAGCCCGAGCCCGAGCCCGAGCCTGAGCCTGCCGCAGAGCCCGAACCCGAGCCCGCCGCCAAGCCCAAGAAGAAGCGCGCCAAGAAGAAGAGGCCCAAGGCGCAGCCCTCAGCGGAGGACAAGCCCGAGCCCAAAGCCGAAGAGAAGCCCAAAGCGCCGCCCAAGCCCAAGAAGCCCAAAGCCGACCGGGCCAACGGACGCGCGCTGTACATGGCCAAGTGCAAGACCTGTCACGGTGGCGACGGCAAAGGCGACACCTCGTTCGGGCGGAAGCTCGGCGTGACTCCGCTGTCCGGTCTCGGCAAGTCGAAGATCCAGTCGGCGGTGGTGAGTGGCGTTCCCGGGACGAAGATGAAGTCGTACAAGAAGAAGTTCACGAACAAAGAGATCGACGACGTCGTTGCGTTTGTTCGCGGGTTGTAGGGAGCCGTTCGGCGCGGGTGCGAAGGGCGGCCACACGGTTTCGTGTGCGCCGCCCTTTTCCGGTGGCATAGGTCCTTCTGATGGACCTACGGGAAGAACACATCCTGCAAATCCGGTACCCCAACCCAGGCCTGTCTCTCGTCACGAAGCCCTCTGGGCCCCGAAGTCGTCTCCAGCTTACGACGGCCACGCCGACAGGGCGGGCATGATTGGTCCCCAGTCCCCGGATTCGGCTCCGGCACACGCCGTCCCCTTCGGAAACTGGCTTTCGGCCCCTCACGTAGGAAACAAGAATATGGAGCCTTGGACAACGCCACAACAACTCGTCGAGCTTGCCGCCTTCTATGAGGCTGAAGCCATTGACCTCTCTCGGTTCGACGACGAGACCTTCGTTAGAAATGTCGAGAAGGCGTTGTGGGGGACGAACTGCTGGTCGTTCGTCGAAGCTTCGTTTGCGATCATTGCACCGGCCTGCTCTCGACGCCCTCATCTGACGAGGACTCTCTTTCGCCACCCAATCCGAGCGATGATCGCGGGAGGTCTCGAAGACCCCGGTGAAGTGATGGCGCTGGGATCCGCGTGCGCCACGAGGAACGACCCCTATGTCCAACCGTCCGAGGAGGGCAGAAGCTGGCTGGTCAGCGATTGGCCAAAGTTCGACCCGGTCGCTCGCGAGGTGTTCAGCGAGCTCTGGAACTCACAGTTCTAAGAAGACGACCTCGCAGAATCAGACCGGCGCGAGTAGCACCCGGTCCGTCAAACGAGCCCCTTGCTACTCGCACGAGCCCAACAGATCATCGAGCATGGCCCACGCGGCGACATCCCAATCCCGAGGAGCCCCTCGAGAACCTTCGCGGGACCGCGCACACCCGCCACATCACCTGCCCGCCGCTTCGCTGTGGGAGGACGCATGAGACCGCTAGCCCTGGCATGCCTCCTCGGCGGCGCCCTGGCTGGCTGCAAGTCGACTCATCCACCGACCGCCGCGAACGAACAGCCCAAGTGCACCAACTTCGACTGGATGCTCGGTTCCTGGGAAACCCACGGCGACACCACGCAAAGCATCGAGCGCTGGATGCCCGACGATGCTGGCCTCCTGCGCGGTGAGAGCATCACGCGGGCCGAGGGCCAGGTGGTCTACACAGAGTCGCTTCGAATCACGCGGGGACCAGGCGGCGTCGAGTACCGCGCTGCACCGCAGGATCAGCCGCCCAACGTCTTCCCGCTCGAGAGTTGCGGTGAAAGGTGGGCCCGCTTCACCGACGCCGCCCACGACTGGCCGCAATCGATCCACTACGCGCGCATGAGCGACACGCTCACGGCGACGGTCTCCGGAACGACCGACGGCAAAGAACGCACGGAGACGTGGTCGTGGACACTCGCGGCGCCGGAGTCGGTAGTCTCGACTCCGTGACCATCCTTCGCATCGCCGCGGCACAGATCGCCCCCGTCCTGTTCGACACGGATGCGACCACGCAAAGGGTCGTGGCGTCGATCATCGAGGCGGGCCAAGCGGGTGTGGCCCTGGTCGCGTTCGGGGAGTGCTTCGTCCCGGGCTATCCCGCGTGGCTCTCCCAAGGCGGAGGCGCGCGGTTTGACGACGCCGAGCTGAAGGACGCATACCGACGCTACCTAGCCGCATCCGTCCCGATGGACGGAGACCACGTCCACGCGATGCGTACGGCGTGCCGAGACCACGGGGTGACAGCCGTTGTTGGCATTCTCGAGCGAGACTCGGCGGGCGGCTCGGGCTACTGCACGGCGTTGGTCATCAGCGAAGCTGGAGAGATCGAACTGGCGCATCGCAAACTCCGCCCCACCTACGAAGAACGGCTGGTCTGGGCCCCCGGAGATGGACAGGGTCTGCGAACCTTCGAGATCCGCGGAGTCACCTGCAGCACCCTGAACTGTTGGGAGAACTGGATGCCGCTTCCCCGCACGGCCCTCTACGCCCAGGGGACCCAGCTCCACGTCGGCCTATGGCCGGGCACGGACACCAACACCCGAGACATCACCCGTTTCGTCGCGCGAGAAGGCCGGGTGTTCATGCTGTCGGCCGGAGCCCGCATGGGGTTCGAAGACGTCCCCGATGATTTCGCGCTGGGCCGAGGGTTGGGTGAGGCGGCATGGGTGCGCAACGGTGGTTCCGCAGTCGCGGGGCCCGACGGCGCATGGGTGCTCGAGCCAGACGTGACCACCGATGGTCTGGTGATCTGCGAGGTCGAAATCGACCAGGTGTTGGCGGAGCGGCAAAGCTTCGATGCCACAGGACACTACAGTCGGCCCGACGTTCTCCAGCTGTCCGTCAACCGGACACGACAGCGAAACGTGACGTTCGAAGACGCCTGATTCCTCCAACCGGGCAGTAGCAAAAAGCGACCCACCGGGAGACTCTGCCGTCGTGTCGGACAGTCGCCCGAACCTGCTGACGGCGGATCCCAAGCAGGCGCTGATCTCTTTGGCCGTACCCACCCTGCTGGGCATCGTGTTCATTCTCGCGGTCAACCTGATCGACACATACTTCGTCGGACAACTCGGGACGGACGAACTCGCCGCGATGAGCTTCACGTTTCCGGTGGCGACGTTGGTCACCAGCGTGGGCTTTGGACTGGGCGTGGGGACAACGTCGGCGGTTTCGCGTGCGCTTGGGGCCGGGGATCGTCCAACGTCCCAGCGCCTGGTCACCCACGGGCTGATCCTCGGTGGAGTGGTCGTTCTGGCGATTTCGTTGATCGGGATCTCGACCCAAGACGCGGTGTTCCGCAGCCTGGGTGCGGAGCCTCAGCTTCTACCGCTACTCAGCGAGTACATGACGATCTGGTACGCGGGCGCGGTCTTCCTCGTGGTTCCGATGATGGGAACGGGAGCACTCCGCGCCTCGGGCGACGCCAAGACCCCCGCCATCGTGATGGCGGTCGCGGCCGCGAGCAACGCGGTGCTCGACCCGATGTTCATCTTCGGGTTCGGACCGATCGAGCCCATGGGTATCGAAGGCGCCGCAATCGCAACGGTGCTCTCGCGCGCGTTCACCCTGCTGGTCACGATCGCGGTCCTGATCCGCCGCGACGTTCTGGACATCCACCTCCCCAGCACTGCCGAGCTGTGGGCCTCGTGGCGACAGATCCTGTCCGTTGGGATCCCGGCGTCGATCTCCAATGCCATCGTCCCCGTCGCCACCGCGGTGATGACCGCCTTGGTCGCGAGCTACGGCGCAGCGTCCGTGGCCGGCTTCGGAATCGCGTCCCGCCTGGAGAGCTTCGTTCTGATCCCCGGCATGGCGCTGACCGCCGCGCTCACGCCCTTCATCGGCCAAAACTGGGGCGGCCACCACCCGGAGCGCGTCGCCGAATCGATGCGCGTCTCAACCCGGTTCGTCCTGGTGTGGGGGCTTGGAGCCTGGCTGGTGCTGTGGCTGGTCGGGGACGCGGTCGCGGGCGTGTTCACGCAGGACCCTACGGTCGTCGATGTGGCCCACACGTACATGTGGATCGTCCCGGCGAGCTACGGGACGGCAGGGCTGGTCAGCGTCGTGAGTGCGTCGTTCAACGCGGTGGACCGTGCTGTCCGCTCCACCATCTTGTCCGCGCTTCGCTCGATCGTCCTCGCCGTGCCCCTCGCGTTCCTGGGCGCCGCACTCGCGGACCTCGAAGGCATCTTCGTTGGCATCGCGGTCGCGAGCCTCGTCACGGGTGGTGCGGCGATGCTTTGGTCTCGCAGCATGCGCTCGGTGAAGGAGTCGGTCGAAGACCCTGTGGACGGTCTGAGACTCCTCGGCGAACGCGGGGGACCGATCGCCGCGCTCGTCTCGGCTGCTCGCGAGATCGAAGGCCTCCGGGTTGCGCCACGTCCGATCAACACCGTGGGCTTCTATGCGGGTGATCACGAGCTGGGCCACGTGCATGCCTCGGGACACATCGACCTTCACGTCCCTCTCGAGATTCACGACGCCCTGCTCGACCTGGGCAAATGCGCCCACCACCGTCACCTGCACGACGCGTCATGGATCACTCACCGGGTCGACACGTCCGAGGATGTGCCCGAGGCGCTGTGGCTTCTGCGGCTGACGGCGTCGTTGTCCACGTCGGTCAAGGAGGGGTGTTGCCCCGACACGGCGACGCTCGAACGCCTCGACTTGCCCCCGACGCTGGTGGACGCGGCGCAGAGTGCCGTCGACCGCTCGATTGCGGCCCAGTAGCGCGCCGCAGCGTGCCCGCCGAAACGCCCGCCCGCGGTACCATGGCCGGGCCGCCATGCCTCTGTCTCGCCGCACGCTCCTTCGCTATGCCAGTGCCCTCTCGGCGACCTCCGCCCTCGGGTGCGGTGACGATGCTCCCCCCCTGGATGGATCCGGGACCGAGAGTTCGACATCGTCTGGCCCTGGCTCCGAAGCATCGACGGGCGCTCCCCTGACCAGCACCGCGGTCGACAGCTCGAGCTCGAGCGGCGTCGTGGACGATGGGCTGCCTCACTACGAATGGGAGGGCGAGGTGGGACCCGAGTCCCTGTTCTCACACGGCGTGGCTTCGGGCGACCCGCTCACCGATGCGGTGATTCTCTGGACACGAATCACCATCGAATCCACCGACGAAGTTGAAGCGTTCTTCGAAGTCGCGTTGGACCCGCAGTTCGAGATGCGTGTCGCCGCGGACTACCTCGAAACCGACCCCGGCCGAGACCAGACCATCAAGCTCGATGTCCAGAACCTGAGCGCGGGGACCACGTACTACTACCGCTTCTACGCCCACGGCCGAGTCTCCGCCATCGGCCGGACCCGTACCGCACCTACGGATGCCACTCGACTCCGTGTGGCCACGTGCTCATGCTCGAACTACTCGCGGGGCTACTTTCACATCTACCGTCGGATCGCGGAGCGGGCCGACCTCGACCTCGTTCTGCACCTGGGCGACTACATCTACGAAGCCGGCGTGAACCCCAATCACATCCGGCCCGTCGAGCCCGAACATGAGCTGATCGAGTTGGACGACTACCGAATGCGCTACGCGACGTACCGCACCGACCCCGACCTTCAGGAGCTGCACCGCCAGCACCCGGTGGTCGTGACTTGGGACGATCACGAGTCCGCGAACGATGCATACAAGGACAACGCCCAAAACCACACGCCCAGCACGGAAGGGTCGTGGGAGGACCGCAAGGCCGCGGCCGCGCAGGCCCACGCGGAGTGGATGCCGATGCGAGAAGGCATGCCGGGCATCATCTACCGAGCGCTTCCGTACTCGGATCTGATGCACCTGATCATGCTCGACACGCGCATCGTCGGGCGCGACCTCCAGCCCGACGATCTCACCGACCCCGAGCTGCTCGACGACCCCGACCGACAGCTCCTGGGGATGGCACAAGAGTCATGGGTGATGGAACAGTTCGCCAGCACCGAAGCGCAATGGGTGCTCATCGGGCAACAGGTGATCATGGCGGAGGTTCGTTTGGGCGACAACCCGATCAACGCGGACCAATGGGACGGCTACCGCGCCGCACGAGCCCGGTTCTACGAGATGGCCGACGCGGTCTCGAACCTCGTCGTACTGACCGGCGACATTCATTCGTCGTGGGCGTTCGACCTCGCCGTGGACCCACGCGGGGAGTACGATCCGAAGACCGGCGAGGGCTCGGTCGGCGTCGAGTTCGTGACCCCGGGCGTGACCTCTGCCGGCTTCCCCACCAACGCTGCAAATGCGGCGCTCGTCTCCAACCCGCACTTGCACTGGGCCGAGCTCACGCAGCGCGGGTACGTGGTGCTCGATATCGACTCGGAGCGCGTGCAAGCGTCGTGGTGGTTCATCGACGATGTCGAGAGCCCCGACGGGGACACGCAACGTTTCGAGGCGGCATGGGCCGTCTACGACGGAACACGGCACCTGGTGCAGGAGGATGAGCCAGCCGACGCGCGAGAAGACGCGCCCGTTCCCGCGCCCTAGCGGTCGGGCACCTGCGATTCTTCGGCTCGCAAATTTGCGAGGAGCAGTCTCAGCTCTTGGCGCTACGGTACGCCATGCGTAGAGCGTCCGACGTCGGAGTCCGAGCCTGGCCACTGCTTGCTGCTTGCGTGCTTGCGTGCGGGTCCGATCCTGCGGAGCCGGCGGCGGCGGACGCTGGAACCGGGAGTTCCTCAACCGGGACCGAGACCACAACGGAGGTCGAAAGCACGGGCTCCCAACCGACCACGGGCTCCAGCGGGGACTCCTCCAGCTCGGAAGGCGAGAGCAGCACCGGCGCAGGACCTGTCTACGCCGACGTATACCCCCTGGACGCGTCGCATCCGGAGGGCGGAACGTTCGACCTCACCGATGAAGTCTTCTACGTCGGAACACTCGAAGGAGGATCCGTTCACCGAATCGACCCGCTCAGCGGCGATAACGAGACCTTCTACGCCCCCACAGATCCGGGGACCTGGATCACGCTGGGGATGGCCATCGACGAGACTCGCCGACGCCTCTGGGTTTGCGCGGCCGACACAGACACGGATCGCTTCACAGGCGAACTGTGGATGTTCGACCTGTCGCGCGGAACTCGGGAGCAAGCGATCCCACTGCACGCCGGGGAGGACGTTGCGTGGTGCGAAGACGTCGCGGTCGCATCCGATGGCACCGCATACGCGACCGATCGAGAGAACCCGAACATCTACCGGGTTGACGCCGGGTTCGAGGCCGAGTTGCTGGTCACCGACAAGGCCCTGGGGTCACCGCTGCTTGGACAGAACGGGGTCATCGTGCTTCCCGGGGACGAGGCCCTCATCGCAGCCATCCACGCGCCACCCCAGCTCAACCACGTCGACATCGCGACAGGCACGGTCACACCCGTCGTCATCTCGGGAGAGTTCACGGACACGGGCCTCGGCACGGGCGCGGATGGCATGGTCTACATCGACGGTATGTTGTTCGTCGTCTTCGACGGCAAGCTCGCCCGCGTCACCCCGACCAGCGAAGACTGGTCCTCCGCCGACTCGACGATGGTCGAATGGCCCCGCGGACTCACCGACGTCCTGTCGACCCCACAAGGGCTCTATCTGCTCAATGGGCAAGCGATCCAGTTCGCGCTCGGTCAAGACCCGCTCGGGCCGTTTGAGCTCTCGAAGTTCACAGGCGAGTTCACGCCGTAGGCTTACTCGCAGGGGCTCTCGCTGGTGCCCTCATCGAGGTCCTGTGCCAGCTTGAAGTCCCCGGCGCACGCGTTTTTGTTGCCCAGCGCGTCGTGGGCCCTTGCCCGAAGCACGAACAACGACGCCCGGAGAAGAGGTGCCTTCGCGATCTCCAATGCGCGGTCCATGGAGACGAGAGCATCGTCCGGACGCCGTTGATCCAACGCGATCTTGGCGTGCGCGGACAGCATGTTCGCGACCAGGGGGTGCTTCGCACCAAAGAGAACCTCGGCCGACTCCACCGCCTGGTCGGCGATGCGGGCGGCTTCATCGAGGTTGCCGTCATGATGCTCGATGAGCGCGAGGTTGTAGCTGATGTACGGGCCGAGCCGCTCGGCACCGGGTCCGGCCGACTCAGCGATCAGCCGGGCCGCGGCGAGATGCTCTCGGGCTTCGTCGTGCCTCCCCAACTTCACCAAGTTGGACGCGAGCGAAGTTCGGCAGTTGGCCACATTGATGTGCTCAGACCCAAAGGCGGCTTCGAGATGCGGAAGCGCTCGTTCTTGCGAAGCCACCGACTCCGCGTAGTTTCCCAGACCCATCTCCGAGACCGCGAGGTTGTTGTAGGCAAGGCCGAGCGTGGTGTGGTCCTCGGACGGCGCAGCCTCACGGATCGCCACGATGCGTCGGTGGTCGTCTCGCGCCTTCCCAGGCTTGCCAACGGCCACCCATGCCGCGGCACGCGTCGTCAACACCCCGACGATTCGAGGGTCGTCCGGTTCGAGGAACGAGTTTGCGACCTCGGCCGCCTCCTCGATGATGGCCAGGGCTTCCTCGCCCCGACCCAGAGATTCCAGCGCGCGCGCGACGGGCTGCGCCGCCCAGATCATCCGCGGGTGCTTGGATCCGAGGCGCTCCCGAACAAGCTCGAGCAACGCCTCCCCTTCCGACACCACGTCCGGGAGGCGGTCTGCGTTCGACAACCGGCCTCGCATGGAAACCCGGCCGATGCTGCTGCTGATGAGCTGAGTCGTACTCAATCTCGGGATCGCGAGCGCAGCATCGAAGGCCTGAAGCGACGCGTCGTAGTCGCCTCCGTAGGCGTCGAAGTTTCCACGCGCGTTCCAGTAGTCCCATCCCGCGGGATGTTGGGGATCGAGGCGCTCGAGGGCGGCCGCGGCGACATCTGCCCAGAACGCGCCGTCCTCTCGGCTCCCCCCCTCGCTGTTTCCTACGACGTCGAGCATGGTCGAACCGATGCGGACCTGCCATCCAGGGTCGCCGAGTCGAACAGAATCGGACCAGGCGATGCGCAGCGTTGCCTCAGCGGCTTCGGAATCTCCCTGCAACAGCTGCGCCCCGGCGAGGACCGAGCGAACCTCCAAGGCGAGAGGCTCGAAGCCAAGCGCGTCCGCGGCCTCGAGCACCTCGGCGGCGCGCTCAGCTGCCACGTCGTATTGCCCGGTTGTGAGGTACGCCTCGGCAAGCGCCAGAGCCTCTCGCTGCGCCGCAACGTCATCGGCAAGGACCTCCGGAGGATCGGCACGAACGTCCATCCACCCTGGGTCGCGGCACCCCTGTGGTTGCGGAAGGTTGGCGACGGCCTCCTCAGCGTACTCGAGCACTCCGGACTCTGGCTCCGAGAGCGCAACGAGCAGAGCATCGGCCTCGGAGCGACCCAGTTCGAGACAACGCAACGTGGCATAACGAGCTTCGAGTGCGCGCACACCGGGCTCGCATGTCTCCGCGTGAACTTCGGTCCAAGACGCCGCGTAGGTATCGAGCATCGACACGACATTGCGCGCCACTCTCGGCGCGGCGGCGCGGTCCAGCCCCGCGAGCGAAGCCTCCAGCTCGTGGGCGCGGCTGGTCGTCCACAACTCTTCCAACGTGTCACCGGTCCCGGAGCACATCGTTGGCGGCTCTGCTTCGACCGCCACCTGCGAGCTCGCCCAAGCGACGCCCGCGCTCCCGAGGACCGCGACCGCGAGAACCGACGCACGCATCATGGCCCCACGAGGTTTCCCGCGCCTCGCCTCCGCCACCACCCGCAACAGGGCTGCCATGTCGGGGAACCGGGCGCGTGGGTCCACGCAAAGACCGCGAGTCAACGCAGCCTGAAGAGGCCGTGGCAACGATTCCAGCGCCGAGGGACGGAGCTTTCCCGCGCACACCGAGGTTTGCAGCTCCAACAGCGAGCGTCCGGCGAATGGGCGCTCACCGGTCAGAGCTTCCGCCAGAGCGACGCAGTAGCTAAACTGATCCGACTGGGCGTCGGCGACACGTCCCTCGAACTGTTCGGGCGACATGTACGCGGGCGTGCCGACCAGCGCTCCGGTCCGGGTGATCGCCACATCGCCGCTCCCCGACAGCGTCACGAACTCTTGGTTGGTGATCGTCTCGGCGCTCTCGCCTGCGCGGGCGAGGCCGAAGTCTGTCACCCGTGCGCGCTCGTCCTCTCCCATCAGAACGTTCGCCGGTTTGAAGTCGCGGTGCACCAGGCCAGCCGCATGCGCGGCAACAAGGCCCTTCCCCGCTTCCAGGAAGACATCGAGGATCGCCTCCCGGCTCCGCTCCACCGCGCCAAGCCACTCGCCGAGCGTTCCGCCCACGACCAGCTCCATCGCCATGAACACGTTGCCTTCAAACTCTCCGACGTCGTGCACGACCACCACGTTGGGGTGTGCCAGGCGGGCCGTCGCGCGAGCCTCTCGGACCATGCGTGCGTTCCGTTGCTCGTCGCCCGTCCGTTCGCGGAGGAGCTTCAACGCGACGCGGCGATCCAGCTCGGGGTCGTAGGCGGCGAACACCACCCCCATCGCCCCGGTACCCAGCAGGTCGAGCATCACGTAGCGACCGACCTTCGAACCCCGCAGCAACTCGGGCGGGAGCAGTCCCAGGCCAGGCTCGGACGTTTCGGTCTCGTCCTGCGAGACCTGCTCCGGTTCGGGCATCGAGGACGCTCGAAGCTCGAAGACCCGCGCGAGCTCGATCAACACCGCACGGCACGCGCTGCAGGTGTCGATGTGCGCCTCGGCCCGGGCCGCCTCCTCCGGCTCGAGGTTCCGCATCACGAAATCAACGATCTCGTTCTCTGAGAGGCATTCCGACATCGTGGACGAACCGACCCCCCGGCCTTACCACGCCGGCGGAGCCGGACGGACGCGGGTGAGGGCGCAAAACTTCATTCTGCGCGCGCGTCGCCGCCCGCGGTACGAGTCCGCGACGAGACGCTGACACGGGATGGCCTCAGATACGGCGAAGGATCGCCCCTTCGCGAACACCCGCTCGTGCAAATCGACCGCCCAAGGAGTGAGTGCTCTCGCTCTCACCGACGGCGAGGAATCCGCCGGGCAACAGCGCTTCGTGCATCTTGGCGAGCGCCCGCGGGTGAACCTCGGGGCGAAGGTAGATCATCACGTTTCGAAAGAGCACGAGGTCGCGACCTTCCGGCGGGGGGTCGGCGAGCACGTCGTGCACGGAGAACCGGACGCAGCCCCGAAGGATCTTGCCCACCGTCCAACGCCCGTCTTCGATCGTGCCGTAGCGCGTCCGAAACTCGGAGGGAATGTTCGCCACCCGGGGCAGCGAGTACGATCCCGCCGCGGCGTGTGCGATGGCGTCCGCCCGTACATCGGTCGCCAGCACGCTGAGCCTCGTCGAGGAACCAGCGGCCTCGAACTCACTGTGCAGGAACGCGGCCACCGAGTACGCCTCCTCGCCGGTCGAACAGCCCGCGCACCAGACAGTGAGCGATGGTTGGCGACACAGCGCGGGGACAACCCACCGACGCAGGTCGTCGAAGAGGCCGCCGTTGCGAAAGAAGTCTGTGGTCCCGATGAGCAGACGCGACGCGAGTGCTTTGAGTTCGTCCGTGTCCGACAAGGCCCGGTCGACGTATGCCTCGAGCCCATCGAGCCCCAACACCCGAGCTCGCTGCGTAACCCGACGGTAGAACGTCGCGGTTCGGTACGCGTATAGGTCGACCCCCATCGTGCCTCGGAGCCGCTCGAGCAGGACCCAAAACGCGGGAGCCAAGGGGTCCTCGAGCCGTTCGGGATCCCCCGTGTCGCGGACGTCGGCCGAAAGCCCATCTCGAATCCATCCACCGATCTCTGCGCACGAGCCAACGCCGCTGGCTCCGACTTCCCCAAGGACGCCCCGCAGCATGTCGTCGATGGACGCCGTGCTGGGGCTCTGGCAGTAGAGCTCACCACCTGCGTCCAAGATCGCTTGTGCGCCCGACTGCACCGGAGCACCACCGCCCGCGAGGACAACTGCGGTGGCCTTCGGACCCCAGGTCTGCGCGGCACTGTGCAGCACCGCGTCAAGACCCGAGGCTCCGACCGCACGCGGCGTGGCACCCACACTTGTCTCCGAGATCACGAGTTGCATCGCGGGCGCGGCGAGGTAGACCGCGCCGGCTTCGAGTCGTTCCACCGACTCCACCTCGACCAGCCGACGGGTCGTTCGGAGTTCCAGCGTCTCGCGGAGCATCGACGGGCCCTCGCTCGCTTTGATCGCGACGACGAATGCGTGGGGGGATCGCTGACCCACGGACTCCAACACCTGGACGACCGCGTCGTATCCGCCCGCAGACGCCACGAGCACGAACACGCGCTCGGCCGCAGCCGGGGGGACCGAAACATCCACCCCAAAAGCCTATGCTTCTCTGCCCTCAACCTCCACCGCGAGTCGACGATGAACAGGTTAATGGACCGCCGGCTCAGAACCGTGTTCACGCTGCTCGCAACGTGTTTCATGGGCTGTTCGAGCCGTGCGACGGCCCCTGCGGGTACGGTCGTGGTCCCCACAGGCCCATCCTGGTCCGGTTCGACCCTCGAGACGCGGGCTGGTGCCGTCGAATTCCTGACCGCGGCCTATGGACCCCAGTCGATGGAGCCTCTGATGCGACTGCGTGCCGAGGCGACCCCGCACTCCGTCCAGACGGCCGCCTTTCGGATCATGGCACACCCTGTCACGCAGGGCGACTACCAAGCCTTTGCCACCGCCACCGGGTCTGCTGAACCGTGGATCGATGCCACGCGCTGGGCTGAGCAAGAGACCGGCTTCCCCTACGCAACCGCCGAACGATTCATGTGGGTCGAGGGTAAACCGGCTCAGGCGCGGCTTCGCCACCCCGTCGTGTTGGTCGACCGCCAGGATGCGGAGCGGTACTGCAGTTGGTGGGGAGACCTTCACGGAGGTTTGGGTCAGCTGCCGAGCGAAGCTCAATGGAATCGTGCCGCCAGCGGAGATGAGGGGACCGCGTTCCCCTGGGGCGACCGTCATGACCCCACCCGAGCCAACACCTGGGAGACCGGGGTTGGCGATACCACCCCGGTCGGAGCGGCACCCGAAGACGTGAGCACCTTCGGAGTCCACGACATGGCGGGAAATGTCTTCGAGTGGACCCGGACACGGACGGAACACGGCGCCTCGATCCTCAAGGGCGGAAGCTGGAGCACGAGCCTCGTTCAAGCCCGAACGGCCGTCCGGAAGCCCGCGCGTGATGACTTGCGCCACATCACGATCGGTTTTCGGTGCGTCTTTACGCCCCGAAGCGGCGATTGAACCTAGGAAATGCGACCTCAACGGTCGTGGAAGAAAATCTCCGAGCTGGTAGCTTCGTCAGAGTTTGACGATGCGCCCGCTGTACCCCGCCCTCCTCGCGTCGCTGCTTGCCCTCAGCCCGCTTGCGTGCAAGCGCAGCGGCGGTACGGCCAAGGCGCCCGCCGACAGCACAACGGCGCGCCCCGACGCGCCCGCCATGCCCAAACCGCTGGCGCTCCCGGCCGAGCCAACGGCTCTCGTCCACGTCGCCGCACCCAAGCAACTCCTGCAAGAAGCCCTCAGCTACGCACCGGGTACGATGAGCGCGCGCGAGGCCGTCGGACAGGCACTCAAGAACAGCGGGCTTGGATTCGAATCCCAGGTGTTTCAGCACGTCGGCATGGGCCGTGCCTGGAACATGGCCATCGTCAAGGGGCAGACCATCGTCCACGTTCCAGTCATCAAGGGACATGAGGCTCAGCTTTCGGCCATGCTGAGCAAGCTCCCTCCTGCGGGAGAGTTTGGTGCGGTTCAGCTCACGCGGCCTCAGGGGCAGCAGGGGCCCAAGGTCGCGTTCTTCGACAAGCAGAACAACATGCTGACCCTCGCCGGCGACCTGCGAGGCATCGCGACGGGCCCCGAGCTGGGGCGCACCTACGGCAAGCAAGGGGTCCGCATTACGGTGACCGCCGAGCAGGCGGCTCGATACGGCGCCGACCTTGGAGCGCGCCGGGCCACGATCACGGGCTCGGGAACCGACAACCTGCGCATCGAGCTCGAGGGGGCCCCAGCGCTGCCTTCCAGCCTTCGCATCACGGAGGGAGCCCTGACCGGACTCCTCGAGAGCGAGCAGATCGCACTGGGTGGCAGCACCAAGTACGTCGACTACAAAAAGGACATCGACGGGATCATGGCCCAGGGTCGCCGCCGGGTGTCCTCGCTTCCGGGCATGGCTCAAGGCAACGCCAAGGAGCTTCTCGGACGGGCTGGCGGACTCATGCGGACCTGGAACGGCCGCACGATGGTGGGCGTGGGTCCGGCCAATCACGTGCTCGTCGGCTTCGGAACCAACGACACCACCAAGATGAACAACTCCTCCCTGCACCTGATCCGCGGGGTGCAGTCCAACATCAAGACGATCAAGTCTCTCAAGAAGTTCGGGGTCAACATCCCCAACGTTCCCTCGGTCAGCTTTGCACCCAACAAGGCCAAGGTCGCGGGGCAGTCGCTGCACGTGGTCGCCCTCGAGAACGCGCGCAAGTACGTCCCCCCCGAGTTCCACAAGCTGCTGACCTCCAATGACCGCTTGAGGATCTCGATGGTGTTCCCCAAGCGCGCCGGAGCCGGGATGGTCGTCATCGGTCCCAACTCCGAAGCCGTGCTCACCCGTTGGCTTCAAGACACCCAAGGGGCAACGCCCGGCGGCAAGAGCCAGGGCCATCTCGCGTCAGCCACCGTTGCGGTCGGAGCCAAGGCGCTCGGACAACTCTCCTCGCCCGAGTTCAACCCAGCAACACTCATGGGCCTCAACGCCAACCGGGCGCCGACGAAGATCGTGGTCAAACGACAGGACCAGAACTACGTCATCAAGCTCAAGCGGGACAAAGCCGCGGGTGGCGGCAGCCCCAAGGTCTCCGCGCCTTAGGGCCCCTCAGGGTTCGGGTGCTGAGCGTCCCAAGCCGCGCGGGCTCTTCGTTCCAGCTCGAGTAGGTGGGTGCGCCTGAGGGCATCCTGCTCTCGCTGCAGCCGCTCGAGTTCACGCGCCTCTTCGTAGTCCCCGTGCGGGCGCACGTTGGGCTCCAGCCACCGATGGAGTTCTTCCAGCCGTCTCCGGGTCCGGGCTGCGGCTCGGGAATAGCGAGGGTCGTCCGCCACTGCGTCGAGAAAGCGCTCGTAGTGTTCGACGGCCGCATGTAACTCGTTCAGCCCATCGGCATTGACTGCGGGGTAGATGTGGCGCTCGTAGAGCGTCGCGAGGTTGTAGTCGACCCGAGGATCCACAGGAGCGAGAGAGCGGGCCCTCGCGTAGGCATCCAGGGCCCCATCGAAGTCCTCGTCCCCGGTTCGTGCGACACCCAGCGAAAGCGCGACCAACACGGATCGGTCTCCGAGTGCTCGAGAGGCCACCTCGAGATGCTGAGCGGCCTCGTGAAATGCGTGGGTTCTCGCCAGCACGTACGCGGCGTTGATCCGCGGCGCGGCGGCCTGCGGGTCGAGCTTGATCGCGCTTCGGAACTCTCGCAACGCTCGCGAGATGTGCCCCTCATGGAGCGCGAGCAGGCCCGAGAGGTTCGCCGAATCCGCAGACCGCTCACCCCGCTCCATGTCGAGGCGCCAGGCCTCGACCAGAGCGAACCTCGCCAGGACCGCGTACGATGACTCCCCCTTGAGCGCGCGCTCGTAGTAGAGGTGCGCGAGTCCGGTGTGTGCGGTCGCGTCGTTGGGGTTGAGGAAGAGCGCCGCTTGGAACTGCTGCATGGAGGCGTCGAAGGCCGACTGCGCACCGCCGTCACGGTATCTCATCCGGTGGATATGGCCGAGGTTGACCCGGGCAGTGCGAAGCGACGCGTCGAGTTCGACCGCACGCCGAAGATGCCCCTGGGCCTCCTCCAGCAGACCGGACTCCGACGCGATGACCCCAAGATTGTTCTGCACGGCAGCCAACAGAGCGCCCTCCCCCGCCACGGTGGAGTACGTCTCCTGTGCTCGCTCGTTCTCGCCGCACCTTTGCCAAGCGAGGCCGACCCTGAAACGCAGCGTCTCGGCCAGTTGCGGCGCGGGTACATCCAGCTGCTCGGCGAACTCGCGACAGCGCTCCGCAGTCAGCTCTCCACGCACATGAGCCTCTGCGAACGCGGCGTACCGGTCCTCTATGGTGAGGGTCGCCGATTGCGGTCCTAGCGCCTTGGGGGAGTGGGATGAACTGACGGGGGGCCGAGCCGAACATCCGAAGGACGAGGCCAACGCCAACACGACCCAGACCCTCCGCATCACCCCACAGTACGTTCAAGAGGTCAAAAGTTCCCAACCGTCCCACCACGGTCCTGAACGGACCTGTTCCGGGCCGGGGGTATCACTGGCCGGAAGCCCGACGTCGCCTTACAGGACGTACAGCTGTGAGCGTCCCGAAGATCACCCCAGAGTCGACTCCGCGCTCTCACCCCACATCCCCGCACCTTTCCGCGGTGCAAGAGGTCTACGATTTATGCATCGTCGGCCTCGAGCCGCATGGCATCCGGCTCGCGGCTCGCGGGGCTGGAGCATCGATGAGCGTGGCGTGCAGCGATCCGCGCCCAGAGGCCATCGAGCGATTCAACCGAGCCGACGTCGGGCACGAGACGGGGTTGGTCGACACCATCGAGGACGCGCTCGCCGAGCAGACCGTACGAGCGTTCATCGGCGCGGCGCGGGCGAGTGCGTTTGTGGTCAGCGTGCTCCCGGAGCTACAGGCCGACGGATACGTCGACTCAACACCGGTCGAGGACGCCATCGATGCCGTCGTGGACGCCGCCGAACCAGGCAACCTCATCGTGCTCGACACTCCCACGGCGCCTGGAACAACGCGCGATATCCTGGCAGAGAAGCTCGAAGCGGTAGGGCTCAATCCGGGAGAAGACGTCTTCGTGGCAACGGTCTGGGTCACCAACGGCCGGTGCTTTGTCGGTGGAGTGACGCCGCGCTGCACGGAGCGAGCAGCCGAGCTGTACGGCTCGCTCTTCGAGTTCCCGATTCACGCCGCGACAGCGGATGAGTGCGAGCTAGCCCGTCTGGCTCGTCGAACCCACGAAGAGATGAACGCCGCGTTCACCAACGAGCTCACGGCGGTGAGCAAACATCTCGGGATCGACATCTGGAGCGTGCTCTCGCTGGCTCGCTCGGCTGGCTCTTCGACGCTCTCGGCCCCCTCACCCGGGCCCGCCGATGCCAACGCCCGGTTCGAGCCGCGCCTGCTTGCCGCGGCATGCGAACACGACACCGCCATCACCCGAGCAACGATCTCGGGCGGCGAACTCCAGCCCGCGCGCATTGCCGCCGAGGTCCGAAGCGCCGCCCGCCGGTTCGTCGCCCCCACCATCGCGTGCCTGGGCGTGGGCTCGGCGGCCGACGGGTCTGTCACGCACAGCCCGGCGATGCGGGTCGCATCCCTCATCTCCCGCGGACAGGTCGGCCAAATGCTCGTCGTCGACCCCCGACTCAACGCGACGCCCATCCCCGGAGCGCGTCTCGTCAGCCTCACGGAGGCGCTCAAGAGCGCCGATATCGTGGTGGTTCTCAGCGATGAGCCCTCGTTCGTTGCGGCCCCACGCGAGCTCTACTCGCGACCCTCGGTCATCGACACGATGGGAATCCTGATCCAGACGTAGCGGTCGTATCGATACGCGAGGTGAGACATCCGCTCCGAACCCAAGGACGTGGAGGTCCAACGTCGAACACCTCGACTTCGTGATAGCGTTCTGCCGTCCCGTGAAACGCATTCCAAGCATCGCGACGGCCATGACCCCGTTCCCCTACTCGATCGCATCGGACGCGAGTATTCCCGCGGCGGTCGAGATGATGAAAAACCACGGGATCAATCACCTGCCGGTGATGCGAGGGACCGATCTGATCGGCTTGCTGTGGAACCGTGATGTGCGGGTGGCGCAAGCGCTCAGCGCTGCCAACCACACGTTGACCGTCGAGCAACTGTGCAGCCCCGAGCCGTACATCGTCGAGCTCTCGGAGCGACTCGACCTGGTGGTCCTCCAGATGGCGGAGCGTCGCTCCGGCGCTGCAATGGTGACCCGGCAGGGAAGACTCGCCGGGATTCTCACCACGACCGACGTCTGTCGACTCCTCGGAGAGACGCTTCGCGACGGGGCAGAGTTGCCCGACGACGACGGTGACGTCGCTTGACCTCATCCTGATGCTCGGCGGCCCGGTCGCGCTCGCGTTTGCGGTGGGCGTGGGGTTGTGGGCAGCCTCCCGTCCCGCCGGGTGGGTCCGCTCGGTCGGTGGAATTGCGGGACTTGCCGCGATCCCCGTGGCGATCTACGGCCTTGGCATCCGGTACCGAGCGCCACCTCCCCCGGCACAACGAGTCCTTTCGCCAGGCATAGAATATCAGCGACTCGTGGTGGACGGACCCGCTGTGGTGCATCTGGTGCGCATCGACCTCGCGCGTCCCGACCTCATCCCCGTTGCGACCCCGCCTGCCGAAGGCAAGGCCGTCCCGGCGCAGCGTGTCTTGGATTTCGCCGTGGAACAGGGTGCCGACGTCGCGATGAACACGGCGTTCTTCCACCCGTTCCACTCCTCGTCTCCGTTCGACTACTACCCCCGAACCGGGGATCCCACGGAGCCCTTCGGCGTCACCATGACCGACGGAGTCGAGTTCGGCGCCAACCGGTTTCACCGCGGTACGGTGTACTTGTCCGAGGACCAAGCCTCCCTGGAGCGCACCCCAGAGGCTCGCTGGGCGGTGACAGGACGCACGACCTTGGTTCGCGACGGGCACGCCCTCCCGGGCAACGAAACGACAACCGCCCCACGCTCCGCAATCGGGTACGACGGCGCTCGGCTCTGGTTCGTCACGGTCGATGGACGGCAACCCGGCTACAGCGAAGGCATGACCCTCGGTGCGCTCGGACGACTTCTCGCGGGGATGGGAGCCCAGTGGGCCGTGGAGATGGACGGCGGCGGTTCGAGCACGCTGGCCGACACGACCGGCCCGAGTCCGAGGACCCTGAACTGCCCGATCCACACCCGCATGCCCTGCCGCGACCGGCCCGTGGCCGCGCAGGTCGGGATCAAGCGCGTCGGCTCGTAGAGCAGACCCGCACATCCATAGGCGTCACTCCTCGGAGATGACTGGGATGCCGTCGACGTCGAAGAGCCCGCCGTCGATCGGCGCAACCTCGGGGCCCCGAGCGAACAAGCTCAGCGACTCCGGGTATCCAGCTTCGCGGTACTGACCCCGCCAGTTGGAGAACGTGTCCTCCAAGTCCATCGTCACGTCGAACCCGAACTCCGTCTGCTCGGCGGGCAGCATGGACAGCAGCACGTAGCCGACCGCTTGCTCAGCATGGGGTCCCCAATCGTCCGCATGCTCGACGAGTTCGTCGAACATGTCACGCATGACGTCAGCCCGCGCTTCGGGGAGAGAGCGGGCGGCCGCGTCCTCGTAGACAGGGCGGTTGTTTGCATCGACCGAAAAGCGAACTTCGAGGGTGTTCGCGCCGATGAGACCCACGGACTCCACGGCGGCATACTCGGACTCGAGCAGACGTCGGTACTGGTCTCCGTAGTCTTGAAACACAAGGCCCGCCCGCTCGGCGTCGTCCTGGATGTCGGACTGAATCTCGGCGCGCTCCGATGCGATCTTCGAGACCGAATCGTCGCGATCGATCTCGACCGCCTGAAGGTAGGCCGAAAGCGAGGCGGCAAAGTCGCCCGCGTTGCGCGTGAGGGCCAGCGCTTCCAAAGCCCGCTCATCAAGGCGGTAGTCCACGACTACGGAGGTGCTCGGCCCGGTGAAGCTCGCCTGGATCTCGAACGTCCCCTGAGCGAGGAGCCGGAGCTCGCCCAACGAACGGGCCACCGCAGCGACGTCCTCCGGTACCCCTTCGAGCACGCCGTCAAGGGCCGTCAGCCCTTCGGTTGTCCACGCGGCGACCCGCGGGTCCGAGACTGCGTCGATCGGACAGTCGTCGAATGCCGCGCTTCCGCGGCAGGTCTCTTGCACCCATCGCTGCATCTCGTTCCCAGGGCCTTCAAGAGCCGCGATGGCCTCCACCCCCGCCAGCGCCAGCAGTGAACCGTCGATGTGGTCGACGAGCTTGTCGCGCTCCATCACCGCGTCGCCTTCGAGCAGCTGCACGACGAGGTTGGCCTCGCCACGCGCTTCGGCACCCGGGTTGGTGGGGTCGAACAGCAAGCCCGAAAGCCCCACACGCGTGTATCCGTGACGCGAGAACAGCCAGTCCCAATCCCGGCGCAGCGATTCGAACATCACGGTGCGGACGCCCGCGGGAGACTGCACCACGATCGTGCCCTGCTCTTCGATCTTCCGGCGGAAAAAGGACATGCCGAACAGCTCGACGCCCGCCTCGGATGCACTCGACGCACCCGAGCGGAGCAAGTCCAACTCGGCGACGACTCCGGGCTCACCGCGATGCGACAGCGCCTGAGCCAACCGGATATCTCCACGCAGCGCTTGGGCGATCGCTGCGGTCAGCAGTTCCTCATCGCCACCAAGGTCGAACCGCAGCCGCGCGACCGTCATCCGGGACTGGCTCTCCGAGGACTTGGCGATCGCATCGATCAAGCTCAGTCGATCGTTGAGCTGTCTTTGGAGTGCCCGATCGACCAGCTGCCCAAGGTCCACATCGATCCCGGCGATGCTGACCTCAGACTCCAGAAGACCTTGCACACCCCAGCGGTCTCGGACAGCGAGGAACGCCGTACGCTCCTTGACCTCCTGGACGCCGACATCAACGACCAGCTCGTCGCCATCCATCCGCAGGAGCTGTACGTCCAAGACGCCGCCGAGATGTGTTCTCAGGCCTGCGGACAGGACAACGTTGTAGGTGAGCACCGACGTGGGCTCGGCGATCAGCAGCGGAACCCCCACGCCGAGGTTCGCACCCAAGCTGCCCTCTCCACGAAGCGCCACGGCCTCGCCGGGCTTCATCGCGCGCAGGTCGCTGAGTGAGCGCGGGACGGCAAACTCTCGAAGCGACTGAAGGCGTTCGAGCGGGTTGTCGCTCTGCGCATCGTGAGCCGAGATCACGCGAGCCTGGATCGTCGCGTCGGCATTAAAGCCAACGCGTGCGGTGGACGTTCCGTCGGCAACAAGCCCTTCGACCGAAGTTCCCCAATCGGCACCGACGCCAGGTTCGAGCACAAGGGAGGTCTCGGCGTACACAGTGTCGGAGGAGGACTGCAGGTGCTCCAGACGCAGCGCGTTGACCGAGGTCGTCAGCTCTCGTTCGCCGAACGCGGCGGCGAGGTCTCGGACGAGAGGATCGAGTTCGTCGGCGCTGTGGAAATCGACCGCGAAGCCGCCGAGGTCGCCGGAGGCCAGTACGCCGTTGAGCTCTTCGGTGACAAACGTCTTGCCGTTGTCGACCAGGTCGCCCAGATCCAACTCGGACGGATCCCGAAGCAGGGACCGGATCGAATCCAGCCCATCGCACTTGCCCCCACAGTCGACCGCGAGCTCCTGCTCTTGTGCCGCCGGCTCGGCCGAGTCACAAGCGGTCAACAACGGAAGCGCGAACAGGACGTTCTTCAAGCTCAGTTTCATCGTCGGTCCCTCCCCAGGGTCGTGGAGGGTCGCATGAAACGACCTCTGAGCACCAACTGTAAGTGTAGGTGTTCAGAGGTGCGCGGAACCGGTCAGGCCCGCTCGCTCGGATCTGAGCGTCGCTCAGTCGCCCGTCGTGCCGCGATAGTGCGCTTCGTAGTGCTCGCGGAGCTGGGAGTAGTGCTTGTGCAGGGCTCCGTCGTTCTCCATGGCGTGCTTGCTGAAATACTGGCCCCACCACGCGCCGGCCATGCCCCAGTCCGCGGGGGTCATCCCAAAGCCGGCGAGGATCTCCGTGGCGTCCTGTCCTTGCTCGTATCCGACCGACTGCGCGACCTCGATCTCAACCCATTGCTCGATCGCGATCGGCGGGTCGCCTTCGGGGTCTCCACCAGTCTCCATCGCCTCGGCCGCAGCTTCGCCCTGGGCGGCGAACTGCCCAGCCCCGCCGCCAGCGAACGCTTTCCCGTACTCGGTCGCAATCGTCGCCGTGGTGTCGCGAGCCATCCGGTCGTTCCACTCGGCGCTGACGGCCTGCCAGGTCGCATCGTCGATCCCCAACTCGGCGACGATTTCTGCAGCGTCTCCACCCTGCGCAACGTAGGCCTGAGCCACAGCCCACCGCTGAAGGGTGATGCCGTGCACCGGTTCGAAGTCGCTGGCCAACTCGCCCTCGACCCGAGCCTGCTGATCCTCCCGCGTCTGATCGTTGGTCGCGTCGAGCTTCAGCTGCATGATCCCATCAAGCCCGCCGTAGCGAGACTCGGCGTCCTCGGACATGAAGTACCGCTCCATCGTCGAGGTGACTTGATAGAAGTGCTTTTCGTCGCGGATGCCGTACTGAGCCAGAGCCTCGCGGCGCTCGCTGTCATCCTCCCAGGCCGCACTGATGTGCAACTCGGCTCGGAAGAAGGCCTTGAGGTTGGTGTACGGATCGAACGTCGCGTAGTCGTCGATCTCCTCGAGTTCGTAGTCACGCTCGAAGTCGTCTTCGTCATCGGTGTCGACGTCGACCTCCTCATCATCATCGTCCTCGGACGCGGCCATATCCTCCACGGACACGTCCGGCATTTCGAGAGCTGGCTCGGGCATCATCGAGGTGACGTCCTCCATCGCGAGTTCTTCGTCCAAGGGCTCGAGCTCGGGGGTCTGCTCCGATGTTTGCGCCGCGATGTGTGCGGCGACGTTCGCCGGATCGTAGTCCTCGGGTACGTATGCCGCGGTCCGGTCCACTGGACTCTCCGCAAAGTCGTCCGCGCCTCCAGACTCTTCGAGCGTGGTGTCGAGTTCCTCGTAGCCTGAAGCCGGGTGCTGCGACTGCGTCGCGGCCGATTCCTCCTCGGAGATTTCGACTTCGGTGTCGGGCTGAAGCTCTTCGTACTCGTCGTAGACGGGCTGCGCCTCCTCGTAGCCTTCGGCTTGTACCGGCTGCTCCTCGTAGACGGGCTGCTCTTCCTGGTAGGCCTCACCGTACTCGGGCGCAGCTGCGACGCCGCCTGGCAGCGGCGGCGGCAAACCGGGCTTGTTGCCTGCGCGCCAATCAGAGATGTGCTGACAGAGGGTCTCGTAGTCGATCATCAGGCGATTCGGGCGCGTCTGCGCCAGCGGACTGCATGGTATCGACCTGCGCCCCGTCGCGAAACACCTACAATCCCGCACCGGCTCGCCTGCACAGCGCACCGACTACGGTACCGTTCCGGCATGCTCGTGACGGCACTGGGCGTGGGCCTCAGCCTGCTGGCACCGAGCGTCGACGCCCCGGAGACCCGGATTCGGTACACCCTCCAGGGTGGCGAGATCCTCAGCGATCTGGCCGAACAGTACGGGACCGCCGAAGAGGACCTCCGCCGAGACAACCCTGGGAAACTCGAACGCGGCCGGATCCTGACCGTGCACGCGACCCGTCTCCCGCCACCGCGCCAGCGGCTGAAGGTCACCGCGGCCGAGCGAGAGGACTGGGAGTCGATCGCCAGCCGCTACGCGGTCGACGCGGGCGATCTGCGGGTATGGAACCCGCGAGCCGCACGACGCAAGCGGCTCCGCTCAGGCTCGACGCTGGTGATGTGGCTGCCCTCCGGAGCGATCCGCTACCCCTTGCCTGGGGATACGACCGGCTTCCCCGAGGTCACCAGAGCCCGCGGCGGCGAGTCGGTCGGACGCCCGAACCGGGGCCGGCTCGTCGATGGCGTTCCCCTACCACCGGGTCCCTACGTCATCCGTTTCGACTGGCAGAAGTTCGGCTCGGCCCTGACGGTCTGGAACCTCGCGCGGGTGCTCCGGGCGTTCCGGCAAGAGACCGGTTTTGAGGGCGAGCTCTTCGTCGGCGCGCTGAGCCGCCGAAACGGACGCCGACTGAGGCCTCACCGCTCACACCAGAGCGGCCGGGACGTCGATGTCCGCCTGCCCGCGATGCCCCACGCGAAAGGGTTCAAGCTGGAGGCCAACGAGGTCGATTGGCATGCGACCTGGGCACTGGTCGACGCCTTCGTTCGGACCGGCGACGTGAAGGTCATTTTCTTGGAACGCAAGCTCCGTCGCCGACTCAAGCGCGCCGGGCTCGCCCTGGGCGCCGACGACGAACGCGTCGCACACGTCATGGGCACGGTCCGCCACTCCCCGGGCCACACCGCCCACATTCACGTACGGTTCCGTTGCGCGGCGTCCGAGTCCGAGTGCCGGGACTGACCCGCCACCTCCCAAGCCTGTTGCCACCGCGGGATCGCGCTTTTTTGCGAAAATCCGACTCCGAGATGGAACCCCACCGCTGGATCTCCGAGTGAGACAGTCGGTGGACGTGGCCCATGCCAGAGATCCGGGGACGGATCGGGAAGAGCTCGACGGCACGACGATCGTGGCCGCCTCCCGCGGCGAACCGTGGGCGGCGAGACGACTCGTGGAATGTACCCAACGCGGCGTGTTTCGCTACGCCTGGCGAATGTTGGGGCCCCGCGCCACCCGCTCGACGACCGCCGAGCTGGTGCAAGAGGTCTACGCTCGCGTTTTTCGGGCTCTACCCCGTTACCGAACCGACGGTCCAGCCCGGTTCACGACTTGGCTTCTGACGATCGCTCACCGTACCGCCGTCGATGAGCTGCGGCGCAAGAGACCTCCGCTCACGCCCCTGAACGAGGTGGCGCCCGGGCGCTCGGGGGACCGGCCGGACCACCTTCAGGAGCGTGCCGAGCTTGGCGAACGCATCGCCGCAGAGGTTCAGAAGCTGAGCCCGGCCCTGCGCTCCGCGTTCATTCTCCGCGCCTACCACGATCGAAGCCTTGCCGAGATCGCCGAAGCGCTCGACATCGATGAGGGCACCGTGAAGTCGCGACTTCACCGCGCGCGGCAGTCCCTCCAAGCCGCCCTCGAAGAGGTCCGCCATGAAGCCTGAGAATCCCGACGCAACGTTGCTCGAGCGAGGGCTTGCTGCCTGGGACGTTCCCGAGCCGCCCTCCGACCTGGCCGACCGCATCTTGGCCCAAAGCACAGATGCGCAGGCCTCTCTGTCCGCGCAACCCGATCCCGCCGTCCCTCCACCCCCCGAGGAAGAAACACCCACCATGCTACCCACCACGATCCGCCACGAGAGTTCCATGCGCCCCTTCTGGACCGCGACCGCCCTCGGCTTTGCCGGGGCCGCAGCGATCGTGCTCGCCTTCATGGCGGGTCGACAGTCCCAGCCAGTCCCGGCCCCACAGGTCGTCTCGCCGGCGCTGGTCCCAAGCGTCGAGGTTCAGGTTTCCGCGCCGCCGGCCGTCACCCAACCGCCGGTGATCCCCCTTCCCCCAGCGCCCCCGACTCCACCGGCCCCAGCTGCCGTGCCAGAGAAACTGATCATCCACGAGACCCGCACACCGGACGAGCAGCCCCCGAACCGCTCCCACGACCTCAAGAGCCCCTTTGGCGCTGACGCCAGCCGTTCGAATCCGTCGGAGGCGACCGAGCCAAACCTCAAGGACCCGTTCGCGGACCGGTAGGCGATCCTTCCAGATCGCAGCGGGGTCACGCCGGGCGAGGGTCTCGGTGGACGGCAACCTCGGCCGGCTCACGCCGATCGCCGCACCCATGACCGATACGGCGCGTCGCCAAGGCTGGATCGTGGCCGCCCCGGGCCTTCGGTGCTACCACTGCGGCGTGGGTGCAGCGCTCCCGACACGAGCGGTGAACCTGCAGCAGGCCCGCGCGCAACATGGCGATCTCGTCGACCGCTTTCTCCCAGCCCTGATGCGCTCGGACCCGCTCGCCGACGATGTCGCCCACGACTTCGCGACGCTGGGTCGAACACAGAGTCGCCAACTGCTCGATGTTGTCCTCCGCGACGGGATTGGAGCCGCTCCCGACGCCCCCTCGTCTCTCCGCGCCCTGTTCTCTCAGCTCGACCACGTCCCGGTCTGGGTCGACTGGCCCGCCATCGGCCGGGGCAGCGACGTCTTGTTTCGCACCGGACTCTTCGGCGGCACCGTCTTGGGCGCCAAGTCTCTGGTCACCGGCTACTGCTCTCCAGGTGGCAACAAGCCGCTGGTGTTCAGCGGCCAACTCGAGCACCGCAAGCGCATCGGCTATCGACTCGCGGAGACCTGCCGGTTTGTCGCCGACGTCTGTGAGCGCGGCGGTATGCGGCGGTTCGGTCCGGGCTTTGCCACGACGGTCCGGGTTCGCATCATGCATGCAACCGTCCGCCGTCTCATCGCCGAGTCCGGAAAGTACGACGAACAAGCATGGGGCGTGGCGATCAACCAACACGACATGGTCGGCACCACCATGCTGTTCTCGCTGGCGTTCCTCGAGGGCGTGCGCGCTTTCGGCTTCCGATTCACAGCACAAGAGGTCGACGATTTTCTACACCTGTGGCGCTACAACGGCTGGCTCATCGGGGTCGAACCGGAGCTGCTCCCCACGAATGAGGCTGCGGCCGCTCGCATCTCCGACCTCATCGCAATGACGCAGGGGCAGCCAGACGACGACGCTCGCATGTTGGTGCGCTCCTTCATCGAGTCTCCCAGCTATGCCGCCGCCGAGGACAACCCCAAAGCCCAAGCGCTCGCGCGTCGCCACGTGGCGCTCGGGTTCGGGTTCACCCGTTCGTTGCTCGGCGACGAGATGGCCGATGCACTCGAGCTCCCCCGCACCGCGACCAGGCTGGTCCTGCCCGGTATCCGCAAGGTCCTCTCTCGGGTCGATCGTGTGGGGCGCCACCTACCTGGCTACGATCGACAGCTGGCTCGAGCCGGCCGGCGCTACTGGCAGCAGACGATCGAGCTCGGCCTCGCTGGGAGGCTGGCGCAGTTCATGCCCCCGGCCCAACTGGACGGCTTGCGCGTCCCGGGGTAGCCGGCTCAAAACGGGCTCTCAAGCAGCGGCTTGCTGGGGTCGATGTCCCGCACGATGGTGGCATCGCAGCGATCGACGGCGCGGACACGCGCGCGCCAGGCTCGGCCCCCGCGCCGAAGCCCGGAAGAGGAGCTGGAGCTCCTCAGCCGAGAGCTCACGCTCGAGTTCCGGGGCAAGCACGTGCTCAAGGCGCGTGCCGTCGCCGACCTCGTCGAAGAATGCATCGCCATTCCAGGTCTCGGCGATGCCTCTGAACGGCTGGTCGACTTCTTCGCCGACACCGACAACGGAAACTGGGTCGAGGGCTCGGCGCTGTTTCGCCTCGGGCGTGCCGACCACCTCAACCGGCTGAAACGAAACTGGCGAGAGTTTGAAACCCGTCGAAGCACGATCCGGCAGTACCTGCGGCACTCCACGTCCCCAAAGCTGTCCGACGGTTGCCTGCAGTTCAAGATCCCACAAGAGCGGCTCGAGTCGACGAAGGCGTTCATCTCCGCGTACCGACACCTCATCGGAGGTCTCGACCGGCTCTGCCGTCTGGTCCTCAACGAGGGCTTCCGTATCGCCGGCTTCTCCGACCGCTCGACCATCCTCGTGGTCGAAGCCGAATCACCCGCGGTGTTCGACCTGGCCTCTCAGCTCCTGACCCACTACGACTGGTACGAGGAGCAGGCCGCCGAGGTCAAGAGCCTCGAGGAGCGAGCGAGCATCTCCGACGAATACGCCAAGGCCGCCAAGAGCCTGGCTGCCGCCCAGCTCAGACACCTCAATGTGTTGGTCGAGGACACGGTCCGCGAGAGCATGACCGCCCCCCCCGACGACGAACGCTTCGAGAAGGCGACAGACCTGGCGCGTGAGTACATCGGGCTCCTGGGCGCCTACGTTCAAGAAGGCGCGAAGGTCACCCGCCCGAGCGCGGACCGAGCTGCCAAGCGGGCCGCGTAGAGCACTCCGAGCTCGCACCCCGGTACGTGAATCGTCGGTCGGTCGAGACCTGGTGGTTCCCCAAACCCGCCAAGCCGCCGCGGGCTGGAACTCGACGACAGCGACCGGGCTTAGGCCTGGAGCTCGAGAAAGTGAACGTAGGCGACCACAGCCGCATCGAGGTCCGGCCGGGCGAGTTGACCGTCTTGAGCCACGATGGCGATCTGGTGGCGGCGATGCGTGGCTTGGAA
The DNA here is from genome assembly GCA_050633305.1 of Nannocystales bacterium. Classification (GTDB taxonomy): domain Bacteria; phylum Myxococcota_A; class Polyangia; order Nannocystales; family Nannocystaceae; genus CAJXVA01. The sequence continues at coordinate 152,543 of JBOEGF010000013.1, forward strand.
CTTCAGCGCATCCTCGAGCTGGACCGTGGTCACGTAGCCGACTCGAAGCGCCAGCTCGCCAAACCTCACCCCGGGCAGATCGGCCTGCAACTCCAGCAGGGTCATGACCTGCCGGACCGAGAGCACGCCACGCATCACCAGCAACTGACCGATCGGTGTTCGCTCGGAAGCGGCCCTGGCTCGCACGTCCTCGGCATCGGACGGCTCCATGAGCCCCCGATCAACGAGGAACGTGCAAAAGTCGGGTGTTTTTCCAAGCTTCTCGTTCATCGGGAGTCCTTCCACGCTTAAACGTCATTATCACCGTCACCTGGAGAAAGCATCACGAAGAAGGGCTTCCCATCCACCCGAAACGAATATCGGGTGGCCCCAACCGGGACACTCGTCGGCCCGTCCGCCACCGACTCCGGCCTGGGAAGTCCGAGGGTGCAGGGCGGGGGGAGCACGGACTTAACCGACCCCGCGACCTGATTAGAGAGCTCCCCGACGGCATCGAGTACATCTGCGTCCGAGACAGCCTTCTCTTCGACGTCAAACATCCGAGCCGCGGCGACACTGGCGAGAGATCGCGGGAGTTCAATCGCGATCTCTCCCGTCCAAGCACCCGAGATCCCTACAACACTGCGGACATCGGGCTGCGATTCCGTCTCCTCGGCCGGCACGCACTCCAGCTCGAGCGTCATCAAGAACACCCCTCGCATGATCTCCGCGAGGGACGACTCTCCGATTGATTCCTGCTCCATCCTACGCCGCTCTTCGGTAGAAGACGCCCCGACCATCCCGGACGCTCTCGTAGTTCTGGTCGAGGTTCACGGTCGTTTCTGCTCCTCCGAGGAACAACGCTCCGTCGGTGTTCAGCAGCTTTCGCGCTCGGCCAAGGATGGAAGATTTCATCTCCACGTCGAAGTAGATCAGGACGTTGCGCATGAAGATGATGTCGAACTCCTCTGTGAACGGCCAGCTCTCCGCGAGGTTGAGCGTACGGAAGGTGACGAGTTTTCTGAGGCGCTCCTGAACGACCCAGTCCATGCCCGAACGCTCGAAGTACTTCAGCAAGAACGGGGCCGGAAGGCCTCGGTTGACCTCGTGTTGCTTGTACCGCCCAGCCCGGCACTTCTTGAGGACCGTCTCGTTGATGTCTGTCGCCACGAAGTCGATGTCCCACTGAGACGGGTCGGGCAGCGTCTCGAAGATCGACATCAGCACGCTGTACGGCTCCTGCCCCGTCGACGCAGCCCCACACCAGATCCGAATCCGGCGGCTGGACGTGCGGCGCTCGATGAGTCCAGGCAGAACTCGGTTCTTTAGGATCTCGAACGGATGCTGGTCCCGGAAGAAGTAGGTCTCGTTGGTGGTGAGCGCCTCGACAACCTCGCTCTCGAGGCTCCGGTCGCGCCGTGTCTGAAGGAGCTTCACCACCCCATCTACGCCGGCCACACCTCGCTTTCGAGCGATGGGAAGCAACCGGGATTCGACCAAATAGTCCTTGTCGGACCCGATCACGATCGCCGATTGATCGTAGATGAACTTGCGAACGAAACTGAGTGAAAGTGGATTTGTCATCGCATCCCCGCAGTCGCCGCTGGCGCACGGTGTGAGGTTGAACGGTCGAACTCCCGACCAATGTCCTCGAGTGTCATTGTCTTGTGAGCCGCGCCGGCCGAGATGACCCCGTTGGGCATGCTCGGGACCACGCACGACGACGGTTCCTGCACCACGACGGTGCCTCCGGCCTCAACAAGAACACCGGCTCCCTTCGCGCCATCGTGTCCCATTCCGGTCAGGACCGCAGCGAGTACGTTCCCTCCGTATACGCTCGCCAGTCCACGGAACAACACGTCCACGGCGGGGCGACAGAAGTTTTCGGGTGGTTCGTCGTTGAGCACGATGCGAATGTCGACGCCTCTTCTGGCGACGGTCATGTGCTGTCCTCCGGGCGCCAGGTAGCAGACCCCAGCCACGACCTTCTCCCCGTCCTCGCCTTCCTTTACGAGCTGGCCCGACTGCGCTGAGAGACGCTCGGCAAGCAATGTCGTGAAGACCGGGGGCATGTGCTGAACGATGAACATCGGAGCCCCGAGCGGCCGGTAGAGCGAATGAAACACCTGAGCCAGGGCGTTGGGCCCCCCGGTTGAACACCCGATTGCCACCGCCCGAACGGGCTTCGCCGCGTCGGCTTTCGGCGCCGGACGCAGGACCCGAACCGTGGCCGGAGCTTCGACCTCGGGCTCGGGAGTCACCAGACCGCGAACAGTGTCCAACAGGTCGGCCACGAACTGATCCTTCGGGTACGTCGCGTGCGGCTTCGAGATGTAGTCCGAGGCTCCCTCAGACAGCGCACGCACGGTGATCTCCGCTCCCCGAGCGGTCAGCGAGCTGCACATCAGGACGGGGAGCTGCGACCAATCCCTGTTCTTCCGGATCCGACGAAGTGCCTCGATTCCGTCCACCCGGGGCATCTCGACGTCGAGCACCACGAGGTCGATATCCTTGTGGTGCTTCTCCAAATACCCCAGGCCCAGCTCCGCAGTCGGTGCAGCGTACGCCACCTCGAGCGATGGATCGCTGGTGAGGGCCTGAGTCAACATGGCTCGGGCAACCGCGGAGTCGTCCACGAGCATGACGCGGTACTTCGTCATGCCGCCTCCACGCCGAGGAGGTCGAGCTTGGCAACAAGCGCGGCGGGACTGAAGGGCTTCATCAGGTACTCGTTGGCCCCCGCGGCGAGTGCTCGCACCATCTGCCGCACCTCGGTTTCGGTCGTGACCATCAGGACCGGTAGACGGGCTCGGTCGGGGTGCAACGCGTCCCTGCGGAGCGTGCGGACGAGGTCCAACCCGTTCATGACGGGCATGTTCCAGTCCACCAGAAGCAACCCGATCTCTGGTTCTTCATCGAGGCGTTCCAGGGCCTCCTGCCCATGGCCCGCCTCAAACACCACGAACCCTTTGGTTTCCAGCGTTCTGCGGATGATGGAACGAATCGCACGCGAGTCGTCGACAATGAGAGCTTTCACGGTAGCCTTCCTTGCTCAAGCGGTTGTGAGACATTGGGTCCGACTCAGTAGGTGAAGTTGCTGACCAGCGTACGAAGGTCGGCAGCCATCGCCGCGACTTCGGTCGAAGCGCTCTCTGCGTTCCCCGACCCCTCGGAGGTGGTATGTGCCGCATCTGCAACACTCGTGATGTTCTGAGAGATCTCTGAGCTCCCCCTGGCCGCATCCGCGACGTTCCGGGTAATCTCGTTCGTCGTTGCAGTCTGCTCTTCAACCGCGCCAGCGATCGCTGTCTGCAGGTCGTTGATCTGGTTGATGATGTCGGAGATCTCGCCGATGGCGGTCACCGCAGAGCCCGTGTCCCCTTGGATGGCCTCGATTCGCTGTCCGATGTCTTCGGTGGCCTTCGCGGTCTCCTTCGCCAGCTCCTTGACCTCGTTTGCGACCACCGCAAACCCCTTGCCGGCCTCGCCGGCTCGAGCCGCCTCAATCGTCGCGTTGAGCGCCAGCAGGTTGGTTTGCTGGGCAATCGAGGTGATGACCTTGATGACCTTGCCGATGTCCGCACTGCTCTCGCCCAGCTTGGTCACCACAGCGTTGGTGGTGTCAGCGACATCCACCGCGGACATTGCAACACGTGCCGCGTCGGCGGCGTTCTTCGCGATTTCGCGAATACTCGCCGACATCTCCTCGGCGGCGGCAGCAACCGTCTGAACGTTGTGGTTGACCTGCTCGGTGGTCGTCGAGGCGACCTTGGCCTCAGACGTGGTCTGCATCGCACTGCGTGTCATCGACTTCGCCACGACCGAGAGTTCCTCCGAGGCGCTGCCCAATCCCGTCGCGTTCTCGGCGATCTTCGTGACGCTCTCGCGCATCGTCTCGATCAGCTGGTTGCAGCCGTCTCCGACCCGACCGATGGGGTCCTCACCACTCACGGCGACCGTCTGCGTAAGGTCCCCTGCCGCGGCGAGACGCACAGTCTCGAGAATCTGCTCCACCTTGGCCTCGAGTTCCTGAGCGGAACGGACTCGCTCGGTGATGTCGGAGCATAGCTTGACGACACGTTGGGTTTTGCCATCCGGGCCCACGATGGGGTTGTAGGTGCCCTGGATCCAGATGTCGTTGCCGGACTTGTCGACCCGTCGGAACTCCCCGGACATCGGCAGCCCCGCCCGGAGGTCATTCCAGTGCTTGATGTACTCGGGCGACGAGCGCTCGTTCGGATCGACAAACAGCGAGTGGTGCTGGCCGATGACCTCTGCCGCGGTGTAGCCGAGAGTTGTGAGCAGGTTGTCGTTGGCCTCGATCACCGTGCCGTCTGGCTTGAACGAGATCATCGCAACGGCTCGGTCGACCGACTCGAGGTCCCCCCGGATCTTCTCGTCCGAAACCTCTCGCTCACGGGCCTCCGTGACGTCCTCCCACTCCACTGTGTTCCCGAGGTAGCGGCCCCGTGGGTCGAGGTTGATGTCCGCAGAGATTCGGAACTGACGAGCACCGATGCGGATCTCCGTGGAGTACGGCATCTTGCTCGAGTCCCTGAAAATGGCGCGCTGACCAGCAGCGTCCGTGTGCAGGCTGTCCAGACAGGAACCGACCAGGTTCCGGGCTTCGAAACTCGGAGAGATGGAGCGGAGCTCAGACTCTGCGCCCGCGAACAAGCGCGTGGCCGCGTCGTTCGCGAACGTAATCGTCAGGTCCGCGTCGACCATCAAGACCGCCGCCGACGCATTGCTCAGCGCTTGGTCGGTTCGGTCCAACCGCTCCGCGGCTTCTTGCTCTGCGGTCGCGTCCTCAGCGATCGACAGGACCCGGCTCAGCGTTCCGCTCGCGTCCAAGATCGGAGTGTGGGCTGCCTTCACCCAGACCCCCGGACCGTCGGTCTGCGCGACGAGGAACGTGCTGGTCTGGCTGATGCCACGGCGGAGGTCCTCCCAAGTCCGCGCATACTCCACCGACGACGCGTATTGCGGCTCCACCAACGTCCGCAAGTTCCGTCCCACGATGCCCTCGACGGTGTGCCCGGTGATGCGAAGAAAGTTCGAGTTTACGGCAACAATGGTCCCGTCCGGCTCGAGTTCAGCGACCGCCTGAACGCGCTCGAGCGCGGCGATCTTGTCCGACGCCCCACGGTCGGCCTCGACCGACGAGTCGTTGGCTGCAGGGGTGGGTTGCGGAGACGTGTTTCGGGCGTTGCGGGCGGACATTGTTTCTTCTTCGGTTCGGGTCTGGAAATCTTTGTTGGCGGTGGCGGGCGAGCTGCTCAGGCGGCAGAAGGCACGGATACGATCGTCGCGACCGCATTCGGGTCGAGGACGAGCAGGATGTCTTGCTTGAGCTTGTAAACGGACTCCACGAGCTCGGCGACGATCGGCGAAAGATTCGGAGGCACTTGGCCGCGTAGCGACTGTTCGACGTGAAGCACGTCTCCGATTTCGTCCACCAACAGGCTCACCGCGCCTTCCTCACTGTGAACAACAACATTCATCGAGCCGTCTTCGCTCTCCAGCGGTGGGAAACGCAGGCGAGCCCGCATGTCCACGGCGGTGACGATTCGCCCGCGCAGGTTGATCAGCCCCCGGACCACCGGGGGCGCCATGGGGACCAGTGTCATTCGTTGCGCTCGGATGACCTCGTGGACATTCTGAACGTCGACGCCGAAGGTCAAATCACCGACGGTGAAGGTGCAGACTTGTCTGCCAGGTCCGGTTTTTACGGCGCTCATGCTGCTTTCCCTCGGTTGAAGAACCCGTCGGCTTTCCCGGCGAGAACACTCTCGATATCCAGAAGGTCTGTGACGCGGCCCTGGATGACCACCGCGCCGAGCGTTCCTTCACGGCGCAGACCGTGCTGGACCTCGATGACCTCGTTCACGGTGTCCAGAATCTCCTCGACGACAAGCCCCACACTCCGGGTATCGTCGACATACACCACGACATTGAGGGGAGACTTTCCGTCCTCCCAACGGGACATCGGAGAACCGGTGAGATCCAGCAGTGGGAGGATGTCTCCCCGATACTGGATCACCAGGTGACCGCTGGCCCGCTCGAGCGTCGACGGGTCGACCTCTTCGAGGCGTGCAACGATGGACAAGGGAACCGCCATACGGTTGCCCGGAGACGTCGAGAACACCAGCAAGGGCTCCACAGCGTCGCCCTCCGCCATCCTGTCGCGGCTGCGCTCGTCTGCGAAGTCGTTGTGCTGCGTGTGACCTAGAAGCGAGGCTCTCTCCGCGATTCCGATGACATCCAGAATCAGAGCCACACGTCCGTCGCCCATGATCGTGGCTCCCGCGAACGCGCTGAGGCTCTTGAGTTCTTTCCCCAGCGGCTTGACGACAATCTCCTCGGTATCGCTCACCGCATCGACGACGAGGCCAAACTGGCGATTGTCGGCCTGCAAGACCACGATGTTGAGCACATCGGGCAACTCGTCTTCTGCCCGCGGCGGAAGCTGAAGCGCTTCGTCGAGGAACACCAGGGGAAGCATTTCTCCACGGAGTCGGTACAGCGTCGTTCCGTAGAGGCGCTCGATCCCAGACTTCGCTTGCTCCCCCTCGAGGCGCACGAGTTCCAGGAGGTTGACCTGCGGGATCGCGAACCGCTCTCCCTGACTCGCCACGATGAGCGCCGGGATGATTGCGAGCGTCAGGGGGATCTTGATGCGCAAGACGGTCCCAGAGCCCAGCGTCGTGCTCACGTCGACACTTCCGCCGATCTTCTCGACGTTGGTCTTGACCACGTCCATTCCGACCCCTCGCCCTGAGACGTTGGTGACGGCCGCCGCGGTGCTGAAGCCGGGGTGGAAGATCAGGTGGGCGATCTCTCGGTCGGCGAGGCTGGATGCACGCTCCGCGGACACAAGCCCACGGGAGATCGCACGCTCTTTGACACGCGCGAGGTTGATGCCCCCCCCGTCGTCAACAACCTCGATGTTGACCTGACCGCCTTCGTGGTAGGCGCGAAGCGTGAGACGTCCCCGGGGTGACTTGCCAGCCGCTTCCCGGACATCTGGAGCCTCGATGCCATGGTCGATGGCATTGCGAACCGCGTGGGTGAGCGGGTCCTTGATCGCCTCGATGATGGTTCGGTCCAGCTCGGTCTCGATTCCATCGAGCTCGAGCTCTACATCCTTGCCGCAGGACTGACACAAACCGCGAACCATCCGCGGGAACTTGTTCCAGACGTTGCCGATCGGCTGCATCCGGGTCTTCATCACGCCCTCCTGCAACTCCGTCGTCAGCAGGTTGAGCTGTTGAGACGCGTTCGCGAACGAGGAGTCCTCGACGTGCGCGGCGAATTGGAGGATCCGGTTTCGTGCCAGGACCAGCTCACCGACCAGGTTCATGACGCGGTCGAGAAGACCGACGTCGACCCGGATCGTCGTGTCTGCGAGCGCGCTCCGACTGGTGCCTTCGGCTTCAGCAGGCTGTGCCTTGGCCTTGGGTGCGGGCGCTGGCGGACTGGGGGTCGCGGGTGCTTGCAGTACAACCTCACCGGGCGGCGACGGAGCGGCGGGTGCAGCAGCGGCTTCGGCAGCCGGAGCTGGAGCTGCTGCGGGCGTTGGAGCTGCTGCGGGAGTTGGAGCCGGAACCGGGGCCGCCGCTGGAGCGGGGGCCGCCGCTGGAACGGACTCCTCAGCTTCGGGGGGGGCCGGTGGCGCCGGTTCAGCTTCAACGGCCGCGGCGGGTGGTGCCTCCTCCGCAGTCGCGGGCGTCGTTTCGGCGGCCTCCTCACCTTCAGCCTCTTCCTCGCCTGCGGTGAGGCGTTCGAGCCGACTCAGCAGTTCTGAGTAGTCCGCGTTACCTTCCTCGCCGGTCTCCTCGAGTCGTCCGAGAATCGCCCGGATGGCATCGACGGTTTGAAGAAGCGCGTCGACAATTGCAGGCGTGGGCTTCAGCGTGCCGTCGCGTAGAAGCGAGAGCAGGTTCTCACCACGATGGGCGACGTGCTCGAGCTGCGTCAGCCCAAGGAACCCGCAGGTGCCCTTGATCGTGTGGATTCCCCGGAAGATCGAGCCAAGAAGACCTGGCTCCGAGCTGCCCTGCTCCAGATCGAGAAGGTCGGAGTCAATTCGGTCGAGGTTATCCTGGCTCTCGACCAGGAACTCCTTGACGACCTCGTCGAGTTCGCGAGAGACCGTCATGACGCACCCGAACCTTCAGCGTTCGCAGAGACAAGACCGCGACGGCCGTGATGATGGTGGCCGTCGTCGCCACCATCCGCTCCGCATGGGCTGCTCTGAGGTTCCATAGAAGCTTGTATTGTGCTGCGTCCCAACGCTTTCAACCTCTGATTGTGATCAGAACTACCCCTGCTGTCTCGATATCCGCCCCGCGCTGATCGGCGTGTGGACCGCCTGACCCCGCACCTCTCGAGGGCCAAGTCCCGCGTCCGCTCGAGGACCGGTCTGCTTTGCGTTTCAGTGTTCATCTCGTCAGCTTGCTTGGGTCGCGTTCGAACGCGGCAGGGAGTCGAGGCGCGGCAACAGGCCACGCCGGAGGCGGCGGCTGCGACACACTGGACGTTCGCGTCGGTATGACGGGGTCGTCCAGCATGGCCATCCTGGCCAGCGCCGCAGCGCTACGTAGTTGTTTTTTCGGTCGACGACTGCTCCGCATCCGGAGTGTCGCTATCCAGGTCCGAGCCCCGAAGGGGTCGGAGACATTCAGTACAAAACAATCAGAACAACATCACATCGCCGACGTCGACCTGTTCTTCATCCAGTTCTTCTTCGGCGGAGTCGTCTTCCGACGACTCCTCAGGGAGCGGCGCGACCGCAGCGAGGATAGCCCCGGCCCCGGCGTCACCACCGTCAGTGCCCGCACTGACGAGAAGGGATTCAAACTCCTCCACGAGTCGCTGAACACGTGAGAGGCTCTGCGCCATCGGGTCCTGGAACTGCAGGTGCGAAAGCGCCTTCTGAGCCATGGCCAGGTTTGCATCCGCGCTCCGCTCGTTCTCTTCCAGCGCAAGCCGTTCCTGCTTGGACACGACGGCCTCGGCTGCTGTCAGTGCGGTGACGTGTTCGCGGAACACATCCCCAAACGCCTGGCTGTCCGTGACGAGTTGCTCGGACCCGTTCGCCAGCAACGGCATGTCCTCTGCCAGCGTCTCGGCAAGTTCGGCGACACGGTCGTTCGCCGCCCGAACACTTCGGGCCAAATCCACCATTTCGTCCGCGAGGACCGCGAACGCGCGGCCTGCCTCTCCGAGTCGAGTTGCCTCGATCCGGGCGTTGAGGCTCAGGAACTTCGTGGTGTTGGCGATGTGGGCGATCTCGGTGGCGATGCCCACGATCTCCGACGACTTCGCCCGTGCCGAGTTCGCCCGTTGTTGCTGGGTCTGCAGCTGGCCGAGGATCTCCCCAAGGAACTTCTCGGTCGTGCCACGTTGGCGATCGACGAGTTGCATGACCGGGGAGTCGCCGCCTGAGCTGTCCATCGCAACTCGGGCAGCCTCGTTCGCTCCCCGAGATCCCTCGAGCACCTCCGTGACACAGCCTCCAATGATGAGCACGTTCTCCTCGCTATCGGAGATCGCCGCTCCCAAGCGCCGCGCGATTTCTTCACGCCTCGCCGCAAAGTCGACACACAAGGAATCGAATACAGTCACCTTGTTTGCTTCCGCGCCCACAACAACTCCAACACTCAGCTCAGGCCGCGAGTTTCTTGGCCGCGGCGACCAGAGCCTCGGCCTTGAACGGCTTGACGATCCACCCACATGCTCCGGCCGCCCGCGCTCGCTTGATCAGCGCGGGATCGCCCTCCGTGGTCAGCATCACGACGTTGAGGTCCGAACGGACCGCTTTCGCCTGCTCGACCATGTCCAGGCCGTTCATCCGCGGCATGTTCACATCTGACACCACGAGGGCGATGTCGGAGAGCTCGGTGATTTTCTCGAGCCCGTCCTGGCCGTCGACGGCTTCGATAATGTCGAAGCCCACGGCTTTCAGTGCCATGCTGACCTGCTGGCGAACGGTTGCAGAGTCATCCACTACTAGAATTTTTTTTCCCATTGTTCGTTCTCCTCAGAAACACGTGATTAGAAAAGGAAACACTCGCCTTCTTGGCCGGTCTCTTCGCCTTCTTCTTGCGGCAGCTCAATCAAGTCGATGCTGCCGTCGGTCCGAACGTCGCAGGACACGGTGCAGGTAGCATCGCCGCATAGAAATGCAGCCACGCGAGTTGCGCAAGCAGAGGCCAGCGACAGGCCGGTTTCGCTCACAGCGACCACCGGGGTTCCCATGCCGACCTTGTGGCCGTAGCGGATCAGTTGGTTCTTCGTACGACCGACCAGCTGGTTGCAAAGCTCTCCCACCCAGTCGCGCAGCTCAGCGTCGGTCGGTTTGGGACTCTTTTGCGGGTGTGTCGCGAGAGCGATCGATGCCGGGACCGTCAGGCAGACGGAGCCCCGGATCTGATCCCCGCTGTACCCAATGATGCTCACCAGCGAGGACTTGTCGATGTCCATCGACTCCGCCCGCGAGTGGCCGGAAAGTGTCACTTCGACACCGTACCCATCGATGAGGTCGAGAGTCGCCTCTTCGAGGATCTTTCCAAAGACTTCTTGTGCGTTGCCCATACGTCTGCTTCTCCGAGGGCGCGGCTCGATGCCGTCGTGCCCCACGAACTTCATCGCGCAGAGGCCGGGAAAATACAGTGGTCGAATGGGCCGCGAGTTTGGGTGCCGGCCCGGCCCGGGACACCTAGGCCCGGACCTGCACTGGTGACATCTGCCAGTTGGCCGATGAAGGTGGAGCAGGCCTCTGGCTTGCCATAGGCATCCTCGTGGATCACCGCACCATCGCAGACCTCTTCGGAGGAACCGGGCACCTGCTGCCGCAGGGCAGAGGGTCTGGGCGTGTGGGTGGGGGTCTCTCTGATACCAACCCATCACCGTGCAAACCGCAACAGCGCACGCACGCTGCGCCCACGAAAGGGTGCGAACCGCAGTGAAGACACCACACACAACCCGCTTCGAGCCGGGTCAGCACCAGATCGCTGGGCGGGGTGGACCTCCGCCTGGTCGCTGGAAGGGCGGATGGAACGAACGAATCGCATACGCCGTCGCGGCCGTATGGGTTGCCGTGTTCCTCACCGTCGGCGCCACGCTGACCGTCGGCCACTTCTACACACTCCCCCGACCGGACACCTCGGACCCTGCCGTCGCCGACGCGTTGAACTCGATGCGCGACCAGGATCAGGTCGAGGCCTGGCTAGCGGTCCATATCCTTTATGCAGATTGCCGCTGCTCGCAGCGGATCTTTGAACACCTTCGCCTCGATGCGAGACCTTCGGATGTCGTTGAAAAGGTCCTGCTCGTCGGAGGAAGCGAGACGCTGAAGCAGCAACTCGCCGACGCCGGCTTCGAGGTCATTTCACTGAAGCGAGAGGAACTCGCTGAACGCTACGGGCTTACCGCAGCACCCCTCTTTGCCGTGCTCGACCCCAGCGGAACGCTCCGATACCTCGGCGGCTACACGGGTCGTAAGCAGGGTCTCGACGTCCGTGACACCAAAATCCTGGCGCAGCTCCGCGATGAGCAGCTCGTTGACGAGCTGCCTCTATTCGGCTGTGCCGTCGCCCAAGAACTCCAAGAACTCCTGGACCCGCTGAGTATCAAGTACGAAAAGTGAGAACACGCCATGTTTCAAAAAATCCTACAAGCGGTGAATCTTCCCCAGGAGATCACGAACTTCGAACAAGACTACCTTCAGAGGATGAACCGCATTGGACTGATGTTCTTTGTGGCGCACGTCCCGGTCTTCGCCGCGGTTGCGTTCTTCAATGAGACAGGAGTCGGCCTCGCACTTGCGCTAACCTTGGGCGCACTGATCGGCCCCACGCTCGCCTACTTCACGTTCTCGAACCCCCGAAACGTCTCGGTCGTTCACGGGTTCACATCGATGGTCATGGGCGCGCTCTTGGTCCACTTCGGACAGGGCCCTGTCCAGATCGAGATGCACTTCTACTTCTTCGTGCTGCTCGCTCTGCTCGCCGTCTTCGCGAACCCCAGAGCGATCATTGTCGCGGCCGCGACGGCAGCCGTTCACCACCTTGGTCTGTGGATGTGGCTGCCGACGAGTATCTTCAACTACGACGCTCCGGTCTGGGTCGTGGCGATCCACGCTGGCTTCGTCGTCCTCGAGTCGGTCGCCGCGTGCTTCATCGCGAGGAGCTTCTTCGACAACGTGATTGGCCTGGACAAGATCGTCCAGAAGCGAACCGCCGAGGTCGACCAACGCAACCGCGACATGCGAGTCGTGTTGGACAACGTCCATCAAGGCCTCTTGACCGTCTCCGCTGAAGGCGTCGTCGCTCCTGAGTACTCCGCGCGCGTCTCCGAGTGGTTCGGTGACGTGCCGGTTGGAACGACCATCTCCGAGCTCGTCGCCGGAAAGTCGCCCAAGGCAGGGGAGCTGTTCGAGATCGGCTGGGACCAGGTACAGATGGGCTTCATGCCCCCCGAGGTCACGCTCGACCAGATGCCCAAGCGCGTTGAGGTCGACGGAAAGGTACTCGAGTTCGGGTTCCGGTCCGTGGGTTCGGACCCCGAGGTGGTCGAGCGAGCTCTCATCGTGATCACCGACCGCACGGCGGAGCTGGCGGCACAGGCGACCGAGGCCGCGCAACGCGAGACGCTTCAAGTCTTCGAACGCGTCATGGCCGACAAGACCGGTTTCTTGGAGTTCTTCGACGAAGCCAACGAGATCGTCTCCGCGGTCGTGGCGGGGAGCATCGAAGACACCGCCGTCTTCCAGAGAGCCCTGCACACCCTCAAGGGCAACGCCGCAATCTTCCAGATCAACACGGTGGCCGACATCTGTCACGCGATGGAGGACCGCCTTGTGGACGACGGAGAACGCCCCTCGCAAGAGCAGGTCGACTTGCTGGCGGAGCGCTGGGAGGGTCTCAAGACGAACCTCGACACACTCCTTGGCAACCGCCGTCGCTCGATCGTCGAGGTCGAAGACGCCGACTTCGAAGGTCTGCTGTCTGCCGTCTTGGGAGACGCCAAGCGCGAGGACCTCGCCGCACGGATCGCGGGCTGGAAGTACGAGCCTGCAACACGACGACTCGTCGGGATCGCAGACAAGGCGCGCCGAGTCGCTCGACGCCTCAACAAGGAGAACGTCGAGATCGACGTGGAGGCCGGCGAGCACCTGCTCGACCCTGCACGGTGGTCGGGATTCTGGGCTTCCTTCATTCACGTCATCCGCAACGCCATCGACCACGGTATCGAGTCCAGCGAGGATCGCATCGCTGCTGGAAAGTCTGCGGAGGGGCACGTGGTCCTGCGCAGCTACGTCGAGCGTGACGAGCTCGTCGTCCAGGTCCAGGATGATGGCCGCGGCGTCGACTGGGAGCGGGTCAAGAAGAAGGCAGAAGCGGCCGGCATCGGCCACAGCACCCAAAGCGACCTTGTCACGGCACTGTTCGCGGACGGCATCTCCACCAAGGACGAGGTCACCCAGATCTCGGGCCGCGGCGTAGGCATGGCAGCGGTTCGTGCCGCATGCATCGAGCGCCAAGGTCGGGTCGAGATCCACAGCCAAAGCGGCTCGGGCACGACGGTGGAGTTCCGCTTCCCCGCCGCCGAAATGGCTCCGTCTCCAACGGAGCTGTACAACAAGATCGCCGCCTAAGTCGTCGATGACACTGCCGGGCCTCGCAGCCAACCGCTGCGTCGCCCGGCAGTTCTAATTCTCCAGGCTCCCCATCAACGGGAGGAGCCCCGCCGAACGCCCAGCGACCCGACGGCCAGGACAAGGCCACGGAGCCCGCGTGGTGAGGACCGGCGGGGCCGGGTTCGTCTCTCCGAGACGGCGCACCGCATGAGATGAAGCGGTCGAAAGCAGAGCGGGAGGGTGAGAACCTTCGAGCTCTGCTTCGGCCGTTCTCCCGGTGAGGCACTCGAGGAGTCGGCCAAGCTTGGACTCCGCCGTACAACCGAGTGACGCGCTCGACCCAACTTGGCGCTCAACAACGCGGGGAGGGGCCGGAACGTCGCAGACCTCTTATCGCCTCGATGTTGAGTCGGGAGTGCCGCCTCTCACAACCCCCCGTCACCGTCTCGGGGGCGAAGGATCTCTGCGAATCCGCACCGGGCCCTCCGTCACGAGACGCGTGCGGCCCCCCGAGGCAGACACCCGTCGGCCCCAAGCACGAGAGCACCGGTACGTGGCGCAACGGGAACCTGCAGCTCTTCCCTCCGGTACGCAGAGCAGCGTTGCACGTCGCTTCACGCGGATCTATCTCCTCAGGACGCACCTGCGCGGGCTGACCCCCTGCGCACCAACGAACGAAGACAGGAGCGCGAGTCGTCGTTCCCGACGAGTTCGCACTCCTGCCTTCGTTCGTGTCCCGATCGGAGCCGGGGTTGCTTTCGCAGCGGGGTTCGGCCGGCCGCGAGGGGTCTTCGTTCTAGGCGGCGAAGAGGGTCACGGTACCGTCGCCGTACCCGCCAACTTCGAAGCCGAAGCTCTCTCGAGACGAAGAAGCCTTGATGAACGCCTTGATGTCCTCGGGCGCCTTCCCGTAGTCCGCCGTCGTATACCGGCAGTGAGGTCTCTCCGGCGTGTTGAACAGCCGACTGAGAACGTTGAGGACCTCTCCAAATGCCTCTGTCAGCTCCTCCGGGAGCTCGTCTGCGCCCTTGGCATCGTTGGCGACAGCGGCCGGCAGCATCATGATCGCCGCGCCCGTGTAGCACACGAATGGCGCGTCGGCGGAGACGACCGCGACCAAGTCTCCTTTGTCATCCACGAACCGGCCGTACACAACCGAGCTCTTGTAGACCTGCTTGGAGAACTTCTTCGCGGAGGCCGAGCACGGTTTCTCGAACAGTCGTCCGAGCAGCTGATGAACGTTGATGGCGTCGTTGTTCATCATGCCGCAGCTCCAATCAATGGCTCGAGGGCAAACCGAACGTCATCCCCGTCGAAGGGCTTGACGATGAAACGGTTGGCACCGGCTTCGTTCGCCTTCAGACGCATCTCTTCGGTGCACTCCGTGGTGACAAACACGAACGGGATGCGAGACCCATCTGCGCGCACGTTCTGGAGGAAGCCGTACCCGTCCATATTCGGCATGTTCCAGTCCGAGAGGATGAGATCGAAGCTGCCATCGCCAGCCACGAACGCCTTGTAGGCCTCCGCACCGTCGCACGCTTCGGTGATTTCTGCGTTTCCATAGCCAGCCTGCCGCAACCCGCGACGGACCAACATCCGCATTACCCTGCTATCATCTGCAACGAGGATCTTCATCGTTCTTTCGTTCTCCTTCTGGCCTCCCCGCGGTCATCGGCGGCAGCAGCGAGATTCTTGAGCCTTTCAGGCGGCCCGGTGAGAGCCGCTTCGTCGGAGAACGCCGTACTTCGCGCAAGCTCGCCAAGGCCGGCAGTGGTGCTACCTTCGGGCCGTGGACGTGCCGGTCATCGACCCCACCCTCGACCTCGAAGATGAGATCCAGCGGCTCCGTAAGGAGCGCAACGCTGTCATTCTCGCCCACTACTACCAGGAGTCCGAGATTCAGCACCTCGCCGACTTCATCGGCGACTCCCTGCAGCTCGCTCGGGCGGCACGGGACACCTCTGCCGATGTCATCGTTTTTTGCGGCGTGCACTTCATGGCCGAGACCGCCAAGATCCTCAACCCGGATCGAACAGTGCTGTTGCCAGATCTCGAGGCCGGGTGCTCACTCGCCAGCGGATGTCCCGGCGATCGTTTCCGCGCGTGGCGGGCCAAGCACCCCGACGCCGTCGCCATCAGCTACATCAACTGCTCCGCCGAGGTGAAGGCGGCCAGCGATCTCATCTGCACTTCGTCCAACGCGGTGAAGATGGTCGAGTCGGTGCCCGCCGACCAAGAGATCCTTTTCGCGCCCGACAAGAACCTCGGGCGCTGGCTCATCAAGGAAACCGGCCGTGACATGACGTTGTGGCAGGGCACGTGCATCGTCCACGAGACCTTCAGCCATCGAAAGCTGATCGGCCTCAAGGCGCGACATCCAAACGCCAAGATCATCGCCCATCCCGAGTGCGAGGACCACGTCTTGAACATGGCGGACTTCGTCGGCAGCACCAGCCGCCTGCTCGAGTACGCAACAACCTCCGAGTTCACCGAGTTCATCGTCGCAACCGAGGCCGGCATCATCACGCAGATGGAGCTCAAGGCCCCCGACCGCACGTACATCCCGGCCCCCCCCGAGGCCAACTGCGCCTGCAACGAGTGCCCCTACATGCGGCTCAACACCTTGGAGAAGCTCTACCTTTGCCTCCGAGACATGACGCCCGAGCTCACCATGCCAGAAGAGTTGCGACTCGCAGCAAAGAAGCCCATGGACCGCATGCTCGAACTCTCCGCAGCGGTGAAGTAGCCTAGGCAGCGCCCGCCGCGAGTCAAAGCCCGACGAGCCGCCACACGCGGTTCGTCGGTTCGCGCTTTGCGTTCAGTCCGCCGACCAAGACCAAGTCGCCTTCCACGTTGACCAAGCCACGGTGATCCATCGAGGGCTCGGGCAGCGGCGGAAGATCGACCCACCGCTTGGCCGCCACATCCCATGCAAACGCCGTGTTCGTGGGCGCTGCGGGTGTGCCGTCGTATCCGAGCCCGTCGTAGTTGTAAGGATTGTCCGTGCCGCCCGCGAAGACCACCAACCCCTTGGCCGCTCCAGCCGCCATGCGGTAGCGAGCAACCCCGGGGTGCGGCGGGACAGACCGCCATTCGATCGCCCCCACGTCGTCGCCGAACTGTCCGAGATAACACCCGGCATTCGCGACGAACGAGCGCCTCGCCTCACCGCTGGCGGGCACGACACGAACACCGTCGCAATACACGAGCGTGTCGTTCCACATCGCCCCCGCGTGACCGAACACCGCAGCTCCGGGGATCGGCGTGCCCTCGTGCCAAGACCCATCCTCGAGATCCAGAAGCTGCACGTCCGAGACGTTGTCGTCGTTGGACCAGCCGCTGACCAAGACAACCCAGCGGTTGCGCCACACGGAAGCGACAGCGTCGTCGACCGGGATCGGCATCACCGGACCCACCGACCATGCCCCGCTCGACACGGACCACACATCGATTCCAGGCCGCGAGACCTCGGTGTGGTCTGCGCCGACGGTGTAGCCGCCGATGAGCAACAATCGGTCATCGATGCCCAGCGCAACCGAGGCGAGGCGTCCTGGCCCGGGTACTGCCGGGAGTGGCCTCCAACCCGAGGTGCCCAGGCTCCACGCATCCGAGACCACATCGGACCACAGCTTGCCGGGCGCGAGACCCAAGGCCGACACGACGGCAACCCCGGTCGGTGTGAGCACGGCCGCCACGGCGTTGTTCGAACGCGCCACTGGCAAGGCCGGCATTCGCTCCCAGCGTGGAGCCTGCGAAGTCGCCGGGCTCCGGGGCGCATGAGCACAGCTCCCAACCAACACTGCGAACGAAGCGACAAGAAGCGAACGGCGCATGCGAATGCTCCCGGCATACGCGACGCGTCCCAGCCACACAACTATGGCCGGAACCCCGCCGAAGATCGGCCGAGCCCAGGGCACTCGGGTCCGAATCAGTCAGACTGCGTGTCGTACAGTCCGACGACGGGCTCGCGGTCCAGCGCCTCGAGACCGACGGCTTGGCGTACCAAGCTGCGCGACACGGGGAGCGGAAGCTTCGTGTTCTGAGCGAACGAGTGCGTGTGCCGGCTCAGGCTCGCCGGGTCCAGCTCATAGTTGAGGCGGATCTCGGAAGCGTTCGCCTCGAGCTGCATCAGCTCGGAGCGGAGCTCGGTAAAACGACCTGCCATTCGCGCTCAGGATTGTACGCGCCGACACTCTCAATGCAACCGATATCAGCGTTCAAACAGCGTTCAGTGCGCCAGGGATCCTCCGAGATCGGTTCCGTGACCCGAAGCGCCCGGTACCGCTCCTTGACATCGAACGGTCGCGACGCGAGGGTCCGCGCAACATCACCCGCTTGGGTGACGTTCCGTGCGAGCGAGGATTTGAACGTGGAGAAATTGACCACGACGACGCTCAACGAAGACGGCAGGGGTGTTCGCGCGTTTTCGGACAATCCTGCCGGTGCGTACTGGGAAGTCCGCGCGGACTCGAAGCGACTGTGTGAAACGCTCGAAGTGGAAGACTACGGGCTTCAGTCGATGCCCGATGCGAGCCCATTGAAGTGGCACCTCGCGCACACGACGTGGTTCTTCGAGACGTTCGTCCTCCGGGGCGCGCTGCCCCAGGTTGAGGTCTTCCACCCTCAGTTCGGGTTCCTCTTCAACTCGTACTACGAGAGCGTGGGCCGGATGCACCCTCGGCCCGAACGCGGTCTGCTTTCGCGGCCGACCGTTCGCGAGGTCGATCAGTATCGGGCCCACGTCGACGAGCACGTACACGGCTGGCTCAAGACCGGCAATGCGACCGCGGAACAACTCGCGGTCGTCGAACTCGGGCTCCACCACGAGCAGCAGCATCAGGAGCTGATGCTCACGGACATCAAGCATGGCTTCTCGAAGAACGCCATGCGCCCGGTCTATCGAGAGCCCGAGGAAGTCCCGGAGAGTCAGGGCCGCGCCGTGGGGTGGATCTCGCACGAGGGTGGAATTTCGGGAATCGGTCACCGCGGCGACGCTTTCCACTACGACAACGAAGGGCCGGCCCACGAGGTCCTCCTGCCTCCGTTCGAGATCGCCGATCGCAAGGTGACCTGCGGCGAGTACTTGGAGTTCATGCGGGACGGCGGCTACGAACGTGCCGACCTATGGCTCTCCGCGGGATGGGCCACCGTGCAGAAGCAGTCCTGGCGCGCACCGCTGTACTGGGAGGAGCGCGACGGCCAGTGGTTCATCTTCACGCTCCACGGCATGAAGCCAGTCGACCCCAACGAGCCGGTGTGCCACGTCAGCCTGTTCGAAGCCGACGCATATGCCCGGTGGACCGGCTACCGCTTGCCCACGGAGTTTGAGTGGGAGAGCTCGTTGGGCGCGCTTCCGATTCATCGGCGCGACACCAGTTTCCACCCGAGCCCCGCAGGCCCTGGACCGCAGGCGTTCGGCGACACCTGGATTTGGACCGGGAGTGCCTACGCGCCCTACCCCAGCTACCGAGCTCCCCCGGGTGCCTTGGGCGAATACAACGGGAAGTTCATGTGTAGCCAGATCGTGCTCCGGGGAGGTTCTTGCGCGACCCCCCGCGGACACGGGCGTCCGACCTACCGCAACTTCTTCCATCCCCACGACCGCTGGCAGTTCTCAGGTATCCAGCTCGCGAGAGACCCATGACCAACTCCGCCCCCTCCTTGGAACTCACCGATCTGGAGCCCACCGCCGCTGACATGACAACCCAGGTTGTGCGCGGCCTCTCCAAACCGCAGAAGACGATGCCCTCGGCGTTCTTCTACGACGAGCCAGGGTCGGCGCTGTTCGACGAGATCTGCCGAGTCCCCGAGTACTACCCCACGCGCACCGAGCTCGCGATCATGGAGGCCTCGCTGCCAGAGATGGCCCAAGCGATCGGGCCTGAGGCGCTGGTGATCGAATATGGCAGCGGGACCGGGCTCAAGACCCGCCAGCTGCTCTCCGCTCTCGAGCGCCCGGTGGGGTACGTGCCCGTCGAAATCTCGCGAGAGTTCTTGATGACGTCGGCCAACGCCCTGCAGGCCGAGTTCAACGACCTCGAGGTACTGCCGGTCTGCGCAGACTTCACCGAGCCCTTCGAGGTTCCCCAGCCCAGCAAGCCCGCCCGTCGCCGCGCGCTGTATTTCCCGGGCTCCACGATCGGGAACTTTCGGCCCGAGTTCGCGACGAAGCTCCTCCGGCAGATGCGGGAAGAAGTGGGGAGCGGCGGATGTGGACTGCTCGGTGTCGACCTCGTCAAGGGCACGCAGTCCCTCGAGGCGGCCTACAACGACGCCGCCGGGGTCACGGCGAAGTTCAACCTCAACATGCTCCGGCGCGCCAACGACGAGCTGGGGGCCAACTTCGACCTCGATGCGTTCCGGCACCGTGCCGTTTGGGTCAAAGAGCGCAGCGCGATCGAGATGCGTCTGTACGCGCGCCGCCCCACGTCCGTGAACCTCGTTGGCAACCGATTCACCTTCGCCGAAGGGGAGTGGATCCACACCGAGGACTCGCACAAGTACACCCTCGAGGCCTTCGCCGCGCTCGCGCAGGAGGCAGGGTTCGACGTTGACCGCGTTTGGACGGACGACAAGAACCTCTTCAGCGTGCAGTACTTGCTCGCCCGGTAGAGCCTCCACGCAGCGCGTGCTTCAGCGCTGTTCGACGTCGCCCGGTCCCGGCTCAATCCAGAAGGTCTCGGAACGCAGTGAACGCGCGGGCTCTGCGCCTCGCCTTCGAGTGCCGGATTTAGATGCAGAACGCGGTTCTTCGCTTGAATCCCGACAGTCCGTGATCCTGGGCGCTGCCCTGCACCACTGGGTCCGTGCAGCCCATGGTCCCCTCCACACGCGCTCACGAAACCGTCCTCCTCCGTCATCTTGCGCCCCGGTCCGGCTTCCGAGACGACCTCTACCAGGAGGTCGCCGTCCGTATCTTGGTGCGACTGCGTAGCCAAGCGCCCCCGACCTTGTCGCGAGCGTATGTACGCCGGACGGCACGCACCGCAGCCATCGACGGTGCACGTCAGCACGACCGTCGACAGCGTCTGCTCGAGACCCACGCCCGCGCATTGCGTTGGGCCTCCGACCCTCAGGACCCCGAGCGTCAGCTCCACGCCCGACACATCAAGCAAGCGATCGAAGATGAACTCGGCAGGCTCTCACCCGAACGACGTGAACTCCTCACCCTCTTCCTCGATGGACACGGCATCACTGAACTCGCTGGCCGAAAGGGTGTGGACCGGAAACGGGTCGAGAATGGGGTTTACCGGTCACTCTCGAAGGTCCGCAAGGGTCTCCGGGATCGCGGACTGGGTCCGGAGTCGGTCCTTCGTGGATAGGAGCGGCGACCGATGTGGCTTTGGCGAACGGTGAGTCGGTACCCTGCACGGGCCGTGAACGATGATGGGGAGCTGCTCGAGCGCTGGCGGACCGGCGACATGGCCTCGGGGCAAACGCTTCTGCGACGCCACTTCCGGAGCGTCTACACGTTCTTTGCGAACAAGGTCAGCGGGCCCCCAGATGACCTGATTCAGGAGACGTTTCGCGCCTGCGTGGAGTCTCGCGGCAAGATCCGGGACGGCTCGTCGTTCCGCGCTTACCTGCTGACCATCGCCCGTCGAGAGCTGTATCGCAGCTACCGCAACCGCATGCAGGTCGAGGAGTTCGACCCCAGTCGCGTCTCCGTGAGCCAGCTGGTCGCCTCCCCCACGGCGATTCTGGCGAAAGAAGAACACCAACGACACTTGCTGCAAGCGCTCCGGCAACTGCCTCTCGAGCTGCAGCTCGTCTTGGAGCTCACCTACTGGGAACAACTTCCCGCAGCGGAGGCAGCCGAAGTGCTGGAGGTTCCCATCGGGACGCTCAAGAGCAGACTTCGGCGAGCCCGAGAAGCGCTGCGGGAGACGTTCGCGGAGGTGGCCGAGGCGACGGGGATGAACAACGCAACGGCTGACGACATCGACCGCTGGGCGGAGTCATTGCGCGAAGAGCTTGCAGTCCGAGTGAGGCCATCTCGTGGCTGAAAACGAAGCCAATCCTTCCGCTCTGTTGCGCGACGGAGCGGAGCAACCCTTCGACACGCTGGACGAGCGACGCGCGTTCTGTGCCGTGTCCGAGAACCTGCTGGGCCGCCCTGAGGATCCTGCCACGCTCGACCGTTTCAGGATCGAGCACCGCGTTGGATCGGGCGGGATGGGAGTGGTCTATGCGGCCTTCGACCCCAAGCTCGGCAGGCGAGTCGCGCTCAAGCTCCTCAAGCCCGATAGGTCCAGCACCAGGGACCAGGAACGCCTCGTCGATGAAGCCAAGGCGTTGGCCCGACTCAACCATCCAAACATCGTTGGCGTTCACGAGATCGGCACGGTCGAGGGGCGGGTTTTCATCGCAATGGAGTTGGTCGAGGGCGCGCCCTTGTCCACGTGGCTGCGAACGCCACGCACATGGAAAGAGGTCGCACGGGTCGCCCTCGATGCTGGACGAGGGCTCGTCGCCGCCCATGAATCCGGCCTCGTGCACCGCGACTTCAAGCCGGCCAACGTCATGCTTCGAGACGACGGGCGTGTCGTTGTTCTCGACTTCGGCTTGGCGCGCACGCATGACAGCTTCGCATCTGACGCCTCGACCGGTCACGACGCAGCCGACGAACTCCGCGAGAGCACGCTGGCCAGTGCGATCGCCGGAACGCCCGCGTACATGGCACCTGAGCAACACCTGGGACGAGTTGCGACCCCCCAGAGCGACCAGTTCTCATTCTGCATGACGATGTACGAGGCTGCGTACGGTGACCGGCCCTTCGATGCGAAGACTCGGATCGCGCTTCTCGAGGCGATTGACCAAGGGAAGTTTCGTCCCCGCCCAAAGTCTCGCAACGTACCGTCGTGGTTCCGACGGATTCTCGAACGGGGCCTGCAACCCGCACCGCGCGACCGCTGGCCCTCCATGGAGGCTCTGCTTGCATCCCTCGAAGGCAAGCTATCTCCTCCATGGCGACGCGCAGCCGTCCCCGTCGCCGTCGCAGGGGGAGCCGCAGCGATCACCTTCGCAGCATTCGCCGACGAACCCGCTTCGTGTGCAGAGGAGGCACTGGCGATCTCCGAAACGTGGAATGACGAGGTCGCGGAGGGGATCCGCGGAGAATTGCAGAGTATCGATCACCCTGCGGCCGCACACGCCCCCGGGGTTCTCGACGCTCAGCTCGATGCGTACGCCGACGCATGGCGCGAGCGTTGGGAGACAGCTTGTACGGCTGGCCGTCGCACTCCGCCCACGGACACCAGATCCCTGCGCGTCCTGGCGTGTCTCGAAGGACAGCGACAGTGGCTGGCGAGTTCGCTCGAGCTGCTCTCCAGCCCGACGGGCCCCGTGGTCGCCGACGCGGCCCGCCTGGTCCCAAACGCGACCAACCTTCAGGCATGTGATGACCCCGAGCAGGCCGCCCCCACCGCGGACGGCCAGGAGGCCCTGCAACTCCACGCCGAGGTGGAATACAAGGTCAACGAGGCGCGCACCGAGGCCCGCCTGGGGAGAATCGATGGGGCTGAGCGCATGCTCGACCAGGCCGCCGAGGCCGCAGCCGCCTCCGGGGACGACAGCTTGCGATCTCGCGTCAGCCTGGCCCGCGGGCAGCTCGACGAACAACGGGGCGATCTCGTCGCAGCGCGCATCGCCTTCGAGAAGGCACTGCTCGAGTCCGAGCGCGCCCACGATACCGTCGCACGCCTCTCCGCAATGCGTCGGATCGCCCGCCACCTGCTCGACAGCGGGGAACTCCAAGAGGCCGCGAGAGTCGTGATGCGGGTCGAGGCCGCACACCAACGATTCGAGTCTAGACCGTGGACATGGGACACCGAGCTCCTCGAACTACGCTCACGGCTCGCCGCACAGAGCAGGAAGTATGAGGAGGCGGTCACGCTAGCACGCAAGCGGCTCGACCTCGTTCGGCATCACGCCCCCGACGACCGCGACCGCAACCTACGAGCGCGGATGTTCGTCCTACGGGCCCGGATGCCCGTCACCGAGGACGAGAGCTTGGATGCCGCGATCGGGGAGGTCCTCGAAGAGGCGATCGCACTGCATGGCCCCGTCCATGAGACGACTGCCCTCGCGCACGGGTACGTTGGGCACCGAGCCTACCGAGCGGGGCAGATCGAGGCCGCTCTGGTGGCATTCGAGAAGGCCCTTGCGATCCGGGAGCGGCTGGGCACCGAGGTCACGGGCCTCCTCAAGGTCCTCAACAACGTCGCCGTTGGATATGCGCGAACCGGCGAACCGGAGAAGGCCGAAGCCGCGCTTGATCGGATTGTGGAGGTGTCTCGGGCAAACAGCCCGACGTATGACAGGCGGCTCAACGCAGCCCTCGTCAATCTCGCGGGGGTCTACGGGGGACGGGGAGACTACGACGACGCGACTCGAACCCTGCGCGAATCCCTGAAGCTCACGAAGTCGCTCGACGGACCGAACAGCCCCACCTCGGTCATCGCCATGCTCGAGCTCTCCAGAGCGCTCGTCCTCAGCGAAGAAGTTGGCGCGGCTGAGATGGTTCTGAAGCAAGCCAGAGAGATCGAGCAGCGCGAACGCGGAAAGCAAACGGACCTGGGTGCCGAGCTTCTCGGTGGGCTGGCGAACATCGCGTATGTGAAGGGGGACTTCGAGGCCATGTTGCCGCTGGCCACCAGCGCCTACGAAACTCTGAGCCCGCGGGCCAGTGTGTCGGTGCGCGCGCAGGTCTCGACCCTCCTCGTCTCCGCCCTGCTGGGCCAAGAGTCATCCAACTCAACCCAAAAAGCAGACGACGTTCTGCATGAGCTCGAGCAGATCGGGAACGACCTCCGACTACGCGAAGGCGTCCGGATTCTCATGTCTGAGCAACGCGCCACCATCGACGCGCAGCTGGAAAAAAAGGCGGGCTCACTCAGCCGTCCCGAACACATCGCAGAAGGTGGGGCCGCCCTGCGAGAGCGACAGCAGTGACGGGACCAGCGTCTGCTGTGTGCAGTCCGTACGGATGATCGGCTCGAACTTCACATCCTCCAACGCGTAGTGCTCGCTCTTGGCGGCCCAGAACTTCCGGAAGTGCCGCGAGAACAGCATCAGGAAGTAGCGCAGGTAGTAGTGGTCGCCTGTCGCCGCATCCTGCACCTTGTAGATGCCACCGCCGGTCGCTTGATAGAAGGCGCCGTTCGGGCCGATGGTCGTCGTGAGGCCGCCGCCCGAGTAGTACGGCCCGGTTCCGGCGAGTACGTCGAACTCGAACTCGCCCGTCTTCATCGAGACCGTCCTCATGTAGTAGGCATCGATCGGTGGGACGGCGGACTCGGTGTTGTCGTCGACGCGCTGGCCGTGGAAGTAGATCAACCCGGTCAGGGTGGAGAGCTTGGGCACGGAGTTGGTCCGCACATCGGGGTTGTGCCACTTGATGTCGCAGCCGCTCTCGTCGGGGCGGATGTCGACACGTGTCATGCCACCCGCCATGTTGCGGTAGTCACCGAAGAACGGCGGCAACGTCTGGCCGGGCGCAACCTGGATCGGTTGAGGCGCGCCGTACCAGTTGGACACGACGATGCTGCGGCGGTCTCCGATCACAGAGAGGTCGTTGGCGCTCTGCCCCGGCTCGAACAGTGGGACCCTGCAGACCTCTCGGTCGCCCATGACGTCGGCACCGCGACGATAGACGAGGAGGTTGACCTGGGGGTCTTCGTTGTCGGTGATCGCGATGTAGTCGCGGCCCAGCAGAGTCGGCGTGCTCCCCGAGCCGTCGGAGAAGACCCCTGCCTCGGGCGGCTTCGGGACAGACTCGTAGGCTTCCCGCCATGTCTGGACGGGCGCGCCGGTCACAGGGTCTTTGTCGAACCGGTACAGCGCGGCGTCGGTGACGAAGTAGACCCCCTCCTCGCCCACCGCGAGGCCGTTCTCCGTCTTCTCGCCGGGAATGAACAACGTGCTCAAGAAGCCGTCGTCATCACGGACACCCACTGTCACACCGCCGATGTCGGGACCGCCCACCGTTGCGAACCAGTAGTCCCCATCGAAGTCCGGAAGCGTGTCGAACATCGTGTCCCCCGCCGGAATGCCCGGAGAGAAGTCGATGGGCTCCATGAACTCCCAGGTGATCTCACCGGTGATGGCGTCCTCGACCTGGATGTAGTGGTCGAGCGTTCCATCGGCGCCGCCGTTGATCACCGAGTCGTCGGCGAGCACATGCGGATAGTTGCCTCCGCCAATGTTCTCTCCGTCGAACTGCCCGGTGAAGAACTCGGTTGAGGCGAGGATGTCGAGGTTGTCGGGATCGAGCAGGTACAGCACGCCTGCCTCGGCCGCGGGATTGGCCGCAAACTCAGGGTTGCCACATGTCGTGATGACCCGTCCGTTGGAGTCCACGCGAGGCGTGCCGCACAGGACATAGGCCCGAGACACAACGCGAGGGTCGAGCCCCAACGGTGCAGGGAAGTCGGTGACGTCCGAGTTGTAGTGGTCGTCGTGGAAGACGCTCTGTTCACCCAAGAGCGGATGCTCCGGGACGTCCTTGGGAGGCATTGGGCGAGGACGCGCTGGGCTGCCCTCAAAGACCGGGACCGCCTCGAGCCCGGGCCCATCCGGGAGCGGCATCGCGCACGCGGCGCAGCCCAACATGAGCGACGGACCAACTCCTCGTAGAACGACACGTTTCATCAACAACCCCATCCTGAAGGCAATCCGGCTTCAAAACACGGACCACTGTGGATGCAATTTAGAGCACGACAACTTTGCGATGCAATCACCGCCAGTCACATAAACGGGAATAGCGCGGCGTACGGACCCAAAGATGTCATCGAGGGTCGCGCTGGGAACCGAAACCCTGTAGCCCGAGCCGCCAAGCGTCTTGACCCCTGTGGTCCGCTCCCCTACTCAGGGGCGTGGTGGAGCCCGCGCGCCTTCCGTTCGAACGCCTCAGCGGTGGGGAGCAGTTCGCGTTCTATGCATGGGGTCCAATCCTCATCAGCCTCAACGGAGTACAGGCTTCCGATGCCTACTTCGAGAGCTTTGACCGCGCGCTCGACTTGCACCTGGCGGGCCAGCACAGCGACGTGTGGATGTACTCGCTGCATCGAATCGAGCGAGTCACCTCCCAGCCGACGGCCAATGCACGTCAGCGATCAACCGAGCTGCTCAAACGCGTCGACCCGTTTCTCCGCGCCAACGTGATGGTGTTCGACATGCGCGGGATGGCGGGCGCGATCATTCGGACGTTCGTCAGCGGTGTCTTCCTACTGACACGAACCCGGGTCCCAAACAATGTCTGCGACGATCCGGTCGAGGGCGCGCAATGGCTTCGGGACGTCGACCCGCCACCCCCCGGATTGGCGGAGAATTTCGATGCGTTTCGGGACACCGTCCTTGAAGAGGCGGACCGTGTGCTCGGGCCCAGCCCACGACGCTGAGCTGGAAACTCCTCGCGCAATCCGGGGAACATCGGCGGCCGGGGGCTGTCGGGTCATGCATGCAGGTGTGTCGCCCGTCGCTCTTCATCACGCTCTGCTTGGCCTTGGGAAGCTGCACCAAAGCCCCACCCGCCCCGACACAGCAGCATCAAGCGCCCCCAGCCCCCGAGGACGACGGGCCACCCCCGGCCCCCTCGATGCGGCTGACCACGGGGGAAGGCACAGGCCTGGAGCTGACCAACCTTGAGGTGCGTGGTGTCGTCCAAGGCCCACTGGGTTTCACCGAACTGCACCTCACCTTCAAAAACCCGGAGGACAGAACGCTGGCCGGTCAGTTCGTCATCGACTTGCCTCCAGGAGCGGCACTGTCCCGGTTTGCGATGAAAATCGAGGGACAGTGGCAGGAAGGCGAGGTCGTTGAGCGGCAGGCAGCCCGACAGATCTACGATCGATTCCTCCACAACAACGTCGACCCGGCATTGCTCCAGAAGCAGG
Organism: Nannocystales bacterium; assembly: GCA_050633305.1. Taxonomy (GTDB): domain Bacteria; phylum Myxococcota_A; class Polyangia; order Nannocystales; family Nannocystaceae; genus CAJXVA01. The sequence continues at coordinate 180,065 of JBOEGF010000013.1, forward strand.
CAGGCAACCGATTCAGCGCGAAGGTCTTCCCCATCCCTGCACTGGGGCGCAAAGAGCTGGTCCTCAGCTACTCCCAGGTCTTGGACGGAACCTCGGACTACCGAGTCCCACTTCGTGGTTTGCCTCAACTCGAGCACTTCGACGCGACGGTGTTCGTGCACGAAACGCAGGGTGCCAAGACCCGGCGCCGCGTCGTCGAGGCGCATGAGGAGGCCTACACCCCAGCGAAGGACCTCCTTGTCCCCAGCGGGAGCTCGACTCCCGAGCTTGGACTGAGGGGAGACGACGGCGTGGCCATGCGCGTCGTGCTCGGTGGTGATGTGCAGGCGCGCCCCCTACACCATCTCACCATCGCGTTCGACACCAGCGCGTCGCGAGCGAGGGGGTACGCAGGACGCGTGCGAGAGCTCGGTGCCCTCATCACGAGGTTGGGGCAGCAGCATCCCGACCTGCACATCGAAGTGGTGGCCTTCGACCAAGACGTGAAGCCGGTGTTCGAGGGACGCGCGACGGATTTCGCGGCACCACAACTCCAGGGACTGCTCTCCCGAGGGGCATTGGGCGCCTCAGACCCCGGGCGGATGCTCGAGAACTTCGTCTCCGATCCTCCAGCGCGCCTCCTGGTGGTGTCCGACGGCATCGCGACGTCTGGGAAGAGCGAACTCGCCGAGCTACGCTCGACGCTCGACGTCCTGAAAGAGGGTGGGCTCCAACGACTCGACGTTGTCCTCGACGCCTCAACCGGCAGTGACATCCTGCTCGGCGACCTGGCCCGTGGCCGACTCCCGCAAGACGGCAGCATCACCCGAAGCGACAGGCCCACAGAGGAGATCGTGGACCGCATCGGGCGCGGCATACTCGGCCCGATCTCGGTCCACGTCGAAGGTGCCACATCCGTCTGGCCCACCGAGATTCGCGGTGCACAACCTGGGGACACGGCGATGATCTATGCCCACGGTGTCCCCAAGGGACCCATCGCAACCCGGCTGCGTGGGGGGTTGCAGCAAGACTCGAGCGTGCCCACGGTCGCAGCGCCCGGGCCCCTTCTCGCACGAGCTCTGGTGTCATCGAAGATCGATGCCCTCACCGCCGCCCACTCCGCCGCGGAGGACCCCTCGAAGAAAGCAGACCTACGCAAGCGCATCGTGGCTCTGTCCCAAAACCACCGGGTGATCTCGGACTTCACGGCGATGCTCGTCCTCGAGACCGAGTGGGACTACCGGCGCTTCAACATCGACCGAGACGCGGTTGTCGATATTCTCGTGGTCGGGGATGACGGAGCCAGCCGCGTCCCCCGAAGCCGGAGCACACCACAACCCGCTCCGCCCCCCGCCCGAGCGGCCGAGAACGCTGTTGGAGACGCCGGCATCCTCGGGATGCTCGACACCAAGACGGGGCACTTCCTCGCATCCCCGTACGGCGCCGCCTTTGCGGTCGGCAATGATGATGAAGACGTCTGGGGTGGACTGACAGGGTCCGAAGTCGGCGAAGCCTTCGGGGTTGGCGGCTTGGGGCTCGTGGGGACCGGGCGCGGCGGCGGCGGCACCGGGAACGGGTTCGGCGAGGGAACGATCGGCCTGGGGAACGTTGGGCTCATCGGCCGAGGGGGCGGCGGCGGGACCGGGACGGGGTTCGGCCGGGGCCTCGCCTTTGCACCCCGGCAGAGGTTCGTGCCGCGAGTCCGAATCATGACGCCTCAGGTCCAACGCGGAATGCCGAAGGACTACGTCCGCCGCATCGCGCGGGCGCACATCAACGAGCCGCGGTACTGTTACCTACAAGCATTGGACCGTGTGCCCGATCTGTCTGGAAGGCTGGATGTGAACTTCAGCATCGGGCCCAACGGCAAGGTCGCGACCGCGAAGGTGGATGGAGGCACCATGAAGGACGACAGGGTCGAAGCTTGTATCGAGCGTGCGATCGTCCGCTGGAATTTTCCAAAACCCAAGAGCAAGGCGTCTGTCGACGTGTCGCTGGCATTCAAGTTCAGCCGGAGTAAGCGGCCCCCACCTCCGCCTCCGCGGCCAGCCCCCGTGGCTCCGATCGCACGGCGTCCCAAGGCGCCAAGCAAGGCTCATTATCCTCCAGAAGACCTCGTGCAAGTGGACGCCAACCTCACCATCCCGCACGAGGGGAGGATGCTCGAGGTTTCGACCGCGCTCGAACAAGGCGACCCCGGCGGCGCACTTGCGACGGCACGCGCGTGGAGACGGGAAGCCCCTGAGGACGTCATGGCGCTGGTCGCCCTCGGCCAGGCCTACGAGGCGACGGGGCTGCGAAGCAAGGCCACGCGTGCGTACGGCTCGCTCATCGAGATGTTCCCCTCCGACGCCCCGATGCTCAGGCACGCCTCCGCACGACTGACATCCATCGGTGGAGACGAGGCCAATGCGCTCGCGCTCGACGCTGCGCGACAAGCCTACGAAGAACGACCCGACCACCCCTCGAGTCACCGAACCTATGCATGGGCGCTCGTCGCGATGCAGAAGTACGAACAGGCCTTTGGCATCCTGCGCGACGCCGCAAAGAAGGGGTTCGCGGTCCGATACGAAGGCGTGAACCAAATCCTTCGGGATGACGCCGCCGTGGTCGCTGCGAAGTGGGCCTCGGAAGTCCCAGAGCGGGCGAAGGAGATCCGGGCCCAGGCCAGGGGCTCCGGCATCCGAATCCTGCGGGAGCCGGTCACACACTTCGTCCTGTCCTGGGAGACGGACGCCAACGATGTCGACCTCCACGTCTACGACTGTGACGGCTCTCATGCGTACTACCTCCGCCGCGGACTCGAATCCGGAGGTTTTCTGTACGCGGACGTCCGGGATGGCTACGGCCCCGAATCATTCACCATCGAAGGCGAGCCGCGTGGCTACCCGTACCGGATCGACGTGGACTACTTCCGACGAGGGCCCATGGGTCACGGGTTGGGGGCGCTGCAGATCATCCAGACCGGAGAATCCCAGGAGACGGAGGTCATCCCGTTCGTCCTGATGATGGAGAAAGGCCGCGCTCGTCTCAAACTGATGAAGGGCCCACTCGCCCCGCCCACCTAACGGCGCTTCATCGCGGATCAGGAGAAGTCGAGTCCGTGGGGCATCGGACGATGCCTGTCTCCAGGCCCCTCACTCGCCGGAATAGAATCGAGCGACATCACTGTAAGGGCGCACGAATCGGAGGCGTTCAGCCGCCGTGATGCGACAGCTTCTCTCCCTTGGCCTACTCCTGACCACGATCTCCGCCTGCGCCAGCGCACCCCGGGCGGAAGAGCCGAGTGCCCCCATGGCGGACATGGTTGCGGCGCCGGCCGCCGCCGCCCCGGTCCCGCTCCAGGAGTCCCACTTCGCCCGGACAGCCCAAGGGACTCTGTCGGAGGCGAAACTGCAGAAGATCCTCGACCAGCCGCTCGAACTCGACCTTCCCGGACGCGTGGGTGTGCTGCCGATCGTGGAGGCCGAGGATTGGCGCGGCCCCAGCCCCTCGTATGACCGGGTCACTCCCGGCCTATCCCGGTTTGCCGACAAGCTCCCCGCTGACGATGGCTTCGCCCATGTCACCGAAATGATGCCGATCCCCTCCGGCGCGCTCGGAATGGAGGCCCTTCGGGAGGTCGCAGCCCGCTACAAGCTCCGCTACCTGATGCTCTACCGCGAGCATGTGAACGAGACTCAACGGGCCAACGGTGTGGCGGCCGGCTACCTGAGCGTCGTGGGGGCCTTCGTCCTGCCCGGCGCCACACTGGAGGTCGACGGGTACGCGGAAGCGTCCTTGTTTGACGTGAAGACCGGACTGTTGCTCTTCACTGTGCGCGAGCGACTGGGCGACCAACGCCGAAGCAACGTTTGGCAGCGAGAGCGAAAGCTCGGGGACATGCGAGAGGCCCTCGCGACCGAAGCCGCCGATGAACTCGCCAAGCGGACCCGTGTCGCGCTCGAAGAGCTGCGGCTGGCACTCGCGACCCCCACAGCCCTTCCCGCCGCCGTTGAACAGCCCTCGGAGTCCACCGTGGTCGGTGCTGGGCAGTAGCAACACGGAGACTTCGTCACACCGATTCCGCACGGTGCCAACCGCAGCCAGGTGTGGCGCGAGCACTGTCCATTGGGGTCTACTTTGGGGCGAGCCTCGATGGACAACGAAAGCAAATGCCCCTTCATGCATGGGCGCCGCCCGAACGCTTCCACCGGCAACAGCGCCAATGAGAAGTGGTGGCCCAAGCGACTCGACCTCAAGCCGCTCAACCAGAACGCCCCGCAGATCAACCCCCTCGGAAAAGCGTTCGACTACGCAACCGCGTTCGAGGCTCTCGACCTCGAAGCCCTAAAACGTGACCTCACGGCGTTGATGACCGACTCCCAAGACTGGTGGCCTGCCGACTTCGGCCACTACGGCGGTCTGTTTGTGCGCATGGCGTGGCACAGCGCCGGCACCTACCGCATCTCCGACGGTCGCGGAGGCGGTGGGTCGGGAACGCAACGGTTTGCGCCGTTGAGCAGCTGGCCGGACAACGCCAACCTCGACAAGGCGCGGCGGCTCCTGTGGCCAATCAAGCAGAAGTACGGGCAGAGCATCTCCTGGGCCGACCTCATGATTCTTGCAGGCAACTGCGCGATCGAGTCCATGGGACTGCCGCTGCTGGGGTTTGCGGGTGGCCGTGAAGATGTCTGGGAGCCGGAGCAAGACATCAACTGGGGTCCCGAGACGACTTGGCTTGGCGACGAGCGCTACCAGGGCGACCGCGAGCTCGACGGTCCGCTGGGCGCGGTGCAGATGGGCTTGATCTACGTCAACCCCGAGGGCCCCAACGGCAACCCCGACCCCGTCGCCGCCGCACACGACATTCGCGAGACGTTCGCTCGCATGGCGATGGATGATGAGGAGACCGTGGCACTGATCGCGGGCGGCCACACGTTCGGGAAGGCGCACGGTGCAGCCTCAGACGACCACCTCGGACGCGAGCCCGAGGCAGGCGAATTCCATCTCCAAGGGCTCGGCTGGGACAACGCACACGGCTCGGGCAAGGGCGCGGACACCATCACTTCGGGGCTCGAGGGCGCTTGGACGTCGGACCCGGCGCGCTGGGACAACGACTTTTTCGACAAGCTGTTCGGCTACGAGTGGAAGCAGTCCAAGAGTCCCGCAGGAGCCACGCAGTGGGTTCCTACCGACCCCAACGCGCAGACCGTCCCTGACGCGGCAGACCCGAGCAAGCGGCATCCCCCCATCATGCTCACCACGGACCTCTCGCTCCGCGAGGACCCGGCCTACGCCAAAATCTCCAAGCGCTTTCACGAGGACCCCGAAGCCTTCGCGGACGCGTTCAAGCGCGCGTGGTTCAAGCTGACCCATCGAGACATGGGGCCTCGGACTCGCTTTCTGGGGCCCGACGTGCCCCAGGAGACCCCGATCTGGATGGACCCCGTCCCCGCGGTCGACCATGAGTTGGTTGACACGAACGATGTCGCACAGCTCAAACGAGCGGTGCTCGACTCGGAGCTGACCGTCGCACAGCTCGTCTCCGCCGCGTGGGCCTCCGCGTCGACGTTCCGAGGTTCCGACAAACGCGGCGGCGCCAACGGAGCTCGCGTTCGGCTCGCGCCGCAGCGCGACTGGGCCGTCAACGACCCCACCGCTCTCGCGCAAACCTTGACTGGTCTCGAGACCATTCAGACGAACTTCAACGACACCCACGCGGCAGCCAACAAGCGGGTCTCCCTGGCCGACCTCATCGTGCTGGCGGGCTGCGCCGCGGTCGAGGAGGCCGCGCGACGGGCGGGCCATGACGTGTCGGTCCGCTTCGAACCAGGCCGAACCGATGCGGCGGCCGACCAAACGGACGCCGAATCATTCGCACCGCTCGAACCCGCTGTCGACGGCTTCCGGAACTTCAGCGGAGGAAGGGCGTGGGGCTCTCCCGAGGAGATGCTGGTGGACAGGGCTTGCCTCCTGACGCTGAGTGCCCCCGAGCTGACCGCTCTTGTCGGAGGCCTGCGGGTCCTGGGCGCCAACACGGCCGACAGCGATGACGGCGTGTTCACGCAGCGCCAGGGATCGTTGACCAACGACTTCTTCACCAACCTGCTCGACCCGAGCATCGAGTGGAAGCCAACCGACGACTCGCAGATGGCCTTCGAAGCGTTCGACCGCAGCTCGGGCTCCAAGCGCTGGACCGGAACCCGCGTGGACCTGTTGTTCGGCTCCAACGCGGAGCTTCGTGCCATCGCGGAGGTCTACGCCAGCGCGGACGGTGAGGCCGCATTCGTGAACACCTTCGTGCACGCGATCGGCAAAGTGATGCACCTGGACCGCTTCGACCTCCGCGACTAGCAAAGCAGCGTAGTCCCGAGCCAGGGCCGGGTCGAACAGGCTCGGCCCGGAGGCTCAGATCCCGCCGAGGAGCTCCATGAACCACGTCGCGATCATGCCGATGCGGCGGCCCTTCCACGCCATGAGCACGGTCGAGATGACCGCCAACGCACCGCACAGGTAGATCGAGGCCGGCCCAATCAGGTCGCCGAGCGTGATGAACGTCAGCAACGAGAGGGCACAGCCCAGGACCAGCGCGACGATGATACGAAGCCACAAGGGGTCCGCTCGCTTTGCCTTCTCACCCATGGGCTCAACCATCGCACAGTGCAGGACGGCCCGTGCGACGGGCAGCTCGTCATTCAGCGTTCCAGCAGCTTGAAGTGGCGCTCACGGGACGTCGAGCCATTCGCAGCACGGCACTTCTTGCTGCCTGGGGTTGAGAACCCGAGCTTCCCGTAGCTCTGCAGACACATGTAGACCCACTCACCGTTTCGCTTCGAGATCTGCAAACCGCGGCTGTAGTTCGCGCTCGCACTCGGCCGGGCCGAGCCCCACTTCGGAAATGCGGCCCGGTCCGGATCAGAGGCGAGATAGACCTCGAACGACTTGGTCTTGCCCGCCTTTAGAGCCCCGGAACCGTTGAGGTACGTGAAGCTGCAGTACACCGACATGCCACTTGGGCCGCTGGACTTGTGGAGCGTGCCGGGCCACTTGGCGCCGAACAGTTCGTGGGAGCGACACAGTGGTGAGGTGCCGCTGCGCATGATGTACGTCGGCATCTCGGGCATGCTGTTGCCCTGCCCGGGGTTCCACCAGGTGTTGGGGCTCGACGGAATCGAGATCGCATGCTTGACGATGCTCCACCTGGCGACGCCCGTCAGCTGACCCATCAGCCAGACCTTGCAATGCGGCATCGGTGCGTCGGAATGAACCGAGGGAATGTCCATCACACCGGGCACATTCTGGCCGCCGACCTTGGCCAGGCACAGCGCCTTCAAGGAGCCGCCAGAACGAACCTTGACCGCGGCCTGGGGCAGGCGCCCGCGCGCCTTCGTGATCGTGTCGGGCTCTGCGCTGTAGCGTGACTTCATCTTGAGCGCTCTCGCCCCCTGGGCGTAGGTCTCGCCCATGCACTTCATGCGCCAGCGGTTTCCGGACTTGTAGGGTGTTGCCCCGCTGATCCGGCCGTCGGCCGTCTTGCACACGGGCAGCAGGCGCGCCCCGGTGTTGGTCGCGACTCTCCCCCCGGTGAAGTCGATCGATCGCTTGAACAGACCGCCGTGGACCTGGCTGTCCTCCACCGAGATATCGGCCCAGACCTGCCGCTTGATCCGCCAGCTGTCTGCGGCCTCGGCGGTCGAAGCGGCGGTCGATGCGATCGCGAGGGCGAGCAGCGGGAGCAGGCTTTTTCTGAGCACGGCCTCACTACGGATGCCGACCCAGATCTCCCTCATCGCCCGGCCGCTTTTTCTACGAGACCCCACGCCAGCTCGCGATTTCGCCCGCTCGGGCCATCCCGCTCGCCGAACCCGTGAGATGTGCTCGGTTCGCGTAGGGTCCGCACGGTGAAACGTTCCGACGCCGAACAGCTCCTCGCTGACTTGCAACCCCAGCGGCCGAACTTCGCGAACGCGAGGGAGACCCTCGTCGACGATCTCGAAGCTCAAATTGAGGAATCGTCGCGATGGTGCGCCATCCGTATCGTCGAAGGAGGTCCGGACGCCGACCTCAGCGAGCCCGACCTCGCGCCGCGACCCCTAGAGAAAAACCGATGGAACGCGCTTCACGATGTCGGCGCGTTGCGTCGGGCGCTGCTGCCCCGAGACCAGACCGTGCCGCAGCCACAGCCGGGTCGTTTCCTCGTCTACTTCCCGGACGCCGACCTGTGCGATGGGGCAGCGGCCGTGGCGAGCGAAGAGTTCTTCGATGACTACAACTGCCCTCCGTTCGGAACGTGGGTCGGCTACTTCGACGACGCGACCGACGAAGCGGACACTGATCCCAACTACTCCGGGTACGTACTATGCTGGGTCCCCGAGCGGTTCAAGGACCTCGCGAACGCTGGGGTGAATGCCAACCCCGAAGCGTGTATCCGGTGGTTGGACGAGACCACGGTCCGCATCCGGCCCGTCCTGCAGGCTCTCGAGCTTGCGAGCGTTCGCGCGCCCTTGTGACGCCGGATACGACACCGCTTCACCCCCGCGATAGCTACCGAACCTTCTTCCACCACCGCGGGCCGAATCGTACCGTGGTGGCTCAGCGCCGAGGGATGCGCTCCCCTCGGCCTACGCCATCTTCGACGGACAGGACTGCCTCAATGATTCTCCAGACTCTCTTCCTGGCAGGGATTTCCGCCACCGTGCTTGCCCACTCTGCCGACGACGCCACGGTCTGCGAGGGGGACTTTGTGTCCTACGACGAGAGTCTCGAGCTCGACGCTCCGGCCAAGGACAAGTCCCCCAGCGCCGCCGTTCGTGCCGCTCAGGCCAAGAAGCAACGAGACAAGAAGGGGCCAGCCAAGAGCAAGAAAAAGAAGGGCAACGCGAAGAAGAAGAAGGGCAAACGGGTCAAACCCAAGAACATCGCCCAGGAGAAGAAGCGCAAGAAGGCAAAAGCGGACCACAAGGGCAACAAGGCCGCAAAGAGGAAGCGCAAGAAGATCAGCCGCAAGATGCCGGCTCGCGCATTCACCTCAAAAAAGAACCAGGTGAAGCTCGCGCAGCGCGAGAAGAAGGCCCCCAAGGCGGTCCGGGAGCGGCTCGCCGTGCAACGGGCGCTCATCAAGAAGAGGAACAAGCGCTATCGCGTCGCGTACACCAAGGCGCTCGAAATCCCCACGCCACTGCTGACCGGTCTCGAGCCGCTCAAGAACGCGAAGGCCGTCAAGCAGCGGCAGAACGCAAAGGCCGAGAAGAAGCTCGCTGCACTCGGAGTTGTCGGAGCGCCAAACATGATGCACCGGATGCTTCGCGCACCTGTCGTCGTCGAGCCCGATGGGCTCAAGGGAGCCCCCTCCGAAGGCAAGCGCTCGGATCACGTCGATGCTCCATTCCAGACCCCCGTCGGCGACGCCACCTGTTCGCCATCCATGACAGCGTGGAGCTGGAAGGAATACCTTGGCGAACCCCGCTCCCAGGGATCATGCGGAAGCTGTTGGGCCTTCGCCGCGATCTCGGTATTCGAAGCTGTTGAGCGGATCGTCAATGGCCTCACGCTCGACTTCTCCGAGCAGCACATCGTCGACTGCGCGCGCGGGACTCACATCAACGGCTACGACATGGACGCCGGCTCGTGCAGCGGAGGGCAGATGTACCGGACCTTCGACTACCTCGAAGACCACGGCGTCGCATTGGAGGACTCGATCCCGTACCAGGCGACAGAGCTCGCTTGCCAGCCCGACCAGGCCACCGAACACCGGGTGGGCGCCTGGGGCTTCGTCGATTCGTTCTACGCCGTCCCCAGCACAGACAAGCTCAAAGAGACGATCTGCCAGTATGGGCCCGCGGCGGTTGCCGTCCACGTCAACGACAGCTTCAGGATGTATGCGGGTGGTGTCTACGACGACCACGTCGATGCGCAGGTCAACCACGCGGTCGTCATCGTCGGATGGGACGACCTTCGAGGCGCGTGGCTGATGCGCAATTCGTGGGGCACCTGGTGGGGCGAAGACGGCTACATGTGGATCGAGTACGGGGCCAACAACATCGGCGAGATGGCGGTTTGGGCCACACCAGAGTCCCCCGGCTCGGGGATGGTTTCCAAACGCAAGCGACGCAAGCTCAATATCCGAAACAAGACGGGGTCAGCGATCGAGGTCCAGGTGCAGTATCGCAACGGCACCCGCTGGAAGCCCGCGCTGGGCTCTGGGAAGAAGACCTTGACGTATACCGTCGCCGACGGCGCGGAGGCGCTCGTGGGCATCGAGGGCAAGACCATTCGTGCCGACAAAGTCCGACTCTGGGCCAAGTCCACCAGCGGCGGTGGCAAGTGGTCGGAGTACAAGAAGAAGGACCTCGAGCTCGTTCCGGAGGGCACGTACGCCTCCAAGACCATGCAGACGTTCGCGTACACCTTCGACGGCGACAACAAAGACGTCGGCGGGAAACCCAAGGGGGCCAGCAAGAGCAAGCGGTCCAAGAGCGAGTTGTTCGCCGCGGGCTATGGAGCGATCGACAGCGGAAAGCACACCAGGGGCCGCAACGTCCTCTCACGATATCTCGAGCGCTACCCTGGCGATGACCGAGTTCCCGAGGTGATGTTCTGGATCGGCTACAGCCACTACGTCGAGGGCTCGTTCTACGAAGCTCTTGTCGAGTGGTACGACGTCGTCCTCGACCACCCCGACCACGATTTCGTGGCATACGCGCTGTACTACTCCGGGCTCGCCTACGTCGAACGTGACGAGTGCGACCTTGCTCAGACCTGCTTCGATCTCGTCGCGCACGGCGGATATCCCTCCGCGACAGACGAATGGATCGACGCCGCGCAGAGCCAGATCTCCGACCTCGCGAGCAACGGCAAGAAATACTGCGGCTGATTCCCCGCGTCGGTGGCAGCCGCCCTCGCGGCTACCCTAGTGGTCGATTTCTCCGGGGTAGCGGATCTCGATGAACCGGTCTTCGCCCACGTCCGCTCCGGAGAATGCAGCCGTTGTGCCGTCGGGCCACCGCACGTTGAGTTCGTAGTCGCAGGGGAAGTCACCCAGGCCGAAGTGCAGGGTCCGAGTGTCCTCGGAGTTGTACATACCCCGGCTGGACTTCTTCTCGCGCATCCGCTGCGTCCCATCCTCGGCGACCAACGAGACCCGAGTCCCAAATGCGTCGCGACTCACGGCGCTGCCGTCCCCCACCACCCGTACGGCAAGCCAACGGTTTTGGTGCCCGAGTTCGTTGCGGAGCAGGAAGTTTGGCCGCCCGCCACCGCGGTCACGGCCCCCGACGAGCAGGTCGAGATCACCGTCGTGATCAATGTCGGCCCACGCGTGATTCTGGGCTCGCTTCACCCGGGCGAAGTCGGCCGTGTCATCGTTGATCCCGCTGCTGAGCCCAACGCTTCGGAACATCCCGTCGGGCTGCTGCCACGCAAGGCCGAACCATCCTTTTTGGTCGAGTTCGCTGTAGGCCTCCTCATACTTGTCTTCGCGCGACATCGAGATGTCCAACCGCCCGTCGTTGTCGAAGTCGACGAAGGCCCCATCAACGTCGCCCTCGTTGAAGGGGAGACCGGCGGCGAGCCAGCTGTTGGAGAACGCAAACCCGTCGTCCGCCCCCCCGTTGATCAGGAGCCGGCTAGGGTCCGACCATGTTCGTCCGTAGTCGCCCGCGGTCGCATGCGAGATGGCGATTGCGAGCACATCCAAGTCGCCGTCGTTGTCGACGTCCCCGCAGTCGATCCCAAATCCGTTGCTGCCCACGGCGGTCGAGGGTGTGGCGCCGGGCTCGTCGGCAAGGCCGTAGTCGGTCGCGGACATCCAGTAGTTTCCGGTCATCTCCGCCGCAAACCCACGCTCCACGCCCGTCTCGGTGAACAAGCCGGTCCCATCCCCTTCCCACAGTCGGTTGTGGCCCAACGAGGTGCTCACCGAGTACGTCGAGACAAAGAGATCCAGGTCGAGGTCGTCGTCGAAGTCGCACGCGACGCTTCCGTTGCTTGGTTGCGCCAGTGGAGGGTCCTGGAGCGCAGAGGTCATCTCGGTAAACGTGCCGTCGCCGTTGCCCGCGTACAGACGATCGGGGGCTGCAAACGATGTCCCGCCGAAGCCGACAAACAGGTCCACGATCGCGTCTCCGTTGAAGTCGCCAAAGCTGGCGTTGGCCGCCGCGTCGGACCCTGTCGCGACGCCAGCATCGGGAACCTCGGCGAACACGCCGTTCCCATCGTTGAGATAGATGGCACTTCCAGCGTTGGCGAGCGAGGGCAAGTCCAACCCCGCGAACAGGTCTTGGTCCCCATCGTTGTCGACATCTGCGAACGCAAAAAACGCCGCTTGAACACCCCGAAGGCCCGAGGCATCGCTGACGTCCTCGAACGTTCCGTCGCCCGCATTTCGAAACACGAGGTGTTCGAATGGCACCCCAGCTTCCGCGTTGGGGAAGAGCGAATGCATGACGATGTCGTCGAACCCATCACCGTCGATGTCGGCAAACGCCAACCGACTGTGGTCGTTGATGACGGTGCCCTCCGGCGGGTCGGTCGAGAAGTTGCCAACCTGGATCCCCGACGACTCGCTCACGTCGGAGAAGAAGCCCGAGTCGGGCGTCACAGGTGCGCGCGCATCACACTCCGCGCCGGCGCCATCGCTTGACTCCGTCGCCGTCGCGACGCCTGCACCGGAGCTGCTCCCCATCGGTCCACTGCTGCTCGATGAGACCGAGTCCGTGCTCTGCGTGTTGCCGACGTCGCTCGGGGCGTCGTCGCCTCCGCAGCCGAGCCCCACAGCCATCAACGCAATCCAAACCCGAGACATGAACCATGGTCGCGTAAAACTCCGCCTGGCGGGTGCCCTGTCCCTGATTTCAATCCCAGGGCTGACCCCAGGTGCCGGTGTATGTCGGACGTCTGCTTCGGCACCGATCACCTACACGACAACTTGGCAGCCTGGAGCGGCACAGATGTCTGCGAGTGCAAACCCCGGGAGAATTTCGTCCGTGGACCGCTGTGGAATCGAGCGTTCGTCCATCGCGCCTGCGGGAGGCGGACGTGCGCGGGTCCACCAAATCAACATGTGCAGAGATCAGCCCGATCTCGCATAATCGACGGCGAATGGGGCACCCAAACGGGCAGGGCGGAGCCGTCGTCGGGATCGACCTCGGCACGACGAACTCCGTAGTGGCGACCGTGCTGGACAACTCCGTCGAGGTCATCCGCGACCGCAACGGCACCGGCTTGGTCCCCTCTGCCGTCGCGTTCGTGCCCAACGGCGAAACGCTCGTCGGCCGGCGGGCCCGCGAGCGTGCCTTGCTCGACCCCCAGAACACGATCTCCTCGGCCAAGCGCATCATCGGGCGCCCCTGCTCCTCCCCGGAGACCCAGCACATCATCGGGCAGCTGCCCTACATGGTGTCCCCAGGGCAGAACGACGAGGCGATCATCCACACCCGGGCGGGCGAGGTCTCTGTCATCGAGATCTCGACGAGGATCCTCGCGCACTTGCGCGCGGGCGCCGAACAGAGAATCGGGCAACCCGTGACCGGCTGCGTGGTGACGGTGCCCGCGAACTTCTCCGACGGACAACGCGAGGCCACGCGGCGAGCGGCAGTGGGTGCAGGGATGTCCGTCCTGAGAATCTTGAACGAGCCCACGGCCGCTGCGGTCGCGCTCGCCCTCGGTGGCGAAGGCTACCGCCGCATCGGCGTGTTCGACCTCGGAGGAGGCACGTTCGACTTCACCGTCCTCGCGGTGCACAACGGCCTCTTCGAGGTCCTCGCAACCGGGGGAGAGCCCTACCTCGGGGGTGACGACTTCGATGCTCTCCTTGCCGACCGGTTCGCGGACGGATTCCTCCGTCAGTATCGACTCGATCTCAACGCCGACCCGAACGCACGCGCAAGGCTCCTCGCCGCCGCTCAGAAGGCCAAAGTCTCGCTCTCCGAGCAGGGCATGCTCGATGGGGTCATCCAAGACATCGCCTACGGTGTGGACGGCCGCGAACTCTCCCTCCACTACAGCATCTCGCGAGCCGACTTTGAGGCCCTCATCGCCCAACAGATCGACCGTGCGATGGAGACGACCAAACAAGTGCTGGCGGAGGCCGGCCTTCGGCCCAGAGACATCAACGAAGTCGCGTTGGTTGGCGGCTCAACCCAGATTCCATTGGTACGGCGCCGGGTCACGCGGCTGTTTGGACGCGAGCCGAACACCACCGCCAACCCACTGGAGACCGTCGCCGTCGGTGCAGCCCTGCACGCGCATGCCCTGTGGACAGCATCCCAGGCCCCGCCAACGTCAGCCGCGCCGCCCGATGAGCCGGGGGTCGGCTTGCTGATGGACGTCACCTCGCACGCGCTGGGTGTGGCGACGGTGGGTGACAACGTTCAAATCCTGATCGGCAAGAACACGACGATCCCCTGTGAAGGCAACCACATCTTCTCGACGGTGCGGGACAACCAGCAGCAAGTCACGATTCGGATCTGCCAAGGCGTCGCCCAGCGCTTCAGCGAGTCGGTCCTCTTGGGAGAGTTGCACCTGACCCACCTCCACCCAGCACCCCGTGGCGAGACCCAGGTGGCAGTCGAGTTCATTGTCGACGCGAACGGCATCCTGCAGGTGAGCGCCCGCGACCTGGCGACGGGCCAACAGACCGGCGCAGTGCTCTCCGTGCGCGGCCTCCAACCTGCAGCAAGATGACCGCATACGCCGAAGCTTTCTGGACGCGGGTCATGGAACTCGCGAAGACCCTCGATGCGATGTCGTACTACCAACTGCTCGACGTCGACGTCGCCTCGCCCCGCGAAGTGATCGAACAGGCGTACTATCGACGGGCCCGTAATATCCATCCCGACCGTCACGCGTACGAGACGGATCCCGGCCGCAAACACGCGCTGGTTCGGCTGTACGCGCGTTTTGGCGAAGCTTTTCGAGTGTTGCGCGACCCCACTCTGCGCTCGTTGTACGAGGCCGAACTCGCAGCAGGTCGAACTCGGCTGAGCAAAGACGCTGAGCAAGCATCGCGACTGCAGGACACGAGTCCCGACCCCCGGACCCCGCACGCCGCGAAACTCCTGGAGACGGCAAACACCCTCATCGCTGCGGGCAACATCGACGGAGGACGTGCACAGCTCGAACTCGCGGCACAGTTCGAGCCCGACTCATCGGCCATTCGACGGGCCCTCGTGGCGTGCGACGAGGCTGGGCGACGCTCCGGGAACTAGGCCCGCGACGGGCCGGTCGTGTCACCGGATTGTCACGGACTTTCGGCCCATCCGGTGTGGTCATCGATGCGAGCGTCAGCTCTGGCATTGCGAGCACACCCGATGGCATCACTTCTTCCGTCAGTATGGTCCGTTCCTGAGATCTTCCACGAACGACTGGGAACCTCGGTTGGCCGACAGCGCCTCATGGCCCACGAGGGGCATCTGCTCCTCATCCTCCACGAGGTCCCGGAGCCGGGGGTCCCCGAGCGCCAAGGCGTCGTCTTCTGGCGAGCCCCTTCTGGGAAGTGGAGCACCAACGTTCGAGGCAACGGATTGACCGAACTTCGAGCTTTGGTCACGCGCTACATCGACAGAGTCGACGCCCTCGAGTCCGCATTCGCGGCGGCGAACTCGGTCGAGAGACTGTTTCCAGTACTGCGGGCCGCCACCCCGATCGAGCGCTCCTGCAGACTCATGCACGGGGTCCTTCAGGCCGCACGGGAAGCCCAACGGAAGGACCGCGACATCATCAACATCCGGGACCTCGCCGGTGAGGTCGTGCGTGCCGCAGAGCTGCTCAACACCGAGGCACGGACCGCCCTGGAGTTCGACATCGCCGAGAGCGCGGAGGCGCAAGCGAAAGCGAACCGCGCACTCGCGGAGGCGGGACAGCGGCTCAACCTCTTGGCTGCCGTGTTCCTTCCGCTGACCGCGCTCGCCTCCGCCTTCGGCATGAACCTCCCCAGCGGGCTCGAGAACGTCGCGAGCCCGATGTTGTTCTGGTTCGTGCTCATCGTCGGCATTACGGTTGGGATGCTTGTCCGTGGCGGACTCAACCGCCGGAATCCGGGCTCGGCGAGCTGATGCTCGAGCAGGCGGCCGCCTCAAGCAGGAGGTCGCCTGGGCCGTGCCCGCCAATTTGCGGTAGATTCGGCCCATGAACGCCGGGCAGAAAGACGAACCGGAGCCGCACGTGCACGGCCCGAACTGCAACCACGACCACGACCACCATCACCACCACCACGCGCACCAAGAGCCGGCACGACGGGCCGAGCGCCCCGGTCGCAACGACCCCTGCTGGTGTGGAAGCGCAGTCAAGTACAAGAAATGCCACCTGCAAAGCGACAGCGCGTAGGCGGTCGACTCGAACGACGTCGAGTTGTGGCGACGTTCTACACGTTGGCCTAAGCTGCCCGGCGTGGGCTTCGACGACAACACGCTGCCCATGGCAGCCTCGGAGGAGTCCGGTTCGCTACAAGCCGGGCAGCTGTTTGGGCGATACCTGATCGTCGACCAGGTCGGGGCAGGCGGAGTCGGGGAGGTCTACGCAGCCTACGACCCGTCGCTCGATCGTCGCATCGCCCTCAAGGTCATCCGCGGGGCCGTTGACGACGACACCAGCCAGGGAGCTGCCGGCTTGGTACGTGAGGCCAAGGCCCTCGCCAGCCTCTCCCACCCCAACGTCGTGACCGTCCACGAAGTCGGACAGGAGGACGAGCGGGTCTACGTCGCGATGGAGCTCGTCGACGGCCGAGATCTCGAACGCTGGATCGACGAGAACACCGCTCGGCCGTGGCGGGTCACGCTCGGCGTCTTCCTCGACGCGGGCCGGGGTCTTGCGGCGGCCCACGCTCGCGGAATCCTGCACCGAGACTTCAAACCCGCCAACGTCCTCATCGGGCACGACGACTGGGTCCGAGTCTCGGACTTTGGGCTCGCCACGCTGCTCAGCAGCGACGACAAGCTCACGGTCTCACGTTCCGAAGACGAGTCCTCCTCGTCGACGGGCGAGGCTTCCAAGACCCTGGAGGGGGGCATGGTCGGCACGCCGTACTACATGGCGCCCGAACAGCTCGACGGCAACGCCACGGTCCGCAGCGACATCTACGCGTTCTGTCTCGCCCTCCACGACGCGCTGTACGGCGTGCGCGCCTTCGAGGCGGACAGCTTGCTCGAGCTCGCCACGCTCAAGTCCACCCAGCCCCCCAGCGATCCTGGCAACACCCGTGCCGTGCCAACGTTGGTCCGCAGTGCGATCGAGCGCGGCCTACAGCCCGACCCAGGCGAACGATGGCCTTCAATGGACGCGTTGCTCGCGGAGCTTCAGCAAGCGTTGTCCCCGCCGACACGCTCGGCAGTGCCCTGGCTGCTGGGTCTTGGTGGCATCGCAGCGGGAGCGGCGTTTCTCGTCCAGAGCACTCCCGAACCCTGCACGGGCGCCGCAGAAGCGCTCGAACCCACCTGGAACTCGGCCCGCCGCGCAGCCGTCGCAACCGGGATCGCCGAGAGCACCTCGCCGATCGCCGCGGAGACCACCACCCGACTCGAGCCCAAGCTCGACGCGTTTGCCAACGCATGGACGCAAAGCCACTCTCGGGTCTGCGAAGCAACCCAGCGAGGCGAGCAATCCACCGTCCTGCTCGACCAGCGCATGAGCTGCCTGCAGCGACAACTGCTCGACTTCAATGCCGTCCTGGACGTCCTCGAGCAGGCGGATGCGCAAGTCGTCCGCCGAGCCATTCGCGTCGCCAGCACCCTCCCTCAACCCGCTCGCTGTGAGTCACAGCCCGCGGGGTCGGAGGCGGCAGAGGCTTCTCCTGCGCTCGAAAAGGCGCGAGCTCAACAAGCCCACATCGAAGCCCTCCTTGCAGCGGGGAAATACAGCGATGCGCAGCCGCTCGCTGAGGCCCTGCTTGAATCCTCCATCGCGCTGGAGGCCCCTCGGTTCCAGGGAGAAGTGCTCGTCACGTTGGGCAACAGCCTCAGCAACAACGGACGGCTGGACGAAGCCGTCAACACGCTGGAACGGGCCGCGTTTCAGGGCGTAGGCTCCAATGCCCCCAAGGTTGTGCTGGAGGCCGCCACCGTCCTGACTGTCGTCGAGAGCGAGGCCGGCCATCCAGATGCGGGACTCCGATGGTCCAGGCTCGCTGAGGCGACCTTGGAGTCCGCTGGTGGCCGCGATTCGGACCGCGCCGTTCACCACGCAAATCGGGCCGCAGCCTTCAGCCGCAAGGAAGACCACCAGGCTGCCGAGGCCGCAATTCGCAAGGCTCTCGAGTACAGCGACGACGTGACGGAGCAGCAGCGCGTGAACCTGCTGCAAACCCTCGCCGGTGTCCTCTTCTACCAGTCTCGATTCGACGAAGCGATCACCCACCAAGAGCAAGCTCTCGAGGAGCTCAAATCGACGGTCGGCCAGGGCCACCCCGCGGTCGGGTTGGGCCTCTTCAACCTCGGAACGTTCTACATTTCGCAGGGGAAGTTCGCGCAGGGGGAGCAGCTCCTCGCCGACGCTCTCGAGATTCAAGAGCACAGCCTCGACCCGTATCACACCGACATTGCGGACACCCTCAACAGCATTGGCGCCTCCCTGTACCAGCAGTCGAAGTTTGAAGCTGCTGCGGTCCCTCTCGAACGGGCGCTCGAGATCAAGGCACGCGAACTCTCCGCGGACCACCCCCAGGTCCTCGACGCGAGCACCAACGTTGCTCTTCTGATCGCCGAAAACGGCGAGCTGGACCGAGGTGTCACGATGCTCGAATCAGTCGTGCGCCGAATCGAAGAGTCGGAGGACACCCCTCCGAGCACACGCTCGTCAGCGTTCTTCAACTTGGCGCGCTTGTGGCAAAAGCAGGGCCGCCTCGACGAGGCTCAGGGTCTCCTCGAAAAAGTGCTCCGTATCGATGAAGAACGACTTGGAGAAGACGCCCCGCAGCTCGCACCGCTGGTCATCGGACTCGGTGTGCTCCGGAAAGCGCAAGAGCGGCCCCAAGAGGCTCTCGCGCTCTATGAGCGAGCACTCGAGATTCAAAAAGGCACGCTCGAGCCGACGCACCCTGCGAACCTTGCCGTCCTGAACAACATCGCCGCGACTCACCTCGTGCTCGATGCGCCGCACAACGCCAAGGACGTCGCGGGCCAGCTGCTCGAAGCCAGCAAAGCACGCGAAGACTACATCGGGCGTGCCAAGTACCTACTCGCCCAGGCGCACCTCGCACTGGGCGAGCGAACCGAAGCGCGCAGACTCGGGCGCGAGGCATTGGTCCTGCACCGCGAACTCCCGGCGCTCGCCGACGAACTCACCGACATCGAAGCCTTCGTCGACAGGCTCGACTGAGTACACTCGAGTCTCGGAGACCGAGTTCACGCTTCGAGCACGAGGCCACGCGGGTCGCTGGTGAATGCCGCGCCCCGCAGCGTCTCCGCCAGCCCAGATGTACGCGCGGGCTCCCCATCGATCGTCTCAATGCGAAGCAGCTTTCCGCGCTGACGCCTCGCCACCACGGACAGCGCACGTGCAGCCATCGAGGCCACCTCGGGGTCATCCGCCGCGGGGAAGCTGACCATGCGCTTGCCGCCCTTGTCGACGAACAGGGCGAGCTCGCCTCCCACGAGCACAACCGACGCGCCGGGGACTCTCCGTGGACCGGTCTTGTGGTCGGGGTCGCGGTAGGGCCACGGCAGCATCCAGCCGAACGCGTTCGCCGGATCGGTCGCCGCGAGCACGACGACATCTTGCTCGTCGGTGTCGTTCTTGACCGCCCGCAACCGATCGACCGCGCCCGCGGAAGCGAACTGCGCTCCGCCGAGGCCTTCGACGAAGTAGCCGCGCCGGATCTTGCCGCTGTCCTCCATGGCCCGCAGCACCTTGTAGACGGCGGAGAATCCACCGGGCATTGGCTCGAGCCCAGCGACCTCCCGCGTGATGACACCATGCCGTTCGAGCAAGGTGACGGCGCGGGCATGCGCGCGCTGGGTCGGCGTGACATCGGGAGCGAGCAGCTGCTCGACGAGCGACCAGCGGCCTCCGAGTCCGCCGCCGCCACCGCCAACGCCCCCCCGCAGCCCCCGAGTACGGCTGGGCTTTGCCGTGCGAAGCAGGCTCCGGACGGCGGAGAACGTGTCGTTGGTCACCAGACCCGCCCAAACGAGGTCGCTCAAGGCCTCGCGGACCTCCCGAACCCGCGTGCCTGCCCCGCATGCGATCTGAAGTTCGTTCAGGAAGCACGCGCCTCGCCCCCGGAGGGTATCGAGAAGCTGGTGGTGGATCGGATCAAGATCCTCGGGGACCTCTGGCGGCTCCAGCAGAACAGCAGCGCGCTCCCGCCGGTAGAACACGACACGACCATCGGTCTTCCCCAACGCGCCACATCCGACCCAAACCAACCACCCCATCGCCCCGAGTTCATCGAGCTTGCGCGGATGAAAGCCTGGAACCCGGTCTGGGAGGATGACGGTCTCGAGCTCCTTCCAGGACAACGGCAGCCCTTCGAGCTGCGCGAGCGCCTCCTCGAGTCGACCCGGACCGATCTCGGCGCGGCCGATGCCATGCCACTGCGGAAGAAACCGCGTGAGGGCTACGGCCTCGACCGGAGCAATCTCGCCTCGGAGCTTGGCCAGCGTGTGCCGCTTGATCCGGCGAAGCACATCGGGGTCACACCACTCCTCCCCAGACTGCTGGGGCCGGAACTCTCCACGCAGCACCTTGTCGGCCTGTTCGAGGATCGCCAGCGTTTCGACCGCGCGCTCCAGAGGCACCCCGTAGCGGGAGGCCAAGGCGGTCGCGACAAAGGGAGCGTGGGTCCGAGCGTAACGCTGCACCAGCGTGAGCCATGCATCGGGCACCGTCTGTAGGAACACCGTCGGGACCCCCCCGGGGATGTTGCTTCCGACCGCATCGCGGTACAGCGCGACATCTTCGACGGCGACGTAACGCTCCTCGCCCGCCACTCGAATCGGCACGGCTCGCCGTGCCTTGACGAGCTGCTCCAGCCACGGTTCGCAGTCCTGTGTGGTGCGCAGCTGAGCCTCTTCGAGGGAGAGGTCTCCGACCCGACGCAGAACATCGTGGAGCG
Organism: Nannocystales bacterium; assembly: GCA_050633305.1. Classification (GTDB taxonomy): domain Bacteria; phylum Myxococcota_A; class Polyangia; order Nannocystales; family Nannocystaceae; genus CAJXVA01. Next base: position 201,072 of record JBOEGF010000013.1, read on the forward strand.
CATCGAAGTGTCGGGCACGATAGTCGGGCTCGATCGACTGGAGCTCGGCCTCGATCTGCTCGATGACCGCAGCATCGAGCAGCTCTCGAAGCTCCTCCTGCCCCAGAAGCTCGCGCAGGAGCTTGCGGTCCAAAGAAAGTGCCTGTGCTTTGCGCTCTGCAAGCGGCGAGTCCCCCTCGTAGAGGTAGGCCGCGACGTAGGCGAACACCAAGCTGCGTGCAAACGGGGATGCACTGGGCGTCTCGACGACGTCGACCTTGATGTCCTGTCGCCGAATCGCGCGGAGCGTGTCGATCAGCTCCGGGAGGTCAAAGACGTCCTTGAGACACGCTCGATAGGTCTCGATGATGATCGGGAACGACGGGTATTCCCGCGCGACGGCGAGGAGCTGCTGCGACTTGAGTCGTTGCTGCCACAGCGGGGTGCGGGCCCCTGCCCTCATCCGCGGCAGCAACAGGGCACGGCCCGCGTTCTCCCTGAACTGTCCGGAGAACAGGGCCGAGTGCGCGAGCTGCTCGACGACCTGCTCCTCCACCTCGTCGGGATCGGGCAGGAGAATGTCCACATCGGGAACCTCGTCGACCTCGACCAGGCGCAACACGATGCCGTCGTCGCTCCACATCGCCTGCACCTCAAAGCCGAAGTGCGACTCGAGCCTGGCCTGAATCGCCAGCGCCCACGGTGCATGAACGCGGGATCCCAGCGGCGTGAGGATGCAGATTCGCCAATCCCCGAGTTCGTCGCGAAAACGCTCGACCGTAACGCGCTTGTCGGTGGGAAGCGTGCCCGTGGCCTCGAACTGCTCGTGCACGTAGGCGACGAGGTTTTGGGCGGCATACGCATCGAGGGCGTAGTCCTCCTCGAGCCAGGTCTGCGCATCTTCGGCGGACTTGCGAGCAACCGCGTAGGCAAAGGCTCCCATCGCCCGACCCAGCGCTGCAGGCCGCCCCGGGCCGTCCCCGCGCCAGAAGGGAAGCCGTCCGCTCTCCCCGGGCGCGGGCGAGACGATCACCCGGTCTCGCGTGATCTGGTCGACGCGCCACGTCGTGGCGCCGAGCATGATGTTCTGCCCCGCCGCCGACTCGTGGACCATCTCCTCGTCGAGCTCCCCGAGGCGGGGACCCCCTTCACCCAGATGCACGCTGTAAGAGCCTCGATCGGGAATGGTGCCAGCATTGAAGACCGCGACCTGCTTGCTCCCGCGCCGAGCGGACAACACATCCGCGTCTCGGTCCCACGTGATCCGCGGTCGAAGATCGGCAAACGCGTGCGAAGGATAACGCCCCGCCAACATGTCGAGCACCCCGGTGAACGCGTCGATGGGAAGCTCAGAAAAGGCGGCGGAACGCTTGATGATGCGTTGGACCTCGGCCAACGGCTGGTCATCGACCGCACACATCGCCACGAGCTGCTGGGCGAGGACATCGAGCGGGTTGCGGAGGAACGCGATGGGCTCGATCTGGCCGCCGCGCATGCGTTCGGACAAGACCACGCATTCCAGCAGGTCACCGCGGTGCTTGGGGAAGATGCGGCCCTTGGAGACCTCCCCCACCGAGTGCCCCGCCCTTCCGACCCGTTGCAGGCCCCGGCTCACTGCGCCCGGCGACTCGACCAGCACGACAAGGTCGACGGCGCCCATGTCGATGCCCAGCTCGAGGGAACTCGTGGCGACGATGCAACGGATCGCGCCGGTCTTGAGCATCTCCTCGGTTTGCTCGCGCTGCTCTCGCGACACCGAACCGTGGTGTGCCCGTGCAAGGTCGGGCTTCTTGGACTGGTCGAGCAAGCGCTGACACAGCCGCTCACATAGACCCCGCGAGTTGACGAAGATGATCGTGGTTTGGTGTTGCTCGATGAGGTCGAGCAATCGCGGGTAGATGGCCGGCCAGATCGAGTTGTCGAGTGGCTCGAACGTGGCGGGCTCGGCGACGGTGAGGCCTTCGTCATCATCGAGCGGCCCGAGTTCGTCGCCGTCGGCTTCGTCCAAGACCCGCTCGATGCCCTCACTGGGCCGGGTCATGTCCGGCACGGGGACGGTAATGCTGAGATCGACCCTCGGTGGCGCGCTGGTGTCGACGATCGAGACGGGACGGTCGCCACCGAGAAACCTCGCCACCTCTTCGAGCGGAGTCGCCGTCGCGGATAACCCGATGCGTTGGGGGTCGCGAAAACACCGCGCTGCGAGACGCTCGAGCGACAACGAGAGATGGGCACCACGCTTGGTGGGGCACAGCGCGTGCACCTCGTCGATGATCACCGTCTCGACGGTTTGCAGATTTGCGCCGGCCTGACTGAGCAGCAGGAGGTAGAGCGACTCGGGCGTGGTGACGAGAATGTCTGGAGGGTGACGGAGCTGCTGCTGACGCTCTCGTTGGGGCGTGTCCCCTGTACGGACACCGACCGTCGGCATCCTGACCTTCGTCCGCACCCGCTGGGCAGCCGCGTCGATTCCGATCATCGGGGCCCGAAGGTTCCGCTCAACGTCGTACACCAGCGCCTTGAGCGGGCTGATGTAGAGCGTCTTCACGCCTTTGGGGTCGGTCTCCTTCGGCCGGGCCCGTGAGCAGCGATCGATGGCCCACAGGAACGCGGCCAGGGTCTTGCCGCTGCCCGTCGGCGCAATGAGCAGGCTGTGCTCCCCCTTGGCGATCCGCGGCCACCCTTGCGCCTGCACCTCCGTGGGCGCCTCAAAGGACGCGTCGAACCAGGCGCGCGTCGCAGGGCCGAAGAGCTCCACCGAGTGAGTGTGCCGGGTCCGGGGAAGCGGCGCCAGGGGCCTCCTGACACAGACTGTCAGCAGAGCGATGCCGGAGCTACACTGGTGGGGATGTTTGCAGGGTGTCGTTGTCCACGGTGCTCGAACAGCACGCTCGCGGTTGCCACGATCGAGGGGCGCAAAGCGCTGGGCTGCCCCCACTGCTCTGGCGCATTCGTCGGCGCCGACCTGGGCCTGCGCCTGCTCGCCGTGCTCTCCCCCGACGTCCCTCCTGCACGGGTCGGCATCCCCTCGCCCCCGTGTCCTGTGTGTCGCAAGGGCATGCGCCGGGTGGTCGCCGCGGGGCAGGATGTGGAGACCTGCAAGGTTCACGGGGTCTGGTTTGACGCGGGGGACCTTCGCCAACTGGTCGAAGCCGTCGCCGTGGCGCTTGGTAAACCCATTCCTGCGGTCGTCGAGACGCTCGAAGCGAAACAAAAATCCCCCCCGGCTGCCACTCCTGAACACAACCTCTCCGCCCCCTCTGGGCGGCGGGCTTCCGAGCCATCGGACCTCGAGATCGCGGGTGGCATTGTGGGCGAAGCGATCGACACCGTGCTCGAGCCGGTCGAAGCCGTCGCCGATGTTGTGCTCTTCCCGTTCCGCGTGGTTGGGTTGCTTAGCGAGCTGATCGACTAGCAACGCCCGCTAGAGCGCCGATCGGTTTGAAACGGTCTGCAGAGTGCGTCGCTGGGCGCTTTTGGCAAGGCGGGAGGCCGAAGGCGGACTGGAGGTCCGTCGAGCGCCGAGCAACGCAGCCAAAGGTGACCAGAGGGGTGCGTTGCAGGCCGAATTCAAACCGGTCGGCGCTCTAGCAGAACACACGCTCTGCAATCTACGGCGATACGCGGTGGGCGTGGCTCCGCTCCATCGCACGGAGGCCCGGGTGAAGTTGGACGCATTCTGGATCCGCCAACGCCTGACGCATTCTGGATCCGCCAACGCTTGACGCGTCCCGGGAAAGCGCTCCAAACACCCGTTTGGAGGCAGTTAGCGTGGACTTGCGCCTACAATGACGCATCTCAAATACGACATACTGTCGCATCTTGAGCGATTTCGCGACCTTCACCTGCGGCCCTTCGAATTGCTTGGGACACTCCGGCGGGTCGCGGCAATACAGAGGTGCCTTCCGTGAGCCCTCCGCGCTTCACCCCCCTCATCTCCTGGCTCCTCCTCGCGCAGCTCGTGCTCGCAGGCTGTGTCACCGCCCCACACGCAAAGGACGTCCCGAGCGACCCCCTTCGCGCATTCGCGGCCTTCCTCGACGCGACCCATCCAGCGCTCCACCGTTTCGTTGGCGCTTCCGAGTTGGAGGCGCGCGTCGACCTCGAAGTGAAGAACCTGGGCGGAGACGATGACCCCCTCGCCCTCGCCCGCGCGGCCTCACGTGTTGCAGCCGCGGTCGGGGACGCTCATCTCGCGGTGGGGTTGCCTCCGGAGGTTGCCGAAGGTTCCCTGGTGCCCTTCTTGCTGAAGCGGGCGGGCGAGCATGTGTTCCTCGACGCGTCCGAGCCCATGCTGCCGCGGGGCACCGAAGTCCTCCAGGTCGAGGGGCGGCCGGTGGGCGCGCTCTTCGAAGCGATGGCCGCGATGGCGTGCGTCGACGGAGACCGGCCCGAAGTGCGCGCGGCCGAGGTCGAACACCGCTTCGCGTTTCTCGCCCTCCTCGAACTCGGTGCCCACGAACACTACACACTCGTCGTCCGCGAACCGGGGGGAGACCCCCGAACGATTCAGCTCGAGGCGACCGATCGCGCCGGCGTCGGCCGGCTGTCTGCTCAGCGGTACTCGGCGGCCGTGTGGGGCAGCCCGCTTCCCCAAGGCGAGCCCCCTTGGCCCACGCTCACACGTATCTCGCCCACCACACAGCTCCTTCGCCTCGCGAGCTTCGGATACGAAGACGACGCGCCGTACGAAGAACGTGTCGAAGCCCTCTTCGCAACGCTGGCACCCCACGAGCGCCTCGTCGTCGATCTTCGCGGCAACGAAGGCGGCAACAGACTGCTCGGCGTCACCGTGCTGCGGCGCTTGCTCGCGCGTCCCTTCGCGCAATGGGCAAGCGTCTCGACCCGAGTCCGCGCCATTCCTCCCGGGTTCGAAGACCTCATCGAGTTCCCCATCGTCCCAGAGGCGTCCCTCACCGGTTTTCCCGGCAAAAAGGCCGAGGGCCGATGGCTCGTCGAAGGAGACCCCCTCGCCGAGCGCATGGTCCCCGCGGCGCAGTACCACCCAGGGGAGGTCGTGCTCTTCGTCGACGCCGCCACCAACTCCGCCTCGATCGAGTTCATCGCGGCCCTGCTCGCCCATCGCGACGGCGTTCAGGTCATCGGCACCCAGACCCAAGGCGCGTGCGACCGCCACAACGGCCAACTTCCCGTGGTCTTCCAGTCGCAGTCACTCATGGTCCTCGTGTCCCTGTTCGACATCGAGTTGGTCCCAATCCCGGGATGTCGACCCGGTCACGGGGTCATGCCCGACGTCGAGGTCGTCTACTCCGAAACCGACTTCCTCGGCTCCCGAGACCCCTACCTCGACGCGCTCTAGCCTGTGAAGCCCCCGAAGGCGCCCCCCGGGGTTCATTCGGCCGCGCCGACGAAGCCCGCGAGGCCCTCGCCGGCCCGCTCACCCACGCCAACGCGTTCGGTGTACTGAGCGAAGACGTCGGTCCGCGCACCGAGACGCTGTGGGGCAACTTCCCGCGGACGAGCTTCCACGCCGGCGCATCAACACAGTTTTTGCGTTGAGTGCGGTGATGGGACCCACCCTGTAGGGGGCGCATCAGCGGGCCTCGATGCGAACCTCGCGGCTCCGTCCGTCACGGTCGTAGACGAACGTGCCGGCGGGGTGGGTCAGCAGCCGCTCGAGGACCGCCGACAGCGACTCCTGATCGGTCAGCGCCTTGCCGTCGACCGACCGAAGGATGTCCCCATTGCGCAGACCGACCGTGGCGGCGAGATCGGTGCTCGCCTCCTCCCGATCGAACCCCTCCAGTCGAATCCCCGGATAGCCAGGCTCGGCCGGGTCGAGCAGTCGGAGCAGTGCGCCATCAGCTTCGACCACGCTGGCTGCAGCAAACACGCTGTCGATGAGCGCAGGGTCGTACGTGCACGAAGTCTGGGCCTGGTTGCAATGGACGAGCTCGGCGAGCGGGCCGAACGGCGCGACTTCGCCTTCATCCGCACCACCCGAACCTTCGTCCGCCCCACCCGAACTCTCATCCGCGCTCGAGCTCCCATCGTCTCCCGACGAATTCGGAGGCACGCCGCCGGACGTGGAGGAGCTCTCGTCCCCGCCGCCCGTAGCGTCCTCCGTGTCCGAGCCCTGCGGGGGCGGGTTCTTGTAGTAGTAGCACCAACCGTCTGCACCCTTTGCGTATGAGCCGGAGTTCTCGGAAATCGGGCGCACGTACTCCTCACCCATGTCCAGGTCGAGGTAGCGAGCGCGAGTCGGGTTCTGCAGGTACGCGCGGCAGACGATGTCCGCGGTATGGCTGGTACAGTTGATGTCTTCGTCAGAGAGATAGACGACGCATTCGTCGTGCATTTGCGCCACCATTGTCTCGATGACCCCCGTGTAGTAGTTCTGATCAGCTGCAGGCATCGAGGAGCCGACGCCGGCCTCGATCGCAGTCATCATGTGATCGAGTCTCTGGAGGTCGGCCTGGTCGGAGATCTCTGTCTGTCCGGAATGGACTTGCTCGACCGCGCCGACTTCATCTTCGAGGTTGATCTCGAAACCGCTCGAGGCGTCCACGCACCGAAGAGCCAAGTCCGCTGGCAGCAGCTCGTCATTGAGAGGTGCGCTGCCAAACATCATTCCGCTCACCGAGTAGGTTTTCTCATAGCAGATGACGTTTGGAACGAGGCAGGCGGTGGCCATGAGGCCAAGGAGTGAGATACTCAGGGTTCTGGTTGTTTGGGTGCTCATCTCGCGACTTCCTGTTGCGAAAGCTTGTGGTGTTGTTTGTGCGATCTAATCGCGGTATTCGCCCTGGCAATCTCCGTATGCCTCGCTCGTTGCGACGCACGGCGTTTCCGAGATTCGCGCCGGGTTGTTGGTGATGATCCAGCGTGCGTCGCAGGAGGAAGCGGCCGCACATTCGTAGTGCTTCGTGAACTCCTCACCGCACGCGTCGGTTCCATCGTCCTGGAGGAACCAGTACTCCGCGTCTTCCGACAGACAGAGGTCCATGCAGTCCTGCCTGGTCTCGTAGAACTCCACGTCGGAACCACACTCCGGATCCAAGACCAGGTCACAGAAGACCTCGCACGCGGGACGCCGTCGCTCGAAGGTTCGAACCTCCTCTTCTTCCTCCACTTGCGGGCCGCACGCGCCAAGGGCCATGACGAGAGGAAGGGCGTGTTGGAAGAGATTGCGGCGGTTCATTGGAACTCCTGTATGGGCCGGCAGCATACGCGGTCATGCAGTCGTGGACCATTCATGCCACCTCGGAGCCGGGGTGGCACTCCGGAAACGAGGTTGGGGTCGCCTGTCCGCACGTCCCCGTAGGTGTTGACATACCCAGAACCGGCCCGCGGTTCGAAACGTAGGCCCCCCTGTTGAGATGAGATCGGTCTTGGGCCCACTTGGACTGAAGGACTACGATTCGAGGCGAACCACCTGCAGCGTCGCTTCGTTGGGCGGTGTCCGAGCGTCGGCCCAAAGGTGAATCATCCCGCCTTCGTTGAGCGCCCGGACTGTGAGCCGTTCAAAATCGAAGGCGCCGCTTGGAATGTGAACGTCGAAGCCGTGCAGGATCCCGCGGCCGTAGTCGCCGTCGAGCTCGTCGATGACGAACCGAACCCGGCTCGCTGGGGTGTTGTCGGTCTTCGTTCTCCTCACCAAGGACGTGGAACTGAGACAGCCCGGACGCGGCGCCGCCAGCTGTGGGGTGCCAGATCGTGGCGCTGTGCCGACCCTCGTCCGCCCGGCGGACGGGCTCGGCGGCGGCGACCACGGAGGGAAGGGATACAGACCATGTCGACCCTGTTCCCGAAGGCACGAGAACGTTCCCGCCCGTTGACGCCCCAGGTCGTCGTGCCGACGTGGGATGGCCGCGCTCGTGGCCCGCAGCGCCTCGCCCGACCGAGTCGTCGCCAGCCGGGTCGCCGAGACGCTCCGGGGCCTGTCGCTCGATACCTATCTGCGGCTGAGCCGGGAGATCGCGACCTATGACTACCGACCGACGCTGCAACGCAGCACGGCGCCCTACCTCTTGCTGCGCGGGGAGAAGGAACGCAGCATCAACGCCGCACTCGCCTCGACTCTGGCCGTGGTCGACGTTCACCCCACGGCCCGGTGCATGGAGCTGGCGAAGGCTGGGCACTTCGCGAACCTCGAGGTCCCGGAGGCTTTCGAGCGAGCGCTCCAGGACTTCTGGAGCTCGCTCGATCCCGCAGCCGACGCGGCGATGACGTGAATCGTCGCCCGCAACGTGCCACTCCCTGCGCGCGTGGCTCCGTACGTTCGCATGCCGACTCCGCTTTCCTGGCTGGTTTTCTCCCAGCTGTTGCGCGAGGCGCTAGAGCTGAACGAGCTCGACGGACAGCTTGTCCTCGCCGAAGTCCGGGTCGCAGGCCCGACCGAACCATTGGGCGGAGATCGACGCGTTGACCTCTACGAGCTCGACGACCTGACCTTCGGCGAGTTCGGCGACGGAGACCTGAACGACCTCCGCCTCGGTACAGCGCCTTCCGGAAGAGTCCAAGTCTGCCTCGGCGACGAGCGCAATCGAGTGCCAGTTGCCGAGATCGTTGCGGGCCCAATCGACGTTTGTGTGAACCAACTCGTCGCCATCGGGTTCGAGCGCAAGCGACTCGACGGTGAGTTCGACGCTGCTGCCACCATTCGTGAACGCGCGTAAGCTGAATCTTCCGCTGACTGTCAGGCCGTGGGGCGGCTCTCCGGTCGCGCACAGCGTGACCTCGAACGCGGTGACGGGGGCGTCGGCGGTGAGCATCGCGGGTTCGGCCGACGCCGACACGCTCGCGCCCCCGCCGGGCTCGCAGGCCCCCGCGAAGAACATCGCCACGAGAGAACCTTTGAGAATCTTCCGGATGCGGTTGACCATGACGGACGCCACGATTCGATAGTAGCCGGCGGCCGCCAAACGATCACGCGAGCGGTGGAATATGCGCCACCGCGCTGTTTTCCGTCATCCGAAGCAACTCCCTCCGCGAGTGCTTTGACGAAGGCAACCATTCTCGAGCGGCGTGGTGTTGGCCGGGACGATCGTGCGGGCGCGGGGATGACGAGCGCAAGCGGCACGGGCTGCGCCTACTCCCGCGGGGCGAGGGGTGAAGAGGGAGCGCAGGGCGTGGTGTCCTGCGAGGATGCCGTAGTACCTCTCGACTCTCGGCGCTCAAAGTGAAACGAGCAGGGGAAAGCCGGCAGCGGCATCGGCGCAGATGGCCGGAGACGAGTAAGAATGGCGAGCAGCTAAAGGACTTCAATGGAGTTGCCGCAGAACTCCGCGGGGTTAGGTTCACAAAGCCCGGCGGGGGGAACTGGGACCACATCACGGAGATGGAACAGAGCGTTGTTGGGCTGGAAAAAGCGGTCCGCGAACTCCAAGGAAGCCTGCGAAACCCCAACTTGGCCCCGGCTGCGGCTTCTCTAATTCGTGAGACAATAGCAAGGGCCGAGACGGTGACTTCGCAAAATGCCTGCTACCCTTGCTGGCGGCGTCTGAGGGAATGTGTCATGAGTGCACCGGGGTATCGTAGGATTCATCACGAGCTGATGAGTGGTGATGTCGACCGTACGCTGGACGCTTTATTTCTGATAGGTGGACGGACCGACACTCCTCCGCCCCCGGAGGTTGTGGCTTGTTGCAATCGGCTGATGCGTCACTTTGATGAGGATGTCCGAATTCAGAGCATAATGGCGGTCGGGATTCATTGGGCGAGTTCCATGTCGCTAGATTCGCTGCTGGAGGTGGCTTCTCTGGACGATCTGGTTGAGGTTCGAACTGCTGCCGTGCGAGCTCTTACTCGCTATGCGGAATCGAAGAAGGAGGACGTGTGTAGGGTGCTCGCGAGAATTGCGGCGGAGCCTAGCGAGGATCCGGGCTTGCGTGCGGTGGCATACATTGGCCTCCTCCGCGCGGAGGGCCTTATTACGGCTCGCGAAAAAGCCAGTCTTCCGCAGGATATAGGCTCTCTAGAGGTCGATGAGCGACTGCTCCGTCGCTGGGTATGACAGGCGACGGCCAATCGCCGACCCCAGCACCCCGCAGTCAATCGTCGCAACGCTCGGGCTGGCCGCCATCGCACCACACGATGGCGCAGCCAACAGTTGAGCCACACTCCCCCCTGTGTTGTCCTCGCAGACGTCTCCGATGTCCTCCCCTACACACAGGCTGCTACGGAAGAGCACGATCTCGCTCACCGTCTCGGACGATTCAGGAGAAACTCGAAAGCTCCGATACCCCGTGTAGGAGAGGAAACCGTCTTGGTCGCACCGAGGCTGCGAAAACACGACAGACGTCGGATGCTCGTCCTGGGAGTCGTCGAGGCGGATAGTGCCGTCATCCTGCTTGATCCACGTTACGGGCAGTTCTGTCTCGTCGCAACCCAGGGATACAACGAGGGGCTCACCATTGGGCCGCAGCTCGTAGCGCAACCCTCCTACATCCACGAACCACCTGGTCTCGGCAAGGTCACCGTCTGATGCCGACGCGCTCGCGAGGAGCGAGAGCGTGATGGGGCCAGAGCTCAGGCCAGAAACAACATCAGCTGTCCGCGAGGTGAGGGTCGCGGTGGGGGCCGAGCGGCATCCAGCGCTTCGGCTATTTCATCGGGGCTGCTCACCGCACGGGCCACCCGCATCGGACCTTGGCACCGCTGCCAAACCGAGACGTCGAACCGGAAGACCCGGGCGAGCAAGCTCATCCACGAGAGCCGACGCGGCGCAACATCGAGCAGCTGTTTGTCGAGGGCCGGCCCGGTGTTGGCTGTGAGCTCGAGCTGGCCTTGCGGGACAAACAACGAGAGCTGCTTGGGCGGGATGCTCGTGGCCTCCGGCGTGGGGACGACGCGAGCGCGCAGCGCGTGCCGGGGGCAAGAGCGCCGTAGTACCAAACGGTGTGGGCACCCGGCGGAGGCACCAGGGCACACAACCGAGCCAAGAACCGCTCGGGGCTCATCTGGGCATAGGTGGCTCCATTTCGGCTGGGCCTCTTGAAGTGGACGCGGACCTGTCCGTCGGTGGTCCGCTGTCGCATCGGGGTCGCCGACGAGCAGCAGGTCGATGGAAGTGTCTTTGGAGACCGCAGCGGCGGCCTCCATCGTGACCGCGGCTCCTTGGTCCCCTCCCATCACGTCCAGCGCGACCCGAGTTTCCGTCATCGGGCAGAGTGTACCGCTGCTGTCGGGGTACCATTGGGGGGATGGAGGGATCGGCCGATGCTGCTCCGTCTGAGTCGGACCTGCCCTCTGAGGCGTACGGCTCAACCGTCCGACGCATCCGTCGTGATCAGGTCTGACAATGCGTCGACGACCTCGGTCCCCGTTCCCTCTCGGGCAACCTGACAGACGTCGCTGAAATCGTACGACGCAAAGCCGCCGCGGACTGAGAGTACTGTCGCCCGCTGCTCAACCTTGCGCGAAGTCTCCCACTCGATCGGTTCTTCGCCCCACCCCCACACGCAGACGGCGCCAACGTGCCCGCGAACCTCCTGTTCTTGGGACACATCCAATGACTCAGGATCGGTTCCGCAAATACAGGCACCTCGCCCGAAACCGACCCGTTCATGGCGACTTGGGACCCAGAAATCCACCCGCTCTTCGATGCTCCCGCCCTGGATGCACTCGAACCGAGAGAACCCTCGGTCGCGATGCGTTTCTACGCAGATTCCATCATCCCAGGGAACAAAGGCGCGGTCGCGCAGCCTCTCAACCGGACCCGACTGGAAACGAGTCCAGAAGAACACGTTGCGACAGTCCACCCCCCGCGCATCAGAGACGACGCAAACGCACCGTCCCGCTTGGACGACGCCGTGTCGGCGCAGGTCCGCCGCCCCGCCCCGCAGCGAAGTCTTGATGGAGCGATCGACTCCAATGCCTCGGCGGCGGCACTCAACCTGAGTCCTCCCGGCCACGGCACACGACAGCTCCTCCTTCGCCTGAAGGTCCTCCGTCACGCGAACCCGTACGCACCCCGACGAGGGCCCGAAGACACCAATCACGGCGAACGCGAGAGACGATGCGGTGTACGACCAACGTTCGATCATGACGCAGGCTCGAGAATACTATCCTCGATCGGCCCCGAACGTTCCGGGGCCCCTTGGGCAGCCCACGCCGCCCTGTCGGTCGACCGGAGCGTCGCAAAGGCGTAGCCCCTCTCGCGCGTCGACGACGAGCAAGGTTTGGCCGCCATCTCGGCTTGTCTTCGCACACCTCCTTTCGAGGAACCCAATGGCGCAGGACGCTAAGGACATGCGGGTGGCACGGTCGCTTGAGTGAAACTAGCTGGGAAAAGCCGGCAGCGGCATCGGCGCAGATGGCCGGAGACGAGTCACAGGCAACGCGGACGGTGCCCACCGGAGCCGCGCTGAGGACAGAACCGGGCGCGCCGAGGGCCGGATGGGCGTCTGAGGGACGCTCGAGGAGTTCCGTAGTGTGCCAATGCCCGTACGGATGCCGACCCGCTCGCGAGAGCGAGGGCGTGATAGGGGCCAGAGCTCAGGCCAGATACAACATCAGCTGTCCGCGAGATGAGGGTCGCGGTGGCGGCCGAGCGGCATGCAGCACTTCGGCGATTTCATCGGAGCAGGTCACCGCACGGACCACCCGCATCGGGCCCTGGCACCGCTGGCAAACCGAGACGTCGAACCTCGAGCTGGCCTTGCGGGACAACCAACGAGAGCTGCTTGGGCTCGATGTTCGTGGCCTCCGGCGTGGGGATGATGCGAGCGCGCAGAGCGTGCCGGGGCGCGAGAACGCCGTAGTACCGGACGGTGTGGGCACCCGGCGGAGGGACCAGGGCACACAACCGAGCCAAGAAACGCTCGGGGCTCATCCGGGCACACGTGGCTCCACTTCGGCTGGGCTTCTTGAAGTGGACGCGGACCTGTCCGTCGGTGGTCCGCTGCACGGCACCGAGCGCAAACGGGGGACGCAGCAGATAGCGACAGACCCGTTCGAGACGCTTTCGGTCGCGACCATCGACACAGACGGCGGCATGAAGCTGCATGGCGAAGCCCGAGACAGACGGAAGTGTCGCTGACCGAGGTTGCGAGCAACAGCAAAGTCCTCGGTACCGATGACCGCATCATTGAGCCCGACGATGTCGGGGAGCCCGTCTCCGTCGAAGTCGTGGACCAGGATCCGTCCCTCGAGGAGGCTGAAGACTCTCGGACCGGGACCGAGCTCGTGCACCCGGGTCCCGCCCAGTGGGCTGCATACCTCTTCCACCAGCCGCCAGAGCTCCTCGCGCAGTGACCTATCGCCGAACGCGGCATTCATCGGTGTCTGATCCACCAGCTCCCCAGCGCCCTGCCCTCGGGTGCCCCGATGATGTCGCCGCTGTTCCCGATCGTCCGCTCGAGGCAATCGGCGTACTTGCGTGCGCCATCCCGTGGACTCTGAGCCTTCCACCCGCATCGGGCCCTGGCACCGCTGGAAAACCGAGACGTCAAACCGGAAGACCCGGGCGAGCAAGCTCATCCACGAGAGCCGATCCGGCGCAACATCGAGCAGCTGTTTGTCGAGGGCCGGCCCGGTGTCGGCCGCGAGCTCGAGCTGGCCTTGCGGGACAAACAACGAGAGCTGCTTGGTCGGGATGTTCGTGGCCTCCGGCGTGGGGACGACGCGAGCGCGCAGGACGTGCCGGGGGGCAAGAACGCCGTAGTACCGAGCTGTATGGGCACCGGGCGGAGGGACCAGGGCACACAACCGAGCCAAGAACCGCCCCGGGCTCATCTGGGCGTAGGTGGCTCCATTTCGGCTGGGCCTCTTGAAGTGGACGCGGACCTGCCCGTCGGCGGTGCGCGCCGCGGCACCCAGCGCAAACGGGGGACGCAGCAGATAGCGGCAGACGCGTTCGAGCCGCTTTCGGTCGCGACCATCGACACAGACGGCGGCATGAAGCTGCATGCCGAAGCCCGAGACAAGCATCGGTTCGATGGCACAGGGCGGGGTGCGCACGGGCCCAGGGCCAAGTCCGGATAACCCGAGCTCGACGCATGCCGCGACGCCATCCTCGGCCGGCTCGCCTTCGTCAACGGCACACTCGGCGAGGTCCGCGTACAGGCGCTGCAGCGTGCCCAAAAGGTGCTCTCCACCCAGCTGCTCAGTCGGCCAGAAGCGAACCTCCTGCGCGTCGTCCTCGGGAGCCTCGAAGCAACCGTCGGTCCCCAACGCGTGCAGGTGCACGAACAACCCGACGTCACTGCGGCGACCGCCTGAACACTCGCCGTTTCAGAACCTCGAGTATCAGGCCTATCTACCGCCCCGTGGCCTCCTACCCACCCGTGCTGATCGACTAGCAGAACACGCGCTCTGCAATCTACGGCGATACGCGGTGGGCGTGGCTCCGCTCCATCGCACGAAGGCCCGGGTGAAGTTGGACGCGTTCTCGAAGCCCAGGCTGTGCCCGACTTCGGCGACAGACAGATTCGTCGACTTGAGGAGTTCGCATGCCCGCTCGTACTGGAGCTCGCGGCGAAGCGCCTCGAAGCGAAATCCACGTTCACGCAACCTCCGAGAAAGGGTGCGCTCGCTGAGACTCAGCTCCGAGGCCACCTCGGCGAGGGAGAGGTCGAGGGCAGGAGCCCGCAACACGGACCGGCGGACGAGTGCTTCGATCTGCGGTCGCTCGACGACCCGGTCGAGCGCTGAGTCGCAGCGTTTGGACAGCAACGCTCGCATCGTCCGATTGGCCAGCGCGTAGGGTTGGTCCAGAAAGTCCGAACCCAAGATGACGCGGCACCGCGCGTGCCCGAAGGAGACCCGAGAGCCCAAGACCCCACGATGACACGTCAAGTCGTCTGGCTGGGCGTAGGCGAGCTCGTAGCGCGGGGGCGTGTGCTTCGCGTTGCTGTTGAGCAGCTCGACATTTCGCGCCATGCCCCCGAGCAAGAGCTCGTACTTGAGCCGCGACTCGACCGTGTGCGGCGCGCAGCTCTGTCGTAGCTCAATGGACGCATCGCCATCGTCGTGCCAGTGCAGACGCAGCTGGGTGCCGCAGCTGAGGATCTCGTAGAACTTGCACAGGCGGGGCAACGCGTCCCGACCATTGGTGCAGGCTTGGAGGAGCAGTCCCAGCTCGCCGATCGCAGGAAAACTGAACTGCTGGCCGAGCGCCAACCAGAAGGCGGAGTCATCGCGCTGCTCCGCAATGGCCATCAGCAGACTGGTGTAGGCCTGAGCCGAAGCCCGTGCATCGGGGACCTCGAACTGCGTCCGCTGAAGGCCGAGGCGCTGCAGCCATGGCCGCGTCTCGATCCCGACATCATCAGCAAACCGAGCCACGATCGCGACGTGGCAGTACGGGACCGTCCGCGTATCGGTAGCGACCCGCGCTTCGGCTGCGTCCGTCGAGTTGGGGGGAGGTTGGCGGGCGAGGACTGACATTTGGCGGACGAGGAGCGTTGCAGGCGAGGGGCCAGCTCGTAGCTTCAGACCAGAAGATAGACGCTCCCAACGAGCTTTCAAGACAGGACCACCCGTGAATCCAACGTTCATTCTCGGCGGACTTCTTGCGGCGTCGGCTCCCCTCAGCGGCTTCGACGAGCCCCCGAAGACCCAGCCCATCATCGACCAAACCTCACTCCAAACCCCTCGCGTTCGGGCCGCGTTGCGGGCCACTGAAACCCGCTACAAGGCGACGTGTCGCGATACCGCACTGGGGCGACCGCAGATGTTCCTGTTGTGGACGCTGCAATGGGCGTCCGCAGAGTGCCCGTTCGTCGACGACCCGAGCCGGGGTGTGCGCGTGACGTTCCGATTCGCGCAGATGCTCGATGGCACCGTCGACCTCCGGCGAACCCGGGTTCGCCTGATCGACCTCGCGCGATGAATGCAGCCGTCTACAGGACGCCCGCGGCTTCGGCGAGTTCCGTCGCCGAGCGCGCCACGCTCCACACCCGAACCCCGCCCAACAGGCCGTCGAGCGGCTCATTGAACCCGGGACTGGTGTCGGCCAAGCTCATCTCGAGCATGTTCCCAGCCGGGAGAGAGCCGCTGCTGGGCTCGCTTTCTTCCAAGACGCCGTCGACCCAGAGGGTCACATCGCTCCCGTCGTTGACACATGCGACATGAAACCACTGGCCAGTCACAACCGGGGCGGAGAACACCGCCGCGCCCGCAGCGTTGCACCGCAACCCTTGGTCGGCGTAGACCATCAGCGAGTACTGTCCATCGTTGTCGAGGATGCCCGCACGGCCGGCTTTGGGGAGTGAATCCAGCCAAACCCAGGCCTCGAACGTGATGTCACCGACGATGTCCAGCGTCGCCGAGTCGGGAACGGAAATCATGGAGGAATCGGCTCCCCGGGCGGCGACACCAAATGGACCCCCTTCGAGCGTCAGCGCGATGGTCGTGCCGTCGTTGCCATGCATGGACCCATCCGACAGCGTTCCGGAATCTGCATCTGCGAAGTCGTAGCAGGCGCGCAGAGCGGCGAGCGAGTCGTCGCAGAGCTCAAACGATGGGCCGCCGGTCGAAGAGGACTCGCCCGTGTCCTCCCCCGAGGTTGTGCTGGTGTCGCCCGACGACGTGCTCGTGCTCTCTGTCGAGGATGGGTCGGTGGGGTCCGTCGGGTCCGTCGGGTCCGTCGGGTCCGTTGGATTCGTCGTTCCACTGGGGCCGGTCGAGTCCGTCGTGTCCCCTGTGGACCCGGTCGTGCCCGTGGTCTCAGTATCCCCGATCGTCATCCCGGAGGCCGCTCCAGCACCGCCACTCTCGAACGCACACCCCACCCCAACCAAGGAGAGCACCACACTCCAGCGAATCACGCTGCGATTGTCCCCCGCACGCCCGCGAGGCACAACACTGCAACAGTCACGCGTCCAAGACCGGGTCTACTCTGAGCCGACCCAGGACACCGGAGGCTTCGGAGCCGGAAAACGCGCGCTCGGTTTCCGAGCGCGCGGCGGTTCTCCAACTGCCGACTCCGCCAACTGCCAAAGCGTCTGTGCGCCCCCGTAGATCGAGGAGGTGAGCGGAACCCGCTCTTCGAGATCGGGCACGCCGGGGAAGGTACTCGCCATCTGGCGGTGGAGAGAGACGAGGCCATCGAACGCAGTGTCCAGCCGCATCACGGGCTCATCCCGCAGCCAGGCGCTGGTCAAGTTTCGACTGGCCTGCATCGCTGCGGGCTCTCCTACGGCAAGGTCGAGGATCGCCAGTCCCAGGGGTGGGGCCTTCGGTGCTCCTTGGCGCCAGAGCTCGAACTTCTGGATCTGGACCTCAGACTCGCTCTCGAACGTCATGCCCCAAGAGGACACATCCTGCATCGGCGAGAGCAACGCCATGGCGAGACTCTCTCTCCCCGGAAGCCGCAGAGAGACGTTCTTCCAGCGGTTGTCGACGAACGTGACCGACCGCGACCACTCCACGGCCCCAGCAGCGCTGAAGAATTCGAAACGCACGGTGACCGGGTGCGCCGGCGAAGCATCCCGCGCACTCAGACGCACCTTGGCCTTCGTCGCCCGACCGAATGTCCCGGGCAACGCTCCGGTGCGCGCCCGAACCCGGCCTCCTGCTGCCGCGTGGAACGACACCCCTCGGTGTCGCTTGCTGACGAATCGACCGACATCCACACCGGAAGACGCACGCCAGTTCTTCCCGAGCTCTCCAACCTCGAGCGCAGACTCTTGGAAGAGCAGTGTTCGTCGCGAGACGGCCTCAGAAGCTGCGTTGGAAGCAACTTCTCGAGACGATGACGCGAGCGACTCGGCCGCGTTGCACCCCGAAAGATGGACGAGTGCACCCGCGAACAGAGCCGCCCCAAACCCTGGGAACCAGCTCGATCGCATACCGATGAATTAACTGTGATGCACCTGTCATGGTTTCGCCATGGGGGCGGAACGAAACAGGCCGTTCGAGATAGCGAAACTTCGCCTGCGCGCGGTCGTGCACCGCGAATCGGCCGGCCTGACAGTCGTGCCCTGCGCTGCTCTGCCGTCCCCCGCTGTTCTCGATCCGGTCACGACAACCATGTCGCGGTTCCGGCCGATCGATCCAAAACGGTAAGCGCTACGTATACAGAAGGTGGATCACGTAACGCGACCAAGCCCAGACACGTTGCGCAGATACCACCATGGCCCACAACCGAACTGGCGGACCTCTCCGTCGGGCCGCACGTAAAAGCGTACAGAACACGATGTGGGCCGAACCAAACGACGACGTGATCCCGCACCTCGACTGCCCGCTGTGCCACAACCAGGACCGGCGCTTCATCGTCGGGACGTGGGAAGATCCCATCGGCGTCGCGCGTTGCACCGCATGTGGCCTCGTCCACACGACGGGGCGTCATGCCACACAGCCCGGGACCTCCGCGCTCGTGCTCAACGGCGCAGCACGGCGGCAACATCGCCGGGCGTTCGACCTCTACGACCGACTGCTGCACGGCCGCCTTCGCAGCCCCATGCAAGGCGCCACCGCCCTCGACATCGGGTGTAGCGACGGTGCTTGGCTGGATCAGCTCCGGCTTTGGGGATACGAAACCGAGGGAACCGACACGGATCCGACCCTGGCAGCCGCGAACCATCACGTCTACGAAATGGACGCTGACGGTGGCGCTGACCTGGGTCAACAGTACGAGGTCATCTCGCTCATCGACCAGCTCGACCTGGTCGAGAGACCCGCCGCCGCGCTGCACTTTGCGGCTCGCCACCTCGCGCCCGGCGGCGTCGTGATCATCGAGGTCCCCAACTGGAATCACAAGCGGGCGAACTCCGAGCTTCCCGATGGCGTCGAGCTGGGACGGCAGGTCGCGTTCTACGACCGAGACTCGTTACGAGATGCCGTCGTCGCGGTGGGGCTCGAGCCCCTCGCGGTTTGGAGCGCACCGGGCGTCCTGGGCCGAGCGATCGCGACGACACGTGCTCAGCAAGCCCGACACGGTGCCTCCGACTTCCTGCGACGCACGCTTTCACTCGCCGAGCGCGCCCTGTGCCACGCCAGCGATGCATCCGACCAGGGCGCCAAGCTTGTCATGGTGGCCCGCCGCGTGATGGACGAGGCGCACTGAGGCAGCTCTCCCCGGAGATCCCCCAGCCTCATCCGCCCGAGTACGGGTCGTGGGAGAACGGGTCGTCACACGGGCTCGGCCCCACACCACACGTCATGCAGACGCCACCTTCCGCGACTCGCTGGCCCTCGATCTCCCACTCCTGAGTGAGGTCGATGAACACCGCGCCCCACGCCCCGTCACCCTGCGGGACGAGGCGCACCTCTTCGCTCATCGAGGTCAGACCAGACCCTTCCGGTCCGATGTACGACCACGATAGGCACTCACTCGGACACAAGCCCTCGCGCCAGTTCATCGGAGTCTCCGGGCCAGCCTTCAACACGATCTCCCCCTCCACGACCGACCACAGGCCCGACGTACCGCCCTCGAAGTCGCACCCGACGGTGATCGTTCGAAACGTCCCATCTTCGAGCAACTCGAGGTTCGTGTTGTCGTTGACGTCGACCACGTTGTAGACACCCGCGAACTCGTCGTTCGCAACGACCTCCTCCGGGTTGGCAACACACGCGGCGAGCATCAGCAAAGGTAAGAAGCTTCGATAGTCCATGCTGGGTCAGTCTCCGCCTGCCGGGGATTTCATGACGCCGCCGTCGTTTTTCTTGCATCGACGCTCCGTCCAGGCCTTGGCGTCGACACCCGGGAGATGGGCGCGAACGAAGGCAGTCGCCGCGCCGATATCGTCGGCGGCGCAGTGAACCCGGACCGCAACTCGGACCGCATCTTGGGCCAAGGGCCCGGCAGGCCACGATTCCAAATACGATGTCGAAGCCGCAAGTGCCTCCTGCCATGCACCTCGACCCAGGTGCCCTTCGGCCAGCCCAAGAAGCGCAACCTGAGCGGCCAGATCGCCCTCTCGAAGCGGAGCCTGGACGGGACTCGGCATGGACGGCCGCGGTGGTGTGGGAGACACGTCTCCCACCTCGTCCACCACCTGCACCTTCGGGTTGGGCGGCGCCGGTCGGGTCGGAGCTGGAGCCGCAGCAACTCGACGCTTGGGAGCAGCGGCCGCAGGCGCGCCGACCGGTGCGGCAGGCGGTGGGACGGACCCTGTGAACCCCGGGCTTGCCAGCACCGCAGCCGAGGAGATCCCCACGCCTCCAACGACAAGGGCAGCCAAGAACACTGGCTTGGCGAGCAGCACGGTGGAGGCGCCCGCGGACAACAGCTTGGGAGCGAGCAGCACCCACCCACGCATCGCGGCCCGCGAATCGGGGGCGTTCGACTGCTGATGAATCGCGGCCGCGTGCTCGGGTTGCACACGAATCCCGTCCCGCTCGAGCGCAGCGCACATCGACACGAACGACGACCGGGCCACCCGAAGTCGCGAGTACAGCGTCGCCTGGTTGACTCCCGTCGCGGCGGCAGCTTCGCGCGCGCTCAGCCCCTCCAGTTCGCAGAGCACAAAAGCTTCCCGCTTCGGAGCGTCGAGCGCCTCGACAAACGCATCCAGCACCGCCTGTGCCTCGCGGGTGCGCACCCAGTCTTCGAGGGAGACGACCTCCGGCCGAACGGTGGCAAGTGCGTCCACACGTCGGTCGTGCCGCTCACGAGTCCGGCGGTGCCGCGATGCGATCCGCCGCGAGATGCCGGCCAACCACGCTCGCATCGACGCTTGATCTTCGACCGTATGCATCCGGCGGTACGCGGTGAGAAACACGTCCTGCCGCGCGTCGTCCACAGCAGCCGGGGCGATTCCCCATCGCCGCAGGCAGCGGCCCACGAACGCGTGGTGCTCAAGGTACAACGCCTCGAACTGCCCGCGCATGGGCTCCGGGACGGCCCGGGATTTGGCGCGACGACTCATCTGCCCGGGTAGTCTCCACCATCGCGGGGATTCATGAACCCCAGCGAAATTCGACGAACCCCAGCGCCCGCGCCGCGACCGGAGACGGCGTGTAGAGGCCCGGACGCCCCTCTCCGTCGAAGGCGGGCCGCCACAGCGCCACCGAACCGTCCACGGACGCCCCCACCCCGACGTTCGGATGAGGGAGCCACACCAACCCAGAAGCGACCACGGCCCCGACCCACCAGCTGCTCACGTCTCGATTGCGAGCCCCGCCGAACCCCTCCGCGCGAATCAGG
Source organism: Nannocystales bacterium (assembly GCA_050633305.1). GTDB lineage: Bacteria > Myxococcota_A > Polyangia > Nannocystales > Nannocystaceae > CAJXVA01. The sequence continues at coordinate 222,106 of JBOEGF010000013.1, forward strand.
CTCGCCGACGCGCCCCCACACACGGGGAACTCGAGCCGTGCACGCTTGGGTACGTAGCAGCCACGCGCGGTTCCGGACCACAGTGTGAAACGAGCACCAACCTCGGGCTCCGAGGGAAACGTCGCCTGGGTCTGGAACGCACGGTCGGCCCCCACCTCAGCCCGCCAGCGACGGCCCAGCAACCCGACACGAACACCCGCACTTCCGGAGACGCCGGGGAGCACCCCGACGCCAGCGCCTCCGTGCAGGCGGACCACGCCTCGCAGTGAGTACGGGGCCCGAGACCTTGCTGGCGGCACCTCAACCGCGTCGCGGACCTCGGGCTCGGGTTCGGGTTCGGGTTCGGGTTCGGGTTCGGCAGGACTCGGCGGGATCGGAGCTTGGGGCACGACGACAGCGTCCGCGGTCTCGACCAACTCCGCGGTCCGCAAGGTGTCGACCGAGGCCGCGGGCTGAACTGCGATACCGACCACGACCGCAGTCGCGTCCACGAGAACGTCGCAGTCGGCGGACTCCAGCTCGCGATGCACCGTCTCACCGTCCACCTCGACATCCAGCGAGAGACCGAAGTCCCCCGCAGCGTTCGAGACCAGCGCAATCACGACCGACGCTCGCAGCGGCCCCTCGCGGTTCTCGAGGCGCGTCGCGATACGGGCCTCTACGGTCGAAGCGTCGGGGCAGCCAGGGGCGCCAGACCATTCCACTTGCACGCCGTCGGGCAGCGCAGGCTCGGCCCCCACCAGCGTGAGCGCCGAAGCCAGGACAGCCAGCGCGCTCACGTCACTGATCGTTTCCGGAACGTACCCGGGACACCCACGCCGTAGCGTCGACGCAGGTGTCAGTACCGCGATGCCGATCGTAGGCTCCGAGGCAGCGCCGAGCATCTCGCTCGGAGTGCACGTCCGGGTCGTGTTGGCAGTCGTTGAGGCGGTCGGCCTTTTCGGACTCCCAGTCCGCGACGGTGGGCTTTCCAAAGACCGTGCCTGGCTTCGCTCGGGCGCAACCGACGAGGCACAGCAGAGAGATCATGGCGGCGAACCGGTGCATGGCAGAACCTGATCCTACCGACTTCTGACGGGCCGCCAAGATTCACCCTTCACGCGCCGTTTGCGCTCAGCCGGCGGGCAGGCTGTTGATCCACGCGTCCACCGCTGCGACCCCTTCGTCGTCTACGACCTCGGTCGCCAAAGGGGGCATCTGCGCAGCTCCCATGCCGCCACCGTCCCGCTGGCCCATCCGCCACGGCACCGCGCTGTCGGCCGGGCTCCCCGCGAGAATTCGATAATCCGGGATGCCCATCACCGCCGACATCCCGATATCGACGCCCACCGTGTCGATGTACGTCGGCGTCTGCGTGACCGCATCGTGGCCCACCGTCACAAACAACCGCATCCCGCCCGAGGGGGTGTCACCACCATGGCAGTGCCCGCAGTTTGCGTGCAGCACTCCCAGCGCCGCCTCAGCTGTGGCGTCGCCCGGAATGACCGCATCTGCGGACGCGACCGCGGTGGTGAGCAGCCCGTCCGCTGCGAGCGAGTCCAGCGTCACGTCCGTGTCGTCGTGGTTGAGCTGCAATGCGCTGAACCCGAGCACCGCGTCGTGCGTCGCCCCCCCGCCTCCCATCCCGCCTTCACCACCGTTGTGGCACTGCGAGCAGTCCGCCACAGCAGGAATGTCGTGGTCGGTGCCCAGCACATTCTCCGAGCCGTTCATGACCGCGGTCACCGCATCGCCCGCCTCGTTCCACTCGAACGTCTCGAACGCCCACGCACCTGGCCCGACGTCGTCGGACATCTTCTCGATGCGCCGCGTCTCCAGCCGAGCCCCGTCGGCCGTCTCGAAGTGTTTCCACAACACGGTGCCGACAGGGAACGACCAGTAGTCCGCGTCTGAGCTGTCGATGGCACCAGGCAGGGACACGTAGCGGAACTTCACCAGGCCGTCGCTCCACAGCTTGTACTGCGGCTCGAACGGCTCGATGCCCTCTGCCAACGTCGTGCAGTCGTCGTTCGCATACAGGCCCAACTCGGGAGCGCATGCCTCTGCCGGATCCCCACTGGATGACGACGAGTCCTCGCCCTCGCTGCCCTCGGGCTCCCCCGTGCTCGTCTCATCGTTCGTCGCCTGCGAGGTCGACCCGTCCGCCGTGGGGTTGGTCGTTGTCGTGACCGTCGTCGAATCGTCCGTCGTTGGCGCGGCCGTCATCCCCGTGGACCCCGCCCCTGTCGAATCGGCTTCCTCTGCGGCCCCGTCGTCGCCACAAGCGGGAAGGCAGAGTACGCCCAGGACGGGCAGCAGCAGGCGGTAAGGGAGTCGTTGGGGGTGCAAGGTGTTGTGCCGCATCGCGGGGAGAGCGCTTGCAAACCCTGGTCCACCAGCAACCTCTCGACATCACGTTTGCGGCCCACTTTGCCGACCCGCGAAACCTGCAGATCGGCCTGCCAAGCTCGCAGAAAACACCCGCGCAAGATGCGATGCATTTTTCCTTCGAAGAAGGGTTGACACTCCGAAGCCGCCCGGCTACAAACCGCATCCCCGAGAGGGGAAAACAACTGCCTGGGATGGTGGTTAAGTTGGTTATAACGCCGGCCTGTCACGCCGGAGGTCGCGGGTTCGAGCCCCGTCCGTCCCGCTCAAAGCCCACCGCAAGGTGGGTTTTGTTTTTGGTTCTCGGGAGGCGTGCGCGGGTGAATGGAGCCGGTTGGTGGGCTCTCGCGGTCACGATGTGAAGCGTTGCGACGTGGTCGAGCTCGATGCGGCCGATGAAGCTCGAGACCCGAAGCCTCGGGCCTCATCGCGACCGAATCCAGTAGTGCCGTGGCCGAGGCGTCCGCGCCACGATTTCGACCGCGTCATCTCCGCAACGGCCGCCCTTGGCCTCGTCTTGTTGTCGGCGCCGCTTCGGCGGAAGGAGACCTCTTCGCGACGACCGCTTGCTCAGCAGCGTAGACGTCGCGCTCGAGACTCCGGCCTACCCTCCGTGGGCTTCGATGGCTCCGTTCCGCATCCATGGGCCACCTTCGGGGTGAACGTAGATGGTCTTCTTTCCACATCCCACGGCCATCAACGTGCAGTGGTAGACCTCCCCGGCCATTTTCCCACATCGACCCTCGAGTTCGGTGAGCGTCACTTCTTCGGCAGGGCATTCGAGCTCCGCGGACGCCCGCGGTCGGACAACATCCGCGGGCAGGAAGAATGAACAACCGGAGATCACGAGGGTGCACAGTGCCGCTACGCGCTTCATCGTCCGACTCGATATCACAACAATGGCACCCTGTGCCATCTGTTCGTGCAAGCAAGAAGGGGCGTTGTCTGAGCTAGCCGTTCGAGTCGGGCTGGTAGCTCACCGTCAGCTGATCGACGAAGTCGCCACTGCGGCCCTCAATCCCAGTCACCCTGCAGTTCGTCACGTGCACTTGGTAGGGAACGCCGTTGCGATTGGCGACGATCTCTCGCCCCGTGTTGGTCACGAACTTCGCTGCTGTGATGTACGGATAGGCGGGATCCCAAGCCAAGGCGAACTCGCTCCACCACTCGCCGGCTTGCAGTGTCTGCCCAGCGACTGGGCTCCCACCGTCGCCTCCGTGCGCCGTCCCATTGACCGTGATGCGGTCCACGACGTTGCCGCACTGAAACGCCAAGCTCTGCGGATCCGCTCCCGCAAACGCGACACCTCCAGGCCCGCCGAGCGTCACTTCCCTGGGCATCCCGGCGTCCATCCAGGTGTAGATCAGCTGGCGGCGTGACTCGGAGAGGTCGCGGGTCACGGGCATGTGGAAGGGATCGGTGATGGGACGCTCGAGAACGGCCCGGATCTGCTCTGCGTTGGTCCTCACGGACTCGTAGTCGTCGAGTCCGAAGCGGGACATGATGGGATACAGACGCCCATACTGACCGAGAATGGTCTGGATGCTGCCCTCCCACGTGGGGTTGACCGCGGTGGTCTGCTCGAACACGAGCACAGAGACCAGATCGTCGGGGTTCTGGACCAAGCCGGCGGCACCGCCGTCGACTTCGTAGGTCAGGAAGTAGACCTGTCCGTCGATGAACCCTCTCGGATTGCCTGGGTCGGTCGCGGAAAGATCGAAGGTCGCGAGGCCATTGACGACGGAGGCACTGGCTCCGAACGTGAGCGCATCGGTGGGTGTTCCCAGGGGTGCACAATCGAGGCCGGGTGTCCCTCCGGTGCCAATGGTCTGGTTGGTGTACGCGAAGGAGTCCGCGGGGCTCATGGTCGTCAGGTTGACCTTCAGTCCGGCCTCTTGGGGCACCTGACCGAAGGTCCGGACGTACACGTTCACCTGGGCCTTGTCGCCGCTGGGCTGCTGCGCCGTGGCGGTCACTCCGGGGTTCATCCGGAAGACAAACTGATCCGCCCTGAGCCAAACCCCGGAGGATGGCTCCTGCATGCGCACGACGGGTGTGGCGGCGGTGGTTCGCACGCAGATCGGAGTGTTCTTCGCGGTCTGCTGGTCTGCGGGATTCAGCTGGACGTCCACGATGCCTCCCCTGTCCTCCATGAACGCGTTGAAGTCGCTGTTGGAGATGTCCCCGCCCGCGATCTTGTCGCCGCCGACGAACGCAAACTCGAGGTTGTCCACGTCCTTGAACGGACCGACGGTAGGGTTGGCCGTCGCCAGCGCGTTCACCAAGTCCGCGCTCAGAATCCCGTCGTCGGAGACGTGGAAGTTGGAGTACGGCCCCATTGGGGTGAAGGCTCCGCTGCCCGCGGACGGGGGCCCCATGTTGCGTGCCGCGGTGAAGAACTTCGGCTCCCCGGAACTGTATGGCCCGATGGTGCCGACGAGTCTTCCGCAGCTGAAAGCCGTGGTGACCGTTGGGCTCGGAGCCTGATAGGTCGCGGTGCGGATCTGATCACCGTAGCTGCCATAGGCGACTTGTCCCAGCCAGCGCTGCATCAGGTAGTTGACGAACACCGTCGTGTAGATGATCCCGCACTTGGTCGGGTCGCTCTTTTGGGAGGCGAGGTCATGATAGAGACAGAGCGTCTGAAGATTGGTCCACACGTCGTCGGGGAGGTTGCTCAGACCCCCGTCGGCCTGCGTCTTCGTTCGCAGGGTTGCGAGATTGGCCGCGGTGCAGTTGTACGTGGCATCGGTGCCGTTGTAGCTGCGCAGGTGGATGCGAACCGACAAGGTGTCGTAGCCGCTAAGCGCGGTGAGCACATTGGACGTGCCCGGGTCGATCTTCACGTTGGTGAGGACCGACTGATACACCCCACCGCCGGCGCCTGAACCGTAGGTTTTCCCGTCGGCTTGCGGCCAGATGTTCCGGAAGGCCACCCCTTCGAAGTCCCCACCGAGCTTGCCAGTGCTGGCCGAAAGCCCGATCTGAAGATTGAGCCCCCACCACTCGCTCACGTTCTGCTGCTGTGGATCGAGGTCCGCGATCTTGGGTGGACTCGAAGTGTTTCCCGCGAAGACCTCCGCGCCATCAAGAGTGTCAGCGGTCGGCGCGAGGGAGCCCGCCGTCTGCACCCCAGTGACCGTACAGTCGGGGTTCAGATTGAAGATCGCGTTGCCGTACGGGTTCCACCACGTGGCCATGTCCCAGGGCTGCGTGGCGACATCGTTGCCCCGCTGGTAGTTCAAGGGCGGGTTGTTCACCGTGCTTGGGTTGGCGGTGAATCCACCCGCGAAGTGAATCCGGGGAAAATCGAGATAGCTCATGTTCAGGTGCCTCCGTTGCAAGCGGCGGGCAGCTTGCCGTCCGAGCAGCCGCCGTTGCCCGGGACCAACTCGTGAAAGATGTGGCTGATCCCCGCAGGGGGTAGGTCAGGGGTGCCGTCACTGGACACCATGGAGTGACAGGTGAAACAGCTCGCGGGGTTCATCACGCCCGCCTGACCATTCTGAACGTAGGTCTCCATCGTGATGTTGGCGGACGACAGCGACCCGCTCCAAGCACGCTGCACCGGTGGCACCACCCCCTTTGCGGCCGTGGATCCATCCGAAGTCCAGATGTTGCCCGTGAGCTCGTAGTTCGCCCAGATTCCGAACCCCGACGCCCCTGCGAAGGCAGCCTGCGCGCTGGTGTTGATCGCCTTCATCGCGGCGGTGTTCGCCTGCAGCTGGGCTTTCACATCCGGTTGGCAGATGCGCTGGTTGGGGCTCACCGTGCAGTCATTGCCGTTGGGGTAGCTCCCCAGGTTCGAGTCGCCGTAGGGATGCTCGCGACAGACCTGCGTGGCAACCCCAGGGACGTAGGTATTCGTGCAGCGCTCGGCAGTGCAAGCCCGGTAGGTCGCGTCATCGAAGAAGGTCCAGCTTCCCGCCGTTGTCGGTGCGCTGAGAGCCTCGCAGTCGGGAGCATTGCTGCGCTGCTCGAATGTGCCCCAAACGAACTCTGGGTGATCCGGGGTCTTGAGCACGACATGAAGGCCCACAAGCCCGAGCGTCTTCTCCTCGCAAACGGTCGGTTTTGCCTCGTCGGGCTGAATGAGGCCTCGGACGGTGTAGAAGTTTCCGCTTGCCGCCTCACTCGGAGTCATGACCTTCCAGGCCGTCTTCAGCTCCGCCGACCCATCGGGGAAGGCGAGGTTCGGGTAGTTCTGGATGAGATCAACCCCAGCATCGTTACGTCCAAGCTGGGCGCCGCAACCGTATTTGTAGAGCTCACAGCTCGTCACGAAGTCGTATGCGGTCTTGTTGAGGGAAACGCCGTAGTAGACCTTCTCCCCCTGCTGATCGATCAGGGGCTGCAGTACACCAGCTTGCTTCGTGATCCCCGAGAAGACGAGCGCCTGGCCGTCGCCCTGACTGGAGCACGCGTTCGCGGGCACCGTCCCCCATGCGGCCGGGCTCTCTCCTGCGCCCACAAAAACCCCGTAGGTGGGCATCCACGTTTCCAGCACCAACTTCCCTGCCGTGGCCGAGGGCTGGACGACCTGGGAGAACGCGTGCCACATGAACTGGTGAAAGCCGCACTGTGTCCCCCCACTGACTTCAGTCGGAAGAGCGCCCTTTGTGAGCCAAGCACTATCGAAATCACAGGTACTGGTGCCTGTATCTCCGCCCGCGTCCGCTGCCACAGCTGCGAGCGGTTTCCCGGTCTCACCGTCGACGGCCGGACGAGCGGGCGGTTCTGGCGTCCGAGAGTCGCAAGCGCCGAGACAGGCCGACAGGGACGAAGCCGCGACAATGTACACACGCGATAACTTGGAGAACTCTTTCATGAGCACTTCTTCCGATGACGTTCCAGCTCTCGTCTCTATCCGATGGCAGAAAAGCCGCCTCTTGCAGCGACGGGCCGCCGGAATGGCCCATGCTGGGATGGCGATGCGGCAGACGTCGCACGCTTCATTCGCGTGTCTACACCTTGCCGGACCAAAGGGGCAATGACGGGAGAAGTACACGCGGCGTACCTGAACCGAGGTCGGCCAGCCGGCCAAGCGTCTCATGTCGGCGGCTGAGTTCCTCGAGCCACAAGGACACAAGGCCGTTGACGTTCGTTGAACAACGTCCACTCGAACCGAGAGAGCTCTACATGCAATCCCACCTGCGGCACGTATGGGCGGCGCGGTGTGGCCAGCCGGACCATCACTCTTGCAAGGGACCGAAATGCGGCAGCCCTGCGGCCCAAAAAAGCGGGCCTCGCCGCGCTGACATCCACAGGTCCTGGGCCACTTCCCTACATGAATGTGGCACCACGACGTCGGTGGTTGGTCGAAGGCGTAGGCCAGCAACGGCCGCGCGGTGCTCGAGGCCGCACGCCACTTCCGGAGCGTCGCGCGGCATCGCCCTCCTCTGGACCATCGCGGCCCGTGGTTGGGGGCAGCAACTCGGACAGCCCGTCAGTCATGACACCCGTGCCGTCGTAAAATGACACGATTCGCAGCGAGAACCTCGAGAAGGTCCCCCAAACGGCGGCCATGGGAGGTGGCACAGCGCTTGCTCTGTTGGTGGGCATGACCCTTTCGAACAACGCGGAACGCCCTGCCCAGCGCGCCGACGACCTGGACGCCTTGCGAGACGAGTTGGAGCAAGCGGACTGGTGTGGCAGCGAAGTGAGTCACGGTCGCCAGACCGCCCGGGTCGGGCACCCAAAGAGCCCGGGGAAACCGCTCTAGAGCCGTAGACCTGTGTCTCGGGCCGCCTTCGTCGCCTTCGCGACCGCAGGGTCTCCCGGCTCAGCCCTGGTCGAACAAATACTGGATCAGGTCGGTGCTCGTCACGATGCCCTCGAGGTCGCCATCGTCATTCACGACCGGAAGGCAGTGGAAGTCGCCCCCTCTGAGCTTGTCCGACGCGTGGTGGACGGTCTGCTCCTTGTGGACCGTGAACAAGCCGGTCGTCATCACCTGTTGAATGGAGAACTGTGCGTCGAGCATGGCGTCCACCGTCTTCGCGTCCGCACCGTAGGCACTGATGCTCAACCGCATCATGTCCGTGGCGCTCAGTAGGCCGACCAGCCGTCGGCCGTCCACCACCGGCACGTGGTGAAACCGCTTCTCGGCCATGAGGCGTCGGACGCGACTGAGCTGGTCGCCGACATCCACCGTCTCGGGGTCCGCAGTCATGATGGAGGAGATCAGGTCCTGGTGTTGCACGGGCGAGTTGCTTCGTAGCCCGGAGCGCGGCCCCCCGCCCCGCACAGTTTGCGCTCGAAGGTCGGGCACCAGAGCCCCCAGAAGCCACGGGGTCAGCGGCCGGTCTTGCGGCGTCTCGTGACCGGCCGCGCCGCGAGCTGAACCGTCTTGTCTCCGTCGTCGGTCTCGACCACGACCGTGTAGCTCTGACCCGCTTGGACCCAAGTGCTGCTCAGGCTCACCGCCAACGCACTCGCTCCAGCCTCTTCGGTGGTCTCCCCGTCCACCGCCAAGACCCGCTGCCCTGCTCGAAGACCCTGCTCGGCTGCGGGGCCCGATGCTTCGACCATCGAGATCCATAGCTCGAGGGGACGCTCAGGCGCGCCCACGGCCATGGGCTTCCCGCCGTCCGCAGGTGGCGGCTCGAAGCCCGCCACCACCCGCATCCCCAAGCTACCGCGCTCGTCTTCAGGGATCGGCGCCCCTCCGCGTATCACGACGTCGCCGAGATCGACCTCGGCCCCCGACTCGACAAAGACAACCGACTCCGCACGGACCGTCCCCGAAGCGAGCAGGCCTGCCCCGCCGAAGCGGATCCGGCCTCGGCCTTCGCCCAGACCCTCGATACGAAAGCGGCCATCCGCATTCGTGTTCGTCGTCTCACCGGCCAGCTGCCGATTGAGCCGCGCGTTGCGGCCGCGTTCTCCGCCTCGCATCGACCAGCTCATCGAGACGTTGGCAGCGGGGTCGCCTTCGGGCGTGACAGCCCGCCCGGTGACCGTCCCCCATTCGCCCAGCGCCACTTCGATGCCGTCCATCGAGGCTTGGACGTCCACGAGGACCGTCGCGCATCCTTCCTGCGCGTTGACCACCAGGACCGCCTGACCGTTGGGCAGTCCCGAGACCTCGAAGCGGCCCTCGTCGCTGAGGAAACGCCTCCGCATGCCTCCGATGGTGAGCTCGAATCGAGGCAGAGGTTCCCCGTCCAGGCTCACGGTACCCGCAATGCGCCCGAGTTCCTCGACCTCCAGCTCGACGTCGTCACCGACGGAGACGCCGGTCGCCTCACCCCGCGCATTGCCACGTTCGGTGTCCGCGGCAACCGTATAGACACCATCGGCCAGACCTGCGAACGAGAAGTGCCCTTCTGCATCGGTGACCGTCCGTGGAGTGCTCCGCAGAGGGGTTGACCGATTCTCGCTCCACAGCGTGACCCATGCGTCTTCAAGCGGGCCATCCACACCCTTGACCACGCCCTCGATGGATCCCTGCGGCGCCGAGACGTGCAGCTCAACATCGTCGATGTCTTCGTCGGAGACATCCAGCGCAAGACCCGGGTCGTCCTCGGGCTCCCCCGTCCGAACCCAGAGGCCGCCGTGGCGGTCCTCGACCGCCAGCCGATAAGTGCCGGGGTTGACACCCACCACCTCAAACCTGCCGGACGCATCTGTAACGGCCTTCTGCACGTTCCCGCGGGCGAGCCGGGTCGCAATGGCCTCGCTCGAACCCTGGTCTTCGGTGAGTCGCAGTGTCAATCCGGCGGCGGAGACGTCCCCCGCGTCGACTCGGCCCCGAATCACGGGGCGCGGCTCCATGCGGAGCTCGAAGCCGTCGATCCCCGAATCAGACACTGAGATGTCCGCCTCGCCGAGGCTTCCATCCGTACCTTCTGCGGAGAGCTTCCAGTCACCGACCGGTACCGAAGAGATGGAGAACAGCCCTTCTGCGTCGCTGCGGACGTGAGCGTGGCTGATCATGTTGCCCTTCAACATGACCTCGAGTCCGCCTTGCTCCTTGCGCAGCCTGACGCGCACATCGGCGGCCTGTGGCGGCTCGATCCGTCCAGACACGACGGCCCCACGCTCGACGGCAACTTCGACGCCCTCGACATCTGCAGCCTCGACCTCGACCCTCGTTTCAAACGTCGAGGGGATGAATCCGTGCCCATCGATCATCAGAGGGTGTTCGCCGGGGCTCACGCCAAGCAGCACGAACGTCCCGTCATCGGCGGTCACCGTGCTCGGGCCGCCTCGTCCGGAGACCTTCACCGAGGCGCCGGCGATTCCCACCGAGGTCTGTGCGCGGTCGACGACCCGTCCGTGGACATTAAACGCAGGGTCGAGCGCGACGACCAGTCCATCGAAGTGCTCAGCGATGCCCAACGTGACCTCGGTGGGCACGCCCGTCGCAAGATGGTCAGCACTCGCGAACAGCCGATACCTGGCGGAAGAGAGCCCTCGAAGCGTGAACCGCCCGTCGGGTCCCGACACGACCCTCTCCTCTTTCCGGGCGCTTCGACTGCTTCGAGACTTCCCCCGTCGAACCTCCTCAGCGAAGGACACGACAGCACCTGACACGGGCGTGCGACCGTCCTGCCCGACAATCCGGCCCGAGATCGATGACGCGGGGAGCAGCTGAAAGTCGATGGTCTGCGCCGATCCGCGCACGATGATGTGTTGCTCGGTGCGCTCATAGTCCTCATCCCATGCGAGGAGCCCGTACCCTCCCTTCGGCACCCTCAGGGCGAAGCGTCCCTCCGCGTCGGACATCGCCGCGAAGGTCCGTCCTCCACCTTCTGCGCGGACGACCGCCCCCTCGATCGGGCCTCCGCCGATATCCGCGACCACGCCCGATACCGAACTCCCGCCACGGGCAAGCAGCACCGTCACGTCGGGCGTCGTCTCTCCGGTCCGGACGAGAAACGACGCACGTTGCGGAGAGTAGTGGCCGGGAGCACTGGCTGCCGCGAGGTAACGCCCTGGCGACAACCCCTCCACTGTGAAGGTCCCATCCCCGTCGACAGGAACGATCGCCAACGCCGAGCGCCCGCGTTCGCTGGCGAACGCAGCGCCCCCACTTGGCGTGGTGATCGTCACCACCGCGCCGAGGAGCGGCTCCTTCGTACTCGACTCCAGAGCCACCCCGCGAACACCTCCGAGCCTCGCCACGGCAGAACTGGCGGTTGTTCCCCGGTGGGGCACGGCAGGCGAGCCATCGTCGGCGGGCAAAAGCCCCGAACTCGAGTCTGCTTCGGCGCCACCTCTGGCAAACGTCCCGTACGCAAGAGCGGCAAGGGCCAGTGTAGTGACCACGACAACGAGCTTCTTCATGATGATTGTCTTTCCAAGAGCGCCGAACCAGGGGGAGAGCTTCGAGGACCCGGCACCGGCTCCTGTGGCGATGGGACTCAGTGGAAGAGCGGCCGCCACACGACGGGCAAACGCGGGGGACGGTGCGGTCCGGGAGAGCTCCCGCTCCAGGGCGCGCTCAACCTTGTCTCGGAGCAGTCGGCGGCCCCGGGACAGACGTTGCTCTGTGGCCGACCGGCTGATCCCAAGTCGCTGGGCGACATGGTCGGTCGAGCGACCCTCGCGGTAGTACAGGACCAAGACCTCCCGGTATCGGGATGGCAAGGTCTCGAGCAACCTCCAGACCTCCTGTCGCGACTCTTTCTCCAGCACCGTCTCCTCCATGCCCATCTCCTCGTCCCCGATCGATTCCATGTCTGCTAGGGGCACATCGACGACGGCACGCCTGCTTTTGCGAGCCAGATTCCGCGCGATTCCTGCGAGCCATCCGCCAACCCGCTCGGGCGCGGCGATTCCAGGCAGCTTCTTCCACGCGATGAGAAACGTCTCCTGCGCGAGGTCTTCACTGACATCCCGCCGACCGGTGGCGGCATAGGTCACCGCACAAACGGCGCCCTGATAACGCCGAACCAACTCCGTAAACGCTGCGGGTTGGCCCTCGGAACTCGCTTCGCAGAGCTCCGCGTCTGTCTTGGCCGCGAACACTTCAACCTCCTCTCCCGTTTGGGGACCCCACCCTGACAAAAACTTTCGACGCGCGTAACACGCAGCGAGATCCGTGGCCGCGGCTATCCATGCTCGCGATGGCGCACCGGTCGACGTAGCCTCTGGGAAGCCATGATCCGCGCACCGTTCGACCCTGTGGTGAACATCGACGACGCAGCCGTAGAGGGGAGCGGAGAGGCGCCGTGGGGCGCCCGATGGAAAGTCCTCACCCCCCACATGCGCAACGCCGGCGGCACCCTCGGGGTCGTCGAGAACACACTCGGGCCCGGCATGGTCGGGTGCCCGTTCCATTGGCACCTCCGGGAGGACGAGGTCTTTGTGGTGACCTCGGGCCGCGGCACCTTGCGCTACGGGGAAGAAACGCGGGAGCTCCGGGCGGGAGACTGCATTTCGTGTCCTGCGGGCACACGCGTCGCCCACCAGATCGCGAACCCGTTCGACGAAGACCTCGTCTACCTCGCGATCGGACACCGCGATCCGAACGAGGTCTGCGGCTACCCGGATACAGGCAAGGTCATGGTGCGCGCACTTCAGACCGTGGGTCGCCTCGCGGCCGCGGACTACATGGACGGCGAGCCCAGTCCCCCGACGATCTTGTCCGAGGGCTGAGATGGCGTAGCGACGTGGTCCAGCTGTTCGTTGCTCGTAGCCGCTCCTTCTATCGCTGCCAACGTGCCGCCGCGGTCGCAGCTCGTGCCAGCTGCATCTCCGAGAAACGGGCTTGGGGGTCGCGATCACAGCTGCACATCAGATTCTTGGCCGCACGCTCGTGCTCCAAGCCAAACGCATGACCGATCTCGTGGGAGAGGGTCGTCCGGCTGGCCGCGTTGCTCAGCACGATGACACGTTGACGAGGCAACCAACTCCCACGGGTGGTCGCGCGTCTACGGGGTCGTCGCAGTGGCCCTGCGACGGCGATGTGAACGCCATCACGGGTGCCCAACGCCGACAGTCCTTGCCGCCCACGTCGCGTGCGAGCGTCGATGGACGCCGCGGGTACATAGTGCACCGACGCGACCTCGAACGAGAACCCGGCGGGAGCGAAGTCGGTTGCAGCCTGCCCGACCCACTCGCCCAACACCTCGGGCGTGACGACAGGACCACGCCGGTTCACGCCAACGTACAGGTGAAGGGGAACCTCGACGTGGTTTGCCATCGGCCCCACGCTCGTCGCCGAGAGAGGCCGGGCGCTGCAGGCTCCCAGGACCGTCATGAACACGAGAAGCGGCAGGCGCACGAAGGGACAGGGAGCAAACATCATGCCACCGGCTTGCCCGTGTACATCTGCACCGGACTCGGGGCTCTTCGCCCCGCGGGGGCAGTCGCAGCGCCCAAGTCACCACGTCCTGCCTGCCCACGAGTTCTTGTTCTCGCAGTTCTTGCCGGACGGCGAGCGCCGGTCGCCCGTCACCGCGGTGCTACCTTCCTGCGCGATGGATTGTCGTTGGGTTGTGGCGGCCGCGGGAATGCTGCTCGGATGCGGGCCAGTCGTCGGGCAGGAAAACGGCTCAGGGTCGGGCACTTCGGGCGGCGTCTCGTCGACCGATACAAGCACGGGCGGAGTCGACACCGAGGGCCCGCTGTGCCCCGAACTTCTCGACGGACCGGTCCCGAACCTGCTCATCCCGATCGAGATCACGAACACTTTGGCCACGGCCGTGTACGTCGGCTACGAGAGTGACTGCTTGACCGATCTATTCCGGCTCACCCGTGCTGATGGCTCGGTCGTGAACTGGCAAGGCCGCGCATGCACCCCGAGCTGCGAGGGAGTGATGGCCGACGAATGCTCCAACTGCGGCGCATGCCCCGAAGCATCAGTGCTCCGCATCGGCCCCGGGGCGACGCACACCTACGACTGGACGCCCCGCGAATACGAGTACCTCGACTTCCCCGCCGAGTGTGCCGATCCCCCATGCTCATCCGTGTGCGACCGCCGGCACGAACTCGAGGCCGGCGAGTACACCTTCGACCTCGTCGCTTCCACCAGCTGTGACGGAGACGGAATGACCTGCGACTGCGGAGATGGCCAGGACGCCTGCGAGGTGTATCCGTGGAGTTGGCCCGAACCCACGCTATCCGCATCCGCTCAGGTCAGCGTCCCCGCAGGGGCGATCAGCTTCACAATCGAGTGACGCTGTGCACGGCTGAGCATCGTAGCTCGAGCGACCCGAGTCGGCAGCGCGCTTCCATGCGTGCAGGAGTTCCGGCTCCGTAGAACGCGCAACGGAAAAGCCCCGGTCCAATCGAACCGGGGCTTCATCTTCGCCGGCATCACGCCAGCGGAACACGCTCGTTTAGAGGGGGCGGAGCATCTTGCAGTTCGCGTCTTCGAGCTCCGATTCATGCAGGCGGGACGGGAACCGCATGACGTACCGGAAGTCGAGGTCCATCGACCCATCGGGCAGCGGCCGCATCTCCCCGAGACCACGTACGAGTCCTTCGCCGAAGATGTCGCTTTCAAGCGCGCACGTGATCCCGACGAAGCTCGCACCATCGGAGGCTGACGCCGCTCCAGCGAACGGGTTGACGGTCGCGGGCGTGAGCGCTCGGTAGTGGATCGTGTCCAACAGACGATCTTTGTGGTCGAACATGCGGTAGTCGCCGAACACCAGGATGTCGCCTGCCCGCAGGGTCTGGCCCCCGGCACCACCGAACTCGCCATGGGCGGTGAAGTCGGAGAGGATGAAGACGAAGTAGCCGTCATCGCGGAACGCGACGTTGGTCAGAGGCATCTTGTTTCGCCATTGCGGGATGTCCTGGGCATCCACGCCGTAGACTTGATGCGTGCTCGTGTCGCCAATGCCCGTCTTGATCGGTTGAACCTGAACCTGCCCACCGAGGCCATCGCTGGCGAACTGGTTGGCGGGGTCCGTGGGATCGAACTCGATGCCATATTGCTCATCAAAGAACGCATAGGCGTCGGTGCGGTACTGCAAAGTGTTCCGCTCGACGTCCATCGGCAGGAAGGGGCCCTCTCCGGGAGCTGCAACCTCATCGATCATGTAGACGATCGTCGTGTCGTAGACGCCATGCTCGGGATAGCGATCGATGCCCTTTTGACATTTGTTGTTGCCGTGGTTTCCCGCCTGAGTTTGCGTCTCGGCTGCAAAGTCAGCGGATTCCGGCTCGAAGTCCGGTGTTGTCGCTTCATCCTGAGCTTCCAACTGCTCCGCATCCCCGGGTCCCTCCGCTTGGTCACAGCCACCGGCCAGGAGGCCGACAAAGAAGAAAGCAGGAATGCGGGTTTTCGATTTGCTATTCATCGGAGAGTGATCTTTCGGAGTTCCATTGCACCAGGAACTCGGGAAACGGACAGTGGGACGAGCAAGAGTCCTATGCTCGACACCACCACCGTAATCCAAGCTGCAACAAATTCAAGATCCAAAATCCCATTTTGGAACAGTCCCCGCGGCCGGTGGCGGATTCGAGCAATGCGCCACTGCGGCACGATCTAGACAAGTTACGGCCGCTGGGCTAGTCGTTTGTCGGTAGCTCTTGAGGTTTGTCTGGCTTCCTCGTCCCACCGCATCACGCTCAACGGGTCACTCGCGACAGTCGCCCTCGCCGGCAGGCTGGTCGAGGAGGATGCGACCGCTTTCGGTCGCCAAGTATGGGAGCTCTTGGCCGAGGCCGACCCCTCGGTCTGTGTGCTCTTTGACCTCACCAAACTTGAGAGTTGTCAGCTTCTCGCTCGGCCCGCACTCATCGAGCTTCAACGCCGCATCAAGGCCGGAAAACGCAGAACTGCCTGGTTTGCCACTCGCCCGCGCTTCCGTGGGTTGGCGCTGCTGGTCTGCCACGAGGCAAACGACACCCGAGCATCGGTCGTCACAACACTTGAGCAAGCGCAGGAATGGTTTGCTGGCAAAGGTCTCCGTGAAGACGCTGCCAAGCGAGTCGCGCGTCGGTTGGCCGAGATCAAGGCAGGAGGCTCCTCATGAAGACCAAGCTGTCAGTCGGTCAGCGGCTCTTCCTCGCGGCGTACAACCCAATGTTCGCGACGCTATTCGGATGGCATCAAGACGCCATCAACGAAGAGTACGTCCGAACCTACGGCGTCTCTGGGTTGCTGAAGTTCGGCAAGATGATCGGCGACGTCCTCGCCGTGCTCGGCAAGCGCTACGGAGAAGCCGAGGCGAACCACATCGTCGGGTTTGCGGGACTGCTCAACGGTTGTGGATTCTGCGGAGTCGGTCACAACCTCACGGCCAACGTGTTGATGTTCCAGAGCGACGGAAGCATCTTTCCGATCGACGAACAGGACATCCCGCGGCTGCAGCTTCTCGAGGACACCGAGCTCATGTCCGAGGTCGAGTCGCAGCTCGCCGGAACGCCCTACGAAAAGGAGCTGGAGCTCCTTCAGCGGATGTACGCGCTGCGCTGTGGGACCGCCGAAGGCACGACAGACGAGGATACGTACCTCTTGCTCGCGCTGGATATGTGGCTCGTGAACAACGAGTGCACGATCACGATCGGGCTCGACATCAAGCCCGAAGAGGTTCCGATCTTCGCGAAGTTCTCTCGTGATAGCGACCTCTACGCCCGCTACCGCGAAGCCCGAGGCCAGGGCAAGTAGCCTCCGCTTGCGGGGTTGGGACTCGGTACTCGTCGAAGTCCGACGCGCTATTGGTCCTCCGCCTCCGCACCCGCGCCGTACGCCGTGACGCAACACGAGTCTGCGCCGTCACAGTCGTCCGCTTGGCATTGCGCTGGTCCATTGCCATCCGCGCCTCCGCTGCACCAACAGTCGACGAGACGGTTGGTACTTCCGCCCTCGCCCGCACCGGGCTCGAGCACAGGCTTCTTCTTGGTCTCGTTCTTCTTCACCTCTAGGGGCGAACAGGATCCGTGGGTCGCCCTCAATTCCATGAAAGGCCCAGAGCCCGTGCCGTCGTTTCTGGCTGCTTGTTTGTCCCCGGTCAGTTCGGTGGCGGTGGAACGCAGCGCCCTTCCCCACCGTTGATCGTCCACGCAGCGGGGTCGAAGTTGGCGTACTCGCAGGCCATGGGGTCGTGCGGGGCGGCCATGATCCAGTGGTTCAAGCACCCGAGCGAGTTGACGTCAGTGTCCGTGAACGAAGGGAACCCCACCTCGACGTACGTTCCAGCCGCGACCAAGGCCTGAATCTGTTGCCGACAGTCGTTGGATGTGGCTCCGGGGTCAAACAGGTCCGGGCAGAAGTCCAACGCAAACTCGCAGTAGTTGATCTCGTTGGGAGGCGTGTCGTTGGTACACAGCTGAGTCGGCTCGACTCCGGCATGGCCACAGTGCAGATTGTAGGCCGACGGCTCGTCCGGCCCCTCCAGCATCGCCGCCTGCTGGTGGTGGAGTCGACACTGCACGGTCTCCCCATAGCCGAAGTGTTGCTCGACCTGGCTGATCCCCTCGAGCACGTCTGTCGCGAACCCCCCGCACGCCGCCATACATTCTTCTGCCGCATCGAGCTTGGGGTCGTCGTCGAAGTGGAGCGTTCCGCCGCCTGGGAACGACGGGTTGTCGGCCGAACAGATGTCGACTCCCTGCCGGCAATAGACGTCACACCATGCTCCACAGGTGTTGCCGCCGGACGCACTCGCGTTGGCACAGGCCTCGGCCCGACCGGCGGGCGACCCAGCTGCTTCGGCCTCCTCGATCCAGTGCATCCGGCAGCCCACAGTGTCGACGTCGGTGTCCTCGGAGGTTCCCGAGGGCACCTGGGAGATCGGGTGCTCGCACCAAGCCAAACACGATGCTTCGTGGTGAAACCCCTCCATGGGACAGACCTCGGCCATCTGGGAACAATAGGTCGCGCAGTCGGGGACGGCCGCACCGCCCGAGGAGGTCTCGTCACTGGAGGACGCGGTTGTGGAGGTGGAGGTGGAACCGCCTCCCGTACTCCCGGTCCCTGCGCTGCTCGAACTCGAACTCGAACTCGCACCGCCGCTCGTCGTGTCCGTGGAGGTTGGCGTTGGGCTCGTCTGGCCTGTGCTCGCCACTGCACCTGAACTCGAGCTCGAACCCGACGGGTCTCCGTCGCCGTCGTCCGCACAACCCGATGCGAGGGATAAAAAGAGCGCCGCAGCGCAGGATTGCCAGCTCGGACGGGTCAGCATGCTTCAGCTTCTTTGCGAGTTGCGCGCCTCCAATCCAACCCAGAATGGGCCGGCCGCCACGCATCACCCATGAAGAGTCCCGCGCACCCGAAACGGATCACGGGCTGTTAGGCTGGCCTGGTGCTGGGGGTGACGCTCGCGTTGGCACTCGCCGCGGCGAGCGAGCCGCTGGAGGTGACCTGGACGGCCCCAGAGGGCTGTCCCCAACGCGAAGCGGTACAGACCGCCATCGCGAGCAACCTCGCGCGTGAGGACTTTGCAGGCGCCCTCGACACCGTCGAGGTCCGGGGCGAACTGGTTCCCGATCCGCTGGGTTGGCGTCTGAGCGTCTCGGTTCGGCTCCCGGACGGAGCCGTCGATCGGGAGCTGACCGCGGGGACTTGCGATGAACTCGCGGCTGCCGCGGGCCTCATCATCGCGGTGGCCTTGGACCCGCTACGCGTCGAACTGCTCCGAACCCCGAAGCCCGAGCCGGTTCGCGAGGGTCTTCCCGAGGCCTGGGCCAACCCACCTCCGCCCCCCGCCCCGGAGCCCGAGCCAGCGACTCCGCCCGGAGCCCCCGTGGCATCCGAACCCACGGCGGTTGTGTTCGATCTTCGCCTCGCACCGATGCTCGACCTCGGATCCCTGTTGGTTGTGCGTGGGGGCGCACAGGCGGGGTTCGGCGTGGGCGGCCAATGGTTCCGTGCCGATGCGTCGCTGCTCTATTGGGCTCCGCGGGCAATCCGCCCGTTCGACTTCGCCCCCGATGCCGGTGCAAGCCTTCAGCAGGTGGGCCTCGGCGGCCGCGCCTGTCTCAAGCCCGAGATCGGCAGCTTCGAAGCATCGTCGTGTGCGGGCCTCGAGGGCGGCATGTCGTGGTCTCGTGGCGTGGGCGTGGATCGCCCTCAGACCACTCTCCTGCCCTGGATGGCGGCCACGGCGGGGCTGGAGGTGGGGTGGATGAGCCGCGCCGCGGTGGGCCTGTTCGCGGGCATCGACGTCCAGTTCCACGTGGTCCGGCCCCGCGTCGACATCGATGGTCTCGGCGAAACACTGAGGGTGTCGCCCGTGGGTGCGCGGGGCCTCGTTGGGCTGCGGGTGCGTCTCCCGAGGCGGCGATGATTTTTTCTGACGCGACCGGGTCCCAGCGGCAATGGGGAGGTGGTGTTGTCTGCGAGTTCACGCCTGCGGAGGGAGATGCCCGAGACTGATCCCACCGCGAGGACCTCCGAGACGTACGCGGAGATGTTCCGCGCTCACTATCCGAAGGTCGTGCGCTGGCTGAGCGTGCTGGGCGTGCCGCAGGCAGCGGTGGACGATATCGCGCAGGAAGTTTTCATCATCGCCCACCGCAAGTACGAGCAGTTGCGACCCGAAGCCTCGACCGCCGGGTGGCTGATGGGGATCGCGCGCAACGTCGCGGCGACACACAAACGTGGCGACCGCCGAGCCCGTGCCCGTGAGCAGCACGCAAGCACCCCCGTCGTCGCGGCCAACCCCGAGGCGACCGCGATGCGCAACCAAGCGGCGCGACTGCTGCAGGACTTCCTCGACACGCTCCCTGAAGAGCAGCGGTTGGTCTTCGCCATGTACGAGCTCGACGGGGCCAGTGGCAGCGAGATCGCGGAGACCCTGGGCCTGTCGAGGCACACCGTCCACTCGAGGATTCGACTCACCCGAGAGAAGCTCGCGCGCCGTCTAACGCGACAGCAGGCAAGGAACCCAACCGATGACCGATGATTCAGATGGCTTGCCCGACCTGCCCGAAGTTCCTCCGACTCAGCAGATGCAGGAGCTGTTCGACGCGTACCGCGATCAGACCCATCGCAGTGCCGCCGAGGTGGAGTCCGCGTTGCAGTCGGTCGCGACTCAAGTCGGTACAGCAGGTCTATCCGCGACCGCCGCAGGTCTATCCACGACCGCGAAGCTCGGGTGGGCAGCGGCGGTGCTTGGCGTCGTCGGGGTCATCGGACTCGCCGTCGCCAGCCCCGACCCCCAACCCGACCGACAACCCGATCCCCACAACGAGCCAGCCGCCCCCACCACCCCCGTGACCAGCGGCCCCACGCCCCCGCCCCTCGTCGACAAGGCCGAGCCCCCTTATCCCCGCACGTCGGCTCCCCCCGAGCCCCCGCCCGAGGAAGACACTGCGGCCCTCGACAGTCCCAGCCCCACCCGCCACAAGCCCAAGCCCAAGCCCAAAGCAGCGGCCAAACCGATGCCAACCAAGCCGGCCCCAGCAGACACGTTGGCGGAAGAGCTTCTGAAGCTGCAGCGGATTCGCGCCGCCCTTCGCACGGGTGCGCCTGCCCGAGCCCGATCCCTCATCGAGGCGCATCGCCGGGACCACCCCAACAGCAGCCTCGCCCGAGAACGCGACGCAACCGAGATTGCAGCGCTGTGTGCCGAGAAACGTGACGCCGACGCAAAGCGAAAGGCAGCCGCGTTCGCAAAGGCCTATCCTGGGTCGAGCCAGAACCTGCTCTCCGACTGCGATGGTTGACCCACAACACGCCGCCTTGCTCCCCCTGTTGCTCGGCGCGTGCGTCGTCACGGGCAACGCCGGTCAATTCGACGGCGGCACGAGCACCTCGGGCGTAGGCGTCGGGCCCACAACCTCCGAACTCGCCTCCGAGGCCAGCACGTTCGCCGACTCGGAGAAGCTCGACGTGCAGACGCGCGATGTTCCCGCGATGGAATGCAGCTCGCTCGAGCAAACGACGACCATCCTCGAACGCCCCTCCGACATCGTGGTCGTGGTCGACGACGACGTCTCTCGCGAGCTTGTGCAATCCAACATCACCAACCTCCTGCCAGCGATGGAGACACAGGGGGTCTTCGACGCCAACGTGGTCCTGGTCGTCGATGGCCCGGCTCCCTCAGACGAGGGCTCGTGTGGAGCGTGGAACTGCCGAGGCGCGGCCGACTTCGCTGCGTTCAGCGTGGTTCAACACCCCGTCGAGTCGGGCATGCTGGTGTCCGACCTGCTCCAAGCGGAGGACTTGTGGGGCCCCATGCTTCGGGACGCGTCTTGGAAACACATCTGGGTCCTCTCCACCACCCAGAGTGATGCGAGCGGCTCACTCGACGACATGCTGGACCAGCTCATCGACGCCACGGACCACGGCATGGTGCTGCACGCGGTCATTTCGGCGGATGGCAACGGCGACCCGAGTGGTTTCGCGGGCCTCGCCGAGCGCACCGGAGGCGTCTACGCCCAGGGCGACTTCGTTCTGAGCGACTTCATCGACCCCATGATCGAGCGCATCCGGGGAACCTCGCTCGCATGCGAATACGACATCCCCGCGTCCCCGACAGGACTCATCTTCGAGCCTGGCAAGATCAACGTCGACTACGACGACGGCAACGGGCTGCAGGTTGTCGGCAACGTGGAGGCCGCCGACAACTGCACCACCGTTGCAGGTGGTTGGTACTACGACGACCCGGTCGCACCGGAGCAGATCATCATGTGTCCACAAACCTGCGCGCGCTTCGAAGCCCTCGATGAGGCGAGCATCGAGATCCGCTTCGGCTGCACGACCATCCCCGCGGCGTAGCGACAGCGCGTCCACGCCGGCGGACGAATCCTCGGGCGGGTCCCCTCTTCCCCCTGAACCGTGGATGCTGAGGGGTCGCCTTCCTCGCTCCGCACGTGGTCGCTCGCATCAGGAGCCCACGACGGCGAAGACTGCCTCGAGAGGTTCGGCCAGGCCCCCGACATCGGCCTGTTCGAACTCGCCTACGACCCCCTCTCAGTCGAGCATCTTGAATCGGGGCGACCTGTGCCCAGATGACCCCGCACACCCTCCTGGCCCGGCGATGTGCCCTCGTGCCTCCGCGGGCGGGTCACACCGCCCGCCGTCATCCGCAGAAACCGAGCTCGGGCCCCCTACAAGTCTCGGAACCAGCGCCGGGTCGGGGTGTTGTTGCACGTTGCGGAGAGGAACGCCCGATCCCCCGACGTCGAGGCTCGAACACACCGATCGTCCATCCGACGAAGCCTGTCGCCATAACCGGCCCCCGTCGTGGTGGTCCAGAACAGGTGGCTGAACTCCGCCGTACACGGCACCTGCAGCATGTCGTCATTCTCGTCGACGCCCAGACAATGACGGCTGTACTCGTTGACAAAGACGTCCCGTGTGGTCCCCGGCGGCCGCCACGTGTACCACCGCCGCGACGACGTGTTGCTGCAGCTCGACAGGTGTACTCGAGCCCCGGGTGAGCGTGACGCACCGAACGGCCGCAGGCACAGGTCCCTCCATTCGTTTCGAAGCTTGAACGTCGGGGGAGCACCGGTCACCTGGCGGGTCACGCCCGCGAGATCCAAGTCGGTGAGAGTATTGGACGCGAAGAACGTGCAGCCTGTGGAGGTGTCGAACGGTGCACAACCCGTCCTCACCATGACAGGGACCGAAGAGTCGTTCGCGAGCGACGCTCCCATGAACGAGTCGTAGTGCATGATCGAGTTGATGTCGTAGGCTCCGAAGTTCAGCCCCGTCACCCCACTGAACAAGTAGGTATAATACTGCGATTCTTTTCCAGCCGGCACATTGGCCCAGTTGATCGAGATATGGCTATCTCGATCGGTTCGGGAGTGCTCGTGAAAGAGCCCGACACTGTGCCCGATCTCGTGCAGGATCGCCGACTTCCCGCACGCCGTCGTCAGCCGAACTTCCTGGGCCCCAATGCCGAACTGCATCCCCAACGGCGAACTGCAGGTCGAGTTGCTCCCCGCCGGCTGCCACGTGAAGCGAACAAACTTCTGAAACGGGTTCGACGTGTCACGGGGCACGAACTGAATCAAGCTCTGATCGTTCCAATCGTCGATCGCGTCCTCCACCCGGTCCCGAAGGGTCCCGATAACCACAATCTCATAGGGAATGGTGCCGTTGGGCCACCCTTGCGTGTGGGCGAGCGCGCTGCGAAAGCCCGGGTCGTCGGGATTCTCTTCGTACAATGCGGACGCCTCGGCCACCTCGTCGGCGTCGCCCAGCACGATGTCGCCCTGCCACACCGCGTCGCCGTTGTCGACCTCGTACGCCACCTGCATCGGTTCTTCCCCAAAGTCGACCCACGCCAGATGAGTCCCCTCGGGGATGTCGTAGCGGTCTTCGACATTGAGCTCCTCCACCGCCTCCTCCTTCGCCGAGGCATTCTCTTGTGAAGCACACCCGGCCGCGACCGGGGACAGACAAAGTGCGCCAACGGCACACAGCGACGCCAAGTAGAGTCGGTTCATGCCGCGGCTGTTGCCGGAGGCAGACATCCGCTCCCGAGAAAATGAAAGAAGTTCGGGGGGCGCTCGGTACCATGGTCTCAGTGCCGTTCTCGAAGCGCGGGCCCCGGAGCGATGTAGGGTGACGAGTCCGGCGGGCCGGGAGACTCCGAACGCGACGAAGGGCGCGTTCGGTCAGGTTCCGTTCGACGATCCCGGCCGTGACATGAGGGGTGGCCGGTCTGGTGAGAAAGAGGGCGACGCGGGGAGAGCGGCTGGAACGGGTGCGGTCGTGGACCAACGCGAGGGACGGTCCTCTGGCCCGTTTCGCGGGACCGACGTGAAGTCAGTCGGAGACCGCTTCGTTCTCGATGACATCGCCATACAGTCCTACGTTGCTCTCGACCTCTGGGAGGAGAGACAACGATGCCCACGCTCAGAATCGCGATCGTCAAGGAAGACAAGAGCCGCCCCTACTCCTGGCGAGAGAAGATCGACGCACTACGACGTCCTCTCGACCATCTCAGCTCGGCGGACGTCGGCCTGCTGGTCGCGCCTGAGTACTTCTTCCGATACAGCTGGAGCACGGCGGCCGTCTCGCACTTCATGTCGGAGGCTGACAAGCGGGCAATTCAAGGAGACCTCGAGGCACTCTCCAAGCGATACCCCAACGCCATTCTGATCCCCGGAACGACGGCTTGGCGACAGCCCGCCGCCGAGCGGAGTGGCCTGCTCGGAGCGGTCCAATCACAGGGTCCGGGCTACTTTCACGGTTCCGTCGGAGTCTCGCAGGAGGAGAAGTTCAACCGGGTCGTCGCGACGAATACTGGCGGTGCTGGAAGTGGAGGGGCGTTGAGGGAGGTCCGCTACAACTCGGCCTACGTCTATTCGGATGGTCGCCGGGGTGCGGTCGACAAGAGAGGAGACTACAAGGAGTCCCGATCGTCGTCGGTGCTCGTCCACGACCACGACAACCCTATCCTCGACATCAACGTGCGCGGGCGCACCATTCGGCTCGGACTCGAGGTCTGCCTCGACCATGCGATGGGCAAGCTCGCCAACCACGTGGACAGGTACCCAGGGCTTGCCCCGGATGTGCACATCATCCTGTCGGACTTCGCAACGAACCAGCGGCAGTTCTTCCGCACCAAACCAGGGGGCATCGTCGTCCATGCCTCCACGGCGGCCCGTGCAGTCTCCCCCAGCCATCGCTACACCGAGGTGGCTCTGAACGGGGTGCCCACTGGCTACTGGGACTCGAAGTACGGGGCGTGGGTCGCGAACCCGGCATCACGGCGACTCTCACCGAACCCCTCAGGACCGGTGACACATATGCCCGTCCCAGGGACGACGATGGTGAGTTCGAGCCGACCTGCGAATCGCGACTCACGCGTCACGAACGTGTTCCAAAAGGCGGGAGGCGGCTGGAGGAGCCTCAAGGTGAGCCACGCGCCAGGGCACTACTTCACCGTGATCAACGCCCTACTCGCTTGAGCTCGGAGTCGCCCCTCCCATCGATCGTCGCTCAATCGCGCAACGGCTGATCCGGACCCGTCGACGGACCCCGCGGCCGACCTACTGTGCGGTGCTGCGCGACCCGACACTGCTGCGCGACCGCAGCTGCCCGGGCTCGCCGGCTGCACTTGTGCTCGCCGGAGCGGGGCAACGACTCGCGCTCGCGGTGGACGATCGAGACTCCGACTTCGACCGGCTCAACAACCCCGCAGACACCTGCGACACAAGCGGATGGAGATGGCGATGGGACCGGCGAAGCGTGCGAGGTCGGGAGCGACTGCTGCGACACCGCGACCACTTCCAGCTGTGGTGATGCATCGGTCAGCAGGTGGGTGTGTGCGGTGGACCCGTATTGCGGCCAAGACCAGTGGGACGCCCAGAGCGTCTCCGAGGTGACGAGCCTGGGCTGTGGCACCTGCGGTTCGGGTAGCTGCTGCACTGCCAACGGAACACCCGCCTGTGACGACGCCGGCGTGACGGCCTGTGACTGCTCTCGGCCGCCCTCGTTCTCCCGCCGCCGCGACCCGATCTGGCCGTCGCCCCGTCGGTTTCTGCTGACGCTGCCGGGGATTCGTGTCAGCTTGAAGGCATGAGGCTACGAATCGTGACACTCGTAGTCTCGGTCGTCGCCTGGATCGGCTGCCTACGGACCAGTTACGCTAGCGAGCCGTCGACGGCCGAGAACCCGCCCCCGTTCGAGCGCGAGCCGGCGAGCCGGTCGCCTTCGAGCGCCGGCGAGTCGGGTACCGTCGCACGGACCCTCCCCAATACCGCGCCCTTTGGGCCGTCCCGACGAGGCGAATGGCGCATCGACGCCAACGTGCCGCAAGCGCCACCGGCCACGGAGCACATCTACGGTGGCGATGAGCCGACGCCTGCACCCACGACCCCGTATCGTCGGTACGCGGCACACCCCTACGACAATGGGAGCAAGGGCTATGTGTTGCGCGGATCGGCGGGTGCGAACGAACGCCTGCCCGGACGCCTGTACACCGGGCAGCTCGCGGTCGAGGGTGGGCAGTCCGGACCAGCGCAAGCCCGGACCACGCTGGCCTTACGGTTCGGGTTTTGGCGGCTGGGGTTCGACGCAAACGTTGACTCGCACTTCACCGGTTCGGGCACCCAGCAAAGGCCCCTGCGCACCGCGCTCGTGACGGGAAGCACCAACGCTGTGCTTGCGCCGGTGCTTCAGCCAAAGCTGATGTGGTGGATTGGCGGAGGCCTCAACTACGCAGCCTTGTCACCGGGGGTGCGCGTGGGGCCCAACCTCACTTCGACGATCAACGCATTTCCCCGGCGGCCGCTGGTGATGTCGGCGCGCGCTGATCTCGGGGTCATCGACGGCAAGCCCGTGGTTGCCGGGCGCGGGAGCATCGGCTTCGTGCTGAAGAACTTCGAACTCTACGCGGGCTACGAAGCGAGGCGACTCGGCGACCTCCTGTTGCAGGGGCCGATGGTGGGGGCACGGGCATGGTTCTGACCGGCCGGCTGCTGGCGTCGTTCCTGCTGGCGACGTCCGCGTGGATGATGGCGTGCCGAGTCGCGAAGCCAAACCAGCGCGGAGCCTCCAACCCCGGCACCGAGTTCCTGGCGGCCGCGTATCGGGAGTTCCATGCGCCCTGTCAGGACGGATCGGTCGAGGCGTGCGTCAATCTCGGGCGCGCCGGACTCGAGTACGGAGGCCTCAGTGCCGGCGTGCCGTGGTTGATCGAAGCGTGTGATCTCGAACCCCAGGCGTGTGTCGCCTTGGGCGATGCCGTCATCGGACGACGGGCCAACGCCTCCGACCCTGACCTGGCCGCACTCGCCTACCGGCGAGCCTGTGAAGCCAACCACGACGGCGCTTGTTACGAACTCGCGGTGCTCTACTATCTCGGCCTGGGCGTCGAGGTCGACGACCCACTCTCTGCCCGCCTGCACCACGCCGCCTGTGACGGCGGTATCCCCGAGGGGTGTGCCTACCTCGTGTTCCTCTACGATCGGGGGTTCGGCGTCCAGACCAGCACCGTCGCCTCGGCGTACTACCGCGAGGTCGCATGCGATCGCGGCTACGAAGACATGTGCCAGGGCCGCGAGGGCAGCAGCACCTTGGCCGAGGCCGCCGCCCCTGCACCCGAGCCCGAGCCCGAGCCCACCGCTCCTGTCGTCGCCGAGCCCCCACGAACACAGCCGCCCCGCACGATCCGGCTCAAGCCGACCACCGCACCACCACCGTCGGCGGACTAACCCCGACACGCTGGCCGTCGATACCTACGATCAGCTCCAGGCGCCATACACCGACTCCGACATGACCGGCTGGGCTCTGCAGAACACCAGCTGCGTGCGGCCTCAAGGTTGAGTCAGGGCGCCGAGCGCGGAACGACACAGCTCGAGGCTCAAGTTCCGCGGCGATACGCCGTTGTCTGAGTGATGCCCGAGCAAGGCGACGACCAGCGCGTTATCGCGCAACTCCGCGCCGAGCTGGAGTATTATCGCGACAAGGCCATCAAGCTCGACGAGCGTGTGTTCCAAATGCGGGCACTTCTGCAGTCGGGCAAGGGCTTCTCCGAGATCCTCAATCTCGACGCATTGATGCAGGCCTTCATGGCGGTTTGCCGGGAGCGATACGGTGTCCGGAGCTCGGCCGTCTTGCTCGTCGACGACCTTGACGCGGACAACGTGTTCTTGCGAACGCGTGCCTACCACGGGCTTCCGGACACGTTCACTGGCCACGACGGTGAGTGCGAGGAGCTGCTCTTGTACCGGATCCCCCAAGATGACGGTTTGTTGTGGCAGATGATCAAACAGGGGGAGGCGTTCAGCGTTCGCGACCTCGACGGCCAGCCCAGGTACACCACGGCGAACGAGCGCTGGAACCTCGAAGTGTTTCAGTCGAGCGTCTGGCTCCCGTTGCTGAGAGGCGGTCGGGTGCTCGGGATTCTGACGCTGGGTGAGTGCGAAGATGGCTCCCAGATCAACGAGTGGGACTACCACTTCCTGGACGAGATCGCGGCCGTTGCTGCGACCAATATCGACTCCACTCTCAAATACGAGAAGAACGAACGCATCCTCAACAACCTACGCACCCTGTACGACGTCAACCAACAGCTGGCGAACGTCAACGACTTCAAGCTGCTCACGATCGAGACGCTGCGGACTGCCGTCGAAGCGCTCCATGCTCAAAAGGCAAACTTGATGCTCTACGACACCGACCGCAAACTGCTGGAGATCAAGGTCGTGTGGGGAAGCATTCCCAAGCAAACGCGCGATGCGATCAACGACGGACGTCTGAGCACCAAGAGTTTTGCCCTTGGGGAGGGCGTCGCGGGCCTCGCCGCCGAAACCCGCAAGCCGGTCCGTCGCAACGACCGCCAGAATATCGAGCAGCTTGGTCGCAACACCGTGCACTGCATCATGAGCGTTCCGCTGCTGTACGGCGGAAAAGTCATGGGTGTGATGACGCTGACCAACCGCACCAAGACCGACAAGGACGGGACCGAGGTCCTCAACCCCATGGGCAGGTTCGACGCCGAGGACCAGCAGCTCCTGCTGGGGCTCGCCGACCAGGCGGCGGTCAACCTGCACAAGGCGCGTCTGTACGACGCATCGATTACCGATCGCCTGACCGGGCTGTACAACGCACGGCATTTCGAACAACAGATAGGCGACGGCATCGAGACCGCGGCCGATTCCGACGAACCGCTGTGCCTGGCCATCATGGACATCGACCACTTCAAGCGGTTCAACGACACGCATGGACACACGGCCGGGGATTTCGTGCTCGCGGAGACGGCGGCTCTCTTCAATGCAACGCGGCGCGAAGGAGGCAAAGACGCATGTTTCCGCTACGGCGGAGAAGAGTTCTGCATGGTCCTCCCCAACACGACACTCGCCGAAGCACTCGAGATGCTGGAGGCCTTTCGCGAAGACGTGGCCAGGGCAACGTTCAACTTCGCAGGCGAAGACCTACAGGTGACCGTCTCGGTGGGCGTTGCTTGCTTCCCCGACGACGGAACCACCGGCCCCCTGCTGTTCAAGCAAGCCGACAAGGCACTCTTCGCGGCCAAGGAAGCGGGCCGCAACCGAGTCATGCACCTCCAGGCGAAGCGCTGCGTGGCCGTCGTGTGATCCGGGCGCGCCCCTCGAGCGATCGGCGCTGACGACTGTCCTCCTGCGAGGGCCGGGTCGCGTTCTCAAAGCGGACCTCGTCGGATCACAGCCAGACAGCCATTCTCCAACACGAGCGTCTCGTCGTAGGTGAATGCGCCATCCCCTGGCTCGAGCCCCCGCGTGGCGAGGTACTCGATCGCTCGGTGCGATCCCAGGACGGTGGCGGAGGAGACGGACTCGTGCTCGACCGCAAGAGCGGTTTGCCTCTCTAAAGCCCTGTCTTGGCCCGGTATCGCTCAACCCACGAAAAGTCTCCGAGCAGAACATGCTCGAGCCGAGCCAGCACGGTCGTGCAGATGTCATGCACACCATGCCGGGCTTTGTCGACCGACCCCACGGGCGACTCGTCTCGAAACAGTTTTCGGGCGCCTTGGGCGTCGGACCCAGGTGGTGCAACCATCATGGCATGCGCGAGGCCGAGACTCATCTTCACCCCGGTGTTCTCAGGCAGGAACTCGAGCCGAACGTCGCCCTCCGGGCCTTCGGCGAAATACAACGTACACAACGGGAACTTCAGCATCATCCCGTCGGGCAGGTCGCTCTCGACGGTGTACGTCGCCGGCCACTGGAAGGTGTCCACAACTTCTCGGAACGCTGTCTCGGAAAGATAGGTCTTCATACGAGCGTGTCTTTCATTACCG
The DNA here is from genome assembly GCA_050633305.1 of Nannocystales bacterium. GTDB lineage: Bacteria > Myxococcota_A > Polyangia > Nannocystales > Nannocystaceae > CAJXVA01. The sequence goes on from JBOEGF010000013.1 coordinate 252,063, forward strand.
TCTCACGGCGACCCCATCTGTGCCGATTCTATAGCCGTTTTGCTGAAGAAACTGAACCTCGCGGCCGAAGATCGAGCGCACCCTTTGTCCTCCGTTGAGGACGAATTCACCGGTTCGGGTGGTGACATAGATCGCGACATCATCGGCCGGATTGGACACGAGCCGGATCGCATCTCCCCTGCGAATCGCCTCTTGGAGCCACGGTCTGTTGACAGTCGTGAAGAACTCGTCGGTCACGCGCCTCCAGAACTGCGCTTCGTCGACCTGGCGCAACGCGTGATGCGTTTGCTGAAGTTGCTGCCACCGAGGTGACCTCAAGATGTTGATGCCGCCAGGGTTGTCGCCCATGAGGGTGATGCCGTTGATGTCGCCATCGGGGGTCAGTCCACGGCGGGCGACGGTGTTGGTGTCGTCCAGTGTGCCGACGATCGTTGTCGTCTTGGTTCGAGAGAGCCGAATGGTGTTGCCTCCGAACAGGGCGCCCCGGCGAGAGACGATCGTCAGGTGCTGACCGCGTACGAATCGTCCAAACAGGCTGTCACCAGGACTGCGGAGTTCCGCCTCGGCGCCGACTCCGGTCCGAGGAGCGTCGGGCCCGTCGCCGCCGTTGGCCGCCCGTAGTTCGTCATTCAGATCTGCGTGCGCGGGGGATCGCGACGGCTGGCTTCGCGGACGCCGGAGCGACTCTCGTAAGGTGTCGCGGGCGCGCCTGCCGGCCGCACCGAGGCGTCGTGCGCTGACCTGGGCTGCGTCCATCGCCCGACTCAGGACCCTCACCGAACGTGCCCAGCGGATGATCATCCCAATGCGGCCCGTGAGTGCGAGCGCGGCCGCCCCGAGCGTGAAGATGGTGAGCAGAACCGTGGCGATGAGGTAGCCGACGACCCAACCCCGAAAGTGTCCGCGGCGCAGCGCGGAGTCATGGTTCCACTTGGCGACGAACTCCTCGAACAGCCCCGTGGCGGCCTGCTGAATCGCGCTGAGCGAGAGCGAATCCCACAGCGCTCTCGCCCTGGTGAGTAGCTCTCCCGCGATGAGGACCTTGATGAAGTCCCAGACCATACCGACCAGATCGAAGATCCCGACGATCATGTCCCAGACGCACTCCAGCGCTCCGTGGATCAGTCCCCCGATGAACCCAGCACTGAACTTGACCCACTCCCAGGCTTCGCTGGCGGTCCGCACGACGGCATTCCACAGGTCTCTGCGGAACGAACCGGCAGAGACTTGCCCCTCGAGCGTGTTGGCAAACTCGACGCTCGGCACCCAAATGAGGTAGTTCGCCCGGGTCTGCGTGGAGTCCCAGGGTCCATCGAGCCTTGCACGGTAGACACCCCTTGCCTCTCCCGCGTCACTCCAGTTCGCGTGGACCAACACGTTCACGTAGAAGCGCTCATCACGACCTCTCTCGACCCCCTCGCTGAAGTGCTGACGGGCGATCTGTTGGGCGGTCTCGCCGGGGCGCACGTAGTGCAGGACTGCATTGGGCTCCGGCGCTCCGACGGAGACTTTGGACTGGTCGACGTAACCCACGGCTCCGTCATCGGTCGACACCATCAGCCAGCCGGCCGGGCTCCTCAGCCGCAAGATGACAAAAACGCGATCGTTGAAGCGTAGGTTGGCGACGGTCCTCGAGCCACTCCCTGGCAGCTCAAACACCGAGACCGCCCCCGACAGCTGCCGAATTCGTCCAAACTCTTCGACCTCGTCGCCGTTGATACTTGGGAGGTCTGGTACCTGGATGGCGCGACTCATGTGCTCAACCTCCCCACCCGACGAGCATAACCGCCCTCGCAAGAGGGGCAACTGAACTCGCGGGAACAATCTCGCTGGCCACAGCCCGATGTGCGCACGAGGACCGTCCGGAGGATGCGCGATCGCCACCGACCAGGATGGCGGACCGGGGTCGACACTCCCGCCAAACCAGGCGGTCAGAAAAGACCGGTCGTGCCCCCTACAATACAAGGATGCGGCTGTACGTCTTTGGCAACGGCAACCTCTCCTTCGAAGCGTTCTGTGAGCGCTATGTTCCGGCTCTCGAACAAGCGTTGAGCGCTGAGGCAGGCTTCGTCGTATGTGACTTCCGCGGGGCGGATACGCTGACGTTGGAGTGGCTCAAGACGCGAACGGCGGATGTCGAGGTCCTGCACGTGGGTGAACGCCCGCGCTATCTGCCCGACCGCTACCGAACACGGGTGAGCAACTGGACGATCACCGGCGGGTTCGCGTCCGACCATGAGCGAGACGAAGCCGCCCTCCAACAATGTACCCATGTTTTAGGCCACGATTTTAACAGCAAACCCGAGCGCATCAGTGGAACCGCCAAACTCCTTGCGAGAGCAGACGAGCTCGGCCGCTCGCGATGTTGACCCCTCCAAGCCAGTGGGCCGCGCCGATCCAAGGCGCAAGGCCCCGGGCCTCGCTGCTGTCGTACAGGTACAGCTGGAAGAAGCGGGCGAGCACCTCCTTGTCGGCCAGGCCGACCCTCGCGATCGTCACCGCACCCGTCACGCGTCGGCGAAGCCCGAGGAGCCCGAAGGCGAGCAGCGCCTGCCATCCGCCCCCGCTGCTTGAATGACAGCCACAGCCCTCGCCGTTGCTGTCCGCACCAGGGGCATCCTCAGAGACGCCCGAGCTTCCCTCGTCTTCGGGGTCGGGCCTGGGCTCCGGGCCCCCTGTGTCATCGGAAGCCGTACCGCCGCTCAACAGACCGCCGCTGGACGTGTCCCCCTCGCCATCGTCGTCGTCTGGCGCGGGACCGCAGCTGGACGTGTCCATCGTGCCACCTTCAGCTCCTCCGGTCGAAGTCGTCTCGCCGGGCTCCGCACTGAAGGGCGTGCCGCAGGTCGCGCTCGGACCATTGGCCCAGGACTCGGAGGTCTGTGACCCGTCATGCGGGGCCAACGGAGACGCGCGGCAGCGCTCGTCGGGATTCCATGTGCCGTCGGCATCGTGGCAGGGCGAGATGTCGAAACCAGCTCCGCCTTCGATCCACGGCATCACGTGCGCGAAGGTGGAGTAGAGCGCTCCGTAGCCGCAGTCGTTCTGCTGGTCGGAGGGGAAATCGGGGTGCAGTCGGAGCCCGCTCCGAGCACCCGCCAGCTCCCATCCTCGAGCTGAATGACCGCCGGACCCCCACTGTCTCCGGGGCAGGCGCTGGATCCACCGCCGAGCAAGAAGAGGGTCTCGAGAAACACCTGCTCCAGCGTCTGGATGGTGAGCCGCTTGGTGCCGACGCCCTCGACGTCCTCCCAACCGAACTCGCCGAGGTTGGCTTGCGTGGCGCCATAGCCGACGATCGTCACCTCGGCGCCAGGCTGCAGCGCGTCGACTTCGCAGCCCATCAGCGGCGGCACGATCGGAACGTCGACGTTTTGCGAGAGCACGCAGTAGGCGACGTCGTAGCCCTCGGTTCCGTCTTCGCCGTCATAGGTGGGAGGTGTGTCGCAGAACTGAACGCCGACCGTTCCATCGGGGGAGGTTCCGAGGTTGGCTTGACGATCGGTTCTTTGGCTCGCCCGGTCAGCGCCAGGCCCCGACGCGGCGGAACGTCGACGGGCTCATTCCCGTGTGGGCCCGAAACACCCTCGAGAAATGACTCGGACTGGAAAACCCGAGCTCCAGCCCCAGGCGGCCCACCGGGGTCTCGGTCACCTGCAGCTGGATCTTGGCGGAGGCGACCCGTTCTTGCTGAAGTAAGGCGAATGCTGTCAATCCATAGCGGTCGCGCAGTGCTGCGTTGAGCGCTCGCGGGGTCGAGCCGACCGCGTGTGCGAGGCCGCCGAGGGACGGTGGGGAGTCGAGTTGTGCGCACAGGCGGTCCCTTGCGCGCAGCGCGACGTCGTCCGGCGCCGGGTCGGAGTCCTCGAGCTGGGCGAGCAGTTGCATCGCGTACGCCTCCCGCCGCAGCGAGCGCTGGGGAAGGGCAGGGTCCAGCAAGGCCACTGCGGCGTGCAGCGCGTGCGCATCGAGGCGTTGGGACGTCCTCGCGCCGACCGGTTGGGAAAGATGAAAAATGATCCGTCGGGCTCGCTGACCACCTGGGGAGACGTGGCGCTGCGTCGTTCCGCGGAGTCGGAGCGCTGTCCCGGGCTCCGCGGACCGCCGGAGCCCGGATTCATAGACATCGAGTGCCCCGTCGACGACGACGACGATGGTCTCCACGACCGGCTTCAATGCGACGCGCGGTTCGCTTACCAGGGCTTGTCGTAACTGGAGGTCGGCCGTGGAGACCGCTCCTCGGGTGAGCCGACTGCGAACGATGCGGCCTCGACCGACGCTGGGAGGGATTGCATACAGTCCGTCCTTCACGCGGGAAGCGGTGCCGCCGACGGCAAGGTCCATGCAATGGAAGCGTAGCAGCAGGCGACGGGGTCCGGGGACGCGGTGCGAGCGCAGCCGACTCCGAGATGACAGCAAGCGGTCGATGTCGTGTCAGCGCCGGAGGGCTCGCCGGTCCAGGCTGACCGGTGTTGAAGTTTGCGTCCACTCGTCGGCGGAACCTTGTCGTCGTCTATGCGCTTGTCGCAGCCGCCGAGGGACTGCCCGCCGCGCTGCTGCTGCCCGTTCGCACGCTGAGCCTGACCCGCCCGATCGGCGCCGTCTCGACGCTGGGCGTTCTTGCTTCGTCCGCCGCCGCAGCCTCCCTGCTCGGAGGATGGTTGGCGCGGCGTTCGCCGTCCGCGGTTGTTCGGCGCGGGCTGGCCCTGGCCGGGGTTGGGAGCTGGGGTTGGGCGACCGGGACCGGGTTCGATGAAGCCTGGGCGTTGGTGGTCGGAGCCGGGGTGGGATTGGTGCAACCGGGGGTACTCGCCTTGGGTTGCGTGGAGGTGCGTCCCGGGCGACAGGGGCGGGAGGTCGGGTTGTATGGCGCGGCGGCGTCCGTTGGGCTGGGCGCTGCCGGCCTTGCGGGAGCGTTCTTTGCGGGAGCTGTGGAGGTCGGGCTCGTCGGGCTTGGCGCGTTGTTGCTGGTGTCCGTACTCGCGGTCCGCTCGCCGCCTTCGGCCTCCTTCCGCGAGTCGACGGCGCGGGTTCGACTTCCGTGGAATGCGTGGAGCCTTGCGCTGACCGCGGGTGCACTCCGCTATGGAGTCGTGGCCAGCCTGCCGATCCTGGCGGTGACTCAATGGGGGACGACCCGGAGGATCGCCGCGTTGCTGCTCCTGGCGGGCGTTGGCGCCGCGGTTCCGTGCAAGCTGATCATCACAGCCGCGACGGACCGATTCCCGGCCAACCGCGTCGTGCAGACTTGTGCGTTCGCAGTTCTCATCTGTGGTGGGGCCGTCTTCGAGAGCACGACCGCGCTCACCGGAACAAGCGGCGCTGTCGTGTTCATCGGCCTCGTTGCGGCCTTGTTGTCGCTGGCGAATCTACAGGCGCTCCGGCTCGATGCGATCGATCCGCTTCAGCTGGGCGTCGTCCGTTGTGCGCAGCTGGGCGGCGGAGCAGCCACGCTGATGCTGTCCTCGCTGGTGGTTGGCGAGGACGCACGGGTGTGGGTGTACGTCCTGCTGTCATCGCCGCTGCTGGTGAGCGGATTCCTGCCATCCCTCCGACGTTGGAGTTCTGCAGATGGACGCTGAAATCACGCTGAGCCGGCGGGCGCTTCTTGTTCTCGTTTCTGTTGCCTCCGCAGTCGCATGCAAACCGTTTCATCCCATGAAGGAATCCCCGACTCTCTCCGCATCCCTTCCCTCTCGACTCCGTCGCGTTTCTCTTGGCCCAGTCGACATCGCGCTACGCTCGACGCCCGGCCAAGGTCTCGCGGTCCTGTATATCCATGGGTCCCTCGAAGACCATCGTGGCTGGCAGGCGACGATCGACGCGCTGCAACGCCGTCGCTCCTGTCATACCGTGGCATACGATCGGCGGGGCCACGGATGCAGTACAGACGTGTCTGGCCAGGGGACACTGAGCGCCGATGTCGACGATGCCGAGGCTCTCATTGCGCAGGAGTTGCAAGGCGTCGCGCATGTGATCGGCCATTCCTACGGGGCCACGGTCGCGATGGAGTTGGCACGCCGATGCCCGACCCGCGTCGCGAGTCTCTTCCTCCACGAGCCCCCGCTGTTCGGACTGCTGCGCGATGACCCGGACCTCTTCCCCTTGCTGGTCGAAGCGAAAGCCGGAATGTCGGACGCGATGTCCCTCATTCGTGCCGGAGAGGTCGAGCTTGGCGTCGAAGCCTTCATCGACCGGGTTGCGTTTGGTCCCGGTACGTGGAGGAACGGAATGGACACCGAAACTCGGGGACGGATGCTGTGCCATGCCGATACCTGGCTCGATCAAGCTCGAGATCCTCAGCGGCTGTCGATCAGCCTCGAAGGGCTTCGCACGCTGGTGAATCGCGCGACCCTGAGCACAGGGAGCCGGAGCCTCCCGACGTTCGACGCGGTCTCGAAGAGGGTCCTCGAGGCGTTCCCACAGTTGCGGCGGGTCGTCGTTGATGGTGGTGGCCACGACGCGCCGGCGACACATCCCGAGGTCTTTGCCGATCTCGTCGACGCACACCTTGGGCGGACCCCCAAGCCCCTCCCGAGCTAAGGCAACGTGGAGGCCGTTGACAACTGCACCGCCGTTGCAGGCGGTTGGTACTACGACGACCCGATCTCCCGCGCAGATCATCCTGTGTCCACAAACCTGTGCGCGCTTCGAGGGCGTCGACGAGGCGAGTCGCTACGGCGGGTCCGCGTCGGCGGACGAATCCTCGGGGCTGGGCCCGACCGCCCCTTCAACCGTGGACGCAGAGGGGTCGCCCTCCTCGATGCGCACCCGGTCGATCGCGTCGGTGCGGAGGATGGACTCCGGAGGAACACCTTTGGGAAGGCGAACCTTGGCCAGCACCTTGCGACGTGGTGAGGGCGGTGCGACCTCGGGCTCGGAGCTGGAACCCAACAGGACCGACACCCAGTGAAGCTCCTCGCTGCGCTCCAACACCAGCCGGACCACGATGGTCAGCGGCACGGAGAGAAGCCCGCCCATCGGTCCCCAGACCCACAGCCAGAACGCCAGCGAGACGAACACGACCAGCGGGGAGATGCCGAGGCGGCGGCCCATGAGCTGAGGCTCGATGATGCTGCCGAAGACGGTGTTGATCACGACGTAGCCGAACCCGACCAACGCGGCGACACCGATGCCAAGGTCGGGCTGAATCATCGCGGTGATGACGGCGGGAATGGAGGCGATGATCGATCCGACGGTCGGGATGAAGTTGAGCAGGAAGGCGACCGTCCCCCACAACAACGGGAAGTCGACACCCAGCGCCCAGAGCAAGAGGGTGGCGGCGGCCCCCGTGACGAGCGAGACGACGGTCTTGATCGCCAGGTAGCGCTGGATCTCGAGCAGCATCGACTTCCATTGACCCAGATCGTCATCGGGGTCGGAGATCGCGATACGGATCTTCTTGGGGAACGTCGTCGCCTCGAGCAGCACGAACATCATCGTGAGCAGCACGAGCGCCGTGTTGGAGGCGGCCCCCACGAGTCCTCCGAGGAAGTTCATCGACAGCTCGAGGAACCGCTCGGGGTGCAGAACCGTGGAGATCTGCGAAGACTCGATCGGGACGCCGTGGGAGCGGGACCAGGCGAGGACCGAGGTTGTGCGTTCTGCCATGGCCGAGCGGTAGCCCGGAAGGGCTTCTTCGTAGCCCGCGAACGCGGTCGTGAGTAGCGCTCCGAAGCCGACGAGCGCTGCGAACACGAAGGCCAGCGCGATGGTGACAGCGACCGGGGCAGGCAGGCGTCGCTCTTCGAGCCAGAGCACAACCGGAGCCACGAGCACCGACAGCAAGACGGCCAAGAGGAATGGCGGCAAGAGCGTATCGGCCTGGCGCAAGCCCGCGACGATGATCACCAGCGCGGCGATCGTCACGAGCGACTGCGAGCCGAAGCCCCGGGACGAGGTGCTCATGGGCCGGGCGAGTATAGCCCGTTGTCGAGCTCGTGCCCTCAGCCCATCGAACAGCCTGGCTCGAGCTCGACACCCCACAGGCAGAGCCCGGGGAACAGACTGTCATCGCAGAACATGCCGTTCGGGCAGGTCTGGCCGTCCGCGCAAGACAGCAGGCACGTGTTCCCATCGCCCAGGTCATCGCGACAAACAACCTCGGAGTCGCCTGTGGCTGGCACCGGACAATCTGCGGTGGAGTCGCAAGTCTCGGCGCAGAAGCACAGCTCGAGGCAGTCGTTGCCGCCGCCAAACGCTCCTGGACACGCGTCAACCTGGGAGGAGCACCAGTCGTAGTTTGGCTCAGCATCCTCGGGAGGGCACTGGAATGGGTCGGGCGCAGACTCCACCCCGCACACCGAGAGGCCCTCGGGGGGTTCGCCACACGAACCCAGACAGGTCTGTTCTCCGACCGAACACGGATGGGCCGCGTCGCAGAGGTTCGTGCAACACGAGTCGGTCTCACAGCCCGGCCCGTAGACGTCGGCCGGAACGCACGACAGACCCGAACCGCAGGCGAAGGAGCATTCCTCGCCTTCGGACGCTGGGAGGTCACCCCCGCTCTGGCACACCGAGCCGCTGGGGCCCGTTTGGCAGACCTCCGACGGGTCCGGGCAACTCGGCTCGAACGGATCGCAAGTCGGCAGGCAGCCCAATGGACCGTCTCCGCCACCGACACAAACACTTCCTTCGCCGCACGTCTTCTGGTCGCCGCAGAACGGAATGCAATAGCCGGATGCCGCGTCGGGTCCGGGAGTCCAACAGAACGACTGCTCGCCGCAGTTGTCGAACCCCAGAGCATCGCCGTAGAGACACGGCTCGCCGTCTGCAACGGGCTCGCTGTCCACAGGGACGCACACGGTGCCTTCGGTCACCGGCCACACCGAGGTGTCACCGCTCCAGTTGTGCGTGCACTTGTAGCAATCTGGGCAGTCCTGCTGCGTGGTCAAACAGTTCCATACCTCGGGGTTGTCCAGGGGGGGCGGGTCGTCACAACTCGCGCCTGTGCTCGATGATGTTGTGGCGGGCTCCAGCGGTCCGTCGGTCGTGGGCTCACTCGTCGAACTCGAACTCGCGCCCGGTATCGCGGTGCCGCCGGACGTCGGGTCGGTGTCACCCGTCGAGGCCGCTTCGGTGCCGCCCATCTCGGCGGCGGCTCCACAGCCGACGAGACACCACACGAAAACAGCAATTCCTCTCCTCGGCACCGTCACATAGCTAACATAACGCAAAGTCGGACGGTAATCGAGGGATCTTCGCCGACTCGATTCCGGCCCGAGCACCGCCGAACGCTCGTGGCGAACCCCGACTAGGGAAGATTCTCTTCAACCCACTCGCCCACGACCTCCGCATATGCCGGACTGCGGTCGAGCACGTTGCGGGACATCAACAGCAGCTGCTGCACCCGAGCGGGTTCGACGTCGCGGTCGTGCAGAACCGTGGCCAACTCGAAGCGGTTGACCGCGGGGTAGAGCGGGTCGATCTGCGAGGTCTCGAACACGGTGAGCGAGCGCTCCAAGTAGCGCTGCGCCAACTCGAGTTTGCGCATGTCGTGATAGATGCTGCCGATGTTGTGAACGGCCATCGCGGTGTTGACGTGGTCACGGCCGACCGAGCGTTCGAGCCGCGCCACCGCCTCCAGGTACGCAGCGAGAGCATCGTCGAGCTTGCCCTCCTGCTGCTGAATGTGGCCGATGTTGTAGAAGACCATCGCGACGCGCGGGTGGTCCGCGGACATCGACTTCTCGAGCGCGGTGATCACCTCTGCGTAGGTACGCACGGCCTCCTCAGATCGGCCCAGCGTGGCAAACGCATTCGCGATGGCTTGGTTGGCCGTAGCCACCATCGGGTGATCGGGTCCCAAGGACGCCGCGAACAGAGCGCGGGCCCGTTCGTGGCGCCCGAGAGCATCCTCGTTCCGCCCGATCTCTTGGTAGGCGATCCCAAGGTTGTTCAGTGCGTTGACGGTATCGGGAGCCTCCTCGCCAAGGACCTCGGTGTACAAGGCGAGGGCCTCCTCGAGGCGAGCGACGCCTTGCTCGTGCTCACCCGAGAGCATCAAGACCGCACCTTCGACGCCCGTGGCATGGGCAACCTTTTGTCCCGGGGCGCCCAGCCGATCGATCTCGTTGCGAGCGTGTCGGAGCCATTCGAGGGCCTCGTCTCGACGGCGCATACCCATGCCCGCGGCACTCGCCGCTCCAATCGCAGCTTCCGCGGCGGTGTCGTGGTCCCCGACCCGCAGGGCGAGGAAGTACGCGTCTTGGTGGCTCTCGAGAGCCTCTTCATAGGCCGCCAACTCAGCGTGCGACTCCCCCCTGAGGTAGTGAGCGACCGCCTCGTAGCGGACGTCTTCCCGCGCTGCCGCGGCTTTGAGCAGTCGCTGTGATTCGAGCAGCGCCGCGTCATGTCGGTGCGCATGCTGCAACGCGATGACCCGGGCCTGGGACTCGGCGAGTTCCGGGTCCCGCTCGTCCTCCGCGCTTTGGCTCTCGCAACGGACAGGGTCGGGCAGCCCGACAACCATCGTGAGCGCGTGCTCCACGACGTCCGCATCGGCCGATTCGAGGATCTCGACGACGGCGTCGAAGCGAGTGCGGATGTCTGCGAGACACCCCGTCACTTCAGGCTTCGACACAAGGCAACTCTGATCCCGAGACCGCCCCCATTTCGCGACATAGCCGTCGATTGCAGACTCGGTCTTCCGCCACGAATCCGAGGAAAACGGCACGTCCGTCGAACGAAACGCCGACTCCACCTGCTCACGTCGAGGCTCGGTCCACGAAACCTCGCGCGGGTCAGGGTCGACACATCCCACCTGCGCGTCACCACGCATCATCCAGCTCGCCCCGAGGGTGACGCCGACCACGGCGACACCGCCCCCAACCCAGCGCTTCGACCCGGGCTGAAGTTCGAGCTCCAGCGCCTGCAGGAGCTGTCGCATCGACAAGTTTCGATCATCCGGGTTGGCGTGCAGGCCGCGGCTCAGGGCTGTGCGAGACCGCCGAGAGAGCGTCGCCGCGGGCGGGGGTCCGTTCTTGATCGCTCGCAGACGCTGCTTGAGCGAGCCACCGTCAAACGGTCGCTTCCCTTCCAGCGCCTCGAACAAGGACACGCAGTAGCTGAACTGATCCGAACGTGCATCGACAGTCCCTCCCTTGATCTGTTCGGGGGCCATGTACGCGGGCGTGCCCATCACCGTGCCAACACTCGTACGTGTTTGCGCCCCATCGCTGTTCGCGGGCATCGGTCCACGGCGCTGAGAGACGGCGAGGTTCCCCGTGTCATCGGCGCCGAACTGCGCCAACCCAAAGTCCAGGACACGCACCCGACCGCCCTCGCCCACCATCACGTTGGCGGGCTTGAAGTCCCGGTGCACCACGCCCGCATGGTGAGCCGCCTGGAGTCCGCGCCCCGCCTCGATGAACACGCGAAGGACCTCCCGCGTTGGATGCTTTGCGGCGCGAAGCCATGTCCGAAGATCGTCGCCTTCGATCAGCTCCATCACGATGCCAACCCCACCGCCTTCGCTCTCGACCACATCGAAGACGGTGACGACATTGGGGTGAGACAGAGCCGCGAGCGCCATCGATTCTCGGCGCAGACGCGTCGCGAGACCGATGGAACCGTCGGGCACGCGTCCTGGTTTGTCGGAGCGCAAGAACTTGATCGCCACCGGACGGGCGAGTTCTTCGTCCCAGCCCCGATACACGACCCCAACCCCTCCGCGTCCCAGAGGACCGTCCACCCGGTAGCGACCCGACAGCTCCGGAGGGGGTCCGAACTCCTCGTTGGCGGGCCCGGTCCGCTCCGCCCGACTCGCGAAGACGTTCGACCGTTCCGACACGGTCTGAGTCCTCTCCTCGCTCACGTACTCAAGCTTATCGCAAGATCGGGCAGCGGGCCGGGCCCAGGTCGGGACTCAAGGTTCGCTCCAACGGGCCGCAATGCCGGCTCTGCTGTCCAACCCCGACTTGGTGAGCACGCGGTGAACGTGGTCCTTCACCGTCCCCACCGAGATTCCCAGCGCCAGCGCGATGTCGCGGTTGCGCAGGCCCACCGCCACCAAGCCCGCGACCTCCCGCTCCCGCGGCGAGAGACCCTCGAACACGGACTGTTCCTCTCGACACGGGCGGAGCACCACCAACGGCTGCCCGAGCGCCTCTGCGGCATCGAAATCGATGGTCATCCCCACGCCCGGGGGCAGCGCGTCGGCAAGCGAGGCCAAAACGTCGCGCGGAATGTGGCGGCCACGAGCCTCTTTCACCGCGCTCAGCGCCTCGCGCAACGCCACCAACCGCTCCGACCCCAGCTCCATCCATCCAAGGATGGATTGTCTCCGATGAGCCGTCTACCTACTGTCCTCGCATGAAACCGCTGGAAGTCGCCCAACGATACTTCGACGCCATGAAGGCCGGTCCAGACGCTGCCGCAGACCTGTTTGCGCTCTTCGCCGACGATGCGACCTACGTGGAGCCCTTTGCGGGTACGCCCCGCACTCACGAAGGGCGGACTGCAATCGAGGCCTGCTTCGAGGGAAGCTGGAAGAACACACCGCCCGACCTCGAACTCGAGGTCAACCGCGTAGACGTGGACGGCAACACCGTACGCAGCGAATGGACCTGTAGCTCCCCCGCTTTCGACGCGCCGATCAAGGGCGTCGACGTCTGCACGGTGGAACATGGCCGAATCAAGCGGCTCGAGGTGAGCTTCGGATGAGGCCTTCGGGGTTGGCGTGGGCCAACCGAATCCTGCTGACCGCACTGTCGGTCATGACCGGCGCGGTGAAGCTGGCCCAGATGGAGGAGGAGATGGCGCTGTTTCGGACCATCGGGTTTTCGGACGGCATCACGATGGGTTTCGGCGCTCTGCAGCTCGCAGGCGGGCTCCTCTTGCTGCGCGCTCGAACAACGAAAGCCGGCGCCTGGCTCATGGCGCCGACCTTCTTGTTTGCCACGGGCGTCCTCTTCGCCAACGCGATGGTGCCCTTTGGCGTGGCGTCCGTCCTTTTCATCGCGATGGCCGTGTTCCACGCCATGCGATGGCCAACCGGTGACGGCCGCTAGCGGAAATCGCGAAGCATCTTGCGGAGCTCGAGCTGATGGAGCTCCTCCTGGCCGATCATCGTCCGCGCGAAGTCCTCGAGATAGACCGAGGCGTCGAGCACCGTGTCGAGCAGTTGCCGATACAACCGCACCGCCGAGAGCTCGTGGTTGAGGCTCTCCTTGAGGATCGCCTCGACCCCGTGGTCGTGCGTCTCGTCGATCGGCGCGATGTTCAGCGAGGGGTGCCCCTCGAGGCCGGTGAGGATCTCACCGACCTGCTGGGCGTGAAGGAGCGACTCGGTAGCTTGGGCCTTCATGAACGCGACGATCGGGATCCGGTTGGGTCCCGTGATCATCAGCGCGTAGTGGGTGTAGCGCACGACGCCAGAGAGCTCCGCTTGGAGGATCTGATCGAGGGCTTCCACCGTCTTTGCGACGTCGAGTTCTTTCACAGTACGCCGAGGGTAACAGCAACGCGCAGCTATGCCGTGGCTGCAAGAAAGGTACGCATCGGGTCCCAGTATCGTGCGTGCCAGCCGCCCGCGATGTGCTCCTCGAACTCATCCGGCACACCGTAGTGATCCATGACCAACTCGGTCCCGCCTTCGCTGGCCGAGAGCTCGAAGTGGACCGTCGTGTAGAGGCCCTCGGGCCATCCTGAGACACGCCACGCCTGCACGATGCGCTGGCCGGGGACCAGCTCGATATTTCGGCCGACGATCTGGCCTCCGTGACAGGAGAAGGCCCCGCCCTCGTCACCGGAGATTTCGGTCTCGCCCTCGGTGTACTGCGCGCGCAAGGCGGGGTTCATGTATGCCGCGTAGACCCGCTCGGGGGTGGCTTCGAAGGTGATGGATTGGTGGATGGGCTTGGACATGATGGCTCGGATCGGGTTTTTGGGGCCCTGGGGAGGGCCTCTTGCAATGTTTACCAATTGGTTTAGTATTAAGTTTCAGATGTCGTCAACCCCCCGACGTACCGACCGGTCCGCGCCCGACGACGAGGCGCTCGACCTCGTGTTTCACGCGTTGGCCGATCGGACCCGCCGGTCGATGTTGGCTCGGCTGCGAGAAGGCCCGCAGCGGGTCTCGGTGTTGGCGGAGCCATTCGACATGACCCTGCCCGCCGCGTCCAAGCACATCCGGGTGCTCGAACGTGCCGGACTCATCGATCGCACGGTCGACGGACGCGTTCACCATTGCGCGCTCAATCCCGACCCCCTGCAGTCGGTGCAAGCGTGGGTCGAGCACTACGGCGAGTTCTGGAACAGCGCGCTGGATGCTTTGGCTGCACACCTCGAAGAAGACCCACCATGAGCGAGTCGTCCATTCATCTCGTCGTCCGCCGCACCATCCGCGCGAGCCCCCAACGGGTCTTCGCCGCATGGACCACTCCTGAGCAGCTCATGACCTGGTGGGGGCCTCAAGGCGTACGCTGTCCGAGCGCAGAAGTGGACCTCCGCGAGGGCGGTGCATACCGGATCTGCAACGAAATGCCCTCAGGGGACACGGTATGGATCAGCGGAGAGTTCGAGGTCATCGACCGACCCAACAAGCTCATTTACACCTGGTCGGTCGAGCCTTCCACGACGACACCGGAGCGGGTCACGGTTCGATTTGAGGCTCGCGAGGCCGGGACAGAAGTTGTGATCGTGCACGAACGCATCATGTCCGAAGCGGCGCGCGACCAGCACGAACACGGATGGAACGGTTGCCTGGACGGGCTCGTCGCGATGCTCGAACCGGGGAGCAAGCCCGGCGGCTGAGCGTGCTCTATACTCTGCGCCATGCGGATCTCGACGGCGGCCCTCATGGGCCTCACCGCCTTCACGTTCAACCCCTCCGACGCACACGCGATCATCACGCGGCACGACGTTGACGACGCACAGTACGTCGTCGACGCCGCGGAGTACCCCGCGCTCGTCAACCTGTTCGAGCCCGGCGACTGCCTCGCAACGCTCGTGCACCCCTCGTACCTGCTGACCGTCGCCCACTGTGCGGCCGATCTCAGCAGCGGCGCATCCGTGAGCATCGGCGACGAAACCCGGGCGGTCACCACCATCACAGCCCACCCTCGCTGGAACGACGGCGATGCGTTCGACATTGCCCTGGTCCGTCTCGACACCCCGGTGTTGAGCGTCCAGCCGATCCCCTTGTTTCGCGGCGAGGACGAGTTGGGCTCCGAGGTCGAGTTGCTGGGCCGCGGTCTCCACGGAACCGGTGAGGAAGGCGAGGCCGGAGCGACCGACGACGCGCTGTTGCGACGCGCAACGAACACTGTCGACAGCGTCGACGATCACTTCCTTCGCTTCACCTTCGACCCCCCCACCCGCGAGGCTGCAACCATGCTCGAGGGCGTGGGCGCTGGAGGGGACAGCGGAGGGCCCGTGTTTCTCCGACGCGAGGGCATCACCTACCTGGCGGGGCTCAACGCGTGGGGGGACTCCTGCGACGTCGACGTGGCGAAGTACAAGGCGAACGACTACCAAGTTCGGATCTCGCAGTTCGTCGCGTGGGTCGACGCCGGCATCGCAGGGCGGGACTCCGAGGAGGGGCCCAGCGGCGGCTCGCGGTTTGCGAACGCCGAGTGCAGCTTCTGCTCGGTGGCTGGCGAGCCGCCGGGATTCGGGCTGTTGATCCTGCTCGCGCTGGGGTGGCGACGGAGGGCGACGACCACCCGCACGTTGTGATAGGCCCGCCCGTCCCCGGGTACGGCCACTAAACCGGCCCAGCTACCGCTTGACGCAGCTTTCCCGCGTTTCGCGCTCCACTTCTGGACTGAGTTCGGGCATGATGCGAAGGGATGGCGAAATGTTGGCTTTGTGCGATTTGTACAATCTCGCTCGGGTGCGGTCCCGCGGTGGCCGGCTCCGACGGTGAGGCGAGCGGGTCAGCGGGTGAGACGGGGTCGTCGACCGGGAAGTCATCGGACGCGATGACGGCATCAAACGCGACGGTGGCGACTTTGAGCACGGGCCTGGACGGCTCGACCGGCTCAAGCACCGTCGCGGTGGGCACCGACACAGGGCCGCCAAGCGAGTTGTGCCTCCGCGGGACACCGCATCCAGCGCTCGACGACGTGGGTGACCTGCTGAAAGTCTTGGACACCGACGGCAATGGACGGGATGAACTCTGGACGGCCGAGGAGCGTTGGGACCCGGTTGAGGAGGTGCAGTCCAGCGTCCTGCGGCCCTTTGAGCTCAACGACCAAGGGGTGTTCGCCGCGCTTGCCGAGGTGGAGCTGCCTGGCAGGATCGAGGCACTCGCCGACATCGATGGCGATGGACTCCTCGACGTCGTCTTCACGCAGTGGGATGAGGACGCCCCGTGGTGGCAAGCGGGTCTTCCCGGGTTCGGCGTCGACGGGTCAAGCGAACCCCTACAACAGCTCGACACCGGCATGTGGATGGATGCGACGGGAGATGGGCGCGCCGACTACGTCGAGGTGCTGTGGGAGGGCGGCTTCCACGTCCTCGTGGGCGACGGGACAGGAGCCTTTGCATCCGCGGGCACGAGCGCCATGGAGAACCACACGCCCAATCGCGTCCTCCCAGTGCCAGCGCTGAACCAGCTGGTGCTGGTCTTCCAGGACGTCGCGATCGGGTTCGGGACCGACTCCACCATCCTTCGAACCGTGTCCGTGAATGCGAGCGGTGAGATTCAAACCCTCGCCGAGAGCCAGGCGCTGGATATCGCCCCAGACTTCGTCGCGGATCTCGACGGCGACCGCCTCGCCGACGTCGTTGGGATCGACGCGATCGACGGCAACACCCTTCGGTTTCTGGGATCTGCTGATGGCCCGTACCAGGAAGTCGACATCGTTCCGAACGTCCGCGGGGCAATCGTCGGCGGATTCTTCGAGGACGCCCCCCCCGAGGTCTTGTGGTGGGACAGCAGTCCTCACTGGCAACTGACGGGCCTCGACGGCCTGTTGTGGCCCGAAGGACCTCCAGTCACCGGGAGCCCACAATGGGATGTCGACGGTCCGACCCGGCTGATCGAGGCAGACGGCGAGCCTGGTACCGAACTGCTCCAGGGTCGCGAAACGTTCTCCTTGTGGAAGGTCGAAGCATGCTGAGTCGAACGATCCCCCTTGGCCTCGCCGCCCTGAGTCTCGGGTGCGGCTCCGACCCGGTTCGAGCCGGTGAACCCGGCACTGGAGACTCGAGCACGGGGTCCGACAACGACTCCACGGGCAACAGCTTCCCCACGGCTCCCGGCACGACCGGATCGTCGGGCGAGGAACTCGACACGACTGACGCTGACACGGACTCGAGTTCGGAGGGCGGAGCCACGACCGAGGCCCCCTGGCCCCGGCCCGACCCGGGTCCTTTCTGCGGAGATGGAACCGTGGATCCGGACGAGGAGTGCGACGACGGCGACGAGCCGAAGAAGGACGGTCCATGCAACGACGACTGCGTCGTGTCAGCGGCGATCCTTTGGGACACCGTCGTACCACCCAAGGGCGAGGGCGCATGCGGCGAGACGGTGGCGGTGAGCGACGCCGGAGCGATCGTGGTCGGCGGGACCAGCCGCATGGGAGACGAGCACGTCAACGCATGGCTGGGTGCTCTCGATGAGCAGGGCGAACTCCAGTGGAGTCAGTCCTGGGATGGTGGTGGCGGCGAACGCGATGAGGTCCTGGACGTGGACACCGACGCGCAGGGCAACGTGTATGCGTTCACAACCCAACAGATCACCTTTCAGCGGGGTTGGCTGTCCAAACGCAACCCTTCTGGGGTCGAGGCCTGGAACGTGCAGCTGCTGACCGAGGCAGGAGAGAACAGCACCGCGCGCTCGCTCGCCGTCGACGCAGATGGCACCGCGACGGTGTTGGGCATGCACTGGGGCGACTACGAGGGTCACCGCATGCAGCGTTTCGACACCGACGGTGTTCCCGTGTGGGCGGTCGACATCCACAATGGCCTCTCCATTGCCGCGTCCTCGATCGACCTCGATCCACTCGGCGGTATTCGGGTGGCGCTCATGCTCGAAACGAAGAAGGGCGCACGGGCGACGATCCTCAGGTTCGATGAAATGGGCGCTCCGTCGTGGTCGGCGCAGTCCGGCCCTCCTCCGGGTGGTGACCCGCAGGGAGCAACGTCCGCAGAGGGTATCTCGTCCCTGGTCTTGAGGGACCAGTTCGACTCGCAACTGGTCGTGCGCTCGTGGGACTCCAACGGGGCCAACCCCGACGCATTTGCTCCGGGCTTCGAACGAAACATCACCCTCTCCGACGCGGCGTACGGTCCCGAAGGAGACCTGTACGTCGTCGGCCACGAACACGACGCCGCGTGGACACTCCGCATTGACCCGTCCGGTGCGCTCGCATGGTCCCGGCGGAACTCAGAGGCTCGCTACGCCAATGCTGTGGCGGTCGCACCCGGTGGTGATGTCGTTGTGGCGGGCTGCACCGAGAGCACCGATGGCGCGATCTGGGTGCGGCGGTACAGCCCTTAGCAGCGGGCTACCGCTCCCGCACCAAGTCCGATTTTGACCCCATGGGGCTTTCCGGGACTCCGAAAGGCTGGCTCAGCCCCACGAACTCCGTCTGAATGCGACGCAGGCCAACGACTGCCTGGGAGAGCGACGTGAACACCTCTTTCGCCTCTCCCACTCGAACAACAACCGACGTCTGACGACCGAGACCGGTCAGACCGGCCATGCTCAGCCGCTGTTGGGCACGGTCCAGCGCCTGCCTCGCTTCCTCGAACGGAACACGTCCAGCGAACCCGGTGAGTGTTCGACCTCGCCCAGTCGTGATCTCGAACGAAGTATGGGGCACGATATCCGTAGCCAAGTGGGAGACCGGTGCAGCCCACGTGCCATCAGGCCGCTTCCGGCGGCTGGAATCGGCCGAAGAGAACGTCAGGTGAGAGCGAGTACAGCGACGGCACTCGTCACGGAGCCGCCGCACCGGCTGGCGCCGACGTCCGTGCGCTGATCCAGGACACGCGGAGCTCGACGACGCCATCACTCTTCAGCCGAGCTTCGTCGGCCTCGACCCGGCCTTCGTGCCGACACAGGTCGAGGACGCCCTGCAGCGAGCCTTCGAGCGATGCGGCCACGGTCGCAAGTCGACCCGAAGGCGGAACGTCGACGAGCGAAAGGTCTGCGAAGCCCGAGCCCCCCGAGAATGTGATGTTCCCGTAGTTTCGGGTGGTCGCGCCCCAAGCCCGACCGACCCATCGAAGAAATCCCTCCGGGCGCATCCCAAAGATGCGGAATGCGCCGGAGACGAACGGGCCAAACAGAACCGAGTCGCGCGTCCGACCTGTGTAGCGGCGCCAGAAGTCCACGTATCCCTCTCGCCCGGCCTCGGCAAGCGAAGCACCATTGAGCGTGTCGAGAGCTGATGCGGGCAACCAGGAGAGGCCCCGGCAGGTTTCGATGGCCTCGACATGTTCGTCCGGCGCACGACCCAGCGCTCCCCGCCCCCAGCGCTCGAGTCGCACGCTCTCCAGCACCGTCGTGCAGAGTTTCCCCCGGTAGGACGGGGCGTCGCTGGCGTCTGCGTGGGACATAGGCGTGCTGAACCGGCAGCGGACGGCAGCCGTAGACAGCTGGGCATCGACCAAGCACCACGATCCCTTGAGCCCGCGGCGGGCCACGAAGAAAGAATGCCGACCCTATGTGTGCTGCTGAGGCGGGATCAGGCTCGCGCGAAAGCGCCGGCCCTTGATCTTCCCCGCGTTGAGGCCCCGAAGCGCGTGCCTGCCCTTCTCCGAAGAGACCGCGACGTAGGACCAGCGGTCGTGGATCTCGATCTTCCCGACCTCTCCCGCATCGAGCCCGCCGGCTTCGCCTGTGAGTGCGCCCAAGATGTCACCGGGGCGAACCTTGTCCTTGCGGCCCCCCGAGATCTGCAACATCGCCATCTTCGCGTCTCCGGCGATCCGCCCAAGGAGCGTCGCGGCGGACTCGGGCTCCCGCTTGATTCGCTCGATCGACGCCCCGACGTGGTGTTCGACATCTCGGAGTTTTCGTTTCTCGCCGGGCGTCACCAGCGAGACCGAGATCCCCAGGGCGCCCGCGCGACCCGTGCGACCGATCCGGTGCACATACACCTCGGGCGAGTGAGGGAGGTCGAAATTGACGACCAGCTCCAAGTCCGCAACATCGATCCCCCGTGCAGCGACATCCGTGGCGACCAGGACGCGAACGCTCTGGTTGCGGAACATCGCCATCACCCGGTCCCGGTGAAACTGCTCGAGGTCCCCGTGCAGTGCCTCCGTCACGACACCCGCCTCGGATAGTTTGCCGGCGATCTCTCGAACCGATGACTTCAGGTTGCAAAACACCAGCGCCGACTCATGCGGGTGCGTGGCCAAGACCGACGCAAGCGCGTCGAACTTCTGCGCGGCATCGACGATGAGAACAGCCTGCTGAATCTGCCCGTCCTCTTCGGCGGGCTCCTCGATGGTGACGCGAACGGGGTCGGTTTGGAATCGCCCGCTCATCGCGTGAATCGAACGGGGGAAGGTCGCGGAGAACAACGCCGTCTGCCTCTGCTTCGGCATCTCGGCCAGGATCTTTTCCATGTCCTCCTCGAATCCCATGTCGAGCATTCGATCGGCTTCGTCGAGCACGAGCGTGCGGACCGTGCCAAGCCGCAGGGTCTTGCGGCCGAGATGATCCAGCACTCGACCAGGCGTGCCCACGACAACATGGACCCCCCGGCCGAGCGCCTCGGCCTGCGGGCGGCCGGGCTCGCCACCGCAGACCGTGAGTACGGCCAGCCCCGGATGACGGCGGCCGAGTTTCCGGAACTCCCGCGCAACCTGTCCACACAGCTCCCGCGTCGGGCACAACACGACTGCTTGGAGCACACGGTTGTCGAGTTTGAGTGACTGCAGAATCGGAAGCGCGAACGCAGCGGTTTTCCCACTGCCGGTCTTCGACTGCCCGACCAGATCTTTGCCTTCGAGAAGGACGGGTATTCCCTGCTCCTGAATCGGCGTGAGGGACTCGTAGCCCAACTTCGCAACCACGGCCCGCAGCGCAGGTGAAATCGCGAGTGAATCGAATCCGTCGGCCATGGCGCGGGACCATAGCAGCTTGCAAAGGGCCCCCCTGCGGCGCAAGCACCTGCGGGGCCGCCGCTCGCTTCAGCACCAAGAGAGCCTCCCTTCACTCGTACTCGATGGCCCCGAGATCGAACGCATCGAGCCATCCGGGACACACAGGGACACCGTTCGCGCACACGTTCGAGAAGTCGGGGACATCGCACTCACATTGCTCGATCCCCTCGATGAACCAGGTACAGCCCTCGAAGGCATCGGCGCTGGAGCTGCACACGAGGACGTGGAAGAGACCCTGCTCATCTTCGCCCTCAAAGGTGCACTGCCCCATCGGAGTGCGGGAGACCCCGGATTCGATCGCGACCGACGGCGGGCACTCTCCATCCTGCCCCTGGCTCCCATCACCTTGGACGAAGCGTTCGGTACAACCGACGAGCAGGAAGACAGCGGCGACAGCGGCGAGCCGAGAGCGCATGGCCGAGGGTACGGCGGCTAGGCCGGAACCCCAAGCTGCAGCTCGCCCCTGCTCCTGGGGAACCCAAAACCGGCCGGTCCTCTCTTGGTAAGCGCTCTGGTTTCGGCCAAACGCCTGGGATATGCCTACGCGGGTGTCCGACGTCGCTCCTTCGGAAACACCTTCCATCTTTCGCCGTGTCGTCGGCTTCGCAACGCCGGTCGCCTTCGGCGTCGTGGCGTTTGTGATGATGCAGCGAGCACGAGAGGAGCCGCCACGGCGCCCGCCTTCGGAGCAGGGCAAGGCCGTCCGAACCGCCGGGGTGATCGAGGCTGAGGCCATCCCTCGCGCGGTTGGCTATGGCGTGGTCCGCTCCTCCCGAGAATGGAGCCTTGTGGCCGAGGTGTCCGGTCGTGTTGTCGAGCTCAATGACAAGCTCGAGGACGGCCGCATCATTCGCGAAGGGGAGCGACTCATCAAGATCGATCCGGCAGGCTTCGAGCTGAGCGCTTCGCAGCAAAAGGCCACGGTCAGCAATGTAAAGGCACAACTCAGCGAACTCGCCGTTCGGGAGAAGAACACCAAGGCCAGTCTCGCGATCGCCAAGCGGTCTCTCGAGCTGTCGGAGAAGGAGCTCGCGAGGGTCAAGAAGCTCGAGAGCAGCGGCACAGCTTCGTCTTCGGAAGTCGATTCGGCCGAAGTCTCGGTGCTCACGCAACGTCAGTCGGTCCAGTCGTACAAGTCGACGCTCGCTCAGATCCCGGCCCAGCGCCGCGCCTACAAAGCCCAGATCTCGCAGTACGAAGCCGGGGTGAAGACAGCCGAGCTCGACGTCGCACGGACCGAGATCTTCGCGCCATTCGATGTCCGCATCCGCTCCGCGGACGTCGAGCTCAGCGAGCTGGTCACCGTGGGCGCCAAACTTGCCGAAGGAGACGGCATCGCGCTTGCCGAGGTCCCTGCCCAGTTCTCGATCGGCTCACTGATGCCCCTCATCGCGCCGCCCAAGGATGTGGACGAGCCTCCCGCAGCAGCCGAGGACACACCCGAGACACCTTCGGATGAGGCGCTCTCTGCCCGTGCCCTCGCCCGTCGGTCGGCGCAGGCCGGACTCAAGGCCACCGTCACGTTGGAGAGCGGGGCCGTGGTGACGAGCTGGGAGGCGGCGTTCGACCGCTTTGCCAATGTCGAGAGCGCCACCCGAACCGTCTCGGTCGTGGTCGCTGTCGATGACCCCTTCGGCAAGGCGTCCCGCGGCCGACGGCCACCGCTGGTCTCGGGAATGTACGTGGAGGTCGAACTCGAGGGCTTACCCCGCCCCGGCTGTCTCGCGGTGCCCCGCGGCGCGCTGCGGTCAGACACGCTGCACGTTGTCGATGCCCAACAACGGCTCGCCATTCGCCCCGTCGAGGTCGCCTTCGTCCAGGAGACCTACGCCTGTATCGACAGCGGCGTCAAAGCCGGTGACCAAGTCGTGCTCACGGATGTGGTCCCCGCAATCGAAGGAACCCTCCTCGAGCCGCGGGTGGATGAGCGCGCTGTGGCCCAACTGGCCGAGGCCGTCGACGGAGAGGCCCAAGCCCAATGATCGGCTACCTCGCTCGGCACCCGACCGCCGCCAACCTCCTGATGATCACCCTGCTCCTGCTCGGTGTTCTAGGGCTCACCTCACTCAAACGAGAGACCTTTCCCGAGTTCACCCCCTCGGTGGTCACCATCACCGTCGCCTACCCCGGCGCGTCCGCCGAGGATGTCGACGAGGCCATCGTGGCGCGGGTCGAAGACGCGGTCGACGGCATCGAGTACCTCGACCGAATGACCTCCAAGGCCCGCCAAGGTGTGGGCGTGGTGACGCTGGAGATGGAAGACGGCGGAGCGCTGGACGCGTTCAAGTCCGACATCGACAGCGCTGTCGATGCGATCAACGACTTCCCCAACGAAGCCGAGGACCCCGTGGTCGCCGAGGTAACCGGCATGAGCGCGGTCGCCTCGATCGCGGTCCGTGGCCCGATGAGCGTCCCCGACCTCGAGCGCTACTGCGAAGAACTCAAGGACGAACTCCAACGCTACGAAGAGGTCTCGCAGATCGAGATCGCCGGGTTCTCCACGCCGCAGCTTCAGGTACGGGTCAAGCAATCGGTTGCTTCGTCCTACGGACTGAGCGTCGGCGATCTCGCTGACCTCATCGCCGCGCAGAGCCTTGACCTCCCGGTCGGCTCGCTCGAGACGCGGGGCGGAGAGATCCTGGTGCGGTTCGCGGAACAGCGACGAAGCATCGAGGAGTTCGCCCGACTTCCGGTGGTGGGCAGCGCACTCGGAGGCGAGGTGCCCCTGGGAGACCTCGCAGACATCGAGTACACGTTCGAGGACGCCGAGGAGCAGACCCTGTTCAACGGCAAGCGTGCCGGCCTTCTGCGGGTGAGCAAGACGTCCAGCCAGGACGCACTCGAGATCTTCTCCGCGATGGAGGAGTTCGTGGAGCTCAAGTCCGCGACGGCCCCACCGGGCGTCGAGCTTGTCATCACCGACGATGCCGCGACCCCCATCGAGCAGCGACTCGAGCTGCTGACGAACAACGGCTTTCAGGGGTTGGTGCTCGTCTTCGTCACCCTGTGGCTGTTCTTCAACACCCGCCTGGCCCTGTGGGTGGCCGCCGGCCTGCCCGTGTCGTTCATGGGCGGCCTGTGGATCATGTCGCTGATCGGCTACACGCTGAACATGATGACCATGATGGCCCTGCTGCTCGCACTGGGGCTGTTGATGGAC
The DNA here is from genome assembly GCA_050633305.1 of Nannocystales bacterium. Classification (GTDB taxonomy): domain Bacteria; phylum Myxococcota_A; class Polyangia; order Nannocystales; family Nannocystaceae; genus CAJXVA01. The sequence continues at coordinate 276,292 of JBOEGF010000013.1, forward strand.
GACGGCATCGTGTTGGCCGACAACATCGCGGCGCACCTGCGGCGCGGCAAGAGCTCCTATCGGGCCGCAATCGACGGCGTCACCGAGGTCTGGCCGGGCATCGTGTCGTCATTCCTGACGACGGTCTGCGTCTTCACGCCGCTGTCCATGCTCGATGGGCAGATCGGCCGGGTCCTTCTTGTGATTCCCGTCGTACTCATCGCCGTCCTCAGCATCAGCCTGATCGAGGCCTTCGGCATCCTGCCCAACCACATCGCGCACTCGTTGCATGGCCGCGACATCGACAAACGCTCTCGCGCGCGAGCGTGGTTCGACAGTGGCTTCGAGCGCTTCCGGGAACAAATCGTGGGCCGTGCGTCGGACTGGGCGATCCACCACCGCTACATCACCGTCGGATCTGCGATCGCGTTCTTCGTCATCTCGATCGGGCTCATGGCGGGCGGCATCCTCAAGTTCGAAGGGTTCCCCGATACCGATGGTGACACCGCCGAGTTCCGGCTCCGGATGCCCGCCGGAACCCCTCTGGAGGTCACCCAGGCTGAAGTGGCGCGGGTCGTCTCGGGGCTCCAGCAGATCGACGCCGAGTTGACGCCGCAGCAACCCGAGGCCGCACCGCTCATCGAGAACATCGTCGTTCGGATGAACTACAACCCCGACTCGCCGGACTCGGGGCCACACATCGCGACGGTCAAGGCGGATCTTCTCAGTGTCGAGGTCCGCAGCACCACCCTCGACCAGCTCAAGACCGCCTGGCGCGAAACCGTGGGGCCGCTGTCCGACGCCACGTCCGCCAGCTTTGCCAGCGCCGCGATGGGCCCGGGCGGAGCCGCGATCGAGTTGCGGGTTCAGGGCAGCGACCTCGACCGCATGTCGGAAGCCGCGGTGGAGATCGAACGCTGGCTCGGCGGGTTCGAAGGCGTGTTCGACCTCGGAACCGACCTTCAACCCGGGACCCCGCAGGTGCGGGTGCGCCTGCGCTCGGGTGCCTTGGGCAGCTCCGCGCAGTCCGTACAAGTCGCGCAGCAGCTCCGCTCCGCGTTCTCCGGCGACCGAGCCCAAGACGTCCGCATCGGCGCGCAGGACTACGAGGTCACGGTTCAGCTGGCAGATTCGGGTCGCGACACGCTCTCGGACCTCGAGTATTTCGAGCTCCAGCTGGGGGGCGAGCGCGTCCCCCTGGGCACCGTCGCCGACGTCTCCGCGGACAACACATTTGCCGCGATCGCCCGCGTCAACGGCACGCGCACCGTCACGCTGACCGGTGACATCGATGCAGAGGTCGCGAACTCGGCCGAACTCATGCAGCGCTTCAACAACGAGCTGTTGCCTGAACTCGCACAGAAGTACCCCGGGCTCCGGTTCGAGGTCGGAGGCAGCACCGAGGAGTCTGGGAAGACCGCCCAATCCATGCTCACCGCGTTCGGCATCGGGCTGTTTGGGGTCTTCTTTCTGTTGAGTTTCCAGTTCCGATCCTACGTCGAACCACTGGTCGTCATGCTCGCCATCCCGCTCGCACTGACCGGCGTCATGTGGGGCAACCTGTTCATGGGAGACCCGCTCACCCTGCCGGGCATCCTCGGGTTCATCTCCCTGGCCGGCGTCGTGGTCAACGACTCCATCTTGCTGATGGTCTTCATCAAGGCCGGGCTTCGCGAGGGGCTCGATCCCACGGCCGCGGCACAAGGAGCCTCTCGGAGCCGCTTTCGGGCGATCCTGCTGACCTCGGCCACCACGGTCGCAGGACTGGTGCCCCTGATGTTCGAGCGAAGCCAGCAGGCGCAAACACTCATCCCGGTGGCCACCAGCATCGTGTTCGGGATGCTCGCTTCGACCGTGCTTCTGCTGCTCGTCTTGCCCGCGATGTACGCAATGCTGGGAGACTTCGGTCTCACCGCCAAGCCTGGCGCAACCGTAGGCGGCGCCGACGATGAGGAGTCTTGATGAGAAGATGGGCGCGCCCCACGAGGCTCGGCCTAGCGCTGTTGCTCAGCCTCGGGGCGTGCGGGACCACTGAGGGCCGAGAGCCGCCCCCGAGCGCGGCAAAACCAGATCCCGCGCCCACTCTCGAAGGCACGTGGCGAGCCACCCTGACCTCTCCAGGCGGCGAGCTCCCATTCGAGCTCCACGTTCATGACCGGGAGGGAACGCTGCAGGCTACGGCGCACAACGGCACCGAGACCGTAGAGTTCACATCCGTGTCTCTGGGCGGCGACACGGCCGTCCTTCGCATCGACGGATACGATTCCGAAGTCCGTGCCACGCTCAAGGATGATGGGCAGAGCCTCTGGGGCGTGTGGACAAAGACCACGCCCGATGGTCCGTCTTCGATGCCATTCGCAGCCACCCGCGGGGCGCAACCTCGCTTCTCCAGCGAAACTCCCGCACCGAGCTACGACGTCCCAAAATCGGTCGACGGCGAGTGGTCCGTCCGCTTCCGCGAAGAGGACGACAGCACCTTCGTAGGCCATGCGATCCTCACGTCGAGCGACGGAGCACTACATGGGACCATCCTGACCGATACGGGTGACTACCGGTACCTCGAGGGACGCTACGCAAACGGTACCGTGGAGCTCTCGTGCTTTGACGGGGGGCATGCGTTCTTGTTTCGAGCGACGGTTGCCGAGGATGGATCGCTCGAAGGCAACTTCTGGTCCCGCGCGAGCTACCACGCGACGTGGACCGCAACACCGATGAGTCCGGGTCAGGCCAGCCCGCTCGCGGACCCCTTCACCGCGGTCACCCTGTCGTCTCGAGAGACCGAGGGCCGATTCCGCTTCGCGTTCCCGGACAGCTCAGGCGCCACCGTGACCGACGAGGACCCTCGTTTTCGCGACAAGGTGGTCCTCATCGACATCTTCGGAACCTGGTGCCCCAACTGCAACGATTACGCGCCGGTCCTCGCCCGCTGGCATGACACCTATGGCCCCCGTGGACTCGAGATCGTCGGCCTCGCCTTCGAGTTCACCGGGGACGTCAAGCGCGACCGAGCCCAGCTTGCGACCTACGCCCAAACCCACGGCATCACCTTCCCCCTACTGCTCGCCGGTACCAGCGACAAAGGAGACGCAGCCGAGCTGCTGCCCTCGATCGACGAAGTGAAATCGTATCCGACCACCATCCTGGTCGGACGGGACGGCCGCGTGCACAAGATCCACAGCGGCTTCGCCGGACCGGCGACAGGGAAACACCACGAGCGACTCCTCAACACACTCCAGACGGAGATCGAGTCCCTGCTGTAGCCGGACACCGCGGCGCAAGGACAACGCCAGGGACCGAGACTCACCCCCCACTGCCACGTTGGTAACCACGAGCAATAAGCGCGCAAAGAATCATCCGCGGAGCCCCAACACGGTTTCAGCCCCCAACTGCAACAGAACCAAGTTCTCCCCCGGTCTGGCGGCTGTCGCCCCGATTCTGCTGCGCTGAGTTTCGATGGCAGCCCGAACCTCGGGCAGCGCCTCAGTTGCCCCCGCGCCGCTCGGCCGGCTACGTTTCACGACACCCGATGTCATCAACGGTGAAACTCGCCGGCGTCGATGCCGAACGACTCGAGCTCCACTTGTGCACGCTCGAGCTCGCGGCCCCAACGCCCAACGTTCTTGCTTCTCGGGTCGTTGGAATGGGTTCGGTGGAGATGGTTGAGAACGTCATCGCGTTTGGGGACTCACTGATCGCGAAGTCTGGATCGATCCAGATCTTTCACGACTTCTCAGAGGTGTCGGGCTACCGAGCCGAAGCGCGGCGGGTCCTTGTCGACTGGGGCGTGCGAAACCCCGACGCGATCGAGTGCACCCACGTGCTGTTCCGCTCCAAGATCGTGGCGATGGGCGTGTCGATGGCAACACGGCTGTTGGGCGAACAACTGACGGGCTACTCCAAGTACCCGGAGTTCGACGCGGCGCGTGCCGCCGCCGCCCGTCGCTGAACCGACCGTACGGAGGCCATCCGACCGCGCTCGGCCCCCCAAAATGACGGCCCGCGCCTCGTGTTAGCTTGCGCCGACGTGCGCGAAGCTGCCGCAATCCTTCTGCTCGTGAGCGCCGCTTGCGGGTCTTCTCCGTCGCAGACGGCCGACTCGACCAGCACCGGGGACGACCCGTCCACGGGCACGGCGCTGGACGTCACATCCTCGACGATGTCCCTGCCTCATTCGTCGACCTCGAACTCGACGAGTGAGGATGGCTCGAGTGGATCGTCCGGCATCGGGCAGCCCGATCTACCGGACCCTGATCCGGATCCTCCGCAGGCGTCCGAGTACTGCGAGTCCATCGTCGACAGCTTCTGCGACTTCTACGCTCGATGCGGGCGGATGGACGTGGCGTCGGCAGAGCTTTGCCACGAGCCCTTCTTGGAGTCGTGCAACACCGTCTTCGAACCGCAGTATGTGGGGCTCGAGGCTGCGGGCTTGCTGACGTTGAGCGCCGAAGGACTGCTGGCATGCGAAGAGCACCTGGCGGACGTCGCCTGCGAGGAACAGATCTTCGAGCTCACGGGGCCCTGCAGCAACCTGTGGTCTGGCACCCAAACCGCAGGCGAGGGCTGCGGGCTCGATGTCGAGTACTACGTCTGCGATCCCTCGGCAGCGTGCACGATCGGCTTGGACTTCTGCGGCACGTGCGAAACGTTGCTCGAGCCGGGCGACGATTGCACCCCCGACGGAACGACCTGTGGCCCCGATGCGTTCTGCGATGTAGACGCGTGCCGGGCTCGCGTCCCCAACGGTGGTCGCTGCACCCCCGACGACCGCTGCTTGGCAGGGTCAGCCTGTACTGACGGAACTTGCCAAGGACCGACATTCGTCGGCCTCGGTGACACCTGCGACATCACGCGGCGCTGCCCGTACCTCACCGCGTGTGTCGCTGGCGTGTGCACGTCGACGCCCCGGCTGGGAGACGCCTGCTCGCCGGACATCCCCTGTGAGGTCGGGTTCTGCGACGGCGATTCGTGCCAGGCTCCGCGCGACAACGGCGAAATGTGTGGTGGAAACCCAGAGTGCAGCTCGGGCATGTGTGTCGAAAACGTGTGCGAACCACGACCCTCGGGCTGCATTGCAAACTGAGCCCACGCCCGGCACGTCTGTATGCTGCACGCGATGCGCAGGCGTAGGGTCGTCGGACCTCGATGAGAGCCCGCTGAAGGAGCTCCGCTAGAACCGTGGTCGAAGAAGCAAGAACCGCTGGCCAACCCATGCGAGTCGCGATCGTCACCCTGGAAGCGTTCAACGAGCTGGACAGCTTCGTCGCCTCCGCGCTCCTGAATCGAGCGCCGGAGGTCCGGGCGTCGATCTGCTGCCCGAGCGACACGGTGACCTCGATGAACGGCGTGAGCATCACTGCCCAAGCACCGCTCGAGTCGGCGGCAGAGGCAGACGCAGTCCTGATCGGGAGCGGACGGAGGACCCTAGACTACCTGGAGGACCGCTCGTTCCTGGCGCGGTTGCGGCTCGACCCCACCCGCCAGCTGATCGGTGCGCAGTGCTCAGGCGTGCTGCTGCTTCACCGCCTCGGCCTCCTCGGAGACACCGCAGCTTCCGACTCCGTGACCACTCCCCGGCTTCAGGAGCGCGGAGTTCACGTCATCCAAGCCCCCCTCCACGTCGAGGGAAACGTCGCCACCGCGGGAGGATGCCTCGCCTCGCAATACCTCGCCAGCTGGATGCTCGCCCGTATGTGCGGGTGGCCCGAAGCCGCACGCGTGGTCCACGAGGTCGCTCCGGTCGGCCAAAAGGACGACTACGTCCGGCGCACGGCGGAGGTCGTTACCCCGGCCCTGAGGGCCTGAGGGCGCACGAAGGGGGCCACAGCAGCAACTCTCCCACGTTCCAAGCCGCGACCACGTGGCTCTTCGTTGCCGCGGCGGTGGGACTGCTCATCGCGCTTGTCTTGTCGGCCCTCAGTTAGACACACAACACGCGATGCTCGAGCATCAATCGGAACGCTTCCCGCGGGGCGTACGAGAGCCGCCCGCCTCTGCCCCGCGGTACTGCTGATACCAAGGCATGTTGCGAATTTCCGCCAAGTAGGCCTGGTACTGGGTTTCGTAGGCTTCTTTGCCGCGCGTGTCGTTGAACAACAGCCGGGTGCCTCGGTAAGCCCGTGCGATGTCGACGACCGCGATCACCAACAGCTGAGGGATCCCCGAACGCAACCCGAGCCACGCTCCGCTCGTCATCCACGACTCGTCGCCAAGAGCCAAGACCACCGCGTTGAGTACGACACAGGCCGCTGTCGAGAACGCGATGTGCTGGTAAACGCTCGTCATCTCACCGAAGGAGAGCGTGTCATAGAGCAGCGCGTTGACCAGCTTGCGAACGACCGGGATCACCAGGACCAGCGCCAATCCCACGAGCGATAGCCAGCCCAGGGCGAGGCCGAGCAACAAGAAGTTGACGGCGAACAAGGGGACCCATGCCATCTTGGCGATCAGGCCGGGCGCGAACATGTTGGTCCAGCGCCGGCAGTACTCCAGATACTTGTCGTTCTCGTCGTTGAGTTCGGGATACCGCGCGGGAATTCCCGGTCCCGTGAGGTATGCCGAGAACTCCCCGGCCAAGAGCGAAGACCACATCGTGCGGGGCTTGCCCAACGCGTGACTGATCTCCTCGTTGGTCATTCCCGTGAACTGGGTGTGCTCGAGCCCCTCGTACTCCTGCCCGGACTCCAAGTAGTTGTACTTCCACGACGCCATCCGGGCGTCGAACTCGCGAACGAACTTCGTGTGAAACGAGCCGTCATCGATGAGGCGATGGATGAACTCGCACTGGATCTCCGACGTGCCCGCAAACGCCCCGGTGGTAGGCCGCTCGACGCCTACGAAGTAGACGTTGGGTCGCTTCGCGTTCCACAGCCCGTAGAGGCAGTCGGTGTAGTTGTATGTCCAGGCCTCTCCGTTGGAGCCCAGGATCTCGACCGGCGCCGGACGTGCAATGCCAGCCTTGATCCGTCGGTCGACCTTGACCGGCTCGCCGTCGATCTCGCACACATCGTCTCGAACCCAGTCCACCCGCTTGGGGTGCACCACCCTCAAGTCTCCCCGCTTCATGAAGAAGTACGGGTCGTTGAGGAGCATGCGGTGCGAGAGCATCTGCTCCCGATACTCGCCGTCGAAGTGTGCGAAGAACGAGTCGATGGACCAGTATTTGACGGGTAGCCCGAAGCCCGCGTTGACCCCGGTCCGAAGCAAGTAGCTACGCCACGCCGAAGGGAGGTCCTTTCGGTAGAAGTCCTCCGGAGTCATGAGTTCATCCAGACCGGACTTCTTGCGGAACAGCCGAGAGAGCCAAGTGTCACCGTAGGGCGAGACGGCGGTACACAGAGCGCTGCGGTACGAACGCTCGTGGTTGTACTTGGCCAGGTACTGGTACGGCTCGAACATGTCCAAAGGCGCCCACGCCTTGGATTGCCCCTCCATGTAGAACACCTTGTCGAGGTTCTGGAAGTGCTCGGTGCAGAAGATGACCTTGTTGCCACCGAGCATCAGTCGCGACATGTACATGTTGCTGGTGTCGCCGTAGCCGTCGATGACCACCGTCTTGTTCTGGAGGTGGAGCGTCTCCTGCAGCGTTTCACAGATGCCGGGGCCATCCACGGTCTGCGCCGCCGTGACCACCAGATGACGGCAGCGCACAGAACCCGAGGTTTCCCCCTCCAAACCCACGTCGAACGACCCGTCCGCCCGCTCTTGGTACTTGACCGCCCGCGACCGCACCGTCCGAGCGCGGATCTCGGAGCAGACATCGGCCTGCAGCCGCTTGTAGTAGTCGGTCGCCGTGAAGAAGTGAAAATCGAGGTCGAAGTCCCACCAGGAAAAGCCCGCAACCGCGTTGGAAGACAGGAGGTCAAAGTCGTCTTCGTGTTCCGCCAAACGACTCCACACCCCGAAGTCACGCTCCGAGATCACGACGAACGACTTCTTCGAGCGCACGAGCAGCCGCAGCAGCGCCAGCGAGGACACGCCCAAGCCCACGACGCAGACGTCGACGGTTTTTCCCGTCCAGTCGTGGTCGTTCACTGTGCCGCCCCCTCCTGGGGCTGGGTAGGCTTCGCCCGCATCCACTCCGCCAACCGACGAACGTAGTCGGTATTGCCACGCCAGTCGTTGTCGAGATCGTCAGGCAGGAAGAAGCGGTCGACGAGTTCCCCGGACTTGTAGTGTCGGATGATCGGGTGGATGTAGAAGTCCTCAGCCACCCCCACGCCGCGAGGCATCGCGAACGGGTCCATGTACTCGTCGGACTTCCCGTACTCCAACGTCAGCATGTACAGCTCGGATTCCTCGGACAGCAGCCTTTCGGTGACGTAGTCCACTGGAACATCACGCAGCAGCTGGAACGCCCCGGGGATGTCTTCGGCTGCTGGTACCACGACATCGGCGAGGAAGCCCGGCTGCAACATCAAGGCGGCCGATGTACTCATCCGCTCGATGAGCGCGGAGGCCAGCCCCTCTTCGAGGGCGGACGGCAGGCGCTCGCGCTCGACCCAGGGCCCCTTTCCGTCGCGGCGGCTCACAATGGAGACCAGGGACTCGATGTTGTGTCGGAACCCGTGGATGAACGCGGACATCGTCTTCCGATAGTCGCGGGACTGCATCAGCGTCCCGATGAAGAACATGTTGGGGACGTTCACCGACTCCCAGTCGCAGGTCATCAGCGGCAGCCGCCCGCACTCTCGGCGCAGTGGTGCGCACGACACATCGAAGATGCCCAGGTCGGAACAGAAGCCCGTGCACAGCAACACCCGGTCGCAGGGGTACGAGAGCAGCTGCTTCCGAGACTCGAACCAGACGTCGACGACCAACTCCCCATCGACCTTGCGGACCGCCCGAAGTTCACCGTCGAGGATGTTGTTCTGCGCCTTGAGCTGGTAGGTGTCCAAGAAGTTGTTGTTGACCGCCCGCAGGTGCCCCACGAAGTGGCTTGCCCAGGCGAGTTTCACGGTGCTGCGCCCGCACACCCAGATCTTGCGCGTGGTCTCGATCAGGGCATCCGCGGTTTCGAACGCGGAGTTCCCCTTGCCCGCGATGAACACCCGTTGGTCGACGAAGTCGTTGGGGTCGACGGAGAACTCGTCGTAGTTCTCGCAGAGTTCCGCCCCCTCGATGTCGGGTCGATGGGCGTTGGGAATGCCCGTTGCGACGAACAGCCGCTCGCACGTGAATACGCGGCCATCCTCCAGAACGACCGAGAACTCGCCTTGCGCCTTGGCGACCTTGGTGACGGCGCAACCGTAGGAGATCACCAGCTTGTAATGTGCTGCGAACGCCTCGAGGTAGGCCACCAAGGACGAAGCCGTGGGGAAGTAGTCCTTGGAGAACTCCCGGAACTGCAGTGCTTCGTCGTCGCAGACCAGAGCGTTCCAGTCGTAGCGGCGCCGTGACTCGAGGTCCGGGTACCCGGTGTGGACTTTGTTGATCGACAGCAGCCGGTCGTGCCGTGGGTAGCTGTGGAAGAAGGTCCCCGCACTCTCACCGCGCTCCAGCACGAGGTATTCCTCGCCAGACTTGGCGAGCAGGTGGGCGAGCTGCAGCCCCGCAGGACCGGCGCCGATGATCAGATTGCGAACGTGTGTCATTTGCCCATCCCCTGGCTGGCATCGACCAGCCGCATGTCTTTGTCACGGACGATCAACCGCCGTACGGGGTCCGCCTTCGCCTCCAACGTGTCTCCCCGCATCGAACGCTCGAAATACTCCGCGCACGGTCCGAGATACTCGCGACCACTCCAGTCGGCGAGAAAGTCCTCGAGCACGTGAAACTCCGACCGCCGCGCGCCGTCCGTGCCAGAGCGCATCTCGACGACGGGGTGGATGTTGGTACTCGACGCACCGTCGTAGACGTTGGTGCTCCGGTCGTAGTCGTGGGGGTTCGGCGGGTTGTCGCCGAGTCGGAACATCAGAATGTAGAAGTCCCGCCCCTCGCTGATCTTCGCGCCATGCTCCACCAGGTAGTCGTAGGGATGGGAGAAGATGTACCGCGCGGTGCCCCCGGGCTCTTTGGGAAGCACGATCATGTCCGCGAGGAAGCCGACCTGCTGCCAAAGCGAGGACACGCGGTTCATCCGGGCGAGGAATGCTTCTGCGAGCGCGCCTCCTGTGGGCTCGACCTCGATCGAGGGTAGCGGGTCTTGGTGGTAGCGCTCCGCCAGGAGTCCGGCGAGTGACTCGGTGTTGTAGCGGAACCCATGGATGAATGCGGACTGAGCCCGCTTGTGGTCGAGGAACTGGGTCACCGTCCCCGCGAAGAAGAGACCCGGGACGTTGCTCGACTCGAAGCCAGTGCTCATCGTGGGCAGGCGTCCGCACTCGGAGAGCTCGGGCAAGCAGGTCTCGTCGAAGATCGACCGGTCGAAGCGAAAGCCGGTACAGCGCAACACCGCGTCGTACTCGATCTGCTCGACTTCGTTGGCTGCGTGAATCGAGGAGAAGCTGACACGGATCTTCCCCGTATCGGTGCGCTCCATCCCCTGGACGTTGCCGTCGATGATCCCGTTCTGAGACTTGAGGTGGTACGTGTCGAGAAAGTTGTTGTTGACCGCCCGCAGGTGCCCCACGAACCGTGAGTCCCACGCGAGGGTGACCGGGTGCGGGCTGAGCATGTGGATGACGGCGGCCGTGGGAATGAGGTTGTCGGCGGTTTCGAAGGCCGAGTTTCCCTTGCCCAGGATGAGCACGTTCTTGTTGTGGAACTCCGCCGGGTCGACGGACATCGTCTCGTAGCCCTCGGCGAGTTCGATGCCAGGAACGTCCGGGATCACCGGGGTTCCGACACCCGTCGCAACAACGAGACACCGAGCCCGGTATCGCTGCCCGCCCTCGCATTCGGCTTCGAAAGACCCCTGGCCATCTTCGCGACGCACCGAGGTCACTCGGCGCTCGAGGTGGACCTGAAGCTCGTTCGCCCGGACGAATCGCGCAAGGTAGTCGACCAAGACGTCGGCCGAGGGAAAGTACTCTTGGGTCAGCTCCGTCATGCGCCCCGACGCGTCCTCGCTGATCAGCGAGTTCCAGTCGTGGCGGAGGTTGAATTCCGGGTCGTCCCGGCCCGTTGCCGACTTGTTGATCGACAACAGCGTCCGGTGTCGTGGATACCGTGAGAAGAACGCTCCCACGTGGTCGGCCCCGTCCAGGACTACGTAGCGACGCCCTGCGCGTTGAAGGAAGTACGCGAGCTGCAGCCCGGCAGGTCCCGCTCCAAGGATGAGGTAGTCGGTTTCGAACGTCGTCGCCATGGTGTCTGTGCCTCGTTGGTCGGACCTACTCCGACAGGAAATGTGTCCCGCTCTCCAGCGCCGCGTGGGTCCGCGAGAGCATCTCGTCGCAGAAGCTCTCGGTTCGGTCGAAGATGCCGTGGACGAGTGCTTCTGCTCGAGGGCGCATCGACTCGGGCAGGACGCAGGAGCGAATGTCCTCAACCTCGCTGCCGATCGCATGACCGGTCTCTCGCTCGAGGTGGTGCTGTGAGAAGTAGACCAGTCGCTCTCGCTGCGGATGCGAGCTGGCAGCACGGGCGGTCGCAGAAAGCCACACGTTGCCTTGGGCTTCGAGCGCTTCGATGATCACCAAGCGAAGCTCGGCGCTCGCATCTCGGGCGGCCGCGATGACGTAGTGCCCCAGCTCGCGCGCATGCTTGCCCTCGTCGCTCCACAGGAACCGAAGAACATCCGTAAACCGGCATTCTCGGTCGAATCCTAGGACTTTGAGGTCGTGGAGGAACCAGGCAAAGTGCGTCTGATCCTCCGCCGCATGCTCGTTGATCATTTCCTGTTGCGGACTGTCTGGTTCGTCCTCGTGCAGGAAGTCCCGGTTGAATTCCCCGAAGGTCAGGACAAAGTGGCTGCCGAACGGCGCATAGGCGAGCCGTTGCTCTGCAGGTACGGTCTCGTCACGAAGAAACCGGATGAAGGGATGGCGTTCGTAGGCGCTACGCCTGCGCTCGATGATTTCGAAGATCGCCTGCAATGAAGTCTCCCGGCCGCGGCCGCACCGATAGATACGGTCGTGTTCGGATGTGACAGAGAAACTCAAAAAACTCAGACCGGTCGCGGTCGCCCCCAAGCCACAGCGCGCTTGGTGCTCCTGGAGCTCCAACCTCCGAGCAGAACTCCGGGCGGGTTCGCCAACCCAGCGGTGGTCTGCGTCCAGCGGCTCAGAGGCCGCCCAGACCGAGGGGTATAGTCGCGCGGTCGTATCGCCTCATGCATCGCCGTCCGCTCAGAACTTGCTCCGTGTCCTCATCCCTTCTCGGAGCCGCCCTTCTCGTTGGTTGCGCCGACGACCCGCCGAACTGCCGGCATCGCGTGTGCGACATCAACGAGGCCTCATGTGCCGAGTTCGTGGCCGAGGTCATCTCGTGCCAGCGCGACGCACCCCTCGCGATCCCCACCGTTCGATTCTCGACGGCCGCCGAGATCCTCGCCGAGCGCGACCCCGCAACCCAGGAGGAACTCGACTTCGCCCGCGACTACTGGGCGGGAGAAGCTTTGGTGGGTCTGATGCCCGCGAACTACGACCCTGCCGACGCAGCCTCCGACTCGCTCTCCGGCGTGCTCGCTCAGTACCGCGCAGGGACGGATGAGATCGTCATCATCTCGGACTCCGACATCGACGACCCCGAACTGGGGTACCAGGTCCTGGTCCACGAGATGCTCCACGCGCAACAAGATGTGGAGTACGACCTCAGCGCGCTCTTCGACGAATATGCGACGACGTTCCCACGAAGCCTCGGACTCCGAGCCGCGGTTGAAGGGGAGGCTTCGTTCTACACGACCGTCGCACAGCTCGAACTCGACGACCTGACGGCGGACCAGGTCGACTGGGAGAGTTATTACTGGGACTGGCAGAACAGCGCGTGGCTGGCCGCCCGCCAAAGTGAGGTGCCCTCCCTCGATGTGATGGGCCTCTTTCCGTATGCCTTTGGTTCGGAACAGGTCTATCGAGCCTGGACCGCAGGCGGGCTCGAGGAAGTCCGCGACTACGTCCAGCACCCACCCGATTCCGTTCGACAAGTCATGGCAGGCTACGCGCAGCGACCTCCGCAGGTGTTCAACTTCGACACCGAACTCAATCCTAGAGCCGTCCCGATTCTGCCTGGCCACACCTATCTCAGCGGCGGAGCCCAGGACTCCTGGCTGCTGAACACCATGTTGCAGCGAACTGCGGGAAGTCTGGCCGACTGGTCCCTCGAGGTTGGCAAGATCGAAGCCGACCACCTCAGTATCTGGCGCGACGACACGACCGGAGACCGTGTCGCGGTATGGCGTCTCGTCGGCGATCGCCTCGCGCTCCGAGACGTGCTGCTCGGCGACGGCTCGCAATGGGCCGAGACTTCAGCGAACGCGACCACGCATCACATGCGACCGGTCGGAGAGGACTGGATCTTGGTCGCCACCGAAGCTCCCACCGCGGTCGCCGTCGCCGACTCGATCACCGGCTGGCAGAGCCAAGACGAGGCATTTGAACTCGCGGGCCTCGTCCGAACGTCGGCCCCCGGAGACCTGGTCTTGCCTGGACCCTGTCACCACCATGCGAGACACGCACCGGCAACAAGCCACTCAGCCGGCGACCAGAACCGCGGTCGACCTGCCCCTGGCGCGGGGTCCGGTTGACACGCAGTCGGCGTACATCGATCGTTGTGCGGTGAGTCTAGGACCTGGATGGTTCGGCGCTGTTGCGGGGCTTGGTGTGCTCGTGCTGAGCGGTGCGGCGTGTTTCGTCACCAACCCCGCCGACCCCGAAGAAGAGTCGGACGGAGGGACCGAGCAGCCCAGCAGTTCCAGCAGCGGCAGTTCCGGAGGCGGCCCTTCGGGGGCGACGTCGTCGACAACCAGCGGCCTTCCCGACGGCGAAGTCACCAGCGGCACAACCAACGCGTGCACTCAGGGCGCGATGTGTACCGCCGTCGCGCCCGACGAATGGGAGGGGCCGGCGGTGGTGGTGCTCCGCACCCCCGATAGCGATCCATCTTGCCCCTCGGGCACCGACCTCGGCTTCCAGATGACCACCGACGTCTCCGCAGATCCGGCGGCCTGCGAATGCTCGTGCGGTCCACCAGAGTCGGTCACCTGCGATGGCAGAGTCCGGATTCACGACGACGACGAGTGCCCGACCGTCGGCGCGATGGTTGGTGGGGTCGGTGCTACATGCGCTCCTTTTCCTCCCGCATTCTCTGCGACGCACCACTGGAGCCTCGAGACATGGGTGGACGCAGGCGGCTGCGAGCCGACGACAGATACGACCTTGCCCGAACCCACGGCTGGAGCGCGGGTCGACGTGTGCGTGGCCGCCCCCGGAGCCGGCGCGTGCGCTTCGGGCGTCTGCCTGCCTGAGCCTGATGCGGAGGCACGACACTGTATTTGGGCACCTGGCGATCTGCCATGTCCCGACGGTCCCGACGGTCCCGACGGTCCCGACGGTCCCGACGGTCCCGACGGTCCCGACGGTCCCGAGTTTTCGGAGAAGTTGCTCGGCAACAACGGCTTCGACGACACGCGGGGGTGCCTCGACTGCATGTGCGCCCCCCCTCACGAGTCTTGCCGCGCGACGGCCGAGCTTTTCCCGTCGGAAGACTGCGCAATCGGTGACCAAAGCGGGGTGATCACCTGGGAAGGCGCGGGCTCCTGCGTGCCCGCGATGGAGGAGGTCGGCTCCGTCCAGCTCGACTTCGACCCAGACCCTCAGGCGGCGTGTGCACCGTCCGAGCCACAGCCGGTCGGAGGCCTCGTTCCCCTCGAGCAGACGACCTTCTGTTGTTCACCAACCTAACCACCGAAGACCTAAACAATGTCGACTCGAGCACTCACGTTTCCATGCGCCGTCCTCACGGGGCTTACCCTGTCCGCCTGTTTCACCCCGGGCTTGTCCGAGGCAGGAGACACTGAAGAAGCGACGTCATCGTCGACCACGTCATCGATGACCTCTGGCCTGACGACCGGTGGTGAGACAGAGGACTCAACAACGAGCTCCGGTGCCGATCCGGATTCCAGCGATTCGTCGGGTCGCGGAAGCAGCGGAGAGACGACAGCCGCCGTATGCGGCGACGGAGTCGTCGGGGACGACGAAGCTTGCGACGACAGCGTCAACGACGGCGAGTACGGCGGCTGCATGCCGGACTGCTCCGCGCTGGCGCCTCGATGCGGAGATGGTGAAGTCACAGGGCCCGAAGACTGCGACGACGCCGACGATGTGAACGGCAACGGCTGCAATACCGACTGCGTCGTTTCCGGCTCCGAGCTGTGGACGGTCGAAGGTGCCCCTTCCGGGCTGTGTGGAGGGTTCAGCGGAGGGACCGCGGTCGACTCCGAGAACCAGATCCTCATTGCGAAGATGTCGGCCTGCGATGGCGAGCCCCTCGTCGCATGGCTCGGCAAATACGACGCAGGAGGAGGTCTTTCGTGGTCCCGCACCTGGGGCACCGGCGATGCTGGAGCCCTCGGCGTCGCGGCTCGCGGAACAGAAAGTGTCGTCGTGGGACTCGACGGAACGCGGGCATTCTCGCGGACCTACGATGCCGACGGTGACCTCATCAATGGGACCTTCACGGACCCCCCCGACGGCGAGGTCTCCCTCTTCTACGGCGCGGCAGCCTACGAAGATGGCTTCATCGCCGGGGGCACCGAGACCACCAACCAGGGCGCTTTCTTGCTTCAGGGTTTCTCCGCGAACGGCGACCTACTGTGGACCGCTCCGGACGAGGTGTCGGCCGGCGGCTGGCTGGACGTGGCGGTCGACGGTGCCGCAGAGGGGTTCGCGGTCGCCGGCTGGCGCGACAGCTCCGACCAACAGGACATGCTGATCCGCCGATACTCCATCTCCGGCGATGAACAGTGGACAAGAAGTGTGGCCGGGGACGCGGGGACCCACGATCAGGCGGGCGGGGTCGCCTTCGACTTCGCCGGAAACATCATCGTCTCCGGGACGATCGCCGGAGCTTCGCAGACACTCTGGGTCCGGAAGTATGGGCCCGATGGAAGCACGGTGTGGACACACACCAGTGATGGCGATGAGCCCGGCCCCGATCTGGCCGCCCGCGTTGCGGTGGACTCTTCCGGCGCGGTTGTCGTGGTGGGCTCGGTTCGAGTCCCGGACGAGGCCGGTCAGGACACAGACATCTGGGTGCGCAAGCTGAGCCCAAGCGGGACGGTGTATTGGACAGCCACGCACGGAGGCACGGAAAACCTGGGCGACACCGGGTACTCCGTCGCAATCGACGGAGATGACAACGTCATCGTCGCGGGAGGAGTGCGTGACGGGTCCAACTCTGCCGGGAACTTCTGGATGCGGAAATACGCGCCCTAGCGAGGGTGTCCCTGCTGGAGCAAGGGAGCGGCTTGTCTTCGCGCCCGCTCCCTTCTCCTCCCGTGGTCCCGTCCTTCGGGCGCCGCCGAGCCAGTTTGGTTGTTCCCTAGACCGACGCGACGCTTTCGCACGTAAGATCGCCCCCGTCGTTCATGGCTGCCTCCTGGACCTCTCTCGCCGCCGTCGGATGGTTGCTGCTGGCTGCCCCGCAGCCTTCCGCAGAACTGGATGGTGCGAGGTGGAGGAGCCTGCAGCGGGACCCCGAGCGCGATCCGGGTCCGCACGTGCTCGAGCGAGAGCTCCTCCTCGAGGTCGTTCCAGGAGGCGTGGAAGTCCGAGGTACGTGGAAGCTCTCGACCGAGCGAGCGGCCTGGTACGCGGACGTGCTCCTCGCCGCCGAGCGGTCGCACGTACGGAGCGTTCGGCTAGGGGGAAAGCCCGCGCGGACCTGGTCCTCGCCGGATGGCCTGGTCCTCGTTGAACGGATCGAACGGGACACGGTGCTCGAGTTGGTCGCATTTGTCCCGGGTTCGGTGGAGCGCGGTCTGGAGTTGACCCTGCTCGGAGCACCACGCGGCGCAGTCATGGTGGAGGGCAGCGACACCGCCCACGTCGTAGACCTCGAGGATCGGCCGGTCCTCCGCAACACCGGACGGTTCATGACCGGAACCGGACACTTGCGAGTCGAACCGAAAACCCCGGACACGTCGGCTTCCGAGGGCACAATCAGCGTCGCACACGTCGGCATCGGGCTCACGGTCGGAGACGGTGCGGTGGCAGGCCAGGCTCGGCTCCGCTGGGAGGTGCGTCGCGGCAAGCTGGAGTCTGTCAGCGTACGCGCCAGCGAGATCGGGGCAGACCTGCAGGTCGAGGGACCCAACGTGGCCGATTGGAAGCGCAACGGAGACCGCGTCGAAGTGCAGCTCCGGCAACCTGCGGACAGCCGCGTCGACCTCCTGCTTTCGTGGACTGCAGCCGTCTCGAAGGACGCAGAGAGCACGTTGCAGGTGCCCACGATTGCTCCGCTGGACGTTTTTCGAACCGAGAGCGCCCTGCAACTGGCCCGCGACGGCGAAGTCGATGTCGTGCCACATGCATCCGGTTGGACGACGATCGCGGCCGCGCAGCTCCCTCAGTGGAGTCGCGGCCTGGTCCAGGGTATGCCCACCGCCGCATTCCAGCGACCCGGGGCCGACGAGGGCGGCACGCTCGATCTCGTTCGGTACGTCACCGTCCCAACCCCGCCGATGATGATCGAGGTCGCGGACATTCGAGTCGCCTCGTCGCGACAGGGGCGGTTCGTGATGCGAGCGCGTTACGAGGTCCTCAACGAACGCGCCGCCCACCTGGTCTTCCGACCTCCAGCCGGCACCCGGCTCACCGGGGTGACCGTCGCCGGACGTCCCGTGCGCCCAACCCGTAGCGGCGATGGCTACCGGATCCCTCTTCCACGGTCGGTCGAGACGGTCCAGGGGCTCTCAGTCGTGCCGGTTGTGGTGGGTCTTCGAGGCGAAGACACTCAGTGGAAACGTCGCGCACGGGGAAGCATCGGGATGCCGACGGTCGATGCCCCGATCGCGGTGCTCCGAGCGACCCACGGACTCCCTCCGCAATACACCTCGCGCCTTGAACCGGGCGAAGGCTCGGTCGTTGAGGACTTCTCCCGAGGCGATGGGGTGGCATACGGACTGGGGGACGACAGACGTGCCTCGCAGGCCGACCAGCTCTACGCGGACGCCCTCGACGCGTGGAACAGCAACGAGTTCAAGCAGGCCCGCGACAAGCTCGGTCAGCTGGACGAACTGGGGGCGGGCAATGAGAGCACCAGGGGCCTCGAGTCGAATGTCGACCTGGTCCTCGGCCCAAGCGTCGAACAGAACGTCACCAACACGGCTGTGTCCGGAGACCTCCAGTCGGCGGACACACCTATCGTGTCTCAACCCGAGCCTGCACCCTCCCCCCTCGCCGACTCCAAGGCGGTCCGGCGTATCAAAGCTCAGGTCCGCGCGCGGTCGCAAAAGGAGAGAAGGCGCTTCCGCAGCCGGAAGAAGAAGGCCAAGAATCTTCAAGAGGCCGGGCGCTACGACGAGGCTGAGGAAGAGTACGAGAAGGCCCTGGAAGAGGCCAAGGACCTGGACCGCTTGGAGGACGACGAGTCACGCTCGTACGACTTCGAAGCCGAGGAGATCGAGGACGAGCTGGAGACGACGCGGAGTCAGAAGAAGTCTCGCGAGTCGCTGGAACAGGCTGAGTACGACATGCTCAGCGATGGCTACCGCCTCTTCGCCGGGACCGACGCTCCTGCAGTCGAGACCCGCGAGCCTCTACCCGCACCGATCGTTCCCATCGTGATCCCCGACGCGGGGGCGACGGTTCGATACGAATTTTCACTCCTCGAACCCGGGGCTTCCCGACGTATCGAGTTCGACGCACGACACCGAATCGAAAGACGACGACGACGATGAAACGCCTCTGCCTTGCCCTGGCCACCTCCCTCGCCGCGCTCATCCCCTCCATCGCGGACGCCGAGGAGCCCGAACGCGTCATCCTTCAACTCGACGAGTTTCTCGACATGTACGAGAAGGCCAAGGACAAGACCGACGAAGCGCCGCCTCGAGACCACACCGTCTCGTCCGCCAAGTACGACGGCGAAGTGTTGTTCGAAGACGGAAAGCCCTACGCAGCCCGCTTCAAGTCGAAGTTCAAGGTCCGCGTCCTCGCCAGGAAAGGCTGGGCGAGAGTCCCTCTGCTCCCCGCAACGGTCGCCATCGAGTCCGCGAAGATGGGGGGCTCCGAAGCACCGATCGTGATCGAGAACGGCTTCTACACCTTGGTGACCGACAAGCGCGGAGACTTTGACGTCGACATCGTGTTCGGGGCCGCGGTGCAGACCTCCGAGGGATCGAGCCGCGTCGATTTTCAGCTGGTTCCCTCGGGTGCCACCACCGCGAAGCTCTCCGTCCCCACGAAGGAGGACCTCGATTTCACGGTCGCCAACGCCAAGCTCGAGTCCGACAGCGTGGTGGGTGAGAAACGTGTCGTCGAAGCCACGCTTCCCGCCACGGGGACGTTGACGATCCGATGGCAACGCGAGGTCCCCGAAACCGAGAAGAAAGCCGCGCGGGTCTACACCGAGGTCTACACCCTGATGAGTGTCAGCGAGGGACTCGTCCGTGCGACCACCAACGTCCAAAACACCATCCTCTTCGCAGGCGTGAACGAGTTCGTCTACAAGGTACCCAAGGGCATGACCGTGCTCGATGTGCAGGGCGCGGGCATCCGCGATTGGAAGGCGGGAACCGATGGCAAGCTCAACGTGCTGCTCAACTTCGAAGCCGAAGGAACGTATGCGCTGAGCGTTCGCATGGAGCGTGCGCAGACCAAGTCCGCTGCCGCCGAAGTGCCAGTCCTCGTCCCCGTCGGGAGCGAACGCACCAAAGGCTGGCTGGGAGTCGAATCCGCGGGGTCTTTGGAGATCGAAGAAGAGACCGTCAAAGACGCCACGGCGGTCGACGTTCGCTCCCTGCCCGCGTCGATTCTCGGTCTCACCGGACAACCCGTGCTGTTCGGGTACAAGTACCTGGGCAGCAAGCCAAGCATCGCTCTCAACGTGGCCTCCCATGACGAGGTCGAGGTCCTGGTGACGCTGATCGATCAGACCGTTGCCCGCACCATGTGGACACGAGAGGGCCGACGGCTGACCTCGGTCAACTACCAGGTTCGCAACAACCGTAGGCAGTTCCTGAGATTGAACCTCCCGCCGGGCGCCGAGTTGTGGTCTGCATCCGTCGCAGGGAAAGCCGTTCAACCCGTCAAGGGAGCCGACGACCAGGTGATGATCCCGCTCGTCCGGTCCCAGCAAGCGGGCCAGAACCTCTCAGCCTTCGACGTGAGCGCCGTCTACGTCGAATCCGGAGCACCGACCGCGAGCAACGGACGGGGGACATTCAAAGCGAGCCTGCCCGCGGTCGATGTGCCGAGCACATACGTGGCCTGGACGATTCACTCGCCCGAGAAGGCCAAGGTCAAGCGACGGAGCTACGGCGGTTCACTCGACAACGTGGAATACCCCAGTTACCCGATCCCAAGCACCGGGTCCGTCGACATGATGCGCCAGGGAGGAGATTTCGGGGCCGCTGTACAAGCCCCTGCCGACGCCCCAACACTCGGCGGTTCCGCCGTGGGAGGAGGCGCCGCTCCAGTGATGGTGACCCTTCCGCTGCAGGGCAAAGAGACGTACTTCGAAAAGCTGCTCGCGCTGGACGAAGTATTGGAGGTCAGCTTCGACTTTCGAGGTCTACGGCGCTAGCGGAAACGCGCGTTGCTCGGCCACGGCGACGTCCGTACCATGCGCAACAGCCGAACATGAACGACTCCGCGTGCGCACGACACCTCCCCGTCCTTCTCGCCCTTTGCGTCGGAATCACCGCCTGCGGTGACGACTCGGGGTCCGCCGACACGGACCCCTCCACGGGGGCGACCGGCGCGACGACCAGCGGGGCGACAGACACTCAGGAGACCACCACCGTCGCGACCCAGCCCACACAGGCTTCTGACGAGAGCGGCGCGACGGTGAGCACCACGGGCAACACGACCGTGGGCGATACGGACGCGGACGACACAGGGACCGATACTGCCCCCGACGTTCCCATGGAGTTCGTCGTGCAGCTGCAGGCCCAAGGCGGGGTGCGCGGGGAACAACGCGTCAACTTTGCGGTGCCCTTGGTGCAGGGCCAACTCTTCGACGCCGACCAAGTCACCCTCCACAACGGGGGCGAGGCGCTCGCTGTAGGTCTTCGCGGTCTGTCCGCCTACCCGGACGGAAGCCTGCGTAGCGTCCAGATTCAGCTCGACATCGATGTCGGTGAGGGCCTCTCGCTCGACGTTTCCATCGGAGACCCCGAAGGCGTGAGCACGGTTGACCTCGTGCCCGTCGCAGACACGCTCGTGGTCGAAGACGGCACCGAGGGTCCCCGTGTTTGGGCCCTGCTGCCCGCCGACTGGCTCTCGGCCAGCGGCGTTGCCGGCCCGCTCTTGCCCATGAGCGAGTTCAGCGAGGCGGCGATGGCCGCATGGGGCGGTGTCTGCGACTACCAGAGCCACAACACGGAGTCGTTCCTTCCCCAGTCCGACGCCCGTGGACCGTGGTTGTATGACCGCGGCACCGTCATGGCCCGCGGATACGCGGTCACCGGATCGCTGGAGCCCTTGCGTTCGGCGTACCGAGAATCTTCGCTCTACCGCAGCACGCTAACCGGATCCGGCGCGGACACCAGCATCGGTGTCCCTGATGCCAGTGAGGACTTGAAGTACCACTACGTCCAGAACCTGGCGATTCACTACCTGCTCACGGGAGATGAGCGATTCGCCGAGGGTGCACAGAACGTCGCCTCGAGGGCCGCCGCGTTGTGGACCTCCCCCGGATACGCGGGTGGTGCTGACTTCTGGACCGAGCGGCACGCCGGTTTCGCCCTCCTTGCATATGTCTGGGCCGCGACCGTCACCGACGATCCCGAGCCGTTCCTCGTGCTCGCCGACGAAGCCGTCACGGCGTACATCGACGTGCAAGAGACCTACCCGGAGGGCTTCATCGAAGCCGAGGCTCGATGTTTCGCACACCATGCCGATGCACACGGGGAGGGCTACGGCTACTTCGGTTGCAGCCCATGGATGAGCGCGATCCTGGCAGATGGTCTGCAGGCCTACGTCACGGAGCGACCCGGTCCAGACGCGGACCTGGCCCGTGAGGCCATCGTGAAACTCGGGCGGTCCATCGCCCAGTCCGGCCTCGACACCAACGGCAAGCCCTACTACTGGATGGGCGTGGGTACGGACAGCGATGAGGTCGATTCCTACAACGAGCACTGGGGGGAGCCCGCGTATGTCGTCGCGATGGCGGCCCACTACGCCGAGGACAACGCCGCCGACCTCTTTGCGACCGCGGATGCCCTAACGCAGGGCATGGCCGACAACGGCACTGCCCCACACATCCGAAGCTTCAACTGGCAGTGCCGCTCGGCCATCGCGACACCGTTTTTCATGGCGCGTTGACAAGTTGCGGAGAGACACGCTCCGTGGGCGGTCACCAGCTCCTCTCGTGCCGGTGGGCGCGGCTCGATACCGCCCGCAAGACCCGCAACGGCAGCGCTAGGGGAGTCGGCGAGGAGTGAGGTCGAAAACGCCCTCGCGCTTCACGTTCTCCAAACCGGGCCCTCGCTCAGGCCCGCGCGTGAAAGGTCCGGGTCAAGACAGCACGTTTCGACTGAGGCTGTTAGGGTTTCGTCTGCGTGCCGAGCCGGGCGATCGAGCATGGCCTGCGATGGTGGGCCACCGTTGTCATTTCGATGGTCGGGTGTGGAGACCGCACCGAGCCTGAACCCACTTCGGTCGTACAGGTCGCACAGGGCGCCCTCATCGGTTGTCTGGATCTCACCCAAGAGCGTGCGTGCGTGTTCGAGCCGGGTCGCCCGCTGACGGTCTGGGCGAAGCTCGACCCCGCCGGAGCCCAACTCTTGGCCGACGGCGCGAAGCTGGATGCCTCCGCCACAGCGGTCGGGGGCGGCGTCCGGTGGAAGATCGAACCAGAACAGTCATGGCGCACGCTCAGGGCCGCAGGAACGTCCAGTCGGGTGGACTTTGCCCTGGTCCACCGCAGCCCACCTGCGGCCGAGCTGGAGCACGTCCGTTCGTTGCGCGACGCGGGCCAACTCGCGCAAGCGCAGGCCGACCTGGCGAGAGCGTTGCCGACACTCCCAAGGCACGTGCGCATCGAGGCGTTCGAGCTCGGCGGCGACATTGCGTTTCTCCGAGGCGAGATCAAGTCCGCAATCGATGCGTACAGCTCCGGGGCGCATCTGGCCGCTGAGCAGTCACGAATCCGAAAGGCCAGCACGATGGCCCAGCGCATCGCTTACGCATGCACGGCTCTGGAGCCCGACGAATCTTGCGCGCGAACGTGGCTCGACAAGGACGCGGCGTGGGTCGATGAAGATCCCGAGCAGGCCGTTCTTCACGACTACTACCGGGCGCTCTTCGATACTCGAATCGGCGATCGACGGTCTGCGCAGCGAGGATTCGCATCGGTCATCGAACGGTCGGACGCGATGGACTTGCAGTCGGTGCAAGTCGGCGCGCTGGTCGAAGCCATGCTGCTCGTGGCTGCGGTTGGGAACTGGAAGGTCGCGCTGCGACACCAAGCCCAGGCCGAAGCGCTCGCGAAAACGCTTCCGGCCGCGATGCAGGCCCAGCTACAGAACGCGATCGGATGGATGCTTCTCCTCGCCCGTGCCCGCGGTCGCTCCGAGCTACCCAGTCCCACCCCCGCATTCGAGCGCGCCCTTCACCTCACCGCCCAGGACGACGCTCTCTCCAGGCGCCTACGCGCCACGCTGCGACTCAACCTGGCCTACGACGCCTTGCTCGACGACGACGTCGACCGAGTACAGCGCTGGCTGGCCGCGGTTGATAGCAACGCCCTCCTGCACGTAGATGAACGCATGTGGGCTGCGCTGCTGAGGGCGCGTGTCAACGTTCGCCTGGGGCACC
The DNA here is from genome assembly GCA_050633305.1 of Nannocystales bacterium. GTDB lineage: Bacteria > Myxococcota_A > Polyangia > Nannocystales > Nannocystaceae > CAJXVA01. Next base: position 300,126 of record JBOEGF010000013.1, read on the forward strand.
TCGATGACGCGCGAGAGGCCTTCGCCGCGCTGGCAGCCGAGGCCACCGCAAGCCGAGAGTCGGAGCTTGCCTGGCACGCCCATGTGGGAACCGCCGAGGTCTTCGCGCTGCAGGGCCGCACGGAGGAAGCCATCGCCAGTCACGAACAGGCGGCGACCATCCTCACGCGTCAGCTGCCCCGGATCGCGTTGGGGGCAGGCCGGTCGCACTACCTCGCCGAACGCTCCCGCGGGACCCAGAGGCACATCGAGCTGCTGCTCGACACTCACCGGGTCAACGACGCCCTTTGTGTCATGCGCAGGGCGAGAACGCGAAACCTGCGAGTCCTCGCGCAGAACATCAACGCGGGTGAGGCCGCGGCCTCGGCACTGCGATCCTACCGGGAAGGCCGAACCCGGCTCGAGCGTGACCTCGAGGCGGCCTGGATGCTCCCCGCCGACCAGGCCGAGGCCCGGTTCGCCCAGCTCCACGCCGCCCGCCTTCAGCTGCACCAGAGCCTGGATGAGGATGTGTTCGCGGCAGCCCCAGAGTCGGGCCGAACGTGCGAGGGATTCCCACAACCCCGTCGCGGCGAGGTTTCCGTGTACTACGTCGAACTCGAGAAGGAGTGGGTCGGCTTCTCGCGGCGCGACAACGAAACGAATGTACGGCGGTTGGGTCCACAACCGGCGTCCGCGTCCCCGCAGGCACTGAGCGACTGGCTGCTCGGGCCGTTCGCCGACGGACTCTCTGGAGTGGAGGGCCTCCGCGTCGTCGCGTCGGGTTCTCTGCACGCGGTTCGGTTCGCGACGCTCCCCGACCCTGCCTTTCCCGAGAAAGAGCTCGGCCAGCGACTCGCCATCACGTACGGGCTCGACGTACCGATCGTCCAGCGCGCCTCCACCCCGAGGCAAGAACGGCGAATGCTCGTCGTGGCTCCGCCCAGCAACCTCGACGCTGCCCAGGCGGAGCGAGACGCCGTTGTCGCGGCGGCCGGGGACGGACGTGTGAAGCTACAACTGCTCAATGGTCACGACGCGACTGGAGACGCTGTCCGAAGCGCCCTGACGACCGTCGACCTCGCGCACTTCATCGGACACGCGGCCTCGGAGGATGAAGGGTGGACCGGGCAGTTTCGGCTCGCCCGCGGTGACGTCTTGGAGGTCGAGGATGTGCTCGCGCTCGAAGCCGTCCCGCAGACCCTCGTGCTCGCCGGATGTGAGACGGGACGGGTGGACTCCATCGCACTCGCCGGTGGCATGAGCCTGGCCCACGCGTTCATGCTCGCCGGGGCCGATACGGTGGTCGCGGCCAGCACCCAGATCCCTGACCTCGCCACCGCCGCGCTGGCACGTCCATTCTACGTGGCTCTTCGAGATCGAGGCTCGGTGGCGCACGCCTTGGGAAGCGCGGAAGCGACCGTGCGAGCCTCCGGCCTTGCTCCTCCAGCGTTGCGGGTGTGGGTGCGTTAATTCTTTTTTTCTCGCGTCAGATCTTTCGGGCTCAGTGTAGAAGGCGTCGCATGGTGCGGCGTATGCGTGTACAGGCTTCTTTGGTTCTGCTGTCCTCGCTGCTGGGGTGCGACGCCGACTCCTTCGCGGGGCCCAACGACGACGTCGGAATCGACGACGTGGATGGCGACGTAGAACGGGCCGCTCGGGGCCTCAGGGGCGCATTTTCGACCCAAACGCCCGTGCCCAGCTCAGCCCCGCCTACCCAGCGCTACATCGCGATGATGCCGGCTGATACGCAGTGCCCGGAGGTCCCCGACTGGAATCACCGTCCCCTGTTCCGGCTCACGACGTCCGCCGAAGCGGCATGGAACCAGTGGGGCGAGAGCGGGGGCGTGATGCCTCCGATCCTCGCCCGCTTCTGTGTCTACACGACCCCGGTTCCCCTGGATTCGCCACCCGCAGTACCAGGGTCGGTCCGTGTCGACCCGGACCTCGCGGTCGTCGTGCCCCAGGCCGCGCCTCTCCCTCCCGTTCCTCAGGCGCGTGCCGATCTCTTCCTCGCCCAGTTGGGTGCGGCCCCCAGCGGCATCACCCCCTCGGGCTCCAATCCCTACGTCGGCGATCCAGATGGCCTTCCGTATGTCGCGGTGGTGGACACCGCCGACTCAACATCCCCAGGAACGCCGACCGTCTACCCGAACCCCGCGAACTGGGCCCCTGCGCAGCGCCACGGCCTCACGATGGCCGCGCTGATCGACGCCACACGCTGCCCATCGTCCGAGCCAAACTGTCTGGGCCGTCAATACCGAGCGCAGGCATTCCCATTCGACTCCGCCCAAGCACAACCGGAGCCCGCGGTGCTCGGTGGGCAGTGGGCCAGTTTGGGTTCGTTGGCGTCGGCGCTTGGAGAGGCGCTGGCGCGGTGGCGCGCCCAACCCGACAACGCCACCGCACCGCTGACCCTCAACCTCAGCGTGGGATGGGATCCCGTCCACGGCACCATTCCGGCGAGCCACGAACTCCTCCTCGACCCCTACAGCCCAGACCCGAGCGTCCCGGCGACCGTGCAAGCGGTCCACAGTGCGTTGGCCTGGGCTTCCTGTCAGGGCGTGATCACGGTGGCAGCCTCGGGCAACCGACGCGGAGCCGGTTGCTCGGAGAGCGGGCCTCTCGCACCAGCGAGTTGGGAGTCCCTCCCACCGGTCTCGGCATCGGTCTGCAGCTCGATCGCGGGTGCCTACGCCACCTATGCCGCCGTTCCTTCCCTGACCCACGGCGCAGGTGGGCTCGTCGACTCGAGCGGGCCGCTCAGCAACACCCGTCTGGCGAGCCTGCCCAACCGAGTCTTCTACGCGCACCAGGGCACCGTCCCTGTCGGGGGCGGATTCACCGAGGCGCTGACGGGGTCATCGCTCGCTGCGGCCGCGTTCTCTTCCCTCGTCGCGGTCGTTCAGAGCCATACCTCGCCCAGCAGCGAGACCTCGGTCATCGACACGATCGACAACCTGGGAACGCCGAGCAACATCGACTCAGACTGGTTTCAGCAGGGGATCACCAACGCGAACCGGCTGCGGTTCGACCAGGTCTTCGCGGCGACCGTCGGCCCCTACAGCCCGTATCAGGCGCAAGGTGGCGACCGCCTCGACGATGCCATCGCCAACGAGATCTTCAGCCAGCCTCAGATGGCACCCAACCCGGACGAGCTCGAGCTTTCACCCGAACCATCGGCGTCCACGACCTGTGGTGCGGTCCTCGTCACCACCGCTCTGTCTCCGGACACCGACGTGCCCTCCGATACACAGTCCGAGACCGACGAGCTCCGTCCCCAACCGCACGTCCCCATCTGCCCGACCTGTCCGGTACTGAACACCTCTCGGAACGTCGGGCCGACGGGGTCCGCCTCGCCCCTGTTCGCCCTCTACCTGCGGATCGACTCCGCGTACGACCCCGCCCATATCACTCAGGCGAGCCTCACCTTCGAAGACCGTTCGAACTCGACCGGGCTGAACGTCACGTTCCCCGCCGGATATGTGAACGCCCCGTTGACGGTCGTCGATCTCACGAAAGCCACATTTCCCAACGGCACGACCGTGAACGATTGGCTGACTGCGCACCCTCAAGCCAAGTCCGCGGCTCTCAGCTTCTCCCTCGACGACGGGTCGGGGACCGGAGCCCAACCCATCCGACAGGTCGTCGACATCATCCATTGAACCAGGAGCGCCGATGTCGACGATGCTGAGCCCCCCCGTTGCGACGGTGACTCCCCTGGAGATCCGCCGTGCCTGTCACGGGGACCGCCGCGAACTCGCTCGACTGGTCGAGCACCTCTTGCCCGTCCTCACCGTGGAGGTGGGGGTGACCCTTCAACGCCGCGGACGACTCCAAGGCCGGGACGCCCGTCAAGACGTGGACGACTTCGTCCAGGACATCCTCGTGCACCTGCTCTCGAATCAAGGGAAGGTCTTACTCCGGTGGGATCCAAGCCGCGGTCGTTCGCTACCCAGCTTCGTGCGACTCGTCGCCCGTCACCGCATATCGCGGTCTCTGGAGGGGTTTCGTGGCAACCCTTGGAGCAGCCAACCCACCGACAACGACGGGCTCGACGCGGGCGACAGCAGCCCGTCGCGTCGCATTGAATCCCGGGTCCAACTCACCACCGTGCTCGACCGTATCCACAGCCAACTCAACGAACGCGGGGTTCGATTGTTCCACTTCTTGTACGTCGAGCAGCGCTCGATCGCCGAGGTTTGCGAACTCGAGGGCATGTCGCGTGCCGCACTCGACCAATGGAACGCACGCCTGCGAAAGACCGCGCGACGCCTGACCAACGAGGAGGAGTCATGAACGACGATAGCTTGCTCTTGCAACTTGGAGCGCTTCAGCGTGAGCGCGACGTGGACCAAAAAGACTGGGAGGCCGTGGTTCGCGGCGACGCGTCTGCTTCAAGACTCGTAGAGTCGCGGGTTGACGCGGGCGCAGACCGAGCGCAGGTCGAACAGCTCGCGTCGGTTTTTGAACCACCGGCAGATATCCAACGCTGGGTGGACCTCGGTCTCGAGGCGACGAAGCGTACGGCCGAGCCTTCGCGGAAGGAGCCCCGCACCTCGAACGTGATCTGGTTGACCGCCGCGGTCGCGACACTCGCGGCAGCCCTCGCGCTGCTGTGGCTGGTTCCAGCCCAGGTCGAGACCGACTCCGAGCTCCCCGCCTACACGGTCTTGGTGCGCAACGAGACCGTGCGAACGCACCGCGGCGACGCAGCCACGCAGGGTTCATATCGTTCGAACAGCGACCTTCTGTGGGTCGTCCGGCCGAACCACGCAACCCCACTTGCGCACCACGTCGCCCTCATCGCCCGAGCCGAGCATGCCCCGGCGCAACTCCTCTTCCCGCCAGAGGGCACCGCACACATCTCCGACGAAGGTGTCGTAGAGTTGCGCGGGCGCTTCGGTGATGTCGTGCCGCTCGAGCCGGGACGGTGGGAGGTTCAAGTGCTCGTCGGCCGCCGCCTCCCCACCGACATGTCTGACTTCGAAAGCGGTGGCCCGTGGCAAATGACCGCCGCCATCGCGGTCGATGTGCTGCCCTGACCGGTTCTCCCGGCTCCCTTGAGGAGAACCGTCAGGGACGCTAAGACAACCCCTCGGTGCGATTGTCTGCCTCGAGTGTACGGGCTGTCCTTCCCGGCGTCCTCGCGCTCGGCGTGTTCGCGACGTCAAGTGACGCCCTCGGCGGCAACTCGCAGCACCCGCGAACCCCGGTGGAATGGGACGATGTCACGTGCATGGAGTTCGTCGACCGCAGCGTCGAGCCGAACTACACCTTCGTCTACGGCATCCCGTTGGAGGATACGGACCTGACCCCCGAGGAGGTGGAGAACAGTCGGACCCACCAGTTCTTCGCGCTGTGCAGGCAGAGCTCTCCCCGGGAGTCTCTGCCCACCTGGATCACGACGGCCGATGTCGAACAAGCACTGCTCGCCTACGAGGAGTTTGCCACACCGCCCGATGGCGACATCTTCGAGCTCGCGACCGAGTGGGACGGCTGCTGGTACCGCATCAACGCGGATGCGGAGCGTCGTCCGATCACCGACGTCGCCGCGTCGCAGCCGGTCACGTGGGACACCTCGGCGGTGCCGGTCGGTGTCTACACTCTCGCGGGCTACACCTACGAGCCGGTCTTCAATGTCTGGGCGCCGCGAGTCGGCGGGGTCGTGCGTGTTCACGACGGCGGTGACCCGGCCGCAAATGGTCCGGCGGCGGCGATCACCACCAACGAGCAGACCCCCTGCGTTGGCGACTCCATCCTCCTCGAGGGATGCGTCGATGCTCTGCCCGGAACGACGATGACCGCCTCCTTCGCGGTCGACTCCGACACCACCGAGCCCACCTGGGTCCCCTTCGCGCAAGACGTTCCGATCGACGGCGAAGCCTTCTCCGTGAACTGGGTTACACCCCAGGAAACCAGCGGCGAGTCGGTGTTGCTCCGGGTCGACTTCATCGACCCCAACGGGGCGAGCTACACCGCGTACCAGTACGAGCCCAACATCGTGCTCCCCGCCGAGTCTGCGGGATGCGCACCCGGGCCCAGCGGGTGCGAAGGCGGGTTCGTCATGGACCCCGCATGCGAGACAACGGGTGCCGGCTCGACTTCCGATTCCGGCGAGACCGATCGTGGGATCGGCACCGCGGGTGGGGCTGAAGATGGCCCCACAGACGAAGGGTGCGGATGCCGCTCCCCGGAGACGCTCCCGGGAAGCGGCGGAGTTCTCGGACTTCTCGGCCTTCTTGCCCTTCGGCGACGCCGCTCTCCCATACAATGTTCTCGCGCATCCGTTCGTGGGCATGCGCCGCGCGGTGAGCGTGTGGTGAACCGTGCTACATTGTAGTTTCGGCACCGCTTTGAGGCGGGGGGGAGCTTTTCTATGAAATCGGTACGTCGCATCGGGTCCATCTTCGCTTCGCTCCTGCTCGCAGCCAGCTGTGGTGAGCCGGGGTCCGAAGTCTCCGATGATGGCGCCGGCTCGGCCGGCGGCAAGGCGGACGACGCCGACGGAGACTCCGAGCCCCTCCCCGGCGAGGGCGACGACTGCGACGACTACGACGAGCTCTGCAACGACGGCCTCTACTGTCACGAGGGGGCCTGCACCGCATTCGAGCCGGCGCGCGAGCCCTGGATCACCGGCGAGTTCACGGCACCGAGCTACTTCACCGCGGACGGACGAGACGACATCAGCGGGCACAACGGGATCTTCGGCATGCACGTGGGGTTGCTGCCCTCGGGTCGCGTCCTGTTGTTCGCCGGTCGCGGCTTCTCCAGCTCCAACTATCCCATGGTCTCGATCACTTGGGACCCGGTGACCGAGAAGTTCGAGCGCCAGTCCTACGACGACGACGTCTTCTGCGCCCACCACACCTTCCTGCCCAACGGCGATTTCCTGGTCGCAGGCGGTGGATTCCTGCCGAACTCCGTCCTCAAGCACCGCGCAACCTGGCGCTTCGACTCCCGCAACGAGACGTGGACCCAAGTCGACAGCATGGAGGAGCGGCGCTGGTACCCCTCCGTGCTCACCCTGCCCGATGGCAGGGCACTGGTCGTCTCCGGCACATCCGGCACCGACCCGCTCGAAGTCTTCGACCCCGACACCAACCGGTGGACCACACTCGAGGGCAGCGAGAAAGCCTTTCCCGAACGCTACCCGGCGATGCGAGTTCTACCCAACGGCCGTATCTACAGCCCGCGGATCGGCTGGGACCACGGCGACGAGGCCGTACTCCTCACCTTGGACGGCAACGACGTCGCCGCTTGGCAAGACGCCGAAGGACCCAACGCCTTCCACGAGAACGGCGATGTGACCTTCCATGTCGACGACACCGTGCAACCTGCTCAGGCCATCATGCGTGCCTATGCCGGCGGCATCGTCGATGCCCGCGGTCTCGATTCAGCCTGTGGGTCCGACCATCCCGATCCCGACTGCGACGTTGGCGACGCACCCGAGAACAACCTCGTCGAGCAGGTCGACCTCACCCGTGCTGGCGACGAGCCCCTACGTTGGGAGCCGCTCGCATCGATGGAGCATTCGCGGGCCAACGTCAGCGTCGTCATGCTGCCCGACGGCAAGGCGTGGGCGGTTGGCGGCCAAACCGGCGGCCAATGGAACGACCAAGAACTGGACGGCGACCAGGACGACGACTTCGTCATCGACTACATCTACGAGACCGAGATGTACGACCCCGCCACCAACCGCTGGTCCGGCACCAAGGCCCTCATGCATCCCAGGCAGTACCACCACACCGCCACGCTGCTCCCCGACGGGCGCGTCTTGGTGACCGGTGGTCAGGATCCCACCCGGGCCGGAAAGCTCCTGGGCGGAAGAGAACGGGACATTCGCAGCTACGAGATCTACAGCCCGCCGTACCTGTTCGACAGCGATGGCTCGCAGCGCGATCGGCCGAGCATTCCCCGTGAAGCAACCGCAGCGAAGTATGGCGAGACCTTTGAACTCCCAGTCGTGCTTGCGGACGGCCAGCAGATCACCAGTGTCGTGATGATCAGCCCGAACTCGGAGACCCATCACACGGGCACCGGGCGATCGATCGCGTTGAGCTTCGAACAAGCGGGGGATGCAGCGCTGTCCGTGACCGCTCCCTCGACCAGCACCGTCGCCCCTCCCGGGTTCTACATGCTGTTCGTTGTCGACGCTGCGGGAACCCCCTCGGTCGCAAAGTTCGTCCAGGTCACCGAGTAGGGCGGGCTGGGTCGTCCTGACGAGCCCGAAGAGCCCCTATGCCAGGCTTTGTCGGGCTTGGCTTGCGTATGGGTCGTCCGGGTATCCTTCGACCCACGCCAGCCGGGTTCGACCGGCCACCGCATGCTGCCCTGCGCGTTCTTGGATCTGCGAGACGTCCCACATCGCGCGCGGGATGAGTGGGCTGCGGGGATGGACCCGCATCAGTTCCCGAACCACATCGACAGCGAGTGCGTTGTCGCCGGTCCGAGCCGCGGCCTGAGAGACGAGCAACAGCGCTCGATCGGAGGGGCAGAAGTCTTGCCGGCCCCGAACACGGGCGAACGTTTGGATTCGTCGCCGGTCCTGGCCTCCTCGCACCTCGTCCTGCACGTGGAAGTCGAACTCCCTGTGCAGTGCGGGCGAGACCGGCTGGTCGAGAAACCAATCGACGAGCTGGGCGTGCGCACTCAGGTCGGAAGGAGCCTCGGCCACCGCAAGACGCATCCGACTCACCGCGAGGTCTGGCGCGGCCCCGAGAACCGCGATGGCCTCCCCCACCGACTTGCTCTGTCGAAACACGATCTCGTCCCCGTGTTCGGACAGTTTTTTGTCGAACCGGTCTCGACCAGGATGCCCGCGACCGCGACTCCGAACGCGAAGCCCCCGACATGGGCCGAGTATGCAACCCCGCCGCCATTCTGTTCGCCGAGCATCGAGACCAAATCGACCAGGAAATACATGAGTAGGGCGAACGTAGGCATCGATGAGTCCATCGGTCCGGTCCTCCGTTCCGGTCGCCGTGGCCGCGCATCGAATCTCTGGTTGAGGCCGGCCGTGAAGGCGTGCACTCTTCGGCGGCCGACTCCCCCGGACGCACCACTGTGAAGATCCGATCTATCCCGCTTCTTGGCCTCACGTTGATGCCGTTCCTCGCCTTCGTCTCTCCAGCTTGTGACGAGGAGAGCGATTGTCCTGCGGGACACGAAGGCTGCCTGTGCACCGAGGAGTTCTCGTGTCTTGAAGGGCTGGAGTGTCTGTCGGAGTACTGCGTCTCTCCCAGCGCCAGTGGCGGGGACTCGAACGACGGAGGCACAGACGCGGACGGAGACGGAGACGGAGACGGCGGCTCGTCGAACAACGTCCAGGCCTGCGAGGCATTCGTAGATAGCCTCGACTGCGGCCTGCCCCAGGGGGCCCTCGACTGTTCGAGCTACGCCGGTCTCAACTGCGACCTCACCGACTACCTGGACTGCTTGGCCGACAACAGCACGTGCACCAACGGCATGCTCGATGCCACAGGTTGGGTCGATTGCGTCTCCCTCAGCGAGAGTTGCGTATGAACCTCCAGAGTCTCCCCATGCCCGCACGCCTGCGCCCAGGGTTTCCGCTCCTGTGCCTCCTCGTCGCCTGTGGCGCGCCTGCCGAAGGCACACCAGGTGAGGAGACCTCGCCCTGCAACGGCGGCGCGTGCCTCGAAGGGCTGCAGTGCCGCTCGGATCTCTGCGTTGACCCGGACTGGCAGCCGACGGACGGCGCAGAAACCTCGCCCTCGGGCTCTGGGGAGGAGACAACCGGGTCCCCCCAACCAGCGCAGCCCAGCGACCAAGTCGACATTCTGTTCGTCGTCGACAACTCGGGAAGCATGGGTGACGAGCAGGCAAAGCTCTCGGAGAACATCGGTGGACTCATCACCCCGTTGGTCGACGGCGGACTCGACATCCGAGTGGCGGTCACGACCACCGACGACTCAAACTACTGGTGCCGCGGGGCAGGCGTCAGCAACCCCGAGTCCGGCCAGTTCGTGTACTCCAGCTGCCGAAGTCGCCTCGGCGATTTCTACTTCTCGGGAGACGACACCGATGCGGAGGCGGCGTGCACCGACTTCTGCGACCCCGACACGGGTACGAACGGCGCCAATCCTTGGCTCGACGTGAGCGACGGCCCCAGCGCGACGCAGACCCTGCGATGTGTTCTCCCCCAGGGCGTCAACGGCTGCGGGTTCGAGTCAACGCTCGAGTCTGGACGCAAGGCCCTCGCGCTGGCGGGCGGCGACGGGCAGGACGAGTCTGGGTTTGTCCGCGACGGGGCACATTTGGCGGTTGTCTTCGTCACCGACGAGGCCGACTGCTCGTTCAACCCCTCCCACCAAGCCACGGTGTTCGGCGAAGAAGGCGTGGGTAACCAGGAGTTCTGGTCTCTGCCCGACGTACAGCAGAGCCCGACCTCGGCCGTCTGTTGGAACGCGGGTGTGGACTGCGACTTCTCGCAGGCCAGCGACCAATGTGTCTCTGCCGACAAGGACGTCGACGGCAACGCCACGGCCAGCGCCGACCAAGCTGTGCTTCACCCCGTCGCCCGGTTCCGCGGTCAACTCGAGGCACTTCGTCAGGACAAGCTATCCTCGGGAGCAGAAGTCTTCGTGTTCGGACTCGTCGGCGTCCCCGAGAACTATGGTGGCGTCATGACGTACGCCGAGGGCCCCGACGGCACCAGCCCCGACTCCTTCCAGGCCAAGTTCGGCATCGGGCAAGGCTGTAGCTCAATGGTGGCCGAGGCCGTCCCGCCCGTCCGCATCCGGGAGCTCGCCGAGGGCTCCGCCTGGGGCGACAATGGCAAGCTCTACTCCGTCTGCGCCGCCGACTACGGGCCGGCGCTCGGCGACATGGCGTCGACGATCATCGACTACACACCGTAGCGTCCACGAGGTCGAGTCCGTCTATCCTAGGCACGACCGCCCGACCGACCCGGCGGCGGGCGAACCTCGTCTCGTGCACGGTGCGCCCCGACCGCCGACCAAGTCCTTCGGCTCACCTTCGGGTGGCGCGAGCCGTGCTCGGGGTACGCACTGCGGTTAGAAGCAGAAGTCCTCCGACCCAGGGCGGATCTCAGCGGAGCTCACGACGTCGGCGAAATCGACGCTCGCCACCGTATTGCCCTCGGGGTCGAGAAGGTCGATGTGGACCGCTGCGACGGCTCCATCGAGCACGGAGAGGTCCTCCAGGTACTCGTCGGGAGGGAAGACCGCAATGCAATCGTGGTTGAAACCGCCGTCGAACGTTTCTCCCCCTGACGAGCCCTCGACGTCATAGGGGTACATCGGGTTGAGATGAAACTGTCCGCCGGGGCCCGAGAACCCTTCCACCTGGATGTCCACGGCGAAGTTGACCATTCCTTGGGCCGGGGTGAACTCGCCCATGGAGGGAAAGATCGGAAACATCCAGCTGCCCTGCCCGCCGCACGTGATCGGCCACGTACTTCCGCTGGCCATCGGTGTCTCCATTGCAGACTCACTGTAGACCTCCAGGAACGGACGCGTCGCTTGCTCGTCCCAGCCGTTGCAGAAGTACGAATCGTCGCCCGTCGTGCCACTCGACGTCGACTGCCGCAGGTGGGCGCAGGCTCGTCCGCCTGCTCTGGTTCAGCCCCGTCACAGAGACTTCGGGTGTGGCCGCTCGGGACCACACCCGCGACGGATAGGTCGGCGCGGCCGCCAAAGGCTCAACGACCCGAGGAACCGTCGAGCCCCTTTCGCCCCCGGAATCACGCGACTGCCTCCAGGCTGGTGCTCCCCCGGCGTCGGGATCAGTTCTCGAAACAGATGTCGTCGACGAAGAACTCCTGCCCGCCAATACCGAACATCTCGATCTCTTCCGGAGCGGCGCAGATGATTTCGACCTCGCCAACCTGGAGGCCGACGAAGTTTGTTTGCGTCACCTCCACGTCGCAACCGCCGACGACGGTCCCATCCACGGTCATCAGGTCGTTGGTGTTTCGGAGGTCGCCGTTGACGCCCAGGTTCATGTTGCCGCCGAAGTCCGCGTACTTGTAGCTTGCGGTGTAGGCCGGCGTGTCCGGGATGATTCGGAGATTGATGTTGTTCAGATTGAGTTCGCTCGCGACCCCACCGGCAGCGTTGTTGGCGACGATCTCCGCGCTCCCACCCGCAAACCAGGTACCGCTGTCCCACTGAAACCTCTTGAACTCGGCGGTCGCACCCGTGGGCGTCAGCGAGTCTCCGACCGCGTAGGTCGTGCCAACGGCTGGCCCCGAGAGGTCGTAGCAGTACGTGGCCGCCGCTGCGGTTCCCGCACCGAGCAGGACGGCTGTAGCAGCAGCGGCAGCGAAAGAGCGGCGGAGGAGTAGAGTCTTGCTGTTCACGGGCCCTCATAGGCGGCGACCCGCGGCGCGATGACACGGAAAGAGGTCGGATTCGTCGCGGCCGACTCGTCGCCGGCAGGGCTGACTTCGTCCTCGCAGGACAGATAGGCCCAGGCGCCCGACCCTCTTCGAAGCCCCAGGCGGTCGATCCCATCCTCACTGAGACCTCTGTCAGCACACGACTTCCAGACTGGTCACCGGATACGCTCGTCAGCCTACTCGGCATCGCCCGTGGCCGAGCTCGGCAGCCCTACGCATTCTGCATCCTCCGGACACGGAGCGCCGCGACCCACGAAGCGGGCCCACGCCGCGAACAGCAACCCGCTCGCATCGGTGGTGTCGGCCTCGAGTGTCCAGTCTCCGGGCCTGTCCCCGACCGCTAGGAACTGATCGGCGGGGTCTTCGGACGTCACTTCTCCCGAGTGTTGGACGACCCTGTTGCCATCGAGGATTCGCCAGTTTGCGCTGCCCTCACTCAAGCGAAAGGACAGCGCCGCGAGATGCCGTTCGTCGGCCTCGACCGGCGCCTCGAAGCGGACCGTCGTACTGGCCTCGAGCAGTTCCCGCTCTCGTAAGAACAGCACCTCCACGTGTCCAAGGTCAGTTCCGGAATCACGGCGCTCGCAAGTCGTGCGCTCGAGTCTTCGGCCGCCGCACTGGCCACATCGAGCCGATACCGATCGGTGTATCGAGGGCGTTGGGGACGCCGTCCGCTCTGGACGCCAATCCGGCCGCGGCATGCAGGACGATCTGTCCCTCATGACGGACCAGGGCGACCCCCGAGAACCCATCGGCCACCGCTTCCTCGAAGACTTCGTCGACGGTTGCGGGAGGAGAGTCCGTCGTGCCGATTCCCGTGTCCACGGAGGTTGTCGCGGCGGTGCTGGAGGTGGAGCTCTCTGTCGTTGATTCGCTGGTGCTGGCGGCGAAGCCGTCGGTCTCCGTGTCTGTCTGCACAGCCGGGGAGGAACAGGCCACGACTAGAAGCGCAGCCCAGGGGGCGGCCATCGTGGCGGCCCAGGTACGCCGACCTCGGCATTCATCTCGAATCTCACGCACGGTTGTGTCAGGCGGTTGGTTCATCGCATCACTCCATCGGACGCCATCGCTCCGCGCCCACGACGGCCGAAGTGCCGACGGTGCGCGCTGGAGTTCAACGAGGCGGTCCCGATTGGGTAGACACGCGAATGCTCAGAAAGGGCTCAGCAACCCCTCCTGAGCAGTAAACCCGCCAGAATTTTGCGTCCATCCCCGCCCGGCCCCGTCTTGAGGGTGAGACCAAGAAAAGGAGGCCAGCGTGCCATTCATCTACAAGAACGAAGACACTTCCAAGTCAACCAAGTCCAACCCATGCTGTGATGCCGATGCGGCGGTCGAATCTGGGCCTTGCTGCGACCCGAAAACCGGCGTCACGACTGTCGACTCGACAAAAGTCTGCTGCAAACCAGCAGCCGACGTGGCCGACGACCCGTCGGCGGATGCGAACGACGCGAAGCCCGAGGCCGGCGGCTGTTGTTGAGATGGAGCGTCGGCACCCGATCGCGGTCATCGGCGCCGGGCCCGTGGGCCTCGCGGCCCCGGTACATCTAGCGGAGCGTCCGTGGCCCTTTCGTTGCGCACAGCGTGCGGAGTTGGGGGCATGTACGGCTGTGACCATGATCCCCACCACCGAACACGAACGATGACGAGGTTTCCTCGGCGTTCGTGAACCCGCACAAGCATCGCAAGAGCTCGCAGGACTCGGGTCGAGCTGCCTTCGCCGACCGCTCCAAGCTCTCGGACACCACCGTCCTCATGCTCGACCGTCCGCCCATCATGCCCGAGTTCTCCGACGTCGAGCTCCGCGCCAAGATTCGCGAAGCCATCACCGAGAAGAAGGCGGAACACGTCGAGAAGCGCGCCGGAAAGCCGGTCCTCGGCATGAAGGCGGCCCTCAAGATTCGCCGGCGGACCGGTCCCAAAGACGGCGAAGAACTCTTCGGCCGCCAGCCCAACTTCTCCACCGAGACCCTCCCCCAGCGCGTCACCATGAAGCGGCTTCGCAAGAGCTTCCCTTCCCGATACGCATACGCGCTCGCCCGATGGAACGCTGGCGAGCGCGATGTCCGTCTTCCCCGCTGGCACCGTTCGGATGCGCCTGC
>JBOEGF010000014.1:0-270878 GCA_050633305.1 Nannocystales bacterium
CGAATTGAGGACACCCCCTAGACCAACAGCCGCCGCGACATCGCGGTTGGGGAATCCAGATTTCGCCGGGAACTGAGGCTCGGCCCAAACAAAAGCCTCGAACGAAAGAGACACGACCATGCGCGAGATCAAGAACAGGTTTCCCACCCGAAACGCCGGACTCGGCGGCTGCGGAGGCAGTTGCAACACCCAAAGCCACGCAGAGGCTCGGCACGAGAAGAAGTGCCGGTCGCAGCGGATCCCGCTGTACCTCGACCTTCCTCTCCCTACCGTGGACGGGGCGGGAGCCGTCACCTCTGCTGCGATCGAGAACCTGGTCCCCGATCACGACGGAGATTGCTTCGACCCTGACACGATCTTCCTCACCGCGGAGTACATCAACGAAGACGGGAACCTGACGGACGCCAACGAGGTGTACGTCCGGTTCGTCAAGATCGGGAAGAAGAGCTTCGACTGCTTGTCGCAAGACGAGGAGCGCGGCGTTCAGGTCCTGGCGTACTCGCAGCCGGATTGTTGCGACGGCATCGAGTTCTGCGTGCCGCCGTTCTCGAACAAGGACAAGTCCAAGGACTTGCTGACGATCGAGATCGTCAACCGCCAGACCGAGACTCTCAACGACGGCTCCACCGTGGGTCGGCCCGTGCGGATCCGGGGGTTCCTCAAGGGCGCCTGTATCAACAGCGGCTACCAGTCCGCGTGTCCGGAGCCGCCCGCGGTCCCAGCCACCCCCGCCGCTTGAGCGCGGCAGTCTGCTCAATCCTGCAACCGAACAGGTAGCGAATGACCACGTGTGCACAGCCGGTGATCTCTGCCGGGCAGCCCGTCTGCACCTCCGATTCAGGAGAGAGTGCTGTGCACGCGTTCGGGGCGTTCTCGCCGTTTGGCGCCACGTGGCGGCCGATCGGTCATTGGGACTTCGGTGACAAGTGCAAAGAGGAGCGGCTCTTCTCGCTCCGCTTCGACGTGTCCTCCCAGCTACGCGCCGCGGGGCCCCATACGCCGGTGGAGTACCCGCTCCGCGAACTCGCCACGGCCTCGTCGCAGGGACATCTTCGACTTCTCGTCTCTGCCTCGCGGCGCGACGGGCGATCCCTCACCGAGTTCTTCTGCGACGCTTCCGGCGTCGACATCTACGCGGATCACGTTCACGTCGAGCTCTGGGCGCCCGAGGCGATGGGCTCGGCCCGAGGAGACTCTCAAGCATCGCAAGGGGCGAGCCTGGGCGTGCTCGATGAGGTCTTCGCCCCGTCCGTGACCCGGATCGGCTCTGCACTCCGCGGGACTGCAACCCTTCACACCTACGCGCAGGCAGCGGAGCCGCACCCGGTTCCACCCTGCGCGATTCGCTACGCCGTCCTCAGCGGTGAGCAACCCGACTTCCTGATCTCCGGGGCAACCGTCGCCGCCGGAGCTCCCGCTTCGGGGGCCGTTGGTGGCGTCACCGGACTCCGCCTGACGGCCGACAGCGTGATCGCATGGGAGGTGGCACCGTGATGACCCTCGGCTTCGTCACCCAGCGGGCCTCGGACTCGCAGCTTCGGGCATTGCTTGAGCTGGTGACGCGGGAGAACACCGCGTTCTTCCTCGACCGCATCCGCCAGGGCCAGGAGACGCCCAGCACCTCCGAGGCCGCCGTTCGCTACTGCCCGGACCAGGCGGCGCACGAGGTGATGCTCCTCGACGCGGCGACGCTACTCGACCAGGGCGTCGGGAGCTGCGGGTCGCTGGCTGTCTACGAGGCAGGCCTGCGCCGCGCGCTTGCCCAGTCCAACGGCACGCCAGCCGCGGTGGCCAGCGGACGCTTCGGCCCCGTCGTGATTCCTCGTCCAAACCACCAGGGCGTGGACTACTGGCACGCCGTCGTACGAACGCCGAGCGGACTCTTCGACCCTAGCCGCCACCTTCAGCAGGTGTGCGTGACCCCGAGCTACGCATGAGCGCCGAGACCAGCATCGCCAAGGGCTCGAAAGCCGACCTGGAGAAGGCTCGCAAGCGGAAGATCGCGTGGCGCATTGGTGGCGTCGTGGGTGCGACTGCACTTGTCGCCGGGATCCTGCTGTTCTCGGGGAACGCGAAGGCGGACGAGGGGAAGCGCCTCAAGGCACCCCCACGGAAGACGCCCGAGAAAACCCCGAAGAAGAAACTGCCGAAGACGCCGAAGCCCCCCAAGACGCCCAAAGGCGGAGGTGGCGGAAAGAACAACGGCGGCACCGAAGGCCCCGGCGGCGGTGGTGGAGGCAAGGACGGCGCGAACCGGACGAACCCCGACGGTGGGAACGACGGCGCAAACCGGACGAACCCCGACGACGGAAGCAAGGACGGTTCGAACCGAACGAATCCGAAGCCCGTGGGCCCCGACCCCGGTCCAGAAGACCTGCCGGACTACTACAACGACGAGAACCCCGACCCAGGAGGGTTCTATCAGGTCACCCACGGCGGAGAGGATGCCAAGGGTCTCCTCAACATCGCGAACCGATACGCGCTGACCAGCCTGTTTCTCGCGGCGCGGAACGTCGGCGGCCTGTCCCGAGACGAGGCCATCGCGTGGGCACAAGCCAACGCTCCGGGCCCCGCGAAGCTCCGCGAGTGGGCGGACTACATTCTCTGTGTCGCCTGGAACGACGTGCACTACGGAAGCTTCCGGGTCACATCGAACAACCGCCGGGGCCCGCACGGGCGAGGCATTCCGTTCTCGCCGATGCATGCCGACAACTGGCGACGCATCCGCGAGGGCCGGAGCACACTGCGGAACGTACGCCTGCACTCGGCAAACGAGTCCGGCACCCCATCCAACCTCGGACAGGGCGACCAGAAGCTCCCGTTGATGTGGATGCCACAGCTCGACGAGCGGGTGCTGTGGGAGTCGGGCGGCAAAGTTCTTCGCGCCGGGGGGAACTGGGCCAACGGATACAGCTACTACTTCCCGCCTCCGATCGTGATGCGGTTGAGCATCGAGGACCCGACGGACGCGAACCTGGGGATCTGGGGATGCGGCGAAGGCGAGGCCGACTATGGCTGAGCCACTCGTACAACGTGGCCTCGATTGGCTGTCGGACTTCGGGGACTTCATCTCCGACGCTGGCGACGCGTTGCCCTTCGATACCAGCGTGCCACCGCGCCGGGAGGAAGTCCCGCCGGGAATGTACGACGTGGGCACGATCGTTCGCGGGTACCAGCTCGAGTGGCTCGGAGAGGCGCCCAACCACGCGACGCCGTTGGAGCTCCACGAGCTTCTCCTGACGCTCGACAAGCTGACCCGGCAGCTCGAGGCATCGATCTCGGACCATGCCGAGACATCGGTGGAGCGCGTCGTGAAGTTGGGCCTGATGGGCGCGGGGCTGTGGATCGTGACCGACAAGGCACGGCGCGGCGAGCAGCGGAGCCTCCAGCAAGTCGAGACGGACTTGAAGCGATGGCGGGCGCGGCTCGACGACTACATTGCGAAGGTCGAGGCGGTCATGCCCGAGCGCGAGCAGGACCGACGATCGGTGCTGTGGGGCGTGACGGCCCCCCTCTTCCTCGGTTGGTACGGCGGACCCAGTGGCGTCGAGATCCCGGTCGTCGGTCAGTCCGAGACCTTCGACCCGGCTCGGAAGGCACCGCATCTCATCGACCTCGGTACGCCGTACCGGATCGCCAACCAGCTCGGGGTTTGGCTCGACTGGAACCGTCGGCGCCCGGAGCTGCTCAAGGAAGACCTCAAGAACGACAGCAAGGACCTCGGGCTGGCGTTCGGGCTGGGCCTGCTCGGACTCGGTGTCGGGGCAGCAGGTGTCCATTTGGCGACAAGGAAACGCTCGTGACGACGACCAAGACAACGAAGAAAGACCTGCCTGGAAAGTCGAAGAAGGGCCTGTGGGCTCTGGCGATTGGCGGTGGTGCCGTCGCGGCAGGGCTGGGCGCCTTCTTCTTCACACGTGACGCCAAGGCCGACGAAGGCAGCGGGAAGAAGTCCAAGGGAGCTGGCACCGGCGGCGGGAAGAAGTCGGCCGGGAAGAGGTCCGGCGGCGGCGGCAAGAAGAAGTCCGGTGGCTCCAGCGGGCCCGGCGGAAACGACCGGGGCGGCTCCGGCAGTGGGGACTCGAGCGAGCCGACCGAAGACACCGACGAAACGCCCGAGGTGAAGAGCGATCGGGAAGGCTACTTCTGGGGAGACCCGCAGAAGATTCCCGAGGACTTCGACTACGGGAGCAACCAGATCTACGTGTCCCCGGATTGCTCGACGGTCGCCGTCGGCTACTGGTTCTTCGCCGAGGGCACCGATACCAAGACCGGGAAGTCCACCCGGGTTTCGATGTCGAAGCTGGTCGACGCGATCAGCAAGGACAGCGACCCGAAGGTGCGACCACCGCGGCCGGACTTCAACGGGATCGGCGCCCAAGCGGACCTGCTGGGCATTCTGACAGAGCACCCGAAGCGGACGGCGTTCACGTGGGTCGGCGAGTACTACGGCGGTGTCGTCAGTGCGCCGAACCACTCGAGCACACAACTCGCCGAGGACCTGTTGCGGCAGGCGTCGATGCGCACGGGAGGCAACGACTGCGTAGCACGGCGCGACCTGTGGTCCCCGGGCATGTGGGACTTCATCGGCTTCGCCGCGACCCGTCTCGACGAGTTCCGCATGGCGGCCTACGGCCCGCAGGCGTTCGGAGGATGACCCCGATGAGCAAGAAAGCATGGATCTGGGGTGGTGTGGCCGTGGCCGGCGTGGGGGCGACCATTGCGATCGTCGCGGTCTCGCGGCGTGAAAAGCCGAAGAAGGGCGACAAGCGCGTCGACGCGAAGCCCCCCGGCAACGCGACGCCGGAGGGAAGCGGCGACGCGGACGGCGTCTTTCGACTCAGCGGGGCAGGCCTGCGCCAGGTCGCCTGCGACGCGCGGAAGGCAAAGAGTGGTGCGGAGCTCGCTCGTGTGCTCCGTGGCGTTCAGGATGCCGTGCGGATCTCCGGCGCCAGCAAAGTCGACGCGAGAAACACCGGCTTGGTCACCGAAGTGATGACCGCCGAGGCCTTCGACGCCGAGCTCGCGAAGGGCATCCGAGAGGTCGAAGGGATCTCCGGTTTCGCCTGGCTACCGGCGAGCCTCATCGTGAAGAGCAAGCTATCCGGGCTACCGGAGTGTGACGCTTCTGCGCAGACCTGGGAGGCGGTCGCAGCGGGTGTGGTCCAACAGGCCATGACCATGGAGAGTGTTCCGGAACCCATCTGGGGACTTCCGCGGGCGCTCGAGGAGGCCCGAGCCGCGTGAGCGACTTCGCAACGACAGCGACGGAACCCCCGGTTCCGGCCACGCCTGCGCAGACTCGCGGGGATGGCATCGGGGCTACGATCGGCAAGGCCGTCGTGACCGGCGCCGCGATCTGGGGAACGTATCGTTTCCTCGACTACCTCTTCGCGAAGCCACCGGAGCCCATCTTCCTGGTTCTCCAAGAGCCGGACGGCTGCACCCCCGAAGAGGTGGACGCGTGATCGGTGCACTGACTGTCGGGGCGGGTCTCGGCGTGTTCGGAGTGACGATGCTCGGGCGAGCGGCGAACCGCACCCTCGAAGGTCGTGAAGTCGCCTCCGTGGACCGTGACCGGTCCGTCGCGGTGCTCCTGATCGGTGCTGACCACAGCAGCCGCGTGGAGAAGAGCGTCGACGAGCGGACCGGGGGACGAGGCTTCTCGCACGTGGTCGTCGATGCTTCGGAGCGCGACGAGACGGGCGCTCGCCTTGTCTACGAATGCTTCCCTCGAGAGGGGGTCCGCCGGATCCGCTTTTCTGAGCGGTACGGCAGCGACGGCACCGAGCGCATGCGTCCGATGGTGCGGGCGGTGATCCCCCGAGCTTGGGGCGAGAGTGTCCGGGCCAGCCTGAGCGCGCTCGTAGGCCAGGTCTACGACGTGTGGACCGCCTTCCTTCCTTCGCGGAAGGGGCTGGTGTGCTCGCGCATGGTGCTGCGGGCTCTGCCTCCGGCGCTGACGGCCAACGTGCGGCCGCACAGCGACCGGCACCCGATCTCCCCGAACGACTTGGCGCGCGCCTTCGGCGTGTCGTCCCCCCTCTCGCACGACGTGATGGTGACTGCATGAGCGAACCCCTCGACAACAAGACCAAGTGGATCATCGGAGGCGTCCTCGGCGTGGCCGTCATCGGAGGCGGCACCGCGCTGGCGATGTCTCGGAAGCCGAAGTCCACCGAATGGTTCGGATACGAGATCCGAATCGAAGAGCGCGAGATCGACGACGCGACGAAACCGTATCGGTGGACCGTTGCGAAGGACGACGAGCTGATCGGTAGCGGCCTGGCGGAGACCCACGAGATCGGCGTCGACCTGGCGAAGTCTGCCATCGAAGCGGTCCAGGAGACGAAGGCGTCGGCTCGAGCCGCGGCAAGTGCCGCGAGAGAAGTGTTCGACGCGGCCTCGGGTGTCACGGGAGGCCTGGGATGAAGGGCGGCTGGATTGCAGCGGGCGTGGGGCTGACGGCGTTGGTCGTCGGCGGAGTCGTCTTCGCGGTCCGCTCGTCGGGTCCCGACGTGCCGCCGAAGCCCGACGGACTCACGAAGTTCGACTCGGAGGCGTTCGAGTACCGAGGGCTGATCATCGTGCTCGACCGCCGGGACCCGGAGAAGAAGCCGAAGAAGTGGCGGTGGCGGGTGTTCGACCGCGATGCGTACGGCGACGGCCGGGAGGTCGACGGAAAACAGCGGGCGGCGATGTTTGGACAGCGCTCCCGCGCGGTTGCCTACACGAAAGCCGTCGAGTTCATCGACACGAAGATCCTCTGAAAGAAACAAGTATGCCCCTGCCAATCATCATTCCTATCGCTGCCCTCGCCATCGGCGGTTCCTTGGGCTTTGCGTTCGGGTCTCGCTCGTGTGCAGCCCGCAACGGCCTGGCGTTCGCCGACCGGGGATGGTCGGTGCTCGTCGAGCCTGAAGACGGCGCGTGGTCCTGGCAGGCAACGAAAGAGGGGTCGACGCCGGGCGAAGGCGTCGCCAGCTCGAAGATCGAGGCTCTGGACCAGGCCCGAGCGTGGCTTGCGACGCAGCAGCTCGCGAAGCTCCCGCGGCCCAAGCCGACTCCTGAGAAGACGGCGCCGCCTCCCGTCGGTCCTGTGGTGGAGCCGCCGAGGCCGCCTGCGCCGGCACCGGTGGGCGGAGGTGCACCGCCGCGGACCATGCCCGCGCCTCCACCGAAGCTCTCGGAGCTCGTGGGCGGGGGCATCCGGTGGACTGCCTCCAACAACAGCGTCCTCATTGAGGACCTGCAGGAGTTCATCATCGCGGCCTACGGCGCGTCGAACCCTTGGAAGACGGCGCCGGTCAAGATCGTCCTGTCGGCGATTCAGGCCGCGCTCCCGCAGCTCGACATCGGGACGTACGGGCCGACGTTGACGGTTGTCACGGCCCAGGGGAACCCGATGACCGTCGCCGAGGCCGCCAAGCCCGTCGACGAACGGCAGTTCCAGCTCAACAGCCCCGACGTGCCCAAAGAGGCGATCCCATTCGCGGCGGACCTCGTGCACGAGGGGGTCTTCGACATCGAGCAGCAGCAGTCGAAGTCTCCGTTCGCGTTCCGTGGTCGACTCCTCGTCGCACGGCCGGTCGCCGGTGGCTACATCTCGACCATCGTCCTCGATGGGACGGCGTCCAACGGTGATGTCGTGGTGCCGACGGTGGCGGAGGCCATCCAGCTCGGGATCAAGACGGTCATTGGGGAGGACGAATGATCTCCCGGTCGGAGGTTGAAGGGCTCGTCCGGAATGAGGTGAGCCAGCAGCTTGCCGTCCGCCCGGTGCGGCGCGGCTTCCGGCTGCCCAAGACCTGGCGCGGCAACGTCCAGGTCAACGTCCGTGCGGCGTCGCTGCTCGGGATCCGGACGCTGTCGGGATTCGTCACCTACGTGCTGGCCAACATCGGCGGTGGTGGTGGTGGCTCGTCGGCACCGACCGAGTGCCCTCCATGCGTTGGGCCCGCGACGCGGACCTACAACGCTGCGGGCGTTGTCACGCAGATCGAGTACGGAGCTCCAGTCCAGGTCACCGAAGTGATCTCTCGAGACGGCGTCGGACGAATCACCGAGACCGCGACGACGTGGGCCGCTGGGACTCGGACCTGCACGTTCACCCGCGACGCGCAGGGACGCGTGACGACCACCAACTGCGCCTTCGTGGCGGCCTGAGAACCCGATGCGTACCGCAGCCCCAGGACCGACGGTTCTTCCGTTCGCGACCCGAAGCGTCCGCCGCTTCGTGGACGCGGACGTGTTGCCCGTCGTGACCGCGTTGCGAGTCGACCACGCCGACGCGCTGGGAACGGTCCCCAACTCCGTCGCACCGGCACTCGACGCATTGGGAGACCCGATCCCCGGCGTCTATCGGGTCAGCGTAGACACGGCTGCCGTGGCGCTGGGTGCTCGGGTCGATGTGACCGTGCGCGCGTCGGTGGCTGGGCGGGTTCGGGACACGCCCTGGGAGTGGGTCGTGGGGGAGGGCGAGTTCGTCGACACCCAGCCCTCGGCGCCCACCAACACGCTCGCTGGGCTCGACGACGACTTCGCCGACAGCTCGATCGATGCGTCTTGGCTGGTCGACCTCGAGGGCGCGACGTTCACCGAGGGGGCAGGGTTCCTCGACATCTTCCCGGGCGACGGTCCGGGGAGCGGAAACAGCTGGTACGGCAACAACGAGGGCCCGTCGATGACCAAGGAGGTCACGGGCGACTTCTCGATGACGGCCGACATCGTCGTCACCAACGACGCTGGCGACGACCTGTACCCGGTCCAAAACAACCGTTTCTTCGTCGGAGGTCTCATCCTCATCGACCCGACGGGCCCGGACATCAACACCTTCGACCTCTCGGTCGGAATGATCGCGAACGCGTACTCGCTCCGCGTGCAGTCCACCGACGACGGCTTCAGCACCTACTGGTCGTCTCCAGGCGGACTCGACCAGGGCGGAGTGGCCAACGCCGTCGACGTGCCCGCATACGAGATTGTCCCTGGCGGCGGAGACACCGAGATCTCCGCGCGTCTACGGGTCAGCCGGGTGGGTCAGGTTCTGCAGGCCGAGGTCAGCTTCGACGCAGGTGCGACGTGGCCACTCAGCCAGAGCGTCAACCGTGGCCAGGTTGCCGCCTACGACTCCGGACTCGGCGTACCCGTCGCGATGGGAGCGACCCTTCGCGCTGGCCTGCAGGCCAACTCCGGGTTCGCCAACCCCACAGACTTCCGCGCACGGTTCCCGACCGGCGTTTCCTTCCAATCGCTCTGAGAGGACCCCATGAGCTGCTGTTGTCTCGATCCCGGCTTTCCCACGTACACCTTTCGGATCTCGCTGACCAACGCGAGCGGCCAACACACGACTCCGCTCGACGACCTGGGCGATCCGCTGTTGCCCGTCTTCGTCGTGCTGATCGGCGCCGACGGTCAGGAGGTCGCACCGCAGAGTGCACCGACCGTTGTGCAGGTGCTCGACACCGGCGGAGCGGCGATCCCCGGTCAGTTTGCGATGACGGTTCCGGGCCCGGATGACGGCGGCGGGAGCCCGCTGTACGCCGACGCTGGCACCTACCAGGTGATCTGGAGCTGGCAGGAGAACGAAGCTGCCGCCGCCAACGAAGAGATGGAGTGCTTCGAGGTGTGTAGCCCGGGCGAGTCCTTCGAGGTTGTGACGTGCGGAGGTGGGTGCTGATGCCCTCTCCTGGCCAAACCTGGCGGGCTCTCTTTGTCCCGCGACTCGACGGAACGCCCGTGGCGCTCGACGCAGGCGCTCGGGCGGAAGTCGTGCATGCCAACAGTGCACCGACGACCTTCGCGGTGCTCGACAACAGCGACGCGGCCGGAGGCCTCGACGGAAACGTGACGCTCGAGGCTGCGGCCGCACCCAACCACGAGATGATGGTGGGTTGGGATGTGCCTGCCTCGCTCGCGGTCGGAGACCTGTTGGTGTTCCGGCTTTCCGGGACCTACCAGAGCGGCGGCGCGGCGGTGCCGTTCTCGGCGACGGTCTGCACCGCACTGGGGCAGGACGCGGAGGTCCTCATCGAGCTCCGGAACATCATCCCGTCGCCCTGCTGTGGCGACGGTGGAGGTGGCGCGTGAGCGGGTCGTGGTGGTCCAGCCCCTGGGCACTCGGAGGCATCGTCGCCGCCGCCGGAGCGGGCATTGGAGCCGTCGCAGGCGTCCTCAGCGGACGCAAGAAGTTCAACTCGGAGGACTTCGGCGGTTTCGACGACCGCGAGGACGGCGACGCGGATCTCGACCCGAGCATCAAGCGTGGTCGGGAGCTGATCCCCGGACTCATTGCCCAAGCGGGTCTCCCCGAGGATGTTGGGACGTTCCTCAACTTCGTGGCTCGAGGGGAGTCGGGGTGGGTACCCACGGTCGGCCGAGGTGACCCGTCTCTGGCTCCTGAGGGCGTCAAGATCAACCTCGACATGAGCGAGTCCCGAGCGGCAGCGACGGCCTACCGGCGCCGAGCAGACATCTTCGAGGCCTGTCCGCACCCTCCAGAGGACTATCAGTTTGGGAGTGGGGGCTTGTTTGCGGCGCTCCCGACCTACTGGCTCTACCACGTGCGGAACACGCCGCTGCGGTGCGCGTCGCCCTTCGAAGTGTTCGACCCGGCTTTCGCGATCGCTGGGGCCTACTCCTTCGCGCGAGGCGTGTCCCAGCACCCCGCATTCGAGGGCAACGTTCGTTCGCTCCGGGCGGGCTGGGGCTCCCTCAACCGCATGGTGAAGCGGAGCTACGACCAAAAGCTTCCGAAGTGGCGAAAGCACGCCAATGACCTCGGGCTGCCCGCGTCCTACATCGACGGCCCGGCGCCCCAGTTCCCGAAGCTCGACCTCCTCGAGCTGTATCACTCGATGGGAGGCGAGCTCGCGCTCCCCGGATCGGCGGCGGTGGCCTGATGCTCTCGTCGACCGCCAACCAATCCATGCGGGTCGAGAACAAGGACGGCGACCTGTTCGCCGACTTTGCGAACGCGCCCTCGGTTCTTCGAGTCCTCGTGAACGACGAGGACACTGCGATCGTCGCGACGATCCACCGAATCGTCGACGCGGGAAACGTCGCGATCGCTGGGCTGTACGTTTTCCGATTCGACGGCTCGACGCTGAGCTTCGATGACCGCGTGACGATCCAGTACCGGCACACCGACGCGCTCGGCAACATCCAGGACCGCGAAGTTGAAGACACGGTCTGCGCCCGCGCGGACATCGGCCGCGTCGTCGGCGTCTGACCTCCTCACCCCTCTCAGGACGACACCATGGCTCGACCCAACTCCGACTACCCTACCGAACGCCCCGGCTCGACCTGCGGCGCCTCCTGGCCCGACCCCATGCGCGTCTCGGGGCGACTGAGCGCCACGAACAGCTTCGGCACGCAGATCTACGTCGACCTCCCCGAGGTCGCGGACGCGACTTCGTTACGACGAACCCCGGGCCTGCTGTCGTGGAACGGCCCGCGGGAGAAGGCCGTGGTCGAGGCATTCGAGGCCCGGATCCGGGAAACGCTCGACGAGCTGGTCAAGTTCAAGGATGAGTTGGGCGAAGAGAACCGAGAGGCGGTTGAAGGCCTGCTCTCGATGGCGGTCGACAACCTGCGGCACGTCGAGGCGATTCATGAGCGGTGGGAGAACGTCGCCCGTTGGCCGCTGTCGAAGACGTACTACAACGATGAGCACTGCACCCGGGAAGTGGACATGGGGACGGTGTTCGGCGCCGGCTTCGACCGATGCCCGACCTACGGCCAGCACCTCGAGCGCGACGCCGATCGGGACAGGATCGTCAAACTGTTCATCGACAGCGCCCACGCGATCCGGTGCGCCGAGTTCGGACTGTGGCGCGTGGTCCTGTACCGACGCGCGCTGAGAGAGTGGCGGGAAACCCCGCAGGGTGGCGCGCCCAAGGGGCTTGCGACCCCTCCGAAGCCGAAGCGGCCGCTTCTCGGCGGGTCGATGACCCTCGGCACGCCCCCACCGGCGCCTCCACCCCCACCGACGCCGCCAGAGCCACCGAACCCGGTCTTGCCCGAGTTCCCACCCGACCTGGGCGGGGACGCGTTGCCGCCACCCCCACCGCCCGAGCCTCCTCCCGAGCCACCGCCAAGCCTCGGGGAGCCTATCAGACCCCCTGCGCCCGATGTCGATCCTGTCGGCGGAGCAGTGGACCTCGGGCCGTTCGCTCCGGAGACGGAAGAGGAGCGGGAGCGTCGGCGTGAAGAAGCTCGAGCCGACCGCGACGCCAGCTTCCGAGAGGCCGAAGAGGTCGCGGAAGAGTTCACGGACACAGCGAAGTTCGGTGTTGGCGCCATCGTGGTGGGCAGCGTTCTGACGACAGCCGTTGTTGGGGCCAGCGTCGTCGGCGTTGCCTACATGATCTGGGGCAAGAAGAAGGACAGCAAGAAGAAGTGAGCGCCCGTCCACACTCGTTGGGCGTTCGCATCGGTGCGGTGCTGCTCGGGCTGCTCTATGCGGCCGTGGTTGGGTTCGCGGTCTGGGTCATGGTCCGCGGGGCGCTCGATCGCGAGGAGGCGGAGCGTTCAGTCTCGGCACCCGTAGCAGAAGACCGGGAACGTTCCGAGCGCGGCCTGGCAGTCGTAGTTGTAGCCAACGATGACCCCTTTGGCGGCGGAATGGGTGCTGTAGCCTACGCCGTTTGGCCAGTCGTGCTTCTCCTGCAGGTTCTCGCGTTGAACGATACTCGAACCGCACTCTGTGAAGGACGCCACGGTCGAAAGGGAGCACGCAAACTCGACGCGCTCCGTCTCGTCTTGCGGGTCGATGTCGCAAAGGTAGGCGCACTCGTCGACGATCATCTCGCAGACCTCAACGCCTGGCTGCGCCGAGAACTCAGGGCTCTCGTCGCAGGCGGCGAGCAGAAGGGCGGCAGCTGTGGCGAGGGTCCAGTGCTTCATGGCCCGGGAAGGCTAGCACTGTGCGCATAGGTGAATCATCCCTGAGCCAGGCAGCAAAGAACATTGTTCTGGATGCCAACCAGTTCGAGTCGGGGTTGCTCGACGAGAAATCTCTGCAGAATCTTGCCCTGGACCCAACGAGTATTAAATCCAGGGACGTACTGGGCACAAAGGACAATCCGCTCGTCGCCGGCACGCTTCAGCGAAACGCCGTCGCGCTGGCTCAGTCGACGCATGCACTCGCCGCGGACCTGCAGCTCACGGGTTTCGACAGCCTGGGTCAAGGTGCGCTGGAATCGATCCTCAAGATCGTAGGTCAGGAGACGTTTCTGAACGACTCGGACGTTCGGGCGCTCGCAATCGAAGGTGTCGAGAGCATCATCGACTTTGTTGTGGACGGCCCGCTTTCGGCGATCCCGTTCGTGGGCGCGGCTGCGCGGGTGGTCTGGAGCACGGTCCAGCTGGTCTTCGAGTCGACGAAGCTCGAGCCAGGGAGTCTCCCGCCGATGTTCCGGATGAGTCCCGCCGCGGACGACCGCGACACGAACATCGCGATCAACCGTCTCAAGGGCCAAAGCGGGGACGACTGGACCCCGATCTTCCTGCCTCGAACCCGGGGCCGCTGGGGGATGGTGGTGGAGAGCGGGCCCGAGGGCAGGGCGAGCGGCTCCGCAAAGTTCGCACGTGACCCGGCGCCGTACTACGACAAGCACATCCCGCGGCTGGGGTGCGCGCCTGGCGACCTGTTCTACGTCGACGGTGGAGTCCAGGCGAGGGTCACGACGGGGGATGTCACGATCCCGAGCAAGTCGAGGGAGCCCCAGTACCAGACCATCATGGGGACCGGGAACAACCCGCGTGCTCTTCACTCGCTCGTCTTCGGGCTGAGCAGTTGGTACCCGAGTCTGAGTTCGCTTGGCCGCTCGGTCTGGTCGCTCATCGGGGTCCGGGAGAGCACCGCGATGTTCCAAGTCGACGCCGACCAGATTGCGGACGAGTGGGCGCAGTTCGCCGGCGCGACCGGCATCTTCCGTGCGCACATCGACGAGCATCTGACGCGCAGGATCCCGAAGGGCAGCAAGGACTTCAAACGCCCGCTCATCGCGAACTACCTGGCCAACGTTGGGGCGGCCATGCACACCCTCCGCACCCGCGACGAGAAGGGAAAGCTCCGCGAGCTCAACCAGGACCAACTGCTCGCCGCAGCCCTCGACCCTGGCAAGCGCGCCGGTGCGGACTCTGTTGGACGCCGCGCCGTCGTACACGCCAACAACCTGCTGAAGCGGCAGCGGCAGACGATCCAGACTCCGCTCAACGCTCTCGTGAGCGCCAACGCTCCCGCGTTCCGCACGAACCCCGCGCTCCGAGAGTTCCTCCTGGCCGAGCGGACCAAGATGCTCAACGCCGGCCGGTTCGACGACCTGGTGCTTGAGGAAGTGCCAGACCCCCACCTCCGGAAGCGGATCTCGACCCGTGGCAGGCCGCCGGGCGGCAGCATGTCGACCAACTTCGTCGACCCGGCGTCGGCCGAGCGCCAGCGCAAACACGCGGCCGAGCTGAGCGAGGTGCTGAAGAAGGTTGACAAGCCTGTGGGCTTCGGTGGCTACGGAGCCGAACACGACCCTGAAGACGAGAGCGGTGGAGGCTTCGGCCTCGCGATCGCTGGGCTCGTCGCGACCGCCGGTCTTGCTGCCGGTGGTGTTGCCTTGGCGCGTCGCCGCCGCCGTTGAACCCCGAACCCGAAAGGAACCGCACCCCATGCCCCTCTCCACCCCAGCCAAAGTCACGATCGGCGTCCTCGCAGGCGTCGCCACAATCACCGGAGTCGTTGCCGTTGCTCGAGCGCGAGACAAGGACGACGAGGACACGAGCAAATCCAAGGGTGCTAAGCCCGAGGGCGGCGGCATGCGACGCGACGACGGGACTCGTCCGGCGAACTCGGAGCGCCCGGTCGTGGAGCTCGACATGGATGCCCTTGTTCAGGTCACGGAGTCCGAGATGGGCTTCCCGGTGTCGGTTGGCGACAGGAACGAGATCCCGTTCCCGAAGGACACAATCGCGGAGTTCGCCGCGGGCCGCCGAATCGAAACCGTGGTGCTGGGCAAGGTGGTCGCGGGCGAGTTCACTCAAAGTAAGACCTGGAGTTTGGTGACCCCGTCGTTTGAGGTCTCCCACAACGACGCGACGGCGGCGTTCGACGCCGCCGCGGTCCGCCTCTCGTTCACCGCCGACCGTGCGGGGATCTACTTCCTCGGCCTCAAGGACCAGGACGGGGCCGAGATCGCTGACGGGTTCCTCTTCTCGGCAACGTCCAAGGCAGTCGCGGCATGACATCGCTGAGCCGCACCCCGAACCAGCTCTTGCGCGTCGCCACGCGCCTCGCACGTGTATTCGCCGAGGGCGACATCGCGCCGACGGCGACGGCCGTGCTGGTCAACGGACAAGCGCGGGGCATTCCCGTGACGCGGCTGCGGCTCGACGACGGCAACCTCTTTCCATCGACCGAGATCCCAGGTCAGTACGGATTCCTCTTTGACGGTAGCTCTCTGGCCCTCGGGGACCGCGTCGATATTCTGTACCGCACCCGGTCGAACGGTCGCATCCTCGACGGCTGCGTGAGCGGCCGCGTGTGCTCCCGCGGCGACATGGGCGTCGACTTCCGGGTTCCGCCCACGCTGCCCGGCGGCGGGGATGAGGGGCCGTTCCCATCGGCGCTCGCCGACTTCTCTGCGTCGATAGTCTTCGGCGGCAACAGTCAGACCTTCAACTACCCATGGGATGCGAACCCGGTTCAAGGTGGCCTACCGTCGATGATCGCGTACATCCTCGAGCAGCACCTGGGCGGCGCTGCAGCTCCAACTCTCGGGCCCCCACCGCCCACAAGCATCTCTGATGCCGAGGGGTATTACCCGGGCCAGTCGCTCTCACAGATGGCGTTTGGTGGCGCCCCAGACGACATGATCGATGCCATCGCCGGAGGGCCCGCCGGGACATACGACCACGCCGTCTTCACCTCCGGGTTCCGCCAAGACGGTGGATTCCCGGAGGAGCTTCCGCCCTACAACGTGCTCCTCGGCAACCACCGGCAGGCGCTGCTGGAGCTCGCGGTCGGAGGCATCGACTCGGCATACATCCGGATGTCGTCGGAGGGGTTCCAGATCGATAACGAGTCCGACAACACCGACTTTGCCTTCTTTGTTGAGCGCCTGATCCGTGGTGCGCGGCAACTCGAAGGTGAGGGGATCGGAAACCTGACGGCCGTCGTGCCAGACCTCTATGTCTGGTACCTGCTTCAGATCGCGGATCCCGTCCCGGGCTTCTCGTCGCTGACGCACCCCGCGAGCCTCCACCCCGGCAACCGTCGGTATGGGTGGCTTCAGCGGACCCAGGCCAGCGGCGCGACATTCGTTCTGAACGCGCACCAGAACTATCTCGGGACGATCGTCAATGCGTACACGTGGTGCTACGCGCTGTGGGGCGTTGATCCGACGGGTGGGCCGGACCTCTTCGCCGCCCCATTTGGAACCAGGCCTAATGACCGCTGGATCTCCGCCGCGGGCGACCAGATCTACCTCGGAGACAGCAACGGCACCGGCTTCCTTGGCGGGGCGACGCCTCCCGACACTCCGAGCATCGCTCCGTGGAACGCGACGATCCGCGCGGACATCCGCGTGCGGATCCGGAACGCGGTTGACCAGTACTACTCGGGGGCGACGGTCTTCGGGATCTGACCCCGCCGCCGCGATCCACCACCGACTTCGATTGCCCCCCCCAACACACAAAAGGACCCCCACTCATGACGAAGATCCTCCCCCTTCTCCTCACAATCGCGGTCGGCTTCGCCGGATGCGACCAGGCCTCCTGCCAGGCTGCCTCCGCGGCCGCCAAGCCCACGCTCGACGCTGTGCTCGCGCGGGCCGACGTGCCTCGGCTGCTCGAGTGCGCTTCGCTCCCAACCCCCAAGGACGCCGCGACCTGCCTCGGCGCCGAAGCCCTGACCCAGGGCCTGGAGGTCGCACTCGAGCGGGCGACGAAGCTTGCCGAAGACGCTCGCGACGCAGCCAACCCCACCGCCGGCGCCGCTGACATGGACGCCGGGCAGCGTGAAGTACTCGCGGCCGAACTCGACGCTGCGCTTGACGACTTGGCCCGGGAAGTCGCAGCCGCCAACGCCGCCTGAGGAGGCCTCCCGTGACACCCGCTGACGCCGATACCCTCGTAGCAATCGCGAAGCTCGAAGCGCGCTTTGAGTCCTTCGACGAGCGGCTCGACGAAGCTCTCCGGCTCATGCGGTCCAACGCCGAGAAGGAAGCTGAGAGGACCGAGCGGTGGATCCGGGCGGAGACGAAGCTCGAGAGCGAGCTTACCCGCACCACGGAGAGCGGCGAGCGTTGCCTCAAGCTGCTCGAGGCGCTCGAGGATCGAGTTCGCTCGCTCGAGGCTCAGCGGGACAAGGACGCCGGACGTGCAGACGCGGGCGACGGGGCGGCGAAGCCCTCACCCCTTGTCGCCGCCCACGCTGAGGAGTCCCGGGCCCGCTCGGGGCTCTGGAAAGTACTCGCGACTGTCTTCGGCGCCGTTGGAGGCGCGTTCACAACATGGCTCGCAACGAAGAAGTAGCCGCGGTCGACGAGAGGCAGGCCGCGGTCATCGACCAGCTCGTGCAGCAGCACGAGCCGCTACGGAAGGCCGAGATGGTCTACGTCCCCCCGTTGCGGGCGTTGGCAGCCGTACTCCGCGACGAAGGCCGCGACGCGTTCGCGCACCGGGTCGATGAACTCGCGGTGCGGATCTCGAAGACCTCCAGAGACACCCGACTGCTCATCGAGCAGCTCGACACATTCACCGACCCGCGGCTCGAGCAAACCGACCCGCGGATCCCTGCCCCCACGCACGAACCCCCGAAAGACCCGACATCATGACCACTGCAAAGTCCTTCATTCTGTCCATCGTCGTTACCGTCGCCGCGACCTTTCCCGCTGGCATGACGCTCTCCGCCTGCGCGAGCTCGCCCGAGCAGCGCGCCGACCGTCAACAGAGCCTGGCTGCCGTCATCTCGCGGGTCGATGTGCCGCGCTTGCTGGAGTGCGCCCACTACGGCCCCACAAAGGAGGCTGCGGCCTGTCTTGGGGCGCGGGCGCTGACCGAAGGGCTCGAGGAGGCGATGCACCAGGCCACCATGCTCGCCGAGAACGCGCAGGAGGCCTCGAACCCGCAGGCGGGTGCGGCCGACATGAGCGCCGAGCAAGAGGCTGTCCTCGCGGCCGACCTCGACGCGGCGCTTGACCACCTTGCCCTCGAGATCGCGGCAGCCAACGCGGCATGAAGCGTTCGACGAAGATCGGGCTGGGCATCGTCGCCGGCGCGGGAGTCATCGGCGGCGGACTCGGCTTGCGTCTTCGCTCGAGGCGGGCAGAGAAGGCTGGTGGAGCGCCACAGCCCGGCCGGGACGGCCAGTCGCCTCCGGAGGCTCCCGCAACGCTCCCGGCTGGCGTGGTGCCGCCCAGGCCGTTCCTGGATACGCCGTTCGCGGAGGGCGTCGCGAACCCCGTCTGGCCGGCGCGCACCCAGCATCCCCGCGGAGATGTGCTCAGCTACCGGGACGACAACGGCGACTACCAGGGCAACTGGGCTCGGCGGTTCGGGGCTCCGCGCTCGAGCGGCGAGCGTCGTCACGCCGGCGTCGACCTCTTCGCGAACGACGGCGACGTGGTTGTTGCGCTCGCGGACGGTGTCGTCGTCGGGTTGCAGAGCTTCCATCTCGGGTCGTGGGGGCTTCTCGTCGACCATGGGCCGTTCGTCATGCTCTACGGCGAGGTCACCAAGGGCAGCTGGGCCGAGTTCGGTGTTCAGAAGGGCTCCGAGGTTCGGGCCGGAGAGCCCATCGCTCGCGTTGCGTGTTGCGTGTCTCGTCCATAAGGACGGCGACTGTGCGTCGCACATGCTCCACTTGGAGGCGTATACGCCGGGCACGACGAAGAACGCGCGCTGGTACGCGGGAGGCAGTCGGCCGGAGAACTTGCTCGACCCCTCCCAATTGCTGCTGCTGGCCCTGGCGTGAGGCCTCTGGAGACCTGAAGATGAAGCGTTCAACGAAGATTGGCTTGGGTGTCGCGGCCGGCGTTGTCGGCGTGGGTGTCGGTGCGGGAGTCTGGCTCGGCCGACATCGGTCGCAGCTCGAGCCCGAGGTGTTGCCGTCCACCCCCGCCCGGGACCGCTGTGGGAGCCTCGATGTGCGCGGCGAAGCGCATGGTGTCGTGTACCGCTCCTACACACCTGCCGAGCCGGGGCCATACCCGATCGTCTTGATGCACGGACGAGGAGGCACGCACGACGGGATGTTCGATGCGCTCGCGGTCATCGTGTTGCCGGCGGTCCAGATCTACCCGCAGGCGCCGACCGCCTTCGGGCCCAAGTCGTTCGCGTGGACGCGGGCTCGGTCGACGGATGCGGATTGGCCGGAGAAGCAAGCCGACGCCGTCTGGAGCATGCGTCCGTTCATCGAGTGGGTGAGCCGATGCTTCGGGCCGCCGGTCGTAGCTGGACACTCCCAGGGGGCCCACATGGCCTTCGGGATCGCGGCGGCCTACCCGGAGCTCGTGCGTGCAGCGGTGGGCGTGTCAGGGGCGCTGACGCCGGCGCTGTGGGGCGAGCTGAAGGTGCCGGTGGTCGCGGTGCACGGAGTCGAGGATTCGATCGTGCCGATTGCGAACGCTCGGCGGATGCGGGACGAGTTGGGGGTGACGCTCGTTGAGGTGCCCGGGCACGGGCATGCGTTCTCAGGGGTGTTGAAGGAGCAGTTTGAGTCGGCAGTGGACCTGGCTGGCAGTGCCCACATGAAGGCAAGGTCCTCTTGGACGATGTGGACCGATGAAGACATCGAACAGGCGCTGGCTTCGGCCCAATGGTCTGAGTGACCGCGAGCTCCCGGAGGGGCGGAGACCCTCTACATGGATCACGCGTCATCCTCCGCCAACTCGTCTAGAACAGATGACGTGCGAAGAGACACGCCCGCGAGACTACCGCGATTGCGGCACTCGCCGATTGGGATTGTGACAGCCGCAGGCCTTCGGCTTGTTGGCTGGGATCCATGCGCAACACGCGTCTGGAACCCGTCTCCGTGGAGTGTCCTGGGCAGCGGCCACCTCGCCTTGGATTGTGGACACCTTCGCGTCATCGCCTTCGAAGCGCCTGGGCTTTCGCCCTGTCTCGTTGGGCGCATGCGGATCGCCCAAGGTCGGGGTGCGTCGTCCTGCCCGTGTGGCGGCACTCCCGGCAGATGTAGATCGCGAGTTCGGTGCCCCCGCGTTCGTACGGGTGCGGCTCGTACCTCTCCACGATGCATTCCTCCGGACCGGCGTCGCAACGCGGACACTTGTGCGGCGGAGGCTTCACGAGACCGCCTCCGTGCCTGATCCGGAGCACATCGGTCGGTAGACGGCGACGCATGTCTCGGCGTGTTGCTCTTCATCGTAGACCTCGCAGAACGTCCGACGGAGTTCCGGCCGTCGACGCATCTCGCGCTCGAGGTCTGTCGCGTAGACCGAGATCGAGGCCCTGCATCGGCCGAAGAACGCAGCGAGCGGCGAGCTCTGGACCCCCAGGCTCCGACAGGCGCGGACGACGAGTCCGCGCGCGGTGTGAAGCCCTGGGCGTCGGGTGCGGCCCTGAATCGCCTCCACGGAACGCTGGGTCCGGGCGGCGACCCTCGCGGCCACGCGATGGACGATAGCGAGTTCGTACTCGTGCTGGGTGTCGCAGCGCCGCTCTGGGCTTGCCCGAGTCGGCGTTGGCGCTACGAAGGCTGCTCGGCGCCGTTTCATGACCTCGCTCGGTCTGGTCTTGGCAGGAAGTCGGTCCCACCCCTCGGCTGTGTGGACGGCCCACTGCTCGGGTCCGATGTATCGGAACATCATCGGATACCTCGCAGCGTCTCGACGAAGGCCTCGCCGGCTGGCGTGAGGACGGCGTAGCGCTTCGGGTCGAGGCGCCCGGACTTGACCATCTTGAGGACGAACATCCGTCGAGCTCGGGCGATATCCGCCCGCTCGAGGTACAGCCCCGACTTCCCGGAGTCGTAGACCCGCCCCAGGAACTCGGCTTCCTTGGCGGTGAGGGTTTCGGAGCGCTTCATGCTGCCGCCACCTCCGACCACGTGCGGCCCTCGTTCCGGCGTAGCTGCTCACGGACCCAGATCGGGTTCGAGTCGAGCGCCCAGACCCCGGCCGCGGCAGCGGCGAGCGTCGCCGCGCAGGACTTGGCGATCGCGTAGGCGGTCGGTGGCGGGACGGCGTTGCCGATCCTTTCCCTCCATCCGGCGTGGTTCTTGCCGTCGAGTACGAGGGGCTCACCGTCGAGGGTCGTTGGGAAACCCTGCAGCGCGGCGAGTTCGAGTGTCGTCATGGGTCGGTGCCATGTGCCGTCGGCAGCCGCGATCACGATGTGGCGCGGTTTCTTCGACTTCAGGTCGAGGATGTCTCCGAAGAGGCTGGGCGGGTCGGCCGAGTCGTCGACCCAGTGCGATGGCTCGACGTTTCTGGGGTCAGCAAGTGACCCGGTGGTGTTGTTGACGTTGTGGGTGCCGCGGACGGTGACGGTCGGCGCATCCCATTGCGCAACGCCGATGCATCCTCGGTGGGGCTGGTAGTCGATGCGAGGGTCGGCGACCTGGGCGGGGAAGTTGTCGATCGACGGGTGCCCGATCACCGCCGCGCTTTGCCCGTCCCAGCGGCGCACGCCGTGGCCGCCTTCTCTACGTTTGCAGCCCACCCTGGGGTCAGCGACGCTGCCCCAGGTGTCGCGGCTCGTGGTGTGGCCCAGGACGGCGTGGGACGGGCTCTCCCAACTCTCGACGCCGTATGGACCGTTGGGCCGCCCCGCGCGGTCTGAGAGCCGGACCGCAGCCGGAATGGCCCTCCAATCTTTCCCGGCCGGGATGAGGGCCAGGCGGACCCAGTTGAGCGCGCTCAGGCGGGGCAACCGGTGCATGACCCCGCCCGCGTCCGAGCCAGGCGCAGGTACGGGGAGCTCGCCGAGTACTTCGCCGATCGACCGGACCCGTTGCTCGATCGGAAGGCGCAGGTATGCGTCGACCTGGGGCATATGCCGAGCCACCAGCAGGAAGCGCTTGCGATGTTGGGCGAGGCCCCCGAGGACCCCGCAGTCGTGCACCGACGTGTCGACGGCGTAGCCGTACTTGTGGAGGAGTGCGACCATCCGGGCGAGCCACACGCGCCCGCGGGATTGGATGCGAGGAACGTTCTCGAGGAGCACGAGTCGGGGGCGCTGTTTCCATGCCTCGAGCGCGAGCCAGATCCCGTGGAGAGCCAGCTTGTTGAGCTCCTGGTATTTCTTCGCCTTCGCGGACTTCTCCGGAAGGCAGCCCGAGAAGCCCTTGCACGGCGGTGAGGAGAAGACGACATCGGGGCTCTCTGGGCAGAGCGCGGCAAGGTCGGCAGGGGCTTTCATCGCGCCGATGTCGGCGACCGTGGCGGGGTCTCCGGTGAGGTGCTCGAGGTCGCGGCACGCTGCAGGGCTGAGGTCGAGGGCTCCAACGCCCCGGAAGCCGGCGCGGTGGAAGCCGAGCGCGCCCCCTCCAGAGCCGGAAAAGAGGTGCAGAACGGTGGGTGCAGTCACACGACCCCAACCCCGTCGGCCAAACCGTACGGGGAATCGCGATCTCTCGCGTCTCGATGAGTCCTCTCAGGCCTGACTAAAAGGGCACGTCGTCGTCGGCAGGGGCCATGATGCTGATCTCGCGCTTGGCGGCCTCCGCGTATGTAGACGCGCGAACAAGAAGCATCGCCGCGACCTCTGCATGGGCGGCGGTGGCTCCATCGGAGAGGAGGGTTTCTGCGACCTTGGTCAGCTCAAGAGCAACCCTGGAACTCCACGGGGTGGCCCCGGGCACGTCGACCGCGATGATCCCCTTCACGACGACGCCTCCTCAAATGCCCCGCACTTAGGGCACGTCCCGGTTAGGCAATCGCAGCAGTCCCCGCAGAGGCTCGGGCTTGGCGTGTTCCCGGTCGGGCAAGTCGGCTCACCGCAGCGAGTACAGGGAGGAGAGGCATGCGCGGTGCCGCCGTCCTTCCGGACGAGCCGGTCAGGGATCGGCGGGGCGGAACTTGGTCCGAGGCACCACCTCCTTTGGCCCTCGGCGCTGTTTCCGTGGGAGTAGGTTCGCCAACCATTCTTCGAACGGTAGACGCGTCGGACCTCGCCGCACCCTGGGCAGGCAGCGAAGCCCTTCGCGAGGTTGAATGTCCCGCGCGGAGCTCTGGTCACAGGTGGTCGGAATGTGGTGCCCTTGCGTCGCAGCCATGCCGTGGCGACGGCGTGTTCCTTGGAGGCGAGCGCGCGCATGTTCCCTCGCAGGGAATGAGACCAAGGAAGCTTCCCGGCTCGGTGGAGCCGCTTGATCCGGCGGATCTCTCGGGCGTAGTTCGTGGCCATCAGTCGTTCTCCTCAAGGGCTAGAAGGTCAAAGCGCTCGAGGTACGCGCCTATCGTATCGATCGTGACCGCCCGCCCTCGGAGTCGGTCCGCGTCCTTGAGCAGCATCCAGGCCTCGGTCGAGAGGGCTTTTGCAACTTGGCGTAGCTGAACGACAGCCACGGCCTGGGCTCCGTTCTCGATGCGGCTGATCGTGGAGGACGTGACGCCGAGGCTTTTCGCAACGTCGCACTGCTGGAGCCCACGCTTCTTTCGGACGTGCCGCAGGACGCAACCGAGAACGGCTGAGTCCCAGCACTCGTCGCAGACGCAATACGATCCCTGGAGCGGCTCATCGGCGTCCTCGCTGAGGTCAGGCTCGAACTCGCACTCTTGGGTGCACGGTTTCGCCTCGTAGCACCTTGGACAATGGTGGGCGTGCCGCTCTCCTGGTTCGAAGCGGTATCGCTGGCGCATACCCAGCTTCACGACATGGACGCCGTCGGTTGCGTGCGGATCGAAGGGAACGGGCATCACACGCCTCCCTTCGTCCGGATCGGTCTGTCGCAGACGGGACACTCGCGGTGCCTCGACTCTGCGAGAACCAGGACTCCGCAGGTGCAGCGCCGCGCGTCGAAGACGGCAGACCCGCCGAGTCCGTCGAGGGCTTGGCGCCCGGAGTTTGTCTCAATGACCAGGCGGGCTCGGGTGGCGTCGCGCAGCTCGAGCCGATTGAGCGGTGCCATGGTCAGGCAACTCCTCTCGGGTTGCGGCAACCGGTTCCGGCTTCGACGACACTCTGCGGGAACTCCCGAACTCGCAGGTATTCGGGCCACGTGGCCATGTCGTTGCCTTTGCCGATCTGCGTTCCAGACCCGATGCTGTTCGACCCGAGTTGCTTGACGAAGATGGGGACGCCGTCGCGGGCGGCGTGGGTCCTGAGGCTGCGGAGCCACTCCGTGTTGCAATACCGGGCTCCGCGTCCGGATTCACCGCCGACGACGAGCCAGTTGAGCTTTTCGAGCCAGTGCGGCTCGATGCTCTCGAGCAGGGGCTCAGCGCTCACGCCGCGGACCGCGGCGGGCATATCGAGCAGCAGCGGTACTCGTTTGTCCCACGAGTGCTGGTCTTCGGCGGAGACGAGGATGTGGACGTTCGGGAGCGGCCAGGGGATGGTTCCGAAGTCGGGCGCGGGCCAGCGGTAGTACTCCTGGTACCGCTTGGCGTAGCCCATGGTCGAGTCGTTGGTTTCCTGGGGGCTTCGCCACGGGATCGCGTTCGGGCCGGGTCGCTTCGTGACGACGATGAAGGTGTGCTGTGGGCACGCGGCCATCACCGAGAAGATCGCGGCTCGATAGGAGAGCGGGACCCTCTGGTGAAAAAGGTCCGACATGCTGTTCACGAAGACGCGACGGGGCTTCTTCCACTTGAGAGGGTCGATGAGCCGCTCGAGAACGAACCGAATCGTCCCGTTCCAGTCCACACCAGATCGAGCGGCTGTTTTCGGCCGGATCTTCGTGAGGCCCTTGTGCTGGTCGCAGAGGTTCCGCGCCGCGACACCGATCGCGTAGCAGTTGTCGCAGCCAGGCGAGACGCGAGTGCAGCCGACGACGGGATTCCAGGTGACATCGCACCACTCGATCGCGCTCACGGGGTCACCTCCGGGAAGAGATCGCGGAACATGCCGAGGAAGCGAGATGCTGCCTCCTGTGATGACCAGCAATGCGGCGTCCATTCGCGGTCTGGAAAGCCGGTGAGCGGAGGGGACTCGTCTGGCAGGCCGGGCTCTCGGAGTCTCGGTGGAGGCTCGTGGAGCGAGGCGGCCTCCTGGTGAAACAGCACGCGGTCTGTGGCCTTGACGGCTGGATGTATGCCCCTGGGCAGACCGAATCTGGCCCTCACCGCGACCTCGACGACACCCTCAAGCTTTCGGTATCCCGGGAGGAGCCGCTTTAGAGGGCTTGGGAGATCGATCATGTAGGCCTCGTGGGAGTCGTGCATGAGTCCCTCTCTCGCGAGAGCACGGCCGCCGGGGAGCAGAAGCGTTGCGCAGTGCACCGAGTGTTCCGCGACGCTGTAGAACCGAGAACAGTGCCCAGCGAAGCGACACAGAAGCCCCAGGGAGTGGGCGATGTCGCGGATGTCGATCTGTTCGGGCTTCGGGTCTTCGTAGTCGAAGGCGAGCCCGGATCGCGTTTGGAGCCAGGCGGTCATGACCCACACTCGCTCTCGTCGACCGCAAGCTCCTCTGCCAAGTCGGCGGCGCGCAGCAGGAAGGCGGCGATCTCCCGAACTCTCCACGGAGCGCGAATCCAGCCGTCGAAGAGCACCTTGCCCGGTTCTACGGTCATGTCCTCGCAGAGCTCGTCGGGCAGCTCCACCAGGCGCGCGCTCGGGGCCCTGGCGCCCGCGTCAGCCATCCTTTGCGCTGCGTCGTGGAGGTTCGTGCCGGCTACCGCTCCGTCCTGCGCCCTGAGCCACTGGGCGGCCGTGGAGAGGCACCGCGCCAAGTCCGGATCGACGACCGGGGGCGGACTGGGGGTAGCGGGGACCTCCCGTGGATCGCCTATCTCCGGAGCGACACCAGAGGGCGTCACGTCGACTCCGGGTGAGTTGCCGAGGGTCGTTGGATCATGCGTGAACTCGACGGCCAGGGTGTACGTGCGCCCTGCACACAGCAGCTCACCGTTCTTCCAGGCATGCCACCAGTCCGAGCTTCCGGATGGGATGACCTCCCATCCCGCTGCGGGCTCGGGAAGTGAGTCCAACCAC
The DNA here is from genome assembly GCA_050633305.1 of Nannocystales bacterium. Classification (GTDB taxonomy): domain Bacteria; phylum Myxococcota_A; class Polyangia; order Nannocystales; family Nannocystaceae; genus CAJXVA01. Next base: position 26,109 of record JBOEGF010000014.1, read on the forward strand.
CTGCGAACCCATTGGGCTGAGAACACCAGAGTCACGGAGTGCGAGCAGTCGGGGTCCACGAGGCGATAGAAATGGTCGAATCTCGACGAGACCTCGGCTCCTGTCTCCGGATGCCGGAGATTCGTTTCACCCTCGAACTCGAGGGTGACGGACCAGGAATGGCGTCGGTCGACCCCATCTTCGTCGTATTCGCCGTCGAAGTTGCAGTCGCAGAGCCCTGGATGCGCGCCGGGGACCGTTTCCGAGACGAATATCGCGAGGTCCCTCCGCATGTGCTGGTCGAGACTCTCCGCGGAGCTCGGTTTCGACTCTCGCGAAACCGCCGCGCCATCGGGAGTCACGCCTGGCTCGGGCTCACTGACTTCCAAGGAGGACTCGAGCCCCGCAAGCCGCAGGACCTCGCGCCCAATGGAGGCCGCCTTCGTCCGAACTCGAACAGCGTCGCCGGGCAGGAATCGCTCGACTCGATACGTGGTCCCGCCGAGTTCGAAGCTCTGCGTCTCCACAATGGCGGAGTCCAAGCTCTCGGAATCCCTCCGCTTCTGAAGGTGCACCGAGATAGTGACAGCTTCGACTTCAATGGCGGGGCCGTCCGGGCCGCCGATCTGACTCTTGATATTAGACATTATCATGCTACTAACTAGTTGGAATCGTTGGACTTTACGGCGCTAATCGCGCATTGGGACACCGGCGCAGGTTTGGCGACGACGAAGACTGCGGCCATGCACTGTGAGCACCGCATGACGGCCCTGTCGGCGAAGACGAAGCACCGAAGTCCCGCGACGGGATGACGGCGACAACCGACTTCGACGCAGCGCTCGACGTGGTCCGGGTCCGGGCAAGGGCACACCATCGGTGGCGACACCCACGAGTTCGGACCCTTCGGAACGCTCTCGTCGTTCTCGAGCGCCCTCACGAGACCGCTTGGGCTGTTGGGCGTCTTGAGTCCGGATTCCTCAGCCCACAGCCTGAAGCTACTCACGGTGTGGTGCCCCCTGAGGATCACGACCGCGCCGTCCGTATCTTCCATGCTGCGGCCCAGGACGAGCATCGAAACCGCGTCCGTCTCGGCGTTGGCAATGTCGACCATGGAGCTGAGCTGCCCCTTGAGCCCGTAGCCTTCTGATTCGATCTTGGGGAGTTGAGAGGTGTTGTCGGGTTTGGTGTCCCGGTTGCTTCCGGTGGCGACACGCGTGGCGATCGGCTTGTCGTTCGTTTTCACAGCAGGCCTCCCCCGTGTTCCCGGTCCCAATCCGCGGCCCGTTGTTCAGCGCTTCTAAGGGCTTCGGCGACAGCGTCAACAACGGCGTCCGTCACGTGCTTCGCGGACGGCTCGTCGTCGACGAGCACGCTGACTGCCCGAGTGATCAAGTCGACCCGCCTGGAGTGCCCGACGAGCGAGAGGGCCGCCTGTATCTCGTCGCGGCAACCCCCTGCGGAGAAGCCGGTGTCCGTGGCCGAAAAGATGCTCACAGACCCGTTGTCGTGAGTGGTGATGGTTGTGCTCTTCATCGTTTGTTCTCGGTTGTCGTGGAGTGGAGGTGGTGCCAGCACGTGGAGCGCCGGTTGTTCTCGCCGCGGGTTACCGGTTCGAGGTGCGCCGGGTTCACGCAGAGGCGGTTCCGGCAGCGGTGGTCGAGCTCGCGTCGCTTCCCGCGAAGTGGCCGGCCGTTTCGGATCGCGAGCTCGTAGACGACGAGGTGAGCCTGACGGTTGGAGCCGTTGGACCAGACCGAGCCATAGCCGCGCGACGTGACGGCGGCGGTCCACATCCAGCACCGCGTTCCCTCGAAGCGCGGGCCGTTCGCCACGATCTTGACTCGAATGCGCGGAGGGAGCCGCCCCAGCGCCCGGGAGTCCTGGCGCGGCTCAAGCATCGCGATGCGGTGCAGGTCGACCGATACGCGGGGTGACTTGCTTCTAGGCATGCCCCACCACCTTCCCGAGCCCGAAGGACTCGTCTCTCCTGCGGATGAGACGAGCAACCTTTTGGACAGCTCCCTTGGGAAGCGCGGGCCACGACTTGGGGAGCCGGCGCGCTGGCAAGGCCTGCGAGAGTGCGTGGCGGGCGAGATGTCGGTATGCCGCCTCCGGAGTGGCGAAGGTGCAGTCGCCGACTGTCCAAAAGACCGTCGGGCGGATGGCGGGCCCACGAGCAGCTCGGGCCGCTTGCGAGTCGGAGCCGACGAGCCATTGTCGATCGATCTCCTGCTGCCGCCGATCGGACTCCTGCTGCTCGCGTGTGCTCTCGGCCTTGGCCGCCTTCTTCTCTTCGACGTGGGCGTCAACGAGTCGTTGGAGCCCTTCGAGAAAAGGGTGACGTGTCCCGGACCCGGCGTCCTTCGGAGCCTCGTACATCGCGATGGCCTGGGAGAGTAGGTGGCCCCGGACAAGTCCCTTGTGGAGCGGATCGTCGTGTTGAAGTGCTCCCGGATGCCGCTTCGCGATGAAGCCGTGGACCGCACCGCGTGCGACTCGCCCGACCTCGTGGAGCTCCGCGACTGCCGGGTCGTCGTTCGGGTCAGCGTTTGTCGGGTAGCGGTTCGCGAGCCACGCAACGAAGGCCACGGCGTCAGGGTTCGCGTCGAGCACGTCCTTGACCGTTTGGGGGATGTCGGACGCCTTCACGACCCTTCTCCTCCGGACGACGACTCGAGGAGCCCGGCATGCTCGTCGGTGAGCAGTTCGATAAGTCGGTCGGCCGCGACTTCATCGAGACCGATCCGCGGGTTCGTTTGGACGAAGCGATGCCGGACGAAGGGCATGTCCGGGTCGTCGTCGACGACGGCCCAGCACGGCGGGGCTTCTGCCTGAGACGCGAGCCAGGCGGCGATCTCAAGCCCGCGAGGCTCTCCCTTGAGGTCGGGTGTCGCGCCGATGAACGACGGCCCGTCGTACCCGAAGCGCTTCCGCATGAGTTGCTCCGCTCGGTTGTGGTCGACGACGCCCACACCGCCGGCGCCGAGGATGAGCCGCCACATGCTGCTCAGCACGATTTCGCAGCCCGTGGTCTCCACGACGCGATGGAGCTGGTCTAGGGACTCTCGCGCCTTCTCCATCCTGCGATCGCTTGCGGGAGGCAGGAGTACGCCGTCCACGTCGAGAAAGAGGACCGGTGCCCGGCGCGGTGGCGCGGAATGGCTAGAGCCGCCGTCGCCGGTGTGGACGGTCCGGCTCACTGTGCAGCCGCCTCTCGCTCGCTGGTCTCCAGCTCGAGGCACTGGTCGGGCGAGAGCGGGCGGACAGAGGACTCTCCTCGCGGTGCCATGCGGTTGCCGGCATCGATTGCCTCGCTCCTGGTCTCGTATGGCCCGACCAGGCCCTCGTCCGGGTACTCGGTGAGGTAGGCCGCGAACCCTCCCTGGGACCATGTGGTGTCGCAGACGAAGGCCTCGACCTTGAGGAGCTGCGGTAGTTGCTCGGAAAGCATCGTCTCGTCGACGACCGCCATCTCGTCGTCCCACACTGCCCACGTCTCTTCGGGGACATTGGCCCCCGGCAGGACGAGCGCCGAGACGGCCTCCCGGATGGAGTCGCCGAGCGTCTCGGTCAGAGTCGGTTGGAGCTCGGTGACGGAGACTCGACGACAGCGACGAATACGAGCCGTCTCAGGAACCGGAGAGTCCTCTTCCGACCGGATGTCGTTGAGCAGCTCGAGGGCGCTGGATTCACTCTGGCCCGCGATGTAGTAGCGGCTCTCCGAGTCCGCGACTCCGGTGTCGACACACCACAGGTCGAACTTGGCCTGCGCGCCATCGGCTGCCCCTGCCGGCGGGCACTTGCCCTGGGACATGAGCCTCGCGACCTTGTCTCCGTAGCTCCGGAGTGCGACCGCTTCGCCGTCGAAGACCTCGGAGTACTTGTGCTGTTCGATCTCCACGAGCCGGTCCTTGATGATGTTCATGAGGGCGAGCGCCTCGTTCTCTTCGGGCCCGGGAAAGTGGCTCCCGGGGCTACGGGGCTCGATGGCCTCGATCCACCCCTCGGGACCGAACTCGCCGATCTGTTCGAAGGTGAAGCCGCCTTTGCGGGCTACGTCCTCGGCCGAGCGAGGACTGTCGTGGTGCTTCGCCCATGCGGCGTGGACCTCGAGGTGGAGGCTTTCGGGGATCTGCCGGACCAGGGGGAAGTCGTAGCCGTCGGCGCGGTCCTGCTCCGATAGGCGGACCGGGGCGTAGGCCTCGATCTTGGCGATGTTGCCGGTCGTGGGACCAGGCTCGACGGGCGCCCCCCAGCTGTGAATCTCGTCCCACGTCAGCGGGAGCGCGCGGTCGATCGCGTACAGGTCGCAGACTCCTTCGCCTCGGCGGTGGACGTAGAGGATCTCGGCGCGTTGGTGTCGCTTCTCGCGTCGCTGGGTCGTGGCCCAGTGGTAGCCTTCTTCGGGCAGGTTCTCGGGAGCTGGGGTGTCCATACGACCCCCGCCCCGTCGGCCGAACCGTACGGGGTTACGCGTCAGCGGGTTGCTGCGCGAGAGTCAGGTTGTCCGGAACCGCTCGGCCGTATTGGCCGAAGCGAGGTCCAGTTGGAAGCCGCCCGGCTCCGGAGAACCGCGGGCGCTTTCCTGGGTCTCGGCGTCGCGCTCGAGGGCCTTGTTCCTCTCGATGAGGCGGTTGAGCCGTCGGCTCTCGTTGTCCACCGACCTCTTGGTCCGCAGCAGGATCTTGCGTTGCTCCTCGACCTCTTTGTGGAGGTGTGCGAGTTGCCCCCGGGTCCGGGCGAGGAAGCCCTCTTGCTTCTCGTTCCTCTCGGCCTCGCGGAGAAGGACTTCGAATGCGTCGAAGACGAAACCGCATGTCGAGCAGTGCACGGAGCGCTCCTCGGCGTCGAGGATGAACCGCGGGTGTTGGCAAGGCGTGCCTTCGACCTTGAGCGGGTTCATGAGGACTCATCCTCCGGCGTGAAGGTGAACTCCCCGGATGCGGCCATGCGGGCTCGCGCTAGGAGGTGGCGTTGGCGAGCTCGGCGAACCATGCCGGCGATCCGCACATCGGACGTACCGGCAGGGATCTGGATACGACGCCCGGCGTACCAGTTGAGTTGGTCGTGAAGGCTGTCGAACATCACGCCGCACCTCCGAAGAGTGAGAGCTGGCTGCACGGGGCCTCACCGGCCAACATGACGCGTCCACGCACGGGGTCGGGGTCCTCAGCCAGGTCTGCATCGACAGCGAGAGCCGGGCGGACAGGCGCAGTCTCAACGGCCCGCGGTACCTTCCACCACGAATCGGAGACGACGTTGTCCTGGCGGTCGAGCTCGACCCGTCGCCCGCCTTCGAGAAACAGCACGACGTGCCACTTCCCGACGTTGGCCCACGACTTGATCGGGAAGTCTTCTCCGTCGATGTGGAAGGCGGTCCGGCCTCGGCCGAATCGCTTCGCATGCCACGCCCGAGCCTCCGTCAGACCCATCTCCGATGTGGAGAGCCAGCCCCAGCAATACTGGGCGATCGCGTCCCAGCACCAGTGGACCATCCGGAGCCCATGCCGACCCCGCACCTCGTAGAGGGGCATCCGCTCGCCGCGGTCTATGGCGGTGACGGTCTCTCCGCATACCAGGGCTGTGGTCCCTGCCGGCGGTGGGACTGGGCGACTCATCGAGCCTCCGGGTTGTCGAGGTGCCGAAACTCAATGCGGGTCACGGTGTCGGTGGGCTTGCCGCCGAACAGTCGGAAGAACTCGCAGGGGCTCATCCCTGGGAAGCCCTCACGGGCAAGGTCCGAGGCATCAATGAGGCCCAGGGCTTCGCGTCGAATGCTAACGATCTCGATCGGGTGGAGGACTTTCTGTCGCTCCCCCTTGGCGAGCCCCATACCCTTCTCGATCGCCAACACGATGTCGCCCGGGCGAACTCGCGGTTGATCCGCTTCTCGGTCCCACCAGCCGAAGCGTCGCGTGACGGTCTTGGTTCGGCCGCGCATCTGCGGGATCGTCATGGAGAACGCCATGCGCTTAGTCATCGGTGGCTCCCTTCATGGCGTCGCGGAACTCTTCGAGAGCGCGATCCTTCGGCTCGACCGAAAGAGTCGCTCCCGGTTCGTGCTTCCGAAGGTCGTCGAGCTCGACGGGACGCCCGTAGTCCATCGAGACGGAGAGGACGAGCCCATTGGAGCTCCGGACGACGAAGACAGGTTTGGCCCCCTCCCCGGGGACAAGGCAGGCGTGGCATGGGGGTCGGAAGTAGAGGACCCGGTCTCCCTCAACGGGGCGCCCACAGGAGTGGCAGCGAAGCGTCATCGTGAACCCTCGTTCCCGAAGAGGGCGTCGGACAGGTGCAGCGTCGCGGGGTGTTTCTCTAGACTGCTCAGGGGCTGTTCCGGGGTCTCCCCGGACACCATGCCCCGCGACGTTGCTGGGCTCGGGCGTTCCACCCGCTCTCCGCCGGGCTCCCGACCGACGGTGGAGGGCGTCTCACCCTCCTGGAAGTCACACACCGTTTGCGGGGTCGATTCGACTTCTAGGGGCACTCCCCACAAAGGCGGGCCCTGGCGCACATGCTCGCCTCCCCCGCTCGGGTTCGTCTCCGTGTCCGACCTGCCAAACCCATGACCAGCGATGCCGGTCTCTTGGCGCGGGTGCTCGGTTGCCCGGCGACATTCGCCGGTCCCTCCACTCGCTTTCAGGCTCGGAGCACGTTCGTTGCCGTTCTCCTCTTTCTGTTCGGGGCATTTTGTTGCGTGGAGTTCTTCCACGGCTTGCTTCGCGTGCTTGAGGAGGCGCGCTTCTCCGAGCGTGGGACAGACCTCTCGCGGAGCCCGATACGACCAACGCCAGGCGGAGGCGCTCAGGCGTACGAGGCGGGCGACCTTGCGCTCTTCGAAGAATCCGCCGTAGTGGCCTGTCTTCTTGTCGCGCTTCCAGACGATCATGCCGCACCTCCGGATTTGGTCGACCGACTCAGGGGCGCTCGCGCACCCTCGAACGCTCCGGCAAGCTCCAGCGCCTGGGTTGTCTCCGACGCTTCGAGCTTGGTCTCGATGGCGGCGAGGTTGCTGGCAGCAAGTATCCGGAGTCGCAATGACGCGTTCTCGAACGGCGTGGAGGCGATCGCCCTCGGGCCGTTCGTCCATGTATCGATGAGGAACGCCCAGCCCTTCTCGCGTCGCCGGAACTCGAGCGTGAGGTGTTTGCTCCCATCCTCGCGGACAGCGATGGTCACCCGACCCGGAACTGCGAAGCGCTGGGCCCAGAGTTCGGCGGTGCGTTCGAAGATCGCGTTGAGTCCATCGGCGAGAATCGCGACCTCGCGCCGCGTCGCTGGGGTCCCGGTCCGGACCTGCTCTGAGACGCAGATCGCTCGGTCGATGGCTTCCTGGGTCGCGTCGTTCATGATGACCTCTTTCTGTTCGCGATCAGCATCGTGGCCTCTTCAGCCGAGTGGCCTTGTTTGTCGAAGTAGCTGCGAGTCGTCGCCGGGTTGGAGTGTCCGAGGAGGTCGCAGGCCTGCTTGAGGTTCCCGTTGCTTTCTTCGAAGACGACGGTCGCGGCCGTGTGCCGGAAACCGTGGGGGCCGGAGAGTCCATGCACGTACTTGGTCCGCTTGTAGACCGAGTCGGGGTGAAGGCTCCCACCCTTCCCACGTCCCGATGTCCCGCAGAACACGGTGGCGTCGCTGGCGATGTGGCCGAGATGCAGGACCCTGAGCTGTTGCCAGCGCTGCAGGGCGGACACGGCCTGGGGCGAGAGTGGGAATCGGCGCGTTGAGCCGCCCTTCACGATGGCTCTTGCGTGTGGACGCGTGGCGTCGAGATGCGTCTCGCTCCAGAGCATCGTGACCAGCGACTCCCGCCGCATCGCTGTGTGATAGAGGGTCACGAACATCGCGTAGTCGCGGGCGTGGATCAGCGTCTTGGACTTGTCGTCATCGCCGTCCGCGAGTCTTTCGAGTTCGTCGATCTTCGCTTCGAGGTCTTGGACATCGGGACCCTCGGCGCGGTCGTAGGGTCGATAGGAGGGCCCGCGGACGGCGGTGAGGTCCCAGGTGAGTCCGAAGCGCCGCAGCGTGGCTGTGAGGCTGCGGAGGGAAGCGATCCGCCGGGCGATCGATGTGGGCTGAAGCTCGCGCTCCACCATCTCGGTCCACCAGTCGGCGATGGAAGACTCGGCCACCAGCTGGCCGCCTTCGATGAGCACCAGAGTGCCGTCGACGGGGTCGGAGATGACCTCGCCCCGGACAAAGGTGGCGAACAGCCGCAGGTCGCTGAGTCGGGCGCGCACAGTGTGCTCGGACTTGCCGGAGAGCCACGCCTTGATGGCGTTCTGCAGACTCTCGCGTACGGCGTCGGCGTCGGCGTAAGTGACCGCACTGGCGGCGGGTGCCATGACCGCGAGCGTGTTCTCGGCGCTCATGTCGAGGCTCCTGTCTCGCTGTCGTTGTAGAGGGCCTCTGGGTTTTCCCGGAGTAGGCAGCCGTGACACTCGCCGCACATCTGCTCGGAGAACACCTCACAGAGGCGCTCATCATCGAATCGTCGATCCGCGGCGTCCTTCCTCAGGCGCTCCACCTCTCTCTGCAGGCGCTGGTTGTGGAGCGCATAGGCCTCCGCGACTCCGACTGACGATTCCCTCATCCCGGGAAGCGTCCCTTCTCCCCGAAACGCCCGAGCCGCTTCGGAGTCGGATCCGGTTGCCCAGATGCACATGAGCGCCTTCTCCTGCCAGCTGGCGTGGCGCTTTGATTCGGAGACACTGATGAAAAAGACCCGGACTCGCTCCTCCGCGCCCTCCTCGGGAAACGAGCTTGGGTGCACCCTCGCTTCATCCGCGGTCAACTCTGGGCCCCAGGCTGCGCAGTCCTCCGATTCCGGGTCGAAGCCGTACCAGCCTTGCGCCCATGACTCGTATGCGCTCACGCGTCCACCGTCCTGCACTCTGCGTAGAACTTGCTGCGCCACGCGGCGGGGATCGGCAGCCCGCCGATCTGATAGTCGTCGCCCGGGACAGGGACATTGCACACCGCGGCCACCGACTCTGCGATCTTCCACTGCGCGGAGCCGCAACAGATCTGTCGGTTCGGGTTGCCGTCCTGGTCGCGTCCCGCCACCCGATGCGGAGCGATCATGAAGGGCTCGATGCCCCGCCGCCGCAGCTCTCCGATCTTGTCCGTGAGCCGGCTGGATGTCGCCTGCGCCCAGGCGGCGCTCATCCTCGAGCGGCCGAGCTGCTCGGGCTTGAAGAACCGGCCGCTGCCGGCAACACCTTCGAAGTTGCCCGCAAACTCGAAGTTGATCGAGTGGTACGGCTCCCGGTCAAATCGGTTGGAGGCGATGAGGTGGGTCTCGTCGGGGTGGACGATGTAGACCGCGCCGTCTCCCCAGACCTCCTGCGCGGTCACGAGCTTCGCTCTGCGACGAAGTTGTGCCGGAGTCCGGACGACGCCCATCTGGTGGATGACCAAGACGACCCGACGCTTCGAGAGATCAACAGGCGGGTACGCGGTCCGCTTGATGCGACCTGGGAGTCCCAGTGCCCGACGGCGCTTGCTCGGCCGATACCGGCTGCGCTTCGCTTGGTCCCGAACGTCGACGAGGTGATAGTCGACTCCTTCACCGGCCGGGTCGGTCTCGGCCTGCTCGAGCTCGGCGGCGTCGAGCTTGCCGATCGCGTCTTGCCACCGCGTCGAGGCGTCGGAGATCGCGGGCCAGAGCGCGGACAATGTGGAGAACGGGTTCATAGCGAGAGAGCCTCCTGTCGGGCTTTCGGGGTGGTGGTGAGAGGGAGAGACCGCTGTTCGCGTGTGGACTCAAGCCGCCGGCGAGCGGGGCCAAACATGTCGGGGTCGAGCTCCCAGCCGAGCCACCGGCGACCAGTACGGATCGCCGCGACGCCGGAGCTCGCCGACCCGGCGAAGGGGTCGAGGATCAAGTCGCCCGGGTCGGTGAACTGCTCGATCATCCGCTCGAGCAACGGAATCGGCTTCTGCGTCTGGTGGATACGCTTCGTTCCGTCCCTCGCGGGGTAGCTCCAGAACGCCGGCAGTCCGCCCCCGTTCCACTTCATTCGACCAGGGGGGTGACCGATCACGACACTCTCCGTCGCTTGGCCCGGGCGGTCTCCCGTGAGCTGCGGGCAGCAGCCCGGTTTGTGCCAAGTACCGGTTCGGATGGGGCGGAGCGATTCTCGCTTGCCGTTCTTGCCAGGGATCACCCGCGCGAACTCCAAGGCGTCGTTCCACTCACGAACGGTTTCAGCGTCGGTGAAGAGCAACACCCAGCGGCGCACCACCTGGGCCGTCTTGATTGCCGTCATCGCTCGGTCGAAGGTGTCGAACGGTCGGAACCCGATCTGGACGTTCGAGCGGCCGTTGTCGACCTTCGATGTCCGATGGTTCGAGTGCACGTGCTTGCAGTACGGCGTGTCGGTGAAGACGTGGTCGCACTCGGGCCATGCGTCGAGAAGCGAGTTGCCGAGACGAAGCTCCCAGCCGGGTCCCGTCGCGGTGTCGAGGATCGCGGAGGTCATGAGAGCACCCCTCCGGTCGGCCAGTTGCACGGAGGCTCCGGGTCCCGCCCGGTGCCCGAGCAATGCGCGCAGGCGTTCGGGGTCTTCCCGCCGCACTCGAGGCACACGGCATTCCCGGTGTCGTCGACAGCGACGGAGTCGAGGTCCCCAAGTTTGCCGGCGGCGAGGAGGGCCAGCTCGAGCGTGGGGGCCGCGGCGTAGCAGCATCGATCGCTACCGAAGACTTCAACCTCGTAGCGCTCCGACTTTGCGTCCCAGTTGATCTCGACCTTTCGCGAAGTCGCGCCGGGGTGGACGGATTGGCGGATGGCATCGATCGCACGCTCCAGGAGCGGCTGCGGTTCGGCGCGGGTGGGGTTGCTGCCGCTCACAGGTCCGCACCGCCGTTTTTCTCCGTCAGAAGCTCGACAACTTCGAAAAACACGAACGTTCCAGCGGCAAGAAACGCGAGACAAAACCCGGCGAATGCCGCTGTTGCCAGCGTGGCAACGATGCTCATCACCAGGACACTGGCTGCGTTCTCTAGCCCTGACGATGCGGCGTTGAACCCGAACAGGGTGACGTTGACCCCGAGCGCAACCCCGAGCACGAAGGCCTCGATTTTCCGTCTGTTGGTGGTCTCGGTCATGTCGTTACCCCGCGGGCCTGGGCCTGAAGGTGGGCCCGTCGACGACCGTCTTCGGCGTCCTCGTCGCGCGCAGTCTTCCGGGGGTCGTTCACGCGGATTTTGTCGAGGAAGCGCTGGAGCATTCCGTCGACCTGTTCCCGGCGTCCGGGTGCCTCATCTCGGATCCGAATGAGGTCCTCGTCCTTGCATCCGAGTGACTCCTGGAGGCTCTTGAGCACGAAGCTGCGGATGTCTCCGGATTCGGTGGCGCGCAGGAGCTTGAGTGCCCGAGACGCGTCCTCGTAGCGGTTCTTGGTGTAGTCGCATCCGCCTGAGACGCGGTAGCTCCCTTGCTCCCGTGCGCGCTTGCAGGACACCCACGACCCGCCGTCATTGACTCTGTCGACCAGGCGGGACTCGTCCGGCTTCACGCCGTCGTAGACCTGGGCGAAACGGGACTCGGGGAGGTTCGTCGTGACGACGGTGGGGCGCTCCGCGGCGTGTCGGGCGGAGAGGATCGCGCTGATCCGTGCGACGGCCATGCCCGATGTGGTGCCAGGTCCACCGATCTCGTCGATGACCAGGTGTTGCGCCTCGAGCATGGACTGGACGCGCTTGGCCGCAGATGCCCATTCGTCGAGCGCGAGGAGTGGGGCGTGACACCAGGCCGCCGTGGTGGTGAGCGCGTACCGGGCCGCGGCGGTCGTCTTCCCGAGTCCCACGGAGCTCGACAGGATGAGCATCCCGGTCCGCTGTTCCTTCGCCCAGCCGATCGCGGCGTCGAGCGCGTCGCACGACTCGAGATCGTAGGCCCATGCCGCAGCCAGTTCGCGGCGGGGGGCGCCAGCATTGGCAAGGGCCTCGAACCTCGAGACGCGTCCCTCCCAGCTGTCGCGAGGTGACAGACCCTTGGGTCCGGGGGTGTCTCCGAACGTGACCAGGGCGCTTGCGCGGTCTTCAGGGGACAGTGTTTCGGCGGCCATCAGAGCGTCTCCTCCGCGTTGGGGTCGATGGGTTTGTCGGGGAGGGGGATCCCTCGGTTGGTGCAGTTCTCGGGTTTCGAGAAGTCGCCAGGTGCGTAGCTGGGGCTGCCACCACCGCTGCCGCTGCCACCACCGCCGTTCGATCCTCGTCGCGGGGCGGGAATCGAGCTCGCGTGCTCCCACTTCTCCCAGTTCTTGGCCCAGTGCAGATATTGGAGCGTCAGGTGCTGAATCCAGAACTCGTCGCGTGAGGCCGCCTCGGCGAGGTGACCGATCCGGAGCTTCCAGTCCTCGAACGATGCGCCTTCTCGCTTCGTCGCCTTCTCGACCCACCTGCGTTGGGACTTACTGTCAGTTCGGAACCCGACGGCGTTCTCGATGAGGCGCGCGCGGTGTTCGTTGATCAGGGCGATGACGCGGTCGACGAGTGTTGCGTCGACCGACGACCTCGACTTCGAGCCAGACCGAGAGCGCGGCCCAGTCGCGGAGTCGCGACTTGGCTTATTCTCTCTCTCTTGATCTCGATCTAATTCTTCATCTAATTCTCTATCTTGGTTCCCCCAAATCGGAATCTGGTGGAGATCAGGTCCTGATCTTTTTTCGACAACCCCGTCATTGCTCGGGTTCTTGGAAATCAGGTGAGGGTACCGGTCACAGATCAGGCGCCTGATCTGATTAACCAACTTGACTACGACTTGATCTCGAATCTGATTCCAAAACTTGACCTGATCTTCGGTCCCCGGCGGCTTCTGTTCGTCGGCCATTTCGACCCACCACAGGACCTCGAACTCGCGGAACCAGACGACATGGCCCGCGCTGGCGAGGCGGGAAATCGACTCTTCGATGTCGCCGGCTGTCACAGTCACCGTCCGCCCGTCGCCCGATGCGATCCGCGCCATGGATGCGAGGGAGCGCTCGAGCAAGCCGAGTTGGTTCTCGCATTGGCACTGCAGTCGGAGCCCGTGCTCTCGATCGGAGAACCAGTGGGTGCTCCGGTGATTCAGCACATCGACGCGAGTCTTGGTCCAGAACACGTCTGCGCTTCCAGACTTCTTAGGCACGAGACGCCCCCTCCGAGGCCTTCACGCCAGCCTGAGTGGCCTGGTAGACCTTGGCCCGCCGCCCCGAGGGAGCTTTGCGGTAGTTGCCCGCGTGCTCGATGAAGCGGAGCGTCTCGAGTTCCCGGATCCGTGGGCGGATCGTGTTGCCGGGGACGCCGAGGCGCTGCTCGAGCTGTTGAGCGGTGGCATCCTGCGCGACGATGGATGCCAGGACCTGCCGCTGGACCTTGCCCGCGAGTCCGGTCTTGGCGACGTGGGACGCCGCCTCCCGGGACGTGTCGTGGTCAGAGGCAGGGGTCCATGGCGACCTGTTCCGCGACCTTCGGCGGGCCGGCGGTCGCGATGCCGGCCCAGGCGAAGGGTCGAGCGCGAGAGCCATCTGCTGGTCCTCGGGAGGTTTGGGGGACTGGGTCAACGTGCGCCCCCCATGGTGAGACGGTCGAGCGTGCCGGGGGCCCAGGACCGCTGAGGTGCCGTGTGGCGAGGGGGACGCCGATCGTGGGCCCTAGACCGCTTCGCGGCGGTCTGACGGGCGTGCTGGAGAGCCTCAAGGGCGGTGCCGAACGTTCCGGCAGAGATCACGCTGCCATCGGTCAACTTCAGCCGGTACCGGACTCGACCCCGGGACCCTCGAACTCGGACCCACTTCACGCCGAAGCGGGTCCACTTTGAGTGGTGGAGGTCGCTACCAAACATTGGACACCCCCCGGAGTTCCTCTCCGTCCGGCGTTCTCTCGTAGGCTCCCTGTCGGAGTTCGACGAAGAGGCCGCGACGCACGAGAGCCTTGGCTGCCTGAGCCTGGCCTGCGCCACGCGGAAAAACCTCCGAGCCTGGACAACACAGCAAGCTGAACTGCGCGGGCGTCAGTTGGTCCAGCGTCACCGACTTGGGCTCCGGGATCCGGAGCTCGAGCTGGTACTGGAGCGAGCCGAGGAGCAGCCGCTCGACGCGGGTCGCCACATCTTCCATCCGATCGTCGCCCAGGTGGGCGTAGCGAGCGGTCATGTGTTCGGTGGTGTGCCCAAGCGAGATACGAAGGGCCCCCATCTTCTCGCCGCTGTCGAGCGCGAGCGATGCCCAGGTTCTGCGGAGGTCATGCAGCCAAACATCGTTGAGCCCGACCGAGTCGGCGAGCTTTCGCCACGCGTGCGAGAGACTGGTCTGCTGCAGGTGGCTCTGAGTGCGTCCGGGGAAGAGGTGTTTGAAGCGGCCGCCGGACTGAGTGGCTTGGCTGCGACGGCGGCGGACGATCTCCTGCGCCCGAGGGCCGAGCCAGACCTTGCGATCCCCGGTCTTGGCGTCTCGTAGGAAGATGTAGTCCCCCATCGGAGAGACCTCGCCGGCCACGAGGGTGACAACCTCGCCGGAGCGAAACGGGGTGGTCAGGGAGAGCCAGAGCGCGTCGACGGTGACCGCGTGCGCTCGAGGACGCTTCGAGTAGACCGACAATGCGGTCGCAATCCGAGAGAACTCCTCGTAGGTCAGGTATCGGTCCCGCTCCTGGGATCCACGCCTGAAGGCGAACGGCTTGGCGGCAGCGGCGTCCGGCCAGCCGTTCTGAGACGCCCAGGTCAGGAACGGGCTGAGAACAGTGCGTACGTTGTGGCGGCTCCCAACCGGGAATGAGTCGAGCCAGAGCTGGGAGTCCTCGGCGCAAAGGTCTGCCAGCGGCAGTTCGCCAATGGCGTCGGTAAACCGGCCGAGGTAGTAGGTGCGGTTCTCCTCGGTCTTAGGCTTGTTACGCCCAGCCTTGGCGGCGATGTACTCGTCGACCGCTTCGGCGATGGTCTCGGAGCGGGGCTCTGGGTTGGCGAGGGCGTGAAGCTCGAGGGCCTGCTTGGCGATGGCCGCCATCCTGGCGGTAGCGTCGGACATCCCCCGAGTTCGCCACGGACTGGCGTGAGGGGGAAGTCGGCGCTCGGTGTCACGGACACCTGTCTGCCGGGCCGGCGTGGGAGCGACGTTTTTCGCGCGCTCACCACATGCGGCAATGTTCAGTTTTTTCGGAGGACCGCGCCTATCTCTCGTAGCTTTGAGAGCATCTGGTTCGAAGCCAGATGCTCTATCCAGCTGAGCTACGAGTGCAGAACGGCGGCCAGGTTGCCCAAGCGTCGGGGATCCGTCAAGTCGGAACCCTGGGCCTGGCGCAGCGGACGTTTTAGGCGCTCAGAAGGCGTGCACGGGGCCTGGGCGATCGGCCCCGTTCGGTCTCGGTCGCCTTGATATGGGCCGACGGGCGGTTGTTCGGGGCGCTTGGGGAGGCCCAAGGCAAGGCTGTCGTGGGCTCGGGTTCCGCGCGACAGGGGTGTCGCGGAAAGGGGGTTGGTCGGGACGCTTCAAAGGCGAGTTTCGTTGGTACATGGATTGCACCATCCGCCGGCATGCGCTGGCTTGACCTTTCCGTACACGCTCTTGTGGCTGCAACCCTTCTTGGCGGCTGCGGCTCGGACTCGACCGCTGCCTCGGATGGTGGCGGTGGAGGAGGCTCGACGGGGACACCAGCGGACGGAAGCTCGTCGTCGCCCTCCGCGGACACGGACGCCGAGGGGGACACGGATGCGGTGGAGGAGGGCAGCTCGTCCACGGGTGGTGACGAGGCCGATCCCTTGGCAGACGAGGGCTGCGAGGTCCTGCTTTCAGGAGACCAAACACCGGAGGCGGATGCGATCGCGGAGTCGATCGAAGCGGAGATTGCGGACGTCGGGCGTGCCGACGATATCGCGCTGCTGGACTACGGGATCGAGCTTGGTGGGGGAGCAGGAGGCGTGGACATCTTCTGTTTGTCGTTGGCCCTGCACGCGGACTGGTTCGTCTCGCAAGAGTCGATCTGCGTCCAGGACACGGACCCGGACGTGGTGCTGGCCGAGGTCTCGGAGGCACTTGCGGACGCCCCTTCACTGCCGTCACTCGCGACGCTTGCTGACATCGAGGCGGCCGCCGGAGAGTGTCTTGGAGACTTCTCGTACATTCCCTGCCGAGGTTCGCAAGGGTTCCTCGACCCGACGTTTGACCCGAGCCTTCTCTCGTTCTCCGAGGGAGGGGATGACGGGAAGTGCACCTTCACATCGACGCGCGTGAACCTGGATGCGGGGAGCGCAGAGGTGCTCGACTGCACCACGGACTCCAACGACCTCTGCGACACGGAGGGATAGAAGCGCCTCAGAAGGCGCACTCGGTGGGCTGAGGGTCGGCGGCCTCGATGCTTGCGGCGATCTGGGGGGCGGCCCTGGCCTCCGAGAAGCCTTCAGCGGCCGTCCCGGTCAACATTCGCCCGAAGCCGCCGTTGCTCATGTGGGCCCGAACGAACACGACCTGCTCCGCATCGACAGGGACGGGGCCGCCGGTACGTGTGAAGGGCTGCTCGTCGACGTGGCTATGTCCGAGAATGCGGCGGTACAGCAGGGCGCCATCGGCATCGAGGACCTCCCACCAGTTGGCATACTGATCGCACCCGGTGTCGGGGCTCGAGAGTGTCACGGCAAACGTATACGCGCCTGCATCTCCGCTGGCCGCGACGGTGGTGACGTTGGCGACGCTCGCCTCTCCGGTGTCCGGCGTCGTGCTCTCGCCGGCCTCTGGAGCGTCGGGGTTGGCGGTGCTGTCCTCGGGCGCGTTGCTGCTACACGCGGACAGGACAAGCGCGGCGACGAGGAAGCGAGTCATCGACCAGAGCTTGGCACGATGTTGCCGCGCTTGCTGCGTCGTATCGGTCAGGCGACGACTTGGTAGCGCTTGCTACGGCCAGGAAGACTCTCGACGACGCCGCGTCCCACGAGGCTCTCGAGGGCCATGCGTGCCTGGTAGTCGCTCAGTCCTGTTTCGCGACGGAGTGCGGCGAGCGTTTGCGGGCCCGTCTGTCGCAGCACGGCTTCAACCCGGGAGACGCGGTCATCTCCGGTGGCGGTGCCGGGATTGTCGACACGTGCGGCGAAGCTCCCCAACCGTTCGGCGGCGGCCGGGACAAGCTCGGAGAGGCCGGGCCGCGCGACGAGGTAGATGTACTCCTCGTTGCGCAGGTGGCTGATGTCGCCGACCTTATTGCCACTGGGATTGTAGATGCCGATCTGCGCGCCGACGTATCGCTTGAAGTCCTTGGCGATCACGAAGACGTCACCGAGGGCGGACAGCGTCGCTTCGAGTTGTTCGCGGCTTTGGTAGCCCTCGTTGTTGAACGAGACGACGAGCAGCGGCGCCTGGAGCTGCTGCATGACCTGCGTGAACGCGTTGGCGTGGCGGGGTTTCGAGTTGAAGTCGCTCTTGCGCTCTCGGCAATCCACCCGCTTGCACGCGATGCCGTAGACCTCGGGCTTGTCCCAAAGAACGAGGCTCTCCCAAATGTGATAGTTGGAGAGATAGCTGTGCTGGTTGTACGGGGGGTCGACGTACGCGACGTGGGTCTGCACCTCGCGGGCAAAGTCGAGGGCGTCGCTGCGATGGGCACGACATGGCCCGTTGGGGACGGCGCGTTGCAGGTCGGGGACGCGGAGCTGGATGTTGTTGTAGGCCCGTTTTGCCCACTTCTTGACGTAGGCCATCTGCAAGCCGCAGGTGGAGTCGACGCGGTCGGCGGCCTCCATGAGTGAGACCAACACGACGGCGTGAAGTTCGGGCGGGAGGTCCTTGGACGCGATGGCCTCTCGGATGGCATCGACGCGTGCGCCGTTGTGTGGCTGGAAGAACCTCGAACGCTCGCAGAACGTTTCGGTGAAGTAGCCCGGGGTGCCCGGGAGTCGGTTGAACTCCTCCACGAGCTTCGCTGCTTCATCGTGCCAGCGTTCGCAGTCGGCCTGCACGTAGCAGGTTGCGAGGCAGTGGGCGTAGCCGTTGTGGTCATTGGCCTCGACGCGCCAGCCAGCCCCCTTGAACGCGTGCCCCACTCGGGAGGTTCCGGAGAACACGTCGCTCACGCTGCTGAGCTCGGGAAACTCACCGAGCAGGTCCACGAGCGTGGGCAGCAGCGTGCGCTTGGAGCCGAGGTACTTGATCATCCTGCGCCGGGGGGCTCCAGGACCATAACAAAGCCGGGGCTGCTAGCGACGTCGGCGGCGCTTGAGGCCGAGCGCGACCCCGAACAAGCTGAAGAGGAGGCCGCCCGAGCGACCACGACCCTCGACACTGCAGCCGGAGGGATCTTCGTTGTCTTCGCCGGCGCCGCTGCTGCTGCTGCCGTCACCGCTCTCCTCGCCGCTGGGTGCGGGTCCGGTCGTGGTCGCGGGGCCGCTGTCGCCTCCGGAGGCGGTGCCGTTGGAGTCGGTATCCGAGGGGGTGGTGCTCGGGCCTGAGCCGCCCGGCGTGTCCCCAGTGCTCGAACTTCCCTCTCCGGCGGTTCCGCCGCCAGTGCTGCCCGGTCCCCCTGTGGAGCCGCTGCCAGCGCCCGAGTCGTCCCCGGTGTCCATGGCTTCGGTGGGATCGACTGTTGTGGCACCGGTCGTCGTCGTCATCCCGCCCGTGCCACCATCGGTATCCGCGAACGCGCAGATGTCGAGCTCCGAGAGGCAGATCTCGAGGAGCTGTTCTTCGTCGAAGTCCTCCCACTCGTTCCCGCCGCCGCCCACGGTGCCGGACTCGTCGGCGCAGGCGCAGCTGGAGAAATCATTGGGGTCGTTCCGGACCGTGCAGGTGCTGCCATCTTTGAGCTCGCACTCAACCTCGATCGCTCGCGCGGTGAGTGGGGCGAGAGACACGGCTGCGAACACGCTCGCAGTGAGGAAAATAGTCTTCAAGAAAGCCATGCGGACGAGCCTACATTGCTCCCGGCGACCGGCGCAAAGCTTGGAGCGTCCGGCGACTCAAGCGGGGATCCACTCGGCCAGAACAACACCGGCGCCGGCATCGACGACCTCGAGCTGTGTGAACTCATCGGTCTCGGAGTCGAAAACGATGGTGAGCTCGAGGGCCTCGGGTTCCAGGGGTTCGCCAGCGAGGTCGACGTAGTCCTGCTCCAAGAAGGCGGCGGTCAGATTCTTGATGGTGAACTCGCTGCCCATCCGGGAGACTGGTGAGGAGTTGTCGTCCTGTAAGACTCCCTCGACGTTGCCGACCAACGCGCTGTCCGTGGTCTCCATCCTGATCTCGAGCCCAAGGTGAAGCCCTCCGAGGCAACCCGGGGTGAACGGGCAGGGCTCCCCCGTTTCATAGACGATGTCCTCGGGTTGGGGAATGAACTCGAAGGCGAGGACGGTCGCTGGCGTCCCAACCACACCGACCCAGGTGATCGGGACTTCGGTGGGGAACGCGGTCAGTCGCTCGGCGGGCGTTGACCCGCCCACGACCGTGTCCAAGTTCGGGTGCTCGGTCACGCAGCCGCACCGAGCTGGTCCCGTCGATGCGGAGCTTTCGCTCGCTGTACCGGTCTCGGACCCGGAGGTCCCGACCTTGTCTGTGGTTGAGTCCGGCTCGCCGGACGTGACGGTTGTGTCGTCGGCTGTGGACGTGGCGCTCGACGACGAGGAGGGGGTGGCTTGCCCCGAGGAAGGGTCGGCTTGCCCCGATGACGTTGTGGGTTGCCCGCCTGTGTTCGTGGCCACGGCGGACCCGCATGCTGTCACGAATGAGACGCTGATCAACATGCTGCGGATCATGGGCTCGGAGTGTACTGTGCGTTGAAGGCACCTTGGGGGTTCTGCCACTCGTCGCGGTCGATCCTGGTACGGTCCGCGCTTGATGCGACGTGCCGCGCTGCTCTCCACAATGCTCCTGGGGGCCTGTCGTCCCGCTCCGAATCTGGAGCCGCCCAGGGAACCGCCCCCGCCGACCGACACGCCGATCGGAGCCGACGCCCGAGACGAAGGGCCGACGTCGGTGTCGACCTCGATGCCCTCCGACCGAGCGGCCGAGATCCGCGAGTCCGCATACGATCCTTCGGCCGACCCTCGCAACACCGGTGGATGGGTGTTCTCCGACGACCGAGACCCCGCAGCGCGCGATGACGCGAAACGGAAGCCGTTTTCGATCGATGCGCTGTACCAGCTGAAGAGCGTGGGAAGCCCTGTCGCTTCGCCGGATGGACAGTCGATCTTGTTCACGGTCACGCGGCACAACCTCGCGAAGGGAAAGTCGAACACGGACATCCATGTGGTGCGTCGCGACGGGTCGGGCATGCGCCGGCTCACCCGAAACGCGGCAAGCGATGGGTCCCCGGCGTGGCTACCCGACGGGAAGTCGTTCGTATTCGTGTCGAGCCGGGAGGGCGGGGCTCAGCTGTGGCGTATGTCCGTGGACGGAGGCGAGCCCGAGCAGCTCACCCACCTCTCGACCGGTGTGGGTGGTCCGAAGGTCTCCCCCGATGGGTCGAGGGTCGCGTTCACCTCGAGCGTTTTTCCCGAACACGGGGCGGATGACGAAGCGAACGCCAAAGCGCTGGAGGCCCGGGAGGACAACCAGATCAAGGCCCACGTAGCCGACGACCTCCTCTACCGGCACTGGACCTCCTACGACGACGGTCGCCGGACCCACATCCTGTCACTGGACCTTGCGACCGAGAAGGTCATCGACCTGACGCCCGGCGATTTTCACAGCCCGTCGTTTGGGGCCGGCGCTCATGGCTTTGCATGGTCGCCCGACAGTGCAGAGGTGTGTTTCGTCAGCAATCGCGACGTCCCGTCGAAGCGCAGCTGGTCAACCAACAAGGACCTGTTCGTCGTCTCGGCGAAAGGGGGCCGCGCAGCCAACATCACCGACTCGAACGAGGCGTACGACGGTGACCCGGTCTACTCGCCGGACGGGCGCTACATTGCGTTTCGGCGACAGAACGAGCCTGGCTACGAGGCCGACCGTTTTCGGCTCGCGCTGTACGATCGCAAGAGCGGGGATGTCTCGGTGCTGACCGAGTCGTTTGACAACTGGGTGACCGGGATCGCGTGGGCGGATGCAGGCACGTCTGTGGTGTTCCAAGCGGCGCAGAAGGGCCGCACGCCACTGTTCCGCGTGGGGGTCGACGGCGGTGACATCAAGAAGCTCTCTTTGCCGGCTGTACGGGCATGGGACGTCGCAGCAGATGGCAGCCTGGCGTTCACGTTCACCAGCATCGGGAAGCCGGTCGAGCTGTTTACGGCGGACAAAGACGGCGACGGAGCGCGACGTCTGACCGGTCTCAACGACGCCGTCGCTCAGGAGTTCGACATTCGCCCACCGGAAGAAGTCTGGGTCGAAGGGAAGAACGGTCGCAAGATCCACATGTTTGTGGTCAAGCCTCACGGCTTCCGCAAGGGCAAGCGCTACCCGTTGATCCTCAACGTGCACGGCGGTCCTCAGTCGCAGTGGCAGGACTCTCTGCGTGGCGACTGGCAGGTCTACCCCGGCGCTGGCTACGTCGTCGCGTTTCCGAACCCGACCGGCTCAACCGGATACGGTCAAGCCACGACAGCGGGGATCTCGGAGGATTGGGGAGGTAAGGTCTACGAGGACGTCATGGCAGCGGCCGACTTCTTGGAGAAGCAGCCCTATGTCGACCCCAAACGCATGGGTGCGATGGGCTGGTCGTACGGCGGCTACATGATGAACTGGTTGCTCGGCCACACCGACCGCTTCAAAGCGATTGCCTCGATGATGGGCATCTACGAGTTGGAGTCGTTCTACGGCGCCACCGAGGAACTGTGGTTCCCCGAGAAAGACTTTGGCGGCCCTTCGTGGAAAGGCGGCGAGAGCTACACCAAGTTCTCTCCGTCAGCGTTCGCAAAGAACTTCAAGACCCCCACGTTGATCGTCACCGGGGAACTCGACTACCGGGTGCCATACACCCAGAGCTTGCAGCTGTTTACCGCGCTGCGACGACAGGACGTGCCCTCGCGGTTGGTGGTGTTCCCGAATGACGGGCACTGGCCCAGTCACGTGCGTTCGATGCCGCTGTACTACGCCTCGCACCTAGACTGGTTCCACCGGTACCTCGGCGGGAAGGCCAGCCCCTACGAGATCGAGGCGCTCGTCGAAGGCACCGCGTTCTCCGAATAGGTCGCGCTGGACCGTGTTGACCGGGCCTCCGTCGCGATCCCCTTCGCGGATACGGCGGCGAGCTCTGTCCGCGATACACTCCGGGGGTGGTGCACTTGCCTGTCCTCGATTCCGCGCCTGCCGAGGCAGCGGAGCTCGTGGAGATCCAGCTGGGGCACATGTGCAACAACCGCTGCGTCTTCTGTAGCAGCGGTCAGGCCACAGAGATGGGTCAAGCCCTCCCGATGGAGCTGGCTCCGGTCCTGGGAGCGTTGGAGCGGGCGAAGAAGCAGCGCGCCCGCAAGGTGACGTTTCTCGGGGGGGAGCCGACCTTGCAGCGAGCCTTCCTACCGGCGCTACGGCGTGCGACGGACCTTGGCTTCGAGGAGATCGAGATCTTCACCAACGGGGTGAAGGCCGCGCGTCGAAGCTTCGTGGACGAGGTGGCTGCGATCGGCCCGTTCTCGTGGAGGTTCTCGATCCAAGGGGGAAACCAGCAGGCGCACGACGAGGCGGTGGTGAAGCCGGGGGCGTTCGTTCGGATCTGTCGGGCGATGGACAACGTCCGAGCGCGCGGCCACCGCATCACGGCAAACGCCTGCATCAACGAGCTGAGCTATCGGTCGCTGCCCGACTACGTTGCGCTCGTGAAACGACATGGCATCGAGCAGTTGCACATCGACGTGGTGCGACCGTCTTCGGCTGGGCAACGCACGGACGCGTACCTCGGTGAGGTGATGCCACGCCATGTCGACATGGCGCCGTACTTCGATGAGATGCTCAGCGCCTTCGAGGCATGGGACCCGTCGTTTGACGTGAACGTGGGCAACTTCCCGTACTGTCTGCTGCCCAAGTGGTCCCACCGGATTCACCACGGCGGCATGGAGACGCTCACCCTCGCGGCCGATCTGGAGAACGACCTCACCGAGAAGGACAAGTACGAGGCGCAGCACAGCGACAAGCTGCACGGGCCGCGCTGCCGCGCCTGCGCGTTTGAGAACCGGTGCTCAGGGGTGTTTGATGCATACGCTCGCATCCATGGGACGCAGGAGCTTCGACCCGTCACGGCCGCGGCCTGGGCTGCGCTCGAGCCCGTGGGTGAACGCTCGGCCTTGGTGGATGCGGCGCGTTCTGTTGCGAGCGTGCTGGGGGTCGGGGCGGAGGCCTTGCGGGTTGTGGATCCGGGGCTCCGCTTCCACGCCCGTGGGGTGGATGTGACGCTTGCACCTCGCGGACGAGCAGGACTTGCGGTCGGTCGGACCGCTGGGGTGGACATGGTCATCGACGCCGCGGGGGCGCTGAGCCAAGCCGAGGCCGAAACCTGGGTCGACGAGGCGCGAGTGGTGGTGCCGTTGGAGGTCGCGCCTCGGGCTGTGTGGATCGCCGCGTTGATGGGTGCCGAGCACGTCGCACGGGGCAGAGCTGCAATCGCGAAGCTGGCAGGCCGAGCTCGAGCGGGCAGCCGAACCGAGCCAAACTCGACCTGGCCGGGGGTGCGGATGGTCGGCCAGGACGGCGGGCCCATGAGCCTGTTGATCGCGTGGCCGGGCGCCTCAGCGCTGCTTGTGCGCGACACGGAAGCGTGAGCCCGAAAATCGTGCGGCAGTGTTCCGCGGTGCGACGCAACAAGATCGGCCGGCCACAAGGTGGAAGCCGCATACATCGACATGTCGGCCCACACGGGGCAGTGAGGCCCCCAGGGACGCCCGCTAGAGCTCGACCCGACGAAACAGCAACGTGGCACCGACCATCATGCCCATCGCGACGACGACGGTGCCCGCCATGAACGGCCAGAAGTATTCCTCGAGCCCGAAGTAGTTGGGGATCATGGGGATGACTGCGAGGTTCTGACCCGCGTAGAGGACCACGATGACGGCCACCAACGTTGATGTGGTGATCGATCCGACGAACACGCCAATGGCGGTGGAGATCGCGATCACACCCGCGGTCGAGACTAGGGAGCGGGCAAGCTCGCTCCAGGCCTCGGCAGGCAGCGGCGTCCCTCGAACGAGATCGACTGCGACCCCAGTGCCCAGGGCGATCAGGCACGCCAGCGTGACGCACGTGAAGACCGCGATGTACTTGGCCCACAGGATCGCGTCGCGGGGGAGCGGGCGGATGACGAGAAGCTGGTAGACACCGCTCTTGCGCTCACTGCCGATGTCGACTGCGACCATGATCGCAGACACCGTGCCCGCGAGGCTCGACACCAGAAGCGCCGCGAGGGCGGCCATCGAGCGCTGCGAGTCGGCGGGCTCCTTGTTCAGAAGAATCGGCAGCACGAAGATGAGCAGCGCCAGGATCGGCAGGCCAATCCACAGGATGAGCATGACCTTGGACTTGGCGAATCCAAGCAGCTCGTCTCGGGTCAGTAGCTTCAGGTTACGCATGTCCGTGACCCTCCCCGTGGGCGTCAACGTAGCGGACGTAGAGTTCGTCCAGGTCGGGGTCGAACGGGCCGATGCTTCGGATTCGACCTCCCGCAGCGAGGGCCCCCTCGACGATGTGGTGCACCGCCGCGTCGAGGCCTTGGCCCTCTCGCAGCCGTACTCGCCAGGCTTTTCCAGTTCGCTCGCGTCCCACGAAGAGCTCCGGCGTGTCGAGAAATGCGTCGTCGTCCGGAGGCTCGGAGAACTCGACCGCAACAATCATGGGCGCACCGAACTGTCGCTTGAGCTCGTCGAGCGTGCCGGTGGCCACCATGGAGCCCTGACGCACGACTCCAATACGGTCCGCGACGTCTTCGACATCGCTGAGAATGTGTGATGAGAAGATCACCGTGGTCCCCTCAGCCCGAACCTCGCGAATCACGTCCTTCACCACGTTGCGGCTGGCGGGATCGAGCCCCGAGAGCGGCTCGTCCAACACGAGGAGCTTGGGTCGATGCAGCATTGCCTGGACGAACCCCAGTTTTTGCTGCATCCCGCCGGAGAGCTGCTTGACCTTCTTGTGACGCGAGTCGTTGAGTGAGAACCGCGTCAGTAGCCGGTCAAGTTCTGGGGCGATCGCCTCTCGCGTCATCCCGCTGAGCTCTCCGAGCGCGAACAATGCACCCTCGGCGGTCCGCCAGGCGTGAAAACCAACCGCCTGTGGAAGGAAGCCGATCAGGTGGTGGGACTCGTCGCGCTGCGCCCCAACCTCGTGTCCTGCAATGCGGAGCGTTCCCGTGAAGTCTCTGATGAGCCCGACGAGGACTCGGAGGGTTGTTGTCTTCCCTGCTCCGTTGGGGCCGATGTAGCCGAAAACCTCGCCGGGTTGCAGGGCAAACGTGATGTCGCTCAGCGCATGGACGGGCCCAAACCTCTTCCCGACGCCCTCGAACTCGACCAACGCTTCGCTCATCGCGGTCCCCGAATACCACGGCCTACGACACGCGCTCATGAGTCTTCTGCGGATGCACGCACCCGCGGTAAGGCTGGGCCCGCTCGGAAGGCGCTACGGTCGGCAGCATGCGCTACGCCACTATTGGACTCTCCGCCGTATGGACCGCTGTCGCAGTTTTGGGCGGATGCGGAGCCGATGAATCGACGGAGCCTGGCATCGAGGCCACCGCCACTTCGACCTCCGGAGGCGCCGAGACCTTGACTAGCACGTCGAGCGGTCAGGGCACGAGGGCGAGTACGGGTGAAGCGGGTCCGGCTTCGACCTCCGGCGAGGAGACCACGGTGGCCGAGACCATGGGTGCAGAGACGGGTGAGGTTGTTGTGGGCTATTCGCCGTGCTTGGCCGCTGGGTTTGACCAGGGGACGGATCAAAGTGCGGCTGTCGGCCCCGGAGCCTTTCCGCAGGAGAACTCGGAGGTCTTCTCCAGGACGATCCACGACCACGCCCGAGCCTTCGACGGGACAGGGTCTGCGCAACTCGGGGTGGCCGAAGGCGCACAGGGATTTGGGCAGTTCGGCGGCATCCTCTACGTCGGCCAGGCGTGCGCGCCGACCGGGCGACTCGAGGCAGGAAGCGAGGTTTGGATCCGAGGACGCTATTTCGTTCCCTCCGACTGGGAATGGCTGGAGCCGGGCCACTCGAACAAGTTTTTGCGCCTACGGACCTTCACCGCGAAGGGACCCTCGGCGGGCTACGACGACCTCTACGTCCAGCCCCACCCCGGGGATAATCTCGGCTTCCGGTTCATCTACGAGGGTGTTCAACAGTGGCGCGACATTCCGACTCCGGCCCCGTTCGCGGTCGATGAGTGGACCACGATCGAGTACTACGTCGCGTTCGACCACGTTACGGCGGCGGACGGTGGACAGGCCCGGGTTCGGGTGTGGCGCGACGGAGCGCTGCTGGCGGATATCGATGACCGGGCCACGCTGACCGAGGGCGGGTACGCGGACGACTTCCTGCTGTTCACCTACTTTGGCAACGACGGGGCGCCCAAGGACCAACACTTGTGGGTCGACGACCTGGTCATCGCGACCGACCAAGACCCGCCCACGGCGGTCGACGCCGCGGGCAATGCGATGGTCGGTGCGGAGATCGTCGCCGCCGACTTCTAGCACGGTCGGTTGCCGCTCGGCTCGCTCAAGCGTCTTCAAACAACGCGTCGAGCGTGCCCTCGATCTCTCCGAGATTCTCGTTCACACCCACCGCTCGCATGGCGGTGTTCATCACCATGGCCGGGTGCAGGTCCTGTCCGCTGAGGTCGAGGTGCTGTCCGGGGACCAGCCCGCCGGAGCGTCCGGCCAGCATCATCACGGCATTGTCGACCGAGTGGTTGGAGTCGCCGCCGCCATCGCCCGACCGCATCGGGTCGGCGGACAGGCCTTTGCCTCCCTCCATCATGTACATCGCGGCGACGTTGTCGAGCATGGTCCCTGCGCCCTCGGGGATCTCCGCGAAGCTCGCGAGCACGCGGGCATAGACATCCACGAACCAGCGGTTGGCAGCGTCGAGCTCGGCCTGTGGGGAAGCGTGCTGCACCTCGCCGTGCAGTCCTCCCACGTGGTTCCATTGCTCGTGGCGCATCCCGGTACCGGTGAGTGCCGAGGCCCCACCGAGGGTCATCACCCGGGTCATGTCGCACGCGAAGGCCATCTGAATGAGGTCGACGAAGAGCGCTGCACGAGCGTCTTGGTCGGGGAGGTCTTGTCCGAGGTCGGCTGGGTCGTCGGCGGGAAGCATCGGGTCTGCACAGCCCTCGCCCGTGGGCACCGTATCCGCGAGGAGCCGCATCTCGAGCTCCCGTACCCGGGTGAGGTGCTGGTCCATCAGCTGCCGATCGGCGGCGCCCAGCTCGTTTTGGAGCATGGAGATCTGGTCTCCTGCGTAGGATAGGCTGCTGACCCGCAACCGTCGTTCCAGCTCGGCGGTGGGGTCGGGTTCGGCGTCCGGCGGCTGGAAGTTGGTGAACAGGCTGAGGTACGCGAGCGCGGGCGAGACTTGCGGTGTGATGCCTCGGAAGACGATCGGGTCCTCGCCCTCGAATCCCTTCGTCTCCTCGTAGCAGAGCTTGTGCCCCTCCGGCTGGGAGTCGAGCTGATAGTAGAGATACGGGTGCACGGTTTGCCGGCCGATCGCAGCGGCGACGAGCTGGTCCGGGGACAAGCCCTGAGGGCGCCACGTGGTCCCCGAGAAGCCCGAGCGCAGACCCGTCAACAGCGCGAATGTGGCCTGCCCGTGATAGTCGACATTGTAGCCGCCGGGTACGTCCAATGGCGCCACGAACAAGCCCGAGATGACGCTGACCTCGTCCTTGATCCCGTGGTCCAGCAACGGTTGCAGCACGGGGCGGACGTCGTAGTCGAACCCCGGTTGGGTCGGCGTGAGTCCTTCCTCGGTCGAGCCGCTGACCACCAGCGCGGTGGGTGACTGACTGAGGAAGTAGCGACACGGGAGCTCGCCACCGTCGGCGAGCGCCTCCCCGTGGGAGTCGAGCATCAGCTCGAGCATCGGGAGGCCGAGCACGGTGCCGGCGGCTCCCCGCAAGAAGCGTCGACGACTGGATTTCGTGCGGCTCATCAGAGTGCCTCCTTGCGATAGCGGAACGCGGGATCTGTGACCGCCGCAACCATCAGGGCGCGGAAGTCCTGTTCATCGGATTCGAATGCCTCGACCAGTCGCTCGACCACGTCGTCTCGATCGCTCGAACTGCGGGTCGCGAACCGGCTGAGTTGGCGGACGCCGCACTGGGCGGCGAGCCCCGCCTCGTCCAACGCGCTCGCAAACTCTCGGGGGCCGGAGAAGGGCTGTCCCGCCACCGTTCCTTGAGCGGCGATGTTGCACTGCGGCTTGTCTGGCTCGGACTCCCGATACTGGCCTAGCCCGTTGTAGCGTTCGAAGCCGAAGCCCAGCGGGTCGAGCTGTACGTGGCATCCGTTGCAGGAGCTGCCAGCGTTGCTATGCACCGCGTACGCGTCGATCTTGCACTCGTCGTCCCCGACCTCGACGCCATCATCGACATCGACGTCGGGCGGAGGGGGCGGGATCGAGATGCACAGGATCCTCTGCGCGAGCATTGAGCCGCGCCGACTGGGGAGGGTCTTGGAGCCTTGCGTCGAACTCAGCGACAGGAAGCTCCCGTGCGAGAGCAAGCCCGCCCGGCCGTCGTCTCCATAGGTCACCCAGCCCGCTTCGGAGGGGACCTCGTCCAACCCATAGTGTTCCGCGAGTGAGGGGGTTACGAACGTCTCGGAGGAGGTGAGCAGGGTCGACCACCGGGTGCCCGAACCGGAGAGCACCCTGTCGACGAGAGCATCGCTCTCCATTCGCATGTCGGTCGCCAATGCTTCATCGGTGACCAACAGCTCGTCATAGCGCAGCCACAACGCGTGGAATGCCCGCATCTGTTCCTCGGCGCGAGGATCATCGATCGCCGCAAGCGCGAGTTCCTCGAGTGCGTCGTCGTCGATATCGGGGCCCCCGGCGCGCTCCAGCATCTCGACGCTGGGACCTTGGCCCCACAGGAGAAACGACATCCGGCTGACGAGTTCGTAGTTGTCCAGGAATCGAAGGCCGTCCCCGGCATCCACACCCAACTCGTGGTGGTAGGCGAAGTACGGGCTCTGCAGCAGACCCTGTGTCACCATCCGGACCGCGAACTCGTGCCCGCCTTCTTCGCCGAACTCGGTCGCGGTGGCGAGCAGGACATCGACCTCTTCGGCCGTCAGTGGCCGCCGCCAAAGTCGTAGCCCCAGCCCGTCGATCAAGTTGCGCAGGCAGTCGGGGTCCCATGCTCCCTGCGGGGTGCAGCCTGCCATCGTCTCGACGCGGGTTGTGTCCGCCGCGAACTCCCTCGCGACATCGCCGGCCATCGACTCCAGACCCTCGACGAACACCACACTTGGGTCCTTGGAAGCTGCGTGGGTGTCGTAGGCCTCAATCTCAGCGCCCGTGAGGGGGTCGACGACGGTCCGTGGGTCCTCGGGTAGGAAGCGCTCTGCTGCGCCTTCGATCCCGAAGAGGTCCTCCAAAGTCGCGTCGATCTCGCGTCGGGAGAGTCGCGGAAGCGCGGTCGTCTCCGGGATATCCAGCGCCTCGTCGGGGGTCTCGGGAATGCCACCGCTGTCGTCCGAGCCACTGTCAGACTGGCCGTCGCTCGTGCCTTCGCCGGAATCGGTCTCACCGCTGCCTGAGGCCTCAGTCGCGCCGCTGTAGCAGCCCCCACCCAGGGCTAGCAGGGTCGCGAGCGCCGTTTTCGCCCCTCTTGTCCTCGATCGAACCCCCATTCAGGAACTCTAGACTGGGCGGTGGGCTTGCGGTTCACCACTTTCTTCGATTTCGAAACGCACCGCCATTTGCGTGGCGACGATGGTCGATCCTGAACGGCGTCGTGGGAGGGAATTGTGCGTGCCCCACCTACGCGCGACGCGTTCGTGCCCCGTATCGTGCCGTCGATGTTGGGGGAGCTGTTGTCTCCGTCTGGTAGCGTGGATCGATGGATCGTCGGCTGAGGATTTCGTGGGTCCTTTGGTTGGCCGCGTGCACCCCTGCTGAAACCCAAACTGCCTCGAAGTCGGATGATGTCCCCCAGAAGGTCGCGAAGGCTGGGACCCCCTCCGAGCGGAGTCCTGACGCACGGACGGTGGTCCCTCCCTCGCCAGAGCCCGAATCCGAGCTTGCCGAGTTGCCGACCGACCAGCCACCTCAGCGAGAACTGGAGGGGCTTCCGGAGCCCGTCGATCCGCAGGAGCCGAGTGAACCTGTCGCCGCACCTGAGCCTGCCGAGCCCGTGGAGGTTCCGGTCTCTGACCCGTCTCGGAGCCCGAAGGCTGTCTCTTGGCGGACCGTGACCAACACCGCGGAGACCGTCTCCATGCTCTCGATCTCGCGAGGCGTTCTTGGGCAGGGGAAGAGCGGGTATTACGACGTCGACGCGAACGCGGCCTTTGTGCTTCGCCCTGAGATCAACGCGCCCAACGGGACGATTCTCGGACGCTGGCCCCGCAACGCCTGGGTCATCGAGGAACGCATCAAGAAGGTCCCCGGTGATCGGATGGACGAGGAGATCCGCCAGCTTCGACTGATGCGTCTTCGAGGAGAACGGCGCTGGGTGCCCCAGATGTACGAGGGCGAGCAGCGGTTCGAGGACGAAGGGCAGGCGTTTGTCGTCGGTACGAAGGGCGGAATGCTCGCCGAGGATGGCGGGTACATCGTGCGCGTCGCGGGGAACGCTGGTGACCCGGAGGTGGGCGTCGGGCGCTCGGGGGAACTTCTCGCGTTCTTCGAGACTGGGTCGGGGAGAATCTACACCGTGCGGCGCGATGGTGAAGCCGCCTACGTGCAGCGGAACTGCGAGGACACCGAATGTCGCGACCAAAACGCGATGAAGCTGCCGATCACGAAGTACTGGCAGTTTCCGATGTCAGCCGCACGCGGCAAGCACAGCATCAGTGTCGTTGCCAAGGTACGAGAGGATGGCGAAGACAAGCCGATGCTGCTCCACTACGGCGGCGGGAGCTGGAAGCTCGAGCGAATCGCGGCCGCGCCGGCTGGCCTTTGGGGCGCACGAGATGGCGGACTGTGGGTAAACGTCGAGGGGGCGCTGGAATATCGTGCTCCCGATGGCCTCTGGCATTCCGTCGAGCTCCCCGAAGGTGCGACGACGATGACCGCAGCGGTCCGCGACGACTTGTCGGAGCTCTGGATCGCGACAGCCAGCGGGGAGGGAAGCACCATCTATGCGACGTCTGCCGTCCCCGAGCTGCCCCCCGCCGCACAGACGCCATGAGGAGGTTCGTGTGGGCAACGCTTGTCTGCCTCGGGTGTGATGCGAACGAGCCCCACATCGGTGCCTCGCCCGCTGCGCGATCGGGAGTTCACTCCCCGGACCAGGAGTGCGGCGCGTGTCACCGAGTCGCAAGGGCACAGTGGGCTCGATCGCGTCACCGTCACGCATTCACAAACCCCGACTTTCAGCGGTCCTATGCGCGCGAGCCCGAGCCGTTCTGCCGCGAGTGCCACGCCCCAGGGACGAAAGAGGTGGGCTCCGAGCATGCGGCCGCGGCCGAGCGCAGGGGCATCGGCTGTCGCGACTGCCATGGCGCAGGGCCTGCCGTTCTGACGGGCCCGGGTGCTGGGGTCGATGCACCACACGAGGTCGTTCGCTTGGACGGCTTCGGAACGCAGAGCTGTGCACGCTGTCACGAGTTCGCCTTTCCGGAGTCGAGTCGACGCCCGGCGGGCCTGCTGATGCAGAGCACGATGCTCGAGCACGCGCAGTCCCAGTTCGCTGAGCAGTCGTGCGCGTCGTGTCATCTTCGGTCGGGCAAGCTCGCCGCCGTCGATCACTCGCTCGCGTCGACGCGAAACCCCGATGCATGGCGCCGCGCGCTCGAGGTCGAAACACGGGCTGAGGGCGATGGCGTCGCCTTCACGCTTCGGCCGATCGGGGTTGGCCACGCTCTGCCGACGGGGGACCTCTTTCGTAGGCTCGCGCTCCACGTTGAATGGTGGGTCGACGAACAGCACGTCACTTCGGTGACCCGGTATCTCGCCCGCCATTTCGAACCCTGGCGTCACGACAACGGCCAGCTCAACCCCGCCTACGCATGGCCGGTCCGCGACGACCGGGTGTTCGCAGAGACGGAGGTCTTCGTCGAGATCGAGCCGGAGACCTCTGCCGACGGGGAATGGCGGTGGTGGGTCGACATTCAGCGTGTCGACGCCCGCGAAGACGACCGACCTGAAGACGCGACGATCGCGAGCGCGGTACGGATCGCTGAGGGACGGATCGCTGCCTCCGCCGACGACGGGACCTGAGGCCTACTTGCTCTGCGCGGAGATCTCGGCGCTTGCGGAGAACTTCAGCTTTGAGCCAAAGACGCGCCGCAGGTGGTCCTCGTCGCCCTCGTCCTTCCGATGATGAAAGAAGTAGATCTGCACGCGCCGGTTTTGCGCTTTGCCGTCTTCATCTTCGTTGTTGGCCAGTGGTCGTTCTTCGCCGTAGTAGGCAAGGCGCGTTCTGTCGGAGACCTCGAGTTCGGAGAGTTCCTCGAGTTGGACCTGAATCTCTGCAGCGCGGCGGAACGCCAGGTCTCGATTGTACTCCGGGTCGCCGTCGGAGTCGGTATGTCCGACGATCACGGCGCGCAGCCAGGGGTCCGCATCGAGAGCGGCTGCAGCCGAGGCCAACGTGTCAGTTTGTCCCTTGAGAGGTTGCTCCGCGGCCGATGCGAAGTAGACATAGGAGGCACTCGGTTCTGGATTCGCACCTGTCGTTCCCTGTGTCGCGCACGCCACACTGCTCCACAGCGCCAGCACAAAAAAGCAGTTTCGTATCCCGGTACGTTTCGACGTCGTCATCTGCATCCCTCCTGGAATCTCGTCGGAGGTCCTATCACGGGGAAGACACCTACGCTGTACCTCGCGCGTACTCCGAGGCACGGTAGCGTGAACGTCGTTTCTGTCGTAAGTGCCGGCGCCTCATGAGAGAGAACGGCGTGTCCTTCTCGAACATTGTGGCCCAGAGCCAACGTCCGCGGCCCCGATCGATAGTGGAGAACCGAGCACACACGGGCCGCCCAATGGGCCCGAGGTGACTCACCCGTCTTCGTGGACGAAATGCTCGCGGGGTCGAATCGTCGTCCACCGTTCGAACGCCTTGTCCGTATCCGCGTTCTTCTCGCCGAGCTTTTCGAACAGGTAGTCCTGGATGCCCTTGTGCACCATGCAGATGTTGTTGTCGGGCATGTGCCCGTAGATCGAGCCCTGCGTCTTGAGGTTGTGGGCGGGAACCGTGCCGCAGTACGGGTTGTAGGCGCACTGCTCGCAGTCTGGTTGACCGTCGAGGTTGGACGCCAAGGCCACCGCGCGCACGGTCTCGTGCCCCATCAGTTCTCGGTAGCTGCTGTCGTTGACGTGTCCGAGCTTGAGCGCGTCGTCCCCCATCGCGGCGAGCATCCGGCCTTCGTCGCAGGTGTAGATGCTTCCGTCGTAGTTGTAGGCGAGCGCTCCGATTCCGGTCCCCGATGGGCTACGCAAGTCGAGGAAGTTGGGGTCGGTACCCTGAAGGATCTTGGTCAGGAAGATACTCGCGTAGCGTTCGAGAATCTCGACTCCCTGGGCATTGAGTTCGAGGATGTAGTCGACAGCACGCCGATAAAACTCGAGGTAGTCACTGCGCGGATACTCGATCTTCAGCCGAGTCCGTTCGGCAAACCCAAACGGGTCGACGGGACGCAGGAAGATCGTCTTGCAACCCAAGGCCACGTAGGTGTCGATGATCTCCTTGTGCTGGGCGAGCGAACTCTTGGTGAGCGTGAGCAGGGCCTCGACGTGATAGAGGGTCTTGTCGAGACCCATTTCGCCGTAGCGCTCGTTGATGCGGCGGATCCAGTACCGCGCCTTCTGAAAGGCATCGAGGGTATTGAGCTTGCGTTGCGAGTTGTGGAGCTTCTCGGGCCCGTCGATGCTCGTGCACATCTGGACCTTGTGCTCGAGCAAGAAGTCGAGCTTGTCCTCGGTCATCAGCGACATGTTGCTGACCATCGTGAACTCGAGACGCTTGCCCACGTCTGCGTTCTTCTTCAGCGCGTACTCCACGACGTGCTTGACGACCTCGAAGTTGACCAACGGCTCACCCCCCTGGAACTCGATCGTGACGAAGGAGTTGGTGCTGGCGAGGATGATGTCGACCGCCTTCTCGGCGGTCTCCTTGGACATGTCCGTCTGGACCTGGTCCATGTTGGCGCGCGATGCATGGCAGTACAGGCACGTCTCGTTGCAGCGCAGGGTGACGACCAGCATGTGCAGCAGGGGACCCTGGTCGAGGAAGTGCTTGCGCTCGCGCAGCGCGGCGGCTGCCTCGTGAACCCGGTAGGTCTCGCGCAGGAAGTTGCGTTGTTCCAGCCGCGTCCACAGTTCGCTGTCGCGAGGAACGGTGCCTTCGACAAAGTCGCGGAACTCGCCAGGGGGGAGGATGAGGTGGTTGCCCTCGAAGTTGGTCAGCACCACCTTGCCCGCCACCGTGCGGTGACGGAAGTAGGCCGGGAATCCGATGTTGGGTCGCAGCGGGGCGTTCACTTGGAGTCCTCCTCTTTCGTTTCGGTGGCAGCGGTGGGCGCCTCGGGGGCGGGGCGCCCGTGCTTCTCTTCCCAGGTCTGGGCGATCCCCAGCGGGTCGTCGAACGCGTCCTCCGAGAAGTCGAACGCCTCGAGATCCTCGAGTCCGGGGGAACTCGCAGGCACCTCGCCAAACCCAAATGCTTGGGCAACGACGGCGTCGGTGAGCACCTGGTTGTCCGCGGCGACGCGGTGGTAGAGGTCGCTGCTCAGCAGGCGAGCCTCGAAAGCATCGGCGATCTTGGCCAGCGTGCCTTCGTCTTCGACGGCCTCTTTCGCCGAGAGGGTCACACGAATCTCGGACGCGCTGGGGCGGTCCATCAGCACGTAGCAGCGGTCGATGAAGCTGACCGCGGCGCCCTGCACGACGTGGGGAGGGTGAGAGTCGGCGGGGAGCGTGACCGAGACGCTCAGGGGGTCGAACTTTCGTTGCGGTGCGTTCATGAGGTCTCCGAGTCTTCGGCCAGCCGCTGCGCGAC
Source organism: Nannocystales bacterium (assembly GCA_050633305.1). Lineage (GTDB taxonomy): Bacteria > Myxococcota_A > Polyangia > Nannocystales > Nannocystaceae > CAJXVA01. The sequence continues at coordinate 61,128 of JBOEGF010000014.1, forward strand.
GCGGCCTTGAAATCCGGTGGGCACGGATTCGTGCCGCCTGGGGTCGTCCAGAGGGCGCACGAGGTCGGACGCTTCGATGAGCCAGGGCGGCTCGGGCACGTTGTCCAGCTCGTAGAACCCGCCGCAGAAACACGCGTGCGGGCAGGTTGTGCACTGCGGCTTGCGGGTGCGTCGCTCGGCCAGGTACCCGGCCAGGTTCACGGTCTCGTTGTTGACGAACACCATGTGCCGCTCGAGCTTGAGCAGGTCGCCCTGGAGGTACTGCTCGTAGCCCGGCATGAAGCAGTACGGCAGGTTGATCACCTGGATCTTCATGCGGTCGCCATACGCGTCGATGACCGACCGCGTTTGGTCCGCAGCCGCCTGCGTATCGGGGGCGACGTAGTGGGTTGCGCGCCCGAAGGGGGTGAGAAACTGGATGTTGAGCCACTTCAGGCCCAACGACCACGCGAGCTCGGTCAGCTCGTGCTGCTTGTCGTGGTTGCCCTTGGTGATCGTGACGTTCATGCCGAGCTCCACGCTTGCAGGTCGCAGACGGACACAGTTCCGAATGCCTTGTGTGGTCTGCTCGAACGCTTCGGCCACACCGACTTGCTGGGCGTGGGTCCTGGCGTCGTGCCCATGCACGGAGAACAGGAGGGTGGTCAGCCCGCTCTGCACGAGTTTGGACGCATAGCCCTCGTAGGCGCACATGCGGCCGTTGGTCGTGACGTTGACCATGCGATAGCCGATCTGTCGGCTGTATCGGATGAGCCCTACGAGTTCGGGGTTGAGCGTGGGCTCGCCCCCGTCGAAGTCGACCATCTCCACGCCTTGCGCCCGGTAGCGGTCGAGTTGCTCTCGTTGTCGCGGCGGGTGCCCGTCGATCTGCGTCCGCGTACCCACCGCGCAGAACGTGCAGTGGTTGTTGCACGCGTAGGTGACGTTCATGATCAGCTTCTTCGGCCCGCTCGAGGCATCGAGCCGGCTCTGGAACGTGTCCATGAACGCGGTGAGGAGCTCCGGAGGAACGTCGCACCCGGTGATCGAGGCCGCCTTCTGAAATCGAGGGCCCCAGTCTTCGACGATCGGAAGCTTGGTATGGGCCGCAAGTTCCGTCCCCGGAAGAGGTGTTGCGAACTGGACCGCGGGGTACGCCCCGAACTCGTCCCACTGGCGCAGGGCGAACGCCAACGTCTCGTTGATCTGCTCGGCGGTCTCCCCGGGGAGCCCGATCATGTAGTGGATCAGCAGCGAGACGCCGGCCTGGTGGGCGTGCTTGGCCGCGTCCTCGATGTGCGAGAGGTCGAGCTTCTTTTGCACGACTTCGCGCACCACGTCGGCGCTGCCGCTCTCTGCACTCACGCTGATCGTCGTGACGCGTTCACGGAGCCGGACGAAGTCCTCGGCGCGTAGGTAGTCCGCGCGCATTCCGTTGGGAACCTCGAGCAACAAGTCCGCACTCTCGACCGCATCGAGCACGGTCTCGAAGTGGGAGCGGTGCACGTTGACCATCTCGTCGAGTACCGCGACCCGGCCGGCCCCGAGTGCGGACATCGTACCGAGCGCTTGCTGCACAGAGTGGGCGGGAAGGCGCCGCTGCGTCTTGGGTTCGTTCGGGCGGCGGTCGGGGTTGCTCGAGCAATGGATGCACGTGAACGGGCACCCGCGACTGGTGACCATTGGAAGCGTGCGCTGGGTGATCGGGAATGCCCATGCGGCGCGTCCGAGGTCCGCGACGATGCGTTCGTGAAAGCGCCAGTACGCCTGTACGTCGACCAGGCTCCAGTCCGGCGGGGGAAGCTCGGCGAGGTCGGGTTGCTCGCCCCGAATCACCCCCGACGCGGTCCCGGCCCCCAGGACCTCGGGGACCGTTCGCTCGCCTTCGTATTGAACGTATGCGGAGAGTTCTGGGTAGGAGGCGAGCACCGAGGCGCCGGGCACTTGCACATAGTGCTGCCCCGACTGATAGAGGTCGGCGAGGATGAGCGGTCCGCGCAGTCCTTGAAGCAGCCTGGCCAGCACGTCGTCGCGGTGTGGTGGGCGGTGGAACGGGGTGTACGAGATGACGGTTGCGTCAACCTCGCTCTGGGCGGCGGACAGCGTCGCCTCGACCGATGCGCCCAGAAGCAAGCGCCCATCACTTCGACGTTGGAGCCCTGCCCCGGGAAGCGCAAACGCATCTACGAGGCTGACCTCGTGCCCGCGCTCTCGCAGAACGGTCGCCAGCTGGACGGCCCCGAGGTCGGAGAAGTACGGGTAGTCGATGAAGTCCTCGGCCACACTGACCGGGGGAGACACGACGCGCAACCGCACCTCGTGACGATACCAGCATGTGCGCGCCGCTGGGCCTATACTGCGGCCATGGCTTTGATGGAGGCTTCTCGGTGGGCTGCGAACGCGGCCGTCGCGGTGATCTTGTGCGGATGCTTCACCCCGGGCGATCCACCCGCGGGTGCGGAAACGGACGATGCATCGAGCTCTGGCAGTGATGGATCGGGCCAACCCAGCGGTCCGGGCGAGGACACCAGTGGGTCAACCTCTAGCGACCCTGGCACCACGAGCCCCACGGCAACGGACCCTACGGACACGAATCCGACCGATCCCAGCGACACCGACCCGACCGACCCCACCACCAGCGGCCCCACCACCACGGACCCCACGGAGACAACCGGGCCCGCGCCTGCGTGTGGCGACGGGTCCGCGACCGCCGGTGAGCTGTGCCTCGACGTGACGCCCAACTCGCTCATGACCCCTCCGGGTCCGATTGACGTCGCTTTGGGGGACATCTCCTCCAACGGGTTGCTCGACATCGCACTCATCGCGGGCGGCGACACGCCCAGTGACGAGAACCGGTTCGTCGTGCTCGAGGCCGATGGCGTGGGGGGCTTCATCGAGGAGCACAACGTCTCCATCGCGCGGTCGGCCGGACGTCTCCGTTTGGCAGACCTCGACGCCGACGACGACCTCGACGGCATCGTCAACGGAGACTCTCTGACTCGGTTGCGAAACCAGGGGGCATTTTTCAACGCAACCGTGGTGGTCAACAACTTGTTCGGCAACCAGTTCGATCTATCCGACGTCTTCATCGCCGATCTCAACGGGGACGACATCTTGGACGTCGCGTACACCGAGGCCTACGGACGTGCCTGGGTCACGGGCGTGCTCTCCAACGGCAACTGGCAGGTTGGCGGAGACGGCGACTTCCCCGGTCCTGGTGAGGGCGCCTCAGGCATGGCGGCGGGCGCATTGTCGGCGGACGGTGCCGACGACGACATCGATGCGTTGATGTTCAACCAGTACGACTCGAGCAGCATGGTGGTCGTCAACGGCGGCAGCGGGGGCCCAGCTTCACGATGTGTCCAGGAGACGTTGCTGGCACACGGTATGGCGAGATCGCCGACTTCAACGATGACGGCTTCAGCGACGTCGTCGTCACGTGCATGGACGGTGATGGAGCTGTGAGTCTGGGCGAAGAAGGGGGCTTCGGTCCTCCCACCGCTCTGCCTCTCGCGGGCGCCTTCAAGCCGTCCGTCGCCGACCTCGATGGCGATGGCGACCTCGACGTCTTGCTGAGCAGCCGCACGCTCGACCGAGCGGTGATGTTCATCAACGACGGCGCGGCGGACTTCGAGCTTTCCGACATCCAGTTCATGGCGCCCGGCGCGGTGTGGGGTGCTGTCGCAGGGGACCTCGACGATGATGGAGCCACGGACGTCGTCGTGATCTCCAATGCCGGCGTCGACGGCCCGGGGCGCGTCGACGTTTACACGGCGGATCCGTAAGTCCGAGAGCTCGGCGGAATAGACCTGACCGCTCGCAGGTATGGCGCGGACCGTGTTCGACCGCATGATGTCCATGATCCGCGCCAACCTCGACCACATGCTTTCGAAGGCAGAGGACCCGCGGAAGGTGTTGGACCTCGCGATCCTCGACATGCAGGCCGCCCTGGTCGAAGCGAAGAAGCAGGTGGCCGTTGTCATCGCCGATGAGCGCCGACTACACAAGCAGGCCTCCGAGGCGGGGAGCGCGGCGTCGCAGTGGGAGCAAAAGGCCATGCTCGCGGTTCGGTCTGGCGCCGAGGACCTGGCTCGTGCCGCGCTGATCCGCAAGAAGGAGCACGACGAGCTCGCGACGATGTACAGCGAGCAATGGCAGTCCCAGAAAAACTCCAGCGATGCGCTTCGCTCCGCGCTGGTGGGCCTGAGCCAGAAGATCGCGGAAGCCCACCGCACGCGCCGGATGCTGGTCGCGAGGATGCGTAGGGCAGAAGCGCAGCGAACGATCAACGCCACGCTTGCAGGCCTCAATGCCTCGGGTCACGACGGAGCGCTGGAGCGGATGGAGAACCGAGTCACGCAGATCGAAGCGGAAGCCGATGCCACGCTCGAACTCGGCGGTGGTTTTGAGCCCTCGCTCGAGGAACAGTTCAGGGCGCTCGAAGCCGGTTCGGTGGACGACGAGCTAGCGGAACTCAAACAGCGCGTGGCGCTGGAGGGACACCGTCCCAAGGCGCTGGCCTCGGCGTAGCTCAACGACCGATGTTGGCTGACGCGGCCTTCTCCAAGAACGCCGCGACGCCGTCGCCGAACCGGTTCAGGTTTTTCGTGAAGCGGTCGTCGGAGGTGTAGCGCGACGCGACCTCCCGGAACATGTGCGGCGGGCAGGGGTAGAAGTAGCGGTCAATGTGCAGTCGGTACGCATCGGCGAGTGCGTTGCCTTCGGTCGATGAGGGGGAGTCGCCCCGTTCGACCGCAGCGGCGACCCGTCGGAGGATCGCGTCGGCCTCGCCCTTGATTCGCACCCAGTCTTCTTCGGAGTACGACTGCGTCCGCCGACGGCTCTCGGCGTAGGCTTCGGTTCCACCCCATCGCTCTTCGACCTCGCGCTCGTATCGCTCTGGCTCGAAACCGTCGAACAGGGATGCGGGCTCGACGCGGGCGTCTCCGCGAAGTCGGGCCAGCGCTTGGTCCACCGAGGCGAGCATCCGCGCGGTGGCCTCGGCCCTCTGCGCGAGTTTGACCCGTTGCTCCTCAAGCGCTCTCTCGGGGGAGAATCCGGGCTCATCGAGGAGCGCCTTGATGCGCTGCAGTGGCAGGCCGAGTTCTCTGTAGATCAGGATCTGCTGGAGCCGGAGCAGATCCTCCGAGCTGTAAATCCGGTAGTCCGCCTTGCCACGAGCAGGGCTGAGCAGCCCGATCTCATCGTAGTAGTGCAGGGCGCGCGGTGTGACCCCGCTGAGTTCGGCTACGGCTTGGACGGTGAGTCGTTGCTTGGACATGGGGAAACCCTGCGGCCTCACGCCGCGAGAGGGTCAAGGACCGAGCGGGGATGGGACAGCCCCCGAGTCGGGTGCGGGTGGAAAATATGCTTTGATTCCGAAGGTATACCGGTTGGACTCTAAAAATCGTCACGGGGCGTGTCATTGAGGGCCACGTCATTGCGAACGAAGTTCGCCGGCTCGCAATCCGGCTCGCCTGTCGCCGACTCTTAGAACTCAAAGCACCTCTCCAACATGAAATTTAGCACGCTCCTCACCCGTCACCTGACCTGCTTCCTCCTGAGCTCCAGCGCGTTCGCGTGTTCGGCGGAGGGGGAACTCGACGCTCCCGAGGCGACTCCTCGAGCCGCGCCCACTGAAGCTGAGTCGCGGGCTGAGGTGTGCGACCTGTCTAACCAGGTCGTCGTTTTCAGCCAGGAGAGTAGTTGCGACGACGTTGGACCTTGGGAGGGGGAGCGGATCTTTGGCGGGTCCGGAGAGCCTCAGCCACCGGCAGGGTTGAGGGGCTACTGCCGCTACACGAAAGCGAGCAACACAACCCAGGGCCATGTCGACGCGCTTGCTGCCGGGCTGACTGCCGGGGACAACTCTCCAGCCTTTGAGATCGGCACGGACTGCCGGGCTGTCGAGACTCAGAACTCCGCAATCGCGGATGAGGTTGGCACAGATCTGGAGGACTTCTTTGGCTGGCTGTCTGGCCGTTTCGACCCGCAGGACATCACCGTTCCCCCGCCGATCTCAGTCCACACTGCCATCGTCGACACCTATCCCAACGACTCACCGGACAAGCCCAAATCGAGTCATGGGCCCGTTGTCGCCAGCATCGTCGAATCATTTCTCTGTCCGACCGGCGTCGGTTGCACCCATCCGGTTCGCAACTACCTCGGGCTGCCTCGAACCAACGACGGTCTCAATCTCGAGAAGGGAGGCCAGATTGGGCTTCAGTCCGATCTGGCGAAGGGCATCTACGCCGCACTGGTGGAAGACTCGCAGCTCGGCACCGACCGTCTGATCATTAACCTGAGCGTCGCCTGGGAGGCAGAGCAGTTCGGCGGAATGGGGCTCGCCGACATGGACCCCGCTGCCCGCTCCGTCTTCGACATCATTCGTGTTGCTCGCTGTCGCGGCGCACTTATTATCGCAGCTGCGGGCAATGAAAGCAGTCTGTCATGCACCGGGGAGCCCATGGCCCCCGGGCGCTGGGAACAAATCCCCGCCCCGGACGAGGCGGAGTGCGTCCAGCTGGGCGTCCTAGACTGGGTCGAAGACACTGCTGCGTACACGCCGCTGGTCCATGCCGTCGGCGGACTGTTTGGCCCGGACACCGCGATGGCGACATCGCGGTCTGCCGGCATGCCACGGCTCGCCGCAGCCTCGAGCCACGCCGTCGCGCCGGCGCGCCTACCAGGCCTGCCCGGCGCGGCAATTCGGACCGGCACATCGGTTGGTACCGCTGTTGCGAGCGCGACCGCGGCCATGGTCTGGGGCTACGCTCCGGCCCTGACTCCTTCCGGGGTGATGGAGAGGCTCTACCTGTCCGGTCACCCCGTTGGGGACCTGACAGCCGACTTCGGCTCGGCCGGATCCACGCCCGTGCATCGCATCGATGCCTGCGCTGCCGTTGCCCTGTCCATTCCCGGCCCCGGCCCAACATGCGACTTCAGCACGCAGCCGGTCACCATTGGCCAGCTCGTTGGTGACCTGGAGGCGGTCGTGTCGATTTCGCACTCTCTCTCCGTCGACGATCCGCTCGAGTGCACGAACGTCTGCGGCGAGCAGTACTCGTTCCATCCTGTCCCCGGGTCTGCCAGAGACTGCGCCGAAGTCGAACCTGACCCCTGGCGTTGGCTCACCACTCCGCAGCCTACCGAGGCAGGCTGCGACGAGTGCGTGCTGACAACGGAGACGTCGACGGACCAGGCGACGGCATTGCTCACCGTCGGGGACCACTTCGATGCCGGCAATATCAAGTCGGTAGACCTCGAGATTATCGACGTCTTTGGGATGCCGCACTTCTTCGGGATCACCGACAAGGAGCTTCAGCAAGCGGCTGTTGTGGAGCCGCGCTCCGGGTTCATTGATGAGTTCGTGGTGCCTATGAAGCTCGACGGAGTCTTGGCTGAGCGTGGCTTTGTCATCATGTCGTTCCTCGACCCAGCCGATCCCAACGGGGCGTCGATCGAGACCCGGGACCCGCTGATCCTGCGGACCTTGCCGTAGCGGCTACGGTGTGATGACCCTGAACTGTTCCCATGGCAGCTCGGGGTCATCTGCACGCAGACGAAGAAGGGCCTCTCGGAGTCGCGTCGGGCCATCGAGGGCGACTGCGTTATGGACAGCGACACCGACATCCGCCGCGAAACGATCCGCGACCTCCGCGTCGGCCGCGATGACCCAATCGCTGCCAGAGAGTACGAAGGCTCGCCCGATATTCATGCCGCCGCCGACGGTGTCCGGGCTGGGCGCAGCGGTCTCGCAGCCTGTCAGTACGACCCCGCGGGGCACGTCAGGAAGTGTGAAGACGTCGTGGATGCCAAAGCGCTCGTCGTTGGCGAGCAGCAGAGCGGAGTCCCACCCCGAGAGTCCCGAGCGGACGCCGTGTCCGGCGTAGTGGAGCAGGTCGACCGAGGCGGTGTGCTCGAAGAGGCTTGAGCGCGTCGCGTCCGAGCCTCGGAGGTCGATGACCGTCCAGTCTTCGGCCTCCAAAACGTGTCCGATGGCGTCCGCTTCGCTTCGGGCCATCGGCAGATCGTCGCGAGGGTCGGAGAGAATGAGCGCAGCGCGAGCTTCCGTGTCCAAGACGTCGCGTGGTGGCAGGTCGAGACTGTAGCTGACCGGGGCAAGGTCGAGGAGTGACTTTGCATGTCGCCAGGGCCTGAGATGCAGTGGCTCGGCCACCTCGGCACCTGTCTCGACGAGGGTGAGCCGAGAGGCTTCGGCCAGGGTCTGCAGCGATGACAAGTCGGTTCGTTGAGACACTTCGATCTCCGAATCGCTGAGTGCAAATACATCGGATCCGAACGCCACGAGGATGACCTCGCCCGGTGAGGGCGGTCGAAGCTCGGCACACGAGCGAGCGTTCGGCTCGAGACCTAGCCCCCGAATCGCGGCGTCGAGTGCTTCGCGGTTCCTTCGGGCCTCGGCTGCAAGCTTCGCCGCGGCCGAGACCTGTTTGTCTTCTGAGAGCTCCCAAAGGCTCGCCTCCCCGCGCGCAACAGCACGTCGGTCGTTCGCGATCTCGGCGACCGCTCGCTCCCAACGTGCCCGCTCGTCTCCTGTCGCAGCACCCAGTCGAGCTGTTCGGTCGAGCCGGGAAAACTCCCTTGCGCGTGCGAGGCGGATGGCGCATGCGGCTTCCCCAGGACGGCCCATACGCACAAGGGCCTGGACGAGACCCTCGAGGCTCGCGGAGCGGCCCGCCAGGTACAACTCGCCGCCTTTGTGGGTCCCAACCTGTTCGAATGCTGAACTTAGCTGGGCTTCGCTTGCTGAGTAGGCCTCCACGGCCAGTGCGTCAAAGCCCCACGCCGCGAGCAGGTTGCCGCGTTGCACGTTTTGGTTCCATGCCAGCTCGATGTCGGACGTCTGGCTTGGCTGTGCGAGCAGCGGAGGTTGGTTTGACACGTCTCCGCTCTCAAGTGCGGCCGCAGACTCGGCCAGCTCGATCCAACCCCGATGTCTCGCGGGAGTGATGTCGAGTTGTGCCAGCCATCCCTGCGCCTCCAGCGGTCGCCCGTATTCGAGTTCGGCCAAGGCGAGGTCGAGAAAGAGGGCGGCTTCCCGGCGTGGATGCGGACAGCTGCGAGCCCGCTCCAGGGCGGCAAGGAGAAGCGGGCGTGGGTCGTCGTGTTCGTGACCTGCGGCCGCGAGTACGAGCTGGCCCCATGCGAGGTTGTTGGCGACGCGGAGCCACTGAGAGCAACCCGGGTCCTTGTCCGATTGTCCGGTCTCCAGCTTCCGCAGCAAGGCTCGAGCTTCCTCGGCTCGTCCGAGCTCCGCCAACGTGTTCGCAAGCATGTCGAGGACGTTGGGTTGACCGTAGTTGAGCCGCTCGGAGAGCACCCGCGCATTCTCGAATCCTGCGATCGCGGTGCCGAGGTCTCCTGCACGCCGTGCGAGTAGGGCGTTGTAGTACTGCCATCGAGCTTCAGCGTACGGGTTTGTCTCAGTCAAGGGCTCGAGGGCGCCGAGAGCGTCCCGCGCTCGTCGGTGATCGTGCGTGAACTCGGTGTGGGTGTACGCGCGCGAAGCCAGAGCCGAGATCTGGTGACGTACCGCGTTCAACTCGCGGGCGAGCTCCAGTTCGGCGTCCCCGTAGCGTAGTCCGGCCGGTTTTCCTCCCGACCCGCGCCGGAGTAGTTCGAGGGCACGAAGCTTTGCCCAGCCCGAGTTCTCGTTTGCGAACGCTTCGAGCGCCTTGGGGGAGATACCATCGATGGGAGGTCGAGCCCTCCACTCAAACGCCAGCGTGACCTCAGGGCTCCAGCGTCGGCCGGGGGTTTCGACCTGGACGGACTTGGCACCTTCGGGAATCGCAACACGGAGCCGTACGCCGCCTTCGATCACGCGTCCGGTCGCTGGGACCGCCACTCCATCGACGCGGACGAGCAGCGGCGTGGTTGGCTGTACGTCGAGCCAGATGCTGAGCCGGGGTGAGCTTTCTAGGATGCACGTCGCGGGCGCAAACTCCACGCATCCTCCGTAGACGACCTCCGGCGCAGGGTCGACTCGAGGTTCCTCGCTCGCTTCACATCCACCGGCCAGCAGTGCGGCCGCCATCCATCGAGTCCAGCTCAAGAGGGGAGGATGATGACCTCGATCGGCAGCCGCTGCCAGTGACTGTCTCGAACCTCGTCGGGCGATGACGGGGCTTCGGAAGCGTGGGAGAAGACGACCTCGACGGTCCACTGACCGGGGGGGAGATCGATGAAGCCGTCGAGTGGACCGCGGAGGCGGGCAGAGCCCGAAGCCTTCAGGTTCGCATCCACCGCTTTCGCGAACACAACCTGGCCGTCCTTGGAGGTTGCGAGCAGACTGACCGCGACGGACTGCTCCACCGAAGATGCTGCCGAGAACTTCCAGTCGATGTTGTCGTCGGGGCCACGCAACTCTAGCTGACTCGCCACGGCGTCGTGGTCTCCACGTATTGCCGCAGGACCCCCTGCAATCTCGATCGCGTTGTAGGTCGGCAATGCGTCGACGACGGGTGCGCGGACTGCGAACCAGAGCACAAGCGCGGCGGCAGCCGCCAAGGCCACGGCGGCTGCGACCCACACCGTCGAGCGGCGTTGCGGCAGCTCGGTGACGTTCGGCGGTTGTGCGGCGATCGACGGCGCCGCGGCAATTGCTGCCTTCGCATCCAGCTCGGCAAACATGTCGTCCAACAACGCGTCCCCGGCTTCACCGTCGAAGTCGTCGAGCGGGATCGGGGGGTCCTTCGCGTCCGTCTCTCGCTGATGTTGGGCGAGTGCTTCGAGGAGCTCGTCAGCCATGCGTTGCACCCCCACAGGCGGCGGTCTCAGCTGGCCTTGCATCCGCGCACAGGGCGGTGGCTCGGGCCAGTTTCCGCATCCTATACGACCAAGCATTGACCGCCCCCCGCGTCATGTCCATGTGCTCGGCAACCGCATCGGGGGACATCTCCTGGACGAAAAGCAGGTCGAACAGCTCGTGGTCGCGCTCGTTCATCTTGGCGTGCATCGCAGCGAGGACCTGATCGAGTTGGTTGCGCTGCTCGAGCCGCTTGGCAAGGTCCGCGTCGTCGGCAGTGTCGATATCGGCCGGATCGAGGGGGGCATCGGCCCAAGGATTGCCGCGCCCACCGCTGAGCATTCGCGGAATGCGCCGCCGGGCGATGAGTTGCACGAAGCTCTCGAGGCTGCGGCCGCGCTGCGGGTCCCACCGGCGGAGCTGATTGCCATCGTTCTCGAACAAGCCCAACAGGATATCGTGGACGAGGTCCTTGACCTCTTGCCGGGGGTCCCGGCCCTCGGCGGCGGCAAGCCGGGAGACCGCGAACGATGCTTCGCGAGCGACGGCCTGCATGAGTCGCCGCCCAAGCTCCCGACGCGCCGCGGCGTCCCCCGCCAGAGCGCGGGCTACGAGCTCGACATCGTCCAGATCGGACACGCGCCGAGCGTAGCAGGATGTGTGGCCGGTGGTTGCCCAGGACCCTCATTCACGCCGAGCGGAACGCGAATGACGCAGCGTCTGACAAATTGTCGAAACCGCACCCTCTGGGTCCGTGTCCCCGTCGCGAGGCCACCCCCACAGACAGATTTGGTCGGCGGTTGGCTCGGAAACCCGAGGCCTCACCCGAACGGGATGGAGATCCCGAGCGCGGGACCAATACCCATCGTGCAGTTGCCGCGGACCGGCCCGCACGTGAACGTCTGGTTCCATTTTCTGGTGGGGACGCGCCCGTCGACCTCGACGCCAACGGTCAGCATGAATCGGCGACCCAACAACATGATGAGGCCACCACCGGCGGACCAACGGCCGTAGGTTCCCAAGCCTTTGTTGAAGGTATCCAGCCCGAAGCCACCCCAGAACAACGGAGAGAGGCGACGTCGCGGGAGCATGAGGAAGGTGGCCTGGGGCGTGAGCTGGAACTCGTAGTAGCTGCCCTGGGGATCCCACGAGAAGACGTTGACCAACTCCGCTCCCAACCCGATGTGGGGAATGACGAAGTAGGTCGCGGACGCTCCAATCGCGAACAGACTTCCGCCCGCGCCGATGACGGGCCCGGCCCAAAAACGCCCGTACAACGAGTCAGGCTTGCGTCTCCCCTCGGAGTCCCCCGGCGGCTGCAGTTCGGCGATCTCGGACTTGGGTTCAGTCGGCGTGAACTCAACCGCGGCGGGCTCGGGCTCGGGCTGACGCGGGGGAAGGACCGGGGCTGGACTCGCCTCGGTCGGCGACGGCTCGGCCGGGGCGGCCTCCGTTGGTGGCACCTCGCCCTCGGGCGAACCCTCGGGTGGACTCGCCTCGGCAGGCGGCGTCGCCTCAGCGGGTGGAGCGGCCTCGACAGGCGGGGTTGCCTCGGCGGGGGCGGGCGCGTCGGGGTCGTCCAGCTCCTCCCACTGCATGGCATCCGGATTGCTGGGGGCGGGTGGGGCGAGACCGACCCAGGCGGCAATGATGATCGCTGCAGACATCTTCGAAGCTCCTGCTCGGCCCCTTCCTTGTAGCAGAACCGCACCAGCGCGACATCAGCGCGATGCGGCCCGGTGTGGGCTATCCTGGAAGACGTGAGTCAGGCCGATGCCAAGATCGTGGAGCACGAAGAGGCGGCCCACGAGAAGCGCAACTGGGTTCGGCTGACGTACGACTGCAACGACCGCTGCATCTTCTGCCTCGACTCACACACGCACGATGGGACGAACCGCGACCGCGAAGAAGTTCGGGCGCAGATCCTCGACGGGCGGCGCAAGGGCGCGCAGCGGCTGATCCTCTCGGGGGGAGAGCCGACGATCCACCCGGACTTCGTCAAGTTCGTGAAGCTCGGGGCCCTGGCCGGTTACCGCAAAGTGCAAACCGTCACGAACGGCCGGATGTTCGCGTACCCCGACTTCCTCAAGCGGAGCCTGGACGCTGGCCTCTCGGAGATCACGTTTTCGATCCACGGTCCCAACGCCCGGGTTCACGACGCGTTGGTCGGAACGAAGGGGGCATTCGAGCAAGAGGTCACGGGCCTGAAGCACGCGATGGCGGATGGTCGGCCGATCATCAACATCGATGTCTGCGTGAACAAGGGCAACGTGAAGGTGCTGCCCGACATCCTGGAGACGTTCGTCGGCATGGGCGTCAAGGAGTACGACCTGCTCCACGTGATCCCGTTCGGACGCGCGTACACCGAGGGCAAGGAAACGCTCTTCTACGACCTTGAAGAGATGCGCCCGTTTCTCCTCGAGGCGTTCGAATATTCGAAGCGTCCGGACATCCACATCTGGCTCAACCGCTTTCCCGTTCCTCACCTCGAGGGCTACGAGTCGCTCATCCAGGACCCGTACAAGCTCGGTGATGAGGTGCGCGGTCGCAAGGAAGAGTATGCGCAGCTGCTCGAGCGAGGCATCCCGTTGGACTGCCGAGAGCCGGACCGGTGTCGCCACTGTTACCTCGAGCCGCTGTGCGACCGGCTCGATGAGGTTCGGGAAACGGTCGCGGAGCAGACCTACGCCCGGGTGCGTCTCGAGCCCGGGTTCGAGGCGTCGATGCAGCCGGTCTACGGCGGAGACCCGGCGACCAAGAAGCGCACAGAGGAGCGCAGTCAGATCGCTCAGGAGGCGCAGGCGGGCAACGTTCAAGCTCGGCATCGTCTTCAGGTGATCGGGGCGGGCAAGTCGGTGCAGTACCCCAGCGTGGCGCACCACGTTGCCGCGGCCAAGACGGTGTGGATCGTTGCACCGACGCTGGCGGACGCACAGCGGGCGCTGAAGGGGTTGGAGGTCGCGGCGGTGGAACTCGAACTTGCGGACCCCACCGGCATCGAGCCAACCCTCGATGGAGTTGCGGTGACCCGCGTGCTGGTCAAGACCACCGAGCACGCGCAAGCGCTGCTCGAGATGGAGGCGCCCTTCGAGGTTGCGATCACGTTGTCGAAGGCCACAGCACCGTGGCTCCTGTCGCTGGATGCGGCGCCAGATCGCCTGTGCATCGTGCAACCCAGCCACGATCGGCTCACAACCGCGGCGTCCGAAGATGTTGAGCTGGATGCCTTCTTCGAGGCGTTCGAGCTCCCCGTTCCGGTCGAGGGTGTTCCGGCCTGCATCAGCGCAGAGCGAGCCCGCGCGACACCATCCACCCTGGACGCAGCGATGATGACGCCGCAGGGCGAACTCGAGATCTTCCGTTTCGCAAGGCGGTACGTGCAGTCCGACTACCGGGTGAAATCGCTGCGCTGCAAGACATGCAAACACGTCGGGTCGTGCGAAGGGCTGCATGTCAACCACGTGCGGGCGTTCGGATTCGCAGCGTTGCAACCGGTGACCGACGGATGAAGTGGCCCGATGCCGAAGGGCTGGTGCTGGATGACCTCACGGTCCCGAGGCCCGGCTCGAGCACGTTGCGTGGCGTATGGTCCAGAGCGCTCCGTCGAACGGTCCTCGATTTGCTTTCGCTCGAGGCCCCGCCGACCTGCCGCACGTGGGGCGTGAGCCGGGCCGCCGTCGCAGGGTTGGCAAAGTCGAACCCCGGGGCGTTGTTCAGCGTGTTGCGTCAGCCCGGTGTTGGAACGCGGATCCGGTGCCTCCGAGATCCGTCGCGCGATGACATCGATCGCGTTGCCGTCTGTGAATCCCTGCAGGCGGTGCTGGCACACGAGTTGGGAGCGTCGTGGACGGGCCCGGTCGTTCTCGATGCCACGTTTACCTCGTGGCGCGAGCGAGGCGAGGTCCGCGGCGGTCGGGTGATGACCCAAGACGAGCACGGCCTACTGTTCGCGCCATTGGGTGCAGGCGTGATGTTGTGCCGGGCGGACGACAGCCCGCTCGCCATGCACGAGGCGCACCCGGACAAGGATGGCAACCGCACCTCGCTCGGGGGGCAAGCGCAGTCACAATGGGTCGAGAGCCTGCGAGCCGCACTGGAGCTGATCGGAGTCGGACTCCCGGACTTACACGCAGAGATCGAGCTCGCCCTGCATCAGATCGTCCCGGTCGGCTACGAGGAGTCCCGCCATCTCTCCGCATCGTTTCAGGAAAACCTCGGCACGGCGTACATGACGCTGCACCCGCAGCGGATGACGATGGTCGAGGCGATCGTGCACGAGTTCTCCCACAACAAGCTCAACGCCCTGCTCGAAATCGATCCGGTGCTTCACAACGCTTTCGAGCCGCTGTTCTCATCTCCAGTACGGCCGGATCCGCGGCCACTGCACGGCGTCCTTCTTGCGGTACACGCGTTCACGGCGGTGGAGTCGCTGTATCGCTCACTTCGCCGCCAGGGCCACCGTGTCAGCGAGGGACAAGGTTTTGAGCAACGCCTGAGAACGATCGCGGAAGGGAATCGCGAGGGGCTCGAAACGCTCGAAAACGCCGAGCCGACAGCGGCGGGGAAGTCGTTGTTGTCCGAGCTTCGCCGCCTCGCGGTGTAGCGTCCGGCGCCACCGGATACGCGCGGAGTCGCCCAAAACCGGCTGGCAGAGCACCTTGCGGCTGTATGCCGGTTCAGGCATCACAAGGGGCGGGGTATTGGGTTTGTTGTTCGCGGAGGTCTACGCCGCGGCTTTTTTCGTCGTGTTCACGCGCCCTGCCATCCTGTGTGCTCGAGGGCACCAGCCATGCTTACTGCTAGTACTTCCGTTCTCATCGCTCTTGCTCTGACCCAGGCGGCCCCGGAAGGGGATGCTGATGCCTCGGGCAGCATCTCCCTTGGAGGCGGTGATGGCTCGGCGTCGGCCGAAGGGGGCGCGGAGGGGACGGAGGACCCGAACAAGCGCAAGGACCAGCGCTGGATCAAGCGTTGGGCGCCCGAGCGCAACATGGTCGAGCTCGGGGTGTTTGGCGGGCTGATGTTCCCACACCCTCGACTCGAGCTCTTCGAGCCGATCGAAGGAGCCCCCGATCAGGGGTTCAAGCCGCTAGCATCACTCTCACCCGAAGTCGGTGGCAGACTCGGATACTACCCGGCGCGGTTCCTCGGTCTGGAGGCAGAGGGCGCCTGGTTACCCACAGAGACGGACGCGGGCGACGCGGTCAACCTCTGGGCGGTTCGTGGACACTTGGTGGCTCAGGTCGCGCGATGGAGCATCACGCCGTTTGCGTTGGCCGGGGTCTCCGGGCTGGCAGTGGCCAGTGGGAGTGACGCGGTGGGCAACGACGTCGATCTTGGCTTCCATTTCGGAGGCGGTCTCAAGTTCTTCTTCACGCGCCGCTTCATGATGCGGCTCGACGTTCGCGACACGATGACCGCGCGGCGGGGGTTGGGGCTGGGCGTGGTGCACTCGCCCGAGGTGCTGCTCGGCATTGGCTTGGCGCTCAACCGCAAGAAATCCCCGCCGCCACCCGATCTCGATCGCGACGATGACGGCATCCTCGATGCCGACGACAAGTGTATCGACGTACCAGGGGTCGTCGAGTACGAGGGGTGCCCGGTGCCGGATACTGACGGCGATGGCATCATGGATCCGGACGACAAGTGCGTCGACGTGCCGGGCGTACCCGAGTACGAGGGATGCCCGATCCCGGATACGGATGGGGACGGCATCATGGATCCGGACGACAAGTGTGTCGACGTGCCGGGCGTGCCCGAATACGACGGCTGTCCCATCCCCGACACCGATGGGGACGGCATCCTGGACCCGGACGACAAGTGCGTGGACGAGCCGGAGACGGTCAACCAGTACGAGGACGAGGACGGCTGTCCCGATATTGTGCCGGAGAAGGTCCAGCAGTTCACCGGGGTCATCGAAGGCATCTTCTTCGACACCGCGAAGGCCTCGATCAAGAAGCGCTCCACGGCCAAGCTCGACAACGCGATTTCGGTCCTCAAAGAGTTCCCGAAGCTCCGGATCGAGATCAGCGGACACACCGACGACCGTGGCAACGACGATTACAACACGAAGCTGTCCGCCGACCGGGCGGAGTCTGTGAAGGAGTACATGGTCGCAGCAGGTATCGACGGAAGTCGGATCGAAACGCGTGGCGCCGGCGAACTCGAGCCACGCGAGAGCAACAAGTCCAAGACCGGGCGAGCCAAGAACCGCCGGATCGAGTTCAAGCTGCTCAAGTAGGCACACGTAGGGGGGATTGACGATGGATACGAAAACGATGCGCTGGCTTCTGTCGAGTGGACTTGTGGCGACCGGACTCACGGGGTGTGCGGACCCGTGTTCAGACGATGGGCTTCTCCAGGACGAGGTCTCGGAGTGCCCTGTGGACGTCGGTGGCGGAGGTGAATCCGACACCGAATCCGACACCGACTCTGTGACGGACTCGGACTCGGACTCGGATTCGGATTCGGACTCGGACTCCGACTCGGATTCAGGCACGGACTCGGACACCGACTCGGAGACGGAGAGCGGCACGGACTCGGACACCGAGGGTGGCGGCGACTGCATGGACGGGATGCAGAACGGCGACGAGACCGACGTGGACTGCGGCAATACCTGTGGCGCCACGTGCGAGGACGGCGAGGGCTGCGATGACGGAGACGATTGTGTCTCCGGTGTCTGCAACGAGGACACGCTGACCTGTGAGCAGGGGGAGCCGGTGTCCTACTGCGAGGATGCCGACGCCGACGGGTTTGGTGACCCGGACACCTGTGTCGACGTGCCTCCGGGCGAGGATCCTCCCGACGGCAGCGTGCCCAACGGGGACGATTGCGCCGACGACAACGGCAACGCATACCCCGGGGCGGCGGCGGAAGAGCCGGACCTGTGTGCCGAGGACGAGGACGGCGATGGCTACGGTGATGCTGACCCTCCCGATGGCGTCGACCCCGGTTCTGACTGCGTCGACACCGAGGCGGACATCTATCCCGGTGCCGCCGAGCTGGAGCCGGAGTTGTGTACCGCTGATGTCGACGACGACGGCTATGGTGATGACAGCGCGACCGAGATCGACCCGGGCGCAGACGACGGCACCGACTGTGCCGATGACAACCCGAACGCATTCCCGGGGTCGGCCCCCAACGATAGCCCCACCGCGTGTCTCGAAGACGAGGATGGCGACGACTACGGCGACGCCGATCCCCCCGAGGGCGTTGAGGCGGGCACGGACTGCAACGACATGGATGAGTCCGTGCCGTTCATCGTCGAGGGCATTCCCGACGACTGTCCCACCGCGGAACTCCTCGATGGGTCGCTAGGTTGCGAGTTCTACGCGATGCCACTGGCCAACGACGCTGGGGCTCCGCCGACCTACCAGCTGCTGCTGGCGAATGCGCATCCGTCCAACACGGCGTCGGTCACCATCGAGACGCTCATCGGTGGTGTGTGGACTCCGCTGGTCGGACCCGTCGACATCCCGCCCGAGGCTCAGATCGTTGAGGATGTTCCGTACAACGCGTCGGGATCGACGGCGATCTCCGTGGGCGGTGCGTATCGGGTCGTGTCCGATGTTCCGATCGCTGCGTACCAGGCATCGATCTCCCAATTCACCTCTGACGCCTCGCTTCTCATCCCGGTGGCGTCGTGGGACTCCGACTACGACGTCGTTGGATACGACGGTGTCAACGGGACCTTCGGAGAGTATGTCGCAGTCGTCGCGGGGGAGGATGCGACCGACGTGACGATCTCCCCGTCTCAGACGATCATCGGTGGCGGTGGAGTGCCGGCCATCCCAGCCGGGGGCTCCGATGTGATCACGCTCGATGAGGGTGACGTTGTCGTCATGATGGCGACGGGCACGAACGGGACCTCGGACGCCTCTCTCACCGGGACGCTCATTTCCTCGAGCGCCCCCGTCGGGGTCTTCACGGGGAGCGAGTGCAGCAACGTCCCCGGTGGGAACAGCTTCTGCGACCACCTCGAGGAGATGCAGACGCCCACCAATACGGCTTCCAACACCGTTGTCGCCGCTCGTATGCCTCCACGCGGCGTGGTGGTCGAGGATGCGGTGTGGCAGATCTACGCCGTCGAAGACGCGGAGGTCAGCTTCGATGCGCTTCCGGGCGTGACGGGACTTCCTGGCGCTCCGGTCAGCATTGCAGCGGGAGAATCCCTGGAGTTGTCCGTCGGCGGGACGGTCGCCGAGCCCGGTGACTTCGTGGCGGAGTCCGACGCTCCGATCATCATCTCTCAGTTCCTCGCTGGCTCCACCACCGTCGGTACCGTGGCTCCCGGGATGGCCTCGGGCGACCCTGCCCACGTGATCATGCCCGGCGCTTCCCAGTTGCTCGAGGCCTACGTCGTGAGCACCGTGAGCGGCAACGTCGCCAACCACCTCACGGTCACGCGCCAGACCGGGTCCGGCGACATCGACCTCAACGGGGTCGCGCTGGCGGCCGCAGACTTCGTCGCGATCTCGGGCGAATGGGAGGTCGCGCGGGTCGCGATCACCGAAGGCTCGCACGTACTGACGAGCGCGGATGCGTTTGCGGTTGTTGTGTCCGGCTACAACGAAGACAACAGCTACGCGTATCTCGGTGGTGGCCAGGCACGCGCGTTGGTCTGCGAATAGGGCTTGCGCTTCTCGCGCCGAAAAAAGGGGCGAACCAGGGTTAAACCGTTTGCGGCAAGCGAGGCTCTTAGGGGGGACCGCCATGAAAGCCTGCGCGTTTGCTTCCCACAGTCTTGTCACAACAACCCTTTCCGAGATGCCCGTGCGTCGTGGAGAAGGGGCGTAGATGGGACCTGCCTACTCTATCGCCCTGCTGGGCGTGATTGTCGCGTTCGGAAACTCCGGCAACCTGGCCGCGCAACGCGATCCGCAGGCCATCCTCGGAGGTGCGCCGGTGGATGCATGCGCGTGGCCTTCGGCGGCTCGGGTCACGGTCGGCCCCGCCATCCAGGGGGCAGTGCTCATCCATCCGCGTGTCGCTCTGCTGACCAGTGCCCTTCAGAGATACGCCGGGCCTGGTGACTCATACCGGTTCATCTTCGGCCACTCCGGGACCGGGGACCTGGATGGCGTCGCCGACCTCCAGAACTGCCATTTCGACGGGGTCTTTGGTGTTTGCGTGCTCAACGAACCCGTTGATCTGCCGTTCGCACCGCCGCTGTTCGGGTGCGAAACGACGAACCTTGGGGTGGGTGCCGCAACCACGCTCGTCGGTTTTGGTGACGTCGGAAAACAGCCGAATGACGTTAGGCGAGCGGCTCTGGCGACGGTCGACGAGGTCCTCGATACAGGCATCTTCCTGCTGGACGGAGGGGTGGGCCCGTGTGCGGGCGACGCTGGTTCCCCTGCGTTCCTGCGACTCGAAGATGGCTCCTGGCGGACGGTAGGGATTGCGAGCACCACCGGGTGTAGCGGTGTTCCGTATCTCACCGTCAGCGACCGGGTGCCTTGGGTCGAGGAAGTGACCGGGATCGACGTGACACCATGTCACGACGCAGACGGGTTTCCCGACGCTGGGTCTGACTGTGCAGGGTTCTTCGCCGGAGATGCAGATAACATCGGAACTTGGGCCGACGTTTTCTGCGAAGACGGACCGAGGGGAGGGAGTGGAGGAGTCTGCAGTTCGGACGAACTGCCGCCGAGTGTGACCATCGATGCGCCTGGCGCTGGCACGAGCTACCCCGACGCGCCGTCCTCTGTTGTCGTCGAGGTGAGTGCCGACGATGCGGAGGGCTTGGGGGTCCGTGACGTCCGGCTGGTGATCAACGGCGAGGTGTTGGGGAGCGAGCGTTCCCAACCTCCGTACACCTTCGATGTAGACCTGCCCGAAGGGATTTGGGTTCTCAGGGCCCTGGCTCGCGACTGGGGCGGCAACGAAGCCGAGTCCAGAGAGGTGGAGGTGCTGGTCGGAGACGTGATGGTTCCGCCGACGCCAGGCACGGGCACAAGCACAGGCGCAGGACACCCGGGTGAAACCGAATCGGGTGAGTCCTCAGAAACGACGACCTCGGACGGTTCCGGTGTTCCGCCCATTGACACCAGCGGTGGCACTGACGTCGACGGTGGGCAAGCCGAACCCGTCGGAGGAGGCTGTGGCGTGGGCGGTCGCAGTCATCCCGGGTTGATGGCGGTGTTGCTGATGTGCGGGGTGCTTTTTACTCGGCGACGGTGATTGGGCGTCGCGATGCCCTGCCGGGTCAGTACCAGCCTTGTCGTGGTCTACGCGTCCTCGCCCTGCTCGCGCTCCATCGCGATCCCGCTTGCCTCGGTCTTGCGAGCCTCAGCCTTGCGCTTCGCTACATACAGCCGTTCTCCGCGATCCGTCACCCGACCGACTGGGATGAGAGACGCGTCGCGTTGCGGCGGTGCAGTGTCCATTCCTCGCTCCGCCCGTGTGAACCGCTTCTTCCACTGTGGGAACGTCAGCGGCTTCTGACTCGGGTCCGTGCCATCGCCCAGAACGTGCTCGACCACGGGTTGGAGCGGAACGAACACGGGGTGGAGTTCGGCGGGGTCATACCCATCGCCGCGGTCGAACAACCCGCCGCAGATCGATCGCAGCGAACATGCATCGCAGGCCTCGGTGTAGATGTGTCCCCAGGCGGTCTGCCGTACGGTCTGCTTGTCGTCCAGGAAGTGAACGATGCGTTCTTCTCCTTTGACGATCTTGCGGGTCTCGGTGCTGGCCCACGCGAAGTCGGTCATGTAGCACAGCGGAACCTTCTCCACGCGGAAGGTCCGGCCGCTGCGATGCAGGAGCTTCATCGCTCGGTGCAGCGAGAGCTCAAACTCGGCCAGCCGGGGGGTGAATGTGGCCTGGTTGACCTCGGCACGACCCATCGAGGGGTCGAGGTTGTTCCAGACGAAGTGCCGGATGTGCGGGTGCTGCTTCACCAACACGCGGATGTTCTCGTGTAGGTGGTCGGCGTTGAGCTTGTTGATGACGCAGTTGATGTTGACTTCGATTCCGAATCGAGCCGCGTTGTCAATGGCGGCGTAGGCTTTGGACAGGGTGTCTTCGGTGCCGCGGAGCCTGGCCTCGATCTCGGGTCGAACCGAGTAGACCGACACGTGGACCAGCCGAACGCCCGCCTCGGCCAGCGCCTGGGCGAAGTCGGGTTGTGAGAGCCGCGAGCCGTTGGTGATGAGCCGAACATGCAGTCCTTGCTCGCTTGCGTAGGCGGCGATCTTGGGGAGCTCGGGGTGCAGCGTTGGTTCGCCCCCGGTGAGGATGATGCCGAAGTATCCGCGCTCGACAAAGTCGTCGACGAGCACGCGCATGCTGTCGAAGTCGTGGGTGTACGGCGTCGTCGGGTTCGAGCAGAAGCCGCAGACGTGGTTGCAGTGCCGGACGACCTGCAGGTAGCCGATGTTGGCCAGAGTCTACACAGTCTACCCGCCCTCTTGCGATCGGGGCACCACAGTCGCGCGCACCGACACGAATGTCGCGGTGTGGGGCGAGGTGGCGCGGCGGTTACACGGATGGAAGCTTGGCACGGCAGTTGTATTCAAGGCCGTCGGCTTGACTGGATTGGCGGCGAAGCTCCTTGGGGGAGAGCGCTGCAGAATTGGCTTGGTGAATGGGACAACTTCTAGGTCTGATGACGAGCCTGCTCGAACAACACGAGCAGGTTCCGGGTTGCTGGGGTGGTACGACGGCGGTGGCGGATGCTGCTCGCGCGCTGCGGGGCCGAGGTCATGCCTCGATCTGCCCTTCCATGACGTTCGCCTCGGGTGCGGACGACGTGGTGGGATCCTGGTTGGCTGAGGCTGCGCATGCGGAGAGTGGCTCTTGGATGGCGTTGCGGGCGGTTGGGCGAGAGCTCCGAGCCCACGACGCGCCGCGAGAGTTGGTGAGCACGGCCCGCGCTGTCTCGGCAGCCGCGCTCAACAATGCGGCGATGCTCGAGACGCTTGCGTTGCGGTGGGGTGTTCGGCCTCGACAGCCCAAGGTGGTGTCGATCGCGGTTCGGCCCTTGGAGTCCCTCGCGGTCGAGAACGCGATGGAGGGCTGTGTGCGCGAGACTTGGGCTGCACTGGAGGCGCGGTACCAATCATTGGCGGCCCGTGACCCCGTGATTCGCCGAACGATGGAGCGAGTCGCGTGCGATGGAGTCCGACATGCGGAGTTCTCGTGGGCAGTCGATGCTTGGGCGCGCCGCCGCCTGGAGCGCGAGGCCCGAAAGCGTGTCGAACGGTCTCGCCTGGATGCTGCGCAGGACCTTCTGGGTGCCCTGTGCATCGAGAGGCAACGGGATCTGTGCGTGGAAGCGGGCCTTCCGACCGTCGCGACCGCGCGGGGGTTGGCAGGGGCGCTTTGCGAAGCGCTCTGGTCACCGATCCTTGCGAACTGAGTTCACCGTCGGGATGCTGTATCGTCCTCGTGACGTGAGCGGGACGAAGTGGACAAAGGGTGTTCTGTGGGCAGCGGTGCTGGTTGCGGCTGGATGCCCGGCGGACTCGGACGAGACAGGATCTGGCACGGATGGTGAGACGTCGACCGGCGATGTCGCGACGACGGGCACGGACCCTTCGGGCACCACCGCTGAGCCGGGCTCGACTTCGGGTGTCAACGAGAGCGAGACGTCCGACGGGGATAGCTCGAGTGGCGCTGCCGAGGAGACCGGCGACCCCTCGGGAGGCGATGTGTGCGGCGACATCCCGACGCGCATGATGTTCTTCGGGGACAGTCTGTTCGCCTGCTTTGGGCAAGACGGAAAGATCGAGTCGGAGACGTGCAGTGCTCGTCTCTCGCACGAGTACCTGGCCGAGAACTACGCACCCGATGCGACCTACGAAAACCTGGCGGTCAGTGGAGCGGTCACCCGGGATGTGGTCAACATGCAGCTTCCCGGAGCGCCCGTAGGCATGCCCGGGCACACGCTGGTGGTCGTTTGGGTGGGAGGCAACGACATCTCGCCGCTTCTGTTGCAGTCGGATGCGGCGGCTGAGGATGCGTACCGCAACGAGCTTGTCCCCGAGTTTGAGATGCTCTGGGATGGGATCGAAGCTTGGGTCGACGACCCCGCGAACTTCCCCGACGGTGCGACGCTGATCATCAACACCCAGTTCAATCCTTTTGACGACTGCAGCGCTGACCCGTACGCGTTCATGAGTCCGCTCAAGACGCAGCTGCTCGGCGAGTACAACGACACCCTCAGAGCGCGGGTCGACGCGCGACCCAACACCTACCTCTCCGACCAGTACCCCGTGTTCCTGGGCCATGGGCACCACTTCGGAACCGAGGGCTGTCCCAACTACGCGGACGGGTCCGCGTACTGGATGCTGGGCGGCGCAGACTTGGTGCACCCCAACGGACTCGGCCACGTCTCGATCGCTGGTACGCTCAACGGGGCGCTCGACGAAGTGTTCGCCTGCGAGTGAGCTCAGCCGCCGACCTGGGCAAACATCTGACCGAAGAAGTCGGTGTAGGTGCTGGAGCAGACCGAGAACAGCGAAGTGCCCACTTGGTCCCCGTCTTGTGTGAACTCCAGCATCCGCACCGGGGGCACGGCCTCAATTCCACCACCCAGGCACCCAGAGCCGATCCCGAAGGTCGCCTGGAACGAGTTCGGGTTCGAGGCATCGGGGCCGTCGGCGTAGACGACGTCTTCGGGCCCCTCGTAGAAGTCCGGGACCCCGGTGATGCCGTACGTGTAGACGCCTGCGCCTGCGACCTTGCTCGCCCGAATGGAAGCAAGACTTTTGGCGTATCGCGCGAGTGGACGAATGACGGAGTCGGCTTCGCTTGTCGCATCGGAGCCATCCACAGCCTTGTCATGTGCAACACAAGCGTCGTACTGCGGCGTGCCCGGGCCTGAGCATTGAACCCCGGCGTTCCAGCAGACGGCGGACGTGGGGGAGATCTGCACATCGGGAAGCGACCAGAACACCTGGTTCCCGACCGATTCCTCACCCACCACGGTTTGTTCGTGGGTGGGATTGAGGGAGCAGTCGACCTCGTCGGTTACGAAGATCACCACGAGGTGTGCGTTGGGTCGGATGAAACCGTTCTCCGCGGAGCCCGGGGTCTCGCTCAGGGCCATCGCGAGGTGCATCGCCTCGAGCGGCTGTTCGAAGCCACAGCCGTTGATCCCCATCGGAAGAGAGCACGTCAGGGCATCGACCATCGACGTGCCAGCGAGAGTGTTCGAGGACAACCATGGCGGTGCGCCGGGGGCCAAGGACAGTTCGTCGAGGCCGCACAGGTCGGCGCAAGCTTCGTTGTACGCGTCCGTGTCGGTGCCGACGAAGTAGAAGTCTTCGGAACGACTACGACAACTGGCGGGTGGGACCAGGTGCCCATTGTCGGGGTCGCCCGTTGCTGAACCCACGCACCAGTAGTTCCCGTTGTCCGTCGTCGTCGATCCGATCCGGTAGTCCAAGCCTGTCGCGTCGAGAGCCGCCACGATGGAAGCGGCGCTCTCCTGAAGCCGTCGTTGCGCCGCTTCCATGGAACCGGAGTTGTCGAGCACGAACAAGACGTCGAGTCCCTCGACATCCCCTTCTGGCTGGGCGTCGGTGTCGCTGTCCGTCGTTGTGCCCGCACTCTCGGCCGTCGATGTTCCATCCGTCTGAGCGGTGTCGCCTGCGCTGCCCGAGCCTCCCTCTGTTTCTCCAGGGAGGTCGCCGAGGTCGATGCTGGGGTTGCAGCCGAGGGTCACGGGAGTGGAGAGGATGAGCAGGGCGGTCAGGTAGGATTTCACAAGCGACTCCAGGATATGTCCACGCCACAGCGACGCGCACGGTTCGATGCGGGAAGGAGCCCGAGAAGGGCGGGGGGATAGTTGACTACTCGCAGGCCGCTTCGATGCGATCTCGGTGCATCGACTCGGGCCAGCGTTTGTGGAAACGGGATGCGGTGGTGGGACCTGCGGCGTCGCCGGACTCGCACACTGCGAGGGCCCGCAACGCTTCCCGGTCTTCTGCAAAGGCACCCGACGGATAGGTCGTTGCGTGCCGTCGCGCCAGGTTCAGCACATGCTCATGAGCGCTGCTTCGGAGAGCTGTTTGCATGCGCTGAATCAACGCGAGCTCCTCCTGAACCGAGGCCTTCGGCTTCGCGGGCGGGCGGACCCGGGTAGGCTTGCTATCGGCACGCGGAGTTCGGGACGCCGCATGGGCTGGTGGAGTTGGAGGTGTTGGCTGGGGCCGGACCGCCGGATCGGCTGGCTGGAGCGGCGGTTGCTTGGGCACTGCCGTTGCGGTCGGGACGTTCCGAGGCGGGCCCGATGAAGGGCGGGGGGGGCTCGTCGCCGCTCCGCGACCCTGGGGTGTCGAAGAAGCGCGCTCGGTCACCCGGGCCTCGTCGCCTTCGTCCAAGGTGGTGACACCGACGGCTCCGCCCCCGACGAGTGTGGTTGCGAGCACGACTTTGCCGGCGGTCGTGGAGAGGACGCCCGAGAGCTTTCCAAGCCCGAGCTTGCCGAGGGTGGAGGCCTTGGCCGTGGCCGTGGGGGCTCCGACGATCGGGACGACGGAAACGAAGCCGCGCTCGATCGAGCGCCAGACCTCGACGGTTTCGGACTCTGTGGCTTCCGCTGGGGCGGAGCGCTCCGCTGCGATCAGGTCGTCGAGGTTCATCGAGCGTCTCCCACCTCACGTCGCTCTCGCGCGTGCTGTCGTTGTACTGCGCGTTCGAGCTCGGCTCGGGCGAGACGGAGCCGGGAGTAGACGGTGGCGGGCTTGATGCCGAGAACCGATGCGATCTCGGGCGCGGTCATTTCCTCGAGCTCAGCCATGATGAACACGGCGCGCTTGTCCTCACCGAGCTGTTGCAAGAGGTCGCGAAGCGTACGTGCGGCGTCAGCCTGGCCGTGAGGGTCGGTGTGGGTCCCGGGGCGGGTCAGCCCATACTGCTCTCGTCGCTTCTGTTCCCGCGCGTAGTCGCGACGCTTCGAGCGGGCGATTCGCAAGCAGATCGCGAACAACCAAGTCTTGATCGACGCGCGCGCTTCGAACTCGGAGAGGCGTCGGGCGACAACCATGAACACGTCATGCGTCGCGTCAGACAGCGCGGGGTCGGCGACGCCAAGTCGGGCGAGGGACCGCCAGACGAAGCGCTGATGCTGGCGGTATACGTCTTCGAGGGCTTGCTTGGCGCTCGCCTGTTCTCCGGCCCGCCCAGGCTCGGAGAGCGGCGGGGCGGTCGGGCCGACCGCGGCGGCGAGGGCTTCCACGCCCAGTCCGTTCCGCGCCGCCGACGAATCCATCACTCAATCTTCGCCCGATCCCGCATTTTTCTTCAAAAGCTGCTCACAACGGCTTTCCCAGCCGTATTTCGACCCCTGCAAAGCCGCTGACGCCCACGGGGAGGGTGCGGGCGACCGTGCCAACGCCGCCGACCTTGTACGCCGGTCGCGCCAGCGGGACCAAGGCCTCAGCCCCTGCCCACAGTCCTGCGCGTGGGAGGAAGCGCCAGTTGACGTGGGGGCCAGCGCGCACGGCGAGCCAGGTCGGGGCCCGGGTTGCTCGGTCCTCAAGCCCTTCGGGAGTCGAGACCATCTGTCCGACCTCCATCCCGCCACAGGGTTCGAGCGAGATGCTCTCGGCGAGCGGAATGCGCCAGCAGCCCCCAGCGGCAATGCCCCATTGCGTGAATCGGACCTGTGCAGCGTTGTCGACGGCGACCACACGCTGCGGAGCGACGACAGCCTCGAGTGAAACGCGTGCACGGCGGAGAAGCAGGCCGCCGCGCAGGTTGAGGACGCCGACCGCCTGGTCGAGCGAGCCGTATCGGACGCCGCCTGCGATGCCGAGGTGCCCACCGACGGTCAGGCGCACCGGGGTGGGGGCGGGCGATCGCAACGGAGCTGGCTCAGGTTGTGCGGCAGGAACGGGTTCGGGTTCGGGCTGCGGGACCAGCTCGGGCTCAGGCTCGGGAGCCCGCCCCGGCACAGACCCGGGTTCGGGAACCAGCTTGGGCTCGGGCTCGGGCTCGGGAACTAGCTCGGGCTCGGGCTCGGGTTCTGGACCCGATGCTTTCTGAGGTGCGGCCGTGGACGGTTGCAGGGCGATGGCGACGACGAGCGCAGCGGCCTCGCTCGCCTCCCGGCAACTGTCGACGGCCGGAAGCGTTCGCGTCGAGTTTGAGGCGCTGGAGCGCATGCCGATGATCGCGGACCAACCCTGAGAACCCTTGGACAAGGTGACGGCAAAGTCCGCGTTCGTCTCGATCTCGTTCAGCGCCACGCCGAGGTTCGCCTCGATCATCGCTTGACCCTGGGCAGCACCTGGGCAAAGCGCGGGGGCTTCCCATCGCACGGCGGGACTCGCCGTGACAGCGAGGGTCCAGAGTGCTCCAGCGGTGGTCAGCGCGACCAGCAAGGCGCTGAACATACCGCGTCGGCTTGGGTCTGCTACGTTCGGCTGCATGAGCGCGTCTGGCTTCAACGTCGGAAAGTTCCTCGGCCTCACGGCGGCGCTCGCCGTGGGCGCAGGGGCGGGGGCGGGGGCGTACTACGGCGTGAGGGCTTCGTCGTCGGGTTCGGGCGACGCGGTGCCGAGTCCAGAGGCGGGCGCAGACACAGACGCTGTACCCGCAGAGCCCCAACCCAAGCTCGACATACCCAGTGGTCCCAAGCGGGACATACCCCCGGTGGACGAACCCTCTGACCCCAACAACCTGCGACTCGATGTTCCCGCCCCGTGGGGTGCCGACGTCAAAGGCGGGGGCGGCGGTGGTGGAGGCGGCGGCGGAGTCACGCAAGAGACGTTCTGACGTTCACAAACAGGCCGCCTGTGCGGCCCTGTCCGCGGAGATCTGCCCCACATCGGATCGCGGATCCGCGGTTATGCTCCGTCGGTGAGCCAGTCGCCTCTTCGTGCCCAAGCCGATGCCCACCTCTACGCGTCGCTGATGAACAACGCCGATGTGCGGCGTGCCGCTGAGGCGGCGCTCGAAGACAGCGAGCAGGTCAAGGTTCGTCGGCAGCTCCTCTCCACCTCGGTCCGGCTCACGCCCACGTTGGCGCCCGAGCTGCACAAGATGATCGACACGTGCAAGGAGAAGCTCGAACTCGACTCCAAGTTCGAACCGTACGTCTACCCGGACTCCCAAGCCAACGCCGCCGTCGTCAAGCCGGAGGACGGTCGCGTGTTCCTCTTGTTCAGCTCGCAGCTGCTCGAGATGTTCGATCAGGGCGAGCTGACGTATGTGGTCGGTCACGAGCTGGGGCACCACAAGTTTGGCCACCACGGCCTGCCGGTTCGCGCGGTCCTCAAGGGGGCGAAGGTTCGCCACGCGGTGGCGCTGCAGCTGTTCTCCTGGTCACGTTTCGCCGAGGTCTCCGCGGACCGAGCGGGGCTGTACTGCGCGGGGTCGATCGATGCGGTTGGGCGAGGCTTGTTCAAGCTCGCTTCGGGCCTGCGCGGGACCAAGACCAACCTTGCCGTCGACGCGTTGCTCGCCCAGATGGAGGAGATCCGGGCCGACGGTATCGCCACCGGAAACGACGGCGATCGTGGGGAGTGGTTCTCCACCCACCCGTTCAGCCCGCTACGACTCAAGGCCGCTCAGCTCTTCGCGGGCTCGGAGGCCATGAAGAAGGGCGGAGCCTCGCTGGAGCAGGTCGAGATGGAGGTCGGCTCGGTCATGGGAATCATGGAGCCTGGCTATCTCAAGGCGAAGACCGACCAAGGGCAGGCGTTGCGCCGAGTGCTGCTGGCTGGCGGCATGATGGTGGCCGCTGCGTCCGGAGACATTTCGGAGGAAGAAATCGACGCACTCGATGGGTTCCTCGGCGAGGGCACGGTCACCGGCAAGCTCAGCGTGGACGCATTGCGCGACGACCTTCCCTCTCGTGTCAGGGCCGCGAACGCCGAAGCGCCCGTCATGCGTCGGGCCCAGCTCATCCGCGACCTGTGTGTCATCGCAATCGCCGACGGTCACGCCGACTCGAAGGAGCGCGCCGTAATGGTCGACATCGCGAAGCAGCTCGAAGTGGATCCTGCGCTCGTCGACGAGACGCTCGAAGCATCGCTCGAGCTAGACTAGCCGGGCTACTTTGCGGGTTGCGCTGCGGTCTCTCGGAGCGCTCTCGCCCAGGACTCCAGGTCGTCGGTCGCGCGCTGGGAAGGGGCGCCGTCATCCTCGAACGTCCCGAGTTCGCGCGCGAGCGCTTCCCGAGCTCTGCGCAGGCGGCTCTTCACCGTGCCCTGCGGAATCTCCATGATCTGCGAGAGCTCGGACGTCGTGAGGTCCTCCCAGTAGTGGAGCTCGACCGTCATTTGGAGCTCCAGGGGAATTCTCCGCAGGGCGGCAAGCAGGAGCGTGTGCTCCTTGGCCCGGGCCACGAGCTGGCTTGGAGAAGTCCGAAGGTCTTCCACCGAGAGCGACTCGATGTCTTCGCCGTTGTGCCGGGCCGCGCGCTCGTAGAACCGGATCAACTGCCGGCGGGCGAGCACGAACAGCAGTGTTCGGAAGCTGGCACGACCTTCGAAGGTGTTCTTGGCCTTGGTGCACGCGAGGAACGTGCGCTGGACGAGGTCGTCGACCTCGCGGTCCACCTTGTTGTGGAAGAACCGACGAAGGCTCGCGACATGTTTGCGGAGCAGCCGGTCTCCCGCGTCTCGGTCACCCTCGCGCCACGCGAAGAACAGCTGCAGGTCCGAATCCACTTCGGCAGACGCTACCATGCAGGCGTGGCAGGGGAGTCATCCTCGGGGAGAGGAGTCGACGGCGAATCTCCGACGTTACCAGCGTGGATGGGGGACGCGGGCGGAGCAGAGATCCCCGTCCCAGAGCGCATCGCCCAGTACCGGGTGGGTGAGAAGCTCGGGGAAGGTGGCATGGGCGTGGTGTTCTCTGGCCGGGACGAGGTCCTCGAGCGCGATGTTGCGGTCAAGTTGTTGCGGGCCGACCGGACGGATGCACGTGCCAAGGAGCGCATGCTCCGGGAAGCCAAGGCGCTGGCCAAGCTTTCGCATCCCAATATCGTGCCCATCTACGGTGCTGGAGAGGAGAACGGGCTGGTCTACCTGGCGATGGAGCGGGTTGAGGGACGCTCGCTCCGAGACGTTCGGGATGACGAGAGTTTCGACTGGCAGGAGCGGCTGAGAATCTATCTTCAGGCCGCGCGCGGTCTGGCGGCAGCGCACGCCGCCGACATGGTCCACCGCGACTTCAAGCCCTCGAACGTGCTCGTGGGCGCCGACGGACGCGTTCGGGTCCTCGACTTTGGGCTGGCCCGTGCGGTCGGGGCGGCTTCGGTAAACACCACCGGGGTTTCAGGAGAATCTGAGGGCGGTGCAACGGACCCGATGGCCGGAACGCCCGCATACATGGCTCCGGAGCAGCGCGTGGGGGAGGCGGCGGATGCTCGCGCCGACCAGTACAGTTTCTGTGTTGCGCTGTGGGAGGCGTTGTTCGGCCACAATCCGATCCGCAAGACGCCGCTGATCCAGATCGTCGATGGGGAACTCGCCCTCGAAGTGCCGAGCGGGTCGCCCGTTCCGTCGCACGTTGTCCGGGCATTGGAGCAGGGACTGCGTCGTGAGCCCGCGCAACGCCACGCATCCATGGACGCGCTGCGCGTCGCGCTCGAAGCGGCTCCGGTGTCGCGTCGCCCTGCGTTGTGGATTGCGATGGGAGGGCTCGGGGTGGCCGGCGCGATTGGTTGGGGCCTACAGCCGAGCCGATGTGAAGGTGTGGAGCTGGAGTTGGCGCCACTGTATGGAGCCGGGAGTCGAGATGGACTGCTGTCGCAGTGGGCGGATACAGGCTTGCCTGAGGGGTCGAGGGAGGTCGCGCTGGGTCGGCTCGACGCCTTCGTTGCCTCATGGGGCGCAACTCGGCTGCAGACCTGTCGCGCACACGAAGACGGGGAGACGTCGGATGAACGCTACGATCAGCAGCAAGCGTGTTTGGCCGAGCGGCGAGCCGAGCTGCGAGCCGTCCTGACGATCGGGCGCTCGGTCGAGGTTGTCACACAAGGGGTCTATGCGCTCCGCGAGCCGTCGATCTGTGAAGACCTCGCAGAGGTTGGTGTTCGAGAACCGCCGCCGCCACGGTCGGGGCAAGGGGAGCAGCGGCTTCGACTCCGGGAGGCTGTTGCCGAGGTTCGAGCGCACCTCCAGACGGTGGACCTCGAACCCGTGCCCGCGCTCCTCGTCGCGCTGGAACGCGACGCTCAGGACGACGCCGCGATGCAGGCGGAGGTTGCTCTGCTGCGAGGTCGACATCAGCGGCTTCATGGTCAGTGGGTCGACGCTGCGGTGTCGCTGAAGCGAGCGTTCGAGGAAGCGGAAGCCTGCGGCTACAAGGTCGTCTCCGCTCGGGCCGCGGTCAGGCTGGTGAACGTGGTGGGGGACGGGCTGGCGAAGCGCGGCGAAGGCGACGTATGGGTGACGGTTGCCAACACCAAGCTTCGGGCACTCGCGGACCCCGAACTCGCTGCGGAGCTGGCACTCGCCCGGGGGTCGATGGCGATCACGCATGCGGACTTCGGGGCCGCACGGCCACTGCTCGAGGAAGCGTTGGGGCTGGCGCGGGAGGCTTGGGGGCCCGAACACCTGAAGGTCGCATCGGTGCACGCAGCCCGTGGCGCCTTGGCCCTGTCTGAAGGGCGGCTCGAAGACGCTACCGCTGAGTTTGAACGCACGCTTCAGATGCGGCGGGCGGTGTTCGGGGACCAGCATCCTCAGATCGCCGACTCGCTGTCGAATCTTGCGAATGTTTCGATGGTCCGCGGTGGGCTCGATGAGGCCGAGCAGGGGTACCGTGAGGCGATCGCCATGATGGATGCGACCAACCCTGGCATGGGGACATCCCGTGCCCAGGCGGTTGCGGGGTTGGCCGAGATCGCAGGGGCGCGAGGGCACGCCGAGCCTGCACGGGCGCACTTCCGAGATGCGCTTGAATCCCTGCCCGAAGGGTCTGAACAGCATCCCGCGCGAGCGACCATTTTGGCGTTGTTCGCGAGCCTGGAGTCCAGAGAGGGGGACTATCAGGGAGCGGTCCGGATGGCCAGGGAGGCGCTCGAGATCCAGACGAAGGTCTTCGGCGCGCAGCATCCCCACATTGCGGCGACACTCAACGGACTCGGCACATCGCTGCAGTCACTGAAGCGGTATGAAGAAGCCAAACGGGTGCTCCAACGGTCGGTCGACATGCACCGCGCTCTCGAGGGCGCGCGCTCGGCCGGGGTTGCGCCGCCGCTGTCCAACCTGGCGCTCATCGAGCACGCACAGGGGAACCTGGATGTCGCACGGACCATGTTCGAAGAGGTGCTGTCGCTCGAGGTCGAGGAACTCGGTCCAGAGCACCCCAACATTGTCTTCGACTATTACTACCTCGCGCAGGTCGAACTCGCGGCTGGGAAGCCGTCCACCTCCGTTCAACACCTGTTGAGGGCCCGCGCGATACACCACCCCTCGGCGGCCATGCGTGCAGAGGTGTCGTTCGCGCTGGCGCAGTCTCAGGTGGAGGCGAAGCTCCCCTGGCGCGAAGACGCCAAGCTGGCTCGCGAGGCCTTCGTCGCGATGGAAGATCCGAAGGCGCTCGAGCTGTTCGATGCCTGGGTCGCCGAGCAGGGCTGAGCAGCCCTACCGTTTGACCTTCGGCATCACGAACAACAGCGTCGCGATCATAAAGGACAACAGCGTGATCGGTGGCAACGACCCCGGCCACGACGGGAGGTCGAACCACCCGCGCACCCCGATCAGCGCGACGTGAACCGCGGTGAAAAACAGCAGGGCGCGCCCGAGGCCCGGCACCAAGCTCGTGCGGTGTCGTTGGCCTTCGACGGGGCGCACCTTCGTCGAGTGAAACAGCCACAGCAAGGCGCCCGAGCCGAGAGCGCCTGCGAGCATCGACAATGCAGCTGCGCCTGTCATCTGCCCGGAGGCGGTGTACAGCGATGGGAAGTACTCCGGCCCTGCCAAGATCAGCGAGAGCAGCAGGTGCACCGCGACGAAGCCGGCACCGGCAAGTCCCAGCCCCTTGCGGCGCCCTTTGTCGACGACAACGCGTGAGAGCCCGAGCAGCAACAGGCCGACGAACGCGATCGCCTTGTTGCTGACGTAGACCGGGAGTTGTTCCCAGGGCACGCCCTTGAAGACGTTGTAGCGAACGATGGCGTATGCCATGCCGGCCGCCGTCAGGCCGGTGATGAGACGACGCTCGCTCACGCCCAAATCATACACGCCCGATCAGCACGGTCCGGCGCTTTGCACGTCGGACCATTGGTCGCTGCAGGATGTGTTCGCTGGGTTATACGCATCGGGGTTGTAGTCGTCGCACGCGATCTCGGACATGCACGCGCCGAAGCCATCCAGTGCGTCGGTGACCTCTGCGCATTCGCCCCAGTAGCCCACGGTCGCGTCGATGCAGTCCTGTTCGTCGCTGTAGTACGCGCCGCCGCACTCGAAGAAGCGACGGCAGAACGCCTCGAGTCCGCCCTCCCCGGGAAGCACGCCGGGACCCGAGGTGGGGCCCTCTCCCGTGGAGCTCTCGGCCTCGCCGGTGCCGGAGGTCGTGGTCACCGTGCCCGAGGTGTCCGAACCGTCGTCTGTGGTCTCGTCGCCAGGATCGGTCGTGCTGCTGGTGGAAGTTCCTGTGGTCGCCGGACCCCCCGAGGTTCCGGCAGGGTTCGCGGTGGGGTCCTCATCGGCGTCCGTCCCAGAGGCGTCGGTTTCGGAACTGGTCCCTGCCGGCATCTCGCCTCCGTCGTTGGTGTCGTCGTCACACCCCAAGGGGCTGAGGAGGGGAAACACGAGCAGCAGTCGCTGGAGTCGCATGCGAACCATGACGTGGCACCTTGTGTCAGGTTGCACGTGAAAGGGTTATCCTTCGCTCGTGCGGTGCGGTCGTTGGGTTCTGGTGTCGTTGATGGCGAGTGGGGCGTGCGGAGGGGAGAGCTCCACGCCGGAATCGATGGGCTCAGCCTCGAGCGAAAGCACGGCGGGGGAGACAACCGCGGCGTCCTCCTCGACTGGGCTCGAGACCTCCTCGACCTCGGGTCTCGACGGATCGAGTTCGTCGGGTACCGGTGAGCCCATGGTCTTTGATGGCGAGCCTATTGACGTACCCGCCGACGGCGCGTGGCACTTCGTCGAGGTGGAAGGCATGGCGTGCAACGGCGGAGTACAGGGCGGCGTCGGTGTGCGCCGGGTCGAGGACGCGGCACGACTGGTGCTCTACTTCAAAGGCGGCGGCGCCTGCTTCAATCCCGTGACCTGCGGTTTCACTTCGCCCTTGATGCAGACGGGCCCCGAGGCGATGCAGGCCAACCCCGACGGTGTGCTGGACTTCGCCCACGACGAGAACCCGTTCCTCGACGCCAACGTCGTCTACATGCCGTACTGCACGGGGGACGTGCACGCGGGCATCTTGGGTGAGCAGACCGTCCCCGATGTGGAGGAACCATGGAACTTCGTGGGGCACGACAACGTGTTGGCCGCGTTGAATCGCCTGGTCCCGACATTCAGCGACCCGGAGCAGTTGGTGGTGCTGGGCACCAGCGCGGGTGGGCTCGGGGCGTTGTTCAACTTCCGGTTCATTCGAGCGGGCTGGCCCGAGACCGATACCGTGATGATCGACGACTCCGGCGTCATCCTCCCCGATGCGTTCCTCGACCCGTGCCTGCAGACCCAGATGCGTGAGCGCTGGGGCTTCAGCGGACTGTTGCCGGGCGCATGTGATGGCTGCAACCCGGCGGACGGCGGAGGGCTGTCGACGTTGTTCTCCTACTTGCCCGATGCCTACCCGGACGTTCGCTTCGCGTTGATCGCGTCGAACCAGGACCAGATCCTTCGGCTTTTCTATGGGTACGGCAACGAGGGCTGTTCGCCTGGAGGCGGTGTCCCGGACCTCGGAGCGGATCGCTTCGGCGAAGGCCTGTGGACGTTGCATAACGAACGGCTCGAGGGTCGTGTCGCGCTGTTCGAGATCGACAGCGACGTTCACACCTGGTCGACCAAGTCGAACTTCTACGCTGCGGAGACCTCGGGGGTGCGGATGGCGGACTGGTTTCAGAGCGTGCTGGACGGCCCGACTGAGACCGTCCGGCCCTGAGCTGTGGCGCCCGAGAGCGCGCGCGCTGGGATGTCGTGGATCGAGGCGAAGACTCGGAATTCGGCCGTATCACGCGCTGCTTGGCCGCAGCGTTGGTTGCGCCGCGCGAAATTGTTTCGTTTTAACCTTCAAAATTTATGAAAGTTGGATTACCTTTTCTTCATGTCTAGAAGTGCATGGGTTCTGGCTGTCCTCTCGTTGTCCCTGGGCTGTCAGAAACAGGCCGAGCCCCCACAAGCCCCGATCGTCGCTCAATCGGGAGATGCGGCAGAGGAGCCCGAGCCTGAGCCTGAGCCTGAGCCCCCCAAGGTTCCCGAGGACGCGATCGCCGTCGGCACGTTCAACCTCGAGTGGGCGTTCGACGATCTCGATGATCGGCCAAAGAAGGCGCGCCCCCATGTCGCGAAGACCCCTGAGGACTGGGCGTGGAAGCGTGATCAGATCGTCGACATCCTGATCGCCGAGAAGCTCGACGTCATCACGCTGACCGAGCTCGGTGGAGAGCGGGAGCTGATCGACATCGCAACCGAGGTCGCGCTCAAAGACGGGTACGAGTACGACACGGCCTGGCTGCAGGGTTCGGATCGCGCGACGGGGCAGCAGGTCGGGATCCTCTCCCGCTTCCCGATCAGCAACGTTCGTCGCTACGACGTGGCCATCGCCAAACATGTCGCGGTGGACGTCGAGCTTCCCACTGGTGAGGACCTCGCGGTCGTTGCGGTGCACATGCGGGACGGCAAGG
This sequence comes from Nannocystales bacterium, assembly GCA_050633305.1. Lineage (GTDB taxonomy): Bacteria > Myxococcota_A > Polyangia > Nannocystales > Nannocystaceae > CAJXVA01. The sequence continues at coordinate 97,643 of JBOEGF010000014.1, forward strand.
CGCCTGCGTACGGGTCGAAACGTCGCAAAGCCGCTCGTGCGCTGCAGCGAGCGGTGACGAAGGAGCTCCGCGGTCGACCTTTCCTGATCACGGGGACGATGAACTCGGTCACGCATCCGTACGACGATGGCTACGCCAAGCGAACGCCGGGGATCCTCTCGGCCAAGCACAACCGTACAGATGAAGACGACTGCGCTGACTCGGCAACCGACGCAGGGGTCACCAACACCGCTGGTGAACCCGCCGATCACATCATCGCCTGCGGGGTCGAGCTTCGAAGCGCCACAACCTCGGCGGAGGACAAGGTCGTTCGTCAGGACGAGGACCCTGGGGAGTTGCCGTGGGCCGCGGTTCCTGTCGAAGCCGAGCCGTACCGCGACGTGAGCGACCACTACCTGGTGTGGGCCGAGATCGCGATGCCGAAGCCTCCAGCGGAAGCGTCCGACGAGACCGAGGCCTGAGGCCTGCGCCTCGGTCACGCTTCGAGACGCAAAGGAGGCGGTTGGGAAACCAACCGCCTTCTTTGCGTTGAGCCGGAGCGACATCGCGTGCTCGAGGTCGAACACCTCGGGCGAGCGGACCTCTTCTCCTGATCCGTCGCCGCTAGATCGCCGCGAAGGCGAGCATGGAGACGACGATCGCGGCGACCGTGAGCCCGGCCCCGACAAGTGCGGAACTCGCCGGTTTCGCATCGGACAGGGGCTGCAGGGGGATCGTGCGGCGACCGGCAGTCGTGGTGGTTTGCGCGGGAATGGACGAAGACATCGGAAACTCCAGCAAGACCGTGCTCCGTCCTGCAGAAGGTTCTACGGCGAAAACTGGCGTAGGTTTCAGAGTCGGGGCATCTTTCCTCGTCGATGGGAACGAATTCCCCAGGAACTTGGGAACCTCTGGCCGGGGTGCTTGCACTTACGCCCTAGATGGGACGCATGGGACTCGGATTGTTCGCGGCGCTGGCTGCATCGACCCTCTTCCCTGGTTGCGATCTTGAAACCCAAGGCCGGCCGGAGAACACCCTCGCGGGCAGCTGTGAGGGATTCTGTGGCGAAATGGCCCCGTTGGGCTGCTACTGCGACGCCGACTGTGCCGCGGACGGGGACTGCTGCCCAGATGCCGCGCTCGCCTGCGCCTCGGTGGCGGCCAACGAGGACGACCCGTGGATCGGTAGTCCGTGCAACCCGGGCGAGGACGCGTGCGACTTCGAAGCCAACGGCGCCCGCGCCGAATGCATGGCCTTCGACGACGGTGACGGCGTGACCCACGGATTCTGTTCCGTGCCTTGCGCCGGGACCTGCCCAGACAGCGACGGACACGCCACGACGTTCTGCGTGGAGCACGAAGGGGGCGGACAATGCATGTCGAAGGCTTCCGCCACCTACAACGAAAACTGCGAAGAGCTCCCGGGTACCCGCGCCAAGTCCAAGTCGCGGTACGTCGGTGGCAGCGGCATCTCATCGTCCTCGGCGAGCGTCTGCGTCCCCGACCAGCGCTCTGCCGTGACGGGCGAGCTTGCGGCGGACTTGCTCGAGCTCACCTCGGACTGTGACCGTCTCGACGGCACCCAACTCTTTCGCACCGATGCCGGTCGGGCCCGAACCATCGAGATCTGCGAACTCGAGGGCGCGATCTGGTGGAGGGCCGACGCAGACATCGACTGCGACGGCGGACGCTCCGAGCCCTGCACCTCCGACCCCTGGTATCAAGCCACCACCTCCTCCAAGGACTCCACCGGCAACTTCATCGATTCGGCTGCCGTCCCACACTTTGTGGTGCCCATGTCTGGCAGTGGGTTCACGCCCAGCGACCACGGCATCCGCACCAGCTGGAGCGCGGTCGGTAGCGCCGGGGCGATCCTCTACGACGGACAGCTGCTCTTCGCTCCTTACGCCGACGCGGGTCCCCGACATGTCGTCGGTGAACTCTCGGCGGCTGCGGCGGACGAGTTGGGCATCCCCAACCACCCGGTCAGCGGCGGCGTCGCGGAAGGCGTCACGTACATCATCTTCACCGGAGACGACGCCTACGTGTCTCCCATCGAGAGTCGCGCGGCCGCGGAGTCGATCGGCGAAGAGCTGGCTCAGCGACTGATCGAGAACAACTGAGTTCGGCGACACTCCGTAGAGGTTGGTAGCCTTACGGCGTGGAGCGGTTGACCGACATCCTCGGCGCCGCCGACGTCTGGATCGTCGTGGGGTTGGTGTCGGCGGTCATGTTTGGGGCCACGCTGTTGGCGATCCCTTGGCTCGTCGCCCGGCTGCCCGTTGACCACTTCGTCGGCGCCCGAGGGGTCCTCCAGCCCGAGTCTCGTCACCCCCTCCTGGCGTTTGCGCGCCGCTTGGCTCGCAACACCCTCGGCATCGTTCTGGTCCTCGCCGGACTCGCGATGCTCGTCTTGCCCGGTCAGGGCGTGTTGACCGTGCTTTTGGGCGTCGTACTGCTCGACTTTCCCGGCAAGCGTGGGCTCCAGCAACGGCTCCTACGACAACGGCACGTTCGCAAGAGCCTGCAGTGGCTTCGCAAACGCGCCGGGCGAGAGCCGTTGGTCTTCGAAGACTCTATCGGCGACGACGCAGACCCATCAAGCCGAACAGACCCAGCATGAGCGCAGCGGGCCCGCCCGCGTCGTTGGAGCTGCTGCAGTTGCAGCCACCGTCGTCGTCGAGTTCGGTGTCTTGGCCAGCGCTGTCGGTGCCGCCACCCTCGCCATTGGAGCCGCCACCGGAGTCGCTACCGTTGGAACCATCGGTGCCCCCGCCGACTCCGCCGCACTCCTCCGCGCTGGGGAAGTTGTACTCGCAGTTGTGCATCGCGAGCTGCGTATTGATGGTGTCGGTCTGGTTGACCAGGACCATCGGGGCGCCGGCCTGCATCATCTCGGCGACCTCTTCTTCCCAGGGCATCTCGTCGTCGAAGTCGGGCCAGCTGCCGTCGGGCGAGTAGATGACCCGGTCGTCGGGAAGGGTCCAGATGACCGATGAATCACAGCCCGTGCCCTGCTGGGCGAACTGGGCGGTGAGGTCGATGTCTTGGAGGTCTGGGTTCTCGTAGAAGAACGGGTCGGCCGTCATCTCGCCGGGCGACATCGTGGTGTACATGCGGGTCAGGTACGGGAACGCTCCGAGAATCTCGACCGCACGTTGGCCCGGCGCCACGACGCGAGCCTCGAGGTCGGTGGTGAACCCAGTGCTGTCCCAAGCCTCCTGGTCGATCTGGTCCTGGTAGCAGCTCAGGCAGCCGTAGAAGTCGACCTCTTCGACGCCCTCGGGAACCGGAAGGTACTTCTGCAGCAGGCCGCGGAGCAGTGGGTGATTGTACTGACAGGCGAGGCCGTCGCCGCCCGAGCTGCTGCTGGATCCAAAGCCACCGCCGTCCTCAAAACAGGTCATCAGGCCCTGGTTCTCGAGGACATCGACCACGCCGATCGGTGCGAGATTCGCAAACGGGGCCGAGCTCCATTGGTCGCTGTACAGGCCGCCACTGGGAACGATCGAACTCGTGCCGGCGTACTCCGTGACAAACGCCCGGCCGTTGGCTTCGTCCGCGTCGACGGCCTGCGTGATCACGGATTTGTAGTTGGATGCGAGGTTCGCCCAGTCGAGCTTGAGCGGGTTGACCAACACATGCTTGTAGGTGCTGGGAACGACCCGGGAGTCGCTGAGGAAGAACGACCGGATGTCCATGTCGTCGACCGCGGCGATCCGGGTGAGCCGCAGCGGGATGCAGGCTTCGTTGTTGGGGAAACGGAGCGTGATCGGGTGGATCTCGGCGGTCTCGGCGTCGTTGGTGAGCTTGAATGCGGCGAAGATGTAGCCCTCGGAGAGGTACTCCTCGAGGATGGGGTCGGCGTTGGGGTCTTGCTGGTACCCGTTCGTGTCGAGCCACATCTTGATCTCGTCGAGGTTCTCGCCACTGAGCACGGCGATCTCGAAGGCTCCGACAACCTCCTCGAGCAAGATGTCGACCCCTCCACCATCATCGGTGTCGCCATCAGAGTCGGAGCCGAAGCCGCCGCTACTGCCTCCGCCCGGGAAGCCGGTGGGATCACCGTCTGCGGTGTCACCAGTGTCCTCGCCGCAGGACTGGCCGGTGAACACACTGTTGAACCCGTACCGCGGCACAGACGAACTCAGCACCGCATCAAACAGAAGTTCGGAGCCTACGCCAAACTCGGGAAGCTCGGTCAGCGGCACGACCCACGAAAACTCCGCGGCTTCGGCGGTCGGGTCGTACTGAATCTGAATGTGAGCCTCCGTGTAGTCCTCGCCCATCACAAACAGGATGTTCTCGCCGGTCTGGTCGACGGGCATGGAGGTGGGCCCCGCGTCACAGAAGGTTCCGCCGCAGGCGTTGGCCTCTTGCGGCGTGGTGAGAACGAGTGCACCGGTGAGCGCAACGAGGGATGCAACAAGGGAAGTCTTCATCATCGGATCAATCCAAGAGTGGCCAAAACCGGAAGGCGCAAGCCATGCGCCCCAAAGCGCCTCCAGCGTAACAGCTGCCCCCCGGATCGGCCGTATGACAAAGGTGTCACTTTGCAGCGCTCACCCTGACGCCGATGTCATGAGGGTTCGTCGACGACGAATTCCATGCCCTGATCTCGCAGTCTCGCGAGCAGCGAACGACCCATGGTCGCCGCCGGTGTGCCCATGCCGCCGGGGCTCTCGAGGCCATCTCCGTCGAGCGCGAGACAGAGCGCCGACTCTCCGAGCATCTTGGCGGTCTCACCGTAGCCCGGGTCAGCCTTTCCGACCACGCGGCTTCGAATCTGCACCTCCTGGCCTGTTTCGGTCCGGCCCTTCCCGATCAGGTGGAGGACGAACGAGCCCGCCTTCCGTTGCTCACGGCTCGGCCCCTCGCCCGGGGAGGGGAGCTTGCGCATGATGAGGTTGCGCGTGGGGGCGAACGTGATGCCCGCCATCAGCCCGGTGACCCCGGCGGCCAACGTCGTGGCGCGCATGAAGCCCTTCGGGCCATCGCCGGTTCCGGAGCACTCGGAGTATCGGAAGTCGCGGCCGTAGGGGTACCCGAGTAGAGCGTTGCTACGGCGCACGATCCGGGTGTTGATGGAGGCCATCACAAACGGACCGGTCCAGCCCGGGAGGTCCTCATCGTATCGGACCCCCTTCTGGTCGCTCGAGTCGGAGCCGCGACGTTCTCCGTCGGGGTTGAGGCCGTAGGGGTTGCCCATCTTTCGCAGGATGCTGCGGTCGGCTTTAACGTCTTCGACGACTTGCAACATGCTGGCGATGGTTCCGCCCGACACGCCGCCTTTCATACGGCCGGTGATCAGCTTCACCTCATCCAGCACGACCCCGAACCGTTCCTTCGCCTCATGGACCAAGTTCCATGTCCCGAGGTCCGAGGGGATTGAGTCGAAGCCGCAGCAGTTCACGATGCGTGCACCCGTCTCGACCGCGCGCTCGTGATGCTTGTCGATCATCGCGCGGACGAATTGCGGTTCTCCGGTGAGGTCGCAGTAGTCGGTACCGGCTTCGACGCACGATTCGACCAACGCCTTCCCGTACTTCGCGTAGGGGCCAACGGTCGTGCAGACGACTTCGGTGTCTTTGGTGATGGCGTCGAGCGAGGTACGGTCGTGGCTGTCACCCGAGAGCAGCTCGAAGGCTTTCGCCTCAGGGTCGACCGAAGCGAGCTCTTGTCGAACCCGTTCGAGCTTGTCCGGGTTGCGCCCTGCCAACGCGATGCGCAGACCTTCGCCGGCATGTCGCTGCAGGAGGTATTCCGCCGTCAACTTGCCGGTGAACCCCGTGGCCCCCCACAGCACAACGTCGAAGCGGCGAGAGCGGTTGCGCGAGCGCGTCATGACAGACCCATACCGCACCGCCTCGGAGCGCAGCTGCGGGTTCGGCACCCATTTTTGCAGCCGAACCCCACTTTTTTTCCGCCGGGTGTCCGGTGAGCTTGCGGTTTCCGGTTGGGCCTGTGTGAAGAGCTTCAGACCTACGGTTCTCCTGTCCAGCCTGCTCGTGGTGGCTGGAGGCTGCACCATCGACGTCGACGGCGACGATGACGGCTCGACCGGCGCAACGGCCGAAACAGACCCCGCCGCCTCGGGCGGCGACGAGTCGGGATCCGGGACGGACGGCTGGAGCGAATTCTCTCACTGCGAGCCGGACCCTCAGGCGCCGCTGTCGGGGGACGCGATGGGTTCGTTCTCGGGGGCGAACGAAGACGGCCAGGCATCGACCATGGGGCTGAGTGCACCCGCCGGGGGCTACGTGACCGCCACCTTCACACCCGGACTCGCCCGTGGAGGCCTATTCGCGTTCGGGTCCGGAGACGCGGACGTGTTCAACACCGTCGAGCAGGACTACGAAGAACCCGTCGACATCGCGTTCTTGGCGGCCCCTGGCGTCGCCTACCAACTCGAGGCGAGACAGCAGGGCAACGCAAACCCGGACGAGTATCCGTTTGGTTGGGCCCTCTCGTGGTCCGCCGTTCCGATCCCCGACTGTTGGGAGCCGAACAACTCGATGGGTGACGCCAGCGATGTCGCCCTGGGGCACGCGATCTCCGGCTACATCAACGCCGGGCAGAGCGGTGGCGACCCGGTGGCCCCCGCGGACTGGCTGGACTTCTATCGGTTCGAAGTCGAGGAGGCGGGGACGCTGAGGGTCGACATGATGCAGGTGCCTGGGGATGGCTTGGTCCGGGCACGGGTCCTGGACCAAGCCGGCGAACAGGTGGGGTCGATCGAGCATCCGAGCGAGGAGACGGAACCGTTTTCGGACGTCGTTGACCTCGGATCCGGAACGTACTTCCTCGAGGTCAATCCGTTCTTGCTGCCGACGCAGCGTGTTGCGGATGACGCTGAGGGCGGAATCCCTAGCTCCTGGACGACGCCGTACACGTTCGAGTTGAGCCTCGACCCAGCCTGAGCAACGCTGCCTATAGCTCGAGCCCTCGCATGGTGGCGTGCATCCAAGTCCGGGCGCGCTGCCATTGTCGCTGAACGGTGCGCGCTGAGATGCCGAGCGTCTCGGCGATCTCCTCGTTCTCCAAGCCGCCGAAGAAACGCGCTTCGACGATGTCCGCCTTTTGTGGGTCGTGCTCGTGGAGTTGCCGCAAGAGCCGATCGATCGTGATGACCGTGTCGGCCCTTTCGGCATCCATCACACCCGCCGGGTCCGCATCTGGGTCGTGCGGGGTCCCGCCCCCGCGCTTGTGTGCCAGCTGTCGCTCCGCGTAGTTCAGGAGGAGCTGACGCATGGCTTTAGAAGCGACTGCGAAGAAGTGCTTGCGGTCGTACCACTGCGCGCCGGTCCGCTCGATGAGGCGGACGTAGGCCTCGTGGACGAGCGCGGTGGGGCCAAGGGTGTCGTTGCCTGACCAACGGCGGCGCCGCTCGACCGCGATCGCACGCAGGTCGTCGTACACCGAGGGCATCAAGGCCTCGATGGCTCCGGGTTGCCCTTCGGTCACCGCACGAAGGAGTCCGGTGATGTCCACGTGCTCGGACGCCACGCCTTACGGTAACAAGCAATCAGTCCGCGGTGAGCTTGGCGAGTTCGAGTTCGATACGCTCGACCCGGTCTGGGGGAACCTTGTGGCTTCGGGTTGCCTCGAGCGCTGTCTCCAGGACGTCTCGCGCGGCCTTGGTTTCCCCACGTGCGGCCCGGGCCCGTCCGAGGTGAAACCCGACCGTGATGCAGGACCGCTCGGGGGGGTCGAGATGACTCCACGCAGTCTCGAGGACTTCGCTGGCTGCGTCGAGCTGGCCTTCTCCGAGCAAGACGGCGCCCAGATTGGCGGCGGCCATCGAGCGTCTCGGAGAGCCTTCCGGTTCGTGGAACTCGACGATCGTGAGGGCTTGGCGGAGCAGGTCGGCGGCGCGAGCGGGGTCGTTCGATTCGAGCATCAGCCCCAGGTCGTTGAGGCTGTTCGCGACCCAAGGGTGGGTGGGGCCAGCGACAGCGACCTCGATGGCCAGCGCCCGCTCCAGCGTGGCCACCCGGACGCTGGGCTCGCTCTGCTGGTGCGCGAGTTTTTGCAGCGCGTCCGCCACGCGGAGGTGTTGCTCGCCGTGAAGGTGCACGAGGATTCGGATGCCCCGTTCGATGAGCCAAGCACCGACCGACTTCGAGTCCCACTGCGCGAACCCGAGACCGATCAGCGCGACGGCGGCGTCCTCAGACCACGGTCCGTCGTGCATGAGCACGAGGGCGAGACCGAGCGCATACCTCGGCGTGGCGTCTTGCGGGGCGTTGCGGTCGAGGGCGTCGGCTTGGGCGATCAGCCCCCGTCCGGTCCACCCGCTCCACAGGCCGCGGTGCGCCGTGGCCTCGCGGACCAGGCGGGTCGCGGTGGCGAGGGCATCGTCGTGTCGCGTGGCGCGTTCTTCCGCCAGCGACTGCACATGGAGTGCTTCGAGCCCGCGGGTGTCGCCGGGCTGAAGTTCGCGCGCCGCCACCGTCCATGCTGATGAGGCGAGTTCGGCCGCTGCGTCGTGCTCTCCTAGCGCAGACTGGGCGCGCGCGCTCAGCAACAGGAGGTCGAGGTTGTTCACGTCATCCGTGTCGAGCGTGGCTTCGGCCCGCTCGAGGATCGTCGCGACGGTGACCGCCTCACCCACATCCGAGCCCCGAACCCCGCGCAGGAGCATGCCCTCGAGAAAGTCCGAGGATCGCCGCGCCCGCGTGGCCTCTTGCCGTGCCCTGTCTCGTTCCAACTCGAGCGCCTGCTGTTGGAGCGTCAAGGTGACCGCGTAGGCGATGAGGAGCGCAAGGCAGAGGGCGGCGAGCGAGACGGCGACCGCGTGTGCTCTTGCAAACGCCCATGCCCGGTACACCCGGCCCTCTCGCGCGGCGACTCGGAGTCCTCCGGCCAACGCACGAAAGTCCGCCCCCAACGCGCCTGCGGATGCGTAGCGCTCCTCAGGCGACTCGGCCATGGCTCGCTTGAGTACGAAGTGGAGGTCGCCACTTCCGGTCCGCGGTGTCAGGCGTGCTTCGGACGGCCGGGGACCAACCAGAATACGCTCGGCGACGAGGCCGAGGGCATAGACATCTGCAGCGGTGCCTACGAACCGGCCCTCACGTTGTTCGGGTGCCGACCACCGAGGCGTGAAGGCACGATCCCCCGTCTTGGTGAGCTGGTCCGCCTCGGGCGATGAAAGCAACTTCGCGATGCCAAAGTCGAGGAGGACAGGATGACCGTTGTCCCGGACGCGAATGTTGGCGGGCTTGATGTCGCGGTGAACGATCAGCCTCCCATGCGCGTGCTCAACCGCGTCGCAGAGCCTGGCCAACAGGTGGAGCCGAGCTGAAATCTCGAGGTCTTGTTCGTCGAGGTGCTCGAGCAGGGAGGCGCCTCGAACGTATTCCATGATCAGGTACGGGACCCCTTGCCACGACCCGGCGTCGAGCAGCCGTGCGATGCCGGGGTGTTCGATCGCGGCGAGGATGCTGCGCTCACTCGCAAACCGCTGGACCAGCGCAGTGCGCACGACCTCCGCTCGGATGCGTTTGATCGCGACCTCCGTCTCGAACGCCCCATCGACTCGGCGGCCGCGGTACACCCGGCCCATCCCGCCCTCGCCGAGCACGTCTTCAACCCGGTAGGGCCCCACCTCGACGCCAATCCAGGGATCGGCCGGATCGGGGACGTCCAGAAGCATGGCTGGGGCGTCGAGGGGGCCGTCCTCTTCGGCGGCGCGCAGCAGTCGCATCGCGGATGCGAGCAACTCGGGCTCGTCGGAGAACAGTTTGCCGGCGCGGTCGGTGCGAACACTGGGCGGAAGATCGAGCAGTTCGTCCAGCGCGGCATCGAGTCGGGCGAAACGGTCGGCCGTAGACATCTCTCAATCCCTGTTGGGTGCGCACGGCGGGAACTCGGCAATCGCCTGTCCCCAGCCGACAAGGGAGGCCCGGAGCCCTGCTCGCGCTTCCTCGGAGATGCCCTCCGCGCTGTCGATCCGCACCCGGGCTTGGCTCTGCGCGGCCGCGGGGTCACAGACAGCGTGCGCTTGGCACATCAGCGCCGCGACCCCAAGTTCGAGACGGGTCGTCGCATCGGCGGCGAGCTTGGACGCACGTGTCGCGAGAGATTCGGCGAGCTGTGCCTCGCCTCGGGCAAGCTCGAGCTGTGCGAGCAGCGAGAGTCCGTCGACCAGGTCGGGGTGGTCCGACTTCACGACCCTCTCCTCGAGTTCGAGACCGAGCCGGACCTCCGCGACGGCTTCGTCCAGCCTTCCGATCATCATCAGCATGCGACCGTGGTTGATGTGGAGGCTCGCGAGGCGGCGGTCTTCGGTGGTGAGGGATTCGGAGGCGAGGGCGAGAACCTCGACCATCATTCTTTCCGCCTCGAGGGGGTCACCGCGCATCGCCTCGAGGATGGCGCGCGACTCTCTTGCCATCACGCGTTCCGCGGCTCCGCCTTCGACGTTGGCAAAGATCGCGGCGGCAGATTCGAGCTGTTTCTGGGCCGAGTCGAGCTGCCCGAGTTCGATCAGCGTGCGCCCCAGCATGAAGCGCGAATGACCGACCTCCCGGTGGTCGTCGCCCAGCGCTTGTGACCGTTGCTCGATCGCGAGCCGGAACTCGGTTTCGGCCTGTTTGTGCTCCCGCAGCGAGGAGTAGAGGTCGCCGAGGTTGTTGTGCAGCGTCCCGGTCTGCCCGGGGCCGAGGAAGGGGCCCTCCGATTCGAGGAGCGCTTCCAGTTGCTCGACGGCCCGATTCGACTCGCCCTGATGGCGCAAGACGACTGCGCCACGCAGGCCCAGATTGAAGCGCTCGTGGTGTGAGAGGTCCAGCGACTCGGCACGGCTGGTGGCGCGGTCCATCCACACTTCCCCCGCAGGAATGCGATCGAGCTCCGAGGCTTCGACGAATCCAAGGACCGAGGCCACTTGCACGAACGCGACATCGTCCCTGGCCCGGTCGGCGGCACGCGCGGCCCGGAGCCAGGCATCTCTTGCCTCCGAGGTGCGGTCGAGCTGACGGAGGGCTTCTGCCCGTGAATGCTCGACGGCATGGGTGACCGACGGATGTGTGGAAGTATCCAGAGCCACCGCCTCGAGGACCTGCAGGGCAGCTTGGGCGTCGTTGGCGAGGGTCGCTGCGGCGTACTGTTGGGCAGCAACCTGCAGCAACGTGTCGTATCGATCTCGCTCAGGACCCGGTGGTGGTGGTGGCACTTGGCGGAGAATGGCTTGAGTTCGGCAGCGGTTGCTGTCGCGGCCGAGGGCGGGGCGGGTCGCGGCACGCTGCAACACATCGCGACCCCCGCGCTCGAGCTGTTGCACGAAGGCCTCCACCACGACCCGGTCCGCGTGCAAGCACGCCATCCGTTGGTCGAGCAATGCCTCGGACTGGGTCTCGTGAATGTGGGTGGCCTCGCAGGACTCCCGCCATGCGGTGCTCCAGCGCGCTTCGAAGGCGTCGAGCTGCTCGCGAATGGCTGGCCACGCGGGGGCGCCTACATATTGTCGATCGAGGGCTCTGCGGATGTCGGCATCCCAGACCCCGGTGAGTTGCTCGCTCGCAGCTGTGCACGGTGCCGGGCCTCCGAGCATCGAGACGGTACCGGCCGCGGCGAGGACGCCCAGGCCAGCACCCGCGAGTCCGAGCGACCTGCGCCGCTGTCGAACCGGATCCAACGCACGCAGCAGGGCGCGCATGTCCGGATGTCGATCGCCCGGAGCGAGCTGGAGGCCGCGCTCGACCTCTCGCCAGACCCAGCCTGGCATCTTGGCACCCGGATTCTCGTACGCGCCGTCCAGCACGGCTTGGGTGAGCTTGATGAGGCCGCGCTGCGGGAACGGTCTCTTGCCAACGAACGCCTCATACAAAGCGACGCAGAATGCGAACTGATCCGAGGCCGGTGTCGCACGCTCGTAGCAGTGCTGCTCAGGAGCCATGTACGCAGGCGTCCCTGCGCCGTGGGTGGCGCCGTCTTGGCTGCCGTCTCGGAGAGTTTCCGGGTCCATCCGCGTCCGGGCGAGCCCAAAGTCGAGCACCACGGTGCGGCCCGAACTGTCCACCATCACGTTGGCGGGCTTGAAGTCTCCGTGAATGATGCCCGCGTCATGGGCAGCGGCGAGTGCGGCGCCCGCCTCCAGGTAGTGGTGCAGAAGCTCGCGGGCGCTGGGTTTGTTGTCTCGCTGCCAGGTGTCGAACGTCTTGCCCTCGACGTACTCCATCGCGATGAAGAGCTCGCCCTCATGCCAGCCGATGTCGTAGACCGAGACGATGTTGGGATGTCGCAGGGACGCCAGCGCTCGTCCCTCGCGGAGGAGTTGGTTGGCGCCACTGGAGGTGTGCGTCGCGCGTCCCTCGAACAGAACCTTGATCGCGACGCGTCGGTCGAGTTCTCGGTCATGGGCGGAGAACACTCGTCCCATCCCGCCGCTGCCGAGCGCGTCGAGCACGAGGTAGCGCGCCACCTCCGTGCCCCGGCGGATCGTCGGGCTTGGAGAGGGGAGCTTGTCCTCCTCGGGGTGCGTCACAGCCACGCTTGCGGGCTGGGCGGTGGCGGAGCCGTCGGAAACCACGGTCGAGCGGACCATAACAAGCGGGCGTTGGCCATGCGGCAGAAGACGTGCGGACTGGAGTAGTCTTGCCGCGCATGCTCCGTGCTTCGCTCTCGCTGATGGCGCTCGTGTTGGCCGGGTGTTCCGCGCTTCCACACCCGGTCGAGCCGCTCCAGGGGCCACTCGCGGTCGCCTCGGAGCCAGCACCCAACAGCTGGAACGAGGTCTTTGCGGAACCTTCGGACGTGGAGGTGCGGGTCGAGGTCGCTGCGCATTGGCTCACTTGGCGCCGCGGGCTCATCGACTTCAGCCATCCCACGGCGAAGCGGAGCGAGCTCGAGGCCGGTCCGCAGCTCATCTCGCTGCTCGTTGGGGTCATCCGGCACCCCGAGCATGGAGACTTTCTGATCGATACGGGGATCGACCGCAGCCTTGCGGAGGGAAAGCCCGAGGCGGTCCGCGGCTCTGTGGAGCGTCTCCTCGAGACGCTGATGCCGGTTGAGGACATCTCGTCGATGCGGCGGAGGCTCTCCCTCGACCTGCGTGGCGTCTTCCTCACGCACACGCACTTCGACCACGTCCTGGGTCTGCCGGACTTACCCACGGACCTTCCGGTCTACGTCGGAGAACGCGAAGCCGATCGTGGTGGACTCGTCGGGACGTTGTCTCGCCGCGGCCACAAGCAGCTCTTCTCGGGCAGACCACCCTTGAGCGGACTCCGTGAGGCCGATGGCATTCCGCTTGGGCCGTTCTCATACGCCATCGACCTGTTCGGAGACCGTTCTGTGTGGGGGATCCCGATGGCCGGGCATACCGACGGCTCGATGGTGTACCTGGTCAACGCGAAGAACGGACCGGTCCTGTTCCTGGGAGACACGTCGCACACGCGGTGGGGGTGGGAGCACAGCGTCGGCCCGGGATGGTTTAGCGAAGACTCCGAGACGAACGCTCGCGAGCTCGAGACACTACGTGTCTTCGCGGCGTCTCATCCGCAGGTCCGAGTCGTGGTCGGCCACGAGTTCTAGCCGATCTAGCGCTGCGCTTTGCCGAGCTTTCTGAACTCCCCGGTCCCCCCGCTGGTGCGGGTGGTGTACCGGCCAACGTCATGGGCGGGTTCGACCGAGATGTTTTCGCGAGTCTCTCGATACGAAGGGAACTCGCTTTGGGGCTTCCGGCCGACGAACTCCAGCTCGCATCCGCCCATCGTCACCACATCGCCCGCTCGCAGCGGGGTTGGCTGCACGATCTGGGTCCCGTTGACGTAGGTGCCGTTGGTGCTCGCGACGTCGGCCACGGCCAACGTTTCGCCGTCATCGTGGAAAATGGCGTGTTCGCGCGAGATGCCCGCTTCGCCCAGGACGACGTCGCAGGAGGGGTCACGGCCTGCCACCATGCGGTGGCGTATCTCGAGCAGAGCGCCCGCATTGGGCCCTTTTACGATGTAGAGGCACGCCCGCCGGCGCTCGGCCATGTCAGGATTTCCAAGCTGATCGATGTCCTTAGGCTACGCGAGAAGCCCCCGACGCGCTGCCGTTTTCAACCGATGTTGGGGTCGCCGAAGGTGCGCCGGGGTCTCGCAACCTCGGATCGAGACCGTAGTGTACTGGAGCTTGCGCGTCTTGCCGAACGACTGGGGCTAGGAGGCGACGGCTGTAACGTGGGATGGCTGGCTACGTCTACGAGCTGCGGCCGTGACGCTCAGTCGCCAAATCGGCGTACACGTGCGTGGCAGTAGGGGGTCTTCCCCGTTCGTGCGTAGTAGTCCTGGTGGTAGCCCTCGGCGATCCAGAAGTCGCCGGCGCCTCGTACCGTCGTGGCCACATCGTAGCCTCGCTCCCGCAGAATCTCGATCAGCTCTTCGGTGTCCTTCTTCTGGGCGTCGTCGACTGCGAACACCGCGGAGAGGTACTGGTTGCCGATGTCGGGTCCCTGGCCATCTTGCTGCGTCGGATCGTGGATCTCGAAGAACCGCTTGGCCAACTCGCGGTACTGAACCTTCGACGGGTCATAGCGGATCCGGACGGTCTCGAGGTGGCCTGTCGCGTGGGTCAGGACATCGTCGTACGTTGGGTTGTCCGTGGTGCCGCCCATGTACCCGGACTCCACGGCGAGCACGCCGTCCATCTGTTCGAGGTAGTGCTCCACGCCCCAGAAGCAGCCACCGGCGAAGTACGCGAACTGTTGGCTCTGCGGAGCTTGTGTTGCACCGCGTTCGAGCTGCGTGTCAGGAGATGGTGCTTGGCTCGAGGCGGTCTCGGACGCGGGGGCCCCGGTGCACGCTCCGAGAAAAACCGCCGCGGCCACAACCATGGGCCAGTGCGGCTTGAAAGAGACGACACGTCGTGGAAAGCGGAGCATCGGCGTGGACATCGTGCAGAGTCTACGGGCCAGTGCTGCAGATGCTACGTCTTGTGGCGTGTCTCTGATGGACCTCGACGTCTTGGTGCTCGATGCCCAAGCCACGGGTGCTTCGCCGAGGCATGGCAACCTGCTCGAACTCGGCTGGGCCTGGGCCCAGGCACACGAAACCGACGTCGAGGTGCGGGCGCGTTTGATCGCCCAATCCGAGGGCAGCGAACTCCCCAAAATCATCACCCGGGTCACCGGCATCGATGACACGATGCTGGAGCGTGCCCGGCCACTCGATGAGGTTTGGTCGGAGGTCGCGGCGACATGCGCCAAGCGAGCGCCTACCCGAGCCGTCATCCACTGCGCGCGCTTTGAGCTTTCGTTCTTGCAGTCTCTGATGCCGCTGGGGAAGGCGCTGCCCTTTGACACCCTTTGTACGCTCGAGCTTGCCCGGCGGTTACTGCCGGGGCTGCCACGTCGCGGATTGCGAGCATTGGCGGGCTATTTCGGCCTTGGCGTCGAGCAGCTTCGGCGCAGCGAGGACCACGTGCGGGCGACCGCATTTGTGTGGCACCACCTCGCCGCGATGCTCGCCGGGAAAGGGATCGAGGACTGGGATGACGCAGTCGCGCTCACCCACGAGGACGCGCCGAAGCGGGGGCGCAAGGAGTTTCCGATCCCCAGGGAGACTCGGCTCGCACTTCCCGACGAGCCGGGCGTCTACCGCATGCTCCGGAGCAACGGAGACGTGCTCTACGTCGGCAAGGCCACGTCGCTCAAGCGCCGTGTGAACAGCTACTTCCAGAAACAATCGCGCCGGGATGAGCGAGTGCTGGAGTTGCTCTCGCAGGTTCGAGACCTCGACATCACACGCACCGCCACGCCGCTCGAGGCGGCGCTGCTCGAGACCGATACCATCAAGCTGCTGGAGCCGCCGTACAACGTGGCGTTGCTCTCGGAAACACGGGAGCCGTGCTTCGTCTCCCGGGACCTGCTCGAGGTTTCGACGGAGCACTCCGACGCATCTCCTCTGGGTCCGATCCCCTCCTCGTGGCGACAGAGACGATTCGTGGGGTTGTCTCAACTTCTTGCCGGGGACACGTCCGAGCAGGCCGTGGCCCGAGCCTTTGGGTGGACACCCGAGGAGCTGCCCGAGGATATCTTGGTGGAGGGTCTTCGAGCGTTTGAAGACCGAAACGTCGGGGCGGGGCGGTCGGCTGCTGGGTTCCGGGCGGCTGGGATGCGTCGCTGGAACACTCAGGCTCGAAAAGAAGACCCCGCCGAAGGAGTGGACGAAGACGACGACACCTGGGATGTGGCCCGCGTTTTGCGAAACCTCGAAGACACCTTGGTGTTCTTCGCGCTCGAACTCCGCAGAGGTGCTTGGCTTCGGCGGTTGAGCAACGCATCGATGAGCTTCGATGACGGTGTGCAACGAACGTTGGTGATGCGCGGCGGTCGGGTCCGCTCGCGGCGTGACGGCCACCAGCTCAAACTCGTTCGCCCCGGCGTGCCGACGTTCGACATCGCGACGTACGACCGCCTGAGGGTGCTGACCACCGAGCTGCGCCGCGTCGTGCAGGACGGAGGTTCGGTGTCGATGCAGTTTGCCGGGGGCCGGGTGCTGAGCCCGGACGCTGTCGCCCGTATGCTTCCCTGGGTGTAGCGGCCCGTGGTGCGTGAAAGAGGTGGCTCAGACTCTCCACACTACGACGCGCAACAGAGCGTGACGGCTTGGCTCGGGGTGGCTTCCCCCGAGGGCACAACGTCGGAGGCCTCGCAGCTGCCGTTGTCGACGACGGCGCTCACCGAGTAGGACCCCGACACGGCGATGTTCGTGCACGCGCCAAGGGGAACCTCTTGGCCGGTGCCGCCGCAGGAGCCACTGTCGTACGCGAACGCTTGCGCGTCGCAGGTGCTGGGCCCACTGCACGTGCAGCCTTCGCAGGTGCGTTGGTCATCGAACGAGCGGTGCACGAGGGTCCGAGCACTCCAACCGTCGCCGGGGCACTCCACGTCGCCCTCGCTCGAGATGCACAGTTGCGTGGCGTAACCCTCCGGGCTCTGTGCGATGCAGACGTCCGAGCCGCAGTCGCCGCCCCGTGCCGGGGCGGCGCAGAATGTGGTTGCAGAGGCCCACGTTGCCTCCGGGGTCGCGGTGATGACGTCCGCGACGCACGAGACGGGAGCTCCAGCCTGTTCGGCTCGCATGCGGATGTTGGCGCCCACCGCTTCATACGCGCGGCATGTCCCATCTTCCAGCGTGTCGCTCACCAGGGGGCCGAAGCACGCGGCGGTGATCGTGAGCTCGAAGTCGACGCGACAGTCCCCGACTTCCTCAACGCAGTTGCATGTGCAGTCGGAAGCCTCGGCGGTCAGTCCGCTGAACCCGAGGTCTTGCCGGGCGAACCCGGTGGGACAGTCGATCGGATTTGCGGCCTCCACGACGTGGAAGGGACCATTCCAGCCGCCCGGAACGGTTGGCGCGCATGAGTCGACGCAGGGTTCGTCGTTGGCGACGGAGGTGGAGCCGGCGACGGAGGATGTGGAGCCCTCGCCACCTTCTGACGCGTGGCTGGTACCGCTCTCTGTGTCGCTTCCGGACGCCGTCGGCTCGGTTCCCATGGATGAACCGAGCTCGTTGGAGTCATTCGTACCGTCGCTCTCGAACGAGCAACCAATGCCCGCGATGACGATGACGAGCCCGGAAAATCGCCGTGCAACCTTCCCCATTGTGGAGAGCGTACCAGCGCTGCTCCGCGGTGGGAGGGCTCACCGCGCCCAGTGCGGAGGATGGGCTCTGTCCACCCCTGGGAGCGCAGCGAATCGGCGCTTGAAGTCCGCCAGTCGAGGGTGCGCGTGTGCCAGCGTGGAAACGCCGAGGTCGAGTTCTGCGACCTCGGGGCGCGCCGCCATACGATCGATGAGGCACGCGGTCGGGTAGAACACGATGTCGACTGCGCTGATTCGCTCGCCAGCCAGCCAGGGGGAGGACTCCAGGAGGCGGTCGAACGCAGCGAACTCTTCGTGCATCACCTGGGCACGTTCGCGAATATGGTCGGCGCGTTCGGACGCTTGACCCCTGAACAGCGGCGCCATGACTTCTCCGGCGACCTTGCCGACGTAGCTCTCGTGTTCGTAGAACCGTTGCGCGATCCGAGCGGTCTCGGCCGCCGTCTCGCCGAACAGCGGGGGATTGGGAACCTTGCGGTCGATGTACGTCAGGATCGCGAGTGACTCGGTCACGACGGTCTCTCCGTCGACGAGGGCAGGGACCTTCCCTCGGGGAGAGAGCGCGAGGTACTCGGGCGTCTTGTGTTGCTTCTTTGAGAACTCCAGCAGTTCGTCCTCGAACTCGACCCCCTTGATGATGAGCGCCAGCATCGCACGCCAGGCGTACGGACTTCCGCTTCCCCAGTAGAGCTTCATACTCGGCGAAGATACTCCGTGACGCTCGCGCGCGTACGAAAGCCGCGCCGGGGCCACGCTGTGGTCTTCAGGACGGTCCCTAGCTCGCGAGTTCCCATTGAGCCGGGCCGTCGAAGAGGGCGCCAAACGTGTCGTCGTCGGGGTTGACCCAAACGACTCTCGTTTGGAACACAGCCACTCTCGCCAGGCGTCCTTCGCCCAGTCGGACTCGGATGCTGACCAGGTCCCCCGGCTCGACGCCTTGTTGGCCCTCGACCCGCAGCCCACCCGCGCTGATGTCGAGGATTCGAGCCGCCGTTGTTTCGGCTCCCTCCTCCCCAATGCTCGCGGTGAACTGACACGGAAGTCGGGTCCAGCGACGACGGTTTGCCTTGTTGCGATGCGACTCCCGCAACACGCCTTCGAGCCGGCGCAGGTTCTCCCGGTCTTGGATCTTGAGCAGCGCGCCCCCGCTCTCTTTTGCGCGCAACTTGAGCAGCCGAACCACAGCGTCCAAGGTCCGCAGGGCTGCTTCGTGTCCAACATCGTCGCCGTCCGCCGGCTCGTTGCGGGGCGTCCCGTGGCTCGCAGGCGCCGGTGGCTCGGGTTGTGCCTTCGGCCGCTCGGGCTCGACCTGCTGGGGCAGAGGCTCGGGCTCGAGTGAGCCAGGGATAGGTGTGTGCACGCGCTGGGAACGGGGGTCGAGGGGAACCGTGGTCAGGTTCATCCCTGGCGCGAGTGGATCCAGTGAGGGCTTCTCGGCCGGGGCCTTGACTCTGGAGATGGGGGGCTCGACGCGTGAGACCGGGGGCTCGTCTCTGGGAACCGGGCGCTCGAATCTCGCCGTTGGGGGCTCGACACGTGACGCGGGCGGCTCGGCGGCCGGAGGTTCGAGCGGCGTCTCGTCGTTCCGAGGGTCGGGTTCGGACTCGTCGGCCTTCTCGTGCAGGCTCCACTCGAGTTCGCCGGGCATCGGAGTCGGGAGTCGTACGGCGCGCTCCCGCTGGTCGCGAAGGTAGGCGGGCTCGGATTCTTCGGGCTCCGACGCCTTGGCTGGTGGATCGTTTGGTGGCGGGCTCGGCGGGGCCTGTCCCCCCGATGCAGGCCGTGCAGGCCGCTCCAGTCGTTGCTCGGAAGGACGCTCCGCCGCCTCGGCTGCGACGAGTTCTTGCGTCGTTCGCTGGGCGGGCATGTCCTGCGTCCGAGAGGTCAAGATCTCCGTTGCCATGCGTCGCTTCACGGCGGTCGCGCCCATGGTGTCCTTTGTGGTCAGCTTGTTGAGGAAGATCGCCGAGGTCAGGACTCGGCCCTTGAGCTGGTCGATGACGTACTCCGAGACGCCGATCGAGACCTTGTCCCCGGTGCGCAGCGGTCTGCGGACGACCTTGAGCCCGTGCACGAAGGTCCCGTTGTGGCTGCCAAGGTCCTCGAGCAAAACCTCATCGGCGGTCACGAGGATGCGGGCGTGTTCCCGCGAGACCCTCTGATCGAGAATCTGAATGTCGGCGGCCGCAGAACGCCCCAGGATCACGCTCTCGTTGAGAACGTAAATCGCATGGGCGTGAGCCCCCCGGACTCCCTTTAGAATCCAGTTCGTCTTGCCGAACATCCGTAACCCCCGCTACCCAAGGATAGGTCGGGAGAACGAAAAGAGAAATCGCGCGACTAGCGAGTTCCGACGCGGACCGAAGTTGGGACGATCTGGACGGTGATCGTGTGCCCGTCGGCCTGGAGTTTTTCGGTGACTCGGCCGTGGGACGCGGTTCGGCTCGCCAACTCGCCGCCATCGCGGCTGTAGCGGAGCTGGGCGCCGTCGCCTGCGGAAGAGATATCGATCGTGTGCTTATGAAGGTCGCTGATGACCTCGAAGGAGGCCGCGTCACCCATGCGGATCGCGCGCGTCTTCGCGCGGTACACGCGGCCGTTGGCCTCCCGGACGGTCACCTTCACGACAGCGACGGCAAATTCGGTGGATTCAGCCGCGTGAGCGGTCGCAGCGGGCGTCCCGACGAACGTCGCAGCGCTCAAGGTGGCTCCAAGGATCCAGGCGAACGCTTTGTGGTGACGATGTCGGCTCATGTCGGCTTACCCCGCACTCAATATGACACCTGATCCCCCGGGTTGTCCGGTCACATCGATGTCATCGCGAGAAAAACCTACATGTGGAGCGAGATCGCTCCTCAGTTGCGCGGTTTAGCCTTCTTCGTCGACACCGAGCTCGGTCTCCGCGTCCGAAGGGGCACCCACGGCGTGCCAGTGTGCTGCCGTCGCGGCGAGTTCGTCGACTTGGTAGCGGTGATACATGCTGGCCTGACGCCACGCGAGGAGCGCGGAGGCGAGCAGAAGCAGGCCGAGCACCGCGGTCACCGGGAGCGTGGCTCCGAGTTCCCAGACTGGCAGCAGCCACAGCAGGGCTGCGAACCCGATTCCGTCGTAGGCGGCGCCCAAGATCCAGTACCGCCGTACGAGCGAGTAGGTCTCGCGCAGCCCAGCTTCCGTACGAACGAGAACCCACAGCCGGCTGTAGAGGGCGTCGGGCTGCCCTGCGTACCGGGCAAAGTCGCTGACCCGGCCGAGGTCGTGTTCCTTGAACAACTCCGCCATCCGCCGCGCGTTGTTGTGGCCCTCCAGCATCGGAATGCGCTCGAGACCTTTGCGACGGACGGCGCGTCCGAGCGCGTAGGTGACCAGGCCGAGGATGTACGCGGCGATGACTGCAACGAGGGCCCGGTCTGCCGACAGCCCCTCGGGGATCGCGACCCCGTTTTGCGAGAGCCAGACCAAGAATGCGCCCAACGCCGCCGAGCCGGCGACGAAGAACGAGAGGTCGAAGACGTCCAGGACGTCGGCCAGCTTCTCGGCAAACTTGCCGGCGGCTTCAGCGAGGCTCCCCATGGAAGCCACCAGGGTACACGCGGCCTCGCGCCGGAATCACCTTTGTGGCGGGTCAGGTCATGGGCGCGCGCACAGCCCTGAACGTGCGGGGGGTCGGCCAGAGCGTGGCAGACTCTTCGCCGTGGGTGAGTCTCCATCGCTTCCCGACGACCGGTACATCCCGGTGCGGATCGAGGCGTTGATGGCCGAAATCGCGTTGGAGCAGGAGCGCTTCGGCGAGGTCGCGACGGCGATCGAGCCCTTGGAGCTGGCGTTTGAGTATGCGGTCAGGCAGGAGACCGCGGCGTTTCGGCGGTTGGTGAGCCGGCGCTACGAGCCGTTCAACCCCGCACGCGAGACCATCGCGCACGCGGAGGACCCGCAGGGCGAAGAGCGCATCGGATCGCTTCGGGCGATGGTCGCGTACCTGCTCGACAAGGCGAACTACGAACCGCTCGAGGAAGGACAGCTCGAAGAAACGCTGCACCTCGCCAGCACCCACGGGATGAGTATTCGTGTGAATCCCGATCGGGTTGCGTTTCTCGATCTGTCTGTTCGGGGCAGGTCCGAAACGACGCGCACCGTTCGGACCTGGCGGCATCCGTTCTCGGGGGAAGAGCGACGCGTCGAGATCTTTCGGCGACTCGCGGTCGTGTTCAGGCCTTCCGACGAGGCCCGCGTGAGCCTCAAGCTCTTTCGCGAGATCCCCTTGGAAGACGTTGAGGCGTTGCTGCCCCACGCCGAGCCGCAGATGACACGGCTGGACAAGCTGAAGATCGTGGGTGGAGGACTGGGGGCGTTGGGCGGGATCGCAACGAAGCTGTGGGCGGTGCTCGTCAACGGTGCCGCGATCGCCTCGGGGTTCATGTGGGCCGCAACCGTCGCGATGGTCGGGCTGTCGGTTCGCTCGATCCTCGGATACCGGCACGCCAAGAAGGTGCGGTCGTCCCAGATGACCCATCACCTGTACTTCCAGAACGTCGCCAACAACGCGGGCGTGCTCGATCAGCTGCTCGCGAGCATCGGGCACGAAGAGCTCAAGGAAGCGCTCATCGGGTATGCGGTCGTGGCGTCGGATGCGTCCATCCACGACATGGCTTCGTTCGAGGCAGCCGCAGAGGGATGGCTGACGGAAGCGTTCGGGGTGCGGGTCGACTTCGACGGCGCCGATGCCCACGAGTCGCTCACGCGAATGGAACTGTGGGCCGATGCCGAGGCGTGGACGTTGGTCCCACCGCAAGAGGCGATCGCTCGCTTGGACAAACGCTGGAGAATGAGGACGGGCGCGGACTATCACGTCCGGGCGTGGCACGAGCACTACGCGAGGTGAACAGCCGGGGCCGGCAGCGAGCCTTAGAGTGAGACGGAGCAGAGGGCTCGCAGCGCTACGCGCTCACGGGCGAGAGCGTGTTCTCGTTTGGAGGGCGGTTCCTCTCCGCAGCCCCTGCGATCGAGGGCCCAGAGGCGAAGTCCCCGAGCGCCCCGAGCCCATCGGCAGACCTGCGCAGCCGCGAGCGAGCGGATCAGGCTCGGCTAGCCTTGAACCGCTTCTTTCTTACCGCGGCTGCAACGCCTTGACCGTTGAGGTTGATATCCATGGCAAGCGTCGTTCGCGTGCTCGCCGACTCCAACCCGTGGGTCTCCAGCAGGTCCGCAAACAGCGCATCCACCTGCTCGCGGCAGAACGTGTCGATCGCGTCGCCCTCCCGGTCTGAAGCAAAGGCCTCCTCGACAATCGCGCCGTAGCGATCCAGCTGCGGGTGGAGCAGCCCCGCGACCCCGGCCAGATCCGTCACACCACCGGCGTGGGTCAGGTACGCGGTCTTGGCTCCGGTCGCGACGATTCGGTCGACGCTGGCCTTGGCAGCCGCGGCATCGAAATCGGTCGGTGAAGTCGACGGTAGCGCGAACAGCCCCTTCTCCTGCAGGCGTGGATAGACCAAACCGAACGCATCTCCGGTGAACACGCCTCTGCTGGCAGGGTCGTGGATGCAGAAGTGGTGGTTCGCGTGTCCCCGTGTGTGGAGGAAGCGAAGCTCCCTTCCGTTCCAATCCAGCACCTCGTCGTCGGCCATGATGCGAACGCGATCCTCGGGGATCGGATCGATCGTCCCGTACATCTTGGCGAACATGGCCTCGCCATACACAGCCGTCGCGCTTCGGACGAGCTTGCTCGGATCGATCGCGTGCTTGGCCGCGTTGGGGTGGGCAAGCAACGTTGCGTTCGGGCAAGCCTTCATCAAGTCCGCAGCACCCCCAGCATGGTCGAGGTGGACGTGTGTGATGACCACGTAGTCGACCTGCTCGGGCGTCATGCCTTTGTCCGCCAGAACCTCGAGCATCCGCGGGACTGCCGGAGCGTTGGCTGTCTCGATGAACGCGGCCCGGTCACCCTGCTGGAGCAGGTATGTCGTGACGAACTCTTCGTGGCCGAGGTATTTTGCGTCGATCGTGGTGACGGTCACTCGCGGAGGGTAGCAGTCACTCGGCGGTGCCGAACATCATGTCCCACAGCGGGGTGAGTGAGGCGAAGTTGCCCCCGCGCATGCTGACGTGGTGCGTGGCGTGCTTGCGGGCCAGGGCGCTGAACAGGCGCAGTCCAGGGACCGGAATGTCGAGGCCTGCGTGCACGATGATGTTGAGGTTGGAGTGCACCAGCAGGATCACGCCCCAAGTCAGCGGGTCGAGCGGGCCCATGACACAGGCAACGGCGGTGAGCAGGAACTGTCCGAGGAAGGTCTCCATCGGGTGGAGGAACAAGCTCTCGATCGCGGTCGGCGCTCGCACGATGTGGTGCACGGCGTGGACCTTCTTGAGCCACCCGACGCCGTGAAAGGCGAAGCGGTGCATCAAGTAGTAGAAGAAGTCGTAGACCAAGAGGATGGCCGCAGCGAGGACGAGCTTGCCCATCCCAAACACCTCGCCCGTGTCGATCAACCACCCCCCGGCGCCGTAGGTGAGGGCAAACACGGTGATGCCCGATAGGACAAGGTTGCCGCCGATGCGCTTGTAGAGCTTGGGGCCCTTCACCTTCTTGGACATCTCGGGGCGGATCCGAAACCGCTCGCAGCGTGTCGAATTCCACGCCGCCTGAACGCCAAAGAACATCGCGCCAGACGAGGCCAGCACGAGGATCAGGATCCAAAGAAGCGACATCTGCGGGAGGGTAGGGGAATTCCAACCATCGACGCCGTGCGGCGAAGCACGCGAGAAGCTTCGGTTTCGCCTCTGGATGGTTGGTTTGCGCGTCCGCGTGTCGCGGAGCACGCGACGGCCCAGGCGTGCGTGCTATTTTTTCGCATGATTTATCGGTTGAGCATCGGTGCGATGTCGCTGGCCCTCGTCGGCTGCTTCTCAGAGCCACCGGGGAGCGGGAGCAGCGGGAACTCCACCGCAGGGGGCACCTCCAGTACAGGGACGCCCGTCGATGCGACGAGTGCCGGAGACACCGGATCGAGTTCTGGCTCCGTCGACACGCTCGACCCCGATACCGGCAGTGGTAGCGAGAGCTCAACGGGGGACCTGCTCGACTGCAATTTCGACGATCCGGTTCAGACCGGGCAAGTGCCCGCTGACGTGGTGGTCCTCGTTGGGGAACAAGCTTCCCTCCCCGGCGACTTTCTCGAGCAGTTCGACACCAACACCAACGTTGCGATCATCGCCTCCGAAACGGTGACGACCGGCCTGCAGCGGGGGGTCTTGGAGGCGTGTTGGAGTGGCTGCGGTTCGTGCACTCCCGCAAACCGCGTGTTGATTCCGCTCCCCGCGGGGGGAGGCGGTGAAGCCTTCAGCTCGTTCTTGACGAACACCTACAGCTGCATGCTCCGCCCGCCCCCACCTGGGGTTGCGACTTCGGGCCCAAGTCGGCAGCTCTGGCTGTTCACGGAAAGCCCTGGCATCAACGTCCCCGAAGAGGTCGAAATCCGAATCCTCACTGAGCGATTCCGGCTGCATGTTGCGTGCCCGGGTTGCGGGAAGAGGTCTCTGCCTGCCAACTCGGATCTTGCTCGCCTCGTGGAGCAGACCCAAGGGAGCGTTGGGGACAGCACCGGGGCACTGGCGGGCCAGTTTCCGTCCGTCACGGCGGCGCGAACCTCGTGCATCTGGGCCGATGACGACCCGCCTGATGTCCTGCTCATCGACAATGGTTTCGCACCGATCAACGAGCCGTTCTTCGCTGACGACAGGGACGCGCTTGGGCTCGACCAGTGCGAAGAGGTGTTCGAGACCAAGGAGGGCGAGGAGCTGTTCCCGCTGTTCTTCGTGAACCAGGACGACGACGTCGAGCTGTGTCCGGTCGCGTGTCGCCTCGCGCAGCTCCCCGCAGGCGACGGAACCGACATCTATCGCTGCAACTGATCGACGACGCTGGCACGAAGAAACCCTCGCTCCGCGGCTGCGGGCGAGGGCCGACTTCGGGGCCGCAGACTCGACGGCGCTAGCCGCCCAGGGAACCCTGGACCACCGTGATGCCGGGTTGTCGAACAGCCTCGTCGATCTCGATCGCGATGAGGGCGCTGCCGGGGGGCAGTCCGAGCGAGTCGCTGAGGTCGATCTCTGGCAGCTGAATCCCGCCGAGCGAATCGCCTCCGAGGCCGCCGATCAGCCCATCGATCAGGGCGCCTTCGAGCACTCCGATGAGGGTCTCCTCGGTGGCGATCGCCGAGTCCTCGTTGACGTTGAGTTCGGTCTCGACCGACTGCAGGTCGCCGATGGCGATCCCGATCTCTCCATCCTCGGCACTGATCTCCACCCGGACGACCGCGGTGGTGAAGGCGGTGAAGCTCACCGGAGCGCCCAGGAGTTCGAGGCTGGCGTCGATGCGAATGTCGCCCAAGTGAGCGAGAAGCTCCCCGGTCGAGCAGTCCATGCCGACTGGCGGCAGCATACCGCTGACGTTCACATCGAGGTTCTGCACGAGGTTGCTCTCCGGGATGAGGTCCGCGGGCAATGGGAACTCGAGCAGGCCACCCTTCCAAGCGCCGTAGAGGATCTCGTTGATGAGGTCGTCGTGGAGGCCGATCTCCATGACCGAGGTGCGGGTGAGGTTGACGCTCGCGGGGCCAACTTCGCAGCCGTTGCGCAGCGGGAAGCCGAGGCCCTCATGCGCGGGCTCGCCGTCAGCGAAGCCGCCGCCGCGCAGAATGATCGCGCCGCCTTGGGGGGGGGAGGGCTCGGGTGGTGCAACACCATCGTGGAAGTCGGTGTCGCCGAAGTCGGTGATGAGATCGATCGTGATCGACTCCTTCGGGTTGCCGATGTTGGGCAGGTCGAGGGAGGTGCTGAAGTTGAAGTTCTGCAGACCCTCGGAGAGCAGCGGGGCCAACACGCCTTCGAGTTGCTCGTTGAGCGTGGCTTCGAGATCGCCAACCGCACCACCGATGATCGCGCCTTGAGCGATCGTGAGCAGGAAGTTGGTCCAGCCGTTGTTGGAGTAAAGGTCGAGCCCCGAGATTGTCGTGTCGGGGTTGACGATGTCGACGAGCAACTCGTGGGACTCGGGATCGACACTCAGCATCACGTCCGCGGTGATGGTGATGGCGTCGATCGTGAGGCCTCCAGTTCCATCTCCCCCGGCGAGGACGCAGCCGATCGAACCGTCGCAGTCGAAGACGAGGTCGCCGTCGATGTCCAAGAGGCCCGCGGTGAGACCGATGCCGCCGTCGATCCCCTGGAGGGCGAGGCTGGTGTCGGTGACGTCGAGTGAGGTCAGGTAGATGTCGAAGCCGGCACTGCTCGCGATCGCGGTCTCCGCATCGAAGAACGACGAGGTGTCGAACCCGTCGAACGCGAGACCGAGCAGCGAGGCGAGGTCGTTGTAGGGCTCGCTGTGGTCGCCGTCGTCGAGGCCCTCCTGGCTGAAGTAGATGGCGATCCCCGCGGGGGCCATGCCCTCGACGGGTTCGGTGGGTTGGACATACTGCGTGCCCCACAGGAAGGACTGCACCCGGCGTCGGGTCTGCTCCGCCGAGTCGGCGGTCTCGAAGATGAGGGTGTTTCCGCCGACCGTCGGCGTCACCTCGTGGGTGAAGGAACCGTCCTCCTCGAGGTCGACCGTTTCGCCGTTGAGCTGGAAGTCGGTGATGTCGCCCTTGAGGCTGGTGACGGTGCCGCGGACCTCGACGAGTTCGTCCGAGGCCTTGGCCTGGATGGTGGCTCCGCGAGGCGGGTACTCGATGTCGATCATCGGCCGGCACTCGACGGTGTCACCGTCCATCGTGCCGCAGGTCCCGTCGTCACCGCAGACGTCGATGGTGCATGGGTCGCCATCGTCACAGTCTTCGGGGACCTCACATCCCATCGGACCGTCGCCGGTCTCGGCGGAGTCCGAGTCCGAGTTGACACCGTCGCTATCGCTGTCGCTGTCGGTATTGCCGTTGGTATTGCCGCTTCCGTCGGTTTCCGCGGAGGAATCGGTCTCCCCATCGGTCCCTGAGCCACCTGCGATGTCGTCATCGCCACAGGCGGCAGTGGCCCCAACCAACGTCATGCATGCAACCCAGTACCTCAACCGCATGGTCCGAAGGTTAGCACTGGATGCCAGGCCTCGGGTGCGCCGCAGGCGTTCTGAGGCACATCTCCTCGCCGGAGGTGTTCGCGCAGATTCGCCTATCTCGGGTCGACCACCCGGCCGATGAACAGGATCGCGCCCGTATTCGTGTCGCGAATGAAGAAGAGGAACGGCCGGTCGAACGCCACGGGAACCGGCTCTGCGGGCATGCTCCCTGCTCGCATCATGACGACTGCTGTCGCCGCGGCCGCCTCGGTGCCGTTCTCGTCAACCTCGATGAAGCCCTTGTGAAAGACCTCGTCGATCTTGAGGCGTTCGTCCTCGGGTGCCGCCATGCCGTCGAACTGTGCGAGGTCCGTAAACGCCCTCTTCAGCCCCAGCGCCTTGAGCGGTTCGCTGAGCGTGATTGATTTTTCAGGTTCGACGCGAAACCTGGGCATAGAAAGCGCGACGCGCTGGTACCTCATTGCTGCCGACCACTGCGCGAGGGAGTCCGGCGCGAGGGATGCCTCGAGTTCGCCGAGTCCGTCTGGCTTGTGGGGCATCGCGAGCGTCATCGAGAACGAGCTGCTCGCGTACGAAAGCTCGAGCACGGTGGCGTTGTCCACCACGGTGTACTTGTAGTTCTCTGTGTTCCGCATCGTGGGGACCTGGACCTCCTCCGTTCCGCTGGCGACGAAGGTCGCGTCGTGGGTGGACGCCTTGTTGAACGCTTCCTGCCACTGGGCCTTGAAGTAGATCGCGTTGGCGAGAACGAGCAGGGTTTGCCCCGTAATTGCGCCCGAGGGAATGAGGTCCTGGATCCGATCCCGCGTCTTGGCTTCCACCCAGTTGTTGATCGTTGTGCGGGCTGCCTCGGAGGCGCCAAAGTCGAGCCGCTCCATGGGTGCTCGGTAGTCGCGAGCGCTCTGCGTGATGAAGGAGTCCTTGAACGGAGTCTCGCGCGCTCCGAAGAGCCGGTTCGCCAGCGCAATCTCGGGCGCCGCGGGGCGCCCCTCCTCGGCGGGGACCTTCGTCATCCACCGCTGTGCGAGCTCGCCGGCTGCCGCATGCCATCGGGTCGCGTCAGTATCCTGGACATGCAGCACGCTCTCGAACTCGTCCGCAGTGGACTCGGTGGCGCCTTGGTACGTCATGCCCAACGCGAGGACCACGCTCGCGGGTGACATGACGAGGTTTCCATCGGCGCCCGACACTTGCTTGTACAGGTCGACTGAGAACGTGTTGATGCTTTGGCTGACAGCGGCGATGTCTTCGTCGGACACGGGGAGAGGTTCCGGGATGGGTGTCGGCGTAGCGTTCGCAGACGGGGGCTGGCCTTCGGAGGGCCCGGCCGTGGCGTTCGACTGTTGCTCCGAGTCGGAGGGCGCGGTGCCCTGGGTCGCGGAACAACCAAGCAGCACAGCGAGAGGAAGAGCGCGACGCACCATAGTGGGACACATCAACGCACCTTCTCGGTTGCCGGTCTACTCGACACCGACAAGCGCAGCGACCCCGTTGCCGTTTCCCAACCCTGCGCGATTTTCACGAAGACCCGGTCCGGAGTGGTAGCGTGATCCCATGTCGGCAACCGGCCGTGAGCCGAAGAAGTGGGAGCGCCCCGGCGCGCGAGTTCCGGCGTTCGTGGACCGATGGGGTCGCGTTCCGTTCTTCGTCGTATTGGCGATCATGGTGGCTGCGGCCGTGGGGATGTTTGCGGTGGCTTGGCCCGTGGGTGTGCTGCTGGCGGCCGTGGCGGTCGCTTTCGGGGCGATGGGCTTTGCCGACATCACGCAGAAGAGCCACACCATCCTGCGCAACTTCCCTGTTCTGGGTCGACTCCGCTACTTCTTCGAGTCGGTGCGGCCAGAGCTCCGGCAGTACTTCGTCGAGTCGGACCAGGAAGAGAACCCGTACAGCCGGGAGAAGCGGTCGATCATCTACCAACGCGCGAAGAACGTATTGGCGACCACGCCGTTTGGAACACGGGCCGACGTGTACGGCACCGGCTACACCTGGATCGCGCACTCGATGGTGCCGAAGCACCCCAAGCCTTCCGCCGGCCGGATCCTCGTGGGGGAGAAGCGGTGCAAGCAGCCCTACGATTCCTCGATCTTCAACATCTCGGCGATGAGCTACGGCTCACTGTCGAGCAATGCCGTACTCGCGCTCAACACCGGAGCCAAGCTGGGAGGCTTCGCCCACAACACGGGAGAGGGCGGCGTCTCGCCGTATCACCTCGAGCCCGGCGGCGACCTCGTGTGGCAAGTTGGAACCGGGTACTTCGGATGCCGCGGGGCGGATGGAAACTTCAGCGAGGAGAAGTTCATCGAGATGGCGAAGCACGCTGAGATCAAGATGATCGAGCTGAAGCTCTCGCAAGGTGCGAAGCCCGGGCATGGCGGCATCCTGCCCGCCAAGAAGGTCACGCCCGAGATCTCCAAGATTCGCGGCGTTCCCATGGGGAAGGATGTGAACTCTCCTCCCGCCCACACCGCGTTCTCCACCCCACGTGGCCTCATCGAGTTTGTGACCAAGCTCCGCGAGCTCAGCGGCGGAAAGCCGATCGGCATCAAGCTGTGCATCGGTCACCCCAGCGAGTTCCTCGCGATCGTCAAGGCGATGGTCGAGACCGGCGAAGGTCCTGACTTCATCGCCATCGACGGGGGCGAGGGGGGAACCGGTGCCGCTCCTTTGGAGTTCTCCAACTCCGTCGGAGCACCCCTGCGAGACGGTCTCCTCTTTGCTCACGATGCGCTCCGCGGAGCTGGCCTCCGCGAGGACATCAAGCTGTTTAGCGCTGGAAAAATCGCGACCGGGTTCCATGTCCTGATGCAGCTCGCGCTGGGTGCCGATGCCTGCAACTCCGCCCGCGGCATGATGTTCGCGTTGGGGTGCATCCAGGCGCTCAAGTGCAACTCCAACAAGTGCCCCGCGGGCGTCGCCACGCAGGAACCACGGCTGGTCGAGGGGCTCCACGTCGAGGACAAGTCGCTTCGTGTCGCCAGCTTTCACGACAAGACCGTCGAGTCCGTACTCGAGTTGTGCGGAGCGGCTGGACTCGAGTCGCCCGTCGACCTGCGCCGCCAACACCTCACGCACCGCATTTCTCCCACCGAGGTCCGGACGTTCCAGGAGACCTTCCCGCTTCTGGCCGAGCGCGCGCTGCTGGATGGGACCGCCCCCGAGGGTCTGCAAAAGATGTGGAACGCCGCCTCGGCGGACAACTTCTGTCCGCCTGCGACCGGCTGCTGACAGCCGTGTGGCGCAGCCTCAGCTGCCGACGCGGGTGCAGAGCTCGACCAAGAAGCCGTTGAGGTCACGGACGTACGCGATCGTCTGGCCCCACGGTTTGGCGACCGGGGCCACCTCGGGATGGGCTCCGTGGTCAACGGCTCGGTCGAACGCGGCCTGGACGTCCTCGGTCACGAACGCGACCTCCACGGCGGCCGCCTTTTCATCGGCGCGGTTCGGGCGGAAGGTGTGGCACGTCGTGACGTCGGCTTCGGACGCGAAGGCGAGCGCGGTGGAGCCCGTCTCCATCTCCGCGTATTGGCCGCTGTCGTGGATCATTCGCTGGGTGAGGCCGAAGGCCCCTTCGTAGAAGGAGACCGCCTTGGTGACGTCCGGGACGTAGATGATGACGTAGCTCAGTTGCATGGCTTGCACCTCCGCAACCTAGTGCGGCGATGACGGGACCGTCTTGGAAGAATGGAACCTGGCGTAGGCGCTGGCGGTGCTTCCGGAGAGCGCGCGGAACTCGTTGGCCATGTGGGCTTGGTCGCAGTAGCCGTTTTCGAGGGCTAGAGCGGCCGACGGAGGGACACCGATGGCGAGTTCTCCGGCCACCCGGCGGAACCGCGCGATGCGGCTGAGCTGCTTGGGGCCGAGTCCTGTCGCAGCGACGACGCGCTTGCGGAACTGCTGCCTCGAGACGCCTAGAGACTCAGCAACCTCGACCACCGAGCGCTGCGGATGCGTGACGCAAGCGGCCGCCGATTCGAGACACGCGCGGTCTCGCGGCCTCACGGACGCGATTCTCCGCGTGAGGTGATCTTCGAGGGCAGACGCCGCGGCCTGGACATCGGAATCTCGCTGACAGGCCTCCAAGACCCATCGTTGCGGAGCATCCGGTCTCCAGCTGGTGGTGTTGTCCACAACCTCTCGGACATCGAGGTTGAGAAGTGCGCTTGCCCCACCCGCGCGGAAGCGAACCGCGAGGAGCTCGTACGGCCCCTCACAGTGGACGACGCGAGGCCGCCGCATGGTGCCGACGACTCGGGCGGCGTGCTGGGGCGGGTGTCGTTCGAACAGAAGATCGACGCACCCGTCCGGGAGTACAGCGGTGCGCCCACCGCCTTCGCCGCGCGTCCACCACAGGCACTCGACGAACTCGGCGAGCGGACCCGTGGGTCGGTGCTCTCTGTAGGCAGATCCGGCTATCACCGTACGGACAATCGTACGGTGTTTCGGCGGGATCCGTTACGCCAGCCTCAGACCTTCGACTTTCCTTTGGCGATGACCTTCGCGTAGACGTCCTTTTTTGCCGTTCCTTTGGCGACGAGGGCCTCGGCTTCCTTCAGCTCGACGTCGATCAGCGCCTTGAACGCTTCAAACGGCTGCGCCCCCGAGAGGTGCCGGCCGTTGACGAAGAACGACGGGGTGCCACGAGCGCCAAGCGTTGCCCCTTGAGACTGCTGCTTGCGCACCTTGGTCTCGAGAGCCTTGTCTTTCATGTCTGTCTTGAACTTGGCGACATCGAGTCCGAGCTCGCTGGCCCACTTCTCGAAGTTCTCGTCGGTCAGTGCCTTGCCGTTGGCGAAGAGCTTGTCGTGCATCTCCCAGAACTTGTTCTGGCGTCCGGCGGCTTCAGCTGCGAGTGCGGCTGCCATGGCGCGGTTGTGCATGGGCAGTGGGTTGTGCTTGAACGCAACGCGGACCTTGTCGCCGTAGGCCTCGTGGATCTTGGCCATGGTCGGGTTCACGCGGTTGCAGAAGGGGCACTGGAAGTCAGACCACTCGACGATGGTGACGAGTGCTTCGTCGGACCCTTTCACCGCGGCGTCACCGACGTCGACTTTGTAGGTGAGCTTGGGATCGGGGCGGCCGGGGCGCGGTCCGGCCGGTTTGGCCTTACCCGGCGCGCCCGCCGGTAGAGCGTCGAGCTTCTGTTCGAGGCCGTCGATTTTCGCAAGAATGTTGTCTTGTTTTTGGTCGATGCCGGCGAGTGTATCTTGGAGCTGAGCGAACCCCGACTGTCCCTGACAGCCAGGAAGGCCCATTCCGAGAACCGAGATCAAGGAAATCGTGAGCAATGAGCTTCGAGCGTTCATGGACATGACGGCGAACGCGGTCCGCTCGCGCGACATATCGCTCGACACTGTTCATTCATTCCGCCGATTTATTCGGGGGGGATGTATCGACGTCGTCGCTGTGCCCCGCGATGACTCGGGCGCCGACGAGTCCGAGGGCTGAAATGCCCGCCATGACGAAGAAGGCTGACCCGCCGAGGTGGTCGTACAGAGGTCCGGCACCCAGCATCATGAGACCGCTGCCAACGCCGGTCGAGGCGGCATACAGAGAGGTGACGGTCGCGGTTGCACGCTCGTCGACCCGCTCTTGCACGTACGCGATCGCGCCCAGGTGCAGCGCGCCGAACGTCAACCCGTGCAGGATTTGGATCGCGAACAACGAGGACGGGTCGGTCGTCATGGCCAGGAGCGGCCAGCGGGCAAGTCCACCGATTGCTGCGAGGGTCAGCAGCCCGGTTGAGCCGAGGGTCCGCTGGACGCGGCCGCTCATCGCGAACAGGACGATCTCCGCCACGACGCCCACCGACCACAGCTGCCCGATGGTGGTGTCGGGCACGTCATGAGCGCGCCAGTGGGCCGTGCCGAACGCGTACAGCATCGCGTGGGCGGCGTGCAGGAGTCCCGTGGTGAGGAGGAAGCGGACGTGGCTTCGCTTGGGCGCACCGAGTTGCGCCGGCTTGGACGGTTTGGGCCCCCGCCGCGGCATCAAAACGACTGCGGCCACGACCACGACCCCGGCGATGCGCAGGGAGTCCAAGACATCCTGCTCGTCCCCGCGCGCGAGGAGCCAACCCCCCGCATTGGATGCCACGATGAACGCCGCCGAACCGAACAACCGTAGGTGGCCGTAGTTGACCGTCCCGGTGCTTCCCAGACGGAGCGCGACCGAATCCACCAGCGGAATCAGCGGGCTGTACGAGACGCCGAGCAGTGCACCGACAGCGACCACCTCCCAAACGCTGGAGGTCACGCCGAACAGCCCGTAGCTCGATGCGGCCAGAACCGCGAGGACGATCGCGGGTGCCTTGACCGACCCGAGTCGATCACTGAGGCGACCGATCAGCGGGTTGGCCGGAACCCGCATCCAGGTGATCGTGCCGAGCACGATACCGATGGCACCCGCCGAGTAGCCGCGACTCTGCAGCCAGACCGGGAAGTAGGGCATGTGCATGCCCAACGCGAAGAAAATCGCGGCGAACGCCAGTGCGATGCGGACCTTCGCGAACACGACCGGCCCCGTATACACGACCTGGCTTGACCGGCCACGGAGCTGACGCATGACCTTAGATAGCTAGAATCATGCTGCTTTCCCGAAATTTATATTATTTCGAACATTCGTTATACAAAACGCCGTGCCGAAGATCGTGGACCATGAGGCGATGCGCGATCAGCTCGCCGAGCGGTGTGTCGAGGCGTTCGCCGACCAAGGCTACGGGCGAAGCTCGATGCGGAGCCTCGCGGAGGCCTCGGGCGTGTCGACGGGCACCCTGTATCACTACTTCGTCAACAAGTCGGCGCTGTTTCAGCACGTGGTCGAACGCGTTGCGCGGCTCGACATCGGTGAGGCCTCGCAGCTTCTCGTTGCGGCCTATGACGACCCGGCGGAGCGGGTGCGCCCGCTGATGCAGTTCGTATCGGCGGCGATTCCTCGCCTGGCCTCCCACTTCCGGGTGCTCAACGAGTACTCGATCCACCCCGACAACCCTGGAGAGGTGTGGACGGCGTTGATGCAGGAGAGCCGCGATCGGTATCTCGAGGCGCTCCGTGTCGCGCTCGAGGTCGAGGACGAGGCGCGACTGGACATGGTCCTGCTGACGATCTGCGGAATGGTGCTGCGCGCGATGTGTGCGGACCCGACCAGCACCGATGTGGATGCGGTTGTTCTTCAACTCGAGAGGCTTCTTTCATGAACCGAGCTTTCATTGTGTTGTGTGTTGTTCTCGCGGGGTGTGGTGAGGGGCACCCTCGTTCCGCTTCGGAGGCTTCGGAGACGACGGGAATGGGGAGCACCTCGTCGGTCTCGACAGACGAACAAGGCTCCAGTGGCTCCGCCAGCGTTCGGGCCGACTTGGGCCTCGAGCCGCCGGAAGCCTGCGAGGCATCCTGCGCCGCGGTATCGGCGTGCCAGGGCCTCGCTGTGTCCGACTGCCTTCTACAGTGCTCGGCCGAGCTGATCGATGCGGAAGCCGTCTCCGCAGCCTGCGGTGTGGCGCACGAAGCTCTCGAGGCTTGTGTCGCCGCGCTTTCCTGTGACGAACTCGCGGCGCACGATGCAGGGGAGGACGGTCCGTGCCGTGGCAGCGCGCAGCAGGCTGCGCTCGATTGCGATGTCTCTGGCGAGGCGGAAGCAGCCGTGTGTGCCGACCTCTGCACCGCTTTGACGGGCTGCGGGTTGGCTGAAGAAACGCCGTGCTTGGCGAACTGCATCGAGTTGCGTGAAGCCGCCGGTACGTCCGGGCGGTCGTGCGCCGCGGCACAAGACGAACACCTGACCTGTGTCGGCGGGCTTGACTGCGCCGCCCTCGAACAATGGGTGTCGACGAACTCGACACCAGCTTGCACTGACGCGCTCGACGAAGCTTGCGCTGGAGACCAAGAATGACCCGCCGATCTCTGCCCCTGTTCCTGTGTTTCATCTCCGTCCTCGGGTGTGAGGAGCCCACCGCACCCGCCGAAGGGGGCGCGACCAGTTGCGCAGGGGCGAAGTGCGACACGACCGAGCTCGAAGGGGATTTCGAGTTCATCGTGGTGGGGTCGGGTGCCGGCGGTGGGCCGCTGGCGGCCAACCTCGCGCGGGCGGGCCATTCAGTCCTCCTGCTCGAGGCGGGAACTGACGCGGGGGCGAACATCAACTATCAGGTGCCCGCGTTCCACGGCCTGTCCACCGAGGACCCACAGATGCGGTGGGACTACTACGTCCAGCACTACGACGACGCACAGCGCGGAGAGCGAGACACGAAATGGGTGGACGAGCCAATCACCCGAGCCGAGCCCGGCATCTTCTATCCCCGCGCGGGCACGCTGGGCGGGTGCACGGCACACAACGCACTCATCGCCATCAAGCCCCACGCGAGCGACTGGAACCGCATCGCCGAACTCACCGGTGACCCCCAGTGGCGTGCGGAGAACATGGACCCCTACTTCGAAGATGTGACCACGTGGCTTCCCATCGACACGGCTGACCCCTCGGTCGCGTTGTTCGACATCAAGCTGCAGAAGGTGATCGCGGGGGGGGTCAAGGCGTTCTCGCTCAGCCAGGGGGAGGGCCTTCTGTCCGGGATTACGGGCAGTGTCTCCGAGCTGTACGGGCTGTTGACCCGCGACCTCAACGCGATCGGCCCCGAAGAAGAGGGCGTCTATCCGTTTCCGCTGACAATGCAGGACGGTCGGCGTCACAGCGTCCGGGAGTATCTGGTGGAGACCGTGGACCAGGGCTACCCGCTCACCATCCAAACCGGGTCCCTGGTCACCAAAGTGGTCTTCGATGAACCCGCCGCGGGTGAAGAACCGAGGGCGCGAGGTGTGGAGTTCATTCCGGCCGAGCACGCCTATCGGGCTGACCCGGCGGCCTCCCACGAGGACGCCCGGCCCGACACCATCGAGATCCTCGCGAAGCGCGAGGTCATCCTGTCCGCGGGCGCCTTCAACACACCACAGTTGCTCAAGCTGTCCGGCGTTGGCCCAGCTGAGGAGTTGCGGGCCAACGACATCGAGGTCGTCGCAGATCTTCCCGGTGTGGGAGAGAACCTGCAGGACCGCTACGAAGTCGGAATCGTCGGACAGGCCCGGGGGGACTTCCGGGTGCTCGCCGACTGCGAACCAGGACAGGCCGACGACGAGTGTCTGGACGAGTGGGCGGATGGTGAGGGTCCGTATCGCAGCAACGGTGGTGTCGCGACGATGATCAAACGGTCGGGCCGTACCTTGGCCGACCCAGACTTGTTCATCTTCGGTGTGCCCGGAAAATTCGAGGGATATGCACCGGGCTACTCCGACGAAGCACTCGCCGACAAGAGCCTGTTCACGTGGCTCATCCTCAAGGGCCATACTCGCAACCGAGCGGGTTACGTCCGACTTCGGTCCTCGGATCCGCGCGACACTCCGGAGATCAACTTCCGCTACTTCGACGAGGGGAGCGTCGACGAGGGACAGGATGAGCACGACGCGAACGCGATGGTGCAGGGCGTTGCGCTGGTCCGAGAGTTCGAGAAGAGAGCTCGACGACTCATGGGCGCTCCGTTGTTCGGCAACTTCACCGAGGTTTGGCCCGGAGACAACGCGCAAACCCCCGAGGAAATCGACACGTTCGTGCGTGACGAAGCATGGGGACATCACGCCTCGTGTTCGGCCAAAATCGGGGGCGACGATGACCCGATGGCGGTGCTCGACAGCCGCTTCAACGTACGGGGCGTGGACGGCCTGCGCGTCGTGGATGCCTCCGTGTTCCCGGAGATCCCCGGTTTCTTCATCCTCATGCCGATCCTGATGGTCAGCGAACGCGCGTCGGATGTGATCGTGGAAGACTGGTCAGGACAGTAGTCGGGTATCTTCCCGCGGATGGGGAAACCGACCCGCGCCAAGGCCTCGCTCGAGGTCCCCTGGGAAGACCGCCCCGCGGTCGTTCACCTGACGCACCAGATCCTGCGGTTGCAGGCTCTCACCGCGGCCCGAGTTGTGGAGGCAGTGATCGCGATCGGTGACGCGACCCAGGAGATTCACGACGAACTGCCACACGGACAGTGGGCGCGTTGGTGCGCGGAGGCGGTGCCGTTCGCTCGGCAGACGCTCTCCAACTACATGGCGCTCGCGCGTTGGGCAGAGGAACGCCCGAAGGAGGTCGAGAAGCTGGCCTACCTCGGGCCAAGTAAGCTCTACCTGCTTCTACCGCTCCCACCCGCCGTTCGGCGTCGGCTCGCGGGGCGCAAGCCAGTCCAGGTTCCGGATGGTCCGCTCAAGACGATCGATCGCATGACGGTGTCGGAGCTGGCGCGGGTGACCGCGCAGGAAGCCCGTGTGCTGCCCGAGCACCGCCCCATGCCGGTCGGTCGTGTCGTGGGACGGGTCCGACGGTCGATCGCGGGCCTCGACGTGAGTGCACAGGCTTTGTTGGAGCGGGCCGACGATGTCGAGCCCGACGAAGCCCGCGCTTTGCATGAGGCGCTGCTCAAGGTCGCGGAGTCGTTGCGCGAGACCTTCGAACTCGAGTGACTCGTGCTAGGCGGGGGGCGTCAGTTGCTCGGTCGTCCATGCGCGGGCGTCGTCGAACGAAGCGACCACGACCTGCGGACACGGAAGACTCTGCAGGTGCAGGATCGCCCGGAGTGCCCCTCGGATCATCGGCGAGTGAATCACGAACGCAATACCGGCGCAGTGGGCTCGGATGCCTTCGTTGCGAAGCTTCTGCGCCTTGGCTTGCAGCCGCATGAACCGCGGGGTGGGCGTCCCGGACTTGGCGAGGTCGACCACAACCGCGTACCGGACTCCGCGCTCAGGGAGTCGCGTCGAAAGCTCGCTGAACTCGACCTCCTCTTCCGGCGTGATCGAGCCCTCGATGCGGAGCACGGCCAGCGGCCACTGGGCGTCGTCGAAGAAGTACGGCATCGCGATGCTCCGCGGAGAGTATCGCGACTGCCGTCCGAGTCCGAGTGCGATGCGACGGTACGCCGCGCGGTCCGATGACCGTTTGGCTCCTGGTTTAGACGAGTCCGATCGCAGCCATGCCCACGTAGGTCGCCATGCCCGCTGCATAGCTGACGAACGCGACCAAAGAGATGCGACGCGCGTACCACATAAAATCGACCTTCTCCATACCCATAAAGGCCACGCCCGCGGCGCTGCCGATGATCAGGATGGAGCCACCGGTACCCGCACAGAACGCGATGAGGTCCCAAAACTGGTGGTCGGCCGGGTATTGCTCGAGCGAGTACATGCCCATCGTCGCGGCCACGAGCGGCACGTTGTCGACGATGGCGGAGAGCACCCCGAGCATCCCGGCAAGGATGGTTGGGT
This sequence comes from Nannocystales bacterium, assembly GCA_050633305.1. Taxonomy (GTDB): domain Bacteria; phylum Myxococcota_A; class Polyangia; order Nannocystales; family Nannocystaceae; genus CAJXVA01. The sequence continues at coordinate 136,578 of JBOEGF010000014.1, forward strand.
TGCCCGCGACGCTGTCGAGCGAATGGGCGAGCGCATCGAGTAGCCCTGCGGACTGAAGGGCACCGATGCCCAGCAGGATTCCCAGGAAAAACAGCACGCCGGAGACGTCGATCTTGGTGAACGCGGCCGGGACCTTCACGTGTTGTCGGTCCTCGTGCTCGTGGTGCAGGACGTCGGTCACCAGCCACATGATTCCAAGCCCGAGCAAGATCCCGACGAACGGGGGGATGTGGGCCACGGACTTGAGGATCGGCACCATGATGAAGGCGCCGAGGCCGAGGCTCAGCACTCGCCTCGCACCCAGCTCGACCTGTTGCTCCCCCTCTTCGACTTCGCCGCCGTAGTGGCCGGCTTTCTCGGAGTACCCGAGCATCAAGACCGCGACCGCCATCGTCACCAGGCTGGGCAGGATGAGCGCGCCCATCACTCCGAAGGTCGTAACCTGACCCCCGATCCACAACATGGTCGTGGTGACGTCGCCCATCGGCGTCCACGCACCACCTGCGTTGGCGGCGATGACCACCATCGAACCGAGCAGAAGTCGGTTGTCTCGGTTGGGCAGGATCCGGCGAAGCAACGACACCATCACGATCGTCGTGGTGAGGTTGTCGAGCACCGCGGACATGAAGAACGCGAGGATGGCCAGCACCCACATGACCTTCCACTTGGAGCGGGTGCGGATCTGGTCGGTGACGAGTTTGAACGAGCCGTGGAGGTCGATGACTTCGACCAGCGTCATGGCACCGATCAAGAAGAAGACGATCTGCGCGACTTCGCTGAGCAGCTCGCTGAGCTGATGCGTTGCGACCTCTTCCGATGGGGCGAGGCCGGTGAAGTAGAGAAGCCACAAACCGGCGGCAACGAGAAGCGCAACCGCGCCCTTGTTGATGCGCAGGTTGTGCTCGAAAATGATCGCCCCATAGCCGAGGACGAACACGAGGATCATCGCGGCGTGGGTCGAGTTGAAGGCGTCCATGGAAGGCGTCGTCGAGGCTCTCCCGTCCTCGATTTCGGCAGCCCTCTAGCCCGGCCTTACAGCCCGAACAAGGGGAAATCTTCCCCACTGTAGGTGCGTGTGCTCCAATTCCGCGCCGATGGACACTCCGGGCCTGAATTCAGCGACTTAGCAGCTTGCGCATTTTCTGCGCCGCTCTCCGCGCGGGGCGAATCCGAGCCGCGAAGGAGCGGGGTCCCGGTGAGCGCTGGGGCCCCCCATGTGTCCGATCCCACGAACTTCGGCCAGAGTCAGAGCCGGACGGTTTCGATCGACAGCGAGTCCTCGTCCGGGCTGTCACACAGGCCGGCCCACTCGGCCAGAAGATCGATGTGGATGTCGGTCACGGTCACGGTCTGACCTTCGGGGAGTGACTCCACCGAGACCTGCACAACCTGCTCTTGGCAGCGCTCACCGGACGCCTCCCAATCGCGTTGGGTGTTGAGCGACACGTCCGACTCGGTCGCCGTCGTCGTCGCGTTGGTGACCTCGACGTATGACGAGCTGGTTCCACTCTCCTCCCCCGGGTCGAGCGTCTCGAGCGTGACCGCAACTTCCCCCTCGTTGGTGGACGTGGTCGCGTGAAAGCTGCTGTACATGTTCAGACCGTTGGGTGAGCCCTCGCTGATGCACAGGGTCACCTCGAACGCGGCGACGGGATCGTCGGACGTAAGGACGACGTCCTCATCGATGTCGGCCGAGGTCTCGACTGTCCCCGGTTGGCAGGCCATTGCGAGCCCAAAGAGCGCACAGAGGGTGTGGAGAGGCTTTCGTTGTGTCATGACAGCGCGCTCTTGCCCGAGGGACTCCGATCACTTGGGCGGCTCCATCCTACCCCGGAGGGATGAATTCCTGGCAGGCAGTATCGATCTCGGAGATGGCTTGGGTGAAGAATTCGGCGTAGTTGCCCGCGCAGATCTCCCCTTCGGCGTGGTTTGTGAATCGTGTGCCGAAGTCGAGGATCCGACTGCCATGGTCGGCACAGCTCGAGCCGGGGAGCCCGACGAGGCTCAGCATCACGATGTTCGTCTCGATGTTGAACTTGTTGGTGACCAGCCGAGTGAACCACTCGTTGGGGCCGGCCGGGGTCCCGCCGTCGCACCCGAAGATCGGGACGCAGTCTTCCTCGTCCTCCTCATCCGTGATCAGGACGACGACCAGAAGTGCGTCATCCCGGAGGAAACCGTCATTGCACGCGCCTGGAGCGTTGCGTTCGGCGTCGGTGGCCCGCAGGACGCCGTGGACTTGCTCTTCGTCTCCACTGCCATCCGTGCCGACCTGTGCGGCGCAAGCAAAGGTGGAGGCGAGGTCAGGCTCGGTGTCGTCGAACCAGCGAAACCCGCTGGAGTAGGGTCCGCACGGGCCGTTGCTGGAGTCCGCTCCACCCGTTTGGGTGACGAGGTCTCCGACACCCTGACATCCCGCTTCGTTGGGGCCATAGCTGTCAGAAGTCACGACGCCGATGTGGTAGCTCTCGGCGAACTGCAACGCCTCCTGGATGCCGGTCACGAATCCGGGGAAGGCAGCGATCAGGTTGGCCTGCTCGCCGCCCATCGAGCCGGAGTTGTCGATCGCAAACAGGATGTCGACCTTGGTGCACTCGTCAGGCTCGCCCTGACTGATGTCGGGTGCCATGCCGAGGTCGAACTTCGGCTCGTCTCCTGTGGCGTCAACATCCGTGTCGGGGCGGTCGCCCGTGTCAGTCGAGATGTTGGCCGTGCTGCCGGAGTCTGGTCCATCGGTCGCGGACGCCGATGCGGACGCGGAACTCCCGAGTGTGACTCCTGTCGGCGTGGCTGCGCTCGTGCCTCGGCCCCCGTCCTCGTCCGAACACGCGAGACTCGTTGCAGCGATCCACAGGCCTATCTCGGTGATTCTCAAACGACGCATCTCGACACCCTCTCCGACGCAGCCAGTGTCGACGATCGCTGCGAGAGTCCGCAACTCGCGGCCCAGGTTGCCAGGAACAACCGCCTGAGTAGCGTTTCGAGGGCGATCCTGGGTGGTCTGGAGTTGGCTTGCTCAGGCCTTGGGCCAGCCGCCAGCTTTGAATCTCCGCCGTGTGTCGATGCGGCGGGCCCGTCGAGATCCGGTGTGTGCCCACATCCGTTGCGTCATCGCGTCGCAGCTGTGGCGGCGGGTTTGCTGCCGACGTCGAGGACCTCTACAAGAGCATCCGCCACGGCACGAACCCGTGGGACGAGCAGCGCACTCTTCGCAGAGACGAGGTGCATCTGGGCGTGCTTGTGCGCTCCGAGGTCGAGGGAGATCGGTCGTAGCCAGGAGAGTTGGGAGTTGGGGTGTCGGACGGCGGCCAGAATCATCGCACCGGCGCCTTCGAGGCAGGCTCGAAGCTGGACGTTGAAATCGTCGCTCGCAAAAGACGGTTCGAAGTTGGGGATCAACGCTCGAAGCTGAGGGTTGGGTGGAATTTCGTCGAGATGACGGGGCCAGCCTATCCAGTCGATGTCCGCGAGCGTGCACTTGTCGGGAAGCCGCTCGACGTAGGCAGGGGAGGCGAACGCCCCATTTTCGAACTCGAAGGTGCGTAGCGTGACGAGGTCCCGGGCATTGTTGGCCCGTCTGCGCAGGGCAAGATCGGCCTCGCGTCGTGCCAAATCCACGTAGCGGACGGCAGACAGAACTTCGAGTCGAATGCCCGGAAGCTGCTTGCGCAAGTTCGCTGCGAAAGGCGCGAGCAAGTCGAAAGCCAGCCCCGGCGGAGCAGAGACCCGGACGACCCCTTCGATCCGCGGTTCGGCGCGCTCGACTTGGCGATGAAGCTCGCTGGCCCAAAGGGACATGTTCCGGGCCGGTTCGAGCAGGGCTTGGCCTCGCGCCGTCAGCGTGGCGCCAGCGACACTACGCTCGAAGACCGCGAATCCGAGGCGATGCTCCAGGTCCCCGATGCGCCGACTCATTGTGGGCTGGCCGATCCGCAGTGCCTTGGCCCCCTTGGACATGCTCCCGTGTTCGGCCACCGCGAGGAACAGCCGTACGTCCTCCCAAGGGATATCCATATTCGGATGTTAGCATCGTCGATATCACACTTAGCATCCAGATCCAGAGGGGGCAGAGTTGGAGCATGAAGACGCGTGCAGCGGTGCTCATTCTCGGTCTACTGGCCTCTGGCTGCCGATCCTCAAATCATCCGGTCGTGCCTGCGAGCCTGGCCTCGAACCCGAATACAACGGCGACGATCACGCAGACCATGGACGAGCCGGGTCGGTGGACCGTGGAGACGATCAACGCCGCGGACTGGGCTGTGCCCTTGGGGGGCCTCGTAAATCTCAAGCACTCCGAGGCGAAAGCGGCGGGACTCGAGCCCCACGACGAACCGATTCAGGTCTACTTCCACGCGCTGAGGCATCCCGAACATGGCCTGTTCATCGTGGACACGGGTGTGGAGGAGGCACAGGTCGAGGCGCCGGACGAGGCGGCCTTTCGGGGGGTGGTGGCGAAGGCACTGCCGGCGGACACGCTCGAGGTTCATGTTACGACCGCCGACTGGCTCGCCGACCAGCCCGAGCCGCTGGCGGGTGTCTTTCTCACGCATCTGCACCTCGATCACGTGATGGGGCTCCCTGACGTCCCTGTTGGAACCCCGATCTATCTCGGCCCGGGGGAGACATCCGAGCGGAACCTGAGCAACGTGTTCATGAGAAAGGTGTTCCGGAGTGCCCTTGAAGGACATGATGCCGTCCGAGAGTGGCAGTTCTCCGAGGACCTCGACGGCCGGTTCGCGGGGGTCGTCGATGTGTTCGGCGACGCCTCTGTGTGGGCGATTCACGCTCCGGGACACACTCCCGGGTCGACGGCGTTCCTGGTGAGGACCGCTGAGGGGCCGGTGCTTCTGACCGGTGACGTCTCCCACACCGCATGGGGGTGGGAACACGGTGTCGAACCAGGGACGTACTCCAGCGACAAGGTCGCGAGTGCGCAGAGCTTTCATGCTCTGCGCGGGTTCGCGATGGAACACCCGACGCTTGATGTCCGCCTGGGACACCAGCCCGCGAACTCGGCTTCTGCGGGCCATTGAAGACGTCCTCGCTCAGGCCTCACGTCCGGCACCGACGACCCGCGGATAGAGCCGACCTTCCAGACATCGTCCCGCGGACCTGCGACGCATTGGGCTCGCAGCGCATGAACTGAGGCCCGCCGACACGCTCGAGGACCCACGGAAAGACCCTGTCGGCGTAGCAGCGACGCTGGCCCATCATCGTGCTGGGGGCAGCTCGACGCCGAGTACCCATTGCGCGTTGGCGCCCACGTCGTACGTGTCCCCGGGGGTGAGGTTGCCATCGGCTTCGATCGTGTAACCCGCGAGTAAGCCGCTGTCCTGGCCAGCCGCGTAGACGAAGTTGCCGAAGGGGTCGAGTCCGAACTCCCGGGGCCGAGGTTCGGTCGACACGTTCGTCTGGTACGTGAGGCTGCCGTCGCCGCCGACCGAAAACACCGCGAGGGAGTCGTCGCCCCTCATCGAAGCGTAGACGTAAGAACCGTCGAGTGAGACGTGGACGTCGGCGCCCGTGTTGTCGCCCTTGAAGTCGGCGGGTAGTGCCGAGACGGTGTCTGCCAGGGTGAGCGTTCCAGACGCAGCGTCATAGGCGTAGTGGGAGACGGAACTCGCAAACTCGTTGACGACGTATGCGTTGCTGGCATCCGGTGCGAACGCGATATGCCGAGGCCCTGCGCCCTCGGGTGCCGCCACGCTTGGAGAGTCGTTCGCAGTGAGCGTCCCGGTGGTGTCGTCGAAGGTGTACTGCTCGATCAGGTTGCTGTCTCGGTGCGGTACGAATACGTGGGTGCCGGCGGGGTCGAACTCGATCGCATGAGGACGAGCCTGAACCGTCATCGACTGAGACGGCATGTCTCCGACCGTGCCGTCCGCCCCGAGCGGCCGAATCTGGACGAGGTCAGCACCGAAGTCGGCGCTCAAGAGCCAGCTTCCGGTCGGGTCGACGCTCAGGTAGACGGGCGTGTGGCCCACGGGAGTCGCGCCCACCTCGGTGAGGGTACCGGTGACGGGGTCGACCGAGAAGGTGGCGACGGATTGCTCTGCGGTTCTTGCGGCGTAGAGAAACGCAGCGTCGTAGTGGGCCAGCGGACCGACGTTTGTGCCTTGGTCCGCGCTCTGAACCTGCGAGAGCGCACCGGCTGCGTCGACGCTCCACACACTGACAGCGTTGCCGCCTGCCACGTAGATCCGAGGGGCACCCTGTGGAAGGTCGCCCCCTGTCGAGCTGCTGCCCGCGGGATCGGAGCTGGTCGACGACTCCCCGAGCGTGGGATCGGTTGCGGAGGATGTCGTCGGTGGCCCGCTCGGGTCGGTCGGGCTGTCACCACCGGTGCTCGCCCCGGGGGATGAATCCGAGGTTGGCGTCGAGCTTGCTCCACTTGCCGAGACTGAACTGTCGGTATCGGCGGGTACGCCATCGTCACTGCAACCCAAGAGTAGGGCCATCGCCCAAAGACAATTGCGCTTCAACATATGCCGCTCACGGTAGTCAGACCCCGCAGGGGTGTCCAACTCTGAGGTTGCCGGCCGCTGGTCCCATAGGGCGCGGACTCTGCACGGTTGCGCTCGTAGCACGGTGCTGCGCAGGATCCGTAGCGATGGCAGTCTTGCAGGAGCATCGCATCGACTTCAACAGCTGGTGCAGGGATGAGCTGTTCACTCCCGAGGTCCGGCAGGCCACACGGTTGATCAACCGCTACTGCGACCTTCAGCTCGCAGCGATGTATCGCGACTTGGAGTTAGGTCCCATGTTGCGAGAGCCTCAGAAAGCGTCGGACCTGACGGCGCAGTTGGGGTTTGTGGACAACGCCTCGATCGCTCTTCGGGACGCTCTGCGCCGGATGGGAGAGCGGAGTGGAACGGTCCGCGTCGAGGGGGATCCGCTGGAGGAGACCTTCACGCATGTCGAAGGGCCGAGCGATCCCACGCAGGAACTCGCCGAGGTGCGCGGCGAGGTCGCGGCCCTAGGGCCCGACTACACGGCGGCCACTGACTTTCTAGACTTCGGCCGAGCGAGCCTCATCAAGTCGCTCAAGGACGACCCCGACTACATGGACAAGCTCCTGTCCGGGAGGATGAAGGACTTCGCGGAGCTCTGGCACCGGGCAACCAACGCCGACCCGCTGCAGGACCTGCACGGCGCCATGGGTGCTCGGGTGTTGGAGAGGATGCTCGACGGAGGGGCCGTGCTCGAGATCGGGGGTGGGACGGGGAACGGAGCCCGCCACCTGTTCGGGTTGCTGGAGGCGCACGGCAGCCTCGGCAAAGTCGGCAAGTACATCTTCACCGACATCTCGATGCGGTTCGTCCTGTCCTCCAAACACGAGTTTGAGAAGCAGTACCCGTCGGTCGACTGGGGGTGGAAGTTCTTTGATCTCAACAAACCGTTTGGCCCGCAGAAGGTCGAGCCGGCGTCGGTCGACATCATCTATGCCGTCAATGCGGCTCACGTCGCCAAGGACATCGTGGGGTTCCTCCAGGGCTGCCGCGAAGCGCTGCGGCCAGGGGGCCACGTGGTGTTTGCCGAGCGAATCCGCATGAACCAGTACGAGATGGCCCCGCGCGAGTTCACTCTGAACTTGTCCGTGTACCACCGCAGCGCCCCGCAGAAAGCCGACTACCGACCGATGCACTGCTACCTTCACCCCGACAACTGGCGGGCCGTGATGGACAAGGCTGGGTTCTCCACGTGTGACGTGTTGCCGGACCTGGACGCACTCAAGACCGACTTCCCCGATCAGTACGCCGCCGTCATCGTCGCCCAAAAGTAGCGGGCGCTCAGGCGCGCTTGATCGGCAGCACCCGCGGGAGTTCGTCGCGAAGCAGCAACTCGCGGAGCGCCGCGACGTCGATGTTCCACGGGCCGAAGTCGAGCGTCTCGCAGAGACCGTCGAGGTGGCGTTGTGCGCCGCGGCGGTGACTTGCGACGCCGCGTTCGGAGCCATCGCGCCGTTTCACGTGGGCCGCCGTCGTTCGGATGAGCGCCCGAACGAGGGATTCGAAAGGGGAGCCATCTTCAGCGACGTGCCAAACATGCTCCCAAGCTTCGTGCGCTTCCCAGAAGTAATCCGCGTGAAAGAGGTCGACGCCGCCTGCGAACAGGTCTTGGGTGCTCCACAGCTGAGGTCCGGCCTCCTCGGGCCGCGTGCCGTACCCCGGCCGATACGGCGCGTGCTCGGGGAGTGGGCGCTGGGGGAGCAGCCGGCGGGGCATGGCTAGTCCTCGACCTCGACACCTTTCCAAAACGCGACGTGGTCCTTGATCTCGCTCGCGGCCGCTTTTGGATTCGGGTAGGTCCACGCGGCGTTCTCATTGACCTGACCGGCGACCTCGAGGCTGTAGTAGCTCGCATCGCCTTTCCAGGGACAATGGCTCCGGTGCTCCGTCGCCTTGAAGTGTTCTTGCTTCAGAGAGTCGGCGGGGAAGTAGTGGTTGCCCTCGACGACCACGGTCGCATCGCTTTCGGCGAGGAGGGTTCCGTTCCAGGTTGCGCGTGCCATGCCTTCGGGAGCGTACGCGGCTGGGGCGAAGTTACGGCAGGGTCCGGCGGGGAAGGCGGGTCGGGTCGCGAGGCCGGCAGCCGCGCGGTCGCCCGGGGAGCGTGGGCATCGCGCCAGAGCCCGCATTCGGCCGTGAAATGGCGTTGTCGTCGCCGCAGCCCAGGTATGGGGTACCCTCGGGCTATGGATTCGATGCAGCGCTACACAGCGCCTTGTCTTGCCGTGATGCTGAGCCTGGGGTGTGGGGACCCCGATTCAGCGGGGGAGGATACCGACACTTCCGACGCCGGGACCGGCTCCGAGTCGACGTCGGCCGATGGACCGACGGGCGGAACCGACACGCAAACCGACACGGCAAACGAAGACGGCTCCACAGACGGCTCATCGGCCGATGAAACCGGTGACTCGACGGATGACCCGACCGAAGGCGCTTCTGACTGCGACTTCTCCGAGGACTTTGAAGGTGTGGCCAACGGAGATCCGTGGCCGGCGACTTGGGTGCCAGTTGGAGGGGTCGCGTTGGCCGACGTCCAGGATGGCTGGGGTCGGCTCCGGCCAGAGCTCAGCGACTACTCGCTTGCACGGATGGTGACGTTCATCGACTGTCCAGAGATCGACACGTCGCTGACGTTCATGTTCACCGATCAAGATACGCAAGGCGTCGGGTTGTATGCCCGACAAAACGGCGGACACTTGCGCGAGACCGATCCGTTTGGCGAAGGGTATGCCGCGTTCTCCGAGTCGTTTCGCGACCCCGCGGGCATCGGCGCCTGGAGAGAGGTCGAGGGCCAAGAGCAGCGGATCGACAACACCGAGCGCTTCGACATCCAAGCGAACGTGGCGTACCGGATGCGTCTTCGTGTGACGCAAGTGGATGACGCGACGAGCTTGCTGCAAGGAAAAATCTGGGCGCTCTCGGATTCGGAGCCCGATGCGTGGACGGTCGAGCGGATGGACAACACGGCGTCACTCCAGGGAGTGGGCGGCGCGCTCGCGGTGGACGCTTGGGCGCGTGCTGCGGCTCAAGGCAGCGCTGCTGCCGACTTGTTGGTCGACGATATCGTCTCGGCAGCTGCGGACTGAAGACTGACCCAAAATGCGACGATGTCGGGGTGACCCCGACGTCAGGTCGCCCCGACGTTCCTGGGCGTTGTTCGGGTACCATCGAGACGTGGATTGGGACGCCTGGTTCGCGGCGCGGAGCACCCCATGTCTCCTCGCCGTACTCCTCGTAGCCTGCGATGCCGGGGCCGTCCCGTCCCGAGCGGACACCAGCTCCGGAACGACGGGCGCGGACCCTCTTTTTTCGTCCTCGACGACAGTCCCCAGCACCAGCACGGACGGCACATCCGAGGTCGAGAGCACGACCGGCGGGGGGCAATCGCCGACCGAGCCCGGCACCGCGACCGGGAGCATGACGACACACGGGACGACGTCCGAGGGCAGCACAGGCACGGGGGATGAAACGACGACGGGCAGGGAAACCCGCGGTGGGGGGACCAGCGGTTCCTCGACCGAGTCGTCATCCTCAACTTCGGCCGTGACGTCGACGACGAGCGAGACGACGACGAGCGAGACGACCGCGGGCGGGACGAGTACGGGCGGGACGAGTACGGGCGGGACGACAGCGGGCGAGACGAGTACGGGCGAGGTCCCGACCGGCACGACCGGTGAGGACGACGACCCGTGCACCTTCAGTGAGGACTTCGAGGGCTACGCCGACGGTTCGCCGTGGCCTCCGGGTTGGACCAGCAGCGGCGGAGTCGAGCTCGCGGACATCGAAGGCGGGTGGGCCCGGCTTCGACCCTTACTCACGGACTACTCCCTTGGGCGGATGGTTCGCGCGCTCCCGTGTGTCGAGCCTGATGTATCGCTCACCTTCATGTTCACGGCGGCCGAGGCCCAGGGCATCGGGCTGTACACTCGTCACAACGGTAGCTACCTCCTCGAGGGGGTCCCACCGGGACGGGGCTACTCGGCCTTCGCGGAGTCGTTCCGAGATCCGCACGGCATCGGCGTGTGGCGTGAAGTCGGGGGGACCGAGCAACAGCTCGCGCATCAGCCTGCAACGGTCGAGGCGGATGTGGAGTATCGCATGCGCTACCGTGTCACCCAGCAGGATCCGTACACAGCGCTGCTCCAGGCCAAGTTGTGGCCGGTCGGTGAGCCCGAACCGGCGGATTGGATGGTGGAGAGCACGGACGACGCGCTGTCGCTCCAAGCCGTGTCGGGCCGGATGACGGTGGATGCGTGGGTCAGTGAGGAGTTCAACGGCCCTGTGGCACCCGACTTGCTGATCGATGACATTGTGGTGGCCCCGGCGTTGTAAAACGTCGACGGCTCTACATGCAGACCTACGAAACCGATGTCCTCGTCGTCGGCGGTGGCGGTGCCGCCACGGCTTCCACGATCAGCGCTCACCAAGGTGGCGCGCGCACGATGATGGCGGTGAAAGGTCGCTTCGGCGTGCCCGGCAAGCGCGGCGCGGGGGCGACGTCGAACCCCATGGCCGACTTCTGGACGATCCGAACCGTCGGACCCAAGGGCGGCTTCTTCAACCCGCCCGAGTTGGTTCACGCGGACATGGTTCAGATGGGCCTGGGGACCAGCGACCCCGCGCTGTGTCAGATTTTCGTCGACGAGGTCTCCGAGGCCACGAAGCGCTTGCGCAAGATGGGCATGGAGTTCGAGAGCAAGATGCTCGCGACGATGCCCGCCAACGAGAAGACCAAGGGCACCAACAACATCGTCCAGATCCAAAAGGCGGTCATCGAAGGCACCGGAACCGAGGTGCTCGAAGGCGCCAACGTCGTTGACCTGATCGTTCAGGACGGTCACGTGCAAGGTGTCGTTGGGGTGCGTGATGATGGCGAGCCGTTCGTGATCCATGCCGGCGCGGTGATTCTGGCCACCGGCGGGGTCGGGCAACTGTTCCAGTACTCCTTCAACCCTCCGGGAAACACAGGCGACGGTTACGCGATGGCAATGCGTGGCGGGGCCGAGCTGTTCAACATGGAGTTCATGCAGCAGGGCATGGCGTCGGTCTACCCCGTGCAGGCCATGGTCATGCTGTACGAGATGGAAGAGCCGTTTCGCATGTACAACGGCCACGGCGAGTCCTTCATCGAGAAGTATCTTCCCGAGGGCATCTCGCTGGAGCAGGTCTCCAAGGACAAGGCGTACCACTGGCCCGCGTCGTGTCGGGACACGGGCATCCACCTCGACCGAGCGATGCACAACGAAGTGCTCGCGGGCAATGGGACTCCAAACGACGGCGTGTTCTTGGACCTCTCTCAAGGCGAGCGAGGGTTCCAGCCGGAGGTCTTCGACAAGTTCATGCGCGACCTCGGCATCGACATCAAGAAAGACTTGGTGCAGGTGCAGATGTTCCACCACACCTCCAACGGCGGCGTGCGGGTCAACGAGCAGTGCCACTCCTCCACGGTTCAGGGGCTGTTCGCCATCGGTGAGACGATGGGTTGGCAGGGCGCAGACCGCCTTGGCGGCACCATGCTGGGTGGGTCTCAGGTCTTCGGTTGGCGCGCGGGTGCGGCTGCTGCCGAGGCCTCGAAGCAGCGTCCCGATGCTGGCTCGGTCACCGCCTCGTTGCTGGAGCACCTCATTGAGGCTCCGGTCCGCAAGATGCGCGAGACCAAAGGCTCCAAGCGCCCGCAGGACCTCAAACCGGCGCTCCAGCGCACGATGTGGAGAGAGCTCCTGGTCGAGAAGGATGCCGAGGGGCTCGCGCGCGCGCAGCAATTCGTCAACGACGAACGTGACCGTCTCGCGAACGACCTCGCGTTGGCCGAAGGGCTCGACCTCGCGCTGGCGTTCGAGCATCGCAACCTGCTCGACGTCGCTGAAGCGATCATCGGTGCGGCCGACATGCGCAAGGAAAGCCGGGGCTCGCACTACCGCGGGGACTACCCCGAGCGCGACGACGCCAACTGGCTGACCAACGTCTTCTCAACCCACAAGGAGGGCAAGCTCGTGCAGGCCAAGAAGTGGATCAACGAGGAGATCGGCTGGACCGACGCCCCCGGCGACGTTCGCATCATGCCGTGGGGCTGAGCAGAACGCGCCGCCCTGCAAGACAGCCGGATGGACTCACGGGTCGAGGACCATCCGGCTCCCGCGCAGCTGCGAAAACAAAGGGAAAGAAAAGTTGACGAGCCGTCGAGTACCCGGAGGACGACTGGGTATATGCGGATCTCAACAGCTTATTCATCGCCGTCGCGGTGCCGTAGGCTGCTCAGCGCTCGAGAAGTTCGTTTGAGAAGGCCAGGATCGCGTCCGTCACTGCGCCCGGCGCATCGAACTGCATCCCATGGGCGCCGGGTGCCGTCGTTCGGGTGACGGGTTGGTCGAGCTTCGCAAACGCAGCGTCCACCTTGGCGTTGTCGGTGGCCTCGTCGTCGTCGGCCAGCAGCAGCAGCGTGGGTAGCGATAGCTTCCGCAACGCCATCGTGGCACCCATGCCGAGCTTCTTCGTCTGGGCGAAGAAGCGGGGGGTGAGCTTGAGAAGCTTGAGTGGATCGGGCCGGACAAACGCGTCGAGGTACGGACCCTTGGTGAACATCGTCTCGGCGATCGGTGTTTCGACCGCTGGCTCGTCATCGGCCGCGCCGACCGCAGCCGCCTGGGCCCCCGTGGCCGCTTGGACAACTTGTGCGGTTGGGAACAGCCCGGGGGTCAACAGCACGAGGCCTTGGACTCGATCCCCGAGAGGACGGACCAGGTTCAGCGCAAGAATCGACCCCCAGCACCACCCGGCGAGAACCATGGTGTGTCCATCGGGGACACTGTGGCCGATGATCGTGAGCGCGTCGTCGATGATGGCTTTGCCCGAGGGGGCGTCACCGCGGGCCTCCTCGTTGAGCCCCGAGCCCCGGCGGTCCGCGCCAACGACCGCGTACCCGGCGTCCACGAGGGCGTCGACGAGGGGGAAGAACCACCCCGAGTGGCTCATGATCCCGTTGAAGAGGACGATCGTCGCACGCGCTTCAGATGCGGGGCGCCACGTACGGTAGGTGAGCGTGTAGCCGTCGTCGGCGGTCACGCGAACGAGCTCTTCCGGGGTGCGAGCGGCGAGCTGCATCACAGGCCCATCGCGACGCCGCCGCAGACGTTCCAAGACTGCCCCGTGACCGATCCCGAGGCCGGGGACAGGAGGTGCAGGATCGTTTCCGCGACCTCCTCGGGCTCGAGGATACGACCCATGGGGTTGCCTTCGGCGATTTCCTCGATCACGGAGTCCGCGTCGCGCCCGGCCATCTTGCCGCGCACGGCCATCCCATCGCGCATCAACTTGGTGTTGACCTGGGAGGGTGCAACCGCGTTGACCGTGATGCCCAACTTCGCGACCTCGACGGCGAGCGACCGGGTAAAGCCATCCACCGCGGCTTTCGATGCGGAGTACAGGGTGTTGTAGGGCGCGCCCAGCTTGGCCGCGACGGAGGAAACGTTGACGATGCGCCCGTATTTGGCGCGCACCATGGGCTTGAGACACAGCTGCGTGAGGCGGATGACCGCGAACACATTCACGTCGAACATCGGCTGCCAGGTCGACTCCTTGCACATCAGGAGGTTGGCGACCATGTTGGTGCCCGCATTGTTGACCAACCCGTCGACGCGCCCATGCGTGTTTCGGACGTGCCGAACCATCGCCTTGCAGGCGTCCGCGTCGGTGATGTCCAACGGGTAAGCTTCGGCTTTGAGTCCGCTGGCCTGCAGGGCCTCCGCCTCAGCACCAATCTGTTCGGGCGAACGCGCGACCAGGATGGGTAGCCCGCCAGCCTGAGCCACAAGCTTGGCGGTCGCGAGACCGATCCCGCGGCTGGCACCAGTGATGATGTGCACCTGGTTTGACAGCTGAAGCGGCATGGCCTCGTTTACCAGGAATCGGGGTAGACCGCATGATATGCGTGGGTCGGTGCTGGCGCATCGTGAGCTAGGAGGCGGGCCGGGAGCGCTCGTGTTCCTGCATGGCTTCTTCGCATCGAGCGCAGACCTGGAGCCGCTGGCGGAACAGGTTCTCGGGGGAACCGCGCGCGCGTTTCTGCCCGACTTGCTGGGCCACGGGAACTCGCCGGGGCTCCCGAGGTCCGCCGACCTTGCGACGATGGCGGATGCGCTGGTGGGCTTGCTCGACGCTCAGGGAGTTCGTGCTCGGGTGCCGGTGATCGCCCACTCGATGGGAGGCAGGGTGGCGCTACGCGCGTTCGATCGATTTCCTGACCGGGTCGGGCCGCTGATGTTGCTCGATGCTCCGCCGGGCCCAGTGCTCGAAAGGCGTTCCCCCCTCTCCCCGTTCATGAGGGCAATGTGTGCGGCGCCGCAAAGAGCGGCCACCGAGGCGGAACTCGTGGCGGTGTTCGAGCGGGTGATGATGGGCGACGCGCTCCGGCGGTGGATTCACGACCGTGTCAAACGTGACGACGAAGGGTTCACGTGGGACTTCGACCGTCAGCGACTCGCGGACTATCGCTCTGCGAGCATCTCAGAGGACCTGTGGCCGGTGGTGGAGGCGCTGGACCCCGCCGAAGTCGCGGTGTTTGCCCCGCACACGTCGGCCTACTTCCGCGCCGCAGATCGGCAGCGCTACGCCGACCTCGGCATCGAGGTTCACACGCATCCGGACGCGACCCACGACATGCACCGTGCGATGCCCGCGGACTTCGTGCGAACCATGAGAGCGCTGCTTGGTACCGGTTCTCGCTGAGCGGGGAACCTTCCGCGGTGTGGCGAGCACATCCACTTCGGGGTGGGGATGGTGCGGAAGACGAAGTACACGGCTGTAGGGATACTGGTGGCCTTGATGGGGTGCGGTGACGACGACGCCCGGGAGATGGGTTCGTTCACCCAGACCGGGCTCACAGGAGTCGGCGGCGCGACCGGAGGGGATGGAGGCGAAGACTCCACCTCGGGTGGCGAGGACGAGTCTGGGGGAACCGGTCTCAAGTTGGATGTCGAGGCGATGACGGCCGGCGACGAGGGCGGGCCCAGCGGCTGCGAGTCGCTCGTCGACGAAGCCGACGTTGGCCCGAAGCCGCAGGACATCATCGTGGTGGTCGACAATTCGGGCTCGATGTCCGCCGAAGCCGACTTCGTTCAGCAGCAGATGAACTCGTTCTCGGTGCAGATTGGCGCCGCGAACATCGACTCACACATCGTGCTGATCTCCGCGTACCCGACCTCGGACGCGGGCGTTTGCATCGATCCACCGTTGGGTTCTGGAGGGTGCCCCGCCGACGACAACAACGCACCCGAGTTCGTCCACATTGGGGCCTCGGTCGGGAGCAACGACGCGCTCCAGCAGATCCTCTCGCGCTACCCCGAGTACAGCCAGTATCTGCGCCAGACCGCTGTCACCCACATTGTTGTGGTCACGGATGACGATTCTGACCTGGGCGCACCGGAGTTCATCTCCGCGATGGCGGGGCTCTCTCCTCACCTCTCCGAGTTCAAGTTTCACGGGATCATCGCCCCCGAAGACCTGATTCAGGCCTGCCTCAACGGAACGACATGCTGTGGGCTCGCGGCTGACCAAGGGACCGTCTATCAGCAGCTCATCGCGACCACGGGCGGGGTCGAGGGCAACCTGTGCGAGCAGCAGTTTCAGCCGATCTTCCAGGCGGTCGCGCAGCAGGTCATTGGGGGTGCCACGCTCTCGTGTAGCTGGGAAGTCCCCGAACCGCCCCCGGGAGAGGAATTCGACAAGGACGAGGTGAACATCGAGTTCGATGACGGCCAGGGGGGCACGTTGCAGATCGGGCGCGTCGACGATCCGTCGTTGTGCGGGGGTGTTGCCGACGGCTGGTACTACGACGACCCGAACGCTCCGTCCGTCATCACCGTCTGCCCGCAGACGTGCACCAAAATCCAAGGCTTTGCGCAGGCCGAGATCTCGATCATCTTCGGCTGCGCGACGATCCCTGCGGGCTAGCTAGACGTCGTTCTCAACCGGCCGAGGCGCCCTGGCGGTGCCGCCGGCATCTGCGCGCTCGTTCTTCATCGGTCCTAGCTCATCAAGCCGCTGAGGACGGTGCGTGCCCGGTCATCGTCCATGCCGATGGCTTTGGCGACCGCGCGCAGGAGGTCGTCCTCCTCCTCGAGCACGAAGCCGTCCGCACTCGCGACTCGGAACGCGGCGGTGAGCACCTTGGCCTGGGCGTCCGCCCCGAGATCGCTGGGAAGGCATCCCAGGACCTCCTGTGGACTCCGCCCTTGGGACTGTGCCTCGGCGGCATCCCGCGCCAGCTCCCCGTCCGGGAGCGCTCGGCCGGTGAATTCGTCGTACGCTCGTTCGGCTGCCGCCACCTCGTCGGGATCGACGTCTTCGTCGGCGACGATCATGGCCAGCAGGACTCCTCGCAAACAGGGCCCAAGAGAATCGCTCACGGGCGGCTCATACCATGGCGTAGGCTGGTTGCATGGCTGCAAGTCTGGTCGTCTGTTCGTCGTGCGCGGTACACGTAATACAGGGCGAGGAGCGGTGTCCACATTGTGGTGGAGCGGTTCGTTCGGATGTGACCCGTTCTCTGGGACGGGCAACGGGGGTGGTGCTGGCAGGATTGGTCCTTGCGGGCTGCCAGATCGAGCCCGAGTACGGTGTGCCACTCACCGCCACCACGGGCGGAGACACGGACACGGACACGGACACGGACACCGAGCCGTCGAGTACGACCATGGGAGGCGAGGGCACGGCGAGCACGGGCTCCTCGTCGACCGGCGCGGGGTCCGGTGGAAGCACGAGCATCAGTCCCGACTACGGTGTTCCGACGACGGGCGAGTCGTAGCGAGCGATTTGCTACGCTACGCGGCGTGGCTTTGACTGCGTGTTCCTCATGCTCCTTGTACATCCGTCGCGATGAGATCGTGTGCCCGCATTGCGGGTCCGAACACGGTCCGAATCGGGCTCCTGTGGCACGGACCGCCGCGGCGGTTCTGATGGGCCTGGCGCTCGCCGGGTGCCCCGCCAATGAGGACGATGAGGACACGGGGGACTCGATCGCGACGTCGGCTCTGTACGGTGGTCCGACGACCGACACCGCGACGGAGGGTGGCTCAGGCACGACGAGCGGCACGGACTCCGCGACGTCGAGCAGCGGGTCTTCCGGGAGCTCGAGCACGACAGCGGCCGACACCAGTGGGACATCGAGCTCGACCGGCGGCGAAACCGACACCGACGGGAGCACGGGGTCGGGAAGCAGCACGGGCATCAGTCCCGACTACGGCGTGCCGACGACGGGTGAATAGCCTCGCACTGCACCATCCGGCTGCTACGCTGTCACTATGGCTTTGGTAGCGTGCTCATCTTGTTCTGTCTACGTCCGGCGTGACGAGTCTGGTTGCCCCAACTGCGGTGCCGATCTGAGCGGTGCCGGCGGTCCTGTCGTTCGTACCGCGGCGGCGGTGCTCATGGGACTGACGTTGGCGGGTTGCCCCGCGCCCGAGCCTGAGGATGAGGGCGCTTCGTCTTCAGCAACGGACACCAGCTCACAGACGGATTCGTCTTCGAGCACGACGGGTGTTTCGGGGACCACCAGCCCCGCCACGATGTCGTCGGGCTCTGCGTACGGGGTCCCGCCCACGCAGAGCGGCACCGGAGAAGAATCGGGTCCGCCCGATACCACCGGGCCAGGCACCGATGGCTCCACGGGCACCGACACCGACACCGACGCAAGCACGAGCACCGGCTCGGCGACCGATACTGACACGGGTACCACCGGTGGCACCGATTCAGCGACGGAGACCGGGAGCACGGGCATCAGCCCCGACTACGGCACCCCCCCGACGGGCTGAGCGGGGATGCGATAGTCTCGGGCATGGCTGGCCCACTTATCGTTTGCCCCTCTTGTTCCACGCACGTTTTGGTTCGTGACGCCGGATGTCCGCACTGCGGCGCGACCGTGCGCAGTGGTGGTCAGGTGCTCGGTCGTACCGCGGGGGCGATGCTCATGGGGCTGACGCTCGCCGGGTGTCCCGCATCCGACGACACGAGCGAGACGATGGGCAACGGGGAAACCAGCACCACCAGCACGCAGCCGACCTCGTCCACAACGGACGACAGCGGCAGTACGAGCACGTTTGATGTCAGTAGTGGGCCCGTGGGCGAAGCCTACGGAAACCCCGACACCTCCGATACGCTGGGGACCAGCTCAGGCGGCGACACCGACGGGACCAGCTCGGGTTCGAGCGGTTCCAGCAGCGGCAGTGGCTCGGACAGTGGGTCCAGTACCGGGATCAGCCCGGACTACGGCGTGCCGACCACTGGTAAGTAGGCCTTCCTCCCTACCGTCTAGGTCCGTCGTGGGCTGGTGCTTGGCATCGGCTCCATGCGACCCTCCTACCCATGGCTGGCCCTCTCATTGTTTGCGCTGCTTGCTCGTCCCATGTCCTGACTTCCGACAAGGCCTGCCCGCATTGCGGAGCGGCGGTCCACGATGGCAAGGGGCAGGTCTTGGGGCGCACCGCAGCGGCAGTACTCATGGGGCTTGCGCTCGCGGGTTGCCCAGCGGATGACGACTCGGGCGATTCGATGGGCGGTGGGGACTCGTCATCCTCCGCGAGCACCGACCCTGGGAGTTCGGGGCCCAGCGAGGGAAGCAGCAGCACCGCTTCGTCGACCACCGCCGGATCGACGGCCGACACCTTCGCTGAGTCGGGTGCGCAGTCAGCCTACGGTACGCCAGACACCGAGACGTTCGGCACGACCGACATGACCGAGTCGGACACGACCAGCTCGGGCGGCGACACCGACACCGACACCGACGCCGGAACTGACACCGAAGCGGGCGGCACGGACCCAGGCACGACCACGACCGCTCCGCTGTACGGCGCCGCGCCCAGCGACGAGTAGCCTTGTCTAATCCGAGTTCTCAGGACGAGATCAATCCGTACGCTCCGCCGGGCATGCCGGAGCGTACGGCACAGACGTTGACCGACAAGGAGAGCAACGCGCTTCGAACGGCGGGGAGAGGCCGCGCGGCGACGCTCAAGGCCGTCGCCGTACTCCACTATGCCAAAGCCGTCGCATTGCTGTTGACCTCTATCGGTGGCTTTTCCACGGTCATTCGAGGGCAGTATGCGATTGGCGCCATCATGATCGCAACGGGGTTTGGGCTCGCACTCATTCCGTTTCTTGCGGCGCGCTGGCTGTTTCGCCTGCGCCCGAAGGGCCGGATCATCGCGACCGCGTTGGCTGCAGTCGAATTCGCGGCACTGGTCTGGCGGGCCGTGGCGGCGCCAGCAAGCGAGTCGATGGCAGAGACTGGGGCCAGCACGGTCGTTGGTGCCTTGTTCGTGCTCGCGGTCCTTTGGGTGCTGTGGAGCCCGCCTTCGGCGACGGTGTTTAGCCAGCGCTTCCGCGATGCAGCGATGCCGTGACGAACACGCGCGGACGGTCGCGTTACGTCGGGAACGTACCGCTGCAGCGGTGGCTTGCCGTAGTCTGCTCTAGTCGTTGATGGTGACTTTGACCATCTTCACGGGCGTTCGGGGTCGGTCGTTGCCGTCGGTCGATGTCGTGCCGATGCTGTTGACGACGTCCATCCCGCTGACGATCTTGCCGAACACCGGGTGCTTGGAGTTGCCCGGGGTGAAGAAGTCCAAGAAGTCGTTGTGCTTAGTGTTGATGAAGAACTGGGAGCTGCCGCTCCCGGGTCGGCCGGTGTTGGCCATCGACAGGGTGCCGACTTCGTTGGAGAGCTTGTGTTCGGCGGGATGCTCATCGGGGATGCATCCATCGGGGCCGTCGCCAGTCCCGGCACGAGACGAGTTGGGGTCGCGGCTGTGGGGGCAGCCGAACTGAATCATGAATCCGTCGATGACCCGGTGGAAGTGCAGTCCGTCGTAGAAGCCGCTCTTCGCGAGTTTCACGAAGTTGGAGGCCGTGATCGGCATCTCGTCGGTGAACAGCTCCACTTCGAAGGAGCCCATGGACGTTTCCAAGGTGGCGGTGGGATTGGCCATGCCGCACGAGTATCAAGCTCGCGGCGCGCCGTCACGGCCGGGCGCGCGTTCACGGAGACCAGCGGGCCACAAACTCACACCGATCGTGACCTTCGTAGCGACAGCGGACGTGTTCGACTGTCCCGCCGGTTCCTGACAGCTCGAGGCCGCGCTGTAGCCAGGGGCCGGGACCGTTCGCGCAGGTCAGCGCGCCAGCGGTCTGGGTCTCGTCGGCGCGGTCGGTGAGCCAGAGTCGCCAGTGCCCCGCGGCCTCCTGTTTTGCGCCGAAGACCCCGCTGTCGAAGTAGCGCTTCCACAAGAAGCCGGTGCGCTTGAGCATGAACTCGGGAGACCCGAGCTTGAGTACGATCCGCACCAGTGTGTTCAGCTCGCGTTCGCCGAGGTCGGCGCAGAACAGAGCCATACCTTCGTTGGGATCTGTGTACTGTTGGCTGAAGAAGTCGCGGACGATCGTGTTCCATGCTGCGATGGGCTGCCAGCTCGAGGCGAGGATGATGCCGTTGAAGAGCTCCTGTTCGCGCTCGCCAGTGCTGACGAGTGCTGCATCCCACGCGCCTTGGCCGTGCTTCTCCACCGCCCACCGCTCCAGGTGGTTGAAGAGCAACCCCTTGGCTCGGCCACCGGGGGCGTGGAGTTCGTCGCGGCTCATGGGGGCACAGTCTCAGAACTGAACGCTGGATGCGATGCTATCCACCGGAACATAGGCAGGGACGCCCTGGGCCTCGAGTGTGGACTCCAGCGTGATGAGGTCGTTTCGAAGTTGGGTATTGGCTTGACGCAATCGGGGGCTGCTGAAGCCGTAGTCGATGTCCAAGAGCCTCTCGGTCACGTAGGGGCGAAAGAACATCAGCTTGCACATTCGGTAGTTGAAGTTGTCCCCCGAGGTCATGAGTGTACGCAGATCGGGGGCGTCTTGCTGGTCGAGGGAAGGGAGCGTTGTGTGCAACCGGAAGGGAACCTCGCGTTCGTTGACCGCTCCGTAGATGAAGTGGTCGGCCGAATGCGACACGGCGACGTCGAGCACGATGCTGGTGAGGGCGCGCGCCAGTGGGTCCGCGTCGTAGATTTGGGTGGCGTCGGGGAAACCCGGGAGCCAGCGTGCGCAATAGCCGGCCCAGCGAGACACCGCGTCGCTGGGTTGCGCGACGACCTCGTCGGCGACCTCGCGGATGAACTTCAGGAGGACTCGGTGGTAGTGCCCGAGGAAGTCGCCGTAGGGCGAGTGGATGACGGGGGCGTCGAGGTTGAGCTTGTAGGTTGGGTAGGCCTGGTTCGGTGTGCCGTCCGGGTGCTTGAAGCCGCGCCACAACGTGGCGACGACCTCGTCATGCTCCGCTTGGGTGCCCGGATAGGGGGAGTACAGCCGCCCCGGTTTGAGCACGGTCTGAGTGCCGTAGAGAACGGCGTAGTTGACCGCCAGTGCGAGTCGGAAATGTGGCCGTAGAAACTTGGAGAGCGTGCTGCTGGCGGGGAGCCTCGAGCGGGTGATCGCGTCCACGCAGTTGCTCGGAAAGTGCAGCTTCGGGTGCATGAGCAGGGTCGTGAGCACGCCCGCGCCCTGAAGTGCGAAGTACTTCGCGCGAGTCCACGCCCCTTCGTGGCTGGCATCGAAAACCTGGTCGTGGACCGCGATCGCGACCAACTCGTAGGTGAGGTCCTCGCCGCGCCTGAAGAGCACGACACTGGGCGCCGTCGCACTGTCCGCGTCGCTTCGGATGAGGCGCATCGGCGTGAAATCACTCTTGAACCATCCCGCACCATCCCCGAGGCCCGGACCCTTGTCGCCGCTGAGGTAGTCCGCAAACAGGGCGTTGTCGGGCGGGTCGAAGAGCGACTGCGGCGTGAGGAACTTCGAGAAAATGCCGTCGCAGAGGATCTCGCAGAACCGGATGTCGTCGACGGGCACGGCGCCGGGATTGCGGCGCGACCACAGCCACGTCGGGACCGTATCCAGGAGAACTTGTTTGATGTAGCGGCGTCCGACGTGCTTGTTCCAGTCCTTCTGCACGTCGTCGGGGACATGCAGCACCGCGGGTGCCGCGTCCTCGAAAAAGCGGGGCGCCGGCTGTGGCCACGGACCGAATCCCTCTGGTTGTTTCGCCATCGCCGTCCCTCCTGGGTCGGTCACAACGATACCCCAACGAGGTGGGCGCGGCACAGGCGATCGTCGACGGTCGCTGGCCTCGGTTTCGGAGTCGGTGCAACGCTGCGTTCGATGGGCTTCCGCGGATCAACCGCGGGCGAGGGGGGGCCGTCGACGTCGGGGTCGACTCGCAGCCCCTTGCCCAGTTGGCGCCGGTGCCAACTGCCGAGCTGTCAACGGGGAACGGGCGGCGACCTTGGCTCGCGGAAGCCCTCCCCGTACGCGCGGGGTGGCACAGGGGCGATGCCGCGACACTGCGGCACGCGGAACGACGCCGGGGAGGGCCGCTGCGTCGGCGTGAGTGCCGTGCCGCACAACCGACTCCGGGGACCGCCGCTGAGCCACCCAGGCAGGGATGCGTGAATCGGGCTCTCGCGGTCTCGCAGGGCATGTTGCGCACACGCGCGCTTCAAGGGGGTGAGGCCGCGGCGAGAGGGCTCTAGACTGACTCGATGAGTCTCCCCGCGCCAGACATCAGGGCAACCGCGGCCGCAGAATTGTTGGGCCAGACCCTCTCGGGTCGTTTTCGGCTGGACTCGTTGCTCGGTCACGGCGCGATGGGAGCCGTGTTCAAAGCGCATCACCTCGGACTGCACAAGGACGTTGCGCTCAAGCTCCTTCACCCCGAGCTCACGGCGAACGACGAGATGGTTGCGCGTTTCGATCGGGAGGCGGCCGCGGCGTCTCGCCTCGACCATCCCAACTGCGTTCGCACGATGGACTTCGGGTCGACCGAGGACGGGCGCCGCTACCTCGTGATGGAGTTCCTCGAGGGGAAGGATCTGGCGGACATCGTCTTGGAACCGATGCCGCCGTTTCGCGTGGTGGACCTGATTCTTCAGGTGTTGGAGGGCCTCGCGCACGCCCACGCGCAGGGCCTCGTTCACCGTGACATCAAGAATGAGAACATCTTCGTCCTCGGCGGTGAGAGTGGCGAGCAAGTCAAGTTGCTGGACTTCGGCATCGCAAAGGTCAGCCATGGGGCGGGGGCCGGGCAGCTCACGCAGGCGGGCATCATCTTTGGGACTCCCCACTACATGAGCCCGGAGCAGGCGCGTGGCGAGAAGGCCGATGCGCGGAGCGACTTGTACTCGCTTGGCATCGTGATGCACTCGATGCTTGCGGGGGACCTTCCGTTCCATGGGGACGACGCGCTGGCGATCCTGCGCGGGCAGATCTCGGAGGAGCCCCCGAAGCTCCCCGATTCTGTCCCGGGCTCGCTGCGTCATTTCGTCAGGCAGTTGCTGGCGAAACAGCCCGAGGAGCGCTTCACGGATGCGGCGGCCGCGATCGCCGCGCTGAAGCGGGCCGCTTCACCGACCGAGCGCTCGGCCAAGTCGAAGCTGCCACCACCTCCGGAGTTCGACCTACGGGGACAGAGCATGGAGCGGACGGAAACACACTCGTTGGCGGACACCGAGGCCGACGAGGCTGCGGACGAGCCCATCGAGCTGCCTCAGCAGGCGGAGGTTGCGTTGCTCAAGGCTGAAGGGCCCGATTCCGACTCCGGCTCGGCCCTGGAACTCGTCGAACTGGAGCCGGAAGAAGAGCCGGGAGAGGAGTCTGAGAGCTCTGCCTCCGCACCTCCGCCTGCCTCCGCTGGGACGCGCGATACGGATGCCGAGGACACATCCACGACAATACACTCCGTTCCTGGGTCGGAGCGGCCGCCGTGGCTTCTGCCGGCCGTCGGCGTCGGTGTGCTTGGCCTGTTTGTGCTGATTGTCGCAGCGTGGCCTGATGGCGACGAGGTCGAGAGCGAGTCCGAGGTCGCTGCCGCCGGAGCCTTCGAAAATGGGGACGAGAAAGTCGCGGCCGTTTCGGAGGAGCCCGACCCGGTGCTGGTCGACGACGACACCCCTGACCCGGAGCCTGACACGGGCGATGGGGACACCCAGGTCCAATCCAAGCGCGCGCTTCGGGCCACCCTCGCGTCCGTCGATGCGCTCATCGAGTCCAAGAAGTACGACGCGGCCCGGATCACGATCGGCCCGCTGCTCGAGGTCTACGGTGACGAGCCGGAGCTGCACTGGCGGATGGGTGCAGTGCTCGTGGCGCTTGGACGCAAGGTCAACGCGGCTGCGGCCCTGGAAAGCTACCGGGCGGCGCTGTCCCTGAAGTCCGAGTTGCTCGACGATGAGGAGTTCTCGACGACGTTCTGGGACCTTCTCGACGACCCGCGGAACCGGGAGCTGGCTTCTCAGATCGCGGTGGAGCTGCTCGGCGAGCAGGGCCACGAGCGACTCGCGCGGTGGGTCAACGTACAGAAGAGCCCGCTGCCGTACGCGTTGCGTCAAACGGTGACCGAGCACCTGCGCGCCGCCGACCAGGGGGCTCGCATCAACGAGCCGTTGCAGACGGCGCTCGACCTGTGGCAGTCCAGCGCCGCCCAAGCACCCTGCGAGGCTTTCACCGCCGCGCTCGAGGCTGCGACCGAGAACCCTGACAGCTACCTGCTGGGGACTCTGGCCGCGGTGAGTGTGCCCAAGACGGGTGAAAGCGACGAGCTGGTCGAGTGCCCGGGCCTTGCCGAGGCGCTCACGAGCGCGCGGGGCGACTACGCGCGGCGCTATGCCGGACTCGACCCGGCGGTCCCGGCCGCGTACGGCCGAAGGAAGTCCGCCGGGCGGAAGCGTCGGCGGTAGCGGGACGTCGTTGCGCCGCTGCCCCATGGACGGCGGAGCACGTCGTTCCTTGTTACAGTCCTCGCCGTGCCGGAACTGTTCTCGTCACCGGAGGGGAGCATCCTCATGGATGAGCGGTACTTTCCGATGGTCGTCCAGCGGTGGGAAGGTGCGCAGACGGTCGAGGTCGTGCGTGACCACTTCGACTACTCGATTCCCCTGTTGGAGCGCGCCCGCCGGGAGAAGGTTGCCATTTCTGTCGTACTGGACGCAGTCGACTCCATTCGCCCGACATCGACCGTGCGCAAGTACATCGCAGAGCGTGCGGACGACATCGCGGAGCAGTGGCCCGAACTTCTCAGGCCGTCCCGGGTTGTCATCCTGAGCGCGCCCTTGCGAGGCGTCATCACTGCGCTGGGCTGGCTTTCACGCGGAGCCCTTCAGCTCGCGTCCTACCCGAGTCGCCCCTCCGCGATTCGAGCAGGCATCGCCCATCTTGAGGCGGTGGGCTCGCCCGTCCCCGAAGGTTTGGATCCCAGTGGGTATGAGTTCCCCTGTGTGGACTGAGCAGACGCGGGCGATCGTCAGGCGCCGGGTTCGACTCCCGGCGCCGTTAGTCACGGGAGATGAGCTCGGTTGCCCGATCGTACAGCGACGATCGCTGTAGCGCGGCGTCGAAGCGATCGAGCGCCGCGATCACCCCATCGGCCTCTTTGTCGAGCTGCCGAGCGACGACTTCGAGTGCGTCCCACACCGCGGTGAGGCGGCTCCACAACGCTCGGCCTTTCCGCGACATTCGTAGGTGACGCTTCCGCCTGTCCTGTGTGTCGGGCTTGGACACGACCAATCCGGCAAGCTCCAGAGAGCGCCGGGTTTGGCTCACCGAGGCATGGGTAATCCGAAGCGCCTTCGCGAGTTCGCTGACCGTCGCGGGGCCGCGCAGCGCCAACTGGTTCAGCACGCCGAACCAACGTTGCTCGAACACCACACCGGCGTCGTCGTAGAGGCGGCCTGCATCGCGCTCGAGGAGTTCCGAGAGCCTGCGCAGCCGGGCGCCAACGGCCGCTTCGGTTCCATAGCCCGCACCGGTCTTCATCGCCATCAGTCCTCCGAGGTTGACAGAAACGTAGGCGCCTACGCAATATGGGAACGCAGTCCGCGAGGAGTCGTCCGTGAGCGCATTAAAGTCATCTTCCGCCGCCCTCGCCTTCGTGATCTCGTGCGCGAGCCCCCCGCGAGGCGTTGAACACCATCGCGGGCACGAAGAGACGACCGCCACGTACAACGACGTGGTTGAAGTGCTCGCGACGGAGCTCGAAGCCGCCTACGTCTTCCCGGACGTGGGTCGGCGGTACGCGGACGCCCTGCGCGGCCCGGAGTTTCGAGACGTCGTGCGAGATACGCCGCCGGGGAACCTGTCCAAGGTGCTGACAGCATACCTCCAAGGGATTCATGCGGACGCCCATCTGCGGGTCTGGGGCCCCGACACCGAAGCTGGGCCTACCCAAGCCGTGGCCCCTTCAGCGCCGACGCCGGGAGGTCTCGAAGCCGCGGTCTCCCTAACTCCACGGATCGCCTACCTTCGTTTCAACCTGTTTCCGGGGGACGAAGACACGCTGAACCGGCTCTCGGAGTTTGTCCTGAACAACGCGGGAGTGGAGGTTCTGATCATCGATGCACGCGGGCATCGGGGTGGGGGCCTGAGCGAGATGGACGCGCTCTTCGCAGAACTCTTCGCGGAGGAGACCACGCTTGTTGCCATGGACACTCGTCTCTCCGTTGACCGTGCGGGAGGATCTCCGATCACCGATGGCCCGACGGTTCGCCGCGTGGTTGCCCCGGACGAGGTCGTCCGGCGAGAGCATGTCGCGGTGCCATCGGCACAACCCCGGCTTGTGGACACCAAGCTCTACGTGCTGGTGTCGGGGTACACCGCCTCGGCCGCCGAGCACTTGGCACTGGCGGTGAAGCGGACGGAGCGCGGAATCGTCGTCGGGGAGGCGACCCGAGGCGGTGCCCACTTCGGAGGCACGACCGATCTCGGCGCGGGCTTCAGCGCCTTTGTTCCGGTTGGCCGCAGCTTTAACCCTGACACAGGCGAGGACTGGGAGGGGGTTGGTGTGGCCCCGGACACCGTTGCTCCCGCCCCACAGGCGTTGGTCGCCGCGCTGGTCGACCACGGTCTCTCTCCAGACGAAGCGAAGCGAATCGATGCCTCGGTGGCGTACGTTCCTCCCGAGTCTCCATCCCATCGTCCGGTCGGTGCGCTTTGATCCTGCGGCCGTCGTCACCGGGTCCCTCCTTTTTCTTTCACGAGAAGAGGCCGGGCCGGGAAACGGGGGGTGATGACACGTCCGTCGATTCTCTTCGTAGCGTCTGTGGGGCTGCTGTGCAGCGCATGTGACGAGCTGGCCCCCGATCCGCAGCCCAAACCGTTGCCCGAACAGCAAGTCGAGACGCTTGAGGCGACGATTGAGGAACTCGACAACGAGTTCGAAGGAATGGGAATCGCGCTCGCCGTTCGCACGGGGTCCGGGGCCCAATGGGCCGGGGCTCTCGGACTTCGAAACCTGCGGACCCCGTTGGAGGCCGGCGACGTCGCGCAGTTCGGCAGTGTCACCAAGACGGTCACCGCCACAGTCACGCTTCAGCTCGTTGAAGAGGGGCTTCTCTCTCTCGATGACACCATCGACACGTTCGGGATCGACCTCCCGCATGCCGACACGATCACGGTGCAGCAGCTACTCAGCCACCGCTCGGGCCTCTTCAACTACACCGACGATGAGGCGTTCATGGCGTCCCTCGGCGAGACACCGCAAACGGCCGACGCGGTCTTCGACGTGGTCGACGACTATGAGCCTCTGTTTCCGCCCGGTGCGGCGTGGACGTACTCGAACACCAACTACATGGCGTTGGGCGTGATTCTCGAGAGCGTCACGGGGCAACCGCTCGAGGACATCTTCTACGCTCGCGTGTTCGGGCCGCTGGGAATGGAGGACACCGGGCTTACGGATCGAGATCCGATCCCCGGGCCCCTTGCGCACGGGTTCATGGAGGAGGATGGGGTGCTGGAGGATGTGACCTTCGCGTTCAACAAGAGGGCGCAAGGGCCCGATGGCGCGCTCTTCAGCACGTTGGACGACATGCTCACGTGGTCACACGCGCTGTACGGCGGTGAGCTGCTCGACCCGGAGACTCTGGAGGCCGTTGTCGCTCCGCGGTCGGCGGAGATCGTCAGTCCTGTCGCGGCCGCATACGGCTTCGAAGGCGGTGACTACGGCCTGGGCACGATCGTGCTCGAGGACGAGCTGCTCGGAGCTGTCTGGGGACACGCAGGCAACATTCGCGGGTACACGGCGTACGTCGGGTACGTGCCAACACTCGACGTTGCGGTGGCGTTTTACACAACCCAAGACAGCGCCGATGGACTGGTCGCCGCACGCCAAATTGCGACCGCGCTCCACGACTTCGATCGTTGAGCGCGGTTTGGCCGGCGGAGGGGGGCCGTCGGTGGACTACTGCAACACGGGCAGCTTCTTGGTCGAAAGCGTCGGCGTGAAGTCTTCTTCTTTCCAGTCTTCGATATCGAGCTCGAAGCAGCCGAAGTCGTACGGGTCGCCTGGTGCCTTGTGCTTGTGGCGCAGGATCTCCCGCTTGCCCTGCTTCTTGAGCTCGTTGGCCCGGTGCCAGCAGTGGGGGTTGTTGCCGCGGCGACCCAAGGTGGAGTGGGTAGTGAACGAACAGCCCGCGCGGCAGACATCGGCGTAGTAGCAGCTCTTGCAGAACCCCCACAGCTCGCTGGTGCCGCGGTCACGCGTGAATGCGACCTCCGGCGTGTTGTGCCAGATGTCCTCGAGTGACAGGTCGCGGACGTTGCCCCCGATGTACGGGGCGGTGGGGAGTGAGGGACAGCCCTTGATCTTGCCGTCGGACTCGATGCCCATGACGTACTTGCCGGCTTGGCATCCCTGCCAGTATCGCTCTTGCTCGGGTCGCGAGCGGAGCAGCTGCTCGTGTGGGCCGTAGTAGCCGAGGTTGTTGCCGATACCGATGCGGAACGCCTGCCGCAGCGGGATGTTTTTCTCGTGGGCGTCCTTGAGGACTTCCTCTTGGACCTCGGCCAGCGTGTCGAGGACCTCGAGCATCTGGTACGGCTGCAGGATCCACTCGGGACGGTCTGCGGCGGCACCCATCGGTGCTGTCATCTGGGCCCGCCAGATCAGCACGCCCGCATCGCGCATCATCATCGCGGTCTCCCGCAGCACGTGCATGTTGAGCCGGTTCACCTGGCTGTTGGTGGTGACGATCATGCCTTCGGCGCGCGCGTTGGCGATCGCGCGCATGGCCGACTCGTGGCTGCCCGGCGCATTGCGCAGGACGTCGTGGATCTCTGCGGGGCCGTCGACCGAGACGCCGATCGCGGATAGCCCAGCTTCCTTGAGCTTGCGGCACTTGGTCGGGGTGAGTCCGCGACCACCGGTTTGCATGGTGACGCGAACGCCTCCCTTGGCGAGGTGGGCGATCAGCTCGTAGCAGTCGCTGCGCAGGTACGCCTCGCCGCCGATCAGTGTCACTTCCCGCGTCCCCAATCGGACGAGCGCATCTGCCACCTCGAGCATCTCCGCGGTGCTCAGCTCGTCGTCTCGGACGGATGGACCAGCCCTGGAGCCACAGTGGGAACACGCGTGGTCGCAACGCAGGGTGATCTCCCAAACGCAATAGACCGGGATGTTCTTGCCAGCGTCAGATTGTCTTAAGCTACGGGCGGTCGCCACGGCTCCGAGCGTAGCATCGTTGCGTGGCGCATCCCGGCGCCACGGGGCCCGCGTGCGGTCTGGCGATGAGCGGTGGGACGTTGGTCCGTTGTGACAGTGGTATTGGCCGAGGGTTGTCGGTGGGGTCGTACGCGTTGCGGGTGCACGTTTGCAACGGGCTCGAGTTCGGGAGCCGGTGGAAGCCGTCGTTCAGACGCGACTCGGAGACGAGACGCTTCGCCGAGTCACGTCGAGGGCGGACTCGGGACGCCCGGCTTGGCCCGGCCCACGGGCTGAGGACCGCGCTGGTTGGGGAAGTCCAAGAGTGTCTCCACCGACGTGACACGGACGGGCGGGACCCAGGACCGCTCGACCGCCGTGGTCCTGCAGGAGAAGCTTCGGCGGACCACGGTTCGGGCGCGGCGCAACTCTCGCACTCGCGATGGTTGCTCGAAGGAAAAACGCCCGGATTCCCGCGCTCTCGGATCCTTCGGTTGCGACTGGCCGTGCATTGGCCTAAAACCGAATGCGGGTTCGGATTCGGTTTATGGTTAGTGTCGCCCCCAAACTTCGGATACCTCGGCAGGCGCGAAGCCGCGAAACCCTCCGCCGCATTCTCGACGCGTTCGAGGAGGCGCTCCGAGACAAGACGTTTGAAGAGGTGACGGTGGGCGAGCTTTGCGAGCGGGCGGACTGTTCCGTCGGCACGTTTTACGGCCGTGTGGAGTCGAAGGATGCCTTGCTGGAACACCTTCGACGTCGGGTGTACGGCGAGGTCGAGGCACGGCTTGGCGAGCTCTTCGACCCGCAGCGCGGCGCGTCGAACGACCTCGAGTCGGTGATCTCCGAGCAGTTG
Source organism: Nannocystales bacterium (assembly GCA_050633305.1). Taxonomy (GTDB): domain Bacteria; phylum Myxococcota_A; class Polyangia; order Nannocystales; family Nannocystaceae; genus CAJXVA01. The sequence continues at coordinate 167,440 of JBOEGF010000014.1, forward strand.
GAAGTGCTGCTCGACTTCCATCTGCTGCGCCGTGGCGTCATCCGAGCGGTCGTCGTTCAGGCGCGACGACACCCCGCGTTCGCCGAGCAAACACAGCTGTTCAACGGGGCCGTGCTGCGGCTCGTTCGCGAGTCCTGGCTGCAACATCGCGAAGAGATTACAGCCGCAGACCCGGTGTTCGCGGCCGAGCAGGCATCGATCATGATCGCCGGTTACTTTCGCGAAGCCATCGTGTTTCGCGAGTTGTGGCCCACCGAGCGCCCTTTCGACCGCGGCGCTCTGTACCAACACTGCAAGACCGCAACCATCCGCAGCTTGATGGGCCGCGACCCAAAAGGAGGCAACTCGTGAAGACCACGCAAGAATGGCTCGACCAGTACGGGGAGAGCCACACCAACCCCACCAACAAGCTGATCCACTGGATCTGCATCCCGGCGATCGTCGTCAGCTTGCTCGGCATTCTGTCGTCGGTCCCGATGCCGTGGGCGGCGACTCACATCAACCTCGCGACGTTGTTCGTCGTGTTCTCGCTGGGCTTCTACAGCCTGCTCTCGATCCGCCTCATGCTCGGCATGGCGGTCGTGAGCTCGGCGAGTTACGCCGTCGCGGTCGCGCTGGGAGGCTTGCCGGTTCCGCTGTGGATCACCTCGCTCGCAATCTTTGCGGTTGCGTGGGTGTTCCAGTTCGTCGGTCACAAAATCGAAGGCAAGAAGCCCTCGTTCTTCGTGGATCTGCAGTTTCTCCTGATCGGTCCACTGTGGCTGCTGAGCTTTGTGTACCGGAAGCTCGGTATCGCGTACTGACGAAGTCGAAGCGCTCAGTCACGCAGGGCCACTTCGATCGTCTTCGCCTCGCCTGCTCGTCGGAAGTCCAGCTTGAGCGTCTTGGCTTGCCGAACCTCGTCGGAGAGCGCAAGGATCAGGTTGTCCACGCTGGCGGTCAGGCTGAGTCCGTTGACCGAAAGCAGAAGGTCTCCATTCTTCAGGCCGACCAACCGCGGTGCGGTGTCCTGGCGGACTCCGAACAGCTTGAAGCCAATTTGCAGGCCATCCTCCATCGCCGGGACGATGCGGATCTGCTTCAGCACAGGGGGGGTCTGGCCGTTGATGCCGAAGAAAATGGAGCGGCTCACCGTGCAAGAGCCTGCGTCGCACTCGACGGCGTTAGGGTCCCACTCTACGGGGACGCACGCGCCGTTTCGCAGCTCGGTCCCGAGGCCACAGCGAAGTGACTGCGCTGTGGTCTCGCGCTCAGCAGCGTAGCGTGTCTCGGGAACACTGGAGCCGACCGAAATTTCCGCGCATGTCGGCCCGATCACGAAGGGACTTCGGGGGTCTGACGAACCTACGCCGGCCCCAAAGCTCCCGTCGCCGTTGCGGAGCCAAACCAGGTCGCCGACGGGGAGGAGGATGGAGCGAGCCGCGTTGTCCTCGAGGCGGAACGTCTCGGCATCAAGGCGCGGTTTCTCGCTGGGTCCCGTCGAGAACTCGACCCAGCCGCCGCACTTGTTGATGACGTTCATCTCGACACTCGCCGTGGGGGGGGCTGTGGGCTTTGGGCTGTCGCCGTCGCGTTGGACAAACATCGCGAGTCCTCCAACAGTTCCGAGCAGCGCGAGCGAGAACGCGACCAACGTTGCGCGAACCAGCCGAGGCCACGCCGTGGGTGGGCTCTCCGCTTTGGTCGCAGGGGTGCCGCGAAGGTGCTCCGACAGCACTCGCATCGAGGGAAACCGGTCGTCGGGGGTCGTGGAGAGGCCGCGTTGAATCACCGCCTGTGCGGCTTCAAGCTCGTGCGTGGCGAGCGTGGGACGCGACTGTGGCCCGAAGAGTGTCGCGTCACCACCGAGGACGGAGGCCGCAAGCTCGGCCATGGTTTCCCCTGCGAACGGGCGGACGCCCCAGATCGCTTCGTGCAACGCGATGCAGAACGCGAACTGGTCGGCACGGGCATCGACGTGTGAACCCTCGAACTGCTCGGGAGCCATGTAGCTGGGCGTGCCCGCGAGGATGCCGGTGCGGGTGATCGCCGGCTCGAGGACCTGCACGGACTCCGCAGCGCCTTCGACCTCCTGAAGGAGCGGGGCTCCGGGACTTCGTGCCATTCCGAAGTCGAGCACGCGAACCCGACCGTCATCCCCAACGATGACATTCTCCGGCTTGAAGTCACGGTGCACGATCCCCGCGTCGTGGGCGGCCTGAAGTCCCTGCGCGGCCTGTGCAAACGCGTCGAGCAGACTCGGCCCTCGAGGGGCGTCGAGCCAGGCCTGCAAGGTCCGACCCTGGACGAACTCCATAGCGACGAAGAGCTGTCCATCTTCGGTGCCCACCTCGTGCACGGTGACGACGTTGGGGTGGGAGAGCTTCGCCAGTGCCTTGGCCTCGATCGTCATACGGGCGCTGTGCATCTCGTCGCTGCGGTGGAGCACTTTCACCGCGACCTCTCGGTCTAGCGAGGGGTCCTGGGCCCGGTAGACGGTACCCATCGCCCCACTCCCGATCCGCGCGAGCACCTTGTAGCGCCCGATGGTCAGCGTCTCGCCCGGGTCGCCGAACATCTGCGCACGTAGCTGTGCCCGGCGGAACTTCTCGCTCAGCGGGGGCTTTCCGCCGAAGTGCGTCGCCAGAAGGCCGACTTCGGGTTCGCCCTCGGAGCCGTTGCCGTTCAAGGTGGGCATGTCTGCGTTCATCATCGCTTGGGGCCGTCGCGCGGCGCCGCCAAGCAATTGGAAAAAGTTGTACGGCCCCGGAAACGGTACATTGAGGGCTGTGGGCGAGCAGCAGAGCGACCGGGAGCTTCTTGACGCCTGGGCGGGCGGTGAGAAGAACGCGGGCGCGGCGCTGTTCGACCGTCACTTCGGCGCGCTGTCCCGCTTTTTCCGGAACAAGGCCGGCGACGCGGCCGACGACCTGATTCAGCACAGCTTTCTGGCGTGCCTCGAGGCTCGAGACCGATTCGAGGGCAAGTCATCCTTCCGAACCTTCCTGTTCGCGATCGCCCGCAATGTCTTGTACGACCACTACCGGGCTCGTCATCGCACGCCGCAACCCCCCGACTTCTCCGTCAGCAGTCTGGCCGAGCTCGCGCCATCCGCATCGAGCATCATCGCCGCGGCGGGTCGCCAACGGTCGTTGTTGGAGGCGCTTCGGAACGTTCCGTTGCAGTTCCAGGTGGTGCTGGAGTTGTCGTTTTGGGAACGGATGACGGCGGGCGAGATCGGGGAGATCGTGGGCGCACCGGAGGGCACGGTTCGCACTCGGCTACGCCGGGCGAAAGAACTGGTCGCGAAGGAGGTCAAGCGGATCGAGAACCTCGGGCTCCCGCTCGAGACCACGATCCACCAGCTCGACGACTGGGCCGCCGCAGTTCGGGAGGGCCTGTAGAAGCTACGCTCCGCAGGCGCTGCCGCACTTGCTCGCCGCAAGGTCGGCACAGATGTAGTCGTACTCGGTGTCGCAGCAGTACGGGTCGAGGTCGCAGACGCAACCCTGGACCTTCGTGTCGTTGCAGCCAGGATCGTTCTGCGGAGCACAGCAGTCGTCGCTGGTGCATGCGTTGCAGTCACTCTCGGCCAAGTCGACGCAGGTCTCGTTCCAGTCGAGGTCGCAGCAGCCGGAGTCGAGCTCGCAGACACACGCCTCGGTCGCAGCGTGGGCGCAGCCATCGCCGACGGAGCAGCAGAGGTTGTCGCCGAAGTCGCCAGAGGTGCCGAACCCGGCGGAGTCGAAGCCGGACGAGCCGAACCCGGTGGAGCCGAAGCCGGAGGAGCCGAACCCGGTGGTGGGCGATGTGCTCACGCCTGTCGTGGGCCCAGAGGTCGAGTCCGAATCGTCGTCCGTTGCATCGGGTTGGCAGGTCGCGTCGCACCGAGCTTGAGCGATGTCGACGCATGACTCGCTCCAGTCGAATCCGCAGCAGGACGTGTCCATGTCGCAGACACACGCTTGCACCGCGGCCTCGTCACAACCAGGTCCGTCGTGCGCCGCACAGCAGCCAGAGCCCGTAGGCAGAGCGTCCGTCGTGCCTGGGTTCGAACTCGCGGAGGGGTCGGTCGGATCGGTCGCGGTTGGAGGGCTGTGACTTGTTGCCCCTCCTGCCAAGGTCGTTGCGGTGCTGCCGCCTTCGGTCGATCCTGGGTCGGTTCCTCCGCTCTCCGATGGCGAGCCGAAACATGCCAAGGCCAAGGCGAAGGGGGACAGGCCGAGGAGGCGGAGGGAGGACGGACGCATGCGGTGGCTCTGTGTCGAAGGACGCAGGGACGACGAGGGGCGGACCCATCCCTACCATGAGTGCTGGTGGGGGACACCAGGGCTCGGGTCCACCTCCATCACCGCTCAGCCTTCGGGGAGAATCTGCTCGCAGGTCGAGACCACCGCCTCCGCCAGCGCGCTGCCCAGGACACCGGTGAAATCCAGGTCCTTGTCTGCGAGTGAGATCCACGATGCAGCGGGTTTGCTGAACCCGGCCATGAAGTCCACCAAGCGAGTGTTGGTGTTTCCCGGTTGGTCGTAACACTCGCCTTGAATCGCGCCCGAGGTGATGATGCAGTCGTCACCACCACACTCGGCTTTCGCATCGCGCACGATGTCGATGAAGTCGGATGTCGGCACGCGTGAGGGCGTCAGGTCCGAGGAGTCGGACACCAAGAACAGGACCAGCACTGCGTTCTGGCGCATGAACCCGGCGTTGTACTCGGCGTTGGAAGGGTGGAACGGGTAGGCCGCGCCGGCGACGATGGTCTCGGTGCAGGAGTGCGGTGCGAACGAGATCGTCTCTTCGAGCGCACCCTCGAACCACGTCTGCAGGTCCGCCGGATCTTCGCTGGTGGAGACCTCGAAGTAGCGTCTGCCCTCCCACTCGAACAGACGACCCTGCTGACCGTTTTGGCCGCTGCTGCCCATGTCAGGTGGGAACCATCCGCCGTCGGTGATGGAGGCCTCGCAGCTTGGGCCGCTCCACCCACCGGCGTTGCCCGGGTTGTAGAACCCGGTTCCGCGCGTGAGGCCGACGTGGAGGTCCGTACCCGGAGGTAGAGACGAGTTCATCTCTGCGATGAACGTTGGAAAGGCGTCCGCGATCGCTTGCCGATGCACGCCCATCGAGGCCGAGTTGTCGATGACGAACAACAGGTCGACCGCGTTGCACTGGCAGTCTTCACCGGATGCTGCGTCGCATCCCGGGCTCGAAGTTCCGCCTGGGTTGACGTCGAAGTGGAAGGAGCCGGTGGACTCGTCGCTCGTGCTGCCGCTCGTATCGGCACGCCCCGTCGTACCCGGTGTCTGGCCGGTGGTGACCGGTGCCGATGTCGAGGACGATCCAGCAGAGGCGGCGGTTCCCATGGCGTCATCGCCGTCGTTCGCACATGATGTCGAAAGCGCCGCTACGACCCCCAGGAGCCCCACAGTCGCGCTCTTACTCATTCTCATCGATCGAGATGTACCATCGGGTGTTCGGGCTCGATAGGCCGTGCCCGCCCCCAGATGCGCTGTCACACGGGGACAGTTGGGGGATGTCGGCACCATGGAGGGCGACTGTTTTCGCTCCCTATTCCCACGGACATCGGTCGTGGTCGATGTTGTCCATGAAGATGGGTTCGTCTCCGCGCTTCGGAGGTCGTTGCTCCACGCCGCACCCTGTCGACATCCGTGCTAAACGGCTCGCCGTGGTCGTTCACGTCGAGCCGGTCGAACAGCTGCCCACGGTCAAACTCACGCTGCTCGCGGGGTTCCTTGGCGCCGGAAAAACCACGCTCCTCAACGCCTTGGTGCGGGCAGAGCACGGGGTTCGTGTTGGGGTCATCGTCAACGACTTCGGCCAGATCAACATCGACGCCGAGCTCGTTGCGAGCACAGACGGCGACACCGTCACGCTCGCCAACGGGTGCATCTGCTGCACCATTCGCGACGACCTCCTGCTCACCCTGTTTCGTTTGTTGCATCGCGACGACGCGCCCGAGCACGTCATCATCGAGTGCAGCGGCGTCTCGGATCCCGCGGCGGTCCTTCGCGGGTTCGAGGAAGCGCGGCTGTACGACATCGTGGACATCGACGCGGTGGTTGTGGTCGTCGATGCCGAGCAGATGATGACGCTCGAGTTTCGCGATGAGCCACTGGCACTTCATCAGCTGGCGGTGGCAGACCTGGTCGTGTTGAACAAGGTCGATCTCGTGGACGACGTGCAGCTCGAAGTCGTCGAGGCCAAGGTCCTCAAGACGGTGCCTGGGGTGCGCGTGCTTCACTCGGTTCGAGGGCAGGTCGAGTTCGATCTTCTGTTGGGCATCGGGAGGTTCGACCCCTCTCGGCATCTCCCTGATGCCGTGGACGTACATGTCCACGAAACTGGACACTCGGAGACGGACCACGAGGACGACCACGGTGACCACGACACGGTCTACGCGACGTGGAGTTTCACCAGCGATCGCCCGCTGCAACCGGACCGAGTCCGAGCGGCGCTCGATGCTCTTCCTGTCGGTGTCTATCGGGCAAAGGGCATCTTGCATGTGCAAGGGGAGCCCAATCGAAGGGTCGTCGTGCAGGTGGTGGGCCGCCGCATCGAGGTCGAGTTGGGCGATCACTGGGAGGACGCGCAGAAGCGCTCCCAACTGGTCACGATCGGGCTACGAGACGGTGTCGATCCTGTCGCACTCGAGGCCGCATTTCGCGCCTGCGAGGTCGAAGAGAAGCCGTCCGGTGTGTCCCTGCTCGCGCAATGGGTGCGCAGCCGATGGCCGAAAAAAAATCGAGAAAAGGTCTGATCGATCTGGGCTCGAACGTCACTAGTAAATGAGGGAGTTGGGAGCGTCGCTCTCATCTCTCGGGGACGTCGCAGGAGCGCAACCAGAGCCGGAAGGTGAGGGAGGAGGATTCTCCCTCACATGCTCACCCCGTTTCCACCCGAGTGTCAGTATCAGCGTCGGGTGTTTCCCCTGTATCGGAGGCATCGGGGGTATCGGATGTATCGGACTCGGGGGTGTCGAGCTTGGTCTCGATGAACACACGGAGCGAGGGCACCGTAAATTCATCGTTCACCACGGCATCCAGGGCCGCCTGTGCGGTCGCTTGGGCCTCGTGCGTGGTGTGTTCGGCCAGGTCGGGCTGAGCGTGCTCGAGCAGGAGTTCGGCGAGGTAGTAGACGGCCTTCGACGCGTCCACGATCTCCGGGTCTGCGTGGTACTGCGTCAGAAACCGCGCGGCACCTTCCACCGTCTGTGGGGCGCTGATGTCCCGCAGTGCCCGTGCCACGTGGTCGAGCTCTTCGGGCTCGAGCTCGGGGAGGTCGAGCAGCGCGACCAGCGGCTTGAAGACGGCCTCGCCCCCAGCCTCGACCGCCTCCAACGCGGCATCTCGAAGCGCGTCTCCACGTAGCTTCGTCGACGCGAGTTTCCCGGCGAGGGCCTGGACGGTCTGTGGATCCCCACGACCCCAAGCTTCCGAGAGGAGGCTGTCGGCATGGTCCAGGAGCGCGAGCGTGGCGTCGGAGTCATCGGGACGCGAGACGCCCGCGGCGACGTTCTCCACGGCACGGCGGACCGTCGGGCGGGGGTCTCGCCAAAGCAGGGTCAGGGCGAGCTTCTGAGCGGGTAGAAGCCGCTCGTCGGGGTCTTCGATGAGACCCTGCAACAACGCAACGGTGGTGTCGCGGTCGACCGCGTTGTCCGCTCCGTCGACGGGTCGGCTGTGGCCGATGAATGCAGCGCCCCGAGGTTCGAGCACGCCCTCGATCTCCTGGCGGACTCGTCCGGTCGCGCGGTCGAGGTGCACCAGCGCTCCATCATCGCGGACCAAGAGCACCGCATCGGGCATCGCCGCAAAGTCGACATACTCCCGTTGGTCCATCCTCGTGTGAACCCAGCGTGCTCGCGAGAGGCGACCGCGTTCATCCAGGCGGACGAAGATCAGGGCGCGCCGTCCCAGGAACAACGCCTCCCGCGGGGCACCGGCGCCAGCGGGAGGCAAGAGCCGAAACACGACGCCCGCGTGGTGTCCGAGGCCAGGCTCGATGCCATCCACGCGTGCGAAGAGTTGGGCGTCGTCCTGCTCGTAGTCGTATCGGGTACCGACGGCCAGGTCGATCAGGGCGTCGCCATCGGAGGCGAGCACGGTCTGTCCATGTCGTTCGACGCGATCGAGTTCAACTCCGCCGGTGCTGCGGGTCCCGAGGGTCCGACCCGTCCGCATGCTGACGGCGATGACCCTGTCCCCTGAAGGCACGAACGCCGTCCTCCCACTCGCCGCCGGGACTCCAAGCAAGGTGTTGCTGGGACGGGTCCACCGAATGCGGCCGTCGTTCATCGACATGCCTCCAACGATGGAGCGTGCGGTCTCGCGGTCTCGTGGTCGCCGGCGATCTTTGGGGTCGGCTTGCAGCGCAGTGACGATGACACCGCGGGCGGAGGCGTCGAGTCCGGTGAGGACTTGGCCGGGGAGGGCGTGCTGCCACAGCGTCGCCCCGGTGTTCGCGTCGAGGGCGATCGCACGGTGCCCGTAGACTGGGACCACGACCGCATCACCGACCGACACGGGCGGACCAAACGCGCGGATGGGCCGACGCCAGAGCTCCGCACCACTGAGAGGGTCGACACCGACCGCCTCCGCGTCGGAGAACAGGACCAGGCGAAGGGAGCTGTTCTTCTCCGGCTGAACCGCGTCTCGCATCGCCCGGGTGAAGGGGGCTCCGGAGCGACGCGGCTCGAGAGGTCCGCGTGCGCAGGCGGCGAGCGAGCTCAGCAGCAGAGCGCTAGCGACGAGATTTGCGAACGATCTTGGCAACGGCCTCGTCCCGGGCGAGGAGTCGCATCAGCGCCTCTTCGACGTGAGGGGCGGTGTAGGCGAGCGCCATCTCGACGCCGAGGACTCGGATCTCGGTTGTGGGGTCGTCCATCGCGAGCAGCGCGGCCTCGCCACCAAAGTCTCGGTCGATCGAGGCGAGCGCGACCAACGCTCGGGCGCGGATCGTTGCCTTGCGATAGCGCGCATATCGACGCAGTGCGGGCGCATATTCCTCTCGGGGATAGCTGCGCGCATTGTCGACGAACGCTGCCAACGACTTGGGCGGCAGCCCACCTGCGACCTTGGAGAGCACGACACCCAGCGCGATCGGATCGGCGCGCGACATCATGCTGTCGAAGAGACGAGCCTGACGCGCGTCGTGATCGAAGTGCCGCGCGGCCTTGGGGGGCGTCGCGCGGTTTGCGTCAGCCGTTGTGCCAGTCAGCAGCGCCAGGACCAAAACCCACATTGCTGCTCGGGCCTAGCACGGGTGTTCGCGAGGCGGAAGAAACACCGCAAAGCTGGGTGTAGGTGTGCGTCGGGCGAATCCGCCCGAGACGGAGCCAGAGTCGCGCAGGTGACGCTCCGACAAGAACTCACCCGAGCATCATCGAGAACGCTGCCCCACCGGCGAACAGCAACGCACCGAGGATCGCGAGCAGCATGTACTGCCAAGATCCGCCGGACTGAGCGGCAGGGGTGGTCTGCGTGGGTGCGCCCGCTTTTGGATCCGCGCTGTCGATGGCGGCCAGCTCGGCTTCGAGGGTCGCCAGGAGGGCTCGCCCACCTCCCACGTTCGCGTCACGGACCGAGGGAGGCTTTGCGGTGACGACACCCGCGTGGGGTTCGACGCGAGTCCGGGTCGGGATCCGGTCGGACCGCTCCGCCACGGCTGCAGCTGCGGCTGAAGCTGGGGTGTCCTGCGGAGTGGGGGCCTTTGGGGGCAGTGAGGGGGTCCTCGCTTTGGAGGTCTGAAGAGGTCGTCGCTGCGACCGAGCGGGCCGATGGGGTACGGCACGGGGCACCTTGGCGGGAGGCCGGGCATCGATCGACGTCGAGATCCGTTCCTTGGCTTGGCGCGTGATGCTGTAGCCGGTCGCAGCGTCTGGCATCGCGGGGGTTGGCGCTGCACCTGGCCGCGGGATTTCGAGAATCTTGGGCGCGTCCGGAGGCGTTTGGGTTCCGCCGCCGATGCTGGGAGCGTCGACCACGATCACACACTGACTCTTGGCGAGGAGGATGATTGCCTCGAGCGTTCGGAACTCGCCCAACAGGCCAAACTCGGAGAGCTCGCGAAGAGAGCGCTGGCCGTCGCAGAGTCGGAAGACGGTTCGCGCCAGATCCCACGCCCTCTTGTTGGCGGAGTCGGGCTCGGCGTCGCCCCATCCCTCGGAATCACCCGTGGAGCTCGGCTTGCCTCCTGGCGGGAGCGGGCCCGGCTCGTACATGGGAAGCGCGAGTTGCCCCTGGTCCCCGAGTTTGTCCAGCATTCGAGGCAGTTCGTCTTCTCGACGCGCCTGCTCCATCAGGAGGTGCTGAAGACTTGGGCTGGCCTCGAGGGGCAGGGTGCGGGCCTGCCACGTCAGATCTCCGCGAAGCAGGGTGATTCGGGTTCCGGGGACGGAGCTTTGTCGAAGGGCCTCGAGTGCGCTCTCGTAGACGAACTCGCGCGCGAGGTCTTTCCACTGAGGGTCAGGCGTATCGGACTGGCTCGGGGGTGGGGTCTTCGTCCGCTCGGGAAAACGGGCGTGCAGCTCCTCGCTCCACGACACGAGCTCTCCGAGGACTCCGGGTCCGCAAGCGCCGGTGAGTCGGCCCTTCTCCAGGTGAAACCCGCATCCGCGTTTCCCATTCATCGACTCCACCAGGAGCACGCCACTGGGCTCGTGGCCTGCCAGGGCTGCCAGCATCTCGACCGCGGGCATGCCCTCCGACGAGGTTGCGGTGGTGGGGTTGAGGTGGGCGATGTTGGTGGTGACTTCGGCAACCGGGACGCCGCACAGGGTCAGGATGCGCGTACCGACTTCCACAGGCGCTGCGCCCTGAAGCTGGCTTGCGAGAAGCTCCGCCGTCGTCACCGTGTCGGTGCGTTGGTGGAGTGTTGGGGCTGCGCTGCGTTCCACGGGTCCTGGAGATCGAAATGGTGTTGTGCGGTCGAAAATGCAACGCGTGAAGGCGCGCCGGTGGGCGGCCCGTTTCAGGCAATCGGCTGAGAACACCCGTTTTGGGCCATCGACCGGGGGATCGGAGCAGTCGATCGGGTCGTCGATTAATTCGCTCGCCGCCACAAAAAGTTTGATCCAGCCTTTTCGTCGCAAGCGGCGGCGGAGTTTCTGGTGCCATCCGCCCCGACCCGGCCGACCGTTGCTGGCCCGCTGCTCGCGGAGCGCTGCCCCGCTGGACCCTGGGTTGGATTGCCGTCGGACCCCCTGCACGGAGAGCCCCGACAAACCCTTGCTTCGGCGCGCTGGGCGTTTTCTACTTCGGCCTGTGGTTCATCCTCTGGCCGGAAAGAAGCCGCCGCATTCCCTGCTCATCGACGTCCCCAAGCTGGTGGGTGACTACTACACGCTGCGCCCCGACCCTGGGGAGGCGTCGCAGCGGATCTCGTTCGGGACCAGCGGTCACCGAGGATCGGCATCCTCGGTTTCGTTCAACGAAGATCACATCTTCGCGGTCACGCAGGCGCTTTGTGACTACCGCGCTCAGGCCGGCATTACGGGGCCGGTGTTCGTCGGCATCGACACCCACGCACTCTCGCGTCCGGCTCGAAACACCGCGCTTGCGGTCTTCGCCGCCAACGGGGTCACCGCGCTCATCGACGCTGGCGATAGCGTCACCCCCACCCCCGCTGTATCCGTGGCGATCCTTGCCCACAACAAGGGGCGGACCGATGGGTTGGCCGATGGCGTGATTCTGACGCCCAGCCACAACCCTCCGGCGGACGGCGGCTTCAAGTACAACCCGCCGCATGGGGGCCCAGCCGGCGGTGACATCACCCAGGCCATTCAGGACCGCGCCAACGCCCTGTTGGAGGCTCGGCTCGATGGCGTTCGGCGGGTCAGCGTGGCATCGGCCCTTCGGGCAGCCACGACACAACCGTTCGACTACATCACTCCCTATGTCGCGGCGCTGGAGCAAGTGATTGACCTCGAAGCCATCGCGGGGAGCGGTCTCGAACTCGGGGTCGATCCGATGGGTGGCTCGGGCATCAACTACTGGGGCCCGATCTCCGAAAAGTACGGGCTAAAGATCGACGTCATCAATGACGCCATCGATCCAAGGTTCTCCTTCGTCTGCGTCGACAAGGACGGCAAGATCCGCATGGACTGCTCTTCCCCGTACGCGATGGCGGGACTGGTCGAACTCAAAGAGCGCTACGTCGTCGCCGTGGGCAACGATACGGACTACGATCGCCACGGCATCGTCACGCGCAGTCAGGGGCTGATGAACCCCAATCACTATCTCGCGGTCGCGATCGACTACCTGTTTCGAACCCGCGAGGGATGGTCCGCGGATGCTGTCGTCGGCAAGACGCTGGTCAGCAGCAGCATGATCGATCGGGTTGCGGCTGACCTCGGACGCAAGGTCAGTGAGGTCCCTGTGGGCTTCAAGTGGTTCGTCGACGGGTTGGTGAGCGGTGCGTACGGATTCGGAGGCGAGGAGAGTGCAGGAGCGAGTTTCCTGCGTAAGGATGGGACCGTGTGGTCGACCGATAAGGACGGGATCATTATGGATTTGCTCGCTGCGGAGATCACCGCCAAGACCGGGAAAGACCCGGGGGAGCACTACACCGCCCTGACCCAAAAGCACGGCCAGCCGGTGTACGAGCGTCTGGATGCGCCCGCAACGCCCGTTCAGAAGGCAGCGCTCAAGAAGCTGTCTCCAGATCAGGTCACCACCGATACGCTCGCCGGCGATCCGATCGTTGCGAAGCTTACCGAGGCCTCGGGCAATGGGGCGGCAATCGGCGGACTCAAGGTCGTGACCGAGCAGGGTTGGTTCGCCGCACGACCGTCGGGAACCGAGGACGTCTACAAGATTTACACCGAGAGCTTCGGCGGGCCAGACCATCTCGCGAAGATCCAGGAAGAGGCGAAAGCGATCGTTGCGTCGGCACTCGGTGGTGCGTGATGGCCACCGTCCCGTGATTGGCGTTCGGATCTGGGACGCGGCCTTTTCGACGGCGTGGTTTTCCCGATAGGCTCTTCGGAGTGTTGCTGGCAAGTGTGCTGCCGACCGGTCGCGGGAGAGCCCCCGGCGCGGGACGGCCGTCGGTCTCGGGTCGGACTGATTCGCGAGAGACGCTTCGCGCCCTCATCGTCGAAGACGACCCAGGCGATGCACGGTTGGTCCAAGCGATGCTGCGTCGCGCGGGTCGCTGGGCGCTGACCGTCCGCGTTGCGGAGTGTCTTCGCGATGCCGAAGACGTGCTCTCTTCGGGCCGAGAGCCTATCGACCTCGTTCTCCTCGACATGAGACTCCCCGATGGTGAGGGGTTGCATGCTCTTGGGCGCGTGCTCGCTGCGCGGCCTGACGTTGGCGTGATCGTTCTGACCGGTCTCGACGATGACTCTCTGGCCCGTGCCTGCCTGGCTGCGGGCGCCGTCGACTACGTGCGGAAGTCCGGCATGTTGGGGCATGGGTTCGTGCGAACCGTGGACTACGCGCTCGCTCGGGCGAAGAACCTCCAGTTGAAGACCCAGCTCGACGGCGTGGGCCGGCTGGCTGCGCTTGGGGAGATCACTGCTGGGGTTGCCCATGAGATCAACAACCCTGCGACCTACGTCGGCTACAGCATCGTCGATGTGAAGCGGTCGCTGAGGACGATCGCCAACAGGGTGTCGCCCACCGACGCCGCGCTTTCATCCGAGCTTCGGGGACTCACGGACACGCTCGAGATGGCCTCCGAGGGGGTGGACCGAATCGTCGCCGTCGTCCGCGAGCTTCAGGACCACGCGTGTGAGAGTCCTTCGGATGGTGGTGCCGTCACAGACCCGGTGGCGTCTGCCAAGTCGAGCCTGCGGCTCATCGACTACCAGGTTCGGCATTGGACCTCGGTCGAGACCGACTTCGCAGCGTGTCCGCCGATCTCGATTCACCCTCAACGGTTCGGCCAGATCGTCGCGAATCTGGTGCTCAACGCGGCGCAGGCCGTGCGCGACAGCGCCACGCCTACGCCCGTCCAAGTCACGCTTGCTGTCGAGGAACACTCGGTCTTGTTGCAGGTTCGCGACCGCGGTGGCGGTATCCCGGCACCAGATCTCCCGAAGATCTTCGACTCGTTCTACACATCGAAGGGGAAGCGTGGAGGCACGGGTCTTGGCTTGTCGATCGTGCGCGAGGTCGTCACCGCGGCGAACGGGTCGATCAACGTCGAGAGTGAGGTCGGGGTGGGGTCCGTGTTCTCGGTTCGGATCCCGATAGCTCGGGATGCGGCGGTTGTTGGGCCACCGGGACAGTCGCGTGCGTTCCCAAAACGACGTGTGCTCTTGGTCGATGATGACGAACTCGTGCTCACCGCGTTGGGTCGCGCGCTCGGACGTCACCACGATGTGTGGACGACGAGCGGAGGGCAAGAGGCTCTCGATCTGCTTGCGGAGTTCGACGGCAAGACCGACGTGGTTCTCTGTGACCTGATGATGCCGGGGATGGATGGCGGGACGACGCTTTCCCGAATCTTCGCGCAGTTTCCTGCGTTGAAGGAACGCGCGGTCATCCTTAGCGGGGGCGGGACAACTGCGTCGCTGAGCACCCTGCTCGCCAAGAACCATCTGCAGATTATCAACAAGCCCGCTCGCGTGGCCGAGCTGCTGGAGACGATCGATACGGTGACCCGTAGCGAGCCTGGCCTCAGGCCGGAGCTCCAGGCGGTGGAAGCCGTACCACCGCGAACCAGTAATCCTGAAGAGTGTTGAGCACACTGCTAAGCCCCGCGAGGCTTGGCGGTTTGCAGATGTACGAGTTCGCGTGGTGCCGGTAGGAGGCCGAGATGTCGCGCTCCTGCTCGGAGCTTGTAAGCATCACGACCGGGACCTGGCACAGCTCGTCGTCGTCCTTGATGGCGGCGAGGACCTCGTGCCCGTCGAGGCCGGGGAGGTTGATGTCCAGCAGGATGAGATCGGGTCGCGGAGCGTCGGGAAACTTGCCCTGCCGCCGTAAGAACTCGAGGGCCGAGCGTCCATCGGTCACGACATGAAGAGTATTGAGAACCTTCGAGGACTTGAACGCTTTACGCGTGAGCAGAATGTCGCCGGGGTTGTCTTCGACAAGAAGGATCTCTGCGGCTCGTACATTCATTGGGGGGTCTCCCTAGGAAGGGTAAACCAGAATAGGGACCCTTGGTCAGGTTCGGATCGGACTCCGATCGATCCGTGGTGTCGTTCGATGGCTCGTTTGCTGATCGCGAGACCGATCCCGGTACCAGGAAATCTTGAACGCGAGTTGAGCCGCTGAAACATGCGAAAGACCTTGTTCGCGAATCGGGCCTCGAAGCCGATTCCGTTGTCTTCGATTTCAACCAGCGTGTCGCGGTCTCGCTCCGTCGCGGAGACCCGAATGATCGGGGGACGGTCCGGGTGGCGGAACTTGAGCGCATTGCTCATCAAGTTGCGGACAACGTGGAGAAGCTGACTCTTATCGGCCGTCACCATCGGAAGAGCGGGGAGCGCAACACTCGCCCCCGAGGCTTCGATCTCCGTCTTCTGCTCTGCGATGACGTCGGCAAACAGGTCGGAAAGGGATAACGGCCTCAGAGCCATTGCCTCTGCGCCCGCGCGGGAGAACCGGAGCAGGTCCGAGACGAGGACACTCATGCGCTCAGCGCCGTCGTGTGCGAATTTCACGTACTCCTGACCGCTGGCGTCGAGGTTTTCGCTGTGCTCGTCCTTGAGCAGGCCCATGAAGCTCCGGACCATGCGGAGCGGCTCCTGCAGGTCGTGGGAGGCGACGTAGGCGAACTCCTCCAGCTCCCGCAGCGTCTGCTGGCGTTCGGTCACGTCGCTGACGGTCATGACCGCAGCGGCGTTTGTCGCCTCTTTGATGGGCGAGGCTGAGATCGACACCCATCGTTCGCTGGCTTCGCCGGGAGTCTTTCGCAGCACCCATTCGTTGCGAACCTCTTCACCTGCAAGCGCTCGGACGATGGGCAGGCGGTCGTGCGGTAGAGGATCGCCAGAGGCCGTGCGGAGTCCACTGGCTTCGGTCCAGTCGGCTGGCGCTCCGTCGAATTTCTCTGATGCCAGAACCCGTTTTGCCTCCGAGTTTGCGAGCAGGACGTGTCCGTCTCGATCGGTGACGAGCGCGCCCGTGGAGAGCGAGCTGATGATGTTCGCAAGTTCACTCCGGGCCGCGGATGTCTCCCGGTTGGCCTCCTGAAGTTCGAGGTTGCGCTCCTTGAGGGCGTCCTCGACTCGAACCCTCTTCGTGACGTCGTTGAGCTTGACCATGACGCCCACAGCCTCGCCGTCGGGCATCTGCCACGGCCGCAGTGAGACCTCGAACGATCGCCCGATCGATGGAACGGTGTGGGGCTGGTCGTCGACTGGCGCTCCATCATCCAGAACTGCGTCGATGGTCTCCTCCAAGGGAACGAGATGCTCGAGAGCTTGGCCGTACTCTTCTCCGGCCTCGAGCTCGAGCGCGAACGTGCTCCTGAGTCGGGGCGTGGACGCGACGACTCGTTTCTTGGCGTCGAGAAGGAGCGCGGACACGGGCAAGACATCGACGACTTGCCGGAGCATCGACGCGGTGTCCTTTCGAAGTCCCCGCATGGTCGCGGATGCCTCCCGCAGCATGGGGTCGTCTTCCCCGCGCGATGTTCCGACCGTCCCCAGCACTGTGTTCGTGCGAGCGTCCGCCATGCGCGTCTTGATGGTGGCGTAGTACTCGACGTTCCCATCGTGCCGCGTCACGGGTTCGACGGTCGTCAGCGCGGCCCCGGTCCGAAGAACCTGTCTGTCGTCACGCACATACTGAAGCGTGTCGTCTGGGTCGCTGTGGCTCCCATCGACCTGATCCTTCAGCTCGGCTCGGGTGACCCCGTAGTAGTCGCAGAATGCCTGGTTCGCCCACAACAGTCGTGAGCGCTCATCCTTGACCAAGACGAACTCGGTCATTGAGTCGAGAACGAGCTGGAACCACTCCGACGATTCCTGTTCGGGCATTCCAAGTCAGTCTCGCATCTTTCGCCGCACTCCCGATGCGACTGGCCCGAAGTAGTCCCCGACTTCGGGCGGTCCCGGAAAGGTCCGCAATGGCGAGGCGAGTGATGGAACGACTCGGCGCGATCGATGACATTGGAGCGTCCGTATCCCGGACGTGTGGTCGTTCCGAGCGGCGCTCGAGCTGAACGTCGTGCGGCTGAGGAACGGTCAGGGATTGCTGGGCGCGGGCTCGAGCGCGGCGAGTAGCAGACCCAAGGAGTCATGCGCGTCTTCGGCCTCGGCCGTCGCCTCGATGGCGGCGACGACATCACGAAGCATTGCGGCCTCTCGATCGTGCAAGCGCAGCCGAAGCTGAAGCCCGCGGGAGAAGCTCGCGTGTCGCTGGGACTGTGGCTGTCCCTCGCGGCAGCCGACCCACAGGGCGACTGCGTATGCCAACGGGCGCTCGTCGGCCTCGAGCGCGTCGAAGTCGAGCTCGCCGAACGGGAGAGGGCCGGCGGCGATGGCACCGAAGGGGCTCCCGCTGCGGCGTGGTGCGGAGGAGAGCTGCCGGGCGAGGGCGTGGCCTCGGTCCACGGCACGGGCGGCGAGCGCTCCGTCACTCCACATGGAGGCGACGGCGATTTCGAAGAGGGGCGTAGGGAGGCGGCCGTAGCCGGAGGATGCTTGCGTGGTCGGCGCGCCGCGCTCGGGAGCAGTCTGAAACAGCGTCTCGGCGGTGCTCGGTGCGGTGTGATCGTCAGGCATCAACAAACTCGGCGCCGGTTTCGCGGCGGGGGGTGCGGAAGCGACCGGTTTTCGACCCAGGCCGCTGTTGCGTCGGGGGATGTCGTCGGTCAAGCGTGGGCTCACCCCGCTTCCCGACACGCACTGCCACATCTTGCAGCCTGCGCCTCACCACCCCTTCTTCGGGAAATGCATCTATTCGTGTTTTGCCATGGGGTCAAGCCACATCGGCGTCCCAATTTCCGGTATTGACCGCTTATGTGGGTGAATTGAGCACCTCTGCTACCGTGTGGACTCGGACGCGATTCCGGTCGTCCGTCGACCCATGGTTCTTCGTTGGTCAGGGTGCAACGCTGTTCTCGGCGCCGCGATCGTTTTCGCGCTGAGCCCTCCTGCGCATGCCCAGGAGCCCGATCCTGCGTCTGTCCGGGATGCGGGGGTTGAAGCTCACGTGGACCCAAGCGCGGACGCGCGCCCGGCTGTCGGGCCGGCCAAGGGGCGCGCGGCGGACGTCCAGGCCCAGGCCGACGCCCTACGCGCGCTTCTCGACGGGACCTTGGACTCCGCCATCGACGCGGAAGACCTGCTGGTCCTGCCGGACGATGTCTTTCCTATCGTCCTTGAGGCGCTCATGACGCCGGATCCGGGCCCCGGCCTCGCTCCCCCACCCGCGGCCGAACAAAGCCCACTGGAGCTCGCCCAGGCCGACCTTCTGGAGACGCTTCGCAAGCTGTTCTCGCTCACCCCGCGAGCCCGCGCCGACCTGCTCGCAGCGCATGCGTCCAAAGCCGAGGCTTCAGTGGCGGGCCAAAGGCGCGTGGATGCTTGGAAGGCGGAGGCCGCTCGACTCGATGCCCGCTCGGCCACGTTGGAGAGCTTCGTCGAGGACACCGCCGAGCCGGGTACGGACACCAAGGGGCTGACTCGCATCGAGTTGCTCTCGTTGCTTCCAGCGGACGCGACCCTCGACCCGTCCCCAAGCGAAGCGTCGCTCGCCGTCCTGGCGAGCCGGGACGCCGCTTCAGAGCGGCTACGCACCGCACTCGAGGCCTGGATGGCGCTGCCCGAAGATGCCCGAGCATCCCGGCGAGCGGCCGCCGAGGTTGAGGTGGTGCCGCAGGAGGTCGCCCCCGAGACCGAGCCGCCCGAACCCGAGCTTCCCGAAGCCTTTGTCGACGAAGAAGAGGCGCAGGACCGCGAGGACATCTCCGACAAGGAAGAGGAGGCTGCCGACGCGGCTCGCGAGAAAGAGGAAGCCCTCGACGTTGCCCGGATGGCACGTAGTGAGGCGCTGCGAGTCGTTGCCGAGGAGCGTGCCCGCCTGCTGGGGATCAAAGAACAGCAAGCCCTGTTCGCGGCGGGTCTTCCACGGTGGCGGCAACTCGCGCGCGAGCTTCACGAGTCTTCACTGGAGTGGCATCGACGGGTCGATGAAATGGTCGATGGCGCTTCGGGTGACGAGGCCGACGCGGACGCCGTCTACACGGAGCTTCGAAGCACGCTCGACGATGCTCGCTCCGCATTGTCGGAGGCCTTGGCGCGGGCGGCCGATCCTGGCCAACAAGTTCCGGCGCCGCCGGACGACTTCAACGACGCGGACCTGCCGGCCGATGTCGACCGCGCGGACCTGGTTGAGCTTCGAGACTCTCTGTCGGCCGAGGTCGAGGCGCTCTCAGCCGAGGAACTCTTGGTCGCGTGGGAGGTTGCGTCGCTGCTTCGAGACGACGTCGTCATGCTCAACCGCGACCGGCTCCGGCTTCTGCCGAGCATGTCGCCGCACGTTCGGGATGAACTGACGGGGTTGGGTCTTGCGGGTCGAGCCCAGGCGCGACGCGAGCTCGGACAGATCGGGCTCGAACTTCGGTATCATGCGATGTCGTTGCCACGCGACGCGGCATCGGTCGCGTCGAGCGTGCAGGCGCGTCCCTTGGACCTGGTGGTCCGCGCCCTCGAGCTGGTCTGTATCATCGCGTTGTTTCGGTGGTGGCGCGGGCAGGCCGACGCCTTGCTTCGGAAGTGGCGAGGGCCGATGTGGGCTCCCTCTCCCGCGCAGCGAGTCCGCGCGAACGCCATCTGGTACCTCCTGAGGATTCGTCACCCGGTGGAGTGGTTGCTGCTCCTGATGGTCCTGCCGTTTGTGGTGGGGACCGCATCCAATGCGCTGGAACTTCGCCTCATCTGGCTTGTGCTGGTTTGGGTGCAAGGCGCCCGTGCCGTGGTTGTCACGGTGGACGCCATCGCGGAGCGGCAGAGCATCTACGGCGTGAGCGCCAAGGGAAACGGCAAGCTCCGCTTTCGCTCGCTGCGCCTGATCGGGCTCACCGTTACGCTTGTCGGCCTGATTCTCACCCTCACGTCGGACATCGTGGGGCGCGGCACGATCTATCGCTGGGTTCTACAAGGGTGTTGGGTCCTCGTGGCGCCGATCGGGATCTGGTTGGTCTCGCAGTGGCGCCCGAGCATCGTCGGGCGACTCGAAGGCTCCGTGAAGACAAGTGCGGTTGCCCGGTTGGTGGTCGAGAACCAGTCCGGGGTGCGCGGGTTCCTCGTCGCCGCGGTCGGCGGGGCGTGGCTGTTGGGTCGGGGGACAAGTGCATGGCTCGTTCGGCAACTCTCCGGGCTCGACACGACGCGCAAGGTGCTGGCGTACCTCTTTCGGCGAGAGGTCGCGCGCAAGGCGGAGACGTCGACTCTGGGTCCACGGGGAACGCCGCTGGCCGGTCGACCGTTCGACCAACTGGGCCCTCAGAGCCAGGCAACTAAGACTGCGCCCGTCGAGGAGCCCGCCCGCGAGCTGGTGACGCAGGCGCTGGAGCTGACCCGAGCCACCGCCTGTACGCTCAGCGTGGTCGTGGGAGAGCGCGGGATGGGCAAGACGACCTTCCTGCGTCGGCTGGTCGGGCGTAGCGAGGAAACGACCTGCATCGTGGGCTGTCCTCCCGAGGGGTTCGATGCCCTGCTCGAGGCCCTTGCAGTGCAGTTCAACGCAGCGAACTACGAAATCGAGACCGTGGCGCAGGCGATCCGCGATGCGGGACCCTCTCTGATCTGCATCGACGACGCGCACCGAATGATCGCGCCGGCGGTCGGTGGCTTGGAGCAGTTGGACCACTTCACTCGCTTCGCGCTTAAAGTCGGTGGCGATGTGTCCTGGATCGTCGCGGTTCAGGAGGCGGCGTGGCACTTCGTCGAGCGGGCTCGCGGCGAGCGCGTCTTCTTCGACCGGGTGTTTACGCTTCCGCGTTGGACCGAGGATCAAATCGCGACCCTGATCCAACGTAGAACGGTTGAGGTCGAGCTCAAGCCCAGCTTTGACGCGCTGGTGGTTGCCGCCGAGTCCGACGACCCCGCGGAGGGGCGCAGGACCGAGCTTGGGTACTACCGAATCCTGTGGGACCACTCGGATGGCAACCCCGCTGTCGCGCTGCAGGCATGGCGCAACTCGTTGTTCGTCTCTCAGACCGAGGACGAGCCGGTTGTACGGCTGTTCGAGGAGCCTTCCGCGACCGAGGTCGAGCGTCTCCCCGCGACGTTGTTGTTCGTGTTGCGGGCGATCGTCCAGCTCGAGCTCGCCACCCCGCAGGAGGTCGCCGACTGCACCCAGCTCCCCGGCCCCGACGTCGCTGATGCGATTCGTTTCTCGGTCGCCCACGGGTATGTCGAGCCGTCGTCGGGTCGCTTCCGCCTCTCGTGGACCTGGTACCGAACCATCACCCGCGTCTTGGTGCGCCAACACTTGCTCGTGAGCTGATCGATGGAAGGCGTCCCCGATAACGCAACGTTGGAGCAGATCACCGGGCTGATCCGCTGGAGTGGGGTGCTCACCTCGATTCTGGTGATCGTCGGTGCGCTGGTCGTGCTCCGGTTCGTCCGCAACACCGTCGAGAACCTCAGCGGGCAGTTCGCGAACCGGCGGTTCCTGTTTCAGAAGGTCGCCACCGTCCTCCAGTTCGTCGTCTACGTGGCGACGGGCGTGTCGGTTTTGTCGCTGAGCCTCGACCTCGACGACGGCGCGCTCGCGGTGATCGGTGGCACGGTGGCTGTGTCCGTCGGTTTCGCCGTCAAAGACCTGGTGGCCTCCTTCATCGCGGGGATCATGATCATGCTCGACCGGCCGTTTCAGGTGGGTGACCGGGTGAGCTTTGGCGGTCAGTACGGCGATGTGACGGCGATCGGTCTGCGTTCGGTTCGTATGCAGACACTCGACGACAACACGGTCACGATCCCCAACAACAAGTTTCTCAACGAGATCACGTCCAACGGGAACTACGGCGCGCTGGACATGCAGGTCGTCATCGACTTTCACGTGGGCGCGGACCAGAACATCCTGCTGGCGAGAGAGGTTGTGTCCGAGGCGGCGGTCTCGAGTCGCTACGCCTACCTGCCCAAGCCCGTCGTCGTGCTCGTGGAGCAGGTGGTCAGCAGCGACCTCGTCGCGATACGGCTACGGCTCAAGGCCTATGTGCTCGACATCAAGTATGAGAAAGCGCTGGTGACGGATGTGAACCTTCGGGTTCTTCAGGCCTTCAGCAAGCACAACATCAAGCCTCCGGCGGTGCTGCATCGGTCTTCGCTCGGGTAGCGTCTCGGTAGTCGAGATACGCCCGGAGGATCGACTGCTCGACCTGACCACGGCCTCGCATCGGCGCGGGGTAGCGAAGAATGAGGCGCAGCGCCGGATTGCGCGTGGACACCCAAACCTTCGGGGTGACATCGGGGGGCTGGAGCCCGTGCTTGTGGCCGACCCGCTCCATGTTCTTCTGGGCTTTCTCGACGTAGCCGCGGCAGACCTTGTTGGCGGCCTCGAGAAGCTTTGCCTCCGCTTCGCGCCAGGGCGTGTCCGCGTCAAGCTCGATGCGGGTCGTGTGCAGGACGAACTCCTCCGTGAACGTCTCGTTGACGACCGGAGTGTTCAGGAACAGGCTGTTGGGCAACACGACCATGCGCCCGGTGAGCTTGTGAATCGATGGCTCCGGTCCGACTTCCAAGAGGGTGGTCGTGAGCGGACCGATGTCGATGACATCTCCACGCGTGCCGTTGACCTCGATTCGATCGCCCAGACGAAAGGAGCGTGCCGAGATACGGAGGAAGGTGCCGCTGAGGCACAGGATGAGTTCCTTGGTCGCGATGACGAAGGCCGCACCCAGGGCGGCGAGCGAGAGCGCAACCGTCTGCAGCTGCTCCGCCCACAGCACGACGGTGGCGGCGAGGAACAGCACGATCGCCGCATTTCGAGATTGGACGAGAAAGCGGTTGCGACGTTCCGGCGGGAGACCGGACGTGTCGAAGGTCCGGACCGCGAGTCGTCGGCCCAGGACGATCAGCAGGAGGATGCCAACGGTGACGACGACTTTGATCGCCGCGGGGTGCTGCCCGAGAGACTCGATGAGCTCCACGGCCGGAGCTTAGGGCACATCGCCGGTCCCGGCCATGAGGGGGGCCGTGCGCCGCTCAGGGGCAGGGGACGACGGCGCCGGACGTGAATGTGTCGGCCAGGGATTGGGGGTGCACGTTGAGCATCGTCCACTCCGCGCCTGGCTGGGTGAGATCGTAGGTCTCGAAGCCCGTGGGAGACGCCACGATGAGCATGCTGTCGTTGAATGCGGTGCGTGCGAACGTTCCCGTGAGGGTCGGGGCAAGCGGCACGCCGCGAACCTCCAACACGTCGTCTGCCCCGTAGCCAACGATGACGACGCCCTGGCTCCCACCCATCGCGAAGCCCACCTCTGCGTCGGGCAGCCGAACTGGCCAGAGGTTGCGTCGGTCTTCCCAGGGAGGGTCCGTCTGCACGACCAGCGGCCCGGGGCCGTCCGCGTCGACGGGGATGCGATAGACTGCTCGCCCGTCTGTGGTACCCGCGCCAACCCCGACAAGCTGGCTGGTGGGCGCGACATGCAGGACAGCGCTGAGGTCATCGCGAACGACCGAGAGCACCTCGGGGGGATCGAGCAACACTTCGCCGGGCCCGTAGGTGCCCTGGACGTAGAACGGTGCGACCGGTGCGGTGCCGCTCGCGACGAAGTTCACGAACAGACGCTGCGAGGGTCGGTCCAGGGTGAGGCGGGCTGCGCGAATCTCGGGGATGATCTTGTTGGTGTATTGGCCCGAAGCATTGAGGGTGAGGGCCGCTGGCTCGATGTCGAAGGTATCGATCGCGAACCCGTTTTCGATGACTCGGGTCGCAAACAGGAGCTCTCGTTCCGCGTCACAGGCGAGCTCTCGAACGCCCGGGACGGGGGTCTGGTTGCTGATGGACACGCCCCCCTGGCTCGGCCGCAGGCCCGTGATCGTGCCGGCCGTCGACGCGACGTAGACTTGGTCAAGGCATGCCACCGTTGCGTTGCTGAGTTCACTGCCGATCCCGGTGAGAGGGGGGTTGTGGCCCGGGACGTCGATCTCGCCCAAGTTCTCCACCGCCCCGTCGGGGAGCACGGAGTAGCTGCGGACGACCGACGTTTTGCCGGGGCCGCCGAGGTGGGCGAAGAAACACTCGCGCTCGAATCTACAGATCGGGGAGCAGCCGTCGCCCGGCTCGTTGTTGCCGTCGTCACACTCCTCTGCGCCAGCCTTGGTGTCGTCGCCGCACCCGTCGGGAATCACCAGTTCACAGACCCCCTCGATGCACATTGCATCGTTCTCGCACTGCCCCTCGTCGCATGGACAGCCGACGCGTCCGTCCACGCAGTCGCCGCCCGTGCTGCCGCTGCTGCTTGGGTCGTCGCTGTCCGCATCGGTACCCGTGGAACTCGAGCCCGGTGTGGTCTCGGTGGGCTCGGTCTCGATCGCGGTCGTGGTGCCCTGCGAGGAGCTTCCACCGCTTGCGGTTGAGGACTCGGTACTGGGCTCTGCGAAACAGCCGGCAGCGGAGAGCAGCGCGACCAACGAGGACCTGCGGAGCATGGGGGGACTCTAGCAGCGTCGTCCGGCAATCCCCCATTTCTGGGAATGAGCGGCTCGATGGCTGGGTTTGGGGCTGGTACACCTCGGGCCCCCGATGACCGATGACCGAATCCCCGATGAGCTCGCGAGTGCTGCTCTCGAGCGCGCCGCACAGCTCCAACTCGACGCCGCCGAACGGGTCGAGCGTTCAGGGACCGCGATCTCTCGTCGGCAGGGATACGCTCGCGACGAGCTGCTCGATGCCGCTGCCGAGGCGGGAATCGAACCTCGATTTCTCGAACTCGCGCTGAGAGAGCAATCGCTCGCCAAGGGGGAGCGCTCGTCGGACTCCGATGTCGCACTTCTTCGCTGGCTGGGGACGCGTCAGCGAAGCCTCTGTGTGTCGCGTGTCTTCGATGCCGACCTCGAAACCATGGTGGCTGCGTGCTGCCGGGTCCTGGAGTCCGATAAGGTTGGCCTGCAGCTCCGCGGGGAAACGGAACGCATGGAGCGTGGGCGCGGAGTGGTGCTCGAGTTCCACATGCCACGGCTGAACGAGCTTGCGGCGTTGATCGGGGCCCAATCGCAACTCGCCTATCGACTGGAACAACTCGAAATGTGGACGCTGCATGTCAGCTTTCGTCCGTTGGGAGAGCGTACGGAGGTCTCGATCGCTGGCGATCTTCGGCCCGGCGCGCGTGCCAACCTCAAGGTCGCGCGGATCGGTGGCGTGCTTGGCGGAGGTGTGGGTGGGGCCGGAGGGGTTGCAGTGGGTCTTGGCCTGGGACTCTCGGCCGCGGCCGCGCTCCCAGCAGTGGCTCTGGCGACCGTCGGGACGGGCTTGATGGGCCTCGCTTATCGAGCCTTGTACCGCCGCGTGCTTGTGAAAACGGAGGCCGAGTTCGAGGATGTCCTCGCCGCTGTTTCCGGAGACCTCTCTCGCAGGGCGATTCTGGGCGAGTAGAAGCCTACTGTCGTGCTCGGGTTAGCCCGGAGGCGGACCCGCGGGGCGAGCTCCTTGGCCGCCTTCGCCACCGCGACCGCCTCTGCCGCCTCGCCGGCCTCGTCCCGGAGGTCCGGGGCGAACTTCCTTGTACTGCTCGAACTGCTCGGCGGTGAGCATCTCCTCCACGCTGGCATCGGTCGCTTTACGGAGTTTGTCGGCCTCCTCGCGAACCTCGGTGAAGGGTCGATCGCCCTCGCGCGCTGCCACGAACAGTGGGACGAGTTGCTCCGACTCGGTCTCCCATAGGGCGTCGATCGACTCCCGTTGGGTTGACTGGAGACCTGCGACGGCGACGAGTTCGTCCAGGATCTCGGTATGGCGGGCGGTGAAGCGGTCACGAAGGGCGTCCGTGCGGCGCTCTCGGGCCTCCTCGCGCTCGGTCTCGATGATGTCTCGAACGACGCCCTCAAAAACGGGCTCGTCGGCGTCAGGGGAGGAGTCTGAGCCGAGGGTCGCGCCCCGAGCCGCCACCGAGCCTCGTGCCATACGCAGCTGCTTCATGTCGCGACGAAGCTGCGCGACCTCCCCCTCGAGTTCCGCGACGCGAGACTCCAGCCCGGCATTTCCGGGCTGGGGGCGTTTTCCTGGTCGCCGACCCGACCGCTTTCGTGCGGGCGGCTGCTCCTCCTGCGCCGCTTCGTCGGGTCCGTCGTCGGCGAGCAGCCACGTCCCCAGACCCAATGCGAACACAGCAGATGCAATGGCGATCAAGGCTCCCCGCGACATGTGCGTTGTTCTCTCATCGGGTCCGAGCCCGGGTTGTATCCGCGCCGTAAACGCACCGAAAACGAAGCGGTCCGGGAGGCGGACGGAGTTTTTCTTTCCCGGACCCTCAAGGGGCCGGGGTGTCCGCCGATGACTCTCTCAGCTGCCCAATCGTTCGACCGTGGGGGTCGAAACACAACCGGTGGCCCCGGAGCGAACAATGGAACACCTGCCCGTCTCACCATCCACGTCCCAACCGTCATGGCGCCCGAACCTCTCGGCGTCGCCTGGCCAGCACTCGCCACAGGCGAGTGGAGCGGAGCGGCGGATTCACGAGCGGGTCGCGGTGGCGCTGCCCACGACGGTCTCGGGCAACGGACAGACGCAGTCCGTTGCGACCCATGACGTGAGTCTGGGTGGCGCCTGCATCTCGGTCGACATTCCACTCGAGGTGGGATCAATGGTGGACGTCGACGTTTCGCTGCCCGACGAGACCGCGCCAGCCCGTGTGAAGGGCGAGGTGCGCTGGTCCCGGAAAGGCCGCGCAGGGATCATTTTTCGCTCCGGGGCAACGGCCGCGATCGCGGCGTTTGTGGGCAGCATGCTGATGTCGCCAGAGGCGATGGCCGCCAAGACGTCGGTGCCCACCTTCGACGCCAACGCCGATGTGGTGATGGACATGAAGGCCGGGGGCGAGCGGCCGGATGAGTTCCAGCTCACCTCTGTCTTCGAGCAGCAGTACTCGAGCTTCGACGAGTGTGTCGCGGACGCGAAGAAGAATCCCAACAAGACGCTGCCCGGCGACGTCGATGTTGAGATTCTGCTCAACCCCAAGGGACACGAGCCGCTTGGAATCAACGCGACGCTCCCTGATTCTGTGGACAAACGGTCGCTGCGTGAGTGCCTGCGAGGTGCAGTCGCAGCAGCGGATTACCCGTCCTACGACGGCCCTCCAGTGGTCGTGTCGTTCAGCTTCGAGCTGGACCCTGGGACCTACTGGGAGGAGGAGTGATCACGAAACAAGGATAGGGAGGGGTCCCTAGGGCGGAAAGCAAACATGCCCCAGGATGGACGGAGCGCTCGCGCCCGTCACCTGGGGCACGCTCGATGGGAGCTTGGCCAGTGTACGAGCTGCGATGAGGGCCATCCCCGCGGGCTCGTGGTGCATGGGGGCCAGAACGCCGTCGGTCGCAACATGAACGTCGAGGTCGGGACCTCGAGCACACACGTATTGACGGAGCTTGGGGTGCAACGCGCCGCCACCGGTCAGTACGACAGATTTAACGTCCGGCGCATCTTGCTGGGCGGCACGGACAATGGCCGCCGCGGTCGCG
The DNA here is from genome assembly GCA_050633305.1 of Nannocystales bacterium. Lineage (GTDB taxonomy): Bacteria > Myxococcota_A > Polyangia > Nannocystales > Nannocystaceae > CAJXVA01. The sequence continues at coordinate 195,023 of JBOEGF010000014.1, forward strand.
TCTACGCTGGAGGCCAACAAGTCTGGGCCGGTCAGGTGCGCGAACCGATCGAGAATCGACTCGACGTAGGCATGGCCAAAGTCCTCTCGACCGGTGCTTCGTGGCAGCGGTCGGTCGAAGAACCCATGGGCGAGCACCGTGTCGACGAACTCGGCGTGCGGGGTTCCGCCTTCGCTCAGCGTGCCGTCGTGGTCGAAGCTCAGGTTGCCGGCCGAGACGTGCCGCGCCAGCGCGTCCGTGATCATCATCCCGGGTCCAAGGTCTGAGGCTCGCACGTCCTCAACCGCCGGCGTCACGCGGGTGTAGTTCGCGATGCCTCCGATGTTGACCACCAGGCGCGTCGGCGAGCCCTCGGGGCAGAAGAACCAGTGTGCAAACGGGATGATCGGAGCCCCCTCGCCGCCGCGGGCGAGGTCGGCACATCGCAGATCGCCGACCACCGGGAGCGCGAGATCTGCGGCCAGGACTGCACTACTCCCGATCTGCAGCGTGCACGCAACCGCAGGCCCTTGGGAGGGCGGCGCGTGCCAGATCGTCTGGCCATGCATGCCGACAACATCTGCGGAATCCCAGTCCGGCAGGCGCTTGACCGCTTCGGCGTAGTGGCGGGGCAGGATGAAGTGAAGCTCTGCCACCCGCGCGACGGTGAGGCTGGTCGGGTCGGTCAGCTCTGCCCGCAGTTCGTCGTCGAACGCGACGTGGGCATGCCCGAGGACCTCCGGCTCGTGCCGAGTCTGGAGGTCGCCGAGTTCGAGCAACACTGCATCGACACCGTCACCCGAGGTGCCGCTCATCAAGCCGATCGCCTTCATCGTGCGCCTCCCATGCGAAGGTCGAGTTCCTCGATTGCGCGCGCTCCTCCGGCCGCGTCGAGCACGACGGCTGCAGCCTCGAGCGCGATGGGGTGCGCATCCGCGACCGCGACGCCGTACCCGACGGCCTCGAACACATCCGCATCATCCGGACCGTCTCCGATGTGGCAGACCCGCTCAGGCGTGACGCCGAACGCATCACAGATCTCCTCGAGCGAAGCGATCTTGTCGGAGGTGCCGACCCAGCGCGTATCCATCCCGAGGCCTTCCATGCGAACGCGGGCGGCCAGGGTCTTGTTGCGGGACAGCGGAACGGTCGGGATCCGCCTCTTGATCCGCAACAGCGCCTCACCGTCCCGAACGCTGTAGCGTTGGAGCCAGCCCAGCTCGGGGCCGCCCCACCACGTGGTGGCGTCGGTCAGAGTTCCGTCGATGTCGAACGCGAGGAGAGCGGCCTGGGCGAGGTCGGGCATGCTTCCGGCGCACCGTAGCAGGGGCCGCCACAACCCCCCAATTCGTCACACGAGGCTGTGTACGTGGCGCCGCGTCCCGAGCATGTGGTCGGCGATTCGGCCTGCGAGCTCTCGACCCGCGCGGGTGAGGACGACCCGCTGTCCGACGACGGAGGCCATGCCCGACTCCAGGAGCTGTTCGAATGCGAGCTCCCGATCGGGTGCATGGAGGCGGACGGTCCCATCACCGTCCATTTCGCTCGCCAGCAGCTCGACGAGCAGTCGTCTCTGCATGCTGTCGGGCGCCACAACCTCCATCCACTACGTTCGACACTTCGACTTCCGAAATTTCCAGCGGGTCGAAGATCAACGGGTCACTTTGCTCACACACGAGGCCCCGATGGGCGAGGGGGACCTACGGTGTGGGACCTGTCCGTGGGTCTGAGCGGGGTCTCAGTCAGTCGGACGATCGATCCAACGCGCGGGGAAGGGGCGGGACGTCGATGCCACTCTCGCGAGAGAGCACGTAGCCGCCAACGAGCAGGGAGCCTGCCGAGGTGATCAGATTCGAAAGGGCGAGCGCTACGCCGGTCCAGTTCCGCCATGCCAGGGTCACGGTGAGAAGGTCGGTGAGCGCCTCGACGCACATCACGCCGCCAAACAACGCCACGACTCCGGCCATCAACCGCCGGATGCGCGGGAACTGCCCAACGTTGGTGCGAGGGAACAGCACCCACCCCGCGACCCCGACAACCGCGACCCCGACGAGAAGGTCGGGTGTGAGGGCTTTGAGCCGTCCGCCGAATCTCTCGAATGTCAGCAGAAGGTGGAGAAGCGCTCGCATGCCCCGGCCGAAGTGAAACGCGCCGACGAGCAGGAGCGTGCCGACCACTGCCTTCGCCCCGATCTGCGAGTCGCGAGATTCGGGTTGTTGTGAGCGGGCGGCGTCCCACGTGAGACGCCCGTACAACAGCCCCGCGACTGGAGGGGCGAGGAGCAGGGGCCCGACCTCTAGCTGGGTCGCAAGCTCAGCGAGACTGGCCATCGCGCGATCATAGACCGCTGCACCAAGGCCGTCTCCGTCCTTCGTTCGTTTCGCGTCGGTGCCGTTGGTTGGGGAAGACCGCCGCCCCTACGGCACCGCGTCAGGAAGGACTGCTGCGCTAGCGCTTCGCCTTCTTGGCGGCCTTCTTGGCGACTTTTTTCTTGGCGGCCTTTTTCTTGGTCACCTTTTTCTTAGCGGCCTTCTTAGCGACCTTTTTCTTGGCGGCCTTTTTCTTGGTCACTTTTTTCTTGGCGGCCTTCTTGGCGACCTTTTTCTTGGTGGCCTTCTTGGCGACCTTTTTCTTGGTGGCCTTCTTGGTCACCTTTTTCTTGGCGACTTTTTTCTTAGCGGCCTTCTTGGCGACTTTTTTCTTGGCGGCCTTCTTGGTCACTTTTTTCTTGGCGACTTTTTTCTCGGCGGCTTCCTTCTCGGCGGCCTCCTTCTTGGCGTTTGCGTCGTCTTCCCAGATCCCCAGCGGTGCGCCACCAGGATCGGTGACAATGGCGAACGCGCCCATTCCGGGGAGCTCGGTGAAGTCGACGACGACGGTCGCGCCACGTTGGGTCGCCTCAGCCACGGCGTCCTTGACCGAGTCCACGGTCACGTACCCGATCCAGGTATCGGAGGCGCTCTTGTCCTGCGTTTGAACGATGCCGCCGATCGGCTCCCCCTTCGCGTTGGCGACCATGATGTACTTGCCGCCCGGCATGGGCATCTCGTTGTATGTCCAACCGAAGACTCCGCTGTAGAAGTCTTGGGCGGCGGCGGGGTCTTGGCTATGGAGTTCGACGTGCGTGTACATGGGCATGGAAGGTTCTTCTCAAGGTGTCCGGCGCGGAGTATCGCCGATCAGGTTGAAATCGGACACCTCGTCGGGAGGCCCATCTGCTCCGAACTCTCGAGTTCGACCCACCGCGGTGTCCTCGCTGCGATCGCATCGGTTCGTGGGTCGCGGCGGCTCGCCCTCGGGCTCGATGGCGTCGCGAAACCCTTCAGCACCTCAGTCCAGCTGCGCCTCCGTCTCTCCCCCTCGGGCCGTGCGCTCTAGGGTCGCGGAGGGAGATGACGGCGGACCGGCCAGCGAGCCCGCGTCGTCGTCCCAGTCCAACAAAGGAAGGACGACGCGGGGTCTGGGGGCGATTCTCCGCATCGGCGAGGGGATCGACATCCCCAGTCGTCGCCGTCACGCCGACTCCGACCGTGCGTCGCGAACTGCGGCGTCGACCGAGCCCGCGGCGTTGGCTTGAGCGTGCAGCTCTGCGTAGTGTCCTGCGGCGGCGAGCAGCTCGTCATGCGTGCCACGCTCGACGATTCGGCCACCAACGACCACCAAGATCTGGTCGGCACGCCGGATCGTCGAGAGCCGGTGGGCGATCACAAACGCGATGCGACCCTCCAGTGCCGCGTCGACGCCCGCTTGCACTTGGGCCTCCGTTTCGGTGTCGAGCGAAGACGTGGCTTCGTCCATGATGAAGATCTGCGGGTCTGCGAGGACGGCGCGGGCGAGCGAGATGAGCTGGCGCTGCCCGGTCGAGAGCTTTCCGCCTCCCTCGCCGACCGAGGTCTCGTAGCCGTCGGCGAGCGCCTCGATCATGGAGCTTGCACCCACGCGCTTGGCGGCCGCGCGCACCTCGGCGTCGGTCGCCTCGAGTCGACCGTATCGGATGTTCTCGGCGACGGTCCCCGAGAACAGGTGTGGCGACTGCAGCACAACGCCAAGGTTGCTCTGCAACCAGTGAAGGCTTCGCTCCCGGTGGTCGACGCCGTTGAGGCGCACAGCACCGCCCCGGGGCTCATAGAACCGGGCGAGTAAGCTGACGATGGTGCTTTTGCCTCCGCCCGTGGGCCCGACCAGCGCGACGGTTTGTCCCGCGTGCACGGTGAAGTCCACGTCCTGCAGGACAGGCTCGTTGTCGACGTACGAGAAACTCACCCGGTCGAAGTGAACGCTTTCGATCTGCGGATCTCCCCCGTCCAGCGCGCGTCCGGGCTCGCTGGCCGCCCGTTGGACCGCTGCGCGAACTTCGGGGCTGTCTTGGATCTCGGGCTGGGTGTCCAGAAGCGTGGCGATTCGCTCGGCTGCAGCTTGGGCGCTCTGCAACTCTGAGAAGCGACCGGCGAGCTCCCGAATCGGCTCGTAGAACAACCTTGCGTACTGCATGAACGCGATGAGCGTCCCGAGCGACAGGTCATCCCCCACTCGCACCCCGCCTCGCCATAGCGCCAGGCCCACGCCGACGCTCCCGATCGCGACGACCAAGGGGAGGTACAGCGCCGACTGCAAGGCGCGTCGCACCGAGTGCTGGTACATGGCGGCACTCTCGAGCTGGAACTCCTTCAGCGATGCGTCCTCGTGGTGAAGCGCTCGTGTCGTTCGGACGCCTGCGATCGACTCAGCATAGGCTGACGTGATGCGAGAGTTCGTCCGCCTGACCTCTCGGGATGAGGCCAGCAGCCGGCGTTGGAAGATGACGCTGACCACGGCCATCGCGGGGACGATGCAAAGCACCCATGCTGCGAGCGTTGCATCGAGCCAGAGCATCATGGCGACGCTCATCGCGATGACGGATCCACCCCAGACCACGTCGAGGAAGAACCACGGCATGAGGCCGGCCACCTTGGACACGTCGCCCATCAGTCGCGAGACCAGCCATCCCACCGGGCGTTGGTCGAAGAAGGAGAACGACAGCTCTTGCATTTGCGCGAACGCATCGCGACGCAGGTCGCGGCCAACACCCGTCGCGATGCGACCTGCCAGCACGATGAACCACACGATCGCGGCGCCGATCAGGACAAACGCGGAGACGTATGCAGCCCCGTACCACCAGATCGCGTCGTTGAGTTGCCCGCCGAGCGCCTCGTCAACGAGGAGACCGGTGAGCGCAGGGATCACAGCGTCGATAGCGGCGACGAACAGTCCCGCGACCAGCATCTGCCGGACCGCGCTTCGGTACGGCTGGGCACGCGCAACCATGCGGCGCCACAGGTTCCAGTCGAGAGAGCCGGAGTACCGGTCGTCGTCTTCGTCAAACCCTTCATTCATGACGTCATCTCCACGGCGCCAGCGTGCGTTCGCTGGCGGTCCACGATCCGGGCATAGGGGCCCGCGACCTGTCTCAGTTGCTCGGGAGTCCCCTGTTGAACCACTCGGCCGCCGTCGAGCACGACGACCCAATCCGCGAGCGCCAAGGTCGAGAGGCGGTGTGCGATGACGATGGTTGTCGTCTTCTGATGGCGCTCTCGGAGCTCGGCCAGGATCCCTGCCTCGGTCCGTGTGTCGACCGCGCTCAGGGCGTCGTCGAGGACGAGGACCCTTGGCCGCTCGAGCAGGGTCCGGGCGATCGCGACACGTTGCCGTTGCCCCCCGGACAGGGTGACCCCACGCTCGCCGACCTTGGTCGCGTACCCGTGCTCGAACTTCTCGATCGCATCGTGCACGCAGGCTGCGTGTGTTGCGTCGTGGATGTCGGCCATCGTCGCCCCGGGGCGGCCCATCCTCAGGTTGTCGAGCAACGGCTTCGAGAAGAGGAAGGCCTCCTGGTGGACGACGCCCACCCGCGCTCGGAGGTCTCCCCGGCTCACGGAGGTGATGTCGAGTCCTCCGATTGAGATCGTTCCCGCGTTCGTCTCGTACATGCGCAGCAGCAGCGACACGATGGTGCTCTTTCCCGACCCCGGTGGCCCGATGATCGCGAGGGTTGCCCCTGAAGGGACATCGAAGGAAACGTTCCGCAGTGTTGGCTCCGCGTCGCCGTAGGCGAATGTGACATTGTCGAACGAGACGCCCCCGGCCTCTTGAAGGACCGAGGGGTTGTCCGGCTCTTGCTCTGGCTCGGTGTCGAGGATTCGGCGGATCCGGCCGAGGGCGACAGTCGCTTTTCCGAAATCACTGACGATGCGCCCGAGCTGCCGCATGGGAAATGTGAACATCGAGACCGCAGTGACGAAGAAGAACAACGCCCCGACGGTCAGCGTTCCTTGCGCCAGAAAGACGATCCCCGTGACCAAGACCACGGCCTGTTGCGCGAAGCACATGAAGTCCGAGATTCCCCAGAACCAGCCCGCGACCACGTACACGCGGTAGTCAGCGTCGCGGTAGTCGTCGTTGTTGCGGCCGAACCTCGAACGCTCGAACGCCTGGCGGGCGAACGCTCGCACCACGCGAATCCCGGAGATGTTTTCCTGGACGTTGGCGGTGAGAGTGGCTTCGGACTCGTCCGAGCGCAGGTATGCACGGTGAACCTTCCCGAAGAAGAACACCGAGAAGCCGATGATGGCCGGCACCAGTATGACGGACGCGAGCGTCATCCGGCCATCGACGGCAAGCATCAACGGCAGGGGGACGAAGAGCATGACCACGGTGCGACCGAACTCCACGACTTGCCCGCCGAGGAAGAGCCGGACCGTGTCCACGTCCGAGGTGCATCGTTGGACGAGATCACCACTCTCAGCGTTGTCGTGAAAGGGGGTGGGAAGTCGCTGCAGGCGATCGTGTAACCGGTCGCGGAGCTCGAGGATGATCTGTTCCGTCGCGACCTCTGCAAGCCGCTCGCGGAGGTACGTGAACGCCCCGGCGACCGCCGTGAGGACGACGAGCAGCAACGCGGGCAGCCACAGCTGCTCCGCAACGAATGCCGGGCCGCCCATGGCCCGCACAACACTCGCGGAGACCCGGGACGGTTCGGCCCCGTCGTGCGCGAGGACAACATCCAGCACGGCTTGGGGCACCAGCGGAGCCAGGTAGAGGAAGCACGACGCGATCACCAGGCTCGCGATTGCGATGCTGTAGTGCAGCCGAGCGCCGTGCATGAGGCGAGCAAGCTCGCGGAGGGTAGAAAACATGAGAGATCTCGAAGTCAGGTCAGAAGGCGGAAAAGCGAAGCGAAACGAACCACGGGCAGAGCCCGCTGCCGGGGACTGAGGTCCTGGCAGACGGGCTCGCTACTGGTCGTCGAGAGCGGCCGTAGTGAGTGGCCGCAGAAACTGACGGTCGGCGGATTGAGACTCAGATGAGACGCGCCGCGTCGACCAGCGAGCCCGCATACGCAAACGGCTTTCGTTTGCGTGCGGACCTATGGCGAAGCGGGATCATCATCGAGACCTGATCTTTACTCTAGGCCGGGGGATATGGAGGCGCAACCCCAACGAGAAGGATCGCAAACTCCATCCGAGGAGGCTGAGCGCATGAACAGTGCACTACAATCCGGCCGTGGTCAAGGTGGACCTGGAGGAACGCCGCGTCGAAGTGGGTGTTCGAGAGCTGCTGGCGAGCGGGTCGGGTCGGGGCCGGGGCCCTGGTGGTTCGAGCTTGCGTGCACAGATCGGGGCGGACGTGCACGCCCGCTATCGGGTGCGACGCGAAGACGAACTCGGCGGTCGCTTCGCGGCCGAGGTCTCCATCAAGCTGCAGCTGGAGGTCGATGAGTTCACGGCCACGATTACCGGGCGCGCCGATGGGGTCATCGGTCTCGACGAACCCGACGGCCCGCTGACGATTGAAGAGGTCAAGTCCGTGCTGGATCCCGCGGCGACCGATCTTGCGTCTGCGCAGCTGCAAGTGCGCGCGTACACGCTGGCCCTGCTTCGCGCCGGGCATACCGGCCCGCTCCAGCCGTTCGTCGTACAGGTGAATGTCTGGGATGATCGCGAGCGCTCCGTCCCCGTGCACTTTGATGCGGCGGACACGGAGGCGCGGCTTGCTGAGCTCGTCCGCCGGACGATCGCGGTTGCGCGCGAGCAGGACCGTTGGGCACGTGGGCGCGCACAGTGGGCGGAGGGGCTGGCGTTCCCACACGAGGAGATCCGCGAAGGCCAGCAGATGCTCGTGGATGCGATCGACGACGCTCTCGCCGAGGGACGACCGTTGCTCGCCCAAGCGCCCACAGGGACCGGCAAGACGGCGGCCTCGCTGTTCGGTGCGATTCGGTACGCCGCACGCCGAGGGGCTCGGGTGTTCTACGCGACACCAAAGACGACCCAGCACATGCACATCGCACAGACGTTCGAAGCGCTTTGCGAGGCGAGTGCCGCGGCTGTTCCCGAGGACGCGGCTCCACCGCTCGCGGTCAGCCTGCACGCGCGCTCCCGGCTGTGCCGACAGGGGTCCTCCGTCTGTGACCGGAAGACGTGCCCTCGGTTGGCGAACCACAGCGCAGAGGGAGCGGGCGCCGCTGCACGGCTCGCAGCCAAGCACCGCTACGTCGGTGGCAAAGAACTCGCCGACGCGGGTCGGGCTCACAACGTGTGCCCGTACGAACTCGGGTTCGATCTTGCCCACACCGCTGACTTGATCATCGGCGACTTCAACTACGTCTTCGATCCCTCGATCGCGATCCTGTCGTCGAGCCGGATCAAGACACTTGTCGTCGTCGACGAAGCGCACAACCTCTTCGACCGGGCGCGCGCATACTCGAGTGCGCGGCTCATGCTCCGGGATCTCGAACTCGCAGAGCAGGCGATCGATGGCAGCGACCCCAGCGCACTTGCGAGCAACACGTGGGTTGCCGAGGTTCGGGCTGCGATCCAGGAGGCAACGGCCAACCCTCCCCGTGAACAAGACGGGACCGGCCGCCTGATCCACGACGGCACCTTCGAGCTCGAGTCATTTCCCCCGCAGTTTTTCGCACTCGCCCAACAGGCCCGTTCGTTGCTGCTGCGCCGGGTGTCGCAGGCTCCGCCCCGGCAGTCGGTCGGCGGTGACGACCCCGATCCGTTCGCCGAGGTCCTGCGCACAGTGATCCGCTCAGCGGAGGCAACCGACTTCGTCACCGACACCTTGGTGCCGTTTGGGGTCTCGGCGACCAACCGCGGAGGCGCGGGCGTGGGTCTGGTCTGTGTCGACCCGGCCCGGGCATTGCTGCGTCGCCATCGCGAAGCGCTCGGTATTGTCGCGATGAGTGCGACCCTGCAGCCGCTGACGTACTGGTGCGATGTGTTGGGCCTCGAAGCCCTGGATGCGGTGCTGCTCGAGGTCCCTTCTCCGTTCTCGCCGGACCAGCGTCGAGTGGTCATCGCCCAGGAGGTGTCCACGACGTATCGCGATCGAGGTGCCAGCCTGCCGCAGATCGCCGGCTTGGTGGCGGACGTCGTGGCGCTACGGCCTGGCCCGTACATCGTCTTCTTTCCCAGCTTCTCCTACTTGGGCGCGGTCGCGGAGCACCTGCCGCCGTTGGGCGAGGTGTTCATGCAGGCGCCGCGAACGAGCCTGGCTCAGCGGCGTGCGTTGCTGGATCGCTTTCGTCGGGCGAGTGGACCTCGCGTGCTGATGGCGGTGAGCGGCGGTGTGTTTGGTGAGGGCATCGACCTGCCGGGCGACGAGTTGCTCGGTGCGCTCATCGTCGGGCCCTGTCTGCCGCCGATCGGGTTTCAGACCGCCGCCATGGCTCGGCACTTCGAGGCGACCCGACAAGCCGGGTTTGCGTACGCGATGCTGTACCCCGGCATGCAGAGGGTGGTTCAGGCCGCCGGCCGAGTGATTCGGCGCGAGGCTGATCGCGGTGTGGTCGTCCTGATCGGGCGTCGCTTCACACGGCCGGAGATCGTCGAGTGCCTGCCCGAGGATTGGTACAGCTACGACCCAAGCGAGCTCGTCCCCGAGCAGCCGCTCGCGGCGCTGCGCGACTTCTGGGCCTACGACTAGGCGCTTCTTGCTCGGGGCGTGGGGCGCAAGAACCTGTGGTCTTGGGGGACGAGTTGTGGCACTGCCCCGTTCATGAAAACGCGAGTGAGCGCCTACGGGCTCGTCGTTCGAGACGAGCAGATCCTGCTGACGCAGCTCGCGGACTTCTGCTACCGACCGCGCCACTGGATGCTGCCTGGCGGCGGCATGAAACACGGCGAGCTGCCCGAAGAAACGGTGGTGCGGGAGTTCCGAGAGGAGACGAGCCTCGCGGCACGAGAACTCGAGCTCTTCCACGTACACACGTTCTCGGAGAGTGATCGGGGGCCGTTCATGGGCGTGCAGATCGTCTATCGCGCGCTGGCGACTGGCGAACCCGCCGTGTTGGAGGTCGGAGGCAGCACGGCGGATGTTGCATGGGTCCCGTTCGAGGACCTTCCGAAGCTGGACCGGGTTCCGGGGCTCGATGTGATCCTCGGGAAGCTCGGTATCGCGTTCTAGCCGGTCGCGATGCTCCGGCCTCTCAGGGTCCGGCTGCGACGTACTGGCGGTGGTACTGGGCGCTCTCGTCTTCTTGAATCCGCTCGGCTTCCATCGTCAGCCAAGTCGCGGCAGCGTTGGCCATGGGTCGCTCACCCCGTTCGTGCCATAGCCAGTGCACGACGCTGGCGGCCTTGGCATCGATCGCTTGGAAGACCGGACGGGCTTCGGAGACATCGGCGCGGCGGTGGAGCGCGTACCCGTCCTGAATCTCGAGCCAGTCGTGCCACAACTCCACGGAGGTCGGAGAAATGGGGGCCGACCGGGCCGCTTCGAGGCGGTCGAGTGCGCACTTGATGCGGTGCTCTTGTGCGGCGGAGAACAGCTCGACCGCGCGAGCGAGGGTCTTCCCCCCTCGGGGAATTTCACCCGAGGGCGGCATCATCGACGCCACCTCGACACACAGGGAGCGGTGAAGCTCGACCATCGATTCCTCGACGGTGCGGTTGCAGTCCAACTCGAGGGACCGGGCCCGCACTCGACGGCGCAGGCCGATGTCCCAAAGCGTCTCGTCCCATGCCCGCCCGAGGCGGTCGAGTTCCTGACTGGTCAGCTCTCCTGTGCGGTGCGCCTTGACGGCATCGAGGTGCAAGCTCGCGGCGCCAGTTCCCGCCAGGCCGAATCCGTTGGCGGCCCTGCGGCTGAGGTCGCGATCGACGACCGGGAAGTCGACCAGCTCCGGCTCGTCCCAAGCGCGCTCGAGAAGCGCCCAGGTCTTCCATCGTCCCGGCGCGGAGATCCAGGCGCGGAGGAGCTCTCCGCGGGTCGCGTGACCGAGGAGACGTCTCGCCACGGTTTGCAGGAGGCGCCCCGCTGCTGACAGAGCCAGCGAATGCCCCGAGCGCACCTCGACTTCGCGCCAACGGTCTCGACTGGCCGCATCTTCGAGCAGCCAATCGTTGGCGATGGCTCGGGCCAGCGGAGGGCACACCTCGGGGTCGAGGTTGTCCACGCTGAGCAGGAGTCGGCGGGCGGCGGTGCTGTCTCCGCGGGCGTCGGCGATCAGACCCGCGGCGACCAGGCCCGCGCCTCGCAAGGGCGCCGCCATGAGCGCGAGCTCCAGCTCGTCGAGGGCGCTGTCGTTCGAGCGGCGGCGCAACGCGAGCACGCCCATCAAGGCCGCGCCACCTTCTGGATCGCGGAGCCATGGGGGCCCACCCCAACGGGAAGCCGAGCGCGCCCATCGCCACGCCCCCAGCGGAACAAGCAGGCCGCGAACCAGCGGCCCCGGTTGCATGAGAAGTGCGGTGCAGGCCCCCAGGAGCAGAACGACGGCACCGGTTCCCCAAGCCCCGCGGGTGCAGGCATGCAGACCCAGCCCCGCGGTGAGTCCTCCGACCGCGAGCATGATCGACCCGCGCAGCTCCGCCCGGCGAAGACTCTGGGCGCGGGTTCCAGCGGGGTCGCAGTTGACCTGTGGCGGTGATGGCACGGCGCCGACCACGACCGCAGCGCCGACCAGAATCGACATCCAGACAAGCTCGGTCATGGCGCCTCCGAGCCGAGTACGCGTAGCGTGGACGGGACTCGCGCGGCGGGTACGTAGCGGAGTTCGTGCTCCAAGCGGAGGTCGGGGTCGTGCAACTCCGTGTGCGCGCGGGCGAGCAATTCCGCGTCTAGCGGTTCCATTCCGATCGGCGTCACAAACGTGAGCGCCCGTCCTCGGCGCAGGTCGTTTTGCAGTGCTCGGTATCGCAGCGTGATCTGGGCCGAGCGCGCTGCTGGCGTCAGTCCCAATACGTAGAACGGGTTTCGCACCGCTCGAGCAAAACTTGACCCGCAGTGCCGCGCTTGCTCGCCTCGCATATAAGTCTTGACGCGGTCTGCGAAGAGATTGTTCCCAAACCTCTTTTCAAACCCCGAAATTCCGTTGGGCTGTGCAACCCCCCGCGCACTTGACCCGACTCCGACGCCGCGGTAACAGCCCAACTTCAGGGAGCATTCGGCCGATCCAAGCCGTTGAACCGCACAGGTGAAGAGCATCAAGATTGTCGCGACCGGCAGCTACTTGCCGAAGAAGGTGCTGAGCAACGATGACCTCTCGAAGATGGTCGATACCTCGAATGAGTGGATCGTCGAGCGGACGGGCATCAAGGAGCGCCGGATTGCAGCGGAAGGGGAGTCCACCTCCGACCTCTGCGCGAACGCAATCAAAGATGCCTGCGCAAACGCAGGCATCAACCCGGACACGCTCGATGGTGTCATTGTCGGAACGTCGACCACCGACACGCTCTTCCCATCGACCGCTTGTTGGACCCAGAAGAAGCTGGGTATCAAAGGCATGGCGGCCTTCGATGTCAGTGCCGGCTGCACCGGCTTCCTCTACGGGCTCGAGCTCGCCACGAGCCTGATCGTCAGCGGCACCAGCAAGCGCATCGCTGTGGTGGGTGGCGAGGTCATGAGCCGCGTCATCAACTGGAAGGACCGCCGCACATGTGTCCTGTTCGGTGACGGCGCAGGCGCTGCGATCGTCACGGCTGGGGAGGGTAACTCGGGGGTGCTCGCGTCCAACTGGGGTGCCGACGGCAACCTCGCGCCGATCCTCTACCAGCCCGCAGGTGGCTCTCAGATGCCAGCCAGCCACGAGACCGTCGACGACATGGGGCACACCGTGCACATGGAGGGCAACACGGTTTTCAAGCACGCCGTCGTGGCGATGAGCGGAGCCGTCTCCGACGCGTTGAAGTCCGCCGAACTCTCGGGCGATGACATCGACCTCTTCATCCCGCACCAGGCCAACATGCGCATCATGGAGGCTGCCCGTCAGCGCGCTGGCGTTGCGCCGGAGAAGATGGTCAACGTCCTGCCCAAGTACGGCAACATGTCGGCGGCGACCATTCCGGTCGCGCTGCATGAGTCCAACGTCGCCGGTCGCCTCAACGAAGGCGACATCTTGGCGATGACGGCGTTTGGCACCGGGTTCACCTGGGGCGCCAGCGTCGTTCGCTGGTAGCGGCCGTCAGGGGCCTGAGTCCGCCTGTTCTGGGCGATCCGCCCGGTCACCCAGGCTTACCAGCTCCCAGTAGGCCGGAAGTCGCCCGCGCTCACGCTCGAAGGCCTCGACCTCGGCCTCCAGCTTGGCCTTGCGCGCTGCGTGCTCTTCGGCCAACCAGGTCGCTCGCAACGCCACGACGGGACTCATGCCCTCGGGGACCGGGCCCACCTTGCCCATGGCGTTCAGCACGACGCTGTACGCCTTGGCCAGCCTCGCGAGGGGAAGCTTGGCGTAGCTGTAGTCCAGCGGCGCGCCGTCCTGGGCCTCTTCGAGCATCTGATCGATGACCGCGTTGTCGATGTGGTCGTCGAGGAGTGTGTCGTGACTGTGCCACTCGGCCACGACGGCAAGCGCAGGGTCGTACTCGAGGTCAGAGGGGCTGTGGGTCTCGAAGTGGGTGACCCCGAACGCAGCCATCCAGCTTGCGAGACCCTTGGATGAGAAGGAGGACAGTGTCTTCCACAGCGTGACGCCCAACTCGGCGTAGTGGGTGGAGGCGACCTCCGAGCAGAACTGCTCTTTCGGGTCGGCAAAGTCCATCTGGAAGTCGTACGGAACGTGGCGGGCGCGGGCGTCCGCCAGCGCAGCCTGGGCTGCCCGGTGCGGCATCATCGGGTCGGCGAGTAGGACGGGGTGGTCCGGTCGCATACGAAGTACGAGGACACGCAGCTTCTTGTCCTTGAAGTACGCCTCGGGCGTGGCGATGGCGATGCCCTTCTCGATGTGGGCTTCGATCAGCTTCGCCTCCCCAGACTCGTCCACGTGAACGACGGCAACGTGACTGAAGTTCCCGGGATAGTCGTTGCCGCGGGCGATGAAAGCTGAGGTCGGTGCGCCGCCCCGGGAGACGAGTAGATCGCCGCTGTGAATGCGGACGCCCTCGAACTCGAGCGAGGGCGTCTGGGAGGGAATGGCGTCTACACGGTTGAGCGTGGGGGCTTCAGCGGGGGGGAGTTGCAGCAGAAGGGTTTCGGCGGCGGCACGGGACCCGTACAGGACTCGGTACAGCGTCTGACGACCGGCGTCGTCGACCGGCCAAGAGACCGACGCCGTCTTCGCGTTCCTCCACAGCGCGTTGCGGACCTTGAGGAACCTGGGACCGGCGTCCGTGCAGCGCCCCATGTCGGCGGTGAGCTCGAAGAGTCCCTGCAGCAGGGCGTCCCATCGGGGATCGGTCGGCGGTGCGGCGGTGCGACCGAGTGTTGCGGCTTTGGCCTCGAGCTTCGTGGAGCGCGTTTGCACGTCGGGTGGGCATGCTTCATTCGCGTCGAAGCGCGCGGCGAGTCGCTCGAACTGCGGGTTCGCGTTCCAGGCGAAGCTCTCGTCCGTCCGGACCGGGGGCTCCGCGTGAGGGCAGGGGGGGAGCCACAGCAGCGCCACCACCGACAGCACCCCGAGCCCAGCGCGCTGCAGTGTCCGACGCTTCACCGCGCCAGCCTACCAACCGGACTACGTAGGGCTACGTATCGCGAAGCCTCGGGCGCTCGATCGGCCGCGAAAAATACCGAATTGCGGCAATTGTCGCGGTTCCTGGACGCCCGCATCTTGAATACAAGCGATGAAGCGCACGACTTGGATGACTTGGGTGGCCGTGCTGGCCTTGGCGGGGTGTTCGGACGGCCCCGCCGGAGGCGACGGAAGTGGAGCGAGCGATACCGATCCGGGAGCCGACTCCACCGGCACCTCATCGGACGAGACCGACGCGGACGAGACCGGCGCGGACGACACCACGGAAGGAAGCACGGGGGAGACGGAGCCTGAAGTCGAGTATCTCGCGCCGGACGAGCACCTCGTTCGGATCTCGATGGCGCTCCGAGGGACTCGCCCGAGCGTCGCGGACCTCGATGCGGTGCGGCAAGACCCCGGGCTCATTCCGGACTTCGTCGACGAGTACATGCAGGGGGCAGGATTTCGCGAGACCGTCCGAGACCTGCACAACGACGCGTTGCTCACAAACGTGGCTGGGCAGCTCCCCGCGCTTGCACCCCTCGAGGGCATCCAGCCTTTCGCCATCTCGGATTCCGTCATGGGCACGGCGTTGCGACTGATCGAGCGCATCGTCGTCGAGGACCGTCCGTACTCGGAGATCGTCACCGCGGACACCTGGGTGGTCGATGACATCGCCGCAGGGGTGTATGGCATTGAAGACGACGGAAGCGGTTGGCGCGAGGTCCCGATCCCTGGCGACCGACCCGCGGCTGGCATCCTCAGCGACAACGCCTTCTTCCTCAGGCACGAGTCGGCCAACTCCAACTTTCATCGTGGTCGAGCCAACGCGGTCAGCACCGCGCTGCTGTGCTTGGACTACGAGGACAACAACATCGAGTTGGATGAGGGCATCGACCTGACCGATGTCGATGCGGTCGCGACCGCGCTGACGACCAACCCCGCGTGTCTGGCTTGCCACGACACCCTCGACCCGCTGGCGAGTCACTTCTTCGCAATCGTCGGCAATCCGATGAACAACCAGATCATCGAGTATCCGTTGCCCGACCTGTATGTCTCCGAACGAGAAGACGACTGGATGGGGTCCACCGGGCAAGCTCCGGGGTTCTATGGCGAGACGTCCTCGGACATCGGGTCGCTGGGCGCGTTGATCTCCACAGACCCACGCTTCACCGCCTGTACCGCCCGGCGCTTCTACGCGTACTTCCTGCGTACAGACTTGGCGGAGGTTCCGGCCGACACCGTGGACACCCTCGATGCGGTCTTCTTGGAGAGCGACCTACAGGCCAAGGCATTGATCCGGGCGATCATGCTCTCGGATGACTTCCGGGTCGCAGCTGCAAGCTCCAAGGAGTCGGCGGATCAGGTCCAGGGATACCTACGCGCGCGTCCGTTCCAACTCGCCCGAACGGTCGAGGACTTGACCGGATTTCGGTGGGAGCTCGATGTGCAGTTGCTCCAGCCGGGGACAAGTGCCGGGGTTTTGGATCTCGTTCGCTCGTCGAGCATCGGGTTTCAGGTGTTGGGCGGGAGCGGGGACTCCTTCACCGTGCTGGGCTCGATCGACACGACGAACGCAACGACTTCGCTGTTTCAACGCCAGCTCGCAGCGGAGGCATCCAGCTTCGTCGTGGAACAAGACGCGGTTGCAGCCCAGCCCCGGTTGTTGTCGGCAGGACTGGTCACCGACGAGCAAGCCGTACGTGCGCAGTTGGTCGCCTTGTTCAACCGAATCCATGGGGAGGCGGCCGAGGAGGACTCCGAAGACGTCGACGACGCGTGGGCCCTGTTCGACGCCGCGATGGCTGCGTCCGGCGACCCGGCCCGTGCCTGGAAAACAACCCTCACCGCGATGTTTCGCGACCTCGGCATCCTTTTCTACTGATCGGAGCGGACATGATCTCTCGACGACAATTCATCGGCTCGAGTGCGGCCCTCGCCGCAGCAACCCTTGGCAGCGTGGGGACGACCCGCGCCAACGTGGCCGACAAGCCGCGTAAGCTCATCACGGTCTTCGTCGACGGAGGCTGGGACATCGCCCACTCCATCGACCCCAAGCCCAACCTCGTCGCAACCCCCGACTACGACGAGGTCACCATGTTCGAGGACATCCCGGTCCTCACCCACAGTTCGCGACCGAGCATCACCGGGTTCTTCGAGCAGTACGCACCGATCAGCGCGGTTGCGCATGGCATCAACGTGCGCTCGATCTCCCACAAGGTCTGCGAACGCAAGATGTTCACTGGGCTGCCTTCGGGAGCAGGTCCCGACGCAGGGGCGATCGTTGCCAATGAGCACGCGCGGGACTACCCGATGCCCTACTTCGTCGTGGGCGCGACGGCATATTCGGGCCCGCTCAGCGTCATCTCGGGTCGTGTCGGACGGCAAGGACAGATCAACGCGTTGCTCGATCCCGACGACGCGTTCCCGCGGTTCGAGCAGTCCCCATACTTCCATGAGGGCTACGAGGCGGATGCGGACGAAGAGGCCGCCATTGAGGCGTTTCTCGACGCCCGGTTGGCGCGGGAGCGAGCAGTGCGGGGGCAATGGGGGTCGAACCGCAGCCGGATCGATGACTTCATCGAATCGATGGAGAAAGGGAAGGTGCTTCGGGACAACGCGCAGTACTTTGGTGAGACGGGCGCTCAGCTTGATCTGTCGGACCAAGTGGAGCTGGCGTTGACCGCTCTCGAGCGGGACCTCGCGTGGTCGGTGGGGGTCACCGCCAGCCTTGGGTTCGACACCCACGAAGGCAACGCGCAGCAAGGGCAGCTCCAAGACGCCCTGTTCGGCGGGCTGTCCAATCTGGCGCAGGCCCTGATCGATCGTGACCTGCTCGACGAAACCGTCGTCGTCGTGTTCTCGGAGATGTCCCGTACTCCGGCGCTGAACGGCAACGCGGGAAAGGACCACCACCCGGTGACCAGCGCGCTAGCGTTTGGCGGCGGTGTGGCCGGCGGCGCGGCGTATGGGGGAAATGGGGACAACGTTGAGGCGCTGCCTGTCGACCTGGAGACGGGGTCGACCGACTTGGGGGACTTGAAGTCGTTGGACTCCGCGTCCTGGGTGGCAGGCGTCGCGGCGCTCGCAGGCGCGGATGCTTCGCCCTATCTCGGAGCCGACCCGTTTACGGCGTTCATCGGCTGAACCGCGACTGCTACCCTCTCTGGGTGAGGCTCACGCTTCTGCTCGCCTTGGGCGTGCTCCATGGGTGTATCGACGTGGGCGGATTTGCCTGCGAGCCTGGCTCGTGCGACTTGGATGCTCGCGAGGGGGTCTGCGAACCCGAGGGCTGGTGCAGCTACCCCGACGACGAATGCGACTCACGTCGTCGATTCGAGTCCCGTGCTCCCGGTTCACTGGGCGGCGCTTGTGTGGAGCCCTCGGGCACGAGTCGCGCAGGCACGACCGGCCTTTTGACCTCGTCCGGCGAGGCGACCGAGCCACCAAGCACCACCGACTCAGCGACCACGGCGGGAAGCACCGAGGGGGCCACGACGGGGCCGCCCGCATGCGATGGCCATGGCTGCGGTTGGACGCGCGTGGAGTCGGGTGCGCTTCACACTTGCGCGGTCGATGGCAATGGGGCCGTGTGGTGTTGGGGTCTGGGTCCCAACGGCGAACTCGGGACCGGCGACAATCCCGAGTTTCGCAACTGTCCGCAGGCGCCCGCAGGCGCGCTCGCCGAGCAGGAGATGCTCGCGGTTGGCGGGCACACGTGTGCGGCAACGCCTGATGCTCTGCACTGCTGGGGTCCCAACGGCATGCGACAGGTGGACTGGTCACAGTCCCAGCCGCGGTTTCTCGAGCCGCATCTTGTCCCGCTGGAATCCCGCGAGCCCATCCGGGCGGTCGGGACTGGCGACGACCTGACCTGCGTAGGGATGTCGGATCGCGTGGTGTGTTGGGGACAGGGAGCCGCCACACCCGACGTGACGGTGACCCCAGCGGTGGTCAATGTGGTCGGTGTCGGGGACGAGCATATGTGCGGGATGCTCGATGACGACTCGCTGTGGTGTCTGGGGTCGGACGCGCGAGGGCAGCTCGGCGGTGGTCCCGGCGACCAGTCTTCCATGCCGATCCAGCCGGATCTGGCCGGCGATGCCGCGATGCAGCTCTCGGTGGGAGCCCAGCATTCTTGCGCGATCACCGAGGGCGATGGGCCCGACGCGCGCAAGGTGAAGTGTTGGGGCGACAATCGCTCCAACCAGGCGGGTGGAATCGACAACGAAGTCGAACTTCCTCGCGATGTCTCCGGCGACCTCGTCCCAGGCGAGTGGGTCGATGTGGCCGCCGGGGTACTGCACAGCTGCGCGATCAATGCCGACGGCGAGGTCTGGTGCTGGGGCGGCAATGCGTACGGCCAGGTTGATCCGCACGCCGATGACCTCAGCTTGTTGCGGACGGCCTCGAGGATCGAGCTCGACCCGGTCGTGGATGCCGTCGATATCGCGGTGGCGACCACGATCACATGCGCGCTCGACCGAGACGCGTTGTGGTGGTGTTGGGGCTGCTTGGAGCCCGGTCAACTCGTCAGTAGTGGAACCTGCACCGTCTCGCCGCCGACACTCTTCGAGCCGTGTGGGTAGCGTCGTGGTCGCTTGTTACGCAAGCCCACGCTGGACGACATAGCGAGCGAGTGCGGCGCGTCCGGGGAGTCCGAGTCGCTCGTAGATGTTCGACAGGTGCGTTGTCACGGTCCTGGGGCTGATGCCAAGTTCGGTGGCGACCTCTTGGCTTGTCAGTCCGAGCGCCACATGGCGGGCGACCTCGATCTCGCGCTTGCTCAGCGGGACTTCGTCCCGGTTCGGTTTGAGGTCGTCTCGCGTTTGGTAGACGAATCGCAGCGTGGCATCCGGGCCGACCTGCACGCGGTCTCCCTCTCGAAGGATCACC
Organism: Nannocystales bacterium; assembly: GCA_050633305.1. Classification (GTDB taxonomy): domain Bacteria; phylum Myxococcota_A; class Polyangia; order Nannocystales; family Nannocystaceae; genus CAJXVA01. The sequence continues at coordinate 214,827 of JBOEGF010000014.1, forward strand.
ATGTCGACCCGGGTTCCGTTGACGAACGTTCCGTTGGTCGAGTCCAGGTCGATCAGGTTGGCGATGTCGTCTTCGGAGATGGCGATCTTTGCGTGCCGCCGCGAGATCCCATCGTCCGTGAGGGTGAGGTCGGCCGACTCACTGCGTCCGATCGTGGTGCTTCCGGTCGTGAGTGGGAGCAAGGTTCCTGCGCTCCCCCCTGCGAGAACCTCGAGGCATGCGATCTCGCCAGGCGCACGGCCGCGGGCAACCCGGACCGGTCGGACCTCAGTGGGCTTGTCATCTTCGGAAGCCATGGGCGGCGGGTACGGAGATCATAGCCCGGCGCGAAGCCGGTCGGGCTGAGAGCGCCGACGCTGGACCAGAACCGTTCGAATGATCGCGCCTGTGAGGAGGGCACCGCTCACGCCCAGCACGGCGAATCCCACCTTCTGCTGTGTGCCGGCCGCGGAGCGCTCCTCCACCCATTGTTCGTGGGAGTTTGTGGGGGCCCCTGTGGCCCGGGCGGACGCTGTCCCGAGGAGGACGGCGCTCGCGATGAGTGCCGCACCGCCCGATGTCCACAGAGCCACCGTCGCACCATCGACGCGCCGCTGGGGTGCCGGGGTCTCAGTGGGCGTCACCGGGCGCGTGAGCAGAGGTGGAGGCGGTGTCGGCTGGGGTTCGGGCTGCGGCTGGGGTTCAGGCTCGGGGGGCGGCGCTGCACGTTCGCGACAGCCCCGCGCTTGGACCTCAGCGTTGCCGATCATCAGGGTGACGGTGGCCTGGGTCTCCTCGTCCAGACTCGGGAGCAGGGTGTCGGCCTCGGTGATGAACTCCTCGTATGCGTCCGCAGCTTCGCGGTCTCGACCGGCGAGGCGCAGGGCTTGGGCTTGCCCGTACTTGTGCGCCGGATCCCGAGTCTGCTCATAGAGCGCACCGAAGCCGTCTGCAGCCTCCTCGTAGTCACCCCTGGCGTATGCGGATTCAGCCGCCGCCGCAGGGTCTGGTGCGGGCGCAACGGCGAGCAGGAGCGTCAGGAGAAGGCCGCTCACTTCAAGACCGTCCGAACGGGTCCGAGGCCGTCAGGGTCGAACGCGGGTGAGGGCTCCGGCTTCTTCCGATCGGGTGCGGTCTTGGCCTTGGCTTTTTTTCGCGTGCGCAGCTTCGGTGTTTTGGGTGCGGGTTTCGGAGGGGGGTCCGGAATCTCTGCGCTCGTTCCCGGATCGGTGAGGGGCTGTTGTTCTGGCGCGGGGTCGGGGGCCCGGGGAATCGTCGTTTCCACGGTGGCCGGGGCCGGCTCGGTGACGGTGGGCGCTTGCGCGGGCGCCTGGCCCGCGGCCTTGGGGGCAGGTTCGACCGACGGGCGGGCCCACAAGGCCACCAGACCAACGCACGCGAGGGCCCCGCCAAGAAGCACCCAGGAGAGCCGACGACCGGAAGGCCGCGGGGCACTGCGGGGTGGGTCGGCAGGCGCAACGCGGGTGGGGTCCGTGCCGGGTTGAGTCGACGGTACGGCGAATTCCGACTCCGAAGGCTCCCATGGGTACGGGCGGCTGCCGAAACACCCGCGCATGAACTCGGTGAGGTCGTCCGCGGTCGAGCGACGACCGGTTGTCTCGGTGGTTTGTTCCAGCGCGAGTGCCATCGCTCGCGCATCCTCGAAGCGGTCGTCTGGGTTCCGGGCAAGCGCCTTGTGAATGACGTCGGCGACGGACAGCGGAACCTTGCCGTTCGCCTCGGACAACGGCGGAGCATCATGGTTGACGATCCGGTTCATGGCTGCGAACTCGTTGTCGCCGCCACCGAACAGGCGCATGCCGGCCAGGAGTTCCCAAAGCACGACGCCGAGGGAGAACACATCACTACGTCCATCCATCGGTGAGCCCTTGCACTGCTCGGGCGACATGTAGCCGATCTTCCCCTTGCGAATACTCGGGCGGGTCCCGTCGGCACGGGTCGCCTTGGCGATCCCGAAGTCCACCAGCTTGACGCCGCCGTCGTACGTCACGAGCACGTTGGACGGACTGACATCGCGATGCACAATCTTGAGCGCGCGGCCTTCAAAGTCTCGCCGGGTGTGCGCGTGGTGCAGGCCGGCCGCTGCCGCGGAGCCGATCGACAATACGTGCTCGACGGGAAGCGGACCACCGACCGCCGAGCGGAGCGCAACCAAGTCTTCGCCGTGGATGTAGTCCATGACGAAGAAGGGGCCGCGTGCGTCGTGTCCGAGGTCGTGAACACGGACCACGTTGGGGTGGTCGAGCACGGCTGCCAGCCGTGCCTCATCCAAGAACATTGTGATGAATTCCGGATCGTCGGCCCACTTGGGAGCGATGCGTTTCACCGCGACGTATTTCTCAAAGCCGTGAGCACCGACCGTGCGGCCGAGTTCGAGAATCGCCATCCCGCCCTCTGCGAGTTCGGCCACGCGCTCGTACCGCGCGGCATCTCGCTCGGGGTCCGCGTGGCGCTCGGAACTCACGAACCCCGAGTATCGCCCGAACCTGTCACCGAAGAACAGACAGTCGCCATCTGACGTCCTGAGGCCGTTGGTGCTACCGTACGGGCCTTAGCTTGTTGTCATGTCGTGGGTCCCCTGGCTGGTGGGATGGCTGTGGTTTGCACCGTCTCCGCCCGTGTGTCGTGTGCGCGTTGTGGGCATGCCGCTGCCGCAACTGCGCCACCACGAACTGAGGACGGCTGGCCGAGTGCTCCCCGCGACCGGTTTGGTGGAGCTCCCTGAGGATGCTCGCGAGGTGGTCCTCACCGGGCCGCGATACTCGGGTTCGGTGACGCCCCCCGCTCAGTGCAAAGCGACGGTCGTTCTCAATGCAACGCCCCGGCCGGCAACGGTTGAGTTTCGAGATTTGCCACCGGAGGCTGTGGTGTCTTGTGTCGACTGCCCGGGGATCGACCCGGACGCGAACTACCTGCCCGCGCACCTGCCTTCGATGGTCATGGACCGACTACGAACATCGGTATCTCTGTGGGTCCGAGCGCCAGGATTTCACTCGGTGGAGTCGACTGTCGTTCTGTACCCAGGGAAGAACATCGTCCGGATTTCGATGCAGCGACGTTCGGCTCTGCACTGAATCATTTGCGCCGAAAGAGGACGACGCGGCCAACGCCGCGATGGCAAACTTTGAGTCGCCGGATGGAACGAGACGCTTCGTCTTCCGTCCCACCTACAGGACGAGGGGCAACACATGAGGACGCCGAACCAACACGCTTCCGGACTCCGCGAAACCGAACCGCAAGAGCGAGAGCCGAAGGACGGCGTAGGCTCGACGTCGAGCGACACGCTGACGCGCAACGCCAAGCCGCGCGAACAGGGAGACGACTTCTCCGTGCTCCTGCATCTCGGTCTCGTCTAGCGGTGTCGTGTCCTGCGACACTTCCGTCGCTTCGCTCCTCGTATTAGAGCGGACCGACGGCGAGATCGATGCTCGAGGCAGGGATCGAAATCTCGACCATCGGAAGTGACGGGAAGTAGGCTCCCGCATTGTCGTCGAAGAAGTTGTCTCCATCGACATCACACTGCGACGTCACGTAGCCAGGGTCGTCAGGCACGACAACGTCACCGATCTCATCGTTCATGATCGTGAACGATTGCGGGAAAGCATCGATGAGGAACGGGCGACTGAACGTGGTCGCGCTCTCGATGCCATTGGAGGGATTGATCTCGCCGGGACGGTGGAACGTCACAGTGCAGGTGATCGGTAGCGCATATCCGCCGCCGCCGTCTTCGAACCTCCCCGTGAGCACCGCGTAGATCCCCACGCCCGTGCTGGCGTCGCCGGTTCCGCCGGAGGTCGGTCCCATGGACAGCCCCGTGCCAACGCTGTCGCTGCCGCCGGGATCGGTGTCGGTCCCTCCTGTGAGCACCGGAGAGGAGCCGCCTGCTGGTCCGCCACCGCTACCCACCGGCGGCGCGTTGCGCTGTTCCTCGTCACTGTTTCCGCAAGCGGTGAGGGCGCAGAAGGCCAAGCCGAAGACGTAGGCACGCATCGTGCCTTGATTGAAGCACGATTCAGGGCTCGCTGGCGCGTTTCAAGCGAAAGGGTCGCAGACGCCGTGGGTCGCGTGCCCGACGTCCAGGCAGTTCTCAATCGGGCCACAGCTGAACGTCCCGAGCGGGCAGAAGTTGGTGCAACGGCCTGCGAAGCACGAGAAGAGAATGTCGCAGTCGGTGCCGTCGGTGCAGGGCGCGTTCAGGTTGCCGCAGTTGTCGCAACTCTCGCACCGGCCCTCTTCGGCTGTGTAGAACCTGCAGACGGTTCCGACCCCCGGGCACTCGTTCAGGCTTCCGGGGGTCGAGCAGGACTCGCCCCTGTCGGGCACATCGAGGTTCGGGTCCAGCGGTGTGCCGCCTGCCGACGGGTCGCCGCCCGAGGACTCGGCCGTGGGGTCCGTACTCGTTGCCCCGGCGTCGGTGGCAGACCCGGCGCCTCCCGTGGAGTCGTCGTTGGAGGTGGCAGGACTGCTGTCGCTGGCGCTCGTCTCGCCGGCGGTGCCGCTGGTCGCCGCGGCTCCGGTCGAGTCCGCCTCCCCCACCGACGACGCTGTACCGGAGGACTCGGCCGACGCTCCGGCGGTCGAGGACATGGTGCCGGCGCTTGTTGGCGTGCCGCTCCCAGAGCCAAAGCTGGGGCCGCTGCCGACGTCCTCGGTGCACGCGACCGAGAGCAGGAAGGAGACGGCAAGCATGGACCTGCGCATGACGACCAGACGGCACGGGGCCGGCCGGGTTGCAACGATTCCACCGCCGAGCGGATCAGTCCGCCAACATGTGCGACTTGACCGTGTCGAGAAGAACCTGCCCGCGGACCGGTTTTTGAAGCCAGGCGACGACCCGGAGGTGTGCGAGGTCTTCGGCGACGTCTTCCCGCGGCGTTCCGGTCAGAAAAACTACAGGTAGGTCCGGCCACCGGGCGTGCAGTGCCTCAGCGAGCTCGAGTCCGGACATCGACGGCATATCGACGTCGAGAATCGCCAGGCCCAGCGTCCGGCCCTCCGTCTCTCGGAGGGCTTCGTTGGGATCGAGATACGGGAGGAGCTCGACCTCGGGCAGGGCATGCTCGAGCCGCTTTCGCGTCGCGTCGAGCAGACCTGGCTCGTCGTCGACCAACAGAATTGGTCGGGCCGAGCCGTTGTCCAAGGTTCCCATCCAGTTCTTATAACGTCGTTCTCAGCCCCGGCTCCAAGGTTTCTTTGCGATTGAGCGCGCTCAAAGCTCAATCGTTGTCCAAGCTTTTCGCCTCCACATTACTGCGAAAGCTACCGCGGTCAGAGCGCGATAACCAAGTTGCGCGCTCCATATCGGGAGAAGCCCGAAGCCGAGGATCGGTCCGAGTACGAATGCGATGGGGAGGAACAGACCCCACTGCAGACTGATCGAAACCACCATCACAGCGCGGTTGGCTCCCGCGCCAAGCATCGCGTTCATCAGCACCATGCCGATGCCGTCGACCGCGATGAAGAGACCGGCCAGACGCATGGGCCATCGCGCGGCGTCGAGGGCTTCGGGGGAGTGCAGGAAGGGCGATAGAACCAGGTCCGGTACGAGGGCCATGGGCAGACCCAGTCCACCCATCACCCAGACTGCGATCTTCGCGACGTCCCATCCCCACGCGTACGCATCCTCGGGCTCCTTACGCCCGAGTGCCTGCCCGACAAGCGACGCAGCGGCGATGCCGAGGGCTATACCGGGCAGCAGTGCTACAAGAGTGACGTTGACCAGCGCGTTGGCAGCAGCGACGTCGACGGTCGAGTGACCGACTTCACCCAAGGCGATGTGCCCGAGGATCCAGAACAGCACGTTGAACCCGGCCGCAAACATGAACTGCTGGAGGCCGTTGGGCAGTGCGAGCGTGATGATGCGACGGAACGTCTTGCGGTCCGGGAGCGCTCGCAAGAACCCTGCACTGCGGGCATGTCGGAGGCCAAGCCATAGGTAGAAGACCGAGCCGATACACGTCGCAATGGCGCTCGAGACACCCGCCCCATACGCGCCGAGTTCTGGCGCGCCAAGGTTGCCGAAGATCAGCAGCCAGTTGAAGAAGATGTTGCACGCGTGCATCACGAGCAGCGTGCGTAGGTAGAGCTTGGAGAGGTCGACCGCGTTCCAGTAGCCCCGGAACGAAAAGTTCGTCGCCACCGCAACCATCGCGATCAGCCGGGCCTGCAGGTAGGGCACGCCGATGTCGAGCACCGCGGGGTCGGGGTTCTGCAGCGGAAAGAACCACGGAACGAGCATGTACAGCCCGACCGAAAGCGGGATGCCGATCAGGATGCCGCACAGCAGCGCCGCGTTGAGCGGAATCGCCGTCTCGTTGTCGCGGCCCTCACCTTTGCGCCGCGCGGCGATGCTCTGCACACCCGCGGACAGGCCGGTCAGGAATGAGAAGGCGAGGAAGTTTGCGAAGCCCCCGACGCCAACCGCTGCCACAGCCGCATCGCCCTCCGTTGCGACCATGGCGAGGTCGACCAGGTTGAGCACGTTCTGAGAGACCATGCCCCCGATGATGGGTAGCGCGATCCCGAGGATCCGCTTCGTTCTCTCTCGCACGCGCCCGCACTCCACCACCGCATGTGGTGCGGGTCAATGACTGTTGTAGGCCGTTTTACGAACGTCTCGGCTGGGAAGAAACCCGGACGCTCAACCCCCATCGTCGGTTCTTGTTCCCGCACGAGATGCGGGCGGGTGTGCCATGGCTGGAACCCCCTTCCTCATCGCGTCGAGGCCGACTTGCACACGCTGCTGGGACCCGCAGGTCGTTGCAAAGGACGAAGTCCGACGTGCGGACCTGGGCGACGCGAAGCTCGCCGTGGGTCGAGCGGGTCATGGGGGGCGGGGCGCCGAGGCGAAGTGGGGATGTGCGGGGTCACGCCAAACCGTCCGGGGCTGGCGTGGGGAGCGGCGCGCGCCACCTCGAAGTTCACTCGATCGCGAGGTTTCGTAGGCGGTTGATCGCCGCGGCGACCTCTGCGGGGCGAACCGCTGCAAGCTCGGGGCTGGGCCGTAGAGCGTACAGGCCTTCATGTTGCGCCTGCGCGACCGCTGCCGCAGCGAGCTCGGCGATCGGGGTGCCCGAAGGCTGCGCGCTCGCCCACTCCAGCAGGGTCCCGAGCAAGCGAACCTGGGACGCGTCGACAAGTTGTTCCAACCCATCGAGGGTAATGGTGTCGTCGCCGTAGCTCAGGTCCCGGAGCCCGCGTGCTCGGACCTTTCCGCGTCGTCGGTCTCGCCGAATCGGAGCCAGTGACGTGGGGGTGAACACTCGCCGACACGGAGCCCACTCCGGGTGATTCGCCGATGGCTCGCGGGCGCTGGGGAGTGCGGCACTCACCTCGCGGGCCCGTTGGGTCGCGTCGTACGGATGGTAGTCGTCCATCCTGATCACGGTGTCGGCAACGTCGAGGTAGTCGCCACTCCCCCCGACCACCAGAACGCTCGATACGCCAAGCTCGGCGTGGAGCTGTTGCACGCGGTCGATGAGAGGCGTGATGGTCTCGCGCTGGATGAGCGCCTGCATTCGGGCGTCTCGGACCAACAGGTTCGTCGCGCACGTGTCCTCGTCAAACAGCAGAGCGCGGGTGCCGAGTTCCACCGACTCGATGATTGCGGCGGCGAGGCTGGTGCTGCCGGAGGCATCTGTCGTGGAGAACGAGCGCGTCTCCCGGGAACCTGGCAGCGATGAGATGAAGGGCCGGAGGTCAACCCCGGTCACGGCTCGCCCATCCTCGGACCGTACCTTCATCGCGGATGGGATGGTCACGACTCGTTCGCGTCCATCGCCGGGGACATGCGGATAGATCCCCTCCGCAAGGGCCTGCAGAAGCGTGCTCTTGCCGTGAAAACCTGCGCCGGCGATGAGCGTGACCCCGCGAGGGATCCCCAGGCCGGGCAGTGGCTCCCCGCCCAGGTCTCGAAGCTCAACCCGGAGCGCGTCCGGAGCCTTCATCGCGATGGCACCGGGCAGCGGCTTGGTGTCCACGCCAGAGGCTCGCGGCAGGACCGAGCCGTCGGCCACGAATGCGACCAGCCCCGCCGCTTCGAGCTGCCGGGTCAGCTCAGCGTGCTGGAGGGCGCTGCGTTGCCAGCTTCGAATGTCTTCGGTGCGGACCGACGACGCCCGAACCGCGTCGGCCATCGCGGGGATGGCGTCGCACAGGAGCTCTGCCGCGACGCGCCCCAGGACGCGACGACCGGCCGCCGGCAGTCCTACTCGGAACCGAAGCTCGATCGCATCGTCCACGATGTCACAGCCGCTTCGGGCGAGCAGGGCCGCGCCTCCGGCGTCGACATCGATGACTCCAGACTTGCCGCTCCCTTTGCGAGCGCTCTTGCGCGTGGCTGCGGCAAAGCGGCGCAGGAGGAGGTCACACAATGCGACGCGCCCGGGCCCGGCTCGGAGCGCTGCGGGTTCGTAGCCATGGTGTCGAACCCGGACCCGGACGACAGACGGTGCCGCGAAGGGGTCGCCCTGGACGTGGTCGATCGCGACATCGAGCTGGTCTCCGGCCCACAGTCCTCGGATTCGTTTGTAGGCGCCGTAGCTTCCGCCGTCGAGGCGCCGCAGCAACGCCTGGAGGTCGGCGAGGGTGCTCATCGAGGGTACAGGGGGCGAAGTTCGTGGCCGAGGCGGAGGTCGTGAACCGACGCATAGCGCTTGGAGAGGTCGAGTCGCAGGTACGTCTTGTTCTCGTCGTGAAGCCCGAACGAGGTGGAGAGGCAGAGCTGCTCATCCCCGATCTTCTCGTATCCATCGCGGACCACGTCGTGTCCATACGCCACGAATCCTTCAGAGGTCTCGCTGCCCGAGGCCACATCCCGGAAGGCGCGGGCTTGCTCCCCAGTGGCATGGCGGGACCACAGCAGAGCGCCGAGCGTTGTGTGCTCGTGGATGCTGGTGATCGACGTCTCGTCGAACCCGGCGTACTCGATGCGCTCGAACTCCTCGAGCGAAGGCTCGGTCCGGCGCGGTGCCCCGTGGCAAAACGAAGCTCCGCACGAGGTGGTCGCGATGAGTGGCAGAACCGAGAGAAACTCGCGGACCTCGTCGACGCGGTCTCCCAGACGCGCGTTGAGAATCGCCGCTTCGTCCGGGTGGAACTTGCTGACGACGGGCCCGCCGATGTGGGCGTGCTCGTGGTTGCCGAGCAGTCCGACCGCGAGTTCATTCTGCGAGAACTGCATGAAGTCGAGGACCACCTCGGCGCTCTGATCTTCATAGAGCGTGCCGAGGAAGTCGGGCCAGGCCTCGGAGGTGGCCAGCTCTTCGCTGGGTCCGTGCACCATGTCTCCGCAGAACAGGAGAATCGGCGCGTTGCCTTGGCTCTTCTCCTGCGCGTAGAGCTCTTTCAGAGCGCAGTAGTCGCCCCAGTTTCCCTGCAAGTCTGTCGCGACGAGCAATACGCCAGCGTCGGGAAGCTGGGCGACCTTCTTCCCGCGCCACCAGCCTGGCTCGACCAAATTCCCCGACATGCGGCCGCGAACCCTAGCAGGCCCCACCGAAGCCTGCAGACACATTTGCGTACCGTGCGCGAGGACCGGGGAGACAGTGTCTCACGCCGGAGAGCACTGTCCCAGCGAGACGGCCCCCCGAACGGAGCTGGCTGTGAGACACTTTGGGCTCCGTGTCGTCCACGATTGAGGTCCTGACGCTCGATGCTGATGGCAACGCCGTCCGAGAGCTGCAGGACACCTTGCGCCGCCACAATCGGGCATTTCGCGTGACGCCTGCGACGAACCCGGACGCGGCGCTCGCGATTTTGGACGTGCGTCCCGTGCAAATGGTCCTCGTCGACCTCGACATGCCGGGGTCAGGGTTCACCTTCCTCGAGTCGCTTCGCGAGCGCTGGGAACAGCTCCCGGTCCTCGTGACGAGCCGGCGCGACTCTGCGCGTGCGGCTGTTCGCGCGTTGAAGTGTGGAGCTTGTGACTACTTGTTGCGTCCGCTGGACATGACGGAGGTCGTACACAGCGTGGACGAGATCGCGCGGGACCTCCGGAGCGAGCCCGAGAACCGGAAGACCCAGGCGATCGGTTCGATCAGCTTCTCGGACATCATTGGAGACTGCGACGCGATGCGCGAAGTGTACGAGCACATCGCGACGGTGCGGAACTCGAAGATCGCCGTGTTCGTCGGAGGCGAGACAGGCACCGGCAAGGAATTGGTCACGCGTGCGATCCACCGGGCGGGCCCGCGAGCGTCCGCTCCGTTTGTCGCGATCAACTGCGGCGCGATCCCTGAGCACCTTCAAGAGAGCGAGTTGTTCGGGCACGACAAAGGGGCGTTCACCGGGGCCACATCCGCGCGCTCGGGACGTTTCGAGCAGGCGCAGGGCGGCACGCTGTTTCTCGACGAGGTGGGTGAGCTGAGCGCGGCCGCGCAGGTCCGCTTGCTCCGGGTGCTGCAAGACGGGACGTTCATGCGTGTGGGGGGAAGCGAAGGCATCCACTCCGACGTTCGCATCATCTCGGCGACGCACCGCGACCTCAAACAGATGGTCGCGTCCGGAGAGTTCCGCGAAGACCTCTACTACCGGTTGATCGTCTACCCGATCCTCGTGCCCGCTCTCCGCGAACGCGGAAACGACATCCGTAGGCTCGTCGCCCACATGATCGAGAAGTTTGGTCCCGACGTTGGCCATCCGGTCGAGGGCTTGTCGCCGGAGGCGTTCGATTGCGTGGATCGCTATGCGTGGCCTGGGAACGTTCGCGAACTGGAGAACGTCGTGCACCGGGCGATGCTGTTGGCCTCGAGCGGCCTGATCACGAAGGACTGTCTGCCGGATCACATTCGTGGAGAGGTGGCAGAGCGCTCGGTAGGGCATCTGGGCGACTCGATGCTCGCGGGCGAAACACCGAAACTCTCGCTTGCGGACGCCGAGAAGCACGCGATTCAGCGCGCGCTCGAGGCATCAGGGGGCAACGTCACCAAGGCCGCCAAGCGGCTTGGCATCGCTCGGGCGACGATCTACCGCAAGATGCAGCGTCTCGGCGTTGCGCACCCGCGTGCGGGCGAGCACTGAGCGGGCGGCCCGTCCTCGCCGCGGGTTTTGCTAGCGCCAGGTGTCCATGGCCGCGGCGACGGCTGCCGGGGTCTCGGTCTCGCCTCGGGACCGCGCCCAGCCGCGTAGGTACAACGCCACGGTGAGTGGGTGTTGAGACGGAGCGACCGACTGCACTTCGATGAAGTGCAGCAGGCTGCGCACGAGGAACGACAGCCCCCCGTTGGCTTGAGAAGCCGCGGCGCTCGACAACAGCTGCAACGCCGTCTTCACGTTGCCGAGGTTCGACATCCGCGCGTCGACGTCCTCGTGCGAGGCCTCGACGCCAGCGTCCATCGCGGGGACGCAGTCATCGAACTCGGGGAGGAACGCGAGCTCGGGGACTGCAGTCAGGAGCGTGTCGACCTCCGTAGGGCTCTTCGGCTCGGGTGACCCCGGCTGGAGCTCCGCGCGAGGGATCATGGGTTGCCTTCGGGTCGAGGGCCGGGCTTGGGAGTCCGGCGACGCGCAGCGCGGGCATCGGAGACGGCCTTCTGCGCCTGTGCGATGCGCGGTGCGATCTCAACATGCGCCTCGTTGAGCGTGCTGATGAGCGCTGGGTCGAGCCCGCTGCGCTCGTCCACGGTTCGGTAGAGGAGCTCGAACGCGTCGATGACCTTGGTGCTCAGTCCCTCGGGGGCAGGCGCGTCTTCGTTGCGCTGCTGGGTTCGGTTCTTGGGTTTGACCGCGGCCACGGCAGCTTCCACGTTCACGTCCTTGTCGCCGAGCCAGTCGAGAGTGTTCTCGATGACGACTTTGTGGTTGGACAGGAGACCGTCGTAGGACTGCACGTGCACGCGAAAGCGCCGCGTGACGATGTCGCGGATGAGGGCGAAGTTCTCGGACCACCACTCGAAGACGGGTGGGATGCGAACGGGCCGCACCGAGTCGGGCTTGTTCTCCACCCGTGCCTCGTCCTCCATCGCGTACAAGCGCTCGAGAGAGTCGTGATACTCGCGCCAGTGTCGAACGGTGGCGACGACGGAGCCGAGGAACGCCCGGTCCGTTCGTACCAGCCCCGGGATGAACACCTTGACGACGTGACGCTCGACCTGCTCGGGGAAGAAGTAGGCGCCGGTCCGTGGGTGCGGGTTGGTGCGGTAGTAGATGCCTTGGCGAAGGATGGACTCGTAGAACCCGTCCGGGTTGGCGTCCTTGATCGTCTCACCCCAGTTGCGGGGGAACGCTTCGCCGAAGGCAGGAAATCCGGCCGATGTCAGGATCTGCATCCACATCGATGTGCCGGAACGCTTGGTCCCTGTGACGATCAGCATGAGTGTCGCGCGTAGGTCGGAGGCAAGCCTCGAGACAAACCTGGAGCCGGAGTCCTAGAACGGGCAATCGATCGGGATGAACGGATCCATCGCCTCGAAGTAGCCCGAGCGGGAGACGAAGTTTTGTCCCGGCGCGAGCACCCAGTGTTCCGCGAGTGGAGCGAGCGCTTCCCCTTGGGCGTCGACCACCCCGGGGAAGTTGTTGTTGGAGTAGTGCAGGAACATCCCGCCTTCGTCCCACGAACTCTGGATGTCCCGCACTGGTTCGCAGACACCGTCGATCGGAGTGCTGAGTCGTGCCAGCCAGCGATGCTGGGTGCCGGGAACCTGGCTCAGCGAGACAAAGTCGACCGGAGGACCGGGCTCATTGTAGCAGTTCTCATAGCAGTACTCGTCTTCGCAATACTCGTCGTAGTACTCGCAGTAGCAGTTCTCGTAGCAGACCTCTCCGCCCGTGAACCCCTGCAGGTATTGGTAGTACGTGCCGCCGTAGTTGTACTTCCCGCCGTAGTAGTTGGCGAATCCGACACTGAGCCGAAACGCGTCGATATCGACTTCGCCCGGCGAGCCCATCGCCTCGTTGAACTCGAGCTCGAGCGTCGTCGGGTCGATCAGCCGAACGTCGACGAGCTGCGGGGGTCCATTGATGTTGCCCTGCGTGGGGTCCGTCGGATCCGTGGGATCGGTTGGATCTGTCGGATCTGTCGGATCGGTTGGGTTCGTGGGATCGGTGGGGTTCGTGGGGTCGCTCGGGTCCGTCGGGTTGGTATCCGTGCCGCCCGACGGGTTGGTGTCGGTGTCGGTCTCGAAACCGGTTGTGGGCTCTTGGCCGATGAGGGAGGGGTCGATGAGGAGCCGCTCCACACAACCAGTCATCGTCAGCGATCCCCCCGCGATCGCCGCGTGCACCCACCGTCCAAACCGAAAGCCAAGCATGGAACTAGCGTTCCAGACGGTCGCGACCAGGTCAACCAACCGGTGATTGACGGCCGCGGTACGGACGCAACGCGTGGTCGATGGTCCGAAAATGTCGGTTGCGCCTCAGACGCCCTGTGCCGCCGTTCAGCGCTGGGCGAGTCGGTGTGGGCCGAGGGCGGCGTGTTCGTTGCTTCCCCAGCAGGTGATTTGGCCGCCCGTTCGAACCGCGCAGCTGTGCCCTTTGCCCAGCGAAATATCGACGGCATCGCCAACGCCTCGGACGGCTCCGGGCTTGAGTCGTCCGCCCGAGATGGGACCGCCGGTCTGCCCTTGGTCGTTGCTGCCCCAGCACGCCACCCGGCCGGTTTTGAGGCGGGCGCAGCCGTGGCGGTCTCCGCCGGCGATCTGAGCGACTTGCGCCAAACCGTCCATGGGAACCGGTGTGTTGTGTTTTTTACCGGTGCCTTTCAGGCCCAATTGCCCATCACTGTTGGAGCCCCAACACCACACGGTGCCGTTCTTGCGGACCGCGCAGCTGTGATTGTCGCCGCTGATCAACGCGACACCATCACGAATGCCCTGGACCTCGACGGCCTTGATGCGGCTGCCACTCTTTCCATCGCCAAGTTGGCCTTCTGTATTGCGACCCCAGCACTTCACCTTGCCGGAGCGCTCCAGGGCACAAACATGGTTGCCCCCCGACGCGATCTGTTTGATTGGGCCGAGTCTGTCGATGGTCATCGGGGAGGCGAACACCCGCTGAGAGTCATCGCTGATCTGTCCGTTCCCGGCGTTGCCCCAACACTTGACCTTGCCGTCGCTGGAGAGCGCGCAGCCGTGATACTCGCCCAGCGAGATCTGCTTGATGCCCTTGAGGCCGCGAACGCCCGCCACATCCAGCGACATGGCACCCGGGCTGCCGCCACGCCCGTCTCCGAGCTGGCCGTCTTCGTTGTTGCCCCAACACATCACGCCGCCGTTGGTTCGGAGTGCGCAGCTGAAGTCTCGCCCGACTTCGACCTGCTTTGCCCCGGTCAGGCCGCGAACTTTGGATAGCCGTGGCGAGTCGATACGCCCACCGTTGCCCAGCTGCCCGTAGGTGTTCTTGCCCCAACACAACACGTCCCCAGCCTTTCGGCGGGCGCAGGAGTGTTGGAAGCGAGATGCGACCTGCACGAATGGGTTCGCTGGCGGACGTGCCTGCGCTCTGGGTTGTGTCTTCGGAGTCGTGGGCTTCTGGGCGGTGGGCTTGGGGCTGGGCTGGGAGGGGGGCTTGCTGGTGCTCCAGGTGCACCCCGTACCGCCCAGAAGTGCACAGCCCAACACGATTGCTCCGACGCGCATGTCAGCGGAGTATAGCGAGCGATGTCGAACGTGCCGCGACCCGATCTGCCCCATGTGATCGTTGTGGGCGGAGGCACGGCCGGACTGGCCAGCGCGTGGCAGATCGCCGAACGCGGGGCGTCCGTGACGGTGCTCGATCCGAGGGTGCCGCCCCATGACGAGGGGAGCCACGGCGGGTTCACTCGGGTGACTCGTCACGCGTACCACGAAGGCACGTCCTACGTACCGCTGGTCCGGGAGGCCGATGCGCTTTGGTGCTCGCTCGAAGACGAGGCCGGAGACCTCTTGGTCCGCACGGGCATGATCGAGTTTGGTCCGCCGGACGAGCCCGAGTTCATCGGGGTTCTCGAGGCATGCAACGCCTTCGAGATCGAGCACCGCCTTCTCGGGGGAGCAGAGCTTCGCGAGACGTACCCGTTCGTGGTTCCCGATCACTGGCGCGGTTGTTGGACCCCCTGTGCTGGTTACCTCCGGGTCCCGGGGTGCCTGAGCGCGATGCGGTCGCGCGCGGAGGCTCTGGGGGTCCGCGTTTGCTCCGGCGCGCGGGCCGTGGCGATCGAACCCGGCCGTGTGGTCCTCGAGGATTCCGTGCTGGCAGCGGACGCCATCGTTCTTGCAGCCGGAGCGCGTACCCCTGCGCTGCTTCCCGACCCTGGGGTGCACTTGTCTCCCTTGCGCCGGGTGATGTTTTGGCTTCGTCCGACCGTGGTGCCGACGGGCTTGCCTGTATGGGGCGCCCTGACGGCCGGCGGATTCTTCTACGGGTTCCCACCGGGCGACGAAGGACTCAGCGGGCTCAAAGTCGCGTGCCATACCAGCGCAGCGATACCGGGCCTCGACGATCCGGTGGACCCCGACGACCTCGAGCGCCGCGTCCGGCCGGAAGACTGGGCACCGGTGGAGGAATTCCTGCAGGCGTTCATGCCCAGCGTGGGGGTCGACCGTGTCGAGCACCGGGTGTGCATGTATGGGGCGACGGCCTCCCGGGACTTTCTCGTGGACCGTCATCCGAGCATCCCGGGACTCGTGGTGGCTTCCGGTCTTTCTGGGCACGGCTTCAAGTTCGCCCCCGCGATCGGCAGGCTCGTTGCGGACTTGGTCCTCTCCGATGCGGAGCCGCAGCCCGAGTTTGCTTGGGCGAAACACGGATAGCGTTACACTCCCGCGATGGATGCGGCGCTGAACAACGAAGCGGTCGAGAACCTCGTATCGCAGTTCAGCTCGTCGCTCGACTTCTACCGGGAGCTGGTTCAGAACAGCATCGACGCCGGGAGTTCCGCCGTGGAGATCTGGATGGAGTTCGAGCCCGGCGACGGGGTCGAGGGGACCATCTCGATCCATGTCGACGATTTTGGCGAGGGGATGAACGAGGAGATCATCGACGGGCAGCTCACCAAGCTGTTCTCGTCCACCAAGGAGAACGACCTCACCAAGATCGGGAAGTTCGGGATCGGTTTCGTTTCCGTCTTTGCGCTGCAGCCCAAGGGGGTCCTCATTCACACGGGGAGGGACGGGGAGTGCTGGGAGGTCTTCTTCGACGCAGACCGGTCGTTCGTGAAGGGGCGCTTGGACATTCCGGTCGAGGGAACGCAGATCACCATGTTTGTCGAAGGCGGCCGTGGTCGCTACCGGGAGTTGGTGCGCGGCACCCGGGAGTCGCTGCGCAAGTGGTGCTCCCACTCGGACACGGAGATCTCGTTCGAAGACCGCAGCCCCGTCGGTGTCGACGAGGGCGGGTGCGAGCCGATCAACGCGCCCTTTGAGGTCTCCGCGGACATCACGGCTCGCGTCAACCGCCCCGGAACCGAGATCTCGGTCGGTTTCTCCCACGCGCCCGTGTACGGCTTCTACAACAAGGGGCTCGCACTCGCGGTGACGACCGCGGGGCACGAGATCTTGGAGCAGCGTGCGAGCCGGTTCGGGCACATCGGGTTCAAGATCAAGTCCCGCTACCTGGAACACACGCTGTCTCGCGAGACGGTGATGCGAGACGCGAACTTCGACAAGGCGATGGAGATGTTGCTCGACGCGGTGACGGGTCCGCTGCGCGACGCGCTTCTCGATGAGTTGGAGGCGCTGTGCAAGCTGGAGGACTGGACGCTTGCCGACCGCACCCGCTACCAGACCGCGATGGGCTACCTCGCTTCGGAGCCTCGGGCCAGCCTCGAGGCGCTCGGACCACGGGCAGTCCTTCGGACGGTCGACGGCCGTGGACTTCCGCTCAGCGATGCGAAGCGAGCCTTCGACCGAGACGGCCGGGTGTTCGTGGCCGATGCCCCGTCCTCGCTCACGGCGACGCTGGCTCGGCAGGACGTCCCGGTCTTCCTCGGGGGCGGGACCCGGTTGATGGAGTCGTTGCAAGAACCCGTCTCACGGGTGTTGTCCGGGTTCCTGTGGTTGCGTTGGAGGTCCGAACCATCCGGGCTTGCACGTCGCGCGGTCGGGCAGGACTTGTTGGCGCACGTCGAGGGGAGTGTGGTCCACCCCGAGTCCGCGTTCGTCCACGCGCGGCCGCTCTCGAAGGTGACGGCCGACGTGAAGGGAATGGTCGAGGATACGGCGGCCACGTTGCGCGCGGCGAAGCAGCGCTACGGAGAGATTGTTGCGGGCACGCTGGAGGGGAGCCCCGAGCATCCCTGCCTGTTCGCGATGGGTCCCGAGCTTGGGCCCCTCATGCAGCGCTCCGTGGCAGGGTTGTACGACCGGGGATGGTTCGAACGACCCAACGTTGTCGTGAACACCGAGCATGGACATTTCCGCGAACTCCTCGAGCTGCGCCGAGTCGACCGTGCGATGGCGGCGTACTGTCTCGCCAAGTCGATCCTTCTCGACGAGAACCGAAACCTCGAAGACGACGACGCACTGGTCGAAGCGGCGATGGCGGTGACGCGATGAGCTCCATCTCCGCAGTCATCGAGCGCGCCCGAGCCGGGGGCGTCTACACCGAGAAGAAGCGCTTCACCATCGCGAGAGGACGAGCCATTGAGAAGATGCGCCGGTTCGCGCTCGCGGATCCGTATTTCTACATCCTCGAGCTCATTCAAGCTGCTGTTGCGAACGACGCGGAGTACATCGAGATCTCGACCGATGACGGCGAGATGACGCTTGCGTACGTCGGCGGGGGCTTGAAGAAGGACGACCTGGCGAACCTGTTCGACTACCTGTTCGCTTCGAAGGACCGCGCCGACATCGGCCATCTGCGGGAACTGGCGCTGGGCATCAACGCGGCGCTGCTGTTCAAACCGGACCGCGTGATCGTGGAATCTGGCGACGGAACGCTTCAGGGCACCACGCGGATGGAGATGCACGGCGCCCACGACGGGGTCGACATCGGCACCCCCGAGCGCGCTCTCACCGGCACATTCATCCGAATCGAAGGGATGTCTCGCGGAAAGCTCCCGAAGGTCTTGCAGCGGATTCTCGACCTCGGCGACCGTCCTCGAGAGTTCGATGTGGTCGATGTTCGCTGTCTCGCGGCGCCGGTCCCCATCATCCTCAACCACGACTCGTTGTTTGGGTTCTCGGCTCAGCGAACCCCGGGGATGCTGGGCTACCGCCGGACGCTGTCGTTCGACGAGGGGGACCTCTACGGCACGCTTGCGTTGGCGAACGCGGGAACTCGAAGCGAGTTCGATCTGCTGATGTGGGGCGTCCTGATTCAGTCGCGCGAGCATGATTTGGTGCGCGGCACGTCCCTTGCGGGAATCGTTTGCTTCGACCGGCTGCGGAAGACCGCGGACCACTCAGGAATCGTCGACGACGAGCGAATGGCCGAGATGTGGGCGCGCTTGCAGCCCTACGCGCACGAGCTGATTCACGGCAACAGCGCTCGCGGCATCACGACGCTGACGCAGCTCGATGGCACGCTTGTCCCCGCAACTGAGGTCCGCCCGATGGTTCGAGAGAACCGTCGCGTCATTCTGACGCCCCCACGAACGGTCGACTCGGAGCACGACCGCGGGATTGCGCGTGAGATCAGTCGTCGGCTCGGCGCACCGGTGTTCTGCGGCCACGAGTCGATGGCCTCATCGCTTCGCGCGATGTCGGCAGGTGCGCTGTCGGTGGTTTCGTTCGATCCCGCGAACGCGAGCGATGTCGCGGCGCTCCGCCAGAGCGAGTCCGAACCGCCCGCGCGTCCGTGGCTCACCCCCGTGATCGACCTCGAGCCGCTGACGACGGCCGACGTGTTGGCGCGTATTATCGGAGTCCACCGTGCGTACGATGCGGATGACCCGGCCGTTCAAGCCGAAGCCCGCAACAAGGCGTGGTGGCTCGGGACGGGCGGCAACGTCAACGCGGCGGTGTTCACCCCACAAAGCGTTCGCTCGACGGATGCCCTGACCGTGGAAGTGCTGACCACGCAACGTCTGCTGTGGTCGGGCTCGTTGCCGTCCTCGCATCCTGGGCATGTCCTCCGCATCGAGCTCCCCGACGCCAAGCCATCGGTGTTGGTTTCCAAGCGTCTCAAAGGCACCCAGGACGCGCTGTGTCTCGACGTGGCGCGCGTGATGGCCGTTCATGCGGCTCCAGCGCTGCGCCGGGCAGCGGGGCGTGCTGTAGAGAGTCTGTCGGACCGCGACGTTCAACCTCGGACGCCCGCAGCGGCGCTGGCTCTGCGTGCGGCGGTGCGGACCTGCGTCCCGAGGTTGGGAACCACAGACGAGGGCAAGCCGAGGGTGGTGCTCGAGCAGATCGATGCCAACCACCTCGACCTGCGCAACCTCCCGCTGTTCCGGACCTTGGGCGGCGGTGCGCTGTCGCTTCAACAGGTCGCGGCCGCGATGAGCCGGTGTGAGGGCCTGATCTACGGGGTGCTTGAGGGCGTGCCGGCCTCGCTCGAAGGACTCGACACCTCCGAGGTGCTGTCCTTGGACCTTGAAGAAGAACGGCGAGTCATCCAGATCTTCGGGGAGAGCTCCTACATTCGCATCGATGAGCGAGAGGTTCTCGCTCAGCACGGGGAGGCCTGTGTTCGGGACATCGCCGTCGGGCTCCGCTCGTACCCCGACCATCCGCTACTGGTCGAGGTGGGTGACCCCGCTGCTCACGAGGCCGAGCTGGTCCGGGGACTGATCGATCGTTTTGTCGGTCGGAGCCCAACGGCGCCACCAGAAACCTGGCCACGCGAGGCATGGCAAGAGTGCCGGCGCCACGCCGGGCGCATTCTCCAGCACTACGTGTGTGAGCTCCTGCGACGCGGTCTGGAAACCCCCGTGCCTGAGGTGTTCGAGCTGCCGCTGTTTCTCGATCCGGACGACGGCGCGTTCTGTGTCGCGGGGGTTGTCGACGCGATGCGTCGCCCCGGTGGCCTGCCGCTGGTCTACGGGCATGCGTTTGGTGGTGCCGAACTCGGCGCGCTCGCCAAGGCGAGTGAATCGGAGACCGCAGCATCTGGCATGCCCTACACGCTCGCCGCGTCGAGTTCGCTGCATCACGTGCTCGCGCGGCTGGGCCCCGTACGGGTGGCGTTTGACTTCGACCTGACCCACGGTGATGCCGAGGCGTCGACGAAACCACAGGCGTGGCTCCGTTCGACTGTCGTCGAGGCCGCGGGGGTCGAGGGGGTCGTCGGCATTCCCCGCGAACCTGTGGGGCACCCCGACATCGCCGTGTTGCTCCCCGATGGCGGCCGGTCTCGGGCCCTCGCTTCGCTTGCGGTCGAGTACGGGTGTGTGGGTTGGATCCGACTCGATGCCAACGCGCAATGGGATGAGTCGAATCTTGCGGAGCTGGAGCGTGGGGTTCGCGAAGCATGCGAAGCCTGCTTGCAGTCGATCTTTGTCGACCTCGCGCGTGGAGAGTCCATCCCCCAGCGAGAGCGGTGCGAGAGCTTGCTGCTCGACCACGCCGCGCGTCATCTGTCCCTCATCACTCAGACGGATCTCCAGCCGCGCGCCACGGTCAGCTCCGACCTCGCCGACCGTATCCTGACGATGCCGTTGTTCAGCGCGACTCACGGAGAGGCGATGACGGGGTGGAGAGTCATTCGGGTGTTCTGCGCGGAGTTTGCGACCGCGCCCAGCCGAGCCCGTGACGCTGTCCTCGAGTTGACCCGCGAGGATCTCTCCGCGCATGCTCGGAGCTGGATCGACCGGCACCTGCAGGAGGCTCGAGTGGTCATCAAGCCCGCCCCTCCACCTGCGCCTGCGCCTGTCGGCAACTGGGTTGGGCAGGATGCGGGCCTACTCCAAGACGCGGTGCTGCACTGGCTACGCGTTGCTGGAGGGCTGGAGTTCGTCACCCACGTCTGGGTGCACGGCCAAGACCTCGACGGGTTGTGCTCGCTGGAGGGGAGCAGCGTGTTCATCAACCCCGCACATCCGCGGACCACCACCGCGCGACAGCTGCGCACTCCCGCGTCGTTGGCGTGGTTGCTCCTGGGCGTCTTCGCCCACATCAACACCCGGGCGGGTGACGTGGAGAATCGGCACGAGCGAGCGTTTCAGCTCGAAGTCGCGGGTGCCCTTCGAGAGGGTCGGCTCGCCTGGTCCTGAACTCAGCCGGTGGAGGCGCCGCCAGCGGCTCGGATGCGGGCGTGCAGTCGAGCCATCTCGCTACGGGTCAGTAGACCCGAGAGAAGGTCGCTGATCGTCTTGCCCTCCTCGAGAGGGTGCCGCAGCGGCGTGGAGAGGCTGAGCGTGTAGTGATTGCGCCGGCCCTCGCGCTCCTTGACCACCACGCCTGCCGTGGTCAGTTCTCCGACGATGCGATGGATGGCACGCTCGGTGACCCCGACCTGCTCCGCGACCTCCCGAAGCGTGATGTCCGGATCGCGCGCGAGGCAGACGAGCACATGGGCGTAGTTGCTGAGAAACGTCCAGCTGTGTTCGGCGGCTCCCTTGTCCTTCGGCTTCACGGCTGAGCGTCTCCCCGCTCAATTTACGTTGACGCTGGAGTCATGTCAATATATACATGACATTGAGTTCATGTTTTGAACTTCAGGAAAGACGAGTCCTGATAAGAATGACTGCACTCGACCGAGATGTTCCGCCCCGGGTGATGGAGTCCGAGTACGCTGCGATCGCCCACGCGCTGGAGGTCGTGGCCGAGGCTGCTGGGAGCCCAGTTCGCGCCGAGGATGCGATGCGGGCGGTTCGTCGATGTCGTAGGGCATGTGCCTCCTCGCTGGAGGCCGCCGAGGTTGCCGCGGCCGAGTTGGGTCTCAGCGTTCGTCGCCGCTCGCCACAAGCGGACAGGGTGGTCGCCATTCCGTCGGTGGCCGTGCTCGATGATGGCCGTTGGCTGGTCGCAACCGCTCGTCGTGGGCACCGGGTTTTGGTGTCGCTGGTCGACGCGCGCACAGTCGCAGCGGAGACCCTGTCGTTCAAGGAGCTCGACACGCTGACCCGTGGCGGCGAAGTCCTGCACTTCTCGCCTCGGCTCGCGCTCCAGGATGTCTCGGCGCAGTCCCGCCCGAAGCTTCGGGGGCGGCCGTGGCTCCGTCTTCGTGCGTTCCTTGGCATCGAAAAACGCGACCTGGGTGTGGTGGCCGTCTATGCGGTTGTCATCGGGCTCCTGACGCTGGCCACTCCCGTCGCGGTGCAGGCGGTCGTCAACTCGGTTGCGTTCGGGTCGACGCTGCAGCCGTTGGTGGTCCTCACGCTGTTGCTGTTCGGAGGCCTGTCGTTCTCCGCAATGCTTCGGTTGCTGGAAGCCTACGTGGTCGAGGTCCTGCAGCGCCGGTACTTCGTCCGTGTTGCGGACGACTTCGGCCGTCGTCTGGCGAGTGTCCCCGTGACCGAGCACGACAAGCGCTTCGGTCCGGAGTTGGTCAACCGATTCTTCGACATCGTCGCGGTCCAGAAGTCCCTGTCGACCCTGTTGCTGGACGGCCTCAGCCTCGCCCTGCAAACGGGCGTCGGCATGATCTTGCTCGGCTTCTACCACCCGCTCTTGCTGTCCTTCAACGCAGTGCTGGTGACGCTGCTGATCTTGGTGATCTTTCTCGGCCGCGGTGCTCTGCCGACCGCGAACAACGAGTCGGTGGCCAAGTACAAGGTCGGGGCATGGCTCGAGGATGTCGCGCGCGCACCTCGGTTGTTTGTGGGCGCGTCCGCACGAGACCACGCTTGGAACCGCTCAGACATCCTGGCACGGGACTATGTCGCCGCGCGCAAGAGCCACTTTCGGGTGCTGTTGCGCCAGCTCTCCGGCGGGATGTTTCTGCAGGTCCTGGCCGTGGTCTCGCTCCTGGGCGTGGGGGGCTACTTGGTGCTGACTCGCCAGCTCACCTTGGGACAGCTCGTTGCGGCCGAGCTCATCGTCACGGCGATGGGGGCGGGGTTCAGCAAGGTCGGCAAGAACCTGGAGAAGTTCTACGACCTGGGGGTCGGGGTGATGAAGATCGGGGCGGTGCTGGATCAGCCGACGGAACGTGTCGGCGGGGAGCGTCCGCACGGCTCCGGCCCGTTGCAGATCTCGGCGGGAGCCGTCTCGGTGAGCCGGGGCGGGAGGACACTGATTCGCAACGTCACGCGCGACATCGAGGCCGGGTCCCGGGTGCTCATCGATGGCGATGCCGGGGTGGGCAAGACTTCGTTGCTCGAGGTCCTCGGCGGCGTTCGCATGCCGGCCGAGGGAGGCATTCAGCACGACGGCCTCGACCTTCGGCGGGCCGACCTCGGCTCCATCCGCGACTTCACCGTGGTGGTGGGCCAGCCCGAGTTCGTTGCGGCTTCGGTGCTGGACAATCTGTTCCTGGGCGGGGTGCCCCTGCCCGAGCCCGATACTCGTCGACTCCTGAGGTTGCTCGAGATGGAGGACGCTGTCGATGCGCTGCCCAAGGGACTCGACGAGCCGATGACGCCGCATGGCAGCCCGTTTTCCGAGCGTCAGCAGCGGCGACTTTCCCTGATTCGTGGGATCGCACATCAACCACGAGCGCTGCTGATCGATCGCGG
Organism: Nannocystales bacterium; assembly: GCA_050633305.1. GTDB lineage: Bacteria > Myxococcota_A > Polyangia > Nannocystales > Nannocystaceae > CAJXVA01. The sequence continues at coordinate 238,300 of JBOEGF010000014.1, forward strand.
ACTCGACGGCCTGGCGCTCCCGGACGCGGCGATGGGGAGGCTGCTCGACGAGCTGTTCGATGGCACCGCGCCCTGGACGTTGGTGGTCGTCTCCGATGACGACGCGGTTCGTCGTCGCTGCACTTCACGACTTCGCATCGTCGAGGGGGCGCTCGAGGTGGTGTCATGAGTTGGCTCCGCAGAAACCGGGTCGCACCGACTCCGCTGTCCGCAGCCGGGACCATCGACGGGGCCCGAGTCCTGGCCTACATGCTGGTGCTCGCGCTCGTCTTGTCCATCGCGGCGCTGGTCTTCACACCTTGGCAGCAGTCCGTTCGAGGCGGAGGGCGGGTCACCGCCTATGCACCGCTGGAGCGGCAGCAGAGTGTCGAGGCTCCGGTAAAGGGACGGGTGGTTCACTGGTACGTCCAAGAAGGTGACCACATCGAGGCGGGGCAGCCGGTGGTCGACCTGGCCGACAACGATCCCGAGTTGATCGCTCGCCTCGAACGCCAGCGGGCTGCGGTCGTCGCTCGGATGGAAGCAGCGCGATTGACCATCGTCGTCGCCGACGCGAAGACGGTGGCGTTGGATGGGTCTCGTTCGGCAGCGTTCACCAGCTCCTCGCTCAAGTCACTGATCACCAAGGACAAACTCGAAGGGGCGCAGCGAGCCTACGAAGCCGCTGATGCGGAGAAGGAAACCGCTGGGTTGAACCTGAAGCGGGTGGAAAAGCTGCACGCAGAGGGGCTGGTCTCGACCCGGAAGCTCGAGCTGGCGCAGATGAAGGCCCGCACCACAGCGGCCAAGCTCAACAAGCAGAGGGCTTCGCTCTCGGCCGCGAAGCGGGAAGTCAAGGCTGCCCAGGCGGACCGCTCCAAGATCGACGGCGAGGCCGAGGCCAAGGTCGAGGACGCGAAATCGTCGATGCAGAAGGCGAAGTCCGACGTCGCGAAGGCGCAGGCCGACCTCGCCAAGCTCGACGTGAAGCTCGCGCAGCAGCGACAGATGCAGGTGGTGGCTCCCCGCGCGGGCACCGTGTTCCAGCTGTCGGCCAAGGAGGGAGGTGAGGTCGTCAAAGAAGGCGATGCACTCGCGATCCTTGTTCCCGATGTCAGCGCGCGTGCGGTCGAGCTTTGGGTCGATGGCAACGATGCCCCGCTCATCACGCCGGGGCGTGAGGTTCGGATCCAGTTCGAGGGATGGCCTGCCGTCCAGTTCGTCGGATGGCCATCGGTCGCAATCGGGACGTTTGGCGGAGAGGTCGCCTTCGTCGACTCGACCGACAACGGCGAGGGAAAGTTCCGCATCGTCGTGACCCAGCTTGCGGGGGAGGAGTGGCCCGACTCCCGCTACCTACGACAAGGCGTTCGCGCCAACGGCTGGGTCCTGCTCAACCAGGTGAGCTTGGGCTACGAGCTGTGGCGCCTGTTCAACGGGTTCCCACCCGCGGTGTCCGCCCCTCAGGATGCTTCCAAGTCCTCTTCGGGTGGCAAGGGCAAGGTGGCTGGAAAGTGACCCGTACCCTCGCGCAATCCCTGCTCGTGGCGGCGGTGTTGCTCGCCTCTGGGTGGGCAAGGGCTGCCGCCCCGTTGCGCTTGAAGCAGGTCCTCGACTCCGTGCAGGACACGCATCCGACACTCGAAGGCGCGCAGCAGAAGCGCGAGGCCGCCGAAGGGAAGGCCTTGTCCGCGCGAGGCGGATTCGATCCCAAGGTCGCGCTCAAGGGCAAGTGGACTCCGGTCAGCTACTACGAGAACGCGCAAATCGACGCCACGATCGAGCAGGCCACGCCGTTGTGGGGCGCCTCGGTTTACGCCGGATATCGCTTCGGTTGGGGCGACTACCCCGCCTACAAAGGTGACCTTCGCACCCGAGAGTACGGAGAGTTGCGAGCCGGAATCAACGTCCCCATCTGGAATGGAGGGCCCATCGACGGACGCCGGGCCAAGATCGCGACGACAAAGGCAGGCATCCAGGATGCCGATGCACAACTCGACGCGACCGCGTTGGCCCTCGAGCGTGAAGCGGCGCAGGCGTATTGGAGCTGGGTGGCTGCGGGGCGAAACCTCGCGATCACCGAAGGGCTCCTGGAGCTGGCGCGGGCCCGGCAGAAAGCGCTGGATGCTCAAGTGGACGCAGGCGCGATCGAAGCGATCAAGAAAGTCGACAACGAGCGGTTGGTCTTCTCCCGAGAAGCAAAGGTCGTCAAGGCTCGGCAGAAGCTCGACAAGGCCTCGATCGAGCTGTCGCTGTACTACCGGGATGCCAAGCTCCGCCCGATGAGGCCGAGCGCCGATCAGGTCCCGGCCGAGATCCGGGATCCGGGTCCGCCGTCGTCGGTCTCGCTCGACGCGGGCATCGCCGAAGCGCTGGAGCGGCGACCCGAACTCGCCGCACTCGATGCGCAGCGAGATGCCGCAGACGTCGAGGTGCGCCTCGCGAAGAACCTGCGGAGTCCCGATGCTTCGGTGCAGGCCTTCGGTGCGCAGGACTTCGGTCCGGGGACGATTCAGCCCTCCGCCGAGTTTGGCGTGGGGTTCGTGCTCTCGATCCCCATTCCGCTGCGCAAGGCTCGGGGCCACCTTCAGGTTGCCAGGGCCGAGTTGGCCGGTTTGCGTGCCAAGGTCCGGGGAACGAGGGACAAGATCGAATCAGAAGTCCGCAAGGCACACGTCGCGTTGGTGGCGTCGCAACGGACGTGGGACCTCGCTCGCAAGCAGGCCGACGCGGCGTCGCGACTCGCCGACGCGGAGCGCCGCAAGTTCCGCGAGGGCGCGTCCGACCTTGTCGTTGTCAACTTGCGTGAACTCGCCGTCGCCAGTGCGCAGGCCTCGGTCGTCGAGGCGGCCGCGGACTATCACCGTGCTCACGCTGACTTTCGGGTCGCGACCGGGCGGAGCCCCCGGTGAGCGCTCATAGGTTCGCGAGGTCGATGAGCTCCTGCATCGGGGATGGTGACCCGTGCACACCGACGATCGTATCGATCTGAAGACCCCGTGCGGTGACGAACTCGAGCAGCAGCACTGCACGCTCCCGCAACACGGCGCGGGTCTCTTCAGTGTAGCCCTCCCACCCGAAGACGAAGCCGCCGTTGAAGATATCGGCGACGAACAGCAGTCGCTGGGCCGGGAAGTAAGCCACGAGCATGTCGTCGCTGTGGTCGGTGGGGAGCATGAGCAGCTCGAACGCATGCTCGCCCGAGCCAACGGTCGCGGTCTCGTCCACAGCCACCACCTCGACATCTGCGTCTGGACCGTAGCCATCGGGCACCAGGTCATGCGTTGAATCGAGCACCTCTTGCACGAACGGAACCGAGGCGGCACCGACGAACAGCTTGTCGGATGCTCCCGCGAAGGTTCGAACCCCGCCGAAGTGGTCCATGTGTTGGTGCGTTGCCACGGTGGCGTAGATCGGCTGCCCCTCGAAGTGGGCCTGGATCGCTGCAAGCACCGCCGCCGACCGATGGTGGTTGAGCGAGGGCTCCAACAGGACCACGCCTTCGTCGACCTCGACCGCCAGCGACACGTAGCCGAGCTCCGGCGAGCCTGTAACCGTGTACACGCCGTCGGCGAGGACTTCGATCTGGACCTGGTCCAAAGGCAGGTCCTGCGAGAACCCGAAGGCAAACATGCGGTTGTACCACTGGGAGGCTAGCGTCCCTACGCGGCCCTGTTCGGGGTCGTAGGGAGCACTCGCGAGGACTTCGAAGGCGTCGGCAGGGGTGGCAGGGTTGAGCTCGATGCCTGTCACGTCCTCGGTCCGCACGACCTCCGATGCGAGGGTGTGGGTGATCGCGCGCGGGTAGTGGGTGTCGCCGACCGGTTGCCAGTTATCGTACGCCACAACGAACGAGACGTCGCCGAGTAGAGCATCGGATTCCATGACCGTTGCGGTCGCAGGCAGATGGGTCGTGGGGTCGAGCGTCATGTGCACGGACGGCAACCCATCGCCCAGCGGGAGCGTGAGGTCGGTGCTGCCGGCCTCGACCATCTCGGTCAGCAACGCGAGTGGGTTGGCGAGCAGCTGCGTCTTGCGGATGGCCTCGAGACGTGACGAGTACAACGGAGTCGCAGCGGACTGGCCAAAGTAGCGGCTCCCGAACCCGTGCACGCCCTCGATCGAGCCCTGCGTACCCGCGATGGTGAGGGTGGATTCGCCCTCGTAACCGAATGGGTAGATGAAGTTCTGGTTCCAGTCCAAGCGCAGCGCATCAGCGTCGCGGTCCGAAAGCTGGGTGTAGCTGAACGTGGCCGGGCTGTGCGCCAGACCGGTGAGCTCGGGCCCTTCTTGGTGGAATTCCGAGAAGGCTCCCGTGACCTCGAGCTGCATCGTTTCGATGGCGAGCAAGGTCGGGAGGCCACCCAGCGCCTCGACCGCCCGCTCCTGTGGACTGGGGGGCGGTGGGTTGGAGTCGTCGCATCCCAGGAGCGTGACAGCGGCGAGGGTAAGCGCGAGGGGTCCGCGATGGGCGTGGGAAGGGTGAGAGTGGGTCTTGGACATGAGATTGCGTCCTCTGTGCTCTCAACCGTACGGAGCCCCGACGCATCTCTCAAATCGATAGTTGTGCTAGTTAGTATTCGCGAAAATGATGTCTTCGGGACACACGCCCATCAACACCAACGTGAATCTGCTGGTGGCACTCGACTTGCTGCTTGCCGAGTGCAGCGTGTCGAAGGCCGCCCGCGCTGCAGGCATCACGCAGTCGGCCATGAGCAACGCGCTGGCCCAGCTCCGGTCCCTGCTCGGCGACCCCCTGCTTGTTCGCGTGGGTCGGAGCATGGAACCCACCCCGGTGGCCCTCGCCCTCATTCCCGAGCTTCGGTCCGGGGTGGATAGCTTCTCGAAGGTCCTCGCGGGGGAACGCGAGTTTGACCCCTCGACCAGCCGGGAGGACTTTGTGTTTGCCCTCAGCGATCGGGTCGAGGTTCTTCTGTTGCCCAGCCTTCTCACGGCTGTCCGCCAGGTCGCGCCGGGTGTCTCCATCCAGGTGCTGTCGTGGGGGCACCTGGCGCCACACCCGGGGTTGGCGGATGGCGGTGTCGACCTCAGCAGCGGCATCATCATCGACAAAACCTCGCCGGCTCACGACCATCGGAGATGGCCGTCCGCGGTGCCTGGCCTGGCCAAGGGCATGCACGGTGAGCGGATCTTTCACGCGGGACTGGCCACGATCGTCCGTAAGGGGCATCCCGGGGTCGGCAAGCGTCTGACGATCAAAGCCTTTGCGAAGCTCGAGCATCTGCTGGTCACCGACGGGAGAGGCGCGACGGGAATCGTCGATGACGCGCTATCGCGGGCGGGTCTCCAGCGTCGGATCGCAGCCCGGGTCCCCCACCATCAGTTGGTCGGTGAACTGGTTGCCACGACAGACCTCGTCGCCACCATCGACCACCGGATCGCCGCCCGCCACGCCCAGGAGTACGATCTTCGACTGTTCAAGACTCCTGTCGACCTGCCACGGGCTGGGCTTGGGATCTTCTGGCACGACCGAACCCATGCTGATCCTGCGCGCCGATGGCTTCGGGCTCAGGTCCAGGCCGTCGCGGCCGCGATCTAGGTCGGACGCTGCGCCTGCGGCGTCTGGTCGCGCGGCCCATCGTCGCGCGGCAGACGGGTCGCTGGGACCGTTGGACGCACCCGTATGCCTCGCCGGCTTGATATCCGGCGGCCATGAAAGCTCGATTGCTCTCGATTCCACTCGCCCTCGGGCTGGCGTCGTGCGACGCCTCGTCCGAGGGGTCCGATCCCGAGTTCCGCATCGCCTTTGACGTGCGGGCGAACGGGGACTCGTTCCGCTGCGGCGGGAGCTACGACGGAATCGGAGTTGCGAACACGACAGTCGAACCCCTCGACATCCGACTGTACGTTCACGATGTCCACCTGGTCACGGCCAGTGGCGGTGAAGTCCCTCTCGATCTTTCGGCCGACCAGACCTGGCAGCGGGACGGTGTTGCCCTGCTCGACTTTGCCGACGATACGGGACGGTGCGCGACCGGGAGCCCACAGACCAACATGGAGATTGTGGGCACGGCAGACGTCGATGAAGATGTGGTCGGGGTCAGCTTCACACTGGGGCTCCCCACGGAGTCCAACCACATCGACGCGGTCCGCAGCCCGGCTCCGTTCAACGCTCCCGGGATGTGGTGGAGCTGGACCGGTGGCTTCAAGTACGCGCGAATCGACGTCGCCACGCCGACCCATCCCGCGTGGTTCCTTCACCTGGGTGCGACGAGCTGTGAGGGGAGCCCTGCAGAGGGCATCGAGTGCGCATGGACGAACGTCCCACGCATCGAACTCTCAGGCATGGACCCTCAGACCGACACGGTCGTGCTGGAACTCGGGTCGCTGTACGCAGACTCCGACCTCGATGCGCCCATCGACTACGAGAGCGACTTCATCAACGGTTGCATGGCGTTCTCGGGCGACCCCGAGTGCGCGCCCATCTTCGAGCGCCTCGGCGTCGAGTTCGAGGGCGAACGCACCTTCGAGCAGCAGGCCTTCACCGCCGAACCATAGAGAACCTCAGGAGGTCAAGACACGATGAAGACTCTTCACCCGATCCTCTTCGCAGGGCTTCTCGTCGGCACGGTGACCGGTTGCGACGACGCCGAAGCACCCGCGACCGAAGCCGATGCGGAGCCCGGCGACCCGGCATTCATCCGCGACCCGGCGCTGGACGTCGACAACATCAGCGCCGCGGACGAGTCGAAGAGCCACAACGCGGGCATGAACTGCATGCAGTGCCATCAGTCGCTCGGCGCTGGCCTCGGACAGTTCACCGTGGCGGGCACGCTATACGGGCCCGACGACGCGCCTGTCCCCAACGCGACGCTCGAGCTATGGACCGCACCGGAGCGACAAGGCGAGTTGGTCACGGCCATCGAGGCCGACGCCTACGGAAACGTGTTCTCGACCGAGCCGCTGCCGTTCCCCGAGCAACGACTGTTCGTCTGGGTCGAGTCCGAGGATGCCTCGCTGAGCGCTGCCATGCCGTTCCCAACCGCGTCGGGGTCCTGCAACCACTGCCACGCTGGAGGGTTCAAAGTTCGCCTCGAGCCGCCTGCTGAGGACGACGGTGAGAGCGGCGAATAGGCTCGCCTGGCTGCTCGTTGTGGCGGGGGGCTGCCAGGAGATGCCCTCTTCGTCTCCGTGGGTCTGGGAGCTTCCCATGGGGCAGCCGGCGCCGATGGTTCCCTCCGAGTCGCCGATGAGTGCCGCCCGCGTGGAGCTGGGGCGACACCTCTTCTACGACGTTCGACTCTCGGGCAACGGCGAGCAAGCGTGTGCGAGCTGCCACGAGCAGGCGAGAGCGTTCACCGATGGTGAAGCAACTCCGGTGGGGTCGACCGGAGATCCGGTTCCGCGAAACTCGATGACCCTGACCAACGTCGCGTATCGAAACACCCTCGCGTGGTCGAACCCGGCGCTGACCGACCTCGAGTCTCATGCCCTGGTGCCGCTGTTCGGCGAGTTTCCCGTCGAGCTTGGGCTGACGGGCGTCGAGGGGCAGGTTTTTGAGCGACTCGAGAGTGACCCGTTGTACCCGGCGTTGTTCGGCGACGCGGGGTTGCCTGTCACGACCGGTGCTGTCACGTCTGCGCTCGCCTCGTTCCAGCGCACCCTGTTGTCGTACGACAGCCCCTACGACCGCTGGGTCGCGGGGGACGTGCATGCGCTCTCCGAGGCCGCTCAGCGCGGTGCGGACGTCTTCTTCTCCGAAGCGGGCGAGTGTTACCACTGCCACGGCGGATTCGACTTCACCAACGATGTGCGCACGACCGACCTCCCAGCGGGGGCATCGGCGTTCGCAAACACGGGCCTTTACAACGTCGAGGGCACCGGACGTTATCCCGAGCCCAACGTTGGTCTCGTCGAATTCACCGGGGCTGCTCCAGACATGGGTCGCTTTCGGGTTCCGACGCTGCGCAATGTCGCCGTGACCGCCCCGTACATGCACGACGGCTCGGTCGAGACGCTCGAAGAGGTGGTGCGACACTACGTGCGAGGCGGGTCGAATCACGAACAGGGTCCGTGGGCGGGCGATGGCGCCGAAAACCCCTACAAGGACAGCCTCATTCGCCCCCTCGATCTCGACGATACTGATGTGGCGGACGTTGTTGCGTTCTTGGAGGCGCTGACGGACGAGGCGTTTCTCGAAGACCCTCGCTACGCAGACCCTTGGTGAACAGAGTCCGGCCCATGTCGGGTACTCTAGGGTGGGGTGCGTTTCGGCCGCGGCGACGGTGTCCGACCGGTCGGATTCACGGACGCGACACCACGAGGTGCCCTCAGCGTCACGGTTCGGTATCGCTCGGGTCAGGGACATGGGGCGCGCCCCAATCGCGTCCGCAGTGGCGCGCTCGGGCGCTTTGTCGGTACTCTGAAGTCGGGGGCGGGATGCGGAGCAACGCGACATTGGGCCGGCGAAGGCCGTGGGTGCAGCAACGCTCGGGGCGTTCAACCACGCACGTGAAGCTCGACGTCAAATGCAGCACGTGTGGCGGGGACAACTACGGGCGGCACAAATACTGCGGTTGGTGTGGCGTCGAAATGGGCGCTCCGGATGTGGTGGATGAGGTGACCGACCACGCTGCGGTGGGTGGGGACGTCGTGGATTCGACCGCGGTTGGTCCGCTTGCCAGCGAGCGGACCAACCCCGGCGGCGTCGCGGATGCGGACGCCACGGTGATGCGGTCTGCCGTCGCCACGCCCCTCGATGGACTCATCGTCTCGATGCTCGGCGAGCTGGGTGCCGGCCGTCCGTCGCGATCGCGTCCGGTCTTGTACCGCCTTGATCTGGGAGAGCCGTTCGACGTGGACGGGCCGAGCATCGAGGCCCCGGGTACGTTTACGGCGACGGTCGAAGGTCTCCGTCTCGATTCTCTGGGCTCCCTCGAGGGGGTCTATCGGCGGGTGCGGCGAGACGAGAAGCCCATCGCGTACCGCCGTCTCCGAGTCATCCGAGAGCTCGGGACGTTTCAAGCACTGGCGCCGGGAGAGACGATCTCCGTGGGGTGCATGGCGATCTTGGACCGCGTGCTCGTGCGTATCGAGCCGGCGTAGGGCGACGCGGAAGGCCCTCGCCCAGTGGACGCCGCCGCCCGCGCCGTGCATGATGCCGCCACCATGAAGCTCAAAGACATCGCGTCCACTCTCGCTGTCCTCGGTTCCGGAGCGCTCTTCCTTTCCGGTTGCGACAAAGAGAAGCCGGCGACCGAGGTCCCCGACGCTGCCGTTCCGGCCGCCGAAGCTGGTGAAGGCTCCTGCTCAGCCGACGATCATCCCGCGGATGGCCATTGTGGCGGTGACACGGCCGACGCCGAGGGCGAAGGCTCCTGCGGAGGCGAGAAGGCCGAAGGCGAAGCTGAGGGCGAAGGCTCCTGCGGCGGCTGAGCAGAACCTGCTCCCGCAAAGAAAGCCCGCGGTCGATGGCCGCGGGCTTTCTCAATTGGCATCAGCGATGCTCCCTCGCTAGTCCAGGGGCCAGATCTCCGGCGGTCGTCGCTCGGGTGGGGGGGTCGCAGCGCCGCGCCGCTGCAGGTTGGCGATGAACAGGTCGATATACCGGAGATCATCCTCAATGTCGGCGTCGTCGTTGCGCTCGAGCCACAGCGAGACACTCTCGCGCAGCGGCTGCAGCACTCCGAGCGCGCCTGACAGATCTCCGTATGCGGAGCGCGTCGCGGCCATGTCGAACCCGGCGTAGATGTTGAGCATGACGAACGCCTTCTCCACGCCTGTACTTTCGAACTCTCCGTTATCGGGCGTGTCTCCCGGAGGCAGAGCCGACGTGATTGGGACCTCTTGGACCACGGTCTCCTCGCTGCCGGGGACCGAGTAGCTCATGACGAGCGTTCCGACGGAGCCGGGGCCCACAGAAGCGTCCAGCGGGGTGACCTCCGCGATGATCGCACCGCCGCCGCCACGTCGTCCGCCCGCGTCGTCGTCTGTGGCGGTGCGGTGCGCCAGCTGAAGCGCGGGGATGTCGATACTCGCCTCGTTGCCCGCGAGCTCGGCCCCTTGGGTCCCGTAGATCGCTCGCAGCGAGTACCCGTCGCTCACACTCACATCAATGCGGACGTCGGTCGCAAGGGGGAGAAGGAAGGCCTGTACCTCCTCCTCGAAGACTTCTCGGACCGCTTCGGGGTTCTCCAGGAAGTAGAACGCGCCCCCGCCAGTCACGGCGAGTTCTCGCATGAGTTCGGGGTCGAAGCTCTGACCGATGCCGATCGTGGTGAGCCCAAACCCGAGCTCATTGTATTGCCGGGACATCTCCGCGACACGAGCATCCTCGGTGATGCCCGAGGTGGCCTCCCCATCCGACAGCAGAATCACGCGGTTTTGGTAGCCCTCCACAGCGTGGGCCTGAACCGTGTCGTAGGCCTCACGCAGACCCGCGTAGATGTTGGTGCTGCCACCTGCTTCGATGAGCCCGATCGCTTCGGAGAACTCCGGGTCGTCGCCCGCGACGTTTTCCACGAGAATCTCCGCGGTGCCGTCGAAGGCGATGAGCGAGACCCGATCCTCCGGTCGAAGGTCGTCGAGCATGCGAAACAGGCCTTCGCGGAGGCTGGTGATGTTGGTCCCACGCATGGAGCCGGATACATCGACCGCGATAGACAAGTTGAGCGGGGGACGTTCCAGTGTCGTCGGGTCGATAGCCGTGTTCATCCCCAGCAGCATCAAGGTGCAGTTGCTGCCCGTGATCATGTTGCCCATCACGCCGAGTTGCCCGTGAAGGCAGACATCGTCGCTACAGGTCGGGGCCGGGAACTCGACCTTGTGCTCGTTGAAGAAGCCCACGTCATCGAGCGTCGCGGGGTGCGGGAGACCGCCGTCGTCGAGGATCTGTCGAAACTCGCCGAAGTCTTGTGCTCCGCCCTGGGCAACACCAGCGCCGCCAGCGGCACCCGAGGCCGCCCCTGAATCACTTTCGTCGGAGCCGCAGCCGGACGCGAGGGAGAGGACCGAGCAGACAAGCGAAATCAGTGCATTCTTCTTCATCGTTACTCTCCTCCTCGTGCGCGGCGAATCGCGACGAGTTCAAGGTCAACTCCGAGTTCAAGCGGGCCGCTGTCGCACGCGGTATCAGCGACGAGTCGCTCTGATGCATGGACGAGGTGGAGCTCGAGGGTTTCGGTTTCGCTTTGTGTCGTGGCCGGGACCTCGGCGTCCTGTCGCACGCTGACCGACTCGAACCCGCCGCCGACCATCGAGACTGAGACCGCACGGCGCACGGTGCCGCAAGCCTCCTCGGGAAGGGCTTCACAGGAGAGTTCGGGGTCGATCAGGGCTTGCATGCCGTAGACGGTGGAGCCGCCATTGCTGCGAAGCGCGGTGAGCGTGGTGTCGGGTTCGCCGGTCTGAGGGTCTCGGCGGGTGAGGGCGACGGCCTGAGTCACCCCGTTCGTCGAGGCATCATGCACTTCGATGAAGTCGCCCTGTGCGAAGGGAAAGGCGTCGTGCGGGAGGCACAGCTCCCACGGCGTTCCCGGAACATCGAGCTGCTCTTCAAACCCGGTGCTGAGAGCGACTTGAACGCAGCCGTCCAATCCCTCGTCGACGCTGGATAGGATCCATTCGCCCGCGGGAGTGTCGCCCCACGCGAGGCGACTGGACGCGGACGAGGGGGTACAAGCGCCTGGCTCGGGGGCAGCGAGGGCTCCGATGCGGAAGACGAGGTCGTCCTGTGTTTCGTATGTTCCGACACCATCGTTGTCGAACGCGACCGAGATCCATCCTGTGGTATCGGGTGTGATTCCGGTCCCGTCGACGAAACTCTGTGGGTACTGGCCCTCGCGCCAGAAGACGACGGAGGGGGCGAGGTTGTCCGCGTCGATCCAAGCGGCGTGGCAACTGCGCATGGGTCGGTCCCAGAGTTCGAGGACAGGCATCGTCGCATCCGCGGCGAGCGTCCAGCTCTGCGCATCGTCGAACAGTGCGTCGCGGAGGTAGCGGGCGGGGTCCTCTTCGACGAGGTCGCAGTCGAACTCGGCCGACTCCTTCAGCGGACGGATGCGCAGCACGATGTCGAACTCGTTGGCGTTGTGGATGTACGTGTCGGCTTCGAAGGACCCAAAGAAAGGCTCTTGAACCTGACTGGTCGCGACGCAGCAGAGCATCCCCGCGGAGGCCACTGCGACCTCGCCCGTGACGTGGTGTGCAACACGCTGTGCGGCCATGCGCGGCACGAACACGTAGCTGATCGCCAGTGCCGGCAGCGTGAGCAGATCGGTGAGGTCCGAGGTGATCGACCAAGGAAACCCGACCATGCCCATGAGTCCGGACCAGGTGTCGGCGGCGACTGGCGAGACCTGAATGGCGGAAAAGACGGCTCCGATGCCGACGTGGGCAAACGCCCAGCCGCGGCGGGAGCGAACGCGTACGAGGACGGCCAGCAGGAGTGGCGCAGCGAACAGTCCGACGACGTCGCTGAGTTTTCCGGCGAACCATCCGGGCACCAGGCCCGAGCCCTTGAGCAGATGGTCGTTGATCGCCAGCATGGCAACGGCGCCGAGCCACACGGGGTGGAGCAGCGCGCGTCGCAGCAGGGGAGTTGGGGGGGTCTCAGTCATGAAAATCCTCGCAGCTAAGGGGTACGCAGGGGTAGTGCCGGCTCCCCGGGAAACGATCACGGGGGTGTCGTGGTGTTCGCGGATCCCGCGTGGTCTGCCGACAGGTAGGCAGGAGGTGTTGGAGCGCCTGTCCGCCCTGGCTCTCGCCGCCGCTCGGCCTGTGGGTCGGTGGGCGCGACGTTTCGGGCGTCGCTGATTCGCCTGGCGGCGTCGCCGAGGCCCCGGAGTCGCGGCAACGAGCGCGGCGTCGGTCATTTTTGGGGCTGATCCCCACCCGGAGGGGAGCCGACACGCGCCCGGATCCACAGGGTGCAAACACGGTAGTGCCCGCCGGACACGAAACGATCAGATCGGGATGCTGTGATTCCACATCCTCACGAAGCCACGAATTCGCGGGCCCAACGGCGGTTTTGCGGCTACCGTGAGGCCATGCGCTTGGATTATTGGAAGCTCGCGGTGTTCGCGGGTGTGCTGCTCGGGGGATGCGGCGATGCCGAAAGTGACCTCTCCGACGAGATGCCGGAGGACCTCCCCGCCGGTCAATCGGCCACCGACGGTGAGACCGAATCGGCGTCGGCCTCGAGCACGACTGGGTCGGGAGCAAACGGGGGCGAGACCACGGGTGGTCCAGCCCCCGCGTGTCAGAGTTCGGACGATTGTCTCGGGCTCAACGTCTGCGTCGCGCCGTGGGATCCCGAGACACAGACCGCCGGCGAGCCCGACTGTGCCTTCGCCTGCATCCCCTCGTATGACGAGATGCAGTGGTGTGCCGATGCCGCGGCCTGCTGCGACCCGGAGGCGATTTGTACCGCGCGGGGATACTGCGTGCCCCCGCAGGAGCCTGGCTCTGCGGACTCCAGCTCCGGAGGCTCACCGACCAGCTCGACCGGGGATGGCTCGACGGGCGGAGACTCCACCGGAACCGGGGGTGGGCAATGAGTAAGAGTCGCCAGAGTCGTTGGTTGCTCGCGTCGCTGCTACTCCTTGGTTGCGATGCCGACTCCGCGTCCGATGGTGTTGCTTCGAGTGATACCGATGTGTTCGGGGACGACATGCCCGACGATTTTCCGGCTGGCAGCTGTGCAGAGACGGCGGGCGAGGACTGTGAGACTGAGGGCGACGGCGCGGGGGAGAGCGTTGGGGATAGCGCTGTCACCGACGGTGCCCCTGCCGGCTGCGTCGCCGAAGGGTGTGTTGGACAGGGGGTCTGCGTCGCGCCGTGGGACGAAACCGCCGAGGCACTTGGCGAGTTCGAGTGTCGTTTCAGCTGCGTGCCCCTCCTTGATGACTCGTCGTGGTGCGCCGGTGACGATTCGTGTTGTGACACCGGAGCGAGGTGCACGGACCGTGGCTACTGCGTGCTCGCCGGAGAAGGCGGTTCGACCGGAAGCGGTTCCGGCGACACAGACACAGATGGATCTCCGGACACAGATGGACCTCTGGACACAGATGGATCCACGTCTGGAGGTACGGGATGACTCGGGGCCTGGTCATGCTCGCTGTCCTGTTGGTAGCGGGTCTAGGGTGTAACGGTGAGCCGAACGATTCCCTCGTCCATGACGGGCCCGGCGAGGACCTTTCTGACGAGATGCCCGAGGACCTACCCGCCGGCGAATGCAGAGCCGGCGACACCGACACTGAGGACTGCGAGATGGGTTCATCCTCGGGCGGTGGCTCGGGAGGTTCGTCGAGTCAGGACGGCGCAGGGGCAGCTTCGGAGTGCGCCATGACGGAGGAGTGCTCTGGCGCAGGGGCGTGTGCGGCGAGCTGGGAAGAGGGAGGACGGACACCTTTCTCGTGTCGGTTCACGTGCATCCCCACCTTGGACGAGGGTGCGTGGTGCCGTGACGACGCTTCGTGTTGCGATGTGGATGCGGTCTGCACCGGGCGCGGTTACTGCGTTGTTCCCCAGGGCTCCGAAGGCTTGGACAACATCATCGCCGGTCCGAAACTCTCGGATGAGATGCCCGAAGACCTTCCTGCGGGCGGCGGCACGCCGGGCGGTTGGCTCATAGGCAAGACAGGAAACGTCCCATGAACCGAGTCATGCTCCTTCTCTTCGCGTTTGCCGGCAGTGCGTGTTTTGCACCAGGCAGGCTAACGGACGAAATGCCTGAAGACTTCCCCGCAATGGGGTGTGAGGACACGGATACGGACGCATGCGTTTCGTCGTCGGGCTCCGGCGGGGCGGGGGGATCGACGGGAGGACAAAGCTCCGCCACCGCGCCTGCGGCGGACGATTGCGAGGCAAGCCAAACCTGCTTGGGCGAGGACTCTTGCGTCGCCGATTGGGACGCTGAAGCTGGGTCCCGCGGCCCCTACACCTGCCGGTTCGCCTGCGTCGCGCTGCTCGATGAGGCTTCATGGTGCCGTGACGATGCGGCCTGTTGCGATGCTTCGGCCCGGTGCACGGCGCGGGGCTACTGCGTCCTCTCCGACTCAACGAACAGCGACGGCGCGAGTTCGGGCAGCGGGAGCACGGGCAGCGGGAGCACGGGCACGGAATGAACCGTCTGGCGCTGTCGCTGGTCGTGCTGCTGGCCGGGTGTGGGTCGACGGCGGGCGCGTCGGACCTGTCGGACGAGATGCCCGAAGACCTGCCCGCTGGGGGATGTCGTGACACCGACGTTGCGGGGACGAGCGGAGGCGGAACAGGCGGCCTCGAGGGCTGCGACCAGGCCACGACCACCGGGCCAGCGGGGTCCGGCACCACCGGCACGGAGGCCGACCCGGAATGTGCTGGGGCGGGCGACTGTGACGACGGTGCGGGCGCCTGTGTCGCGGATTGGGAAGCGGGCGAGCGAGGCCCGTTCACGTGCCGGTTTGTCTGCATTCCGACGTTGGACGAAACCTCATGGTGCAGCGACGATGCGTCGTGCTGCGACGCAGCGGCGAGCTGCACACCCCGTGGCTACTGCATCGTCTCTGGCGGCTCCGACGGCAGCTCAACCAGCGGAGACTGACCCGCTGAGCTCGATCGTATCGAGGAGCCACAGCACATGGTCCAGCAGTGACGCCTCGGGGTCCGCGGTCGAGGCACTCTCGCGTGCGACTTGGGCGAGGGTACGCGCGCGTCGCAGGTCGACGGGCATGTTTGCGACGGCGAGGTAGTAGCGGACCCGCCTCGCGAACCTTCCGTCCGAGCCGCTGGCGATGGGGAACACGTTGAGCAGAGGTTCAAGCCACTCGCGCGCGAGTTTGGGCTGTCCACGGTTGACATGGGCGCAGCCGATCAGGAGGCGGTAGCGACCCAACCTCGCGGGCTCGTTGGAGCCGAGCTTGGTCAAGATGCCGAGCCCCGCCTCCAGGCTTCGAATCGCCTCGTCGTAACGCCGAGCCTCGTACTGCGCGGAGCCAAGGTTGAAGAGGTTCTTTGCGACACCCGGGTGGTCGTGACCGTCGACTTGTTTGCGGAGGACCAGCGCCCGTTCGAGGGTCGCGATGGCGCGGGCTGAGTCGCCTTGTGCCTTGTACGCGGTGCCGAGGTTTCCGAGCACGACCGGTACGAAGGGGTGCTCTGCGCCGAGTGTGTTTTGAAAACTCGCTTTGGCGCGTTCGAGCACTTCCACGGCCCGCTTGGGCTCGTTGCGCGTGATGTAGAGACCCCCGAGGCTGGTCAAAGCGCGCGCGGTCTGGGGATGGTCCTCGCCGTAGATTCTTATGTATGTGACGAGGGCCGAGGTGTAGTGGTCCAGGGCGTCGTCGAGTTGACGCCCGACTCGATCTGCGCCGCCGAGGTTCATGTCGAGGCCCGCTTGTAAGAGGGGGTCGGCACCAAGCATGCGCAGGACCGCGCCGGCATCGGCGCCTAGCGACCGAGCCTCGGCGTGTCGTTCTGCGTCGCGGCCGACGATGTAGATCAACCGAATCAGCGCGAGTGCCCTCGTCGTATGATCGTCGGCGACCTCGGCGAGGCGGAGCGCGTCACGCAAGCTCTTCTCCGCCGCTGGGTAGTTGCCCGTGCGCTCGGTGTATTGGCCCTGAACGAGGAGCCCGGCCGCCTCGGTGCTGGGGTCGTCGTATCGCCGGCCCGCGGCAATGACACCATCGGCAAGCTCGATGGCGCGGTTGTAGTGCGCCAACCCGCCGTGAGCCCGAGCGCGGGCGAGTTGGGCATGTGCCTGATTGAGCGCCTCGGCCGCCTCGGGTGCTCGTGCCACGGAGAAGGCCTTGAGCCTTCGGGGGTCGGCGCAAGCCTCGACCGGCGCGAGGGTGACGACGGCTTGCACCGCCTGTTGCGCGATGCCTTCTTCGCCGGTCGAGAGCACACCAACCAGCTCTTCGACGGTCCTGCGTCGATTCTCGAGGCAGTGCGCCTGGCGTTCAAGCATGACTGCATCGGCGCTCTCGACCAGATTCGCTGTGCAGTGTGCTTCGGAGCCGCGCGCCCAGTCGTCAACGTAGGTACTGAGCATGCGGTCGACCGTGGACCACGTTGCAGCAGCGTACGGGGTGTTCGGCTGGAGGAGCGCGGCTTCAACGGAGGCCTTGCGCTCGTGCCAGAAAGCCTGAAGCGGCGCACCCGCATCATCGCAGACTCCGACCTCGAGGGGGTCGGGTCGCGTGCCCGCATAGACCGCTCCTGCGAGAACACTGGCCCCCACGAATCCGAAACCGACGCGCCGCAGCGAGCGTAGCGGGCTCTCATGTAGCGCCTCCACCAACGCGCTCATCGATGCGAACCGGTCTCCAGGGTCCGTTGCGAGCCCTGTTCGTAGAGTCTCGAAGATTCGGCGAGGGGCGGTCGCGGTGCCGGGTGGGGCTTGAATGCGACCGGTGACGACATTGCCGGCGAGCTCTCCGTAGGTTCGCCCGGCGAACGGACGGACGTCGGTCAGCGCCTCCCACAACGAGACGCAGAAGGCGAATTGGTCGCTGGCCGCCGTTGTTGGGGACGCATTGTGCTGCTCGGGAGCCATGTACGCCGGGGTGCCCATGATCGCCCCGGTCTGCGTGAGGGTTGCGGACTGTTCGTTCCTCGGTTGCTCATCTGGGATCGTCGGAGTCGAAATGTCCGAGCGGGATAGGCCGAAGTCCATCACCCGAGCGCGGCCGTCCTCGCCGAGCATGACGTTGTCGGGCTTGAAGTCCCGGTGCACGATGCCTGCCGCGTGCGCTGCCTCGAGGCCCCGCGCTGCATCGCAGTACACCCGGACGATCTCCTGCCAATCGTGAGTTTCTCGCGCCCACTCGCGGAGCGTGGCTCCGTCGATGTACTCCATGGCCACGAAGACCTGTTCCTCGAACTTCCCCACCTCGTGAACTGTGACGACGTTCGGATGGTTGAGCCGCGCCATCGCCTGGGCTTCACGTTGTAGGCGGCTGGTCCCGTTGGAGCCTCGGGTCGCATGTTCTGCGAGGTCCGGTCGAAGGAGTTTGAGCGCGACTTTTCGGTCCAGCCCAGGGTCGTAGGCGCTGTAGACGACACCCATGCCCCCGGCCCCGAGGCGGTCGAGGATTCGAAAGCGCCCGATGCGCTCGGGGTCGTCCGGGGGCGGAGGAGCCGAAGCCCCGCCCCGTGCTCCGTGACCCGTACCCTGCGTGCCCTGGCTCGGCGCGGAAGCGGGCGCGCGGTCGCCAAACAGCTTGGCCCGGGCGCCTGCCCGAATGCGCGCCCGATCGCGGGCCTCCACCTCGGGGGCCGGTCCCATTGCACCCTCGCCATCGCGGGGGGCTGGGCCATCGGGCGGGGTGTCGGACATCTACGGCCGATCATGCCTCGGTGAGGCCCGGGCACGCAAAGCGGCTGTTACTCTCCGCCCGTGGCCACGGACATGGAGCTGCTCGAAGCCTGGCGCGGCGGTGACCGCGAGAGCGGTAGCGAGCTGTTCGAACGCCACTTTGACAGCATTTGCCGGTTCTTCGCGAACAAGACCGATCGCGACGTCGACGACATGGTGCAGCGGACGTTCGCGGCGTGTGTCGAGGGCAAGGAGCGGTTTCGCGGTCAGTCTTCGTTTCGTACCTACCTCTTCGGCGTCGCGCACAATGTGCTGAGGGCCTCGCTGCGCAA
Source organism: Nannocystales bacterium (assembly GCA_050633305.1). Lineage (GTDB taxonomy): Bacteria > Myxococcota_A > Polyangia > Nannocystales > Nannocystaceae > CAJXVA01. The sequence goes on from JBOEGF010000014.1 coordinate 256,870, forward strand.
GCGACGGCGGGACAACGATCGCTTCGATCTTGGCATCACAAGCGTCCACGACCTTGGGTTGAGCCCGACCGTGCTCGTGGCCAAGCGCAAGGAACAGACGTTGACCCTCCAGGCCCTCCGCCGAATCCCGGTCGAGCACCAGGTCGTGCTGGAGCTGTACTACTGGGAAGAGATGACGGCGAAGGACCTCGGCGAGGTCCTCGAGATCCCCGAGGGAACGGTCCGCGGTCGCATCCGTCGCGCCAAGAAACTCCTCGAAGAGCAACTCAAGATCCTCTCCGACGATGACCGCATCCTCAAGAGCACGATCAGTGGTCTCGAGACATGGGCCCGTGAGCTCCGTGCACAGGTCCTTCCGGGCGACAACTCGAGCTGACCGATGAGTCTGGCCGCCCACGACCGCACCACCCTTGGCGCATGGCTCGTCGCGCGGGGGGAGTCTCCGACCCACGCGGGCAGGCTGTTACGGGCGTACTACAGCGGCGGGCAGTTTGATCCGAACGCATTGAGCATCGGAAAATCGCTGCAGGCGACGCTTCGTCACGACCATTTTCCGGCCGCATCCGTCGTTCGAGATCGGGTCGTCTCTTCGGACGGGACAACCAAGCTCTTGCTCGGCCTGCGGCGGGGCGGCGCGATCGAGACGGTCATGATGCCCTCGTACCGCGATGGCGAGGCGTGGTGCTGCGTCTCTTCGCAGGTTGGATGCGCGATGGGGTGTGACTTCTGTGCGAGCACTCGCGGCGGTTTGGAGCGAAACCTCGAGGTCGATGAGATCGTCGAGCAGTTCGTACACGTGACCCGAGTCGCGGCCGAGAACCATCGCTCGGTGCGGCGTCTGGTCTTCATGGGGATCGGCGAGCCGATGCACAACCTGGACAACGTGCTCACCGCGATCGACCACATCGCCCGCCAGGGCCTGGGTGGACTGGGCTGGAGTCGGATCACGGTGTCGACCGTTGGCATCGTCCAAGGGATCGAGCGGATGGCGAGGTCCACCCATCCCCCGTTTCTCGCGCTGAGCCTCCATGCTCCGGACGACGAGACCCGCGCGAGGATCGTCCCCACTGGCAAACGCTACGACGTCTCCACGATCTTGGCGACCGCCCGCGAGTACCAAGAGCGCACCGGTCGAATCGTGACCATCGAGTACTGTCTGCTCGCCGGGGTCAACGACAGCGAGGAACAAGCCGAGTTGCTGGCACAGCGGCTCGAGGGCTTTCGTCCGCACGTCAACGTGATCCCCTACAACGCTACGGGGGCCGGACTGTCCGGCGTGGTCTACATGCGGCCGACCGCTCGAGGAGTCGCGCGGTTTCTGGACCGACTTCGTCGCCGAGGAGTCGTCGCGCACGCACGCGATACCCGTGGGGATGATGTTGCCGCCGCGTGCGGGCAGCTTCGCGATGCGGACCGAGCCGCGCCTCAGGCATCCGCCAAGTAGGCGTAGACCTCGGCGACCGAAAGCGGTCGGTCGTAGAGGTATCCCTGCCCAAGCTGGCAGCCCAACCATCGCAGGACGTTGGCCTGCAGCTGGTTCTCGATGCCCTCGCCCAGCGTGCGGAGTCCCAACGCGCTGGCGGCCGTCATGATGTGACGAATACGTCCCGAGGTCATCTCGGTGCCGTCGATCCTCGAGACGAACCGTCGGTCGATCTTGAACCCATCGAGCGGGAATCCTCGCAGGTCGTCTACGGTGCAGTCACTGAGGCCGTAGTCCTCCACCCACACTTTGCTGCCGACCGCCGCGAGGCCTTCGACCAGTGTGCGTGCTTCTGCGTTGTGGTCGGCGATCGTGCCGGCCTCGATCTCAAACCGGACCGCCGACGCCTTGAGCCCCGTCGTCATCAACATCGAACGCACCCGCTCGACGAAGAGAGGGTCGAGCACCTGGGGCGCCGAGAGGTTCATGGAGATGCACAGGTCCGGGAGGTGCTCGAACTCGGAGTGCCAATCCGCCATCTGCCGCATGGCAGCCTCGACGCACCAGTAGCCGATCGGGACGATGAGCTGGCTGTCGTTGGCAGCGTTGATGAAGTCGGACGCCGGTCGCTCCTCACCATCGGGGTGACGCCATCGAATGAGGGCCTCGAATCCGTACGGTCGCTGGCTTTGGATGTCTACGATCGGTTGGTAGGTGACGGAGAACTCTTCACGTTGCAACGCCTGGGATAGGTCGGAGGCGAGCACTTCCATCGTCGGGCGCGGGTCCTCTCCAGTGGGTTCGACGTGCAGCGTTGGCACGCGTGGAATGATGACCTCACCGCGGGCTCGGTCGATCGCCGCTCGAGCGTTCGCATCGCGGCCGCGGCCCCGGGCAAGCCCGAATCCGAGGTCGAGATAGAGGTTGTCGTCGTCGTGGTCGTAGGCGCGTTGAAGTTCACGGCGGACCGTGTCTGCAGCGGCGAGGTCTTCGCCCTCGGGAAAACCGCGAAACAGAACCACGTAGCCCGTCTCGCCCACAGGTGCGGCGACGAAGTCGTTGGCGATGTGGGCGAGGCGGAGCCCAACCTGAGTTCGTAGGGCGGCGACGTCGGTGTCGGAGAGAAGGCTGGAGGTCTGGATGGGAGCAGTGTCGATGTAGAGCGTCGCGTATCGGTAGTCGGGATCCGAGGCTCCGCGCTCGATCGCAGCCGCGAGCCGTCGTCGCATCGCGAGGGTGGTGAACAAGCCGGTGTCGGGGTCGAGAACACTCGAGGCGTCCGCGCCTTGCATCTGGGTGATGCCGCGATGGGTCTCGATGCTTCCAAGAATCGCAACACGAAGGGCCGCGGGGGAGAGCTCCGCAAACGTCAGGCACTCCGCCGCGCCCGCCTCTCGCAGACTCACTCGCTCGGCGGCGGGGTCGTCGGCGGTTAGTTCCTGCACGACGATGAACGGCGTGAGGATGTTCTGTTCGAGGATGCCGCGCTGCACGCTCGCCCCCACGTAGTCGTCGAACGCGAGAATCGCTGCGATGCCGCCGGACGACAGACGGGCGAGCGCTTCTGTGGAGTGCGCGCAGAGTTCGACCGAGACCCCGTACGATCGGATCTGGGAGAGCATGGCCTGGACTTCACTCGCGTGGGCAGAAGACCCGCCCACGACGAGCACCAGGCAATCCTCGGTGGGACGGACAGCGATCGCAGCCCCAAGATCGGACGGATTCGGTTGCAGTGTCCGCGGATTTTCAACGTCCACAGCTGGGAGATGGGCGGCGGCAGACACGACTTGCGGGGCTTCGACCGGACCCCTCCACACCTTGAGCCCCTGCACCGGATAGGGACGGCTGCTAGGCCCCCCAGCCACCGTCGACGTCCAGCGTCTGTCCCGTCACGTAGCGGGCGCCCTCGCCGAGCAGAAACCGAATCACGTCGGCGACGTCGGCGGCGTCACCCACTCGCCGCAAGGGGACCGTCTGCGCGTACGCTTCGAAGCCTTCGTCCCCGACTTCGGCAGTCATGTCCGTTCGGAGGAGTCCTGGGGCGACCGCGTTGATCCGAATGCCTCGGGGTCCCAGCTCGTGTGCCAGCCCGCGGACCGCCGCTTCGATGCCTCCTTTGGCCGCGGAGTACGCGACTTTCCCGGGGAGCCCATGTCGGGCCAGGTTCGAGCCGGTGAACACGACCGATGCGTTTCGCGCGAGGAGCCCTCGGCGCAGAAGTCCCCGCAGAAGCACCAGCGGCGCTTCGAGGTCGGCGCGCAACTGGAGCCGCAGAGGGTCATCGGTGGCCGTGCCTTCCTCGAAGCCTCGGCGCATGGCGACCCCGGCGTTGAGCGCGATCGCGTCGAAGGCTCCACTATCTTCCTCTATGGTGGCGAGCAGTCCGGACATCGCGGCTGCATCCTCCAGGTCGGTTCGCAGGAGAGTGAGCTGCGCGCCCGTCGTCGCGGCCAGGAGTTCACGGCTCGCCTCGGACTCGTTGCGGTGAATGCCAACGACCTCCATGCCATCCGCCAACAGCCGTTCGACCAAAGCACGGCCGATCCCGCGCGATGCACCCGTGACGAATGCCCTCATGCCGAGACCTCGATCTCGTCTGCGGGAATGAAGGGGGGCGTATCGCAGCAGAACACCGTCGCCCGCCGGTCGCTTTGGTTGTCGTATCCGTGGACGTGGCCCACGGGCCATTCGCGGACGGTATGGATCGGGAGCCGCGCGCCATCCCACGACAGCTCGCCGTCAATGATCCATTCAAGCTCCCGCATCACCTGATGATGATGAGGCGGAATCGACTTGCCCGATTCGACATGGAGCAAGTACAGACCGGCCTCCCGCGTCTCGAGCAGGATCTCCACCTGACCGAAGCGACTGGTCTCGAACCGGCGTGGGTAGTCGGCCCGGCTCCGCTCAATCCCGACCATGGCGGCATCCGCGACGCCCGCAAGCGCTCGAGGTTTGTTCAGTCGGAGCGACGTGGTCTCCACCACGGGGTGGAGTCCCAGGAGCATCGCGCAGATCTCCTCCGCTGCGGCTTCGAGGAGTTGGTAGCGCCGAAACGTGAGCATCGCGGCGACTTCCGTCGCAATCCGGGCGTAGTCGCAAGTGTCACCGATGCGGCCGGTCCTCCCTGGCTTGCGTAAATCGAGGCCCAACTCGAGATCTACGCCTAGTGGTTGCGGATCGTCGCGCTCGTGCGGGTGAACCCCGATGATGCAATCGACCTGGAGTCCGCGGATCGCGATCGTGTCGCTCACCGGCGGACTCTACCTCCCAAACCACAAAAACGCTCCTAGGGCAGTTTCGGCAGGCTGCGGAGGCCTTCATCGGTCCCCATGTGCGCCCGCGGCGGTGTGCTAGACCGAGGAACTCGGGCCCGAACTTTACGCCGACGTGAATCAGCATCATTATCCGGCGTCCAAGCTACGGCAACGCCGTTCGCTCGGTACACGGCTCACGTGGAGACTGACATGCTTTTGAAAAAACTTTCCCTGGCTACCCTCGCTTGCCTCTTCGCCTCCGGCTGCGTCATCACGGATGCGGACGACGACGGCGGCAGCGACACCGAGGTCACCACCTCGCCGACCACCGTGACGCCAACGACGACCGGGGTGGACACGACGGACGTGACCGAGACTGGAACGACCGGCGACGTCGACCCGACCACCGGAGGCAGCACCACCGGCGAGCCCGGAGCAGGCGGTTGCGGTTGGGGCCCGATCGCTGGCAACGAAGAAGTGCCCAACGGCTACCAGTGTGGAATCGACGGCACGGTCGATCCTGACGGAGCGTTCCCCATCGACTGCTCGCCCAACGCGATTCTCGTGGCGGGTACCGACTGCACCAAAGCCGGGGTGACGGCTGAGGGATGCTGCGACGCCAACGGTGACGTCTGGTACTGCATCGACCCCGACGGCGACGGACCTGAGACCCCCGAGGTTGGCGGCGAAGACTGCGGCGATCCGACGGGAACCGACACGGACGCAACCGACACCGACGCAACCGACACCGACGCCGACACCGACGGTACGACCACCGGCAAGTAGGCCGTTCCTCTCTCAACGCAAAGAGCCCCGCTCGGCACCAGCCGGCGGGGCTTCTTCATTTGGTTGGTGCGCTTCGGGCCTGCCTACCGACGAACGACGATCGTCGTCCCCGGGCTGCCTTTGTGCGCGTGTACGCCATGCCAGCCTTCCGGGAGTCCGGGGGACGTCCAGTCGAAGAGCCACTTGGCATCGGCGGGGCCCAAGTTCACGCACCCATGGCTTCGAACCCGGCCGAAGCCGTCGTGCCAGAAGGCCCCGTGCAGCGCGATGCTGTCGTTGAAGTACATCGTCCAAGGGACGTCTTGGATCGAGTAGTTGCCGTCGGTGTCCGACTGGCCATCCATCGTCGTCGATACGTGCTTGCTGCGGATCCGCCACTGGCCCGTTGGAGTCTCGAAGGACTCCTCCTTGCTGCCCTTCTTTCCGGTGGACACCAGCGTGATGAACTTGGGCTCGGGACCTTGGTAGGCGACGAGAATCTGCTTGTCGAGACTGACGTCGACCCAGCGATCGTAGGGCTCGAGCCCCTCGGGCATCGGCTGCGGTTGTGCGAACCGGATCACGGCCTTGCGGATCAGGCTGCCGTCGGTCGTCATCATGTACGTCTTGCCGCCGTGCTCGACCTCCTCTTGCAGGTCGACGAACGTCTTGTTCGCAAGCGTTTCCTTGGGGATGAGCCGCCCTTCGGTATCGAACTCGAAGCGCTTCGCGCCCTTGGAGGTCATCACGAAGCCCATCGGGAATCCGGTGCCATCGGGCAGGGCGGTCCCTTCGAACCCCTTCGTGTCGTAGACGTACGCGGCACTGGCTTCCACAAAACCACCGCGTGCGGTCTTCCAGTAGTGGATGCCGTCGACTTCGACCTTCTCACCGATCGCGAGGAAGAAGCCGCGTTCGAGCCACGGAGTCTCGCGGTTGAGCGGGAGCTTGACCTCCGGTTCTGGCTCCGGCGGGGGTGCAGGGGGGTCGACTTTTGCGATGACCGTCGCTGGAGTTGTCGGCTCGGGCGTGCTTCCGTCGGGCTTGGGTAGCGCGGCGAGACCTTCTTTCTTCGGCGGCTCGGCTGCGGCGGGTTTGGCCGGGGGAGTTGCGGGCTTGGCTACCGCTGCACCCGGCGTGGGCACGGCCTCGCCCTTTCGAGCTCGCTCGAGCTCGGCACGCTTCTTCGTCGCGGCCTTCCGTTCTTCGGCGGTGGGTGGACGCCAGTACATCGGCGAGTTCCACTGCTTGACGTATGCGTAGCGGTACGGGAGCGCGGAGTCTTTGTCCGGTGCTGTCGCAGGGGTACCCAAGCGCGGCTCTCGCTTCGAGTCGACGACGAGACCTTTGCCGAAGCAGGCGTAGCCGCCCTGGGGAAGCTGGTGCCACGACTTGCGACAACCGCGTCCCTCGACTTTGGGGGAGACCATCATCCGCGTGCCGACCCGGAGGTATCCCAGGGAGTGGGCGTCCGTGTCCGGACGGTCATAGACCGCGACAACTTCGTAGCCCGCCAAGCCATGCACGGTCAGCTCCGACGGATCGGGAACGCCGTCGGAGGGGGCAATCACGCCGTATCCGGGCGGGGGTGCGGGGAGGTGCTCGGGTGCTTCGGGACTGAGCGCGATGCGGGGGTCGGGCACGGGTGCCGGCGGTGCGGCAGGCGCGGCCTCGACGGCAGGCGCGGGGCGTGTCGCTTCGACGACCCGGGAGGGAGGGGGCGTGGGCGCGGGATCGACTCCGGCGACGAGGCCATCCTCGGGCTGGGACATCCCGGTCGTCGGCGCCTCGGCTTGGCCCTGCCGATCGCAGGCTCCGAGCAACAGGAGGACGGCCAGGACCGATGTGTGCCGCATGGTTCCGGCCTAGCAGGAAGCCGACCGTCAACGCGAATTCTTGGCAGATCCCGAACCCAGCTGGGTTGCGTCAGGCTTGCCCAGCAACGTCGGCAAACCAGTTGTCGACGGTTGGCTCGACGCCTGCCGCGTTGAGTCGGTCGATGGCTTCCTTCATCTCTTCGATCTTCTTCTCCTCGGCGTCGAGCAGAATGAAGACCGGGTAGCTGTCCGTCTTCGCATACCAGCGCTTCCGAAGCGCGTTGAACTCGTTCATCCGCGACGCGCCCATCCAGTCCTCTTCTTTGAGCTCCAGAACCCGGAATTTTCCGATCTTGGAGGCTGGGTGGACGTTGCCAAGCTCCAGCTCGAGGTGGCGGCATGGCTCACACCACGCGGCCGAGAACAAGACGGCGACTTGCTTTCCGTCGTCGTTGGCTTGCTGCGAGAGGCGCCCGAACATCTCGTCGAGGGTTTCGCCATCCCGGGGTCGCAAGCGACGGATGTCGTAGCCCACCTCAGCGTCCGCCTTGGGCTTGGCTTGGGCCGACGACTTCGCTTCGCTCGCCGTCGCGCCGCCATCGCCGTCGCACGCAAAGAAAAGCAGGCAGAACGCGGCAGCCCAACGAGTCATGCGAGACGTTAAACGTCTGAGACCGCGGTCGGGTCAAGCTCGCCGGCGAGGTCCTCGCCCACCATGCGTCGCACAGCGTCGGGCGCGTGTCCCGCCGCGAACAGGCAGTAAAGCTTGGTCAGGGCAGCCTCGGGTGTCATGTCGACCCCACTGACCACCCCAGAGTCGGCGAGAGCGCGCGAGCTCGCGTAGGTGGCCTGGTCGACGACGCCGCCGTGGCACTGGCTCACGTTGACGACGACGGTCGGCTTGGTCGCCGAGGTTGCTCGGCGGATCGACTCGAGCAACGCGCCGCCTCGATGCGGGAAGGTTCCCGCGCCGTAGGTCTCGAGGACGACGCCGTCCGCTCCTTCGAGCACCGTGTCGAGCAAGACCCGGCTCAACCCGGGAAACACCCGGAGCGCGACGACTTGCGGGGCGCGTTCGAACTTCAGCGAGATCGGCAGGCCGCCGCCCGGTTTCCGGATGAGATGGTCCGCCACTTTGATGCGGGCGCCCACGGTTGCCAGCGGCCGCAGGTTGCCCGAGTCGAAGGCGACGAAGTCGGTGTTGTGAACCTTCTGTGCCCGGTTGCCTCGCAAGAGTCGGTCCGCAAAGTAGATGCAGACCTCGGGGATCTTGGTGGTGCCCGCAAGAATGATCGACGTGACGATGTGCTCGCGACCGTCGGTCCGCACATGTTCGAGGCTGAGTTGTGCCCCGGTGAGGATCACGGGCTTGCGGAGCCCTTGCAGCAGGAAGCTGAGCGCGGACGCGGTGTGCGTCATCGTGTCGGTGCCGTGCAACACGACGAAACCGTCGAACTCTGCATCCCGGGCGACGATCGCCTTGGCGATGCGGAGCCAGTCTGCGGGCGCCATGTCAGCACTATCGAGGAGCGGCTCGAGGAGCTCGACGTGGTGCTTCGGCACATCCGGGCGTTGCAGCTCGGGCATGGAGGCGAGGTAGCGATCCAGAACTTCGCGTTGCGGCACCAGACCATCAGGCGAGGCGGCCATTCCGATCGTGCCCCCGACGTGGAGAACGCAGACCCGAGACATGGGCGCACGGTAACAGGGCCGCGGAAAACCGCGTAGGCTCGTCGGTATGTTCCTGGTCTCGGGCACGAAGCGCAGTGGAACGTCCATGTGGATGCAGGTCCTGCGGAGCGCGGGCGTTCCGGTGCTCGGATCCGCATTCCCGCGCAACTGGGAGAAGTCGTCGCTCAAGGACGCCAACCCCGACGGCTTCTACGAGAGCATCCTTCGTCAGGGGATCTACTTTCGGACCAATCCTCACCCCACCACCGGCGCGTACTTCATGCCCGACGACGTGCAGGGGTTTGCGGTGAAGGTCTTCGTGCCCGGAGTCGTCCGGAGCGAGCGCGCGTACATCGACCTGGTGGTCGCCAATGTTCGCAAGTGGCGGGAGTACGAGGCCTCGATCAACCGCCTGTACGCGCTCGAGGACCAGGACCGCGTCGCCAAGAACCCCGATGCTGCTCAGCCTTTCCACTTCCCCCCCGCGTTCGAGTGGTGGATGGAGAACTTCGCGCTGGTGCGAGACATCAGCTTGCGCGGGTACGCGTACCAGCTGCAGACGTATGACGAGGTGCTCTCCGACCCCGCCCAGGTCATTCCCGAGGTGCTCGGACGGATGGGGATCGCCGATGCAAACATCGAGGCAGCGGTCGCAGCGGTCAAACCTGACAACCGCACGCAAGATGAAGACGCGACGCCGCTCAAGTCTGGGAGTGTTCCCGATGATCTGGCCGCAGTGTTCGACGAGCTGTACGAGGTTGTTCGAGATCGCCGACCGGTGAGCGGCGACTTCCTGCGGCGGCTCAACGACACCAACCGCCAGCTGCTGCCCAAGCTCGGTGAGTTGCAGACCAAGGTGGTGCAATCCATGTCGAAGATTCAGCGAGAAACGGGCAGCAAGCCGAGACCGATGGGCATCGAAGGGCTTCCCAAGTCCTGAAATCGGCGTCTATTCGGGGATCTGTGTGGGTGGCACCAGGTGTAACCCAGCCTGCTACGATACCCAGCACCGGATGGAAGACGCCGTCATCGCTCGCGCTCACGAACTCACGGGCAACGTGCTCGGGGGTCGGTATGAGGTGCTCGGCAAGCTTGGCGTCGGCGGCATGGCCTCTGTCTACGAAGGCAGGCGTGTTGGACTCCACAACAGGGTCGCGATCAAGGTGCTCCGCGCCGACCTCTGCGAGGACCCCAGCAACGTCAAGCGGTTCTTGAGAGAAGCACGGGCCTCCTCCGTCATCGAACACGAGAACATCGTCGACATCGTCGACTTTGGCCCGACCGATACGCTGCCGGTCTACTTCGTCATGGAGTTCCTCGAGGGACTCGATCTCCGCCAAGAGCTCAAGTCGATTGGGCGCATGGGCTGGAGCCGTGCTCGAAGGATCCTCCTTCAGGTGGTCGGCGCACTGGGTGCTGCTCACGACAAAGCCATCGTCCATCGCGATGTGAAGCCGGCAAACATCTTCCTCATCCGGCGGCAGAGTGGAGAAGAGGTCGCAAAGGTCCTGGACTTTGGTATCGCCAAGGTCGTCGAGGAGCAGCTCGGTGGTCTCACGCAAGCCAACACGATGACCAACGGCCTGCTTGGCACGGTCTCCTATATGGCGCCGGAGCAAGCGCGTGGCGGTACGATCGACGCGCGGACCGATATCTACGCCGCGGGTGTTGTCGCCTATAAGATGCTGACCGGTGAGGCGCCGTTCAAGGGGAACAACCCCTACGTCGTCCTCGAACAGCACGTCTCCGAGCCGCCCGTACCACCTCGAAAGCTGGTGCCGGACATCCCTCCCGAAGCCGAGGCGATCGTGTTGCGGTGCTTGGAGAAGGCGCCGGAGAAACGCTTTCAGTCGATGCACGAGCTGGCTGAGGCTCTCGCGCATGGGAGCACGCTCGAGTACGGCAAGGGCACCAACTCTCCGCAAGCGCCCGGTTGGAACGCGCCGCACCCCGCAGCCATCGAGGCCTCCGCGGCTCCGCCACAGCACCACGCGACGGAGTCTCTCGGAAGCGGATCAAGCCCGCGGCGACAGGCGCTGGTGTCCTCGTCGTTCCCCGCGGTCGGTTCCACTCAAGTCGTCGACCCTGCTCCCGTACCGCTGGGCCATCGTGGACATGGGCCCGAGAACACCGTGCCTTCGGCCCCGCGCCACACGGTGCAGGCGACGGGCGAAACACTCGAAGGCCAACGCCGTCGCAGCCCACTCATGCTTCCTGTGCTGCTCGGTCTCGGCGTGGGTCTGGGACTCCTGGTGTCGTTTGGGATCGTGTTCTTGCTCGAACCGACGGAGGGGACGACCGACGCAGCAGTGCCCTCAGCCCCGGTAGAAGCTCCGATTGACGTCGCTACGCTGCCCCCCGAGCCGCCCACGGAAAAGCCGGAGGTTGTCGTGGCTGAGCCCAAGCCGGTCCCTGTTCCGGAGGAGCCGCCAGCAGTCGTGGCGGTGGAGACCCCAGACCCCGAGGTCGAACCGGAGCCGACGGCGAAACCTCGGAAACCTCGGAAGCCGCGAAAGCCCAAGTCGGACGCAACGCCGACGAGCGCGCCAAGCCCAAAGCGAGATCCGAAGCCGGATCCAAAGCGAGATCCAAGGCCGGATCCAAAGCCAGCTTCAACTTCGAAACCAGCGTCGCCGGCTCCAACACCAGATTCGAAGTCGCTCCACCCCGACCTGCGGAACCCCTACGGCTGACGGCCCCAGCGTCGGGCCTCGATCGAGTCCAGCGCAAAGTCGGCTTCGATCGCGATCTCAACGTCGATGCGGTCTTGGATCTTGAGCGCACCGGCGAGCCCGCGGTACGGCTTGATCCCCCAACGCGTCGGCTCGATCGTCAGTTTCGCCACGAAACGGTCCGCCATCGGGATGATCTGAATTGGGTCGAGCGCGCGACGGCGGCCGAGCAAGGTCAGTGAACCTCGAAGCTCGCCCGTGTCTCCGCGCGGCTCGAGATTCGCCTCGAACACCGCCTCGGGGAACTTGTCGGCACGCAGGATTTCACCGTGGACCGTCTTCTCGATCTTGGACTTGTCCTTTGAGGACAGACCTTCGGGGTCGAGGGCCCCGTTCTTCATCGCACCATCGACACGGATCGATGCGGTCTTGAACCGACCGACGAGCGTCCCCGTTTCGAGCGTCATCTCAAACGCATCGACGGACAGGCGCAGGTCGTGGCCGAGCCTCGACAGCAGCCCTTCCTTGAACACGAACAGCCGCAGGCAAGGCAACTCGCTCATCTGGAAATATCATCGGCCACACGGCGCCGAATCCGGAGAAAATGATGGGTCAAACTTCCGGTGTCACCGCGAGGCACCAAGGACCGACCTTAATCGAGACGCTTTCTCGACCCACTGTATCGACAAGCGACAGTACTCCGGCGCAGGAGTTCAGGTGCTCGGCGGGCGGGGGCGCGACTTCGTCCGTTCGCGTGAGTTCCAACCGTCGATCGGTCGGAACACTCGACAGGCGGACGACGGCTGCGAGCTCTGCAGTCGGCTTCAAATCGACCACTGCCCACAACACCGTGCGCCCATGCCCCATCGAGACCAGTGCATCCATGCCGGACATTGGGAGCGTCTGAGCCCCTGCGACGATGAACTCGAGCCCGCAGTCGGGCCAGCGCTGCTTCAACTCGAGCGCAGTCTGTTCGGGGGACGCCTCCGGCGGGGTCGACGTACCGAGGATGACAAGGACCTCTCGGCTCGGTGGAAGGACCCGCTCCACGATCGAAGCACATGTTCGCGAGAACCGCGAGAGTGATCCCAATCCGTCCTCTGCAGACAGGGCCCCGTGCTCCGGTGTCCACACGGACGCATCCGCGATCCAGGCTTTCATGAGCGAAGCTCCATCTGCCACGTCCCTTGGGGTGCTTGCACGCATACGCGTTCCGGATCCGTTCCCCCGGGTGCGCATCGCAGCCCCAACTCGATGACCGCCGCACCCACGACGACCGCGGTGATCAAGGAGCGCGCATCGACGTCGAGGGCCAGGTCGCAACGGGGCACGCTGCCTGGGCTCAATCCGACCGGACCATCCCCGGTCCGCTCCACTAGAAACTCAGCCCCAGGCGATCGGACCCACACCGCGTCTGCAACACCGCGCTCGACAAGCGCCCACGCGGAACGAAGTGTTCCCGCGTCCGCGTCCGGCCCCAGCTTGGCGTAGCTGAACCCGACCGCTGAATCCGGCGGCGCGCAGCCCCATGACGCCCCCGCGTTGAGGCAGCCGACGCGGGCGAGACCCCACCGGCTCCTCGCCTTGTCCAACGCGTTCGCGAGTCCTGTGTCGGACCCGAGGCGGTTGCTGAACTGCCCATCGAGCGATGCCCACCCCGAGACATCGCCCGTTCCTGCATATGCCCAACCGCTGATCGGACGCAGGGCCATCACAGACCTCTATCGGCGGCGCGTCGACCGCTTCGCGGCCTTCTTCTTTGCGGGAGTCTTCTTGGAGACCTTCTTGGCCGGAGCCTTCTTAGCGGTGGTCTTCTTGGCAGTGGCCTTTTTAGAGACCTTCTTAGCGGCGGTCTTCTTGGAGACCTTCTTAGCCGGGGCCCTTTTGGAGACCTTCTTAGCCGGGGCCCTTTTGGAGATCTTCTTAGCGGAGGTCTTCTTGGAGACCTTCCTAGCCGGGGCCTTTTTGGAGACCTTCTTAGCGAGGGTCTTCTTGGAGACCTTCTTAGCCGGGGCCTTTTTGGAGACCTTTTTAGCGGGGGTCTTCTTGGAGACTTTCTTAGCCGGAGCCTTTTTGGCCGGGGCTTTTGCCGCGGTAGCCTTTTTGGAGACCTTCTTAGCCGGAGCTTTCTTAGCGGTGGTCTTCTTGGAGACCTTCTTAGCCGGAGCTTTCTTAGCGGAGGTCTTCTTGGCGACCTTCTTAGCCGGAGCTTTCTTAGCGGAGGTCTTCTTGGAGACCTTCTTAGCCGGAGCTTTCTTAGCGGTGGTCTTCTTGGAGACCTTCTTAGCTGGAGCTTTCTTAGCGGTGGTCTTCTTGGAGACCTTCTTGGCGGGGGCGACCTTCTTGGCGGGGGCGACCTTCTTAGCGGGGGCGACCTTCTTAGCGGGGGCGACCTTCTTGGCGG